>UCML01000015.1:0-187619 GCA_900473675.1 Hyphomicrobiales bacterium | reverse complement strand
CGGAAAACGTCGCCAAGGCCGTCAAGCAGATGGGCCTCAGCCACGTCGTCATCACCTCGGTGGATCGCGACGATCTGGCCGACGGTGGCGCCGAACATTTCGAAAAGGTGATCTGGGCGATCCGTGCCGCTTCGCCGGCAACGACCATTGAAATCCTGACGCCCGACTTCCTGAAGAAGCCCGGTGCGCTGGAGCGCGTGGTCGCGGCAAAGCCTGATGTTTTCAACCACAACATGGAAACCGTACCGGGCAACTATCTGACGGTGCGTCCCGGTGCGCGTTATTTCCACTCGATCCGGCTTCTGCAGCGGGTCAAGGAACTGGACCCGACCATGTTCACCAAGTCCGGCATCATGGTCGGCCTCGGCGAGGAGCGCAACGAAGTGCTGCAGCTGATGGACGATCTGCGGACCGCGGATGTCGATTTCCTGACCATCGGCCAGTACCTGCAGCCGACCCGCAAGCATCATCAGGTGATGAGTTTCGTCACCCCGGAAGAGTTCAAATCCTACGAGACCGTCGCCTATACCAAGGGCTTCCTGATGGTGGCTTCCAGCCCGCTTACCCGTTCGTCGCACCATGCCGGTGACGATTTCGCGCGGTTGCGGGCAGCGCGGGAAAAGAAGCTGCTGGCAGCGGCGGAGTAGAAGCAGACCCTTGGCGGCGCGAGCGAGCGCGACTGTTTTGATTCTCTATTGAAGCTCTGCGGGGAAAGTTCCGTAGGAGGGTATTGATAGGCGAGTTGCCATGAAAAACAGTGTGATCGGCAAGGCGAAGACGGCATTTTTATTACCATATGGTCTTTTTCAAGTGGTGACCGGCAGAAAGGATTTCCGCGATCCGGTGCTCGGCAGTGAGCGGCTTAATCGCAAGGGCCTGCATGTTTGGCGCGTGAAGACGACTGCCCGTATCACCGAATGGCGCCGCCGGAAGCTAACGCACCTGGTCTCTGATGCCGAGCGGGACTTCTTTGCGGAAAACGGCTACATAGAGCGCCGTGACCTTCTGCCGGAGGCGGATTTCAGGGCGCTGGTAGTGGAAGTGGAGGCGCTCAAGGCGCCGGCGCGCGAGATGCGGCAGGGCAGTGCGGTGACGCGCCGTATTCCGCTGACCCCGGACGTGCTGGCCCGTTGCCCTGTGCTGCGCTCGTTTCTCAGGAGCGAGAAATGGACCGGGCCGATCCGCTTTGCAGGCGGCTTTAACGTGGAGCCTCTGTTTAGCATCCAGACGATCTTTGGCGAACCGGCCAAACCCGGTGAGAAGGATCCGCAGACCGATCTGCACATGGATACGTTCCACTCCACAGCCAAGGCCTGGTTCCTCCTATACGACGTAGCGGAAGACGAGGGACCGTTCACCTATGTCGCCGGTTCGCATAAGCTGACGAAGCGCCGGCTCGCTTGGCAGAAACGCATGAGCGTTCTGGCATCGCAGCAGCAGGGCGGTGGGGCTTTCCGTATTCCGGCAGCCTGGCTGAAGCGGCTTCATCTTCCCGAACCGACGAAGTTCTCGGTCCCGGCCAATACGCTTGTTGTTGGAGACACATTCGGCTTCCATGCGCGGGGCCTTTCTGTACGCAAGTCGGTACGCGTCGAGCTCTACGCATCGCAGCGGCCGAACCCTTTCCTGCCCTTCATCAATCTCGACAGCGCCTGGCTGCCCTTTGTCAGTGGCCGCAAGGAGGTCATCAGCTGGTATTTCGAGGACTGGCTGGCGCGGCTCGGCTTCCAGCGGGTGATCTGGCGGCCTGTCGGTGAGGTCTGCGCCCGCGAGAAGCTTGTCGATCGTCCCTAGTGCGGCGCGAAAAAGAAGCTGCTGAATGCGTCCGAATCGTCTTCCAGCGGTTGCAAAGTCGGGTTCGAGCTTTATGGTGCGCGGCTCCAGGTTTGGAGCCGACATGCCGCGCTATGTCTCCGGAATTGAACAGGCTCCGCCGATCCTTCGCCACGCCAACCGTGTCCTCGTGATCGGCTGCTCCGGCAGAGGCAAGAGCACGCTTTCGCGAAAACTTTCAGGCCGCCTCGATCTGCCCTACGTCTCGATGGACCGGGAATTCTACTGGCTGCCAGGGTGGATCAAGCGGCCGAAAGGGGAAGAGCGCGCGATGATCTCAGCCAGGGTCGCGGAGGATCGCTGGATCATGGACGGGAGCGGCACTTCGACCTTCGATCTCCGCTTGCCGCGAACGGACTTGGTCATCTGGGTCCGTGTGCCGCGTCGCATATGCCTTTGGGGGCTTGCCTGTCGGGTCGCTTCGAGCTTTGGCCGTGTTCGTCCGGACATGGCGCCGGGGTGTCCGGAACAACTGCCCGATCGCGAGTTCCTGTCGTATATCTGGCATTTCGAACGGCGCGTTTCTCCCGTGATCGAGCAGACGATCGACCGGTACTCGCTGGAGATGCCGGTCCTGACGCTCAGGAGCCGTCGAGACATGCGTGCTCTCGTCGAGAATTTGCGGGAAGCCGTGAATGTCAAATAAGCTTTTGAATTTGGAGCAGGCGGCCTCAGCCCTCCACACCGCCGAACGTGTGCTGATCATCGGTTGCTCGGGCAGCGGCAAGAGCACGCTGGCGCGTAAACTTTCGGGGCTGTTCCAGCTTCCTTATATTTCGATGGATCGCGACGTTTTCTGGCTGCCGGGATGGAATCAGCGACCGAGGGCCGAGGCACTCGAGATCGTCGAGCGAGCGGTTGCACAGCCGCGATGGGTCATGGACGGAACAAGCCCCGGCACTTTGCCGTTGAGACTGCCGCGCACGGACATTGTCTTGTGGATGCGTCCACCGCGCCATGTTTCCCTTTACGGGGTCGTCATCCGTTGGCTGCGATTTCGTGGCAGGACGCGGCCCGAAATGGCCGAAAACTGCCCCGAGCGCCTGACGCCTGAATTCCTTTCGTACATCTGGAATTTCGAGAAGACCGAAAGTCCCGAGATTGAACAGAAGCTGGCGGATTACGGTTCCGATGTGCCGGTGCTCGTTCTGAAATCGCATTCCGAGACACGAAGTCTGCTCGCGCGGCTTGCTCGCCATTGAAGCGATCATCGGTTCAATCTACTCTGCCACCGTCGGCTTTGAGGCTGACAATCGGGGAGGCGGGCATGGATGTTGGTGCACTGTTCCTGAAAGCTGCCGCCTATGCAGCGGAATTTCGGCGCTCGGTCGATGATCGACCGCAGCGGCCGGTATATGATTATTCCCGGGCGCTCGCTGTGTTTTCGGAGGAACTGCCGGAAAATGGGGTTCCGGTTGATGAGGTGCTCGATTCCCTGGTCGCAAAGGCAGAGCCTGGATTGCACATGCCGACAGGCCCGCGATTTTTCGGCTGGGTCATGGGCGGATCGCATCCCGCCGGTGTTGCCGCCGATTTCCTGACGTCGGCCTGGGGACAAAACACGGGGAACCACGTGGTTGCTCCCGCCGCCGCCGCAGTCGAGGCAGTCGCCGCGCGCTGGTTGCTGGAATTGCTCGACCTGCCACGTGAAAGCTCTGTCGGGTTTGCCACCGGCGCGACGATGGCCAATTTCACCTGTCTTGCAGCAGCGCGTGGCGCGGTACTGCGCGCCGTCGATTGGGATGCGGATACACAAGGTCTCTTCGGTGCGCCGCAGATCACGGTGGTCATCGGTGACGATGCGCACACGACGATTTTTTCGGCATTGCAGTTTCTGGGTCTCGGTCATGACCGCGTCCTGCGGGTGGCAACGGACGCTCAAGGTAGAATGTTACCCGATGCTTTCGCCGATATTTTTGGATCAATCAGCGGTCCTTCGATCGCGATCCTGCAGGCCGGGCAGATCAACACCGGCGCCTGCGATGATTTCACGAAGCTCGTTCCCATTGCAAAATCTCATGGGGCCTGGGTTCATGTGGATGGAGCGTTCGGTCTGTGGGCGCAGGTTTCGCCAGAAAGGCGAGCGCTGACACGCGGGATCGGCTTGGCCGATAGTTGGGCAGCGGATGGGCACAAATGGCTGCAGACGCCATATGATTGCGGCTATGCCATTGTTCGCGATGAATTGGCGCATCGCCGGGCGATGACGATTGCGGCAAGCTATCTGCCCCTGGCGGCGGAGGGAGAGCGCGATCCTTCCCACTATGTTCCGGAGCTTTCCCGCCGGGCACGGGGATTTGCGACGTGGTCGATGATCAAACATCTGGGGCGTGACGGAATAGCCGCTCTGGTTGATCGCAACTGCGAAGCGGCACAGGTCATGGCGGAGAATCTCATGCGCGAGCCCGGCATAGAGGTCGTCAACGACGTCGTTCTCAATCAGGTCATCGTCCGGTTCGGCAGTGATAGGGCAGTGGATGAGGCCGACAGTATGACCAGGCGCACGATTGCACGACTTCAGAGGGATGGCACCGTATTTGCCGCGGGCGCACTCTGGCGGCAGAGGCTGGTGATGCGCATGTCGCTCATCAATTATCAGACGGATGCGAGACAGGCGAAAATCGCCGCGCACGCCATAATAGAAGCCTACCGTAACGTCTGGCAGGAAAACGATCTGGCCTGACGCTACGTCAACCTTCTGCCATTCGGAATGGGGCGTCATGCCATCTTGTTTTTCCGGAAATCATTGAATATCTGAACGCCATGCCCCAGTTCGAGACCCGCCGGCCCGTCAAGCACACACCCGACCAGATGTTTGATTTGATTGCCGATGTAGAGAGATACCCGGAATTCCTGCCGCTCTGCGAGGCGCTGACGGTTCGTTCGCGCAAGGAACGCGACGGCAAGGAGCTGTTGCTCGCCGACATGACCGTCGGTTACAAGGCGATCCGCGAGACCTTCACCACGCAGGTGCTCCTGAACAAGGCCGAGCGCATCATCGACGTCAAATACATCGACGGACCGTTCAAATATCTTGATAACCGCTGGAGCTTCGAAGGGACGGGCGAGGGCGGTTGCTCGGTCAATTTCTTCATCGACTACGAGTTCAAGAGCCGCATTCTCGGCGCCCTGATGGGATCGATGTTCGACCGCGCCTTCCGGATGTTTTCCGAAGCCTTCGAGAAGCGCGCCGATGCGATCTACGCAACGGTATAGCTAAAGCCTCGTACGAGGCTTTAAACGTTTTCAGTTTTCCGCCGCGTCTTCGAGCATGTCGAGCGCCGTGCGCACCGTTGCCATCCTGACGGCCTCGCGGCCGATGTCGCCGTAACGCATCTCGCGGTGAAGCACGCTGCCACCGCGGCTTGCTGCTACCAGATGAACCAGTCCGACAGGCTTTTCCTGCGATCCGCCACCAGGCCCGGCAATGCCTGTCACAGCGACCGCGATGGCCGCTTGCGAATGGGAAAGCGCACCACGCGCCATCTCAATTGCCGTCTGGCGCGATACCGCCCCATGGGCTGCAAGCGTTGCCGGATCGACGCCGAGCATCTGCATCTTGGCATCGTTGGAATAAGTGACGAAGCCGCGATCGACAACCGAGGAGGAGCCGGGAATCTCTGTCAGGGCACCCGCGATCAATCCGCCTGTACAGGATTCGGCCGTGGCGACCATCAGGCCGCGTTTGGAAAGAGCGGCGATCAAGGTGCGCGCCTTGTTTTCTATGTCTTCCGGCCAACCGCTCATTTGCCGTCCCCCGCATAGACGACGGTTGCGGTGGCAATCGCAGCTATGCCCTCGCGCCGGCCGACGAAGCCGATCTTCTCGTTGGTCGTTGCCTTGACCGAGCAGCGATCCAGCGAAATGCCGAGCATATCCGCGAGGTTCTCGCGCATGGCCAAACGGTGCGGGCCGACTTTCGGAGCTTCAGCGATCAGGGAAATATCGGCGTTCATGATCGTGCCGCCATTGTCTCGGACGATCCTGGCGGCGTGCTCCAGAAAAATGCGCGATGCGGCGCCTTTCCACTGCGGATCCGACGGAGGGAAATGATCGCCGATATCGCCGGCGCCGCAGGTCGCTAAAAGGGCATCGGTCAACGCATGCAGGGCGACGTCGGCATCGGAATGGCCAAGCAGCTTTTGGTCATGCGGAATGAAAATGCCGCAGAGCGTCACCCCGTCGCCCTCCACGAGCTGGTGGACGTCATAGCCATTGCCGGTACGCACATCCGGAAGCCTGTTTCGGCTCAGTTTCTCATCGGCCATGGCGATATCCCGTTTGATCGTCAGTTTGACATTGTCGGCCAATCCTTCGACCAGCATTACCGGCAGACCCGCCCATTCGGCGATCGAGGCATCGTCGGTGAAATCGGACCGGCCGGACGCGGCAGCGTTCGCATGGGCGTCAAGGATGGGTAGAAAACGAAAGCACTGTGGTGTCTGGGCGCCGAAGAGGCCGGTTCTCGATACGGTCTCGACGACTTTTCCATCCGGCGAGCCGCGCTTCAATGTGTCGGCTACCGCAATCGCAGGAAGGACGGCATCCGAGCCTTCCGCCAGCGCCAGGAAACAGCGGTCGAGCAAGGCATGGTCGATGAAGGGCCGGACTGCATCATGGATCATAACATGCGAAATGCCGGATTTTTCCAGCGCTTTTAGCCCGGCAAACACGGACAGTTGGCGTGTCGGACCGCCGTGGGTGAACGTAATGAAGGACGTGTCACCGGATACGAGGCTGCGAGCGTCATCGAACAAGGCTTCGTCATCCGGATGAATGACGACGACGATCCTCTTTTCCCTCGGCCATGTCGCAAAAACATCAAGTGTATGGGTAATAACGGGCCGCCCGCCGATTGGGCGATACTGCTTGGGTCCGTCGCGCAGGGAGCCGGCGCGTTCGCCCCGACCCGCAGCAACAATGACGATACCACAGGAAAACTGTTCTTTTGCCTGCATCTTCTGTATGGGTTCCCGCAAATGGTTTGTCGTCTGGGGCTCCCGGACAATCCTTCGATCGGCGACCACGCTCCAGTCATTGCGCCAAAACAACGAACCTGCGCCGTTTCGGCGCGGGGTGCTTCAATCGCCGTGGTGATTTACCGCGAAGGCCGGGGCTTTACCAGTTGTCCCGGGAATTTTGTCTCAGAGCTCTGAAATCGCTTGGCAAGCCTGTCAAGTATGTCTAAAAATAGTGCAGAATAAAGATGTGCCCGAAAGATAATCATTTGCAGATACCGGATTTGTCATCCCCGTTGCGGGTTGGACGGCTCTCCTTCCGAAACCGCGTCGTACTTGCGCCGATGTCGGGCGTGACGGATTTACCCTTCAGGCAGCTGGCCTGGCGGTTCGGTGCCGGACTGGTCGTGACCGAGATGGTGGCGAGCCGCGAGTTGGTCGGCAACGCATCAGAAAGCTGGGCGCGGCTCAAGAGCTCCGGCATCGATCCGCATATGGTGCAGCTTGCTGGGCGCGAGGCATACTGGATGGCCAAGGCGGCGAAGATCGCTGCGGACAATGGCGCCGATGTCATCGACATCAACATGGGGTGCCCGGCAAAGAAGGTGACCGGCGGCTATTCCGGCTCGGCACTGATGCGTGATCCAGACCACGCCCTGTCGCTGATCGAGGCGACGGTAAAGGCCGTCGATGTGCCTGTGACGCTGAAGATGCGCCTCGGCTGGGACGAGAATTCCATCAACGCCCCACTGATCGCCAAACGGGCGGAAGAGGCGGGCGTCCAGATGATCACCATTCATGGCCGCACGCGCATGCAGTTTTACAACGGCACAGCTGATTGGGATGCCATCCGCGCGGTTCGCGACGTGATTTCGGTTCCGCTCGTCGCCAATGGCGATGTCGGCACCAAGGCAGACGCAAATGAAATCCTCAAGCGCTCCGGCGCCGATGCGGTGATGATCGGGCGCTCCAGCCAGGGGCGGCCCTGGCACGCCGGCGTGCTCGCGGGCGCGGTCGGGCATCCAGACTCAGCGGCAATCGCAGACATTGTCGCCGAGCACTACAGCATGATGCTGGAATTCTACGGGGCCGATATTGGCCTAAGACATGCGCGCAAACATCTCGGCTGGTACCTGGACCGGTTTGCACCGCAGCTCGAACCGCAGGAAAAGGCGGCGATCATGACCTCCACGGAGCCAGGCACCGTCATGTCCCGTGCGGTGGCGGCCATCGCTGCTGGATCCGGCCGGCAAGAAGAAAAGGACGCGGCATGACCGAAAAAATAGGCGACGAGGAGAGGAAGGCGATTAATTCGTTGCCGATGGCCGTGCTGAATGCCATCCAGAACCCTGTCATCCTCGTCGATGAGAACGGTCTTGTCGCCTTCGCGAACTGGGAGGCGGAGGCGTTCTTCGGCGCCAGCGCCAATTACCTTGCCCGCCACGACATCAGCGCCTTCATTCCGTTCGGCAGCCCGCTTCTGACGCTGATCGAGCAGGTCCGCGAGCGCCGGGCTGCGGTCAACGAATATCGCGTCGATCTCAGTTCGCCGCGACTTGGTGCCGACAAGCTCGTCGATCTATATGTGGCGCCGGTGCTCTCGGAGCCGGGCTCGGTAGTGATCGTCTTCCAGGAGCGCTCGATGGCCGACAAGATCGACCGACAATTGACGCACCGGGCTGCTGCGCGATCGGTGACCGGCCTTGCCTCCATGCTGGCTCACGAGATCAAGAACCCGCTGTCCGGCATCCGGGGTGCAGCGCAGCTTCTTGAGACATCCGTCAACGATGAAGACCGCGCGTTGACGCGGCTCATCTGTGACGAGACCGACCGCATTGTTTCGCTGGTCGATCGCATGGAAGTGTTTTCCGACGAGCGACCTGTCGATCGCCATCCGGTCAACATCCATTCGGTGCTCGATCATGTGAAGGCCGTCGCTAAGGCCGGTTTTGCCCGCAAGATACGCATCACGGAAAATTACGACCCGTCGCTGCCGCCAGTCTACGCCAATCGCGATCAGTTGATTCAGGTCTTTCTCAACCTGATCAAGAACGCGGCGGAAGCGGTTGCCGACAAGCCGGACGGCGAGATCATGCTGACCACCGCCTACAGGCCGGGTATCCGCCTGTCGGTCGCAGGAACGCGGGAGAAAATCTCGCTGCCGCTCGAATTCTGCGTCCATGACAACGGACCGGGCGTGCCGTCTGATCTGGTACCGCATCTGTTCGACCCGTTCATCACCACAAAAACCAACGGCTCCGGCCTCGGCCTTGCTCTCGTTGCCAAGATCATCGGCGGTCACGGCGGCATCGTTGAATGCGACAGCCAGTCGAGCCGCACGACATTTCGCGTTCTGATGCCCGCGTCGAAGGGGCCGACGGCCGAGGACAGCGAACCACCGACCATCATAAAAGGACAATCCCGATGACTGGCGCCACTATCCTCGTCGCTGACGACGACGCTGCCATCCGCACCGTGCTCAACCAGGCGCTGAGCCGCGCCGGTTACGACGTCCGCATCACCTCGAACGCGGCGACGTTGTGGCGCTGGATTTCGGCGGGTGATGGCGATCTCGTCGTCACTGACGTCGTCATGCCGGACGAGAACGCCTTCGACCTCCTACCGCGAATCAAAAAGGCGCGGCCCGATCTGCCGGTGCTGGTGATGAGCGCTCAGAACACGTTCATGACGGCGATCAAGGCGTCGGAGAAGGGCGCTTATGATTACCTGCCCAAGCCCTTCGACCTGACGGAACTGATTGCCATTATCGGCCGCGCTCTGGCAGAACCGAAGCGCAAGCCGGTCAAGCTGGAAGATGATCCGCAGGACGGCATGCCGCTGGTCGGCCGCTCAGCCGCGATGCAGGAAATCTACCGCGTGTTGGCGCGTCTGATGCAGACCGATCTGACGCTGATGATCACCGGCGAATCCGGTACCGGCAAGGAACTGGTCGCCAAGGCGCTGCACGACTACGGCAAGCGCCGCAACGGCCCCTTTGTTGCCATCAACATGGCGGCGATCCCGCGCGACCTGATCGAATCGGAATTGTTCGGCCATGAGAAGGGCGCGTTTACTGGTGCGCAGAACCGCTCGACCGGGCGCTTCGAACAGGCGGAAGGCGGCACGCTGTTCCTGGACGAAATCGGCGATATGCCGATGGACGCGCAGACCAGGTTGCTGCGCGTGCTGCAGCAGGGCGAGTACACGACGGTCGGCGGCCGCACACCAATCCGCTCGGACGTTCGTATCGTTGCGGCCACCAACAAGGACCTGAAGCAGTCGATCAATCAAGGCCTGTTCCGCGAGGACCTCTATTACCGCTTGAACGTCGTGCCGCTGCGCTTGCCGCCGCTGCGTGATCGCGCCGAGGATATCCCCGATCTCGTCCGCCATTTCGTCCAGCAGGCGGAAAAGGAAGGCCTTGATGTCAAGCGCTTCGATCAGGAAGCGCTCGAACTGATGAAGGCTCACCCCTGGCCCGGCAACGTCCGCGAGCTTGAAAACGTCGTACGCCGCCTGACTGCACTTTATCCACAGGATGTGATCACACGGGAAATTATCGAAAGCGAACTGCGCTCCGACATTCCAGACAGCCCGATCGAGAAGACGTCGAGTCGTTCCGGGTCGATGTCGATCTCCCAAGCCGTGGAAGAGAACATGCGGCAGTATTTTTCAGGCTTCGGCGACGGGCTGCCGCCGGCAGGGCTTTATGATCGTGTGCTGGCCGAAATGGAGTATCCGTTGATTCTGGCGGCCTTGACGGCAACGCGCGGCAACCAGATCAAGGCCGCCGATCTGCTTGGCCTGAACCGGAACACCCTGCGCAAGAAAATCCGCGAGCTCGGTGTTTCCGTTTACCGCAGCTCACGCAGCGCTTGACTTCGCACCGATAAGCGTTGCATTTTCGCCACAATATGTTGCTTAGAAAGCACACGGGTGACAGTGAGTCTTTCGCCATGTCATTCGTTGAATTTGGTTTATTGGTGTGCGGAAACGCGGAGCCAACCAGATTTTGTGCGGTCATTTTCTTGACCACGGAGCGTAAAATACCCGCTGCTTTCCCATGGAGAGCGACGCCGGGTCGGAGGATACGTTTTTGATGGCCGACGGGCTGATTGTGCCATTGGCGAAAGAAGAGGTTGCGGTGATCGGCCATGACCGGCGCGCATCCTTCGCGTTTCCAGGGCTCCTCCTGGCAACAGGCGCGTTGGCTTGCGCGATCATATCACTGCTCGTTCTTCTCGGGCTGACGCCGGTCAAGCCGGAAACCAATATCATCATCGGTTCAGCCGCGATCAATGCGCTGTTCGTCATCGGGCTGCTTTTCCTGATCGGCCGCGAGATCTTGCGGCTTCTGAAAGCCCGCAACCGAGGCAGGGCGGCAGCCCGGCTGCATGTTCGCATCGTTGCCCTGTTCTCGATCGTTGCGATCACGCCGGCCATTCTGGTGGCGATCTTTGCCAGCATCACGCTCGACGTCGGTCTTGACCGCTGGTTTTCGCTGCGCACGCAGTCGATCGTCAGTTCCTCGCTCGAAGTGGCGCAAGCCTATGTGCTGGAAAATGCCAGCTATCTCCAGGGCCAGACGGTCTCGATGGCCAATGATCTGGAGCGCAATCGCCAGCTCTACAGCCTCGACCGGACCGGCTTCACCGAATTGATGACGCGCCAAGCCCGCGGGCGCGGCATGCTCGGCGCTTTCCTCGTGCGGGGAGACGGTTCGCCGATCCTGCAGGCGAACATCCCCACCGAACGGCCGCTGCCGGCCATTCCGAAGGATGCGCTGCTCAGCACCGTTTCCGGCCAGCCGACCCTCATTCCACCCGGCGTGACCAATCTCGTCGGTGCGATCATTCCGATCGACAATATCGACGGTGCCTATCTCTACACCGTGCGTAGCGTCGATCCGAAGGTCATGCGCTCGATGCGGCTGATGGAGGAGAACACAGCCGAATACAAGAATCTCGAGGCGGGCCGTACGTCGCTGCAGGTGGCGTTCGGGGTTCTTTATCTCGGCTTCGCTCTGATCGTTCTGTTGGCCGCGATCTGGACCGCGATCGCGGTCGCCGACCGGATCGTCAGGCCGATCCGGTTGCTGATCGGTGCGGCAGACAGCGTTGCCACGGGCAACTTGAATGTCGTTGTGCCGGTGCATGCGGTCGACGGCGACGTCGGCAGCCTGTCGCGGACATTCAACAAGATGATCGCTGAAATCCGCACGCAGCGCGACCAGATCCTTGAGGCCAAGGACGAGATGGACGACCGGCGGCGGTTCATTGAGGCAGTCCTTTCCGGCGTGACGTCTGCCGTGATCGGCGTCGAGGACGACCGCCGCATCACCATCGCCAATCCGTCGTCGGAGCATTTCCTGTCGCGGACAACGCTGGAACTTGTCGGCGAGAAGCTCGTCGATGTGGCGCCCGAAATCGAACAGGTGCTGAACGAGGCCTCCAGCCGCCACCGCAACGACTACCGCAAGCAGATCAACATCATGCGCGGCGGCACGGAGCGGACGCTGAACGTACAGGTAACGCGCGAGGAATCGCACGACGCCAAGGATTCCTATGTTATCACCGTGGATGACATCACCGATCTCGTGATTGCGCAGCGCTCGACCGCCTGGGCCGACGTCGCCCGGCGCATCGCCCATGAAATCAAGAACCCGCTGACGCCGATCCAGCTGTCGGCCGAGCGCCTGAAACGCCGTTACGGCAAGCAGATCAACCAGGACGACCGGGCGGTGTTCGACCAGTGTACTGATACGATCGTTCGCCAGGTCGAGGATATCGGCCGCATGGTCGATGAATTCTCCGGTTTTGCACGCATGCCGAAACCGACGAAGGAACAGGCCGATCTACGCAATATCCTGAAGGACGCGATCTTCCTGCGCGAGATGGGCAACACCCATGTGATCTTCGTTCGCGACCTCGGCGAAGAACCCCTCGACGGCACCTTCGATAGCCGCATGCTTGGCCAGGCCTTCGGCAACATCATCAAGAACGCAGTCGAGGCGATCGAGGCCTTGCCGGCCGATGCCGTTCGTGGCGAGCGCACGGTTATGGTGCGCTCTCGGCTGAATGAAACGAGCGGCCAGTTCGTTGTTGATATCATCGACAACGGCAAGGGACTGCCGACCGAAAATCGCCACCGTATTCTCGAGCCCTACATGACCATGCGGGAGAAGGGCACCGGCCTTGGTCTCGCGATCGTCAAGAAGATCATCGAGGATCATGGCGGACAATTGGAACTGCATGATGCGCCTGCCGATTTCGATCGCGGCCAGGGCGCCATGATTCGCATTATTTTGCCGCCGGCCGGACAAAGCGGTGGCGGTGACGACAGACAGGACAAGGATACTTCCCATGGCGGCTGACATTCTGGTTGTGGACGACGAGGAGGACATTCGCGAGATCGTCTCCGGCATTTTGTCCGACGAGGGCCACGAGACTCGCACCGCGTTCGACAGTGACAGCGCGCTTGCTGCAATCAGCGACCGTGTGCCACGCCTTGTCTTTCTGGATATCTGGATGCAGGGGAGCCGGCTCGACGGGCTGGCATTGCTTGACGAGATCAAGAGCCGCTATCCGGACCTGCCTGTCGTGATGATTTCGGGGCATGGCAATATCGAGACTGCCGTTTCGGCCATCCGTCGCGGCGCCTACGATTTCATCGAGAAGCCCTTCAAGGCGGACCGGCTGATCCTGATTGCCGAGCGAGCGCTGGAAAACTCCAAGCTGAAGAAGGAAGTGTTCGAGCTGAAGAAGCGATCCGGCGATCCCGTCGAACTGATTGGAACCTCTGTTGCCGTTTCGCAATTGCGCCAGACGATCGAGAAGGTTGCGCCGACCAACAGCCGCATCATGATCCACGGCCCGTCCGGTTCCGGCAAGGAACTGGTCGCCCGGATGATCCACCGCAAGTCCTCGCGGGCCGGCGGTCCCTTCGTTGCGCTGAACGCGGCGGCGATCACGCCGGATCGGATGGAGATGGCACTGTTCGGCACGGAGGGGACGCCAGGCCAGCCGCGCAAGACCGGTGCTCTGGAGGAGGCCCATGGCGGCATTCTCTATCTCGATGAAGTCGGAGAGATGCCACGCGAGACGCAGAACAAGATCTTGCGCGTGCTGGTCGATCAGCAGTTCGAGCGGGTTGGTGGCTCCAAGCGCGTCAAGGTCGATGTCCGCATCATCTCCTCGACCGCCTACAACCTCGAAAGCCAGATCGCCGAAGGTGCCTTCCGCGAGGATCTCTATCACCGTCTCGCCGTCATTCCTGTGCGGGTGCCGGCGCTTGCCGAGCGACGAGAGGATATCCCGTTCCTGGTCGACATGTTCATGCGTCAGGTCAGCGAGCAGGCCGGCATCCGCACCCGCAAGATTGGCGAAGACGCACTGGCCGTGCTGCAATCGCATGACTGGCCTGGCAACATTCGCCAGCTGCGCAACAATATCGAACGCCTGATGATTCTCGCCCGCAGCGACGGTCCGGATACCGCGATCTCGGCCGACATGCTGCCGAGCGAGGTCGGCGACAGCTTGCCGAAGATTTCCGCGCAAGGCGACCATCACATCATGACGCTTCCGTTGCGTGAGGCGCGCGAAATGTTCGAGAGGGATTACCTGATCGCCCAGATCAACCGGTTCGGCGGTAATATTTCGCGCACGGCCGAGTTTGTCGGAATGGAGCGGTCGGCGCTGCATCGCAAGCTGAAATCGCTCGGCGTCTGAACCCGCATCTATCCCTGGAACACGTCATCCATGTCGAAAATTGCCTATGTTAACGGTGTGTACCAGCGTCACAGCGACGCCGGTGTCCATATAGAGGACCGTGGATTCCAGTTCGCGGATGGCGTCTACGAAGCCTGCGAAATCCGCCACGGCTTCATTGTCGATCTTACGCGGCATCTTGACCGGCTGGACAGGTCGCTGCGCGAGCTTCGTATCGGTTGGCCCATGACACGTGCTGCCCTTGTCGTGGTCATCCGCGAGGTTGTGCGTCGCAACCGTGTTCGCAACGGTCTGTTCTATCTGCAGGTAACGCGTGGGGTGGCGCGCCGCGATCATGTCTTCCCGAAGGACGGGACGCCGTCGACGGTGGTCATCACAGCCAAGAGAACGGATGCTTCGGTCATCGCGGGAAAAAATGCCAATGGGATCCGGGCGATCACTGTGCCGGAAAACCGTTGGGACCGCGTGGATATCAAGTCGGTCGGTCTGTTGCCGAATGTGCTGGCGCGGCAGGCGGCCAAGGAGGAGGGCGCCCAGGAGGCGATTTTTGTCGACGTCGACGGCACGGTGAAGGAGGGGGCTGCGACGAACGTCTGGATCGTCGATCGCGATGGCACGCTGCGGACGCGTCACGCCGATCATGGCATCCTGCGCGGCATCACCCGCACGACACTGAAGGATGTCACGGCAGCGATAGGGATCGAGATCGTCGAGCAGGCATTCTCTGTCGAGGAGATGCTGGAGGCCCGCGAGGTCTTCATCACCGCCGCCACCAGCATCTGCTTTCCTGTCGTGGCTGTTAACGGTAAAATCATCGCCAATGGCCATCCGGGCAGCATGTCACAGAAAATTCGTGAAGCCTTTTTCGACATTGCGGAAAAGACCGCGATTTGATACCAAATCCGGGGGGACGCTTTAAAGACAAGTTTTTTCAGCGTTCGGGCTATTCAGATCGTATAATCAACCGGTTAATTCGAACCGGCAAATAAGAAAGAAGCGGCGCTATGGCGGAACGTTCTCAGAACTTGCAGGATCTTTTTCTCAACACCGTCCGCAAGCAGAAGATATCTCTGACGATATTTCTTATCAATGGTGTGAAACTTACCGGCGTTGTCACGTCTTTTGACAACTTTTGTGTCCTTTTGCGGCGTGACGGGCATTCCCAGCTCGTATACAAGCACGCGATCTCGACAATCATGCCGGGCCAGCCGATGCAGATGTTCGAGAGCGAAGAATCCGCATCCTGACGGGATACAAGACACATTACCAAGCGTGATACAAAATCGGCGTCGATAATCCCGGAGCTTGAAAAGCTGCGCGATGACATGCGCGCCGTTGTCATCGTCCCAGTCCTGAAAAAGACGGGCAGACAGAATGCTGAGATTATTGCTGCGACCTCGACGCGTAGCGACGAAAGCCGGCTGGAAGAAACGATCGGGCTCGCGCTCGCCATCGATCTGGAAGTCGTCCATGGCATGATCGTTCCCATCGCTCAGCCGAAGCCGGGCACATTGCTCGGCAGCGGCAAGATCGAGGAGATCGGCCATTTGCTTAGCGAGCACAATGCTGGCCTCGTCATCATCGATCATCCGCTGACGCCCGTTCAACAGCGCAATCTCGAAAAGGAATGGAACTGCAAGGTCATCGACCGGACCGGTCTCATCCTGGAAATCTTCGGTCGCCGTGCCTCCACCAAGGAAGGCACGCTGCAGGTCGATCTGGCCCATCTGAACTACCAGAAGGGCCGTCTGGTGCGCAGTTGGACTCACTTGGAACGCCAGCGCGGTGGTGCCGGTTTCATGGGCGGTCCTGGTGAAACCCAGATCGAGGCCGACCGCCGACTGCTGCAGGAAAAGATCGTCAAGCTGGAAAAGGAACTGGAGCAGGTTCGGCGCACCCGCCAGCTCCACCGCGCCAAGCGCAAGAAGGTACCGCATCCGATCGTCGCGCTCGTCGGCTATACCAACGCTGGAAAATCGACGCTATTCAACCGCATCACCGGTGCCGGTGTTCTTGCCGAAGACATGCTGTTTGCCACGCTCGATCCGACGCTGCGTCGAATGAAGCTGCCGCATGGGCGCATGGTGATGCTGTCCGATACGGTTGGCTTCATTTCCGATCTGCCGACGCATCTGGTTGCCGCCTTCCGCGCGACTCTGGAAGAGGTTCTGGAAGCCGACCTGATCCTGCACATCCGCGATCTCTCGGACCCTGACAATCAGGTGCAGGCGCAGGACGTGCTGCGCATCCTCACGGATCTCGGTATCGACGAGAAGGCGCGCGCAGAGCGCATCATCGAGGTCTGGAACAAGATCGACCGGCTCGACACCGAAGCGCGGGAAAGCCTCGTTCAGAAGGCGGAGAACACAAGTAACACGGCCGCGGTTTCGGCGATTACCGGCGAGGGCGTTGATAGCCTGCTCGACGAGATCGGCAACAGGCTCTCCGGCGTGATGACCGAATGCACGGTCGTGCTGACTGCCCAGAAACTGGCGCTGCTGCCGTGGGTTTACGAGCACGCGATCGTGGACGGCCGCGAAGACATGGAAGACGGTTCGGTCAGCCTTGATCTGCGGCTGACGGCAACCGAGGCGGAAGAACTCGAGCGCCGGCTGGGTAATGGTCCGAAGGCCGCTGCACAGGATTGGTAACGGCCGCCTCCATCCTAACGAATTTCATATTCTGAAATCTCTGTTAAGGGATCTGCCTGCATCCTCCTTCTCGCCATCATCGCCGGAGTATTGCAACCAGGCTGGCGGTGGAAACCAAGGGCGGTGCGTTAAATGGGTGCGGATATTCCAGAGGAATTCCCTCGGCAGGAATTCAGGCAGTCGAAGCTGCCATATCAACTGGCCGCGTACGCCGCGAGCATGATCCTGCCGTTGATTGTCATTAAAACCGTAAGCGCAATCTTGCCGCCTGTTTTCTCGTCCAGCCTTTTCGTCGGTTTGGTCGCATGGTGCTCGATGGTGGTCGGATGCCTTATCGTGCTGACGAAACTGCTTTCGAGAATGGATTTTGAGAAGCCGGTGGTTACCATTGAGCCGAACGTCGTGATTTTCTCGGAGGAGCGCACCAAGATGCTGCCATGGACCTCGATATCGAAAATCAAATTTTACGAGAGTGGACAGCTTCGCCAAACCAAGACGTTCGTCTTTCACATGGCGGGTGGCGGCAAGGAGACGTTCAGCGTCAGCCAAATTGCAGGTATTTCTGCGTGGCAGTTATTCGACACGATCAAGATTTACCATCGAAAATTCGGACCACAACCTGCCCAAGGCATTCCAGGCTATGATTCTTCAGCCTGGACAGGAGTTGACGATGAATAGCGAAAAGGTTGTGGGTGGAAGCTCTGCGATAGCTATTTCGCCACGCGAACAAGGCCATAGAGCCAATAGTTGAATTTCGCTGACCGGCTTCATTCCGCTACGTCAGTTGCCGCTCGATTGCCTTCGCCGCCTGCCAGAGCTCTTCCATGCGCTCCAGCGTTGCCCCTTCCAGACTTTCGCCGTCGGCATCCAATGTGGTCTCGATGTGGCTGAAACGGCGCCGGAATTTCGTGTTGGTGCCGCGCAGCGCCATTTCCGGATCAGTGCCGACATGACGGCCGATATTGACGACGGCGAAGATCAGGTCTCCGAGTTCGTCGGCCACCTTGGCCTTGTTGTTTGACGCCAGTGCCTCGCGCAATTCGGCAATCTCTTCCTCGATCTTGTCGAGGATGGGCTCCGGCGAGGACCAGTCGAAACCGACCTTGGCGGCTCGTTCCTGCAGTTTCAAGGCTTCGACAAGCGCCGGGAAACTGCGCTGGACCGAGCCGAGGTGCCCCTTGTTGACATCCTCCGGCAGGCCATGACGGGCGCGCCGTTCACGGCGTTCGGCTTTTTCGGCCTGCTTGATCTCACTCCATTGCAGCTTCACCGCCTCGGGCGTATCGGCATCGGAGCGTGCAAAGACATGCGGATGCCGGCGGATCATCTTTCGCGTGATGGCCTCGACCACGTCGTCAAAGGCAAAATCTCCCGCTTCCTCCGCCATGCGGGCGTGAAAAACCACCTGCAGAAGCAGGTCGCCCAGCTCATCGCAGAGATCGTCCATGTCACCGCGCTCGATGGCGTCGGCAACCTCGTAGGCTTCCTCCAGCGTATAGGGTTTGATGGTCTCGAAAGTCTGGACGACGTCCCACGGGCAGCCTGTTTCCGGATGACGCAGGGCTGCCATGATGTCGAGGAGGCGGGTGATATCCTTGGAGGGCTGCATGGGGCTCAATTCAGCGGGATGGCGTTGTTGTCCTTGCCGGACTGATAGGCATCGGACAGGGACTGGTATTTTTCGCGGATGCGCTTGTCTTGCGCCCGCAGCGCCAATTTTGCGGTCTCGTCGGATGTCGCAACCAGATCTGCGATCGACGAGGACCGCCAGAAGGCATTGGTCTTCGCATAGCCGCCGGGATCGAGGCGGAAAACCTCTTTCAGGATTTTCAGGTCGTGCGGGATTGCGAAAGCGTCGCGGGAATCTTCGTGACTGAAGAAATAGTAGAAATTGTCGAAGCCGGCCCATGTGATGGCCGACAGGCACATCGAACAGGGTTCGTGGGTCGACAGGAAGATGAGATCCTTGGTATCCGGCTTTTCCGCTTTTTCGTAAAAGCGTTTCAGCGTGTGAACTTCGCCGTGCCACAGCGGATTTTCGGTCTCGTTGTTGGTTTCGGCGATAATCAGCGACAGGTCCGATTTGTGTAGGATGGCAGCGCCAAAGACCTTGTTTCCGGCAGCAACACCCTTTTCTGTCAGCGGCAGAATATCGGTTTCGATGACGGTCAAGAGCCGTTCTGCAAGCTCGGAATTGTTCATCAGGTTATGGCTCCGGAGGATTGGAATGACGGCATTTAACGGATATGAACCGGAATAGGCAATGCCGGATGATCATCTCAAACGGCTGTGGCAACGGCACCATAGCGGATGATATTTGCTCAATTTATGCTGAAGTCGAGCAAAAGAATATCCGACTGCAAAGGCATCGGAATTTCTGTTTCTTCAATTTCCGCCGTATAAAAGAGATATTCCGCAGAACCTGTAACAGGATCAGATTCCCAAGTCATGACCGAGCAACTGACCGTCTTTCCGGCCTTCTTCCGCGTTGCGCAGAAATGCGTGGCGGTTTTCGGCAATGGCGACGAGGCTTTTGCCAAGGTCAGGCTGCTCATGAACACCCAGGCCCGGATCGTCGCTCATGCGGATGAGCCGCAAGCGGATTTTGCGGCGTTTCTGTCAGCGAATGCCATCGAAGTGGTGCGCGAGCCGTTCGCGGCAGCCCAGGTCCTGGGCGCGACGCTGGTCTTTGCCGCAACCGGCGATGCGGCTCAGGATCGTGTCATCGTAACAGTTGCGCGAGAGCAAAAAATCCCCGCCAATGCGGTCGATCAGCCCGAATTCTGCGATTTCCTGACGCCCGCTCTGGTCAATCGCGCGCCGGTCGCCGTTGCCATCGGTACGGAAGGTGCCGGCCCTGTGCTGGCGCAGATGATCCGCGCCCAGATCGATCAGCTGTTGTCGCCGTCGCTTGGCGCGCTCGCCTCGCTGGCGCAGGCCTATCGTGATACCGCCGACCGCCTGCTGCCGCGCGGCGTTTCCCGCCGCGTTTTCTGGCGTCGCTTCTTTTCCGGCCCCGTCGCCGATCAGGTCTCGCTCGGCAAGATTGCTGAAGCCCGCCGTGAGGCATCCCGTCTGCTCCGCTCGGTCGATCGCGTTCCCGGCCACGTCTGGCTGGTCGGTGCCGGTCCCGGTGCCGAAGACCTGCTGACCCTACGTGCGCAGCGTGTGATGATGGAAGCCGATGTGATCGTCTATGATGCGCTGGTGCCGCAGGCGATCGCCGATATGGGGCGCCGAGATGCCGAGCGCCTGTCGGTCGGCAAGCGCAAAGGCTGCCATTCGAAATCGCAGGACGAGATCAACCAGCTGCTGGTGCGCCTCGGCAAGGATGGCAAGCGTGTGGTTCGGCTGAAATCCGGCGACCCGCTCGTCTATGGCCGCGCCGGCGAAGAGATGGCCGCGCTGCGCGAAGCCGGCATCACCTACGAAATCGTGCCCGGTATCACCTCGGCTTTTGCCGCGGCCGCCGATTTCGAACTGCCGCTGACGCTGCGCGGCGTTGCATCATCGCTCATCTTCACGACCGGCCACGATCTGACCGGCGACGTGCTGCCGGATTGGGCTCGACTTGCCATTTCCGGCGCGACCATTGCGGTCTATATGGGCCGCACAGTTGCTGCCTCCGTTGCCGCCCGCCTGATGGAGGCCGGTCTGCCCGCCGAAACGACCGTTGCCGTCGTGGAGAATGCGAGCCGGCCGGAGCGCAAGCTGTTGCACGGCACGCTCAAGGACCTGCCGGATCTGCAATATCGCGACGAACTGGATGGCCCCGTGATGGTGATCATCGGTGATGCCGTTGCCGGCGCGAATTTCGAGCGCTCTGAGCCGCTCGTCAAGGGTAAGACGATTGGCGCCGCCGCTCCCCAGGACGTGCCGCGCAAACAGACTGATGAAGTGAGGAATTGACATGGCCGACAAGGTACTGACTGCAAACCGCCTGTCCGACGGCATCTCCGTCTGGCTCGATGCCTCCGGCAATTGGGTGGAATCCTTGCAGGACGCTTTTGTCGCTCGCCACGCCGAGGCAGTTTCCGCCCTTGAGGCGACCGGAAAATCGGCTTTTGCCGATAACAAGGTGGTTGACGTCAATGTCATTGATATTGAAGAAGTGGCAGGCGTACTCCGGCCGCTGCGTCTGCGCGAGCGCGTTCGTGCCGAAGGCCCGACGATCGACTATGCACCGGGATATAAGGGCCTGACCGGCCCCGTGCAGGCCGCTTAAGGAAAAGAAGACCGATGTACCGTTACGACGAATTCGACCATGCCTTTGTTGCCGACCGCGTTGCACAGTTCCGCGATCAGGTGACCCGCCGTCTTTCGGGCGAACTTGCCGAAGATGCCTTCAAGCCTCTGCGGCTGATGAACGGTGTCTACCTGCAGCTTCACGCCTACATGCTGCGCGTCGCGATCCCATACGGCACGCTGAACAGCAAGCAGATGCGGATGCTCGCCCATATCGCCCGCAAGTATGATCGCGGCTATGGCCACTTCACCACGCGGCAGAACATCCAGTACAACTGGCCGAAGCTCTCCGACACGCCGGATATCCTCGCCGACCTTGCTTCCGTCGAAATGCACGCCATCCAGACATCGGGTAACTGTATTCGCAACGTCACCGCCGATCATTTCGCCGGAGCTGCCGCCGATGAAGTCGCCGATCCACGTCCGTACGCCGAAATCCTGCGCCAGTGGTCGTCGGTTCATCCGGAATTTTCGTTCCTGCCGCGCAAGTTCAAGATCGCCGTCACCGGCGCCGAGCGAGATCGTGCCGCAATCCAGGTGCATGACATCGGTCTGCATCTGAAGAAGAACGAAAAGGGTGAGATCGGCTTTGCCGTCTATGTCGGCGGCGGGCAGGGGCGCACCCCGATGATCGCCAAGAAGATCCGCGATTTTCTGCCGGAAGAAGACTTGCTTTCCTACACGACTGCCATCATGCGCGTGTACAATCTGCACGGCCGCCGCGACAATAAGTACAAGGCCCGCATCAAGATCCTCGTGCACGAAACGGGTGCCGAGGAACTGGCGCGGCAGGTCGACGTGGAATTCGCCGAACTGAAGAACACGGAACTGAAGCTGCCGGAATCAGACATCCAGGCAATCACCACTTACTTCGCTCCTCCGCCGCTCGTTGAGCGCCCGGAAGGCTGGGCCAATCTGGCCGGTTGGAAGAAGGCCGATCCGGACTTTGCCCGTTGGGTTCAGCAGAACGTCCAGCCGCACACGCATCCGGACTACGGCATGGTGACGGTATCGCTGAAGCCGATCGGCGGCATTCCGGGCGATGCCAGCGACAGCCAGATGGATGCGATCGCTGACCTCGCCGAGGAATATGCGTTCGACGAAATCCGCATCAGCCACGAGCAGAACATCATCCTGCCGCATGTGGCTCTGGCCGATCTCGAAGCGCTCTATCGCGGTCTCGTCTCGATTGGTCTGGCGACGGCCAATGCCGGCCTGATCACGGATATCATTGCCTGTCCCGGCTTGGACTACTGCGCGCTTGCCAATGCGCGCTCGATCCCGCTCGCTCAGGAAATTTCCACCCGCTTCGGCAACCCGGACCGGCAGGCCGAGATCGGCGAGCTGAAGATCAAGATCTCCGGCTGTATCAACGCCTGCGGCCATCACCATGTCGGCCATATCGGCTTGCTCGGTGTGGAGAAAAAGGGTGCCGAACTCTACCAGATCACGCTTGGCGGTTCCGGCGACGAGAACACCTCGATCGGTGAGATCATCGGCCGTGGCTTCGAGCCGGAGAAGGTGACGGATGCGGTCGAGACCATCGTCAACACCTATCTCCGCTTGCGCAAGAACGCCTCGGAGATTTTCCTCGACGCCTATCGCCGCGTCGGACCGCAGCCGTTCAAGGACGCCCTCTACGGCGGCAGCGCCCAGGAAGCCGCTTGAGGCGCAAGGATATAGACATGACGAAAATCTGGAAAGAAACCGGCTTCGTGACGGACGACCCCTGGGTCGTCGAGACTGAGGAAACCAAGGCCGGATCGAACGAAAAGGCCATTCTCGGTCTGGACGCCTTCATCGAGAAGGCATCGTCCGGCGATAGCGGTCTGGGCGTGCAGATCAACCCGGCTGACGACGTGACGCGGCTACGGCCGTTTATCGAGCAGGTGTCGCTGATTGCCGTGGCTTTCCCGGCCTTCAACGACGGTCGGGCGTTCAGCCATGCCTCGCTGCTGCGGGCTCGCCTCGGTTACGGCAAGGAAATCCGCGCCGTCGGTGACGTACTAATTGATCAGGTGCCGCTGATGCTGCGCTGTGGCATCGACAGCTTCGCCGTCACCAACGAAACGGCTCTGAAGCGCCTGTCCGAAGGACGGTTGCCGGGGATCGACAATCACTACCAGCCGACAGCCAGACCGTCGGCGGATGCGAAGTCCTACAGCTGGCGGCGGGTCTCCTGAGGCCGCGACATACTGAAGCACGCATCAATCCGCAAAAGGCGCTATAATTGGAACGGAATTGCTTCCAAAGCAGCACCTTTTGGAATATCCGCTGATACCTGAAAGAACTGCTCATCATTACAGGACCTGACGCCGAGATGAATGCTCCTGCCAAGATCGAAGAATTTGCCGTAACCGTACCTGCCGGCGTGTTCGCTGAAACGGTGACGAAGGTCACGCATTATACGGACCGGCTGTTCAGCTTCCGCATGACCCGTCCGACCGAGTTCCGATTCCGCTCGGGCGAATTCGCCATGATCGGCCTGATGGTCGACGGCAAGCCGATCTACCGCGCCTATTCGATTGCTAGTCCGGCCTGGGACGAAGAACTCGAATTCTTCTCGATCAAGGTGCCCGACGGCCCGCTGACCTCACATCTACAGAGCATCAAGCCCGGTGATCAGGTGCTGATGCGCAAGAAGCCGACAGGCACGCTGGTGCTTGATGCGCTTACACCCGGCAAGCGTCTGTATATGTTCTCCACCGGCACCGGCATTGCGCCGTTTGCGAGCCTGATCCGCGATCCGGAGACCTTCGAAAAGTTCGAGGAAGTCATCCTCACCCACACGACCCGCGACGTTGCAGAGCTGAAATACGGTTTCGACCTGATCGAGGAAATCCGCGACCACGAATTCCTCGCTGAACTCGTCGGCGACAAGCTGCGCCACTATGCGACGGTGACCCGCGAGGATTATCCGTTCAAGGGCCGCATCACCAATCTCATCCGCGATGGCAAGATGTTCTCCGACCTCGGCCTTCCCGCTTTCGATCCGGCCATTGACCGCGGCATGATCTGCGGCTCGACGGAGATGCTGAAGGAAACGAAGGCGCTTCTGGAGGCGGCCGGTCTCGAAGAAGGCGCCAACAACAAGCCCGGAGAATTTGTGATCGAACGGGCATTCGTCGGCTGACGCGCCATCGAAATCACAAACAAAAGGGCGGCTTACAGGCCGCCCTTTTGTTTGTGTGGCGTTCGAAGAGCAGGACCATTACCGCTCGCTCAGATAGTCCATCAGATTTTCCATCGCTTTTTCAGCCGCTGCCGGATCCGCCTGATTGATGGCTCGGATGACCTTGACGTGCAGCTCGACCGAGCGGTCCATGCGCTGCGTCGAGGCGGTGCTGAACCAGTGTCTGCGCGCATGTGTCTGCAGGGGTGCGAGCGTCGATGTGAGGAAAACATTGGGGCAGGCGGACTCCATGACGTCATCGAAGGTTTTGTCGGCGGCAAGAAAACCTTCCATGTCGGCGTTGATCGAACAGGCGGTCATCGTCTGTGCGCATTCGATCATGGTCGTACGGGCCTGCGCATCGGCATGTTCGGCAACAAGGGCAGCTGCGAGAGGTTCCAGCTTGCGCCGCACCTGCATCACATGAAGATGGTCGTCCGGTTTGATCAGACTGATCTGCAAACCCACGCGGGCGCGCACCTCTATCAGGCCCTGCCACGCGAGTTTCTGAATTGCCTCGCGCACCGGCGTGCGCCCATGGCCTGCCAGGTCGATTAACTGCTTTTCCGTGACGAGAGAGCCTGGTTTCAGCTTCAGCGTGACGATGAGGCTTTCCAGCGCCAGATAGGCAAGATGCGCCTGCGATGATGATCCTGCCATGCTTTTCCTAGTCTGTGATATATCACATGCTGACACAGGTGGAAATGAATGGCAAGAACGCTGATATATCACAATAAATGGGGGGCCCCGGGTGGCGCGGCGTATTCTCGGCAGCAGCGCCGAAATTCACGGTCTGGTCCAGGCTGGCAGCCTCGACGAAGCCCATACCATCATCGCTTGTTTTGGTCGCTGCTAGATCTCGATGTCTCGACCGGGCTCGCCCAGAACATCAAGCTGGCGGAAGCCTTTCCGATCGACATCAATGATAGTCTCCGCGCACCGCGCCTTCGGCCGTCTGATATCGAAGAGGCACTTGCCGTGCGGCCGGAGCTGCCGAAACTCCAGAGTTGAAACTCTTACGAAAAAGGCCGGATCGCGATGATCCGGCCTTTTTTCGTTTGATCTGCAGTAGGTTTTTAGAGAACGAAATAGCCCTTCTGCATGGAGATGGCGTCGTCGAGATGAATGGCAAAATCTACTTTCTTGTCGCCGTTCACATCGCCGTAGACGTAGGTATCCGACGCCCCCTTCATGTATCTTAGCTCGCCCGCCTTGCCGGTGAAGCCATCGGTTCCGATATAGCTGAAAGCTTGATTTCCTGCGAGGCCTGCGTTGGCGTCAATGCCGGAAAGATCGATTTTGTCGCCCTGCGAGGCATTGAAACCGAAGATGGTGTCTCGGCCGGCAAGAGCCAGCGTCGAATCTGAAAGCGCCTTGAACTGGAACGCATCGGCATCGCCGCCACCGGTAAGATTGTCGGCACCTGCGCCGCCATGCAGCGTATCGGCGCCGCTCAGACCGCTCAAGATGTCGTTGCCCGCATCGCCCGTCAGGACGTTTGCGCCGGTATCGCCGTAAAGCTTGTCAGCGAAGCTCGTCCCCTTCAGGTTCTCGATCGATGAAAATGTGTCGCCTGCCGCTTCGTTGGTGTTTACGGAGGGCTTTGTCAGGTTGGCGAACACGCCCGTGCTTGCATCCGCGTAGGACGCTGTGTCGCTTCCGTTGCCACCGTAGAGATTGTCGGCACCTACTCCGCCGAACAGCACGTCGTTTCCGGCATCACCCTTCAGCGTATCGTTGCCGACATTACCGCGCAGGTAGTTCATGACCTGATTGCCGATGATCTGGTCGTTGCCCGAACCGCCCCTGACGTTTTCGATCAGCGAGCGGGTATCGTTGTTGTAGAGCAGTGAATTGAAGATATTGCCGCGGGCGTAGCCGTCGTTTGGCCCGCCACCCAGATAGGCAAGCTGGTCTGCGTCGAAAAGAGAAAACTTGCCGGGGCGTAGGTCAACCTTGAGAGCAGTGCGATAGGCCGTGAGATCGAACGTATCTGTGCCGTCGCCGTCCCAGAGCGTGGCGAAGATGCGGTTGGCGCCAGGCGTGATTGCGACGACGCCATCGACGAAGGTCTTTCCGTTTTCCGGTGTCCATTTGTAGACGGTATTGCCGCTATTTGCCGTGAAGTCGGCGCCGTACATCTCCTGTAGCGCCGCAATATCGGCCATCATGAAGGTCTGAGGCGCACCAAAATCCTCGAAATAGAGGGCTTCGCCATCCGAGCCGACATAGCTGCGGTAGGTCATGATCGAATATTCGATGGAATCATAGGCAGTTGGCAGTGCGCCAAAACCATCGGTTTCGTGCCCATGCTTCAACCCAAGCGCATGCCCGATTTCATGGGCCATCGTGAACCAGGCATAGTTGCCGGATACGGGGCTTCTGTAGTTGTAGTCGGTGCCGAACCAGACATCGCCGGCTTCGGCATATCCTCCCGGCAGATAGGCATAGGCGGTGTCTGGAACATTCGATTGGGCAAAGCGAATTGTAGCGGTGTTGGCGCTGCCGCTTGAGAAGCCGATATTCGTGAAGCCTTCAACGGAAAAGCTGTCATTGGCAGAATTGCCGAAGGATTTTTCCATGACGAAGAGTGCGGCATTTTTCTGCGCGGTCGATATGGCAGCAAATCCGTCGCTCGTCTCTTCGCTGTAGCTGTAGCTGCTGGCGGTGGTCGTAAACGCGTAGGTTATGGTCGTTGCCCAGGCGCCTTCAGTCAGAACACCATCTATAAGGCTGTTGCCGGTTTCGAAAATTGTTTTTCCCGTTTTATTTATGCCAGTCACTGATCTTCCTTTAGCGTGTTTGCCTGCGTGGGGTAATTTTCCCCATTGCTAAACATGAGTTTGAGATGATTCTAGAGGCTGTGGATATAAGAACACACAACCATATCGTTAAAAACAAAGTTATCATGATGATGAAGACGGCATTCGGAAGGCAAATATTCTTCGCTTTTGCAATCGTCGCCGCGATAGCTCCTGCCGTGCAATCGACAGCGTTTGCAAGCTCGACACATTTGACCGAAGGCAAGACAATGCTTCCACCACCCGACATAGATGCCGCCGTTCAATCCGAATATGACGGTGTCATACGGAAAGGGACACGCGAAGCCTATGAGCGCTTCATCCGTCGTCACCCCGAGCATCCGCTGGCCGAAAAGGCGCGCAAGGCTCTTGCGAAGGACGATCTGAGATAACCTCAGATTGTGTCTTCGCCTCACGGAGATTCAGCCGGAATTTGCACGCAAACACAAAAGCTTGAGCCGCGGCGAATAAAGCCCGCAGGAAAATCGTATGCTCTACAATAGCAGTTGACGAAGCTTGAGGGGCTTGCCAGTCTTACCTCGGGGAATTCCGCCGCTGCGGGAATGGTGAGGGATATTTTGTGAGCGCGGGTGCTTTTCTTGTTTGGTCGCTGATGGGATTTGCAGGGCTTCTGGCCGTCCCTGCAGCCAGCCACACCAATGCCGGCACCACCTTCTCGCTGATGGCCTCGTCCGCAGCCTTTACCGGAATGGCGATCGCGCAATTCATGGCGACGCGTCCGCCCTTCGTCGAACGCCTTTTCGGCGGACTCGACCGGATTTATCGGACGCATCGCAGGGTCGGCATCACCGTACTGATCCTGATCCTCGTCCATTATTTCATAACGCCGGATTTCAAGGGCTTGTCGCTGACCAGCGGATTGAACAAGCTGGCGGCGCTGATGGGGGAATATGCGTTCTATGGCCTGGTCGTGTTGCTGATCCTCAGCATTGTGAAGATCATCCCGAAGACAAAAATCGAGATTCCCTATCACTACTGGCGTCTGACCCACCGTTTCATCGGTCTCCTGTTCGTCATGGTCGCCTTCCATCAGACCTTCATCAAGCGCCCCTATGATGGGACCGCGATGCTGGCGACCTATCTCAACATCTTCGCGATGATCGGAACAGTGAGCTACATCTACACCCAGCTCTTTCCATGGTTGCGGACGAGAACCTACGAAGTCTTCGACGTCACACGTCATGAAGGGGCGACGATCATTTCGGCACGACCGACCGGTCGTGCGCTCAGGGCAAGACCTGGTCAGTTCGGTTTTTTTCGGGTCAACAAGCCGGGCCTGCGCGAGCCGCACCCATTCACGATCGCCGGTATGGGTGAGAATGGCGTCGTCCGTTTCGCTATCAAGCCACTGGGTGATTACACGAAGGCGCTGCGTGAAAACATCGCTGTCGGTGACCGGCTGAAGCTGGAGGGCGGCTATGGCCGTTTCAACCATCGCCGTGGCGGCAAGAAGCAGATCTGGCTTGCCGGCGGCATCGGTGTGACGCCGTTCCTTGCCATGGCGGGAGGCCTCAAGGGCGATGAGGGCCAAGACATTCATATGATATACTGCGTGCGCGACCGGAGTGAGGCAATCGGTCTGGAAACCTTTGAGGCGCAGGCAGAAAAACTTCCGAATTTCAGTTTTACTTTGCATGATTCCAAAACCGACGGACGGCTCGACGCGGCAAAACTCACCGCATCGAGCGCTGTCGATCCGGCGGGGGCCGACCTCTGGTTCTGTGGGCCGCCGCCATTGAGAAAAGCGATTGAAAAAGGCCTGACGGACCTCGGCAAGAAGCCCAAACGGGTCGAGTTTGAGCAGTTCGAGTTCCGGTAAACGCGTATCGTATATTTTTGTCGTTTGAGAAGCAAGGAGAGCAAGCCATGCGCATGTTCGATCGACTGTCCGGGGAAATGATCCGCAGCCGGCGTCTGCCACGACATCTGCTGATGATGGCGGTAGCTGTCCTGGCGCTTGCCCACTGTCCGGACACGGCTTCGGCGCGTGATGCTTTCGCTGACGATGCCTATGCGACCTACAAGGCGAACACGGACAACGGCAAGTACCTGTTCAACGCGTCCGGCTGCGGCGCTTGCCACGGATCGGGTGCCAACACCGAACTCCTGTCCGGCGGCCTGCAGATGGACACGGCGATCGGCAAGTTCTATGCGCCGAATATTTCCCCCCACACCAATGGCATCGGTGGCTGGACGAACGCCCAGTTCCTCAATGCGGTTATGCAGGGGATCGACCGTGAGGGCAACAATCTCTATCCCGTCATGCCTTACACAGCCTATGGCGGCATGAAGCCTGAGGATGTTCTCGACATCAAGGCCTATATCGACACGCTGGTTCAGTCCGACGCCGTGTCGCAGGAACATGAGATCGCTTTTCCCTATAGCCGCCAGACGACCATCACTCTGTGGAAGCGCAGTCACTTCAACGTGCCGGAGTATCAGTCGCGCGAAGAAACGCAGATGGAACGGGGCCGCTACCTCGTCGAAAATGTCGGCGGCTGCGGCGATTGCCATACGCCCCGCACGACGACCTACGGCCTGGACTTGGAAAATGCCTATGCTGGCGAAAAGGGCCTGACCGGCGCAGTGGCGCCGGATATCACCAAGGCGCGGATGGCAGGCCTTGCCTCGCCGGAAGTGTTCACCGTCGGTGTGATCGACGAAGGCAAGAAGCTGTCGGGTGCGCCGCTGGCCGACCCGGTGATGCGCGAGATTGCCCACGGGCTTTCGGTGTTGACGGAGAAGGACAGGACGGCAATCTATGCGTTCCTCTCCGACCGTGAGGTCAAGCCGCCGGAGCCCGTGGCGCAATCGGTAACCGCCGTCTGCAAGGAAAGCACGCCCGCAGCCGCCCTGTCCGGTGACAACGTAGCCCTTGCAACGCAGGCCGATGCCTTCATCGGCAAATATTGCCGCAATTGCCACGGCCCGGGCGAAAGCTCTCAAGGGTCCTATCCGGCCGGTGACCTGAAATCGATCGCTGCCGACGCCGCCTTCGTGACACCCGGGGATGCTTCGAAATCCCGCCTGTTCACGTCGGTGACCAGCGGTCGCATGCCGCTCGGCAAGCGCCCGACCGCCGAAGAGGTGAAGAGCCTTGAGGATTGGATCAATGCGCTCAATCAGTCAGACCTGCCGCAGACCGCAGCGACCAAACCCGACCGGACGCGCCCGATGCTGTCCTATCGGGATTTCATCGAGGCTGGATTGAAGGACATTTCCACGGTTGGCGAGCTTGACCGGAAACACATGCGCTACTTCTCCTATCGCAATCAATACAACGGCATGATGGGCTGCGAGGAGGACAAGACCTTCATGAAACGCATGGAGGTGCTGGCCGGCGGCTTCAAGAAGTTGCTCAACTCGCTGTCTTACGGCCCGAAGCTGGTGCTGCCACAGGAAGTCGAGGGCACCAATGGCCTGATGGTCCGGATCGACCTTCGCGACCTGCAATGGTCGGCGGAAGACTACAATTTCCTGATTTCACAATATTTCTACGGTGTCGATCCAGCGAGCGACGCCTCGCTGTTGGCGCTCACCAAGGAGACCGATACCGTCCTGCCGATCATGCGCATCGACTGGTTCATGGCCAACGCCGCCAAGCCGAAGATCTACAATCAGTTGATGAAACTGCCGACCCAAATCCGGGAACTCGAGAAGCGTTTCCAGATCAATGTGGACGAAAACATCCGCCGTCGCCAGGTGCTCAGAGCCGGCTTTGCCGACGGTTCGTCCGGGGTGTCGGATCACAATCGCATGCTGGAACGCCATGACATGCCGTTCGGTGGTTACTACTGGAAATCCTATGATTTCGGCGGCGATGTCGGCAAGCAGGTGCTGAAGCGCTTCCCACACGGACCTAAGGAGATCGAACCGCTCGACGCCGGCCTGACCGCCTTCCAGCATGACGGCGGAGAAATGATCTTCTCGCTACCCAACGGGTTGCAGGGATATTACCTGTCGACCGCGGAAGGAAAACAGCTCGACGTCGGGCCGACCAGCATCGTCTCGTTCCGCGAGCGGCCGATCGGCAAGGGTGTCGAGATCACCAACGCCCGGTCCTGCTTCGACTGCCATGCCAACGGCATCCTGTCGAAACGCGACCAACTGCGCGAGCATATCGAGACTTCGACACTGTTCAGCAAGGATCAGCAGGCGATTCTGCTCGACATGTACGTGCCGCAGGAAGAGCTCGACGCCGCCTACAACAAGGACCGCCAGCGCTTCGTGGAGGCTCTGGTCAAGCTCGGCGTGACCGAACCGACGCCGGATGGCAGTGCGCAAAGCATGCTGGCGCCGGGAAATGCGGAACTCGTCACCTATTTCGGTGACAAGTACGAAGACGAACTTGATTTCGAAGCTCTTGCGGCTGAGTTCGACATGAAGCCGGATGCGTTTTCCGCGACGATCAAGCGGGTCGAGGACGTCGATGCCCTGAGGCTTGGCATCGACTGGGTGACGACGCTCGAGGCGGGCGGGACCATCCCGCGTGCCGAGGTCGAGCAACAGTTTCCGTTGCTGCTGTCTCCGCTGATGCAGTTGAAGCCGCTTGATACGACGACGGTGAAGCTTGCAGCCGCGGCTCAAACCCAGGAGGTGGCTGGTCAGACTGCCCAGCAGACCCCCGTCAAGGCGGAGACGATTGCGGCGGCGACACCGGCCTACCGGCAGGAAAAACCGGCGGAAAGCAAGCTTGAACTCGCACTTCATGTCGCTTCGACGACGGCGAAGGTTGGTGATCAGCTGTCCTTCGAGCTGAGCTCCAACAAGGCCTGCGAGTTGCAGGTGCTCTATGTCGAGGAGACCGGCAATGTCGAGGTCATTCCGGATGCGATGATCGGCAATACCACGTTGCAGGCTGGCGAAAAACGCCAGATCCCGCAGCCGGGCACCGGCAACCTGACCTTCGATACGCCGGCACCTGCCGAAACGATGATCGCCTATTGCCGCGAAGGCGGACTGGGTGACCAGAAGCTCTCCGTGGAGCGAGCACGCCAACTGGTGGCGGAATCGCACCTGCCACCTACACGCGGTCTGGCGATCAACCTGGCGAAGAAGGCCGAGGACGACAAGGGCGCCAGCAGCCTGCAGGTCGTGACCTTTGAAATCAAGCAATAGCGTGAAGACCGGCCGCCAATCGACGGCCGGTCGCACTTTGTCCGGTATGTTGGAATGGCATAAGAAAGACGGCGTCATGAAGATCAAGATCGTGGTTGGAGCATCGCTGCTGACATTGTTTTTCGCTGGGACTGCATCTGCGGCGTGCGATGCTCTGGCGCAGGCGGCCGAGGCAACCAATGCTGGAAACGAAGCTCTGGCTCAGCAAATCGCCGGCCGGCCGAAGCCGGGCTGCACGACTGACGACAAGGCCATGATCAGCCGGGTGGTGGCGCTCGCGTCGTTTAACCGGATTGTTGGCGCAGTCGGGCAGGGCGCCAATCTGGTGGATTTCGAGCAGGAGCTTGAGGAGATCCGCAAGAACAATGCAGCACCCTGGCAGGTTTTTGATGCGCTCGGCGACATCAACCGGGACCGCCGGGATTATGAAGCCGCCGCCCGCTACTACCAATTGGCTCTGGAAGACGCGTCCAACGAAGTGCTGACGCCCAGCTGGATGGCGCCGGACGAAAAATACATTGTGCGGCTTGATCACATGGCGACCGAAATGCGGCTGGCTGCCCCGCGGCCGGTGAAACTCGCCATGCGCGGTGCCTGCAAGATCAGCTATCGCGGCGTTTCTCTGAAGAAGAAATCGACACCGGTGCGCTATGTCTTCGGCACCGCGGAATTCACGCCGGAGGGGCTGGAATCGGCCAGGGACCTGTCCGAATGCCTTAAGTCCGTGAAGCCGAAGGCGATCACGCTGATTGGCCATACGGACCCGGTTGGCGGGGCACAGGCCAATCGGGCGCTGTCGCTGGAGCGTGCTGATGCCTTGGCGCAATATCTTGTCGCCGAAGGATATGCAGGCCAGTGGGCAACCGTCGGCATGGGCGAGGACGAGCCCTTCAAGGCCGACGATGCCAGCGCCTATGACGAGGAGACGCTCAACCAGATGAACAGGCGCGTCGAAGTCGATGTGGAGAACTGAATGATGCTGCGCGGCCTGTTTCTCTCCGTTCTCGTTTCCACCGCACCCCTCGGTGCGGCGTCTGCGAAGACGTATGCCCTGGTGGTCGGCATCGATGCCTATCCCTATGAGGTAAGCCTCGATGGCGCGGTCAAGGATGCCAGGGATGTCGAAGGCGCCTTGCAACGCGCCGGCGTTGATCAGATGGCGACGTTCTTCGATGCCGCGGCCCGCAAGGACGATATCCGGACCGCGTGGAGCGGTCTTGTGGATGGCGCGTCGCAGGGCGATACGATCATTTTCACCTATGCGGGCCACGGGGCGCAGATGCCGGAACTGGTCTCCGGCGATGAGGCCGACGGGTTGGACGAATTTCTGCAATTGCCCGGCTTCGACCGCGGCCGCGCCGAGGAAACCGATCATGAGATCATCGTCGACAACGAATTGAACGCCTGGTTTGCGGAGGCGGAGGCCAAGGGAGTGCAGGTTCTCTTTGTTTCCGACAGTTGCCATTCCGGCGGCATGAGCCGTTCTTTTTCCGGCAAGACGCGTCTCGCCCACGCGGTGACGGTCAAACTACCGGCGCCATCGGAAGAAGCGGTTTCCGGCGCCAAGGTCAAAGAGGCCGAGTTCCGCCAGGTGACGGTGCTTGCCGCCTCGCTGGAAAGCCAGCCGTCGCCGGAAGTCATCATCGACGGCGAAGCGCGTGGTGCCCTGAGCTGGAGTTTTGCCCGCGCGATCGAGGGATCAGCCGATCGGAATCAGGATGGCCGCATTTCCCGCGTCGAGCTGGAAGACTATGTGTTCTCAAATGTGAAGCTTCAGTCCGAAGCCTTGCAGGTGCCGAACTTCACGCCGCAACTGCCGCGCTCAGAGGACGAAGTGGTGATGCCGCTAACCCGCAGCGTCACAGTGGCAGCCGATCCGGGCGTAGCAAAAACGTACAAGCCAGTGCGTGAAACCGGCTGGGACGGTAAGCTGGCGCTGACCGTCAGCGGTTCCGATTTTGTGCCGGAAAACACGGGCGGCACAGGCGTTCCGTATCGCTGGGACGCGGCAACAGGCATCTTCTATACGCCAAACGGCGACGTTGCGGGCGAGCATATCGATGCCGCTAAGGTCCAGTCCGTCGTCGACAAGTTCATCCTGCTCGATTTCCTCAAAGCCATGGCAAGCCAGAACCCGGGCGCGGTATCGCTGACGCCGCAGAAAGACATCTATGCGGCGGGCGACAGGATTTCATTCGATGCGCCGGCGTCGGGATACAAGAACATGGTGGTCTTCAATCTTGCCAATACCGGCCAGGTGCAGCTTCTGGATGTCCAGTCTGAGGGCACCGCCAGCGTCGAGTTCAAGCTGAGCGATTTGCAGGTGGTCGAGCCCTTCGGAGCAGACCACCTTATCGTCATTTCCACCAATGAACCGATCGATGCGATCGGTGCTGCCTTGGCAAGCAAAGCCGTGAATGCGGCGACCGTCCTGCAACTGCTGTCCACACGCATCGACGGGACCGATACCAGCGTCGCGATCCAGCCGCTCTATACCCGGGAAAAGCTCTGATGGCTGCTTTGCGCTCCACCTTGGGATTGCTGTCGTGCTTCGTTCTCCTGGGGACACAATCGCTGACGGCGAGGGCTGAGGACAGGGCTTTGCTGATCGGCATCGGAACCTATGAAAACTTGCCGGAAGACATGTTCCTGCATGGGCCGAAGAACGACGTGAAGGCCATCCATCAGCTGTTGACTGAAACGCTATCTTTTAAGCCAGAGGCAATCCGCATGCTGACCGATGAGAAGGCCAGCAGGCGGGCGATGCTGTCATCTATGGATGAATGGCTGATTGCCGGAACTGCGCCGGGCGACCGTGTCTATCTCTATTTTTCGGGGCATGGTCTCCAGGTGAAGGATGTCAGCGGTGATGAGGAGGACGGAATGGACGAAGCCATTTCGACCTACGATATCAAGGCAGATGAGAGCGACTGGACGAACGTGATTCTCGACGACGACCTTGAGGCTGTATTGGAGAAATTGAAGGGCAGGGCCGTAACGCTGGTGATCGATGCCTGCCATTCCGGCACAATATCCCGATCATTGTCACCGCAGGCAGTGTCAGGGCTGAAAGGTGCGCGTTACCTTCCACGTCCCTCCGCCAAGGCCTCCAAGCAGACTTTGACCAGGGGCTTGCGGATCGACCTGGGCGTTGTCGACAAGCCGGCGGAATTGACGGCTGGTGGCGTGACAGCTTGGAGTGCTGCCGCTCCCTATCAGGTGGCCTGGGACGATGTCCGGCTGCCGATCGAGGATCGCCACGGGGTTTTTACGTCGGCATATATAGCCGGCTACATACCAAAGGAATCCGATGGCAACGGCAACGGGCTCGTCAGCAATGCCGAACTCTTTGAATACGTGACGAAGAAATCGAAGGAATATTGCTCGGCTCAGGAAAACTGCGACAATCTCGATCCGCAACTGGAAAGCGTGCCGGATGCGCTCGGCACCAGCGTCGCCAAGCCGGAACCCTACAAGGCCGAACAGACGGTCGCGGATCAGCCCCAGGACAAGCCAGAGCCCGTTTACCAGCAAGCGAAGGTCGAGGCCGGCGTCGCGCCCGCCTATGTGGACGCAAACCCAGTCGCGGCTATCGGCGACATCGTCGGCAAGGTGGATACCGGCGATGTGATCGTTTCGCTTGATACGGGTCCCTCGCTCAAGAAGGGGCAGGCCTTCAAGATCTCGATCACCAGCCAGTATGACGGCAATCTCGTCCTGCTGGACGTGAACGCAGAAGGTGTCGCGACACAGATTTTCCCGAACGACATGGCGCAGAAGATCACGCCGCTGGCGGCTGGCACGACACTGACAATCCCGGACGATTATTACGGTTTCGATTTCGAGGCGGACGGGAGTGGCGAGAACATGCTGGTGGCGATCGTCGTGAGCGACGCCGTCAATCTGAAGGACGTGGCGCCATCGGCGCAAGGACTGAATGCCGAACTCGATAGCCGCCGGACGCTCAGTGAGATCGTCGCCAGATTACAGAAGACCTGGACCGGCGATGCCGAAAACCGGGGTGTTCGCTGGTCTCTAGGCACGCTGAAATATACGATCAAGTAGTTTCATATTTGCTGAACGGTATCTGGGAAACAGAAAGGCCCGCGACGAGTGTCGCGGGCCTTTCTGTTTGAATGGTAAAAAACCGCTTTGTCTCAGTGCAGGATCTGGCTGAGGAACAGCTTGGTGCGTTCATGCTGCGGATTGTCGAAGAAAGCTGCCGGTTCGTTCTGTTCGACGATCTGGCCCTGGTCCATGAAGATGACGCGGTTTGCAACCTGGCGGGCAAAGCCCATTTCATGGGTGACGCAGATCATCGTCATACCTTCTTCGGCAAGACCGACCATCGTGTCGAGCACTTCCTTGATCATTTCCGGATCGAGCGCCGAGGTCGGCTCGTCGAACAGCATGACGCGCGGGTTCATGCAGAGCGAGCGAGCAATCGCGACGCGCTGCTGTTGACCACCGGAAAGCTGGCCAGGATACTTGTTGGCTTGCTCGGGGATCTTGACGCGCTTGAGGAAGTGCATGGCGATTTCTTCCGCCTGCTTCTTCGGCATCTTGCGCACCCAGATCGGTGCCAGCGTGCAGTTTTCCAGGATCGTCAGGTGCGGGAACAGGTTGAAGTGTTGGAAGACCATACCGACTTCGCGGCGCACTTCGTCGATCTTTTTCAGATCGTTTGTGAGTTCGATGCCGTCAACGACGATCTTGCCCTTCTGGTGTTCTTCCAGCCGGTTGATGCAGCGGATCATCGTCGATTTGCCGGAACCGGACGGGCCGGCAACGACGATGCGCTCGCCGCGCATGACCTTCAGGTTAATGTCGCGCAGGACATGAAAATCGCCATACCACTTGTTCATGCCGACGATTTCGACAGCGACATCAGTGGACGAGACGGTCAGTTTTGATGCCAGAGCTTCAGCTGCCATGATATTTCTCCCTCAATTGTTATCGTTTGTGGCCCTTGTCGAGCTTTCGTTCCATGAACCCTGAATAGCGCGACATGCCGAAGCAGAAAAGCCAGAAAGTGAATCCGGCAAAAACGAGACCGGACAGCGGCGTGACCGGCGATGCCCAGTTGGCGTCCGAGAAGTTCTGCCGGACGATGCCGAGCAGGTCGAACATGCCGATGATCGAAACCAGCGACGTATCCTTGAACAGGCCGATGAAGGTGTTGACGATACCTGGGATCACCAGTTTCAGCGCCTGCGGCAGGATGATCAGCCGCATCTTCTGCCAGTAGCCAAGTCCTAGTGAATCCGCACCTTCCGCCTGTCCTTTCGGAATGGCCTGCAGGCCGCCGCGCACCACTTCGGCCATGTAGGCGGAAGCGAAGAACGATACCCCGATCAGCGCGCGCAGGAACTTGTCGACCGTCATGCCCTGCGGCAGGAACAGAGGCAGCATGACGCTGGCCATGAACAGGACGGTGATCAGCGGGATACCGCGGACGATCTCGATGAAGATGGTGCAGATCATCCGGATGACCGGCATTTTCGATCGCCGGCCGAGTGCCAGGACAATGCCGAACGGCAGCGACACGGCAATGCCGACGAAGGACAGGATCAGCGTGACCATCAGGCCGCCCCAGAGCGGGGTTTCCACATAGGGAAGGCCCAGCACGCCGCCGATCAAGAGGAAGAACGACAGGATGGGCAGCACGGCAAAAAGCAGGATCGCGTTCAGACCCTTGTGCGGAATCTTCGGGATCAGCATCGGCACGAGCAAGGCGACGAACAGGATGCCGACCAGTGCCGGCCGCCAGCGTTCGTCGATCGGGTATCGCCCGAACAGGAACTGGTCGAATTTTGCACCGACGAAGGCCCAGCAGGCGCCGCTCCAGCCTTCCGGCTGAGAGCCCCCTTGCGCGGCCGTCGCGCAGACGCCGCGTCCGCCGCCTGTCCAGGAGGCATCGATGAACAGCCATTTGATCACCGGCGGCAGGAACCAGGCGAGAATCAGGATGGCGAGGATCGTCAGCACTGAGTCTTTCGGCGTAGCGAAGAGATTTTTCCGAAACCAGGCGATATAACCCTTTTCCAGGATCGGCGGTGTTGAGGGATCCAGCATGCTGGTGCGGACGAAATTGGTCTGGTGTGTGTTCATGATCTTATCTCTCCACCAGTGCCATCTTGGCGTTGAACCAGTTCATGAACAGCGATGTCGACAGGCTGAGCGTTAGATAGACGACGATCCAGATGGTGACGACTTCTACGGCCTGACCGGTCTGGTTGAGGATCGTACCACCGACGGCGACGAGATCGGCGTAGCCGATCGCGATGGCCAGCGACGAGTTTTTCGTCAGGTTGAGGTACTGGCTGGTCAGCGGTGGAATGATGATCCGCATGGCCTGCGGCACGACGACCAAGCGAGTGGTCAGCCCCGGCCGCACGCCGAGCGCATGTGCTGCCTCGGTCTGGCCATGGCTGACGCCGCGAATGCCGGCGCGAACGATTTCGGCGATGAAAGCCGCCGTGTAGAAAGACAATGCCAGGAACAGTGACAGGAATTCCGGGCCAACGACCGAGCCGCCCGTCAGGTTGAACTTGCCGGCAACAGGTACGTCAAAGGAAATCGGCATACCCGCCAGCAGATAGGTTAGAACCGGCAGGCCAATCACCAGACCGAGTACCGTCCAGAGCACGGGCAGGCGCTTGCCCGTTTCCATCTGCTTCTTGCTTGCATATCGGGCAAAGAAAATACTGGCGATGATGCCAATGACCAGCGCATAAAATATGAACTGCGAGCCGGCGTCAAAAACCGGACGGGGGAAGGCAAGGCCGCGATTGTTGATGTACATGTCCAGCGGTAGCGCCAGCGAATCCCGAGGCTGCGGCAGCACGGCGAGAACGCCGGAGTACCAGAAGAAGATGACGAGCAGCGGTGGAATGTTACGGAAAACCTCGACATAGACCATCGACAGTTTGGCGATCAACCAGTTCTTCGACAGCCGGCCGATGCCGACCAGAAAGCCGATGATCGTTGCTGTGATGATGCCGGTAACCGCGACGAGGATGGTGTTGAGGAAGCCGACGACGAGCGCCCTGCCATAGGTCGAATCACTCGTGAACGCGATCAGCGATTGGCCAACGTCAAAGCCCGCACGCCCATTCAGAAAGCCGTAGCCGGATGCGATGTTGGCACGCTTGAGATTTTCGATGGTGTTGGTGGTCACCCAGTAGACGAACAAGACGAGCAAAAGCAGCGTAATACCTTGGTATATCCAACCGCGGACTTTTGGATCGTTTAGAATCGAACCGGTCGGCTTGTCCTTGCCGGGCGGAATCGTGGCGTCAATTGTCATTCAGAGCCTCTTTCCCCTGTTCGCCCTGTTTCGAGCGATTCTTATTTTTGGGAGAGAAAGCGGCCGGAGCCGCTTTCCCGTTGTCAGTTGGTCTTAACGGACCGGCGGTGCGTACTGGATGCCGCCCTTGCTCCACAGAGCATTCAGGCCACGCTCGATCTTCAGCGGGCTGCCGGTACCGATATTGCGGTCGAAGACTTCGCCATAGTTGCCCACGGCCTTGATGACCTTCACAGCCCAGTCGTTGTCGAGGCCGAGATCAGTGCCGATTTTGGTGTCGGCTTCGACACCGAGGAAGCGCTGGATGTCCGGGTTGGTCGATTTCTTCATTTCCTCGACGTTAGCCGAGGTGATGCCGAAGTCCTCGGCGCCGACAAGCGCATAGTGAACCCAGGAAACGATGTCGAACCACTGGTCGTCGCCCTGACGAACGGCCGGGCCAAGCGGCTCCTTCGAAATGATTTCCGGCAGGATGATATGATCGTCCGGAGCTGCCAGCGTCAGGCGCAGCGAATACAGGCCCGACTGGTCGGTCGTGTAGACGTCGCAACGGCCGGCGTCATAAGCCGCGTTCACTTCTTCAAGCTTTTCGAACACGACCGGGTTGTACTGAAGGTTGTTGGCCTTGAAATAGTCGGCGAGGTTCAGTTCGGTCGTCGTGCCGGTCTGGACGCAGACGGCGGCGCCGGACAGTTCGAGAGCTGATTTCACGTTCAGCGACTTGCGCACCATGAAGCCCTGGCCGTCATAGTAGTTGACAGCACGGAAATTGAAGCCGAGCGCGGTGTCGCGGTTGATCGTCCAGGTCGTGTTACGGGCCAGAACGTCGACTTCGCCGGATTGAAGCGCCGGGAAACGGTCCTTGGCGGAGGTCGGCGTGTATTTCACCTTGGTCGCATCGCCGAAAATGGCAGCCGCAATTGCCTTGCAGTAATCGACGTCGAAGCCGCTCCAGTTGCCGGATGCGTCAGGAGAAGCAAAGCCGGTCAGGCCGGTGTTGACGCCGCACTGCAGGAAGCCCTTTGCCTTGACGTCGCCAAGGGTCGTAGCGGACGCGGCCTGGGCACCGATCCCCATAACGGCAGCGCCGATAAGCGCTGTCAGAATTCTTTTTGCCATTTTTAGAACCTTTTTCTGTTGTCTTTGTTCTCGTCCCGCACCGCTGCCCTTGGTCAGGCGCAAGGTGCGGCCCCCGCCACCCTCCTGGCGCGAGTACGATCTATCTCATGCTCAAAACATCGCAGGGTCAAGACGCGTTGCTGATTTTCTGAGCCTCACCGCAAGAATCGTTGATTGCGCCGTATGTTTAGGCATTTTTTGGCTGCCCAATGCACTTTTTTGTTTAAAAAACCGTCAGAAACTGTGTTTTTACCACTTGCTGACTGTGTCGGAACGGAAGTCACTTGACCCCTCGGTTCGAGGGGCGGAAAAGTGCTCGGACATGAAATTTCACAAGCGGACCCTCCCATGAATGACAAGAATGATTTCCTCGCCGGCGCTGGCGTGAACACCCTGCTGTCGCATATCGGCAACTCACCTGCCGACTTTCATGGCTTCGTCAATCCGCCTGTCGTGCACGCGTCCACGGTTTTGTTTCCCAATGCGAAAGCCATGGAGAACCGGGCACAGAAGTACACGTATGCCACACGCGGGACACCGACCACTGACGCATTATGCGAGGCGATCGATGTGCTGGAAGGCTCGGCGGGAACAATCCTCGTTCCCTCGGGATTGGCAGCCGTCACCGTGCCGTTCCTGGCATTTCTGTCTGCCGGCGATCATGCGCTGATCGTCGATTCGGTCTACTTCCCGACCCGGCATTTCTGCGACACGATGCTGAAGAGGCTTGGGGTAACCATCGAGTATTACGATCCGATGATCGGCGCCGGCATCGAAAGCCTGATCAAGCCGAATACGAAGCTCGTGCACACCGAGGCGCCCGGTTCGAACACTTTCGAGATGCAGGATATCCGCGCGATTTCTGCGGTCGCCCATCGCCATGGATGCGTGGTGACGATGGACAATACCTGGGCAACGCCGCTCTATTTCAAGCCGCTCGATCACGGTGTCGATGTTTCGATCCACGCGGCGACCAAATATCCGTCCGGTCACTCCGACATCCTGCTCGGCACTGTGTCGGCCAACGCTGGCCATTGGGAGCAGTTGAAGGAAGCCAACATCGCACTCGGCATCTGCGGCTCTCCGGATGACAGTTACCAGATTCTGCGCGGCCTGCGCACCATGGGCATTCGTCTCGACCGTCACCAGGAAAGCACGCTTAATATCGCCCGGTGGCTGGAGGAGCGCGAGGACGTTGCGCGCGTCCTGCATCCGGCTCTACCGAGCTTTCCGGGCCACGATCTCTGGAAGCGCGATTTCACCGGCTCCAGCGGCATTTTCTCCTTCGTTCTCAAAGTAGAAAACCCGGAACAGTTCAAGCCGAAGGCGCATGCTTTCCTCGATGCTCTGTCAATTTTCGGGCTCGGCTGGTCCTGGGGCGGTTTCGAAAGCCTCGCCGTTCACGTTGGCCTTTCCGATCGAAGGATCTGCAAGGCGCCGAGCGAAGGGCCTGTCATCCGCCTGCAGATCGGGCTTGAGGATGTGGCGGATCTCCGCCGGGATATCGAAGCCGGCTTCGCTGCGGCAAAAGCAGTCTGACGTCTCAATCGCGCGGCTCGTATCCGTAGAGCCAGTCGAATTCGGCTGCCAGGCTTTCCGGTCGCCGCAGTGACAGCACCAGATCACGCCCGATCCGCACCGGGCCGCGGGCGTGATAGGCAAAGCGATTGAAGGCACCGCGCGAACGGACGCGGGCGATTCGGTTCTTCCTGTGATCGGCAAAGGCGGCGAGGGGCTTTCCATCCGCGACGAAGGATGCGAGCTCGAAGGCATCCTCGATCGCCATGGCAGCGCCTTGGGCGGCGAACGGCATCATCGCATGGGCCGCATCACCGATCAGAACGACCTCTTCGCCCTGGTGCCAGGCACCGTCGCTCACTTCATGAAGAGGCCAGATCGTCGGCTCGGCCGCATGCCGCAGCATATCGATAATCTGAGGATGCCAGCCGGAAAAGGCGTCAAGCAGCCGCTGTCGCGCATCTTCCTGGGGCAGGGTGCGCTCCAATGCTTCGCCGGGATTACGGCCGCCGGTGATCGCCACCACGTTGAAACTGCGCGTTTTCGGTAGAGGATAGGCGACGAGGTGCGAGCCACCGCCCAGAAATGCCGTGACTTTCATTGAATCGAAAACAGCTGGGGCATATGCCTCACCGAGCGTCAATCGCCAGGCGACGTTGCCGGAAAATATCGCTTTTCCAGCCCCTTCTATCCGGTTTCTGATCTTGGACCAGACGCCGTCCGCACCGACCACCAAGCGCGGCCGCCTGCTGAGGATCCGCGCGATGGAATCGCGCGCAGGGTTATCGGCCTGAATGCCAAGATGAAGGCGGCAGAGTGGATTGGCGTCCACGGCATCAAGCAGGTTTTTCTGGAGATCGGCCCTATGGAGGACACCGTAAGGCGCTTTCCAGCGATCCCGCGCAAAAGGTCCCGATGGCACTGAAGCGATTGTTCGCAGCGATGTTCCGCTGACGAGATTGATCGCTTCCGGTTCGCTCCACACCTGTTCAAGTCGCGGGAGCAGTCCCAGCCGCGTCAGGATGCGCGTCGCATTGGGGGACAGTTGCAGCCCGGCGCCGGCCTCACTGAGAACGGCCGCCTGCTCGAAGATTTCCGCTGGAATACCCTTGCGGGCAAAACAGAGGGCAGCCGTAAGGCCGGCAATACCGGCCCCGACGATCGCCACGGGCTCGCCCCGGCTCATGTCAGGAACGTTTGCCGCTCAGGCCGCCTTTGCATTGAAGGTGCAGCCGTCCGGCACAGTCTGATCCGCGTGGAGCTTGGCGTTGTAGCGGTAGAGCGTCGAGCAGTAGGAACAGACTTTTTCGTTGTCATCGCCCATGTCGATATAAATGTGCGGATGGTCGTAGGGCACCGAGGCCCCGGTGCACATGAATTCCTTGACGCCGATCTCGATCACCGCGTGGCCGCCGTCGTTCTGGAAGTGAGGAATACCGTGCCCGGCCATGTCATGCTCCGTCGTCTGGAAGGATAGTCGAATTCGGCCGCACCATAGAAAGCTTTGCGTGAAAAGTGTAGCGGCAAAGATGCCGCGGCTGTGCGTTTTTTGGCGAGCCGGGGTTTTCCCGGCAAAGCCGGTGTCATAGGTTCGGCGAAAACAGGACACCTGCCATGGATTTGAACCCTCCCGCCTTTTCGACTTTTACCCATGACGGTCTGTCGATCGCCTATTTCGACGAGGGCGACCCGTCCGGCGATCCCATCCTCTTGATCCACGGGTTTGCGTCCAGCGCCAATGTCAACTGGGTCTATCCGGGCTGGCTGAAAACGCTGGGTGACGCTGGGTACCGGGTGATCGCGCTGGACAATCGCGGCCACGGCGCGAGCGACAAGCCGCACGATCCCAAAGTCTATCATCCGCCGGCAATGGCTGGAGACGCCATGGCTCTGCTTGACCATCTCGGCATCGCCGAGGTGCATGTAATGGGCTACTCCATGGGCGCGCGCATTTCCACGTTCCTGACGCTGGCGCATCCGAACCGTGTGCGGTCTCTCATCCTGGGCGGACTTGGCATCGGCATGGTGACCGGCGTTGGCGACTGGGATCCGATTGCAGACGCGCTGAACGCACCGTCTCTCGATGTGGTGACGCATGAGAGGGGCCGGATGTTTCGTGCCTTCGCCGACCAGACGAAAAGCGACCGCAAGGCGCTTGCCGCCTGCATCTCCACTTCGCGCGACCTGCTGTCCGTCGAGGATGTGGGCCGCATCGACGTGCCGGTGCTGATCGCGGTCGGCACCAAGGACGATATCGCAGGGTCGCCGCAGGAGCTGGCCGTCCTTATTCCGAATGCCGTGGCGCTGGATATTCCCGGGCGCGATCACATGCTTGCCGTCGGCGACCGGGTCTTCAAGAAGGCCGCGCTTGAGTTTTTGGCCAGGGCCGGCCAAGCGTGAGACCTGCCGAGGAGTTTGGATTTCATTTCGGGCCAGCCATTTATATCCGGCGCGATTTGGCCTATACCTGATGGATCGACAGACGACGAAGGAGAGTGGCGATGGTCGCCAGGACTGACATACGCCCGACCGAGACCGTGAAGATCATGGATCCGATCTGGGACAGTCTGCAGGAAGAGGCACGGGTCGCGGCCCAACAGGATCCACTGCTCGCGGCATTCCTCTATTCCACCATCATCAACCAGCATTCGCTGGAAGACAGCGTCATCTATCGGATCTGTGAGCGGCTCGACCATCCCGACCTGCAGGCGAATCTTTTGCGCCAGACTTTTGCTGAAATGCTGGAAGACTGGCCGGAATGGGGCAGCATCCTGCGCGTCGACATCCAGGCTGTCTACGACCGAGACCCGGCCTGCACGCGCTTTCTCGAGGCGATCCTCTATTTCAAGGGTTTCCACGCGATCCAGACCCATAGGCTGGCGCATTGGCTGATGAACCGCGGACGCCGCGATTTCGCCCTTTACCTGCAGAGCCGATCTTCGTCCGTTTTCCAGACGGACATCAATCCGGCAGCACGCATCGGCAAGGGCATCTTCCTCGACCATGCAACGGGGCTTGTGGTGGGCGAGACCGCTGTTGTCGGCGACAACGTTTCCATCCTGCATGGCGTGACGCTCGGCGGCACCGGCAAGGAGGGCAGCGATCGCCATCCGAAGATCGGCAACGGTGTCCTGATCGGCGCCGGTGCGAAGATCCTCGGCAACATCCATATCGGCAATTGCTCCCGCGTTGCCGCGGGCTCCGTCGTGCTCAAGGAAGTTCCGCCGAAGACTACAGTCGCGGGCGTTCCGGCGCGCGTCGTCGGTGAAGCCGGCTGCTCGGAACCGTCGCGATCGATGGACCAGCTGCTCGTTTCCTTCGAGATCTGATCCCGGCGTTTTGTCGGTTGCCCGTCTTGCCAGGGGTTTACACCGATTGAGGCTCTGTGCGAGAAGCGGCGCAAATCACACCGCCATGGAGAAAAGACTTGAAGCCCGAAGAAATCAAAAAGCTCGAAGCCTATTTCAAGCGCACGTTCAACCAGTCGATGGTCATCAAGGCGCGGCCGAAGAAGGATGAATCCGCAGAGGTCTATCTGGGCGACGAGTTTCTGGGCGTTGTTTTCCGGGACGAGGAAGACGGCGAGCTGTCTTACAACTTCTCGATGGCCATTCTCGACATCGATCTCTAAACGCCCTCTCGGGTTGAGTTTGGGAATTTTGACCCGGTCTGACATTCAGGCCGGGTTTTTTGATAAAATCATACTTTTTGTTTATTTTTTTCGCAAAAAACGACCCGATTTCACGGTTTTTCATCAAGTTGTTGCAATAGCAGCGTTTTATTGCATTGCACGTATACATTGACTTTATTGTGCAGTGCACATAAAATGTTGTCATTACGAGCGTCAACAAAGGAGCAGCCTGATGTTCAATTTCGAAGATGCGAATAAGAAGAGCAAGGAAACGTTGGACACGCTGCTGAAGAGCTATGCGTCGCTGACGAAGGCTTTCCAGGCGATTGCCACCGAAGCCGCCGACTACTCCAAGAAGTCTTTTGGAGACAGCGTCGCCCATATCGAGAAGATCAGCACCGTCAAGAGCGTCGAAGCAGCTTTTGAACTGCAGACCAACTTCGTGAAGTCCGCTTACGAAGGCTACGTCGCCGAAGCGACCAAGATCGGCGAAATGTATGCCGATCTCGCCAAGGATGCCTACAAGCCCTACGAAGCGCCGGTCGCCAAGGCGACGGCCGCCGTCAAGGCTGCTGCTGCCGCATAAGGCTGCCAAGCCCACAATTCAAACACTGAAAAACCGGCCGCGTACACCGCGGCCGGTTTTTTTGTTGTCCATCGGGGATATTGGCGATCGACTGCCCAAGAAAGTTGGTCAATCTTGTGTCTCGTGACGCAAATATGATTGCAGTGCGGAGGAACAGCCTTAAAATCTAAAAAAGAACCACTAGATTATGTGTCATGAACAGGCCGCGAATATCTCCCAAGCATTTGCGGCTGGACAAGGGAATGAAGTAGAATGATCGCCATGCCGGTCCGGATGCAAAAAGACAGCGACGGGGATGGGGGCAACGCCAACCGTGGCACGTCTGTCATCACTCGGACAAAGCCGAAAACCAAGAAGCCGAGTCTCTATCGAGTCCTGCTTTTGAACGATGACTACACGCCGATGGAATTCGTGATCCACATTCTGGAGCGTTTCTTCCAGAAGGACCGCGAAGCGGCAACTCTGATCATGCTGCACGTTCACAATCACGGCGTGGGTGAATGCGGTGTTTTCACCTACGAAGTTGCCGAAACCAAAGTGACGCAGGTGATGGATTTCGCCCGCGAGCATCAGCACCCGCTGCAATGCGTCATGGAAAAGAAATGAGGAACTGACGTGCCAACATTTTCAACAAGCCTTGAAAAGGCGTTGCACCAGGCTCTAACGCTGGCCAACGAGCGCCATCACGAATATGCGACCCTGGAGCACCTGCTGTTGGCGTTGATCGACGATGCCGATGCGGCAGCGGTCATGGGCGCGTGCAACGTCAACCTCGACAGCCTGCGCAAGACCGTCTCCGATTATGTCGACAACGAGCTCGGTAACCTGGTGACGGGATATGACGAGGACTCCAAGCCGACGGCCGGATTCCAGCGCGTGATCCAGCGAGCCGTGATCCATGTCCAGTCGTCCGGGCGCGAGGAAGTGACGGGCGCCAATGTGCTAGTTGCCATCTTCGCCGAGCGCGAGAGCCATGCCGCCTACTTCCTGCAGGAGCAGGAGATGACGCGCTACGACGCCGTCAATTTCATATCGCACGGTATCGGCAAGCGGCCCGGCACATCCGAGTCGCGCCCGCCGCGCGGCGCCGACGAGCCGGAATCCGAGCAGAAGGCATCGCGTGAGCAAGACGAGAGCGGTCCGAAGAAGCAGCAGGATGCGTTGACGGCCTATTGCGTCAACCTCAACGAGAAGGCCAAGGTCGGCAAGATCGACCCGCTGATCGGCCGTCACGCCGAGGTTAACCGCACCATCCAGATCTTGTGCCGCCGTTCCAAGAACAATCCGCTTTACGTTGGCGACCCCGGCGTCGGCAAGACGGCAATCGCCGAAGGCCTGGCCAAGCGCATCGTCGAGAAGAAGGTTCCCGAGGCGCTGCAGGATGCGACGATCTTCTCGCTCGACATGGGCACGCTGCTGGCCGGCACTCGCTATCGCGGCGATTTCGAAGAGCGCTTAAAGCAGGTCGTCAAGGAACTCGAAGACTATCCGGGTGCCGTGCTGTTCATCGACGAGATTCATACGGTGATCGGTGCCGGAGCGACCTCCGGCGGTGCCATGGATGCGTCCAACCTGCTGAAGCCGGCGCTGTCTTCGGGCGCGATCCGCTGCATCGGTTCGACCACCTACAAGGAATATCGCCAGTTCTTCGAAAAGGATCGCGCGCTCGTGCGACGGTTCCAGAAGATCGATGTCAGCGAACCGACGATCGACGACGCCATCGAGATCATGAAGGGCCTGAAGCCGTATTTCGAGGACTATCACAAGCTGAAATATTCGAACGAGGCGATCAAGTCCGCAGTCGAACTTTCGGCCCGCTACATCAACGACCGTAAGCTGCCGGACAAGGCGATCGATGTGATCGACGAGACCGGCGCGGCACAGATGCTGTTGCCCGTCAACAAGCGCCGCAAGCTGATCACCGAAAAGGAGATCGAAGCGACGATCGCGACGATGGCCCGCATTCCGCCGAAATCCGTTTCCAAGGATGACGAGGCCGTTCTTGCCAATCTGGAAAAGGAACTGCGCTCGGTCGTCTACGGCCAGGATCTGGCAATCGAGGCGCTAGCCTCGGCGATCAAGCTGGCGCGTGCCGGCCTTCGCGAACCCAACAAGCCGATTGGCTCCTATGTCTTCTCCGGTCCGACCGGTGTGGGCAAGACGGAAGTCGCCAAGCAGCTTGCAGCTTCGCTCGGCGTGGAACTCATCCGCTTCGACATGTCGGAGTATATGGAGCGCCACACGGTATCGCGTCTGCTTGGGGCACCTCCCGGCTATGTCGGCTTCGACCAGGGTGGTCTTTTGACCGATGGCATCGACCAGCACCCGCATTCGGTTCTGCTGCTCGACGAAATCGAGAAGGCGCATCCGGATCTGTTCAACATCCTGTTGCAGGTCATGGACCATGGCTCGCTGACGGACCACAACGGCAAGAAGATCGACTTCCGTAACGTCATCCTGATCATGACGACCAATGCGGGTGCGTCGGAGATGGCAAAGGCTGCTTTCGGCTTCGGTTCGTCCAAGCGCGAAGGCGACGATGTCGAGGCGCTGAACCGCTTGTTCACGCCGGAGTTCCGCAACCGTCTCGATGCGGTCATTCCGTTCGCCTCGCTGCCGACGCCGGTGATCCATCAGGTGGTGCAGAAGTTTGTCATGCAGCTGGAAACCCAGCTTGCCGAACGCAACGTCACCTTCGACCTGCATCAGGACGCAATCGCCTGGCTGGCTGACAAGGGATATGATGAAAAGATGGGGGCGCGGCCGCTGGCCCGTGTCATCCAGGAACACATCAAGAAACCGTTGGCCGACGAAATTCTCTTCGGCAAGCTGAAGAAGGGTGGTGTCGTCAAGGTGACGGTCGCTATCAAGCCCGACGGCACAAAGGGTCTGTCCCTCGACTCCGTTCCGGAAACGGCCCGCATCAAGCCCAAGGCAGAAGTCGTGGCGCCCGTGAAAAAGGCGACCAAGGCCGCAAAGCCGAAGGAAATGGAAACGGTGGGTGCAGAACCGGAAAGCCGCCCCAAGCCGAAAAAGGCTTCCAAGGCTGCTACGACTGAAGAGCTGACCAATGCCACGGCTGCCGAACCTCCCCGCAAGGGAAGCACGGTGCCGAAGGTGCCGCGCAAGAAGTAGTCTTATCCAGGATAAAGACACAGTGCCGGACGGAATGGTCCGGCACTGTTTTTTTGTGACATGAACCAGCGGATGTTGTGATGGACGATGGCCAGACGATCGGCACCAGGCGGGATTGGTTCCTGACCGGTATGAAGGGCATTTTCAGTCTGCCCGCCATCATCCTGATGCTGTCCTTCGTCGGCTTCTGCGCCTTTACCGCCCAGGCCGGTATCCCGGTGGAGCAGGTGGTGTTCATGACGGGGATGGTCTGGGCACTGCCGGCCAAGGTCATTCTCGTCAGCTCTATCCTTGGCGGCGCCAACCTTGTGACCGCATTCATCGCCGTGACGCTTTCGTCGATCCGGTTGATGCCGATGGTCGCGGCCCTCGTGCCGGAAATCCGCACGGAGAAGACGCCTACCTGGCTCCTTCTGTTCCTGTCGCATTTTGTGGCCATCACCGCATGGGTGTTTGCCATGGAACGGGTGCAATCAGTGCCGCGTGAACGCCGGATCGCGTTTTTCGCTGGCTTCGGCATCACGCTCGTGCTTGCCAATATGCTTTTGGTCGCCGTCGTCTATCAGTTCGTTGCCGAGTTTCCGCCTATTGTTGCCGGCTGCCTGTTCTTCCTGACCCCGGTTTATTTTCTGGCCTCGATCTGGAGCTCCGCGCGTCATCCGGTGATCTACGTGGCACTCGTCATCGGGCTCATCGCCGGCCCGCTGTTTTACTGGCTTGCGCCTGAGTTCGACATTTTGCTGGCGGGGGTCGGCGGTGGCACGCTCGCCTGGGTGGCAGAGCGCGGCTGGCGCCGGCGCAAGGAGATCCGCGCATGACGGTGCTCGAAGGCTGGTGGGCCTACGTCTTCATCGCGATCGCCGGCTGGCTTGCGACGGATCTCTGGCGTTGGCTTGGCGTGCTGGCCGGCAACCGGTTGCGTGAGGATTCGGAAGCACTGAACTGGGTAAGGGCCGTTGCGACCGCGCTTGTGGCCGCCGTCATCGCCAAGTTGATCCTCTACCCGACCGGCGTTCTCGAACAGTCGCCGCTCTGGCTTCGCCTCGGATCGGTCGCTACCGGCGCAGCCGCGTTTTTCATCGGCCGCCAGAAGCCCGCAATCGGCATCGCCACGGCCATCGCTGTGCTGGCAATCGGCCTTCATATTCTCGGCGTCTAGATTGAGCCGCGTGGCTAGCGAAGTGAACTGCGAGAAGCAGCGCGCGGCGCATTTATCCAAATTTTATAACCGCTGGTGTAAGCATGTGTCCGCACATGGAGGTCCGCATGCTGTTTCTTCCCGCCGAACGGTTTATCCTGACGATCATTGCAACACTGTTGTTGCTCGGCGGTATCCTGATCGTCGTAAAGGGCGTCGAAATCGATTTCGCCGGCTATGTGGGACTGGCAAGCATCGGCATATCATCCCTGGCGCTCGGGCAATATTACCGGCTGTTTCGCCCTGACATTCGTATCTCCGCGACCCTGACGGCGGCTGGGCTGTTTCTCATCTTTTCGATGGCTGGCTCGATCTTCAACTACATGCTGCTGCCGATCCGCTTCGCGCCGATTGATGCGTATCTATCGCGGATCGACGCCGCGCTCGGATTTGATTGGCCGTCGTTCGTGATGTGGATTGCCACGTATCCGTTGTTTGGCGATCTGCTTCGCCTTGTGTATTTCAGTTCGCTGCCGCAGCTCGTCCTGGTCATTCTGGTTCTGGGGTTCTTTGTCGATATCGCGACGCTGCACAGGTTCCTGCTGACGGGAATTCTCGGCGCCTTGCTGTCGATCCTGTGCTGGTCGTTCTTTCCGTCTTTCGGGGCGTCATCGGTGTACGAATTGCCCCAAACGGTGCTTCAGGCGATGCCGATAGCTGTTGGCCCAACCTATGGGGCCGAACTTGTTCGGCTGGGGCAGGAGGGTGTCAGCTACCTGACGCCGCGTAATGTTCTGGGATTAATCGGTTTTCCATCATTTCACACCGTCATGGCCTGCATGTCGGTGTGTTTCGTGACGCGGCTACGCTTTGTGTTCTGGCCGCTGGCGGTCGTCAATCTGGTCATGGTGCCCGCGATCCTGGTCCAGGGCGGTCATCATTTGAGCGACGTTTTCGGTGGTGTCGCTATCTTCTGCATTGCCTATGTGCTTGCGGCCAACGTGCTTCAACAGAAAAATGCGGTGGCTGTCGACGTCGCGTCACTGGCAGTGAAATAACCCACCACGCCTGCGTGATGCGTTGAGATCACAGCGCTTTCTTGATTTTCGCAGCGTTTGCCGCAAGGACGCCGCCATCTTCCATTTTGCCGGAATGCGGTCGCAATGGCACGCCTTCGCGGCGGGGAATGACGTGGAAATGCAGGTGGAATACCGACTGGCCCGCCGGAGCCTCATTAAACTGCATGATCGTCACGCCGTCGGCATCGAAGGCTTCCTGTGCCGCAATCGCCACTTTCTGGACGACCGCGATCAGCGGCCCGAGTGTTGCCGGATCGGCATCGAGAATGTTGCGTGAAGTAGCCTTCGGCACGACGAGAACGTGACCTTCCGCCTGCGGCATCACATCCATGAAGACGAGGGTGTTGTCGTCTTCGTAGACCTTGTGGGCGGGAATTTCACCACGCAGGATCTTGCCGAAGATATTGTTGTTGTCATAGGCGGCGCTCATCTGCGTCTCTCCTCCAAAATGCGTGTCTCTTTTAGTCGTCGATCTCTTGCCGCGCACCTTTGCGGAAAGGGCTGTGATCGGCAAGGATATCGCCCATTTGTTCGACATCCTGCCGCTCGCGTTCGAGATAGTCGGCGACGGCACGTTTCAACCCCGGATGCGCGATGAAATGGGCCGAATGGGTGGTCGCCGGCAGATAACCGCGTGCCAGCTTGTGTTCGCCCTGGGCGCCGGCTTCCACGCGCTTCAATCCCCTTGAGATCGCGAAATCGATGGCCTGGTGATAGCAGACCTCGAAATGCAGGAAGGGATGGTCTTCGATCGCGCCCCAGTGGCGGCCGTAGAGAGCGTCGCTGCCGATGAAATTGATCGCGCCGGCAATGTATTTCCCCTTGCGCCTGGCCATGACTAGCAGGATGTTGTCGGCCATGCGCTCGCCGATCAGCGAGTAGAATTTTCGGGTCAGGTAAGGACGGCCCCATTTGCGGCTGCCGGTATCCATGTAGAAGGCAAAGAACTGATCCCAGACATTTTCTGTCAAATCCTTGCCGGTCAGCCAGTCGATGCTGATGCCGTGTTCGAGCGCCGCCCGGCGTTCCTTCTTCAAGGCCTTGCGCTTGCGTGACGCCAGTGTCTCAAGAAAGTCATTGTGTGAAGCATAGCCCTCATTGAGAAAATGAAACTGCTGGTCGGTTCGATGCAGGAAACCGGCGCGTTCGAATGTGGGGATTTCCTCTTCCGGCACGAATGTCACATGCGCCGACGACACCTTGTGGCGCCGGGCCAGTTCCTGAAGACCGGCGGCGAGGGAATCTCGAACCACGCCGGCATCGGCATTAATTGCCGTCAGGAGCCTTGGGCCAGTTGCCGGTGTGAACGGAACCGAGCATTGCAGCTTCGGATAGTATCGGCCTCCCGCCCGTTCAAGCGCGTCGGCCCAGCCGTGATCGAAGACATATTCGCCCTGGCTGTGGTTTTTCAGATAGCAGATCAGGCCGCCCGCCAAGCCGCCATTGCCGTCTTCCATCAAGAGGTGCTGGCCGAGCCATCCCGTATCCGCCGTGGCCGAGCCGGATTCCTCCAACGCGGACAGATAGGCATGAGAAATAAACGGATTGTAGAGGCCGCCGGGTTGCCCCTTGGCGGCCCCTGACAATCCGTCCCAGCTTTCCTTCGAAATATCCTGAAAGGAAGTCTCGACGCGGATTTTGACTTCGCCTGTCATTCTCTAAGCGATAAGCCTTTCATTGGGATCAAAACCCTCGAATGTCATCTGGTCGGCATGGCTGTAGGTGTGATTGACGCCAGCCTGATCACGCACGGTCCAGGTCAGAATCGGTCGGCCAAGAGAGCGTTCCTTGGTGATGAAGGAATTTGGCAAATCTCCGTAGAAATAGGAAATGAAATCAAGACCGAACTGCATCGCTTCTTCGTGAACAAGGAACTGCTCGGGCTGGTTGCCGCCTGCTGTCAGGCCGACCGGGTAGGGCGAGTTGTGAGCCTTGAGATCCTTCAGCAGCCAATGATCGAAACTCATGAGGGCGATATGGCCCTTATAGTTTTCTAATGTCTCCAGCACGGCATCTGCGAAACCCTCGTCGTCGCCTCTGCGACCCTTCAGTTCCAGCACGATTGGCACGCGGCCTTTTACCAGCCTGAGAAGCTGTCCGAGCGTCGGCACCTTGTCCGCCGTGCCGCCGATGGCGACGAGGCCGAGTTCGCCGGCCGTCTTTTCGCGGATGTCGCCCTTGATGCCGCAAAGCCGCTGCATGTCGTCATCGTGGAAGACCACGGGTACGCTGTCGGCGGTGTACTGCAGGTCGCACTCTATGGCGAAGCCGTGTTCGGCCGCCCTTGCAAAGGCCGAGAGAGTGTTTTCCCAGATGGCATGATTCATGTCATGATAGCCGCGATGAGCGACCGGTTGTGCCGTCAGCCAGGACAGGTCTTTCATGCTATACTGTCCGCTCAAGCGATTTCGATCACGGCGTCGATTTCGACGGCGGCATTGAAGGGCAGGGCGGCCATGCCGACGGCTGCGCGGGCATGGATACCGGCGTCACCAAGAACCTTGGCGATCAGGTTCGACGCGCCGTTGATGACCAGATGCTGCTCGATGAAGGTCGGCTTGGACGCGACGAAGCCGTTGAGCTTGACGATCCGGCGGATGCGCGAAAGGTCACCACCGAGTGCTGCCTTGGCCTGGGCAAGGATATTGATGGCGCAGAGTTCGGCCGCGCGCTGGCCGGTCGCTACATCGACATCGTCGCCGAGATGCCCGGTGATCGCGATCTTGCCGTTTTCCATCGGTAGTTGACCGGAGATATAGAGGTGCGATCCGCTGATGACGAAGGGAACATAGTTTGCGGCCGGTGCCGCCGCCTGCGGCAGGGTGATTCCGAGTTCCTTGATGCGGGCTTCGATTTCTACGGACATGGATAACTCCGGTCATTGTTGTGTTTTGTCGTCAAATGCTGCATGCAAAGCGTGATTCATGAAGTGATAAAATACCGCTTCGCGATCATTGATGCCTCGCTTTCGCCGGATGTGTTCTTATAGCATTGGCGGCGAGTCCAACAGGAGGAAACGGATGTTTCGTTCAGGCTTTGCCTCTGTCATTCTGGCATGGGCGTGTTTCTCAGGCGTGACGGTCGGCGGTGCTTCCGCAGCCTCCGCCAACATCCTTGTGCCTCACCGCGCGGTCTATGATCTGGAACTGAAAGATGCGTCGGAGCGCTCCGGAATTTCCGGAATGTACGGCCGCATGGTCTATGAATTCAATGGTTCGGCCTGCGAAGGCTACACCGTCAGTTTTCGCTTCGTCACCAAGGTCGACACCGGTGAGGAGGTCAAGCTGACCGATCAGCAGACGACGACCTATGAGGACCTGAAGAACGGCAATTTCCGCTTCCTGACGCGCTCCTTCACCGACGAGAAGCTGGACAAGGAAGTTCGTGGCTCGGCGCATGAAGCGCAGCAGGGCCTGACTGTCGACCTGACTTCGCCGGACAAACGCAAGGTCGATCTTGCGCAGGGCCTGTTTCCGACCGAACATATGCTCGAGGTCATCGATCGGGCGAAGAAGGGCGAGAAGCTGTTCGAATCCCGCATCTTCGACGGTTCTGATTCGGGTGACAAGACGCTGATCACCACGACGATGGTGGGTAAATTCCAGCAGCCGGCCAAGGACGCCGTGGATACGGGAGACGCCGGCAAGGCAGGCGCGATGGCTGCAAAACCCTATTGGCCGGTCACCATTTCCTATTTCAATGACGACACATCAGGCGACGCACTGCCGATCTACCGTATGGAGTTCAAGCTCTATGAAAACGGCATCACCCGCGACCTGACGATGGACTACGGCGATTTCGTCCTGACCGGCAAGCTTGCCGACCTTGAGGTCTTCAAGGAAGGCGAGTGCAAATAGGCGCCGGGAGCCGGTCCGGCGGTATTTTCATCCTTCGCCCTTGATTTATCGGGCGACAGCGGGTATGGGCACCGCATTCCACACGTAAGGTTTGGGGCCGTCCGGGAGAAATCCGGGCAGTTCCACCCGGTGGCGCTTTCAAAGAGAGTGCTGTTTGCCTTGCGGAGGTTCAACCGGAAAAGGAGAAAAAGGCATGGCATTGCCTGATTTTAGCATGCGTCAGCTTCTGGAAGCTGGCGTTCACTTCGGTCACCAGACTCACCGCTGGAACCCGAAAATGAAGCCGTACATCTTCGGCGATCGTTCGAACGTTCACATCATCGATCTCGCACAGACCGTTCCGTTGCTGTCGCGCGCGCTGCAGGTTGTCAGCGACACGGTTGCCAAGGGCGGCCGCGTTCTGTTCGTCGGCACCAAGCGTCAGGCATCCGAAATCATCGCTGACGCTGCCAAGCGTTCGGCCCAGTACTACGTCAACGCCCGCTGGCTCGGCGGCATGATGACCAACTGGAAGACGATTTCGAACTCGATCCAGCGCCTGCGCAAGCTCGACGAAATCCTTGCTTCGGAAGCTTCGGGCTTCACCAAGAAGGAGCGTCTGAACCTTGAGCGCGAACGCGAAAAGCTGAACCGTGCACTCGGCGGTATCCGCGACATGGGCGGCGTTCCGGACCTGATGTTCATCATCGACACCAACAAGGAATCGATTGCCATCGACGAAGCAAAGCGTCTCGGCATCCCGGTCGTTGCGATCATCGATTCGAACTGCGATCCGGACCAGATCGATTTCCCGATCCCCGGCAACGACGACGCATCGCGCGCGATCTCGCTCTACTGCGATCTGATCTCCCGTGCAGCGCTCGACGGCATTGCCCGTCAGCAGAGCTCGTCCGGCCGCGATCTCGGCGCATCTTCCGAACTGCCGCTTGAGCCGGCTCTCGAAGAAGCTGCCGAAGCCTGATAAGGCCGAATGGCGGGTTTGCCCGCCATTCCATTCACACGATCAGGACGAGGCCGTTTACGACTGAAGAAGTGAACGGCCTCGTTCTTTTGCATCCGATCAGCCTTTCCGGCCCTGGTCGCCATGATGCGCATCGTCGCGATGAAATCTTTCATCACGATGTCACATTCAGGGGTCATGCCCTGCCACATCCTCCTGGTATCGCGCCGGCTTTCTGGCTGCGCACCAGCCGAACAAACGAAGAGGCAAAAAAGATGAGCACTATTACTGCAGCAATGGTGAAGGAACTGCGCGAAAAGACCGGCGCAGGCATGATGGATTGCAAGAAGGCACTCGGCGAAACCAATGGTGACATGGAAGCCGCGATCGATTGGCTGCGCGCCAAGGGCATTGCTAAGGCCGACAAGAAGTCCGGTCGCGCCGCAGCTGAAGGCTTGGTCGGCATCGCCAGCAACGGCACCAAGGCAGTAGTCATCGAGCTGAACTCCGAAACCGACTTCGTTGCCCGTAACGACGCCTTCCAGGACCTCGTTCGTGGCGTTGCCAAGGTTGCTGTCGGCACCGACGGTTCGGTTGAAACGATCAGCGCTGCAAACTACCCGGCAACGGGCAAGTCGGTTGCCGAAAGCATCACCGACGCGATCGCAACGATCGGCGAAAACATGGCTCTTCGCCGTTCGGCTCTGCTGTCGGTCGAAGACGGCGTTGTCGCGACCTACATCCACAATTCCGTTGCAGACGGCCTCGGCAAGCTCGGCGTTCTCGTCGCGCTGAAGTCGACCGGCGACAAGGATGCGTTGAACGCCATCGGCCGCCAGGTTGCCATGCACATTGCTGCGACCAACCCGCTGGCCATCCGCTCGACGGAAGTCGATGCTGCTGTTGCTGAGCGCGAACGTAACATCTTCATCGAGCAGGCCCGCGAATCCGGCAAGCCGGAAGCGATCATCGAAAAGATGGTCGAAGGCCGCATGCGCAAGTTCTTCGAAGAAGTCGCCCTTCTGTCGCAGGCTTTCGTCATGAATCCTGATTTGACGGTCGAAGCTGCCGTCAAGGAAGCTGAAAAGACCGTTGGCGCCCCGATCGAAGTTGTCGGCATGGCCCGCCTGCTTCTCGGCGAAGGCGTCGAAAAGGAAGAATCCGACTTCGCAGCCGAAGTGGCAGCTGTCGCCAAGGGTTGATTTCTTCATCCTGATTGGGAAAACCGTTATCCTTGTCGGGAAACATCCGGGGCATCGCGTGACAACGCGGTGCCCTTCGTGTATCCGGCATCATCATCCCATTGGCGCAGGCTCCTTCGGAGATTATCCGAAGTGATATCGGCCGCGCGAGGATGAAAGATCAGTTCCACGCACCATCTCGCATGTGTGCCTTCTTGGACAGGAGTGACGATGTCGGCCGAACCTCTCTATAAACGCGTGCTGTTGAAGGCTTCGGGCGAAGCTCTCATGGGAAACCAGGGTTTCGGCATCGATGTGGCGGTTGCCGACCGGATTGCCTCTGATATCGCGGAAGCGCGCGCCATGGGTGTCGAGGTTGGTGTCGTGGTCGGCGGCGGAAATATCTTTCGCGGTGTCGCCGTGGCCTCCAAAGGTGGCGACCGGGTGACCGGCGACCACATGGGCATGCTGGCGACCATCATCAACGCGCTGGCGTTGGCGACCTCGCTGCGCAAGCTTGATGTCGATACCGTGGTGCTCTCGGCCATTGCCATGCCGGAAATCTGTGAGAGCTTCTCGCAGCGCGCCACCCTTTTTCATCTCTCTCTCGGCCGCGTCGTGATCTTTGCCGGCGGCACGGGCAATCCGTTCTTCACAACCGATTCGGCAGCCGCCCTTCGCGCCGCCGAAATGGGCGCCGAAGCCATCTTCAAAGGCACCCAGGTCGACGGCATCTATACCGCTGATCCCAAGAAGGACCCGACGGCCACCCGCTTCGATCATCTGACGCACAGCGAAGTGCTGCAGAAGGGGCTTGCCGTCATGGACGTGGCTGCCGTGGCGCTGGCGCGTGAAAACAGCATTCCGATCATTGTCTTCTCGATTCACGAGAAGGGCGGATTCGCTGAAATCTTGACCGGTGGCGGCCGAGCGACCATCGTAACAGACAATTGAGCAGTCAAAGGGCGGTCGCAAGACCGCCGCGATAAAACGGGAGTTTGATCCATGAGTGAAGGTATTGACCTGAATGACCTGAAGCGCCGCATGGATGGCGCCATTGCCGCTTTCAAGCACGATATCGCATCGTTGCGCACAGGCCGTGCATCGGCCAACGTGCTCGATCCGGTCATGGTTGAGGCTTACGGTTCGCGCGTGCCGCTGAACCAGGTTGCCAACATCACCGTGCCTGAGGCGCGCATGCTGGGCGTTTCGATCTGGGACAAATCCATGGTTGGCGCCGTTGATCGCGCCATCCGCGAATCGAATCTCGGCCTCAATCCGATCGTCGATGGGCAGAATTTGCGCATCCCGCTGCCGGAACTGAACGAAGAACGCCGCAAGTCGCTGGTAAAGGTCGCGCACGACTACAGCGAAAAAGCCAAGATTGCTGTGCGCAACGTGCGCCGCGACGGCATGGACAGCCTGAAAAAAGCCGAAAAAGACGGCGACATCGGCCAGGACGTGAGCCGCAGCCAGTCGGAAAAGGTTCAGAAGGTGACCGATGAGATGATTTCCGACATCGACCGCTTGCTCGCCGAGAAGGAAAAGGAAATCATGCAGGTATAGTCTGTCTTTTCCGAGTCTCTGTTTTTCGGGCCGTCGATGTCAAATCCATTGATTAGAAATGTTCCCACGCATGTTGCCATCATCATGGATGGCAACGGCCGTTGGGCCAATTCGCGCGGACTGCCGCGGACGATGGGGCATCGCAAGGGCGTGGAAGCCGTGCGCGAAGCGGTTCGTACGGCCGGAGAAGTCGGCATTCGTTATTTGACGCTGTTTGCATTTTCCTCGGAGAATTGGAGCCGGCCGGAGGCCGAGGTATCCGATTTGATGGGATTGTTGAAAGCTTTCATCCGGCGCGATCTGGCGGACCTGCACCGCCAGAACGTTCGCATCCGGGTGATCGGCGATAAGACCAACCTGCGCGGCGATATCCTGCCTCTGCTTCTCGAGGCTGAAGATACGACCCGCGGCAACACCGGCATCACCCTCGTCATTGCCTTTAACTACGGTGCACGCGATGAAATGACCCGCGCCATGCAGGCTTTGGCTGTCGAGGTTGCTCAGGGGCGATTGTCTGCCGATCAGATCACGCCGGAACGCATTGCCAGCAAGCTCGACACTGCAGGTATTCCAGACCCGGACCTCGTGCTGCGCACAAGCGGCGAAGAGCGGCTGTCGAACTTCCTGCTCTGGCAGGCGGCCTATTCCGAATTGTTGTTCGTTCCCGAATTGTGGCCGGACTTCAATCGCGAAGTCTTTCTCGATGCGCTGAAAACCTATGCGGGGCGGGAGCGGCGATTCGGTGGCCTGTCGCAGCCGACGCTCGCGGTTGGTTCCTGATGCAGACTGAACTGCGGCTGCGCATCATCTCCGGTATCGTTCTTGCCGCTATCACTCTGGGGGCGACCTGGGCCGGCGGGACTGTCTTCGAGCTTTTGTCCGTGGCCATCGCGCTGCTCGTCTATTACGAATGGTCGACGATCACCCGGCTTGCCGAGCGCGATTTTCAAGGCAACGCTTTCGGCTGGCTGTCACAGGCGGTGATCGCCGCTCTCATCCTGTTTGACGGCGCCCATGTCACTTTGCTGATTCTGGCGGCATTTGCCGCGATCGCTGCGCTCTGGGTGTTTTTTCGGGGCGGCAGCTGGTGGCTGCCGGGCGGTATTGTCTACGCCGGCCTTACCGGCATCTCGCTCTCGGCGATTCGTGGCGAGAGCCATATCGGCTTGATCGCGATGATCTTCGTCTTTGCGGTGGTCTGGGCGACTGATATTCTCGCCTATTTCACCGGCCGGGCAATCGGCGGCCCGAAGCTGGCGCCCCGCATTTCGCCCGGCAAGACGTGGTCCGGCGCCATTGGCGGCACTATTTCCGGCGTGATTGCGGGCGTTTGCATCTTCCTGACCGATTTTTCGCTGGACGGTGTCTGGATACCGCTACTTGCGTTCGCTTTGTCTGTGTCGAGCCAGGTCGGTGACCTGTTTGAATCCTATATAAAGCGCCGTTTCGGTGTGAAGGATTCGAGCAAGCTTATTCCGGGGCACGGCGGCGTCATGGACCGTGTCGACGGACTTGTTTTCGCCTGTTTTGCCGCGCTTTTGATTGCCATGGTACAAGTTATGTTCGCTGGCGGACAGAGTGCGCCCATGGGGGCAATCTTGCTGGCGCCGTAAAGGGCGCCGCATAGCTGATCGAGGAACCACATGGCTTATCTCGCCGATACGCTTCACCTGATTCTCGGCTATATCGTGCCGTTCCTGCTCGTGCTGACGCTGCTCGTCTTCGTGCACGAGATGGGGCACTATCTTGTGGGCCGCTGGTCCGGCATCCGCATCCTCGCCTTTTCCGTTGGTTTCGGTCCGGAATTGTTCGGTTACACCGACAAGCAGGGAACGCGCTGGAAGTTTTGCGCCATCCCGCTTGGCGGTTACGTGAAATTCTTCGGTGATGAGGATGCTGCCAGCGTTCCGGACTACAGTCGCCTCGAGCAATATTCAGCCGAGGAGCGCGATCGCACTTTCCTTGGGGCTAGGCTATGGAAAAGGGCCGCGACGGTTGCTGCCGGGCCGATCGCGAATTTCATCCTGGCGATTGTGATCTTTGCGGTGCTCTTTTCCATTTATGGCAAGCCGGTGGCGGATCCGGTCGTCGCGGAAGTGAAGGAAAACAGCGCAGCGGCCAAGGCCGGCGTGCTACCGGGCGACCTGCTCGTGTCTATCGATGGTACACATGTCTCCACCTTTGACGATGTGCGCCGCTATGTCAGCATCCGTCCGGAAACGCAGATCACCATCCAGATCAAGCGCAAGGGCGAATTGCTCGATCTGCCGATGATCCCTCAGCGCACGGAAATTACCGACCAGTTTGGCAACAAGATGGAACTCGGCATCATCGGCATCCTGACAAACCAAGAGACCGGTAATTTCCGCTTGCAGACCTTTGGTCCGGTCGAGGCTGTCGGACAGGGTGTCGTCGAAAGCTGGCATATCGTCACCGGTACGTTCAACTATCTCGCCAATCTCGTGACCGGCCGGATGAAGGCAGATCAGCTGGGCGGTCCGATCCGCGTGGCCCAGGCTTCCGGGCAGATGGCGACCATCGGTATCGCCGCCGTCCTGCAACTGGCAGCGGTCCTGTCAGTTTCCATTGGACTTCTCAATCTAATGCCGGTTCCGGTACTTGATGGCGGGCATCTGATGTTTTATGCGGTGGAAGCCGTCCGTGGAAAACCGGTGGGGCCGGGGACACAGGACATCGCGTTCCGTATCGGTTTTGCCATGGTTCTCATGCTGATGGTCTTTGCCACGTGGAACGATATAAGTTCGCTTTTGGGCTAGGTTTTTCGGGCTTGCATTGATATTGGGAGCCTTTGGGAGGCGGTCAGCTTTATTGGGAATTCAATGGGTTGATCGAAAGGAATTGTTTACGATAAAGCAATTCTGTAGTGGCCGTTAGGACACGGTTTCAATTGAAGTAAACAGAAATTAACGTGCGACCTTGCTTGTATGGGAAAAGCGGTTAAAACGGCAACCGTGACCGGAGTCGGCACGAGTTCGCTGCGGGGCATTGGGAAGAAGGTAAGATTTATGAAAGCTGGTTCAAAGTTTTTGAACGCGGTGTCGGCGGTTGCGCTGTCTGCTAGCATGGTCGCAACGGGGACTGGCATTGTAACGCTTGCAAGTGCATCTGTCGCAGAAGCCGCAACGATTAGCCGTGTTGAAGTTCGTGGCGCAACCCGCGTCAGCCCTGAGACCGTCCGCGCAAATATCACCATCGTGCCCGGCAAGAGCTTCAGCAATGCTGACATCGATTCTTCCGTGAAGCGGCTCTATTCCACAGGCTATTTTTCCGACGTCAGCATCAATGTCTCCGGTGGTACGCTTGTTGTCACCGTCAGTGAGAACCAGCTTGTCAACCAGGTGGTTTTCAACGGCAACCGTAAGATCAAGGACGACAAGCTGCAGGCCGTCGTGCGCACACGTTCGCTCGGTCCGTACAGCGAGGCGACAGCCGAATCCGATATTCAGGCTATCAAGGATGCCTATTCCGGCATCGGCCGTGAAGATGTGACCGTGACGACGCAGGTCGTTCCGATTGCTGAAGGTCGCGTCAATCTGGCCTTCGTCATCAATGAAGGCGATCGCACCAAGATCACCGCCATCAATTTTGTTGGCAATAACGCCTACAGCAACGGTCGTCTTCAGGCTGTCATTTCGACGAAGGAATCGGGCATATTCTCGTTCCTGAACCGCAAGGACGTCTACAACGCCGACAAGCTGCGCGCGGACGAAGAGTTGCTTCGCCAGTTTTATTACAATCGTGGCTACGCCGACTTCCGCGTTGTTTCGTCGGACGCGGTTCTGGATGAATCCACCAACGAATACACGGTAACGATCACCGTCGAAGAGGGTGAGCGCTACGATTTCGGCTCGGTCAATGTTGAATCGACTGTCGAAGGTGTGGACGCTGAAGAGTTGAAGGGTTTGGTTCAGACTTCCGAAGGATCGATCTACAAGGCCAAGGACGTTCAGGACAGCATTTCGGCGATTTCCAAGCGTGTTGCGGCTCAAGGGTATCCGTTTGCCCGCGTCACGCCGCGCGGCAACCGTGACTTCGGCAATCGCACGATCGCCGTCGATTACCTCGTCGATCAGGGCGAGCGCGCCTATATCGAGCGTATCGAAATCCGCGGCAACACGCGTACCCGCGACTATGTCATCCGTCGCGAATTCGACATGAGCGAAGGCGACGCGTTCAACCAGGAACTGATCACGACGGCCAAGCGCCGCCTTGATGCTCTTGGTTACTTCTCCACGGTCAATATCTCGACCCAGCCCGGCAGTGCTTCCGACCGCGTCGTGGTTATCGTCGATGTGCAGGATCAGTCGACCGGTTCGTTCGGTATCGGTGCGGGCTATTCGGCCGGTAGCGGCGGCGGCTTCCTTCTGGAAGCTTCGATCGAGGAAAAGAACTTCCTCGGCCGTGGTCAGTATATCCGTCTTGCTGCTGGTCGCGGACAGGACAGCCGTACATACAACGTGTCGTTCACTGAACCGTATTTCCTCGGCTACCGCCTGGCAGCTGGCTTTGACATCTTCAAGAACGAAAACGACTATGATGATGACAACTACAGCTATGAGGATGAAGGCTTTAGCCTGCGCGTAACGGCGCCGATCACCGAGAATCTGGCGACGACATTCCGCTATAACCTGACACAGATGGATTATCACGGCGACACCACGCTAGGTGTCGGCCAGGATCTGTCTACGCCTTACATCAATGCCATCAACGGTAGCACGTGGACACGATCTTCGATCTCGCAGACGCTGTCTTACAGTTCGCTTGACGATGGCACTCTGCCGCATGAAGGCATTCTTGCGTCCGTGACGCAGGAATATGCAGGCCTCGGAGGTACATCCGATTTCTACAAGCTGACGGGTAAGGCCAAGTGGTACTACACCGTGAATGACGATGCGGACATCATCGCGTCGCTTTCAGGTGGCGCAGGTCATTTGTTCAAGACTGGTGGCGACATGGAAGTGTTTGACCAGTTCCAGCTCGGAACAAACGATATTCGCGGCTTCGAGCGCAATGGCATAGGTCCGCGAAGCGGAAAATATGGCGATGCCATTGGTGGCACGACCTATTTCACCGCGTCTGCTGAGGCCACATTCCCGCTGCCGTTCGTTTCGCGCGATGCCGGCTTCCGGGGTGCATTCTTCGCAGATGCAGGCACGCTCTATGGCAATGATGTAAAGGTAACAGCCGACGATGATATCCAAGGAACAGGAAGTTCGCTTCGTGCTTCCGTGGGCCTCGGTCTCATCTGGGCGTCACCATTTGGTCCGCTGCGCGTCGATTACGCGTTCCCGATCGCCAAGGAAGATTTTGACAAGGTTCAGAACCTCAAGTTCGGTATCTCGTCCTCCTTCTGATCGTTGCAGTCCAGAACTGCCTGCCAAAACTGTTCTGGAGTGTTGGCCATGGAATACAACTGGTTCTTCCCGCCGCACGAGGGGATCCGCCTGAGCGATCTGGCGGATCAGATTGATGCGACGCTTGAGGACAAGACCTGTGCCGACCGGCTCGTCCGGTCGGTTGCACCGGTCTATCGGGCAAAGGAGGGTGACATATGCTATATGTTATCCCGCAAAAATCGCGAAGAGCTTGAAACTTGTCAGGCGACAGCAATCGTTTGCGACAAGGCCCTGGCTCCTCTGGTTCCGTCTCATATTCCTGTTCTTTTGACGGCATATCCCCATACGGCGTTTGCGCTGGCAGGCGCATTCCTGCATCCGCAGGCGATGCGCCCCGTGCAAAACTTGTCGGGAGCAAGCGGGATATCGCCCGCAGCCTTCGTCGACCCGTCGGCGCAGATCGAGGAAAATGTCGACATCGAAGCGACGGCGGTTATCGGCGCCGGCGCGCATATCGGTTCCGGTACATGGATCGCCGCCGGCGCCGTCATTGGCCCGGGTGTGCGTATTGGCCGTGACTGCACGATTTCGGCCGGGGCCAGCGTGCTCTACGCGCTTGTCGGCGACAATGTCATCATCCACCCTGGTGCGCGGATCGGGCAGGATGGTTTCGGCAATGCGCCGGGACCGAAGGGCGGCATGATCAAGATCGTGCAGATTGGCCGCGTCATCCTGCAGGACAGGGTTGAAATCGGCGCCAACACGACGATCGACCGCGGAGCAATGGACGATACGGTGGTCGGCGAAGGGACGAAGATCGATAATCTTGTCCAGCTTGGTCACAATGTCCGCATCGGCCGTCATTGCGGTATCGCCGCGCAAGTCGGCATCGCCGGCAGTACGCGCATTGGTGACGGCGTGCTGATCGGCGGCGCCGCCGCGATCAACGGACATATTACGATCGGCGATCGTGCACAGATCGCAGCCATGAGCGGCGTAGCCGCCAACGTTCCTGCGGGCGAACGTTACGGCGGCATTCCGGCGCGTCCCATGCGCGATTTCCTTCGCGACATCGCAGAAATGACGGCACGGGCACACAACAGGCAGAAGAAATCGGGAGGCAACGATGAGTGAAGCAGGAACCACCGTTCTCGGTACGGCCGATATCCGGGAAATCTTGAAGCTGCTTCCCCATCGCTACCCGTTTCTCCTCGTTGACCGGATCATCGAGATCGATGGCGACAATTCGGCGATCGGCATCAAGAACGTCACGGCCAACGAGCCGCATTTTACCGGGCATTTTCCTGAGCAGCCGATCATGCCGGGCGTTCTTTTGATCGAAGGCATGGCCCAGACGGCCGGCGCGATCTGCGCCCGCAAGACCGGCGACGGCAGCAACCTCGTCTATTTCATGACCATCGACAATGCCCGTTTCCGCAAGCCGGTCATTCCGGGCGACAGGGTCGAGTTCCATGTCGTCAAGCAGAAGCAGCGCGGCAATATCTGGAAATTTCATTGTGATGCAAAAGTTGACGGGCAACTTGTCGCGGAAGCTGATATCGGCGCGATGATTATCAGCAAGGAAGACGCCTGAACATGATTGCCGCCACTGCGAAGATCCACCCGCTCTCGGTCATCGAAGATGGAGCGGTGATCGGCGACAACGTCGTTGTCGGCCCCTTCTGCCATGTCGGCCCGAAGGTGACGCTTGCTGACAATGTCGAATTGGTCAGCCACGTGGTGGTTCTCGGACGCACCACCGTCGGCAAGGGATCGAAGATTTTTCCATCCGCAGTTATCGGCGGCGATTCACAGAGCGTGCATCACAGTGCCGTCGACACGACTTTGGTGATCGGCGAAAATTGCACCATTCGCGAAGGCGTGACGATGAACACCGGGACCGTCGAACATGGCGGCGCGACGATCATCGGAGACAACAACCTTTTCCTGGCCTACGCGCATGTCGCCCATGACTGCCTTCTCGGCAATAACATCATCCTGTCCAACAATGTCATGTTGGCCGGGCATGTAACGGTCGGAGACCGCGCCATTCTCGGCGGTGGTTCGGCCGTGCATCAGTTCACCCGAATCGGGCGCCATGCGTTCGTCGGCGGGCTTTCCGCCGTTGCCTATGACGTTATTCCCTATGGCATGCTCAATGGTAATCCAGGCCTGCTCGGCGGTCTGAATGTCGTCGGCATGAGCCGCTCCGGCATCGAGAAGCCTGTCATTCATGCTGTCCGGCGCGCCTACAAGCAGATATTCGAAGGTCCGGAATCGATCCGTGCGAATGCCGCGGCAATCCGTGATGACTACGCGGATTGCCCGCCGGCACTTGAGATCCTTGATTTCATCGCTGCGGAAAGCGATCGGGCGCTGTCATCGCCGACACGGGGCAGCAAGGGCTGAGGCAAATGAGCTTGGACAGCCGGCCAGAGATCAAAGACCGGCTGGCGATCATCGCTGGCAGCGGCTTTCTGCCTCTGCATGTGGCGCAGGCCGCACGTACGCATGGCGAAAATCCCTTCATCATCGCGCTTGCCAATGAATCGGATCGAGACTGGTCCGCTTTCGATCACACAACGCTGGGCATTGGCAATTTCAAGGCGATCAGCGGCGTCTTTCGCGAGGCGGGCATCGGCCGTGTGGTCATGTCAGGTGCTGTGCGCCGCCGCCCCGACTGGCGCGACATCAAACCGACGCTGAAGAGCCTTGCGAAGGTGCCGAGCGTTCTGCGCACGCTTCTCTCCGGAGGCGACGATGCCGTCCTGAAAATGGCGATCGAACTCATCGAGGCCAACGGCGCGCGCGTGATCGGTGTTCAGGAGATTGTACCGGAACTTCTGGCCGAGATCGGAACGTTGGGTGCCCGCACGCCAGGAGCGGAAGACCAGGCGGATATCGAGGCCGCCGAAGCCGCCGCCATCGCGCTCGGCCATCTGGACGTGGGGCAGGGTGCGGTTGCCGTTGGCGGGCGTGTCGTTGCTCTGGAGGGACCAGAGGGTACGGACGCGATGCTCGAACGGGTAACGCGGCTGAAGGCCGATGGACGCATTTCCAGCCGCCGCCACGGCGTCCTCGTCAAGCTGTGCAAGCCGCAACAGGATTTGCGCGCTGACCTGCCGTCGATCGGCCCCTCGACGATCAAGGGTGCGCAGGCAGCCGGGCTCGCCGGCATAGCGGTCGAGGCCGGTCGCGCGCTGGTCCTTGAGCGGGAAGAGATGATCTTGCTGGCCAATGAGGCCGGTCTGTTCGTCACTGGCATCGATCGTGCCTTGTTGCGAGGCCTGCGATGACCGGGCATGGTCTCAAGCTCGCCGTCATTGCCGGAGAAGTCTCCGGTGATCTGCTTGGGGCCGATCTCGTCAAATCGCTACGTCCTCTGGTCGACGGCAATCTCTCTTTGATTGGTGTCGGGGGCGAGGGACTGGAGGCGGAGGGGCTAAAATCCCTGTTCGACTATTCCGAGCTTTCCATCATGGGAATCTCGCAGGTTCTAGCCAGATTGCCGAAGCTCGTCCTGCGTATCCGGCAGACGGCCAGCGCCATCGTAGCGGCCAAGCCGGATATCCTCATCATCATCGACAGTCCGGATTTTACCCACCGCGTCGCGCGGATCGTGCGCAAGGCACTGCCCGACCTGCCGATCGTCAATTATGTCTGCCCGAGCGTCTGGGCATGGAAGCCGGAGCGCGCCGTCAGGATGCGCCCCTATGTCGACCATGTGCTTGCCGTGCTTCCCTTCGAGCCGGAAGTGATGAAGCGCCTTGGCGGTCCACCCACGACCTATGTCGGGCACCGGCTGGCAAGTGACGTCAACGTGCTGTCCGTGCGGGCGCGGCAGGTGGAGAAACGCGCAGTCAGCGCGGACCCGGCGGAGGCGACCTGCCTTCTGCTGCCGGGCTCGCGCAGCAGCGAAATCAGCCGGCTTTTGCCCGTATTCGGGGAGACGGTCGAAGAATTGCACAGCCGCCATCCGCAGATGCGGTTTCTCCTCCCCACAGTTGCAAAGCAGGAAGATCTGGTCCGGCAAATAACGTCGAACTGGCCGGTCAAACCGGAGATCACGGTGGGAGCGGCAGCCAAGTGGCAGGCTTTCGCTGAGGCCGATGCTGCAATGGCGGCATCCGGCACCGTCATTCTGGAACTCGCGTTGGCCGGTATCCCGGTGATCTCCAACTATAAGGCCGACTGGATCATTCGCCTGATGCACAAGCGCATCAAGATCTGGACGGCCGCCATTCCAAGTCTCGTGGCAGACTATCCGGTCGTGCCGGAGTATCTCAACGAAGCCATTCGTCCTGGCGCATTGTCGCGCTGGATGGAGCGCCTGATTGCCGCCACGCTCGAGCGAGATGCGATGCTGTCCGGTTTTCATACGGTCTGGCAGCGCATGGCGACGGAAAGGCCACCGGGCGAGACTGCAGCACAAATCGTTCTTGACGTCCTCAATAAAAAAAAGCCCGGCCATTTCTGACCGGGCTTTTTCAATTGTCGTTCCGCAATCCTAGCGCTTGGAAACCGGGACGTAATCGCGCTCCGGTTCGCCGATGTAAAGTTGGCGCGGGCGGCCGATGCGCTGTTCCGGATCCTCGATCATCTCGTTCCACTGGGCGATCCAGCCGACCGTGCGGGCAAGTGCGAACAGCACCGTGAACATGGTTGTGGGGAAGCCGAGAGCCTTCAGCGTGATGCCGGAGTAGAAGTCGATGTTCGGATAGAGCTTCTTTTCGATGAAGTAGCTGTCCGTCAGCGCGATGCGCTCCAGTTCCATCGCCACTTCAAGCAGCGGATCGTCCTTGTGACCGAGTTCTGCAAGCACTTCATGCGTGGTCTTCTGCATGATCTTGGCGCGCGGGTCGTAGTTCTTGTAGACGCGGTGACCGAAGCCCATCAGGCGGAACGGATCGTTCTTGTCCTTGGCACGTGCGACAAATTCCGGAATGCGATCGACCGAGCCGATTTCAGCCAGCATGTTGAGCGCTGCTTCATTGGCGCCGCCATGCGCGGGGCCCCAGAGGCAGGCGATCCCCGCCGCGATGCAGGCGAACGGATTGGCGCCCGACGAGCCGGCGAGACGCACGGTGGAGGTCGAGGCGTTCTGCTCGTGGTCGGCGTGCAGGATGAAGATGCGGTCCATGGCGCGGGCAAGCACCGGATTGACCGTATATTCCTCGCAGGGAACGGCAAAGCACATGCGCAGGAAGTTCGACGCGTAGTCGAGATCGTTCTTCGGATAAACGAAGGGCTGGCCGATATGGTACTTGTAGGCCATGGCGGCGAGCGTCGGCATCTTGGCGATCATGCGCAGGCTGGCAACCATACGCTGGTGCGGATCCGTGATGTCGGTCGAGTCGTGATAGAAGGCCGAGAGGGCGCCGACGCAGCCGCACATGACCGCCATCGGATGGGCGTCGCGACGGAAGCCGGTGAAGAAGCGGGACATCTGCTCGTGCACCATCGTGTGATGCGTGACGCGATAGTCGAAGTCGATCTTCTGCGCCTTGGTCGGCAGTTCGCCGTACAGCAGCAGATAGCAGACTTCCAGGAAGTCGCCGTGCTCTGCCAATTGCTCGATCGGATAGCCGCGATGCAGGAGGATGCCCTGGTCCCCGTCGATATAGGTGATCTTGGATTCACACGATGCCGTCGATGTGAAGCCGGGGTCGTAGGTGAATTGGCCGGTCTGCTTGTAGAGCGTGCCGATATCGACCACATCCGGACCGATCGACCCCGATCGCACCGGCAATTCCACCGTTTTGTTGTCGACGGTGACGACTGCGCTTTTTCCTGTCATGGGGATCCTCCGTTTGCAGCAAATTGGCACACAATTATGCCGCAGATATTAACGCCGACCATGTGCTACCCGATTTAGTCACGGCTGCCAAGTTGAACCAAAGGCAAATTGTGCGATGCAAAAATAGGCATATGGCGACGCAATAATTGCATGTTCGGCCCATATGTCCAATGACATAATCGCTCTCGAACGGGCTGCTCGTCGTCGGTCATGAAACTCTTGCCGCTTTTTTGTGCGGCAATCTCATCGGTTGCATTTGTTGCTTCCCGGTTGCAGACTGCGGACGGGCGAGAGCGGATGGAACGGCATCCATGGACGAGGGGCAAGATCCAGATGTGGCGTCACGCACGCGGTTTCGCGGCGTGCTGGCTGATGCCTTTCCGGCGATAGTACAACTCCCTGAAATAACTGGAAAATTGCCGGGAAACGCTGCGCGGAGAACATATCTTGCCGGTCTCCCGTCCATGCGCAAGAGGCTGCGAACGACCCGCTGGCGTGCTGGGTTTCAACGGGCCGTGGCCGAGGAGCAAGACTTCGGCCATGCTTTTCTGTTCGCGCCGGTGTTCCTCGGGCTTGGCTCGCTCATGTGGTTTGCGCTCACAGAGACACCCGGCTTTCTCAAACTTGCACTGCTGATGTGCATTTTTGGCATGGCAGCTTTTGTGCTTCGGCATTCGGTAAGTATTTGGCGCGTCGTCACTCTTCTTGCGGCCCTTTTCCTCGGGGGCATGGTGCTTGCTGCCCTCGAGACGATGCGCATGGACACGGTGCTGCTCGATACCCCAGTGACAACACAAGTTCGCGGCATTGTCACGGCGCGGGAAACCACGGACCGGGGATACTGGCGGTACACCGTCGCGGTGGCGCAGACCGCGGATCCGGAATTGAAGCGCCCTCCTGCCAAGGTCACGCTTCTATCCCGTAGCCGCGAAACCCCGGTCGAGATCGGCAGTGGGATCGAGGGCAGGGCGCGGCTGTCGCCGCCCTCCGGGGCTGCCCTTCCCGGTCTCAACGATTTCGCCTTCGACAGCTATTTCAAGGGTATCGGCGCCGTCGGCTATTTCTATGGAAAACCCAATGCCGTCGCGGGCCTTGAAGAGAGTGCCAACGGCATGCTCGCAGTGTGGCGCGTTCGCGCGGGAGAAGTTATCGCGCGATGGCGCGAGGCAATCGGAGCGCGTATTCGCGGAACGATCGGCGGTGACGCCGGAGCGATTGCCGCGGCACTGGTCACGGCTGAAGAGCGCGCCATCAGCCGGCCGACGATCGAGGCGCTGCGCGAGGCGGGGCTTGCGCATGTGCTGGCGATCTCCGGGCTGAACATGGTTCTGGCGGCGGGAACCTTCCTGATCGGCGCGCGAACACTTCTGAGCCTTGTTCCAGGCCTGGCGCATCAGTTTCCGATCAAGAAGCTCGCTGCTGCCGGAGCCCTGATCATGGTGTTCTTTTATATCCTCATCTCGGGCGGCGCGGTTTCGGCGGTTCGGTCCTGGATCATGATCACCATCATGCTCGTCGCCGTGTTCTTCGACAGGCCGTCGATCAGCCTGCGCAATGTGGCGCTGTCGGCGCTGATCATTCTGGTGGTCACGCCGTCGGCTGTGACCGGGCCGGGTTTCCAGATGTCGTTTGCCGCGACACTGGCGTTGGTTGCCGGATACGCCCATTGGCGCGAGCGGCCAGGCCGTGATGCGCAGCCGGGCGGCTTTAAAATCCGGCCATTGAAAACTGTTGGCGGCTTCTTCGCCGGCCTGCTCTTGAGTTCCTTTATCGGCGGCATGTCGACGATGATCTATTCGGCAGGGCATTTCCACCGGCTTGCGGCCTACGGGCTCGTCGGCAATGTGCTCGCCATGCCGGTCATCAGCATTCTTGTCATGCCGTTCGCCCTGCTTGCCATGCTGTTGATGCCTTTTGGGCTCGATCACTATCCGCTGCTGGTCATGGGGCAGGGGTTGGACTGGATGATCTCCATCGCCACGATGGTATCCTCTTGGGGCGGCGAGGTTACGACCGGCCGTATTCCTGACCATGCCTTCATGCTCATTGCCGCTGGCGGTATTCTCGCCTGCCTGTTCCGGACATGGCTTGCCGCGTCCGGTCTCGTTGTCGTCGCGGCCGGTCTGCTTGTCACCTGGACGGGAGCCACAGCGAGACCGGATGTCATTGTCGCAGAGGACGGACGTTTGGCGGCGATAGTCGAACAGGATTTGGCCGCAAGCAATCGGAACAAGCCACCTGATTTCGTCTTCTCCCAATGGCAGCGCGCCTTGCGGTTGAAGGATCATCGGAAGCCCCAGCAACGCGCCGATCTGGTCATAAGGGATATCGAAACGTCGATGCCCGAAGGGACCGGGGCGGACGCTGGGCGAAAACCGCGTCCGCCCATCGACAGGGATGCGGCACGCTCCGCCATCCGCCGCTTGATCGGCGAGACTGCACCCGGCCGCTTTGCTTGTGTCGCGAAGCAGTGGTGCGCCGCAACGGCAAGACAAGGCTGGCGCATTGTCACGGTCGATGATGCGCGGTTCATTGGAATTGCCTGCGAGGAGGCGGATATCGTTGTCACACCGGTCATGCTGCGATTTCGCACCTGCCGGTCCGGAGCACTGCTGTTGAGCGGCCAAAGTTTGCGGCGGACAGGGGCTGTCGAGATTTATGGCATGTCCCCGGAAACCCCGGAAGCGCAGCCCGGAATGCACGTTATTTTTGCGCTGGAGCAGCTGCAACGGCCATGGGCGCGGCACAGGACCTATGATTGGCGGAGCGGGCAATTCGACGGGCTTGAGCCGGTTGAGTAAGGCTGTTTCCAAAAGGGCAGGCATGAACCCCGCGGAGCAAATCCGGTCAATCTGCTTATTCTTGATTAAAGTACTCCACAAATCCTTGTCTTTCGGCCATGATATGTCATATGAAGCCGCGATTGATGCAGGCGCGTTCGGTGCCTGCGGTCAAATGAAGGATTTGCGTGTTCCCTTCCTCCCAAGGATTGGGGCGATGATGAGGTAAGGACAGGTCATGCCAAACCGGGCAATGCCGAAATGGATGATGCTGGCGGCTGTGCTGCTGGCGTTCTCGAATGCCGGAGCGCTTCGCGCGCAGGAAACCCAGGCTGCTGCAAACATTGAAACGAAGCAGCCTGTTCAGGTTTCACCCGAAGGCAGCGCCTTGCCGACAACGCCTGCGAGCGACGCAACGCAGACAGCGCTGGCGGACGAAGATGCCGGGAACAGCGCACAGACCGCCGCGCCCAATCCGGTGCTGCCGCACGATCTCTCGCCGCTCGGCATGTTCATGGCTGCCGACATTGTCGTCAAAGGTGTCATGAGTGCCCTGGCTTTGGCGTCGGTCGCGACATGGGCGATCCTGCTCGCCAAGTCATTCGAGCTTGCAACCGCAAAAAGCAGCGCGAAGCGCGCAGTGCGGGCTTTGTCCGATGCCGTTGTCTTGCGCGATGTCCGTGAGGGGCTTGCAGGCAAAAAGGGACCGGCCACGCAGATGATTGCTGCGGCGACCGATGAACTCTCCAAATCGGAAGCCTTGCTCGATCTCGTCTCCACGCAAGGGGTCAAGGAGCGGGTGGCATCACAACTCTCCCGCATCGAAGCCGGTGCCGGCAAGCGTATCGCCGGCGGTACCGGTATCCTGGCGACGATCGGCTCGATCTCGCCGTTCGTCGGCCTGTTCGGCACGGTCTGGGGTATCATGAATTCGTTCATCGGCATCAGCCAGGCGCAGACGACCAATCTTGCGATCGTTGCCCCTGGCATCGCTGAGGCGTTGCTGGCAACGGCCATCGGCCTGGTCGCAGCCATCCCGGCCGTCGTTATTTATAACTATTTCGCCCGTTCGATCAGCGGTTATCGCCTTATCCTTGCCGATGCGTCGGCTGCGGTCGAGCGGCTGGTCAGCCGTGATCTCGACTTCCGCCAGGCCCGCCGTCTGGCGCCGCGCAAGGCCGAAAGCCATGCGCATTCGGAAACCGGCATCGCGCGGATCGGATAAGACCATGGCCAGCAAGATCAGCGAAGGTGGCGGCGACCTCGAGGAAAACAGCGAGATCAACGTCACGCCTTTTATCGATGTCATGCTAGTTCTGTTGATCATCTTCATGGTGGCGGCGCCGCTCGCCACCGTCGATATGAAGGTCGACCTGCCGCAATCGGCCGCGACGCCGGTCAAGCGCGATGACAAGCCGGTTTTCGTGACATTGAAAGCCGATCTTTCCCTGGCGCTCGGCAACGATGAGACCGGACGCGACAATTTTGTCGCGGAACTGAACCGCATAACCGAGGGCAATACGCAGACGCGCATCCTGCTGCGCGCCGACAAGGCCGTCGACTACGGCGAGTTGATGACAGTGATGAACATGATCCAGCGGGCTGGCTATACCAAGATCGGATTGGTCGGACTGGAAGCGGCGCCTGCCGGCTGAGGGCAGGCGGCTTTGCTAGAACTTGTAGCCGACGGCAAGGCCCGCATGGCTGAGGCCATCATTCGGCCCGTCGCAAAGATCCGCATGCGAAGAGTGGTCCGCCGTTGCGAGGACCTGCCAATTGTCCGTCACGCGATAGCCGACTGCGATCTGCTCGCGGAAGAGCAGGCGGCATCCGAGATCCGGCCCGCTCCTACCGTCACTATCCAGATCACCATTGTGAACGGTGCCCCCGAGGCCAAGTTCGACGAAGAAGCGGTCGGTAATATCGGCGGTCCAGCTAAAGCCCGCATAAACCTGATCGACCCCGTCGCCGGTGCCGACCGAAGCCCCAAGGTAGATCCTCGGCTCCAGAATAGACTGCTGCCATGTTTTTGCGCCGCCGCTCGACAGCGGATCGAAAAAGATGGTGGCGGAGGGGAAGATCCCTGATTCGTGCGATTTGTCGCCACTTATCGATGCGCTGGCGCCGAAGCGGAGTTCATCGAAAACCGTTTCTGCGGCCATCGTGCTCTGAGGGGCCGAGAAAGCAAAAAACAAAACGGTCGAAAGAAGCCCAAAACGGGCGGCGGACAAGCGTGGCTGGTTAAGATGCGCTGGCACTTCTACCCCTCTAGCCCCGGCGATTCGCAAATATCCGTAAGGGAATTTTGCCCAAATTTCTTCCCGCCGGGAAGTCAGAATAGCTCCGGCACCTTTTGTGAGGCTTGCTTTTTTACAAGAACTGCATTCCATAGCTTGAAACGGCAGATGCGCGGATTTATGAGCGTAGCCATGCCCGGTCGGCTGAAGCGCTACCGGTTGTTTTACCCGCGCAAGCCAAAAGCGCGCAAACACCGGAAGACGATCCGGATCATGAGGGCAGGCAAGATGAATTTCGAAGCAGCACGCATCAAGATGGTCGACAATCAGATCCGTACTACGGACGTGACGTCACACGCCGTTCTCTCTGCATTTCTTTCGGTCCCGCGCGAAGAATTCGTGCCCGCCGGAATGAAGCCGCTTGCCTATATCGACACCGACATCGAGCTGTCGGCCGAACCTGCCGGCGGGCGACGTTACCTGATGGAACCGTCACCGCTGGCAAAGCTTCTTCAATTGGCCGGGATTTCCAAAGGCGACAAGGTTCTGGAGATCGGTTGCGGCACGGGTTATGCGTCGGCAGTCCTTTCACAGCTCGCGGCCTCGGTTGTGGCGCTGGAGAGTGATGCAAAGCTGGCCTCTGAAGCGACCGCAACACTTGCGCGTCTCGGTTATTCCAATGTGTCGGTCGCTGGCGGTGACCTCGAAAAAGGACATGCCGCCGATGCTCCCTACGACGTTATTTTCGTCCATGGTGCCGTCGAGACCATCCCGGCCTCCCTTCTTTCTCAGCTCAACGATGGCGGCCGCCTCGTCGCAGTGGTCGGCCTTGGCAACGCGTCGCGGGCCCAGCTCTTCCTTCACGAAAATGGCAGAACATCGGAGCGGCTGGCATTCAACACCGCGGTGAAACCGCTGCCGGGTTTCCGAATTACACGTGAATTCGTATTTTGAGGTGCTCAGCACCTGATTTTTGCCACGGAATTTTAGAATGTTGTCATTTAGCAACTTGAATTCCGTTTCTCGTTCATTTGCGGCATTGGTACGGGCGGACGCGGTTGCCGGCATTCCAAATGCGAGTTGAAAGAGAAGATTGCGGCCGATTGGAACTGGGAAGTTCCCGTCGCGCCTTCCTTACTGGAGTAAAAATTGGTGCCGATTCTTCATAAAGTGGCCGTGGCCGCCGCTCTCTCGACCGCCTTGTGGCTTCTGCCGGCCGGTGTTTCTGCCGAGACTATTTTTGGCGCGATGGAGAAGGCCTATCAGAACAATCCGGACCTCAACGCGGTTCGGGCAGGGCTGCGGGCAACCGACGAAGGCGTGCCGATCGCAAAGTCGGGCTACCGGCCACAGATATCGGCGGCTGTCAGCGGGACAGCGACCCGGCTGGGTCAAGAGAGACTGAGTCCGATTTTTTCCGCCACGCCCTTGGTGCAGAGCGATTTTACTACCGGATCGGCCAGCATTACCATTACCCAACAGATTTTCGATGGCTTCCAGACCTTGAACAACGTCAGGGCTGCCGAAGCGAGCGTATTCTCAAGCCGGGAAACGCTGAAGGCCAACGAGATTTCCATCCTGCTGGCCGCTGCCCAATCCTATGCGAATATCGCCCGCGATCAGCGGATCGTCGTCATCCGCAAGCAGAACCTCGCCTTCCTCAAGGAACAGCTGAGTGCGGCCAAGTCACGTCTTGACGTCGGCGAAGGCACCCGCACCGATGTCAGCCAGGCAGAGGCCGAACTTGCGGGCGCGCAGGCGCTCCTCGTCAACGCTGTTTCACAGTTGAAGCAGAGCGAAGCGGTCTATGTCCAGATCGTCGGCGATGCGCCGAAAGGGGTCAAGCAGCCGTCGCCGGCATCGAAGGCCTTGCCGAAAAACCTGGATCAGGCCGTTGCTACCGGGCTTCGGGAAAACCCGACCATTGCTGCTGCCCAATACAACGTCGATGTCGCCGGATACCGGGTCAAGTCCGCCGAAGGAACAATGCTGCCGGGCGTGGTGGTGCAGGGGGCATTGACCCGCAACACGACCGATCGAGATGGCAGCAGCGATACCTCGAACGCCTCCATTACTGCCAGGCTCGAAGTGCCCCTCTATCAGGGCGGTGCCGAATACGGGCAGATCCGCCAGGCAAAGGAACGGATGGGCCAGCAGCGCATTCTGGTCGATTCCGCCCGTTTGGAAGTCCAGCAGACGATTGTTTCCGCCCATGCGCAGCTCGATGCGGCGCTCGCAGCCATTGCCGCCAACAAATCGCAGGTCAGCGCCGCAAACATGGCCCTGGCCGGCGTCATCGAAGAGCGCAAGGTCGGCCAGCGCACCACGCTCGACGTGCTCGATGCGCAACAGACCGTGCTCGTTGCCGAGGAGAGCCTCGTTACCTCCCAGCGCAATGCCGTCGTCGCCAGCTATTCACTTCTTGCGTCGATGGGGCGCCTGACGATCAAGAGCCAGGGGTTGCAGGTCGCGGAATATCGTCCCGAGGAACACTACGAGGCCGTCAAGGACAAATGGTTCGGATTGCGCACCGTCGACGGGCGCTGATCCAGAAGGCTAGTTTCTGTCGCATTGCTTCAAGAGCCGCGCGCCGACCAATGGCGGGCGGCTTTTTGTTGCAGGCGGCGAGCAGTAGGTGACGCAGTAAACAAACCTGTGCATGATTCCAACTTGATGATTCGCGGCGTTTTGTTCGGCGCCGAACTCGCATACAGTCCGCGCCAATGACTGCGCGGCAATGTCTCGATCAAACGCGGCGGCAGAAACGGGGATAATGATGGCACAGCCCAATGTAGCGCGTGAACCTTCGATGGACGAAATTCTCGCGTCCATTCGAAAGATCATCGAAAGCAACGAGCCCGGCATTCCCGGCTTCCCCGCCAACGATCTCGGCCGGGCTCCGGACGACGGCTATCGCGCCGACCGCGCTTATGACGATGACGGTGCTGAAGACATTCACTTGACGATCGACGATGAAGTTCTTGCTGCGGAATTCGAAGCGGAGGAAGAGCAACATGCGCCGCCCGTGGAGCTTCAGCCAGAGGAATTGCAGGAGGCGAGCACAAGGCCTGTCGCGTCGGCAGCTACACCGCCTTTGTCGCTTGCCGATGTCGCGGCACGTGTACGTGCCGCTTCGGAGAGGCACTCGGCACCGCAGCGGGAGCCGGAAAGCCCGTCAATCATCATTCGCGCCAAGTCCGACAATCCTATGGTGACCGCGCGTATGGCGCCTTCGTCGACGTCCTTGCCCTCGCAAGCGGACGTCAGGCGCGAACCGGCGTCCGCGCAGGTTTCGGTTGCGCAGCCGATCGCAGCGATCGAAGAGAAAAAAGAGACAACCGCACCCGCCGCAGCCGTCGCCGTTGAGAATCCGGCAGAACAGCGACAGCCGCTTGCCGTTGTCACCGAAAAGGACGTTACTGCCATTGTATCGCCGGCTGTCGGCGAGCAGGTTGCGCGGTCGTTCGGGGATTTGGCCCTGGCCGTCGACAGCAGCGCGCGCCGCTCCTTCGATGAAATCGCCGAAGACATGCTGCGTCCGATGCTACAGGAGTGGCTGGACGACAATCTGCCGACCCTCGTCGAACGGCTCGTGCGAGAGGAAATCGAGCGCGTTGCGCGCGGTCCCCGGCGGTAGACTACGCTTTTCTCTGATGCAAAGCCGCCAGCAACCACACTGGCGGCTTTTTTGCTGTTATTGTTGACACCAATGCCCCGTTCCGATTTACAAACCACCGATATCAATCAGCAAGTTTGGCTCCAGAATGCTTGAAAAAACCTATGATTCCGCCGCTGTCGAACCCCGCATCGCCCAGCTCTGGGATGACGAGGACGCCTTCCGCGCCGGCGCAGGTGCAAAACCAGGCGCCGAGAGCTTCTGCGTTGTCATCCCGCCGCCGAACGTCACGGGTTCGCTGCACATGGGGCATGCGCTGAACAACACGCTGCAGGACATCATGGTCCGCTTCGAGCGCATGCGCGGCAAGGATGTGCTCTGGCAGCCGGGCATGGATCATGCGGGCATCGCCACGCAGATGGTCGTCGAGCGCCAGCTGATGGAACGGCAACAGCACCGCCGCGAGATGGGCCGCGACGCCTTCATCGACAAGGTCTGGGAATGGAAGGCCGAATCCGGTGGCCTGATCTTCAATCAGTTGAAGCGGCTCGGTGCGTCCTGCGACTGGTCGCGCGAACGCTTCACCATGGATGAGGGCCTGTCGAAGGCTGTCCTGGAAGTCTTCGTTTCACTCTATAAGGATGGCCTGATCTACAAGGACAAGCGTCTGGTCAACTGGGACCCGAAGCTTCTGACCGCGATCTCCGACCTTGAGGTCGAGCAGATCGAAGTCACCGGCAGCCTCTGGCATCTTCGTTATCCGCTGGAAGAGGGCGTCACCTATCAGCATCCCGTCGCTTTCGATGAAGACGGCAAGGCGACGGAATGGGAAACACGCGACTATCTGGTCGTTGCCACGACCCGGCCGGAAACAATGCTTGGTGATACCGGGGTAGCCGTGCATCCAAGCGATGAACGCTACAAGGGAATCGTCGGCAAGCACGTCGTTCTGCCGCTGATCGGCCGGCTTATCCCGATCGTCGCCGACGAATATCCGGACCCGACGGCAGGCACCGGCGCCGTCAAGATGACCCCGGCGCATGATTTCAACGACTTCGAGGTCGGCAAGCGGCGCCATCTCCGCCAGGTCAACATCCTGACGATCGACGGCCATCTGACGCTCGCCGGCAACGAAGATTTCCTCCACGAATTGCCGGCAAACCATGAGCTGGAAGCGCTGATCTCGACGCTCGACGGCGTGGAGCGGTTTGCCGCGCGCAAGGCAATCGTGACGATGTTCGAGGAGCGCGGCCTGCTCGACAAGATCGAGCCGCACAAGCATACGGTTCCACATGGCGACCGCGGCGGGGTTCCGATCGAGCCGCGGCTGACCGAGCAGTGGTACGTGGATGCAAAGACGCTTGCCAAGCCTGCTATCGCATCCGTGCGTCAGGGCCGGACGAACTTTGTGCCCAAGAACTGGGAAAAAACCTATTTCGAATGGATGGAGAACATTCAGCCCTGGTGCGTTTCGCGGCAGCTCTGGTGGGGTCATCAGATCCCGGCCTGGTATGGCCCGGACGGCCAGGTCTTCGTCGAGAAAACCGAGGAGGAGGCGCTTCACGCCGCCATCCAGCATTATCTCGCCCATGAAGGCCCGATGAAGGCCTATGTCGAAGACTTGCTCGAGAACTTCCGCCCGGGCGAAATCCTCGTCCGCGACGAGGACGTGCTCGATACGTGGTTCTCCTCTGCGCTCTGGCCCTTCTCGACGCTCGGCTGGCCGGACAAGACGCCGGAACTCGACAAATACTATCAGACCGACGTTCTGGTGACCGGTTTCGACATCATCTTCTTCTGGGTCGCCCGGATGATGATGATGGGCCTTCATTTCATGAAGGATACCGACGGCACGCCCGTCGAGCCGTTCCACACGGTCTATGTGCATGCGCTGGTCCGTGACAAGAACGGTCAGAAGATGTCGAAGTCCAAGGGCAACGTCATCGATCCGCTTGATCTCATCGACGAATACGGCGCCGATTCGCTGCGATTCACGCTGGCGATCATGGCGGCGCAGGGCCGCGATGTGAAACTCGATCCGGCCCGCATCGCCGGCTACCGCAACTTCGGCACCAAGCTCTGGAACGCAACGCGCTTTGCCGGAATGAACGGCGTCGCCAACGATCCGCATTTTGTGCCGGAAACCTGCTCGCTGACCATCAATCGCTGGATCCTGACGGAGCTCTCCCGCACGATCCGCGATGTGACGGAGTCAATTGAAGACTACAGGTTCAACGAAGCCGCCGGCAGCCTCTACCGTTTCGTCTGGAACCAGTTCTGTGACTGGTACCTGGAACTGTTGAAGCCTGTCTTCGCTGGTGACGATGAAGCCGGAAAGACGGAATCGCAGGCCTGTGTCGCTTACGTCCTCGATGAGACCTACAAGCTGTTGCACCCCTTCATGCCCTTCATGACTGAGGAACTCTGGGCACAGACCGCAGGTGAGGGCAAGACGCGCGACAGCCTGCTTTGCCACGCGGACTGGCCCGCGGCGCACTATGCCGATGATGCGGCAGCTGGTGAGATCAATTGGCTGATCGACCTGGTGTCGGGCATCCGCTCGGTGCGCTCGGAAATGAACGTTCCGCCGGCTGCTATAGCGCCTCTGGTCGTCGTTGAAGCGAGCATGCTGACCAAGGAGCGGCTGGAGAGCCATGCAGCAGCCATCCGCCGCCTCGCGCGCGTCGATGGGATCGACCTTGCTGCAACGGCACCGAAGGGCAGCGCCCAGATTGTTGTCGGCGAGGCGACGGTCTGCCTGCCGCTCGGCAGCCTGATCGATCTTGTGGCAGAGAAGGCACGGCTTGAAAAGGCCATCGGCAAGGTAGATCAAGAGCGCGAACGCATCCTCGGCAAACTGTCGAACGAGAAGTTCGTTGCCAATGCGCGCCCCGATGTCGTCGATGCGGAGCGCGAGCGTCTGGCGGAACTGGACGGCCAGAAGGTATCGCTCGGCGTGGCATTGACACGTGTCTCCGACGCCGGCTGAGCGCCCTCGGCGGAATGTTTGCTCTGTTAGGATTGAAAAGGCGGCTTTGGCCGCCTTTTTGCGTAGCATCTGATTCCATTGCGGGAATAGTGCCTTCAGAAGCCCGGTAACCCGGCCATCTGTGTCACATATTTCGCTATCAAGACGTCAAGGCGTCAAAAAGCGGCATTGTTGTGTCGCGGTGACACTTCGTTACATTTATGAAAAAATATTCCAACACGCTTCCATTTGCCCGGGGTGGGGAGAGTTTTTTCCTAATTCTGGCGAATTTTTCGAGAGTTCAGAATTTCTTACGTAAATTTTCCGTGATCCGTTGCCGCTGATCGCTAAAACTAGGTATTTGCCATTAACCGTTCACACCCGATACTTGCCTTCGAGCGGTTGGCGTGCGCGCCGACCACTGTTCTGTGTTCAGGGGAGGAACGGATGGTTCACAACAAAATCAAGGCTGCGATGACGGCGACAATTGCTGTCTTGCTCAGCACCACGGCGGCGAGCGCGGGCGGTCTCGAACGCGGCGGCTACAATATCGACCTGCTGTTCGATCCGTCGACCTATGCTGCGGAAGCGGCAGCAACCTATGTCAATCCGCAGCGCGAACTCAACAATGTCGTGGATATCAATACCGGCCCCACCAGCGGTAATCTGAACGGGCGTCCGAACAACGGTATTCGAGATACCGAAGGCTATTGGGTTCCTCGCATCGGCGTAAAGGCCGGTATTGGCGATAGCGTTGACTGCATGGCCGATTATTCGCAGCCTTGGGGCGCGCACACCAATCCGGGCTCGAACTGGGCAGGCGCCAATGACAATATCGAGACCAAGATCGAAAGCGACAACTACGCTGCAACCTGCTCCTACAAATGGGATGTAGGGCAAGGACAGTTTCGGATTATCGGCGGTGGTTTCTACCAAGAGGTCGGCGGCTTCAAGGAGCGTCTGGTCACGGACCTTTCGCCTTTCGGATCTCCGTTGAGCGGCGTAGGGCGCCTTGACCTTGAGGGCAGCGGCTGGGGCTGGCGCACCGGCGTTGCATACGAGATTCCGGAATACGCCCTGCGCGCAAGCCTTGTTTACAACAGTGCGGTTGACCTCGATAACCTGGGTGGGTCAATCGATCTGACCAATACACTTCTTCCTAACGGGGTAGGTGGGTTTGTTCCGGGCACGAAATACGATGTGTCGAGCTTTGCGTCGATGCCGGATTCGCTGGAACTCAAGCTCCAGACCGGGGTTGCGCCCGGCTGGCTGGTCTTCGGCTCGGTCAAGTGGACGGACTGGAGCCAGTTGCAGATCATTCAGGTTACCGCGAACGATACAACTGATCCCCGCAACCTGCCGACCAGTCTCGACCTGCTCTATCGCGACGGCTGGACGATCTCTGGCGGCGTTGGCCACAAGTTCAACGATCAGTGGAGCGGCGCCGTCAGCCTGACCTGGGATCGTGGGACGAGCCACGGCTACGGCAACCAGACGGACACTTGGACCTTGGGGACGGGCGTGTCCTACCTGCCGACGGAAAATGTCGAGCTTCGGCTTGCGGGTGCAGTCGGGCTGCTCACGAGCGGCAGTTCGGGACCGCAGACCTACAATGGCGTGCCCGTCGGTACCAACGTCACCTACGATTTTGACACCGACATTGTCAGCGCCATTTCCACGTCGCTGAAGGTCAAGTTCTGATCGACCGAAACAAATCTAAAGGCCCGGTGTTCGCATCGGGCTTTTTTGTTGTGCGGTTTTCGGTTGTGTTTGTGTTCGCTAACAATCGACCCACCGCAAGCTCAAGTCTTTTGCAGCCCGTACGAGCATTGTTGCGTTACGGATCGGTAGAGATTTGCACTGCGTTCCATGGTTTCGCTTCCAAGAATTGCAACGGCACGGCGTGGAGTTTTTACGTTTCCGGCATCACGTTTTGTGACGATTCAGCAACACATTCTTTCTATAGTCTGTGACGGCCTGCCGACAGGCGATTGTGTCTATTTCCCGCCACAAACTGGGAGCACCGATGATCTTGACAAACGTGCGAGTAGTTTTGAGCATGCGGCGTTTGAGGTAAGATGAGTCATCGCGTTTTCGAAAAAATCCATGTCCCCCGTGATGTTACGTGGCCTCGCAACAGTTTTTCCGAGCTGTTCGCCAGACCGTGGTGGTGCGAGATGGAGGGTGCAGTCAACGTGGGCCGCACTCTTGCCGAAAATGTTGACTACGATTGGAAAACTGCCGAACCGAATAGCGCTGACGGCAGGGAGCTCATGTGGACGGACACTGACCGGCTCTTGGGTTTGAACGGAAGAAATAGACTATCATGCTGATACGCGGTTACCGGTCGTTGACGTTTCTTGTTCTGAGTGTTGCGCTCGCGCTTTCCGCGCAGCAGCGAACGGCTTACGCGTTCGACCCGAATGCCGGCGTCACGAAGGAATCCGGGCCTTTCGCCCTCTTCAAGTTCGGTTTTTCCGCCTACAAGAACGGCCGCAAGGATGAGGCGGTCGAAGCCTACCGCTATGCGGCCGAAAAGGGCCATACGGGCTCCCGCTGGGCGCTCGCCAATATGTACGCCTATGGCGACGGCGTGGCCGAAAACGATCTGGAAGCCTTCAAGATTTACAGTGAGATCGCCGAAAAAGGCGTCGAGCCGGGTTCCGAGGATACTGGCTATTTCGTCAACGCCCTGATTTCGCTCGCCGGCTACTATCGCCGCGGTATTCCCGACAGCCCTGTCAAAAGCGACCTCAGCCAGGCCCGCCAGCTCTATTTCCAGGCTGCATCGACCTTCGGTGTCGCAGAGGCGCAGTTTCAGCTTGCGAAAATGCTTCTCTCCGGCGATGGCGGCAGCGTCAATGTCCAGCAGGCGAAGAAATGGCTCAATCGCGCCCGGAAGAATGGCCACGCCGGCGCCATGGGTGTTTTCGGCAATGTGATCTTCCAGGAAGGCCAGACGGCGCGTGGGCTGGCCTACATGACCGCAGCACTTGACCAGTGTACGCCGAAGGAAAGGCCTTGGCTGCAATCCCTGCAGGAGCAGGCATTCTCCATTGCCAGCGAAGAAGACCGCCGGACGGCCGTCTCCATGTCGCACAGCATTCATCTCGACAGCGACTGAACCGTCAAGGCCTCGGCCTCATGCGGCAAAGTTGAATTCCGCGGCCACCGGCACGTGATCGGACGGTTTTTCCCAGGCGCGCACGTGTTTCTCAACGTTCGTCGAGAGCAACTTGTCGGCCGCTTCCGGCGACAACATCAGATGATCGATGCGGATGCCGAAGTTTTTCGGCCAGCACCCGGCCTGATAATCCCAGAACGTATAGAGTGGCGTTGCATCCGTTGTGGAGCGAACGGCGTCGGCAAAGCCGAGATTTTCGAGCCGTCGGAATGCCCGGCGGGTTTGCGGCTGGAACAGCGCGTCGTTTTGCCAGACCTTGACGTCCCAACAATCATGCGGCTCGGCGATGACATTGTAGTCGCCTGCGAGAATCAGCGGCTCCTCCAATGCAAGACGGCTTTGCGCAAAGGCGCCGAGGCGATCCATCCAGGACAGTTTGTAGGGAAATTTTTCCGTTTCGACCGGGTTGCCGTTCGGCAGGTAGAGCGAGCAGACGCGGATTGCGCCACCCTTGACCGAAAACATCCCCTCGATGAAACGGGACTGCTCGTCCGAATCATCGCCCGGAAGCCCGCGATTGATTTCGTCCGGCTGCAGTTTCGAAAGAATCGCGACGCCGTTGAAGCCCTTCTGGCCGTGTGTCTCGACGTGATAACCAAGCGCCTCGATCTCGGCGCGCGGAAAGCCTTCATCCATCGTTTTGATTTCCTGAAGGCAGACGATATCGGGTTGTGATTCCTTCAGCCAGGCCACGAGAACGTCGATGCGAGCCCTGACGCCGTTGATATTCCAGGTAACGATTTTCATGCGGTTGACGTCCTTTTGGCTGACAGCGCTAAAGCCTGTTATCCTTTTAACGTCAGCGGATTTTTTTGACAAATCCGATGCGTACAGAGCGCGTTATGGGCGGCGTTCCGAATTGCTTCCTGACCCCGGCTCGCTATAGTTCCGCGCATGATCGCTATGCTCACAACCTACTGGCCACATATTTTGGCCGTGCTCTCCGTCGTCCTTGGTGTGCCGGCGGCCATTCACGCGACGATGACCAAGGACGAGGTGCGTTCGGCGCTTGGCTGGGTCGGTGTGATTCTTCTGTCGCCCGTGCTTGGGGCGCTCATCTACGCGATTGCCGGCATCAACCGGATCCGCCGTTCGTCGATCGGACAGCAGCGATCACAGTTCCGGGAGCGCGGCCCTGATGCCATGGGCAGGTTCGATATTTCGAGCACGGTCGTCGCCGACCGTTTCGGACAACGATTCGGCGCCATGAAATTGCTTGGGGATCGCGTCAGCCGGCACCGCATGTGTGGTGGAAACGGCATCACGTTGCTGCAAGGCGGTGATGCGGCCTATGCGCTGATGCTGCAGCAGATTGCCGGCGCGACGCGCTCCATCCTGCTCGAGACCTATATTTTCGATCGAGACGCCATCGGTCTGCGATTCGCTGATGCTTTGATCGCAGCCGCCAAGCGTGGCGTCGAGGTGAGGGTCCTGATTGACGCTGTCGGGGCACGATACTCGGTGCCAAGCATCGTCGGGCACCTGCAGGCCGGCGGTGTGACTGTAAAAGTCTTTAACGGCAACATCATCATGGGGCTGCGGCTTCCCTATGCGAACCTGCGCACCCACCGGAAAATCCTCATCGTCGATGGCGCCGTAGCCTTTACCGGCGGCATGAACATCCGGTCGGGTTTCACTGCGGAATTTGCTGGTGATGACCAGGCGCGTGATACGCATTTTCGCGTATCGGGTCCGGTTGTTGCCGATCTCTTTCAGGTGGCGTCCGAAGACTGGCAATTTGCGAGCCGGGAAGCATTGGACGGTGAAGCGTGGCAAATCTCGCTCGCGCCGCAACAGCAGAAGCCCGCCATGCTCATGCGCGCCGTGCCATCCGGGCCAGACCGCGCAAACGAATCCAACCACAAGATGATGATGGGGGCATTTTCCATCGCAAGACGGAATATCCGTATCATGTCGCCGTATTTTCTGCCGGACCGGGAGCTGATAAGCGCGCTAGTCACGGCTGCGATGCGCGGGGTCGAGGTCGATGTCATCGTCCCCGCCGTCAACAACCTCGTCCTGGTGGATAGGGCAATGACGGCGCAGTTCGACCAGACGCTGAAAGGCGGATGCCGCATCTGGCGTTCCACCGGCGCGTTCAATCACTCAAAGCTGATGACTGTCGATGACCGCTGGGCCTATGTCGGTTCCTCGAATCTTGATCCTCGCTCGCTACGCCTGAATTTCGAGATCGACCTGGAGGTGCTGGACGCCGGTTTTGCCAACTCTGTTGGCCAGAAGATCCAGGCAGTTTTGAAAGACGCGCGGCCAGTGACGCTCGCCGACCTGCGCGCAAAACCGTTTGCAACGCGTCTGCTCAACAAGATTTTCTGGTTGGGATCGCCGTATCTATAAGACGATGCACGCCGCCACGCGCATCAGGCTCAAACCGAGAAACTCGTGCCGCATCCGCAGCTTGCCACGGCATTCGGATTCTTGATCTGAAAGGACTGGCCGAGCAGGTTGTCGACGAAGTCGATTTCGGAACCGTTCATATAGACCAGCGACAGGCTGTCTATCAGCACCTTCGCATCGCCCTTTTCCAGAACGAGATCATCATCGTCGGCATCGCCGACCAGATCGAACTTGTAGGAAAAGCCCGAACATCCGCCGCCTTCGACGGAAACGCGCATGGCTTTTTTCTCAGCATCCGATTTCAGGATCACCGCGATGCGTTTTGCCGCCGAGTCCGAGAGAGTTACAGTTTCTGCAGTCATTTCTACCTCCTGCCGGGGTCAAGAACCGGAGAGATTCGCTGTTTATGTCACCCGTCGTCCAGTATTGCCGACAGCCGGGAAGGATCGATTGCGCGGCAAATCCCTGTTTTTGCTCAAGGTCACGAGCGATTTCCACTCCGTGCTTTCCTGCAGCGCTCACTATAGGTATGAAGGCTTTAATACCGCGTCAATGGGATGCTGAACGGGAAATGACATTGGACAGACATGCGCTTGGTTTCGGTGCCGGTGAACGTGCGATTTTCGCTTCCGATCCGTGGGCGAGCCGGGGGCGGCTGTATCCTGAAACCGGCAGCCCGACGCGCTCCGATTTCCAGCGAGACCGTGACCGCATCGTTCACACCACAGCGTTCCGCCGCCTGAAGCACAAGACCCAGGTCTTCATCGCCGCCGACGGCGATCATTATCGCACGCGGCTGACCCATACGATCGAGGTGGCGCAGATCGCCCGTGCGTTGGCACGGGCCTTGAAACTGGACGAAGATCTTGCCGAAGGCGTCGCGCTCGTCCACGATTTCGGCCACACACCGTTTGGCCATACCGGCGAGGACGCGCTGCACGAGATGCTGAAGCCCTATGGCGGCTTCGACCACAATGCCCAGTCCTTGCGGATTGTCACCAAGCTCGAGCGCCGCTATGCAGAGTTCGACGGGCTCAACCTGACATGGGAGAGCCTGGAAGGTCTGGTCAAACATAACGGACCGCTGGTGGCGGCGAACGGCGAGGGGACGCGCGGCCCTGTCCCCCAGCCGATCCTCGATTATTGCGCACTTCACGATCTGGAACTGGAGAGCTTTGCAAGCCTTGAGGCGCAGGTGGCGGCGATCGCCGACGATATCGCCTATAACACCCACGACATCGATGACGGATTGCGGTCCGGCTACCTGACGTTCGAGATGCTGGAGGAAATTCCTTTCCTGGCCAGCCTGATGCGTGAGGTCGGCCATCGTTATCCCGGGCTGGAAGCGAGCCGCTTCACACACGAAATCATGCGCCGCCAGATCACGGCCATGGTCGAGGATGTGATCACCGTGGCGCAGGACAATCTCACGGATATTCGCCCGCTGAATGCAGCGGATGTGCGCAAAGCCGGCAGGGTGATCGCCACCTTCTCAGGCGCCATGTTCGAAACCGACCAGCAGATCAAGAAGATGCTGATGACGCGGATCTATCGCCATCCCGACGTGATGCGCGTTCGTGCAAATGCCGCCGCGATCGTCGCCGATCTCTACAAGGCCTTCATGGCCGATCCGCGCGAAATGCAAAAACACTACTGGATCGACCAGATCGCGGGCATGGCCGAACCGGCCAAGGCGCGCCATGTCGGCGACTATTTGGCCGGGATGACCGACACTTATGCGATCGCCGTGCACAGGCGCTTGTTTGACCATACACCTGAATTGCGGTAGTCACCGCGCCGGTCGACGGCAGTGGTGAACATATCGGGCTGTCGTCGATCTGAACGATATTAACGCGGTCTCGCGCGCCTTCTGGCGGAGCAGAGCGGATGGGTGCCATGAATCTTTTCACTGACTTCGGATCAAGAATTAAAAACGTCCTGGAAACGCTTGATATCGTGCGTGAAAATCGATCCGATCTTGATTTCAGCAGGATCAGCGTTGAATCACCCCGGGATGCGAGCCACGGCGACGTTGCAACCAATGCTGCGATGGTGCTGGCAAAGCCGCTTGGTACCAATCCGCGCGCGCTGGCCGATCAGATCGTTGCCAAGTTGAAGGAAGATCCGGAAGTGGCCGGGGTCTCCGTGGCTGGGCCAGGCTTCATCAACGTCAAGCTTTCGATAGCCTACTGGCAGAAACTGCTGACTGTCATGGTCGCCGAAGGCACGGAATACGGCAAGAGTGCTGTCGGTGCTGGCCGCAAGGTCAATGTCGAATACGTCTCGGCCAATCCGACCGGCCCGATGCATGTCGGTCATTGCCGCGGCGCCGTCGTCGGCGACACGTTGGCCAATCTGCTGGAGTTTGCCGGCTATGAGGTGACCAAGGAATACTACATCAACGATGCCGGCTCGCAGATTGATACGCTCGCCCGCTCAGCCTTCCTGCGGTACCGCGAGGCGCTCGGCGAAAAGATCGGTGAAATCCCGTCAGGTCTCTATCCGGGAGACTATCTCGTGCCGGTCGGGCAGGCGCTGGCCGATGAATTCGGCACCAGCCTTCGGATCATGCCGGAAGACAAATGGATGCCGCTGGTCAAGGACCGGACGATCGACGCGATGATGGTGATGATCCGCGAGGATCTGGCCGCCCTCAACGTCCATCACGACGTCTTCTTCTCCGAGCGCACGCTGCATGCGGATGGCGCAACGCGCATCCGCAACGCCATCAACGATCTGACCTTCAAGGGCCATGTCTACAAGGGTGCGTTGCCGCCGCCCAAGGGGCAGTTGCCGGAAGACTGGGAAGATCGCGAGCAGACCCTGTTCCGCTCGACTGAAGTCGGCGACGACATCGACCGGCCGCTGATCAAGTCGGACGGTTCCTATACTTACTTCGCTGCCGACGTTGCCTATTTCAAGGACAAGTTCGACCGCGGCTTCAACGAGATGATCTATGTCCTTGGCGCCGACCATGGCGGCTACGTCAAGCGGCTCGAGGCCGTGGCGCGCGCCGTCTCCGGCGGCTCGTCGAAGCTCACCGTGCTTCTCTGCCAGCTCGTGAAGCTCTATCGCGACGGTGAACCGGTGAAGATGTCGAAGCGGTCAGGCGATTTCGTCACGCTGCGGGACGTCGTCGAAGAAGTCGGCCGGGATTCCGTGCGGTTCATGATGATCTATCGCAAGAGTTCGGAACCTCTCGACTTCGATTTCGCCAAGGTGACAGAACAGTCGAAGGATAACCCGGTCTTCTACGTGCAGTATGCCCATGCGCGTTGCATGTCGGTCTTCCGGCAGGCGGCCGAAGCGTTTCCGGACGTTGATTTCGCGACGATCGATCTCGCTGGTGCCATTGCCGGCAACATCTCTGATTCGAACGAACTGCAGCTAGTCGCCAAGCTTGCAGAATATCCGCGAGTCATAGAGGCTGCAGCACTGTCCCAGGAGCCTCACAGGATCGCGTTTTACCTCTATGATCTTGCCAGCGCCTTTCATGCGCACTGGAATAAAGGTAAAGATGCTCATGAATTACGTTTTGTTAACGATAAAAATAGAGAATTGACGATTGCCAGACTAGGGCTGGTGCGTGCTGTCGCCTCGGTATTGAAGTCGGGCCTGTCTATAACAGGTACCGCTGCACCGGATGAGATGCGATAGTATTGTCACCATTTCCCCACAATGCACTGGCAATGACTGGCTAGTAAGTTGTGAGTGGAGCGTATGGCAGACAAACAATTGGCACGAAGCGGGACTGCGGAATTCGACGTTTTGGCGGATGATGATCCATTGGCCGAACTCGCCCGTATTGTCGGCTATGACAATCGTCCCGCGGTCCAGCAGTTGCAGGAACTCGAAAAGCATCGCGAAATGGTTCGTCGGGAACCGGTGATGGATGCGCCCGCGCTCGATCTGGAAGACGAGTTGCTGCGCGAATTCGACGTCTACGATTCGCCACAGGTTGCTCCGCCGGTAAATGTTTCGGAGCCGGCGCCTGTCGAAGAGCCGGTTTCCTTTGCGCCGCTTGAGGAAGAATACGACTTTACTCCTGTGGATTCCGTCGAGCCGGCAGTGGCCGGATACCAGGCTGAAGAACCTGTATTCGAGCCTGCGGTTGATGCTTCCACATCTGCGTTTGAGATCGAACCGCTTGCTGTGGAAGAGCCTGTTTTCACGGAAGCCGATACTTTTGTCACTGGCGGTCAATACGAGGCGGGGGCTCAATCCTGGTCTCAGGAGCCGCAGGCTGCCACGCCGGAAATCGACAACGGCTGGGCTGTCGATCAGTGGAGCGAGCCGGCCTTCGACGGTGCGGACCTCGAGCGCGAGCTTGAGTTGTCCATCGGCTATGATGAAACGCCGGTCGTGAAACGTGAAGTCGACACGCAGTCGATTCCCGCGCCACGCTTTGAGCCTGATCTGGATTTTGCGGCGTTCGAGGAAAGCCCCGCGGCGGCCGTCACTTCGCCTGCGTTCGTAGAGCCCGCAGCACTCGAGCCTGCCGCCGATTTCCATTCCGAGATCGAACAACCGGCTGCCGTCGTTTCCGAGCCTGAAGTTCAGGCGCAGGACGATCTGCCGGAATGGCAGCCTGAACCGACGTCGGTATTGCCCACGCCTTTGTCGGGCGACGTGGTCATTTCGCCGACGGATCCGCACGGCATCGACGCCCTGCTGGTTGATATCGAGCGGTTTCCTGTTCCAGCCAAGGCTGCCGTGAAGGCAGTATTGGCGCCGGACGTTGCGCGCAAGGTCAACTATCCCTTCACGCCGACCTTCAGCCGTGCGACGCCTGTTGCCTCGACCGGCGGCGTGCTGTCGCAGAAGGCGTTCGCGACACCGCTTCCGGCGGCTGTCGTGCCTGCACCCGTCCCGGTAGCTGTCACCGAAACCGCCTATCAGCCTGCCGAAACACCCGTGGAGCCGGTGGTGATCGAAGCCGCTGCTGCGTTGAAACCTGCTGCCGATGAAGAGCCGGATTTTGATCTCGATACATTCGAGCTGGATCTTTCCGGCATCGATCTGGATATCGATCCGTCGGAATTCGAGGTCGCGGCGCAGGAAACGGCCTTTGCACCGGTCAAGCCTGTTGCCGTCGAGCCGGTTGTCTCCTCAGCGGCGCCCGCAATCGACATTCCGGAGATCGAGGAGCATATCAGCGAAGAACCGGAAAGCGTGCTGCCTTTCGATCCGTCCATGATCGCTGAGACGGAAGAAAGCCTGACGACGATCGCTGATCTCAATGTACCGCAATTGCCTGTTGTCGAGCAGGAGCGTCCCGCCGTTCATCAGCCGGATTACGATCTCGATATCGACGCTGAAATGGCGCAACTTTTCGGAACGCCGAGCCGAAACGCGCACGCCGCCCGAGGTGCCGATGATGAGCATAGCTTCGGTTCCGCGCCCCAGTCCGTTTCGCCGACTCAATCTTCCGGTGCCCGCGTCGAAGATGATTTCGATGAATTCGAAAAGGCCATGGAAGAGGATTTCCGGCTGTCGCTGAGCCAGCGACAGGACGCCGACCCGTCCTCGGATCGCCTGGCGGTTGGTTCCGGCTACGCGGCGAACAATGACTATGACGACGAACGGAGCGGTTCCGGCAAGCGTCGCCTGATGTTGCTCGCCGCGACCGTCGCCGGTCTGGCGATTTTCGGTGGCGTCGGCGTCTATGCCTTTATGGGCGGCAGCGGTTCGGCGCTCTCCGGTGGAGAGCCGAAAATCATCCTGGCGGACAAGTCGCCGGTGAAGATGGTGCCGGTGGAGAAGGGCGGCAAGACCGTTCCGAACCAGGACAAGGCGGTCTACGACCGCGTTGCCGGTGCGCAGGATACGACGCCGGAGCAGGGCACCCTCGTCTCTTCCACAGAAGAACCGGTCGATGTCGTTCAGCGGACCCTCACGCCGGAAAACCTGCCGCTCGAAGGCGCCGGTGACGAACTTCCGGGCGTGACGCCGGTCGATGACGATGGCAGCGACCGGTTGTTGCCCGATGGGCAGACGGCGGAAAATACCACTGCCGATGGCGAGCAGTCGCCGGCCGTATCGCCACGCAAGGTCCGCACGATGATCGTCAAGCCGGATGGTACGCTGGTTGCCCGCGAGGAACCTGCTGCAGAGCCCGAGACGAAGGTAGCCTCGGCGGATACCGCGGCAAACAAGGGCGATCCGCAGGTCAATGTGGTCAAGACGACTTCGGTGACCCCGCAGACGGAGACCGCTTCGACGCCGAAATCTCTGCCTGTCGTCGAGCAGCTTGCCGAACAGGGGCAGAAAAGCGCGCTTGCCGAAGCCGCCGATGCGACAGTCGAAGAAACCGCACCGGTTCGCTCCGTCAAGACAACGGCGGTTGCCGACAATAGTCCGGTGCCGCAGACGCGTCCTGTCGAAGAGCCTGCAAAGGTTGTCGATACTTTCAAGACTGATCAGGTTGCGGCCAAGCCGGTTGCAGAAGCTCAGCCAGTTAACGAAGCCAAGCCTGTCGAGACAGCCTCGATCGCGCCCGGCACCTACGTGATCCAGATCGCGTCCCTGCCGTCCGAGGCCGAAGCCCAGAAGTCCTACAAGACCCTGTCCGGAAAATTCGGCAGCGTCATCGGCGGCAAGGGAGTCGATATCAAGAAGGCGGAGATCGCCGGCAAGGGCACCTACTTCCGAGTTCGTATTCCGGCCGGTACACGCGAAGCCGCCAATACCCTGTGCTCGCAATACAAGAGTGCTGGCGGCAGCTGCCTCGTGACGAAGTAGTCGATTCGGACGAATGGACAGACCAAAGGGCGCGGCGTAACAGTCGCGCCTTTTTCGCGTTCTGAGGCAGGCCTGGCCGGCAATAGCTGTGAATGATTGGATGGGGCGGTAAACTGGCATTCGCCTTGCGCACGGCAACGACTATTATTTCGATATGACCGAATCAAAAGCATTCATTTCAGGCTGCAAGGGCCTGACCCTCACCCCCGACGAAAAAGCCTTCTTTGCCGGCGAGCGGCCATGGGGCTTCATTCTGTTCGGACGCAATATCGGCGAACCTGATCAGATTGCCGACTTGACTGCGTCGCTGCGCGACAGCATCGGCAATCCCGATGCGCCGGTGCTGATTGACCAAGAAGGGGGCCGCGTCCAGCGCATCCGTCCACCGATCGTCGCGCAATATCCGAATGGCGCCGCGATCGGCGAAATCTATCGCCGGGACCGCGAACAGGGGCTGCGCGCGGCATGGCTGATATCACGGCTGCATGCGTTCGACCTGATGCGCTTCGGTATCACGATCGATTGCCTGCCGGTTCTGGATGTGCCGATCGAGGGCAGCAGCGACGTGATCGGCAATCGCGCCTATGGCTACGATCCCCACGCCGTGGCTGAAATCGGTGCTGCCGCGGCGGCTGGCCTGAAGGCAGGCGGCATGCTGCCGGTGATGAAGCATATGCCGGGCCATGGCCGGGCCTTCGTCGATTCCCACCACAAGCTGCCCGTAGTAGACGTCTCCTTCGACGAACTGGCCAAAAGCGATTTCCTGCCGTTCGTTGCCATGAAGAACGAGTTGATGGGCATGTCGGCGCACATTGTCTTCACGGCCATTGATCCCGAAAATCCTGCGACCACTTCTGCCAAGGTCGTGCGCGATGTCATCCGCGGCCATATCGGCTTCGATGGATTGCTGATGTCGGACGATGTCTCGATGAATGCGCTGGCGGGCGATATCGAGGCACGGGCACGCGGTATTGTCGCTGCCGGGCTCGATCTGGTGTTGCATTGCCATGGCATCATGGATGAAATGCATCAGGTGGCACGTGTCGTACCGGTCATATCCGGTGATACGCTACGCCGTGTGAAAGCGGTGGAGGCTGGCTTTGCCAAGCCCGACGCTTCAGACGAGGCAGCGTTGCGCGAGGAGTTCAACGGTATGCTGGCCATCGCATAGGATACAGAGCTGATTCAAGGGCAGGGCAATCGTGAACAACGCCGGCGACATGCAGAAGAAACCGGCGACAAGGGCGCCGATGGACCCGCTGTGGCAGGATGCCCCCTCCGATCGCGGCCTGCATGAGGAAGAGCTTGTCGTTGATATCGCCGGCTTCGAAGGCCCGCTCGATCTTCTGCTGCATCTCGCCCGCAACCAGCGGGTTGATCTCTCTCGCATTTCCGTACTTGCGCTTGCTGAACAATATATCTCCTTCATCGAGCGCGCCCGCAGCATCCGGCTGGAGCTTGCAGCCGATTATCTGGTGATGGCGGCCTGGCTCGCTTTCCTCAAGTCACGGCTGCTTATTCCGCAACAGGCAAAGGACGAGGGGCCATCGGGCGAGGAAATGGCTTCGGCTCTGGCCTTCCGCCTGAAGCGGCTGGAAGCCATGCGCGAGGCTGCAACCCGGCTGATCAACCGCAACCGTCTTGGCCGCGATGTTTTTGCGCGCGGTGCGCCCGAACATATCCCGGTGGAAAAGAAATCGGCGTTCGAGGCTTCGCTTTACGATCTGCTCAATGCCTATGCTTCGTTGCGCCAGCGCGAAGCGGTCATGCAGGTGACCATCGAGAAGCGGCAGGTCTGGTCGCTGGCCGATGCGCGCCTGATCCTTGCTAGGCTGATCGGCGAGATGGTCGACTGGACGGCACTCGATCATTTCCTGCTGCGCTACATGACAAGCCCGAAGGAGCGTGCAACGGCCATTGCCAGCTCCTTTGCCGCATCGCTCGAAATGGTGCGGGAAGGTCGTCTCGAAATTCGTCAGGACGGTGCGTTCTCGCCGATCTACGTGCGCCAGGGACCGAACAAGCTGACGGCAGAAGCACTGGCGGATATGGAGGCGGGGCGTGATTGATCCGCAAGAGCGTCTGCCAGGCGTGATCGAGGAGCAGGATGAGGCAGGCGCAGCGGAAACAACCCTCGACCCAAGGATCGAATTGGAAGCCGAGCGCATTGCCGAAGCGCTCGTCTTTGCGTCGGCCCAGCCAGTGTCGGAAGGTTATATCGCTTCGCGCCTGCCAAAGGGCGCAGATGTCGCGCGCATCATGATGCGGCTGAAATCCATCTATGCCGAGCGTGGCGTAAACCTGTTGCAGGTCGCCGATCATTGGGCCTTCCGCACCGCGGCCGATCTCTCCTTCGTTGTTCAGACGGATGAGAACGAGGTGCGCAAGCTGTCGCGGGCAGCGCTCGAAGTGTTGGCCATCATCGCCTATCATCAACCGGTGACGCGGGCGGAAATCGAAGACATTCGCGGCGTGCAGACCTCCAAGGGCACACTGGACGTTCTGATGGAGGCTGGCTGGATCAGGTTTCGCGGCCGCCGCCGGACGCCGGGTCGGCCGGTCACATTCGGCACCACGCGGGATTTCCTCGATCATTTCGGCCTTGAGGAATTGCGCGATCTGCCAGGTCTCGAGGAATTGAAGGGGGCAGGGCTGCTGTCCGGCCGTATTCCGGCCAATTTCCAGATTCCAGTTCCTCTCGGTGATGATGGTTTTGGCGAGGACGAGGATCCGATCACGCAGCTTGATCTCGAAGAACTCGGCCTGCTGACGCCGACCGGCGGCGACGCGGAATAGGCATTGCCCTTGCAGTGACTACCTTACGGTTGCTCGAAATCTGATCACTGCGCGCATTGGTCACGTCTGCGTGAATTTCCAGCGAGAATGCGCGGGAAAATCCAGATATTCATACTGTTGGCTGTATCCCGGTCCATGTCTCGGTGTAAGGATTGCACGATGAGCACCTTTCCGCTAACGAGCGAAATAGATTGCTGTTTGAAAAAGATGGTCGAACATCTTAAATCGGGGTTACAGGCTTCAAGGGAGTAAGGATATGGGTTCCTTTAGTATCTGGCATTGGCTGATCGTTCTGGTCGTGGTGCTGCTGTTGTTTGGTCGCGGCAAGATTCCGGAACTGATGGGCGACGTTGCCAAGGGCATCAAGAGCTTCAAGAAGGGCATGACCGAAGACGACACGACGACGGCCGACAAGGGCGTCGACGGCAAGACGGTCGAACACAAATCCGACGAAGTCCGCTGATCATGCGTTCTGTTCAGGGCCTGATCTCCAGGGACAGGCCCTGTCGCCTTCGGTTTCTTGGAGTCCTTGAGAATGCTTGATGTCGGCTGGACCGAGCTCGTCGTTATCGCCATCGTTCTGATCATCGTGGTAGGCCCGAAGGACCTGCCGCCGATGTTGCGGACGTTTGGCAAGATGATGACAAAGATGCGCGGCATGGCGAACGATTTTCGCCAGCAGTTTGATGAGGCACTCAAGGAAGCCGACCTTGATGATGTGCGAAAGACCCTCGCCGACGCGCAGAAGCTTAATCCGGCGCACACCATTCGTGAGGCGATGAACCCGCTTCGCCAGATGGGTAACGACATCAAGGCCGATCTGCAGAAGGCGACGACGGTCGATACGAAGCCCAACGAGACGGCAGTACAGAATCCTGCCGAGGTATCGGCTGCGGCCGTTGTTCCGCAGGAGCAGCCGAAAGCCGATCCGGTCGCCACCGCCGCGATCGCGTCCGCTGCAAAGCAAATGGACCGTGCTGCCGAAGCCGAGAAGCCGAAGGCCAAGCGTGCTTCGAAGCCGAAGACGGTTGTGGCAGAAGCCACCGTTTCGGCACCGGTGAAAACGCCGGCGAAAAAGTCAAAGGCTGCGGCCTCCGGCACTGCAAAGCCGGACGTCCGCAAGGCCGCCGCCAAGGCGACCAAGAAAAAGGGTGACGCATGAGCGGCGATATCGACGACAAGCCCCAGCCGCTGATGGCACATCTGATTGAATTGCGCGCTCGCCTGATGTGGGCCGTCGGCGCGTTCTTCATCGCATTCATCGTCTGCTTTTATTTCGCCAAGGGAATCTTCAATGTTCTCGTGCAACCATTCAAATGGGCTGTCGAATGGGCGGGGCTGAGCCACAAGGCGGTGGAACTCATCTACACCGCGCCGCAGGAGTTTTTTTTCACGCAGGTGAAGGTGGCGATGTTCAGCGCACTAGTCATCGCGTTCCCGATGATTGCGGCGCAGGTCTACAAGTTCGTAGCTCCCGGTCTCTACAAGAATGAGCGGGCGGCCTTCCTGCCGTTTCTGATCGCATCCCCCATACTCTTCATCATGGGCGGCTGCCTGGTCTATTTCTTCTTCACGCCGATGGTCATGTGGTTCTTCCTGTCGATGCAGCAGGATGGCGGCGAGGGGCAGGTGTCGATCCAGTTGCTGCCGAAGGTCTCGGAATATCTGAGCCTGATCATGTCGCTGATCTTCGCGTTCGGCCTCGTTTTCCAGTTGCCGGTGATTACGACGCTTCTGGCGCGTGTCGGCTTCGTTACAGCACAGGGCCTCAAGGAAAAGCGCAAGTACGCGATCGTCATCGCCTTTATCGCTGCGGCAATCCTGACGCCGCCGGATCCGGTCTCCCAGATCGGCCTTGCCCTCCCGGCGATCCTTCTCTACGAGGTTTCCATCTATACGGCCCGACTCGTCGAGCGGCAACGGGCACGCGACGCGGCTGCGCGCGCGGTTGCCGAGACGGAAGAAAACGTCGGCTGATACGGTTTTCGTGTCAGCGCGGCGTGTTCGGGTTTTCAGTTTTTACCAAGACCGATCAGGACCTGAACGACCATGCTTGATATCAAATGGATTAGGGACAACGCCGAAGCCCTGGATGCCGCACTTGCCAAGCGCGGTGCCGAGCCCCTGTCGGCTGCACTGATCGCGCTCGATGAAAAACGCCGTTCCCTCGTCCAATCGCTGCAGGATATGCAGTCTCGCCGCAACGCCGCCTCCAAGGAGATCGGCGCGGCGATGGCGCAGAAGAACGAAGAACTCGCCGAAAAGCTGAAGGCGGAAGTGGCCGAACTCAAGACCACGATGCCGGCACTCGAAGAGGAAAACCGTCAAACGGATGCAGCGCTGATCGATGCGCTGTCGAGCATTCCCAATATTCCGCTCGACGACGTGCCTGTTGGTAGCGACGAACACGGCAACGTGGTCAAGCACAGCGATGGCCAGAAACCGGGCTGGAACCACAAGCCGAAGGAGCATTTCGAAATCGGCGAAGAACTCGGCTGGCTGGATTTCGAAGGGGCTGCCAAGATCGCCGGTTCGCGTTTCACGATCGTCAAGGGCCAGCTGGCAAGGCTTGAACGGGCGCTTGGCCAGTTCATGCTCGATTTGCATACGACCGAGCACGGCTATCTCGAAGTTCAGCCGCCGCTGATGACGCGCGACGAAGCGATGTACGGTACGGGGCAGTTGCCGAAATTCTCCGAGGATCTTTTCAAGACCACGGACGGCCGCTGGCTGATCCCGACGGCGGAGGTGCCGCTGACGAACATGGTGCGCGAGCAGATTCTTGAAGCCGACGTGTTGCCGCTGCGTTTCACGGCGCTGACGCCCTGCTTCCGCTCTGAGGCAGGCTCTGCCGGCCGCGATACGCGCGGCATGCTGCGCCAGCATCAGTTCAACAAGGTCGAACTGGTGTCGATCACGGATGCCGAAAGCTCGATCGACGAACATGAGCGCATGACGGCCTGTGCCGAAGAAGTTCTGAAACGCCTCGGTCTGCACTATAGGGTGATGACGCTCTGCACCGGCGACATGGGTTTCGGTGCCCGCAAGACCTACGACCTCGAAGTCTGGCTGCCGGGACAGGATGCCTATCGCGAAATCTCGTCTTGCTCGGTCTGCGGTGATTTCCAGGCGCGGCGGATGAATGCGCGTTACCGGGTGAAGGACGACAAGACCCTGAAGTTCGTTCATACGCTGAACGGCTCGGGTACCGCGGTCGGCCGCGCCCTGATCGCCGTCATTGAAAACTATCTGAATGAAGACGGATCGGTAACCATCCCGACCGTATTGTTGCCTTACATGGGCGGCCTCACCAAGATCGAAAAGGCCGGTTGAGCCGCGTCCTGCGGCAGGGGTAGAGATGCGAATTCTGCTGACCAATGATGATGGCATCCATGCCGAGGGCCTTGCTGTTCTCGAACGGATTGCCCGGACGATCTCCGACGATGTCTGGGTCGTGGCGCCGGAAACAGATCAGAGCGGCCTTGCGCACTCGTTGACCTTGTCGGAACCACTGCGTCTGCGGCAGATTTCGGAACGGCACTTTGCCCTGCGCGGCACGCCGACCGATTGCGTCATCATGGCGGTGCGAAAGGTCCTCGATTTCAAGCCGGACCTCATTCTCTCCGGCGTCAATGTCGGCGCCAACATGGCCGATGACGTCACCTATTCCGGAACGATCGCCGGCGCGATCGAGGGGACGCTGCAGGGCATCCGTTCCTTTGCTCTCAGCCAGGCCTATCGTCATACGGATGGCGGGATCGTTCCCTGGGATGTGGTTGAAACACATGCGCCAAAGCTTCTGAAGAAGCTGATGCGGCTCGATCTGCCGGACGGCACGTTCCTCAATCTGAATTTTCCGAACTGTTCGGCGGATGCCGTCGCCGGTATCGAAGTCACCTGCCAGGGCAAGCTTGATTTCGGCCTGACAATCGATGAACGCTCCGACGGGCGCGGCCACCCTTATTTCTGGCTTCGCTTTGGCGAGCGGTTCGGCGATTTCCGGGCAGGGACCGATATCCACGCGATTCGCGAGCACAAGATTTCCGTGACGCCGCTGAAACTCGACCTGACGGACTATGCCGTGCAGGATCGTGTCGCGCGTGCTCTGCTCGACGGAGCGGCCGATTGAGCCCGCGCGTGATCGAGCAGGAGGGTTTTGCCGCTCTGGTGCTGCGCCTGCGTGCCGAGGGTATCTCCAACAAGGAACTGCTCAACGCTGTCGAGCAGACGCCGCGGACGATTTTTGCACCGCCACAATATCAGGATAGCGCCTATTCCTCCCGGGTCGTTCCGCTTGATTGCGGTGCGTTCATGGAAGGCTTCGATTTCGCCGTGCGGCTGCTCCACAGCCTCAACGTCAAACCGGGGCAACGCGTCCTCGAAGTGGGAACCGGCAGTGGGTTCACCGCCGGCGTCATGGGGCGGATCGCCGAGCGCGTGCTAACGATCGAGCGCTACAAGACCCTCGTCACAGGTGCGCAGCGAAGCCTCGAAAAGGCCGGCATTCGTAATGTGATTGTCCGCCAGGCGGACGGCAGCATCGGCCCGGCGGGTGAGGGAACCTTCGACCGCATTCTGGTCACCGCCGCCTTCTCCAGCCTGCCGCGGGTTTTTTCCGACCATCTCGTCTCGGGCGGCATTCTTATCGTGCCGATCATGATGAGCGAAACCGAATGCCGGATCGTCCGGCTGACGCGGACAGGCAGCCGGTTCGACCGGGAGGACCTGTTCGAGGCGCCGTATCTGCCGATCGTGCCGCAGGTTGCATCGTTTCTCTGACATCTTCTGGACATTCCACGGTCTGGTGCCCCGAGTTTTTTCGGTCGCAGCCCCGTGAGACCGCCGCAATGGAACATTGATTCCATGATTTGTTGCTGCATTGCAGCATGACGAGGCTATGGCCTCTTGCTTGATAAGCAATTTAGCATAGCGAAAACAGAGAGTTAATTTTCCGTTAATGCTGGTCAGCCTCGCGCAAGCTCCGAGGCTTAACCGAAATCTGCGCACAAAAGTCATATATATGAGTGGATTTCTGACTTGAAGTGCGGTTTGGCAGTTCTATTCCAGGCGTCGAAACGCAGGAGCAGCGGATGCAGATCGCGAACAGATTGACCTCGGCGGCCTCCGGAGACGGCCTCAACAACCTTGCCGGCCGCGCTGCAGCGCAGGGAACGTCGGGCAATCGGGAAGACGGAAGTGCGACCGTATCGCTGACCGGCGGCTATGATCCATCTTCACGCGTTTCGCTCTCGGCGGAGGCGCTTCTTTTTCTCGGCCGAACCAAGCGCGTCCAGGAAAAATATCCGCCACTGACCAAGGACGAGTGGAGCAACAAGCTGTCGCCGCAGCTCGCCGCCCGCGAATACCAGGCCTTCGGCAAATACAGCGAGACCGGCGACCACAAGGCCTACTACCGCGCCTTCATCGAATATTACGACAACCTGCGCCCCGAGGACCAGAACAGTCTCCGCTATTTCGGCACACGGGACGCAGCCATCACCGGCTCGCGCTCGGTGGCATACAGCGACGAAAGCGGCATCGATGACGGCGGCTCGACGTTCCAGACGCTTGTCAGTGTGCTGCTGGACACGGACAAGGCGCAATCGGACCTGACTGCGACGCAGGATGCCAGCGGCATGATCACCGGCGATATGTTTGGCTGGGATACCGGCACGATCAGCTACGAGGATGTGTCGCAGACACGCGGCACTCTCTCGGAGATCGAGAAGTTCTATCAGGAAAGCTTCTAAGGTTTCGCCTCCCGGTTCCGATCACCGTGCAAAAACCGCAAACTTCCGGCTTTCTGATTGACCTCCGCCGATGGCGGCTTGGGCTTAGCGTGACCGCTGATGTCGAGAGTCCGCATTCGGCTGGTGCAGCCCTTTGGCACACCCGGCCAGGCCAATTGCCAAGAACGTCGGCTCCGGCGGCCGATCATGGTTATCAATTCATCAAAAAACATGCGTGCCGATAGCGGTTTTAACCGCGCGGTAACTCTAATGCGTTTTAATCATCCTACACCGAGTTGTGTTCCAAGTGGGTAAAGCGTCATGCGTATTAGAGTTTCGTCGAGTGTGGGAAAGTCCGTCGTTCGCCTGCTTGCGGCGGTGTTGCTAGCAAGTGTTGCTACCGGCTGTAGCTCGGATGCTTCGCGCTTTGGAGGTCTTTTCTCCAAGTCTGACAACCTGACGACAAACTCCATCGCCAGCAACAATGTCCCTATTCCGCGCAACGATATTCAGGGTGGCGGCCTAGGTACTACGCCGGTGATGATGCCCGACAGTCGCGAGCAGGCTGTCAGCCAGCCATTCCCGGATCCGGTGAATACGGCGACAACCCCGGTCTCCCGCGCTCGCGAAGCCTCAACTCCCATCAATGTCCAGCGCGTGGCACTTGCCGATCCTGCTTCGAAGTCGCGCGACACGTCGCTCGCACAGCCTTTCCCCGCGGTGCGCGAGACGGCCAAGGCTCCGCAGAAGATCAAGGCTGACCCGATTGCTACCGGAACAACAGCGAAGGGCGGCTGGTCGACGGCCAATGCACCTGCGGTTCTTCTGCGCCAGGGCGACACCGTTGCGACGCTTGCTAAGCGGTTCGGCGTCCCGGAAAACGAGATTCTGAAAGCCAATGGCCTCAAGTCGTCGTCTGACGCGGAGCCGGGCCAGCGCATCCTTATTCCGACCTACGGCGTTGCCGGCAGCGCGGCCAAGGCATCGGCGTCCGATGCTGCTGCAAGCCTCGATGTCGACAAGCAGAAGAACATTCCGCTTCAGCCCGACAATCGCGAGATGGCGATCCTGCCCGGCCAATCGCAGTCGCGCGAAAAAGGCGTCAAGCGCACGGATGTGGCGGCCGGTAAACAACCGGTTTCCGGCGATGGCGCTGGTCAGGGTGGAGCCTACACCGTGAAGCCCGGCGATTCGCTGAACAGGATTGCCAAGGCAAACGGGGTGTCGGTCGATGCACTGCGCAAGGCCAATGGCTTGACCACGGCGGCAATTCGTGTCGGCCAGACCCTGAAGCTGCCGGGCGCCAGCGCCTCTGCTCCAGATCAGGTCGTAACAGCCTCGGTTCCAGACAAGAAGGCTGACGTCAAAGTCGCCAAGGCCGACACGGCAAAGCCTGCGGAATATACGCCGCCGGTTGCCAAGCAGTCGGTCACCGAAGTCGCGTCCAAGGAAGACACGTCGGAGCCGTCGCCGAAGGCAACGGGTATCAGCAAGTATCGCTGGCCGGTTCGCGGTGCGGTCATTGCCGGATACGGTGCCAATGTTGAAGGCAATCGCAACGACGGCATCAACATCTCGGTACCGGAAGGCACCCCGATCAAGGCGGCCGAGAACGGTGTGGTCATTTACTCCGGCAGCAGCCTCAAGGAACTCGGCAACGCCGTCCTGGTGCGCCATGACGACGGCACAGTCACCGTCTACGGCAACGCTTCGGAGCTGAAGGTCCAGCGTGGCCAGAAGATTCAGCGCGGCCAGACGCTTGCAGCATCCGGCATGAGTGGCACGGCAACGCAGCCGCAGGTGCACTTCGAGGTTCGCAAGAATGCCAGCGCCGTCAATCCGGCCACGTTCCTGGAATAGCCGGGCCTTGCTCCCCGAGACCGTCTAAAGGAAAAGCCCCGAAACGGGGCTTTTCTTTTGCGTTCAGTCCAGATCGATTTTCTTCTGCGAGCGGCCGGCAAGATCCTGGATGAACTGCCAGGCGACCCGGCCGGAGCGCGCGCCACGCGTCGTACTCCATTCCAGAGCATCTGCGTGGAGCTGCTCTGGATCGGCTTCCAGCCCGAAATGGGCGGCATAGCTGTCGATCATCGCCAGATAGTCATCCTGGCTGCATTTGTAGAATCCGAGCCAAAGTCCGAAACGATCCGACAGCGAGACCTTCTCCTCGACCGCCTCGGATGGATTGATTGCCGTTGATTGCTCGTTTTCCATCATGTGGCGCGGCAGCAGGTGCCGCCGATTGGATGTCGCATAGAGCAGCACGTTCGCGGGCCGTCCCTCTATGCCGCCGTCGAGTACCGCCTTCAGCGACTTGTAGGACGTATCGTCATGATCGAAGGAAAGGTCGTCGCAGAAGACGATGACCGGTACCGGCGCGGTTTTGAGGATTTCCATGAGGGTCGGGAGCGTCGCGATATCCTCGCGATGCACCTCGACCAGTTTGAGGCGAATGCCCGCGTCTTCTGCGACGCTGGCGTGAACCGCCTTGACCAGCGAGGACTTTCCCATGCCGCGTGCGCCCCAGAGGAGCACGTTGTTTGCCGGAAACCCCTGCGCAAATCTCATGGTGTTGTCGAACAGGATATCACGCACGTGATCGACGCTGCGGATCAGCTTGAGTTCGACGCGGTTTGGCTTCGTGACCGGCTGGAGATGCAGGCGCTGGGGAGCCCAGACGAAGCATTCCGTGGCATTCCAATTGTTGACGGCGGGTGCCGGCCCCGCGATCCGCTCGATGGCTTCAGACAGCTTGCGCATTTCGGCGATCAGAAGGTCGATTTTCGTATCTTGCATCGAGAGCATCCCGAAAGGTGGTGATAGTTTTTCGTCGTTGAGCCGAACTGTCCGGTAGCACGGCTGCACTAACGGTAAAAGGCGCGAAATCCATCAGAAAGAGCTTCTCCTGCGGCTGATTTCATGTATGAGGCTCAAGGCAGAAGCCGGTGGGCCAGTTGTTGCATTCACTTCTGCCTTACTTATATTCCGGCGATCCGAAACGCGGGCAATCTGTCCGCCAAACTGCATTCAAGGAGTGATTGATGTTCATTACCGAGGCATTCGCCCAGACGGCACCGGGCGCAGGCGGTGGCAGCGCCGATATTCTCATGTCGATCCTGCCGTTCCTGCTAATCTTCGTCGTGATGTACTTTCTGATCATCCGTCCGCAGCGCGCCAACATGAAGCGCCGCGAGGAACTGCTTAAGAACATCCGCCGCGGCGATCAGGTCGTCACCGGTGGCGGCATCCTCGGCAAGGTGACCAAGGTCATCGATGACAACGAACTCGAAGTCGAAATTGCTGACGGCGTGAAGATTCGTGTGGTACGCAGTGGTGTATCCGAAGTCCGCGTGAAGGGCGAACCCGTCAAGGAGTAAGCTCGCAGGGAGGCCGGATAAGCCTGGCCGCCTTGTAACGACACATCTTCGAGAGCTTCATGCCGTATTTTTCCCGCTGGAAAACCATCATCGTCTGGCTCGTCGTGCTTCTCAGCATCGTGGTGGCGCTGCCGAATGCGGTTTCGAACACCGCGCTGGATGGCTTACCGGATTGGGTTCCCCAAAAGCAGCTGATGCTTGGCCTCGATCTTCAGGGCGGATCCCAGATCACGCTGAAGATCGAGCGGGAAGATGTGATCAAATCCCGTCTCGAGACCGTGATCAGTGATGTCGGCGCCCGATTGCGCGCAGCCGGCATCTTCTATTCCGGCCTGTCAGGAACCGGGCAGGCCATTCAGCTTCGTCTTCGTGACCCCGCCAAGGTCGATGCTGCTCGCGCGGCTTTGAAGCCGTTGACCGATCCGGTGAGGGAAGGCGGCCTGACGAAGGGCGCGGTCAGCGAAGTGGCTCTCGATGTCTCCAATGATGGCGCGATCAACCTTGATATAACCGATGAAGGTGTCGATCATCGCATTTCGACGACCGCTGATGCCACGATCGCCGTGTTGCAGCGGCGTTTGACCGAACTCGGTTCCCTGCAACCGAAAATCCGCAGGCAGGGCGCTGATCGGATCATCGTGCAGATACCGGGCCGCTACGATCCGGAACAAGTCAAATATATCCTGAGCCAAGCCGGTGCGCTGTCGTTTAGAAGTATCGATATGTCGATGCCTGTTCAGGATGCGGTCAACGGCGAGCCGCCCGTCAATTCGGAAGTTCTCTATTCGGCTGATGACCCGCCAATCGGCTACCTAGTCCGCAGGCAGCCGATTATCGCAAACGGCGACATCACCGACGCTCAGTCGGCGATCAACGCGCAATCAGGCAATCCGGTTGTGAACTTGCGGCTGGGACCCGAGGGCACGGCCCGATTTGCGCAGGCAACGGCCGACAGCGCCGGCACGACGCTCGCCATTGTCCTTGACGGTGCGGTGATTGCAACGCCTCTTGTGCGCAAGGCGATCACCAACGGTACTGTGCAACTGGTGGCGGACATGAGCCCGGAAGGTGCTGGCGATCTGGCGCTGTTGCTGCGAGCCGGGGCTTTGCCGACGCCGCTGACGGTTGTCGAGGAGCGCTCGATCGGCGCCGGGCGCGGCGCAGATTCCATCCACTCGATCGTGACGGCCGGCGCGGTCGGCGCAGTCCTCGTTGTTCTTTTTATGGTGGGCTTCTACGGGCTTTTCGGTGCGGTCGCGAGCCTTGCCGTTGCTCTCAATGTTGTCATGATCATCGCCGTGCTTTCGGCTGCCGGGCTGCCGCTGACATTGCCGGGCATAGCCGGGATTGTGCTGACGATCGGCATGGCCGTTGATTCCAATGTGCTGATCTACGAGCGCATCCGGGAAGAGGTGCGGCATGGCCGGTCTTTGTCCGATGCCATGCAATATGGCTTCTCGCGGGCTTTTGCCGCTATCGTCGATGCCAATATCACGACGCTGATCGCCGCCATCATCCTGCTTTTCCTCGGAACGGGTTCTGTGCGCGGCTTCGCGGTGACGCTCGCTATCGGCATCGTCACCACGCTCTTCACTGCGTTCACATTGACACGGGTAATGCTGGAGATCTGGGTCGATCGCCGCCAGCCGACTGCACTGCCGGACGGCATTCGCACAGGCATCTTCGACGGCGCCGCGTTCCGGTTCATGGCGATCCGCAACTATGTCTTCTCGCTGACGACAATACTGTCCGTGCTCAGCATGCTTTTGTTTGGCGCGCTCGGTATCAATCTCGGCATCGATTTTTCCGGCGGCTCGGTGCTTGAACTGAAGGCGCGCGAAGGCAATGCCGATATAGAAGATATTCGCGGGCGGCTGTATGAACTCAACATCGGCGATGTCACGGTGAAGCCTTTTGGTTCGCCACAGGACGTCGTGGTGCGCGTGCATTCGCGCGATGGCGGCGAGAATGCCGAGCAGACATCGGTGATCATGATAAGGGGTGAGCTTGAGGATGCCTACGAGTTCCGCCGCGTCGAGGTCGTCGGGCCGTCGATCTCCGGTGATCTCACACGCGCGGCGACCATTGGCGTGCTGGTCTCGCTTCTGGCGATCCTGATCTACATCTGGGTTCGGTTTGAATGGCAGTTCGCGGCAGGCGCGATTGTTGCCACTCTGCACGATGTGCTTTTGACCATCGGTCTCTTCGTCGTCACCGGCATGGAGTTCAATCTCACCAGCATTGCAGCCCTTTTGACGATCGTCGGCTATTCGCTGAACGATACGGTGGTCGTCTACGACCGGGTACGCGAAAACCTGAGGCGTTATCCGCGCATGCCGCTGCCGATCCTGATCGACACGTCGATCAACCAGACACTGTCGCGAACAGTGCTGACCGGGGCGACGACCATGCTGGCGCTGGCAGCGCTTTGCATCTTCGGCGGCGAGGCCATCCAGGCTTTTGCTTTCGTGATGCTCTTCGGTGTTGCCGTCGGCACATTCTCCTCCATCTACGTCGCCGGACCGGTTCTCATCCTCTTCAAGCTGAGGCACGGAGCACCGGGCAGCGACGCCGAAAAAACCGGCGGAGCCGATATGCACTCGGTCAAGGGAGCGCAATAAATCATGCGCAAGCCCATCGAAATCCGGCAAGCCCATTTTCCGGGGCGGGCGCCGATAGACAGCTATGGCAATGGCGGCTTCCGTTTCGCCGACATGTCGCATCGCGGTTCGCTGCTGATGCTGCCGTCGGGTATCTATGGCTGGGACATGGTGGAAGGTGATCCGCTGACGGCGGAAAATTTCCAGCGCGTTTTCGACGGGGCGGCTCAAATCGAGGTTCTGCTGGTGGGAACAGGCAAGGATATCCGGCCATTGCCTGCAGCGCTAAAAGCCAAGTTCAAGGAACACGCCATATCATCCGACCCGATGAGCACGGGCGCTGCCATACGGACTTACAACATCATGCTCGCCGAATCCCGCGCCGTAGCTGCGGCCTTCATTGCCGTCTGACCGATGAACACTCCCAAAGATTCAATGCCGACCAGCAAATCGGTCTACGATTTCAGTTTGGCTGCCTTGCGCGACAGCGATCGCGATCGCTATCTGGCCTGCCTGTTGTCGCCACAGGACAAGCGCGGCCCGCTATCGGCGCTCTATGCTTTCCACGCGGAAATCGCCCGGGTTCGCGACGTGGCTCGCGAGCCTCTGCCGGGAGAAATCCGCCTGCAGTGGTGGCGCGATGTGCTTGATGACCCAAGCGGCACAAGCGGCGAGGGCAATCCTCTTGCGGAGGCGCTGCTTTCCTGCGTCAAAAACCATGAACTGCCGGTCTCCGTGCTTCAGGACATGATCGACGCCCGCATCTTCGATCTCTACGACGATCCGATGGAGAGCCGATCGTCGCTCGAAGGATATGCCGGCGAGACCGCTTCGGCTCTCATCCAGCTGGCAAGTCTGATCCTCGACCCCGCGCATGCGCAGCAATCGGCCTCTGCCGCCGGTCACGCGGGCGTGGCGCAGACGATTGCCGGTCTGCTGCTGCTGTTGCCGCTTCATCGCCGGCGCGGGCAGGTTTATTTCCCGGCCGAACTCCTGGCCGCGACCGGGCTTGACCGGGATACCTTTCTGTCTGGAGAGGACGCGGCGGCCGTCAGTCTGGCGATCCGGGCATTCGCCGGTCTCGGCCGCGACCATCTTGCCAAGGCGCGTGCGGCATCGGGCACGATTTCTCCGATGAACCGCTATGCCTTCAGCACGCTGGCGTTGGCGGATCCGGTTTTCGATCGCGCCGAGCGCGCCGGATCGAAACTCTTCGAACAGTCGATCGTGCCGTCGCAGTGGCGTCGGCAATGGTGGATGTGGAAGGTGACTCGCAACGGCAGATGGTGAAACGCAGGCCGCATCTTTTATATTCGTAAATGCTGTTTTGCGAAACCGGCGGCACATTGGCGCAAGGTTCGTCTTCTAGGGTCACGCTCGTGTTATTGTCATGAACGGCGTGAAAAGGAGTCGGCATCATGGGTTGGCCGATCGTCATCATCTGCATTCTGCTCGCAGGTATTTTCTACATGCGGATGAAGGCGCGTGCCGACAAGGACAGGCGGGAACCCGACGCCGGGTTGGCGATCCTGGATTTCGGCCGCGCGTTTCCAGACGAGGCCATCAGGGCCATTCATGCGACGGTGGATGAAAAAGCTTATTTCGTCCGCCTTCACGACGGCAAGGCCGGCTTCATGGCAGCGCATGGCACCCATTTCGTCTGCCACTTGATCGAGGCAGGCAAGGTCAATGTCAGCAATGCCGGGAGTGGGCGTGGCCTCAAGGTCCATTTCACCGATTTTTCGTATCTCGACGGCATCTACGAATTTGTGAGCCCCGAAATAGCAGCCGAGGTCTCCCTCTGGCTGCTCGGCAGCTTCAATCCCCAGACGGAGCTCAAGGCCGTTCCGGCGAGTACGAGGCTCTAACTGGCCTTCAGCCAGGCCGCGCAGTCTTCCAGAGCCCGCGCTGCGACGAGTTGCTTCTTCATCACCGTCTTGTCCTTACCCCGAAAACGCTTGACGCCTTCGGGCTTGGTGATTGCACCTGGCTCAAGCAGCGGGAACAGACCGAAGTTGATGTTCATCGGCTGAAACGACCGTTTGCCGGGTTCGTCGTCCGAAACGATATGGCCGCCGGTGATGTGATTGAGCAGAGAGCCGAACGCCGTGGTTTGCGGCGGCAGTGGAAGTGGCTGCCCCTTGCGCTCTGCGGCGGCGAAACGGCCGGCAAGCAGACCGATGCTGGCGCTTTCGACGTAGCCTTCGCAGCCGGTGATCTGCCCGGCGAATCGCAAACCCGGCCGCGATTTGAGCGTCAGCGACGAATCGAGCAGCACTGGCGAATTGATGTAGGTATTGCGATGCAAACCGCCGAGACGGGCGAACTCGGCGCTCTCAAGGCCCGGGATCATCCGGATGACTTCCGCCTGTGCGCCATATTTCAGCTTCGTCTGGAAGCCGACCATGTTGTAGAGCGTGCCGAGGGCATTGTCCTGGCGTAGCTGAACGACCGCATAGGCCTTGACGGTTGGATTGTGGGTGTTGGTCAGGCCCATCGGCTTCATCGGGCCGTGACGCAGCGTTTCGCGCCCGCGCTCCGCCATGACTTCGATCGGCAGGCAGCCGTCAAAATAAGGCGTGCCTTCCCATTCCTTGAATCCGGTCTTGTCGCCGGCAATCAGCGCATCGACGAAGGCGTTGTATTGTGCCTCGTCCATCGGGCAGTTGATATAGTCCTTGCCGGTTCCGCCCGGTCCGACCTTGTCGTAGCGCGACTGGAACCAGCAGATGTCCATATCGATGCTCTCGGTATGGATGATCGGTGCAATAGCATCGAAGAAGGCGAGGGCATCGGCGCCGGTTTCCGCCTGGATGGCGCTTGCAAGCGACGGTGCGGTCAATGGACCGGTGGCGATGATGGCCAGGTCCCACTCCTTCGGCGGTAGGCCGGACACTTCCTCGCGCACGACGGCGATCAGAGGATGGCTTTCGATTGCTGCGGTCACCGCATCAGAAAAACCGTCTCGATCAACGGCAAGCGCCCCGCCAGCGGGAACCTGGTTCTTATCGGCACACGACATGATCAGCGATCCGGCAAGACGCATCTCTGCGTGCAGCACGCCGACGGCATTGCTGGTGGCGTCGTCCGAGCGGAAGGAGTTCGAACAGACCAGTTCGGCAAGGCCGTCGGTCTTGTGGGCGTCCGTTCCGCGCACACCGCGCATTTCGTGCAGGATTACCGGGATTCCGGCCGAGGCGATTTGCCAGGCGGCTTCCGATCCGGCGAGGCCGCCGCCGATGATATGAATGGGGGAGTGTGAAGATATGTCTGTCATGCGCCGTTATTTAGAGCAAGGCGGGCGCGAAGGGAACCGGTTCTGCTCGGTCCTGGAATCAAAAACGGCACCCTGTGGTGCCGTTTTTAGTCCCTCGACATTCCGGGTCCGATTAACGGAAGGAACGCGAAGCGATGTTGCGGATGTCGAAGCGGGTGATACCGATGTCCGTCAGGGCATGGTTGGACAGGTTGCCGAGTTCGGCAACGGTACGGCGATAGTTGATCCAGCTTTTTGCGATACGAATCGGGTTCATGATCTTTTCCTCAAGAAGTAAATGAGCAGTGCAGTGATTTGCCTGCTTCGTTGGGATCTTTATATGCCTTGCGAGGGAAAAGATGGAGTGCAAAGAAAATGCATCTGCTATGCATTTGTGCATTGCGGTGCTGTTTCGTTGGGCGTTTCGGCTGCGTGATGAAAAAGAAGCCATAAGTTAATGGCTGGCCGAATGTCAGCCAATGAGCGTCAACTGTTTGTTTTTTTTATATGTTTTTTCGCCGAAGATCACCGTGATGTCTCGCTGGTGGGCTTCTGGCCTGGAACGGATTGTCCATGTTTCTCTCTGCGGAGAAAGTAGGCACTGACCGCGATGCTGCGCTGCGGTATTAGTCTACCTCGGGAGGGGCGGTTTATTGGCAGCCGAGCCTGGGTGTTTGGCGCTGCCCCTGAGATCCCGACGAAAAAAACGCCCGCCGGAATGAACCGGAGGGCGTTTGGCAGCTGCGCATCAGGCCGGAAGAGCCGGCCGGTTGCGTGATTTACTTGACTGCCTGACGGGCAACGTACTGAATGTCGCCACGGCCGATGCCGAGGTCGTTCAGTTCGCGGTCGCTCATGCGGCCGAGTTCGTTGCAGGTCTGACGGTACTTGCGCCAATTGTTGAACGAGCGAGCGATGTTCATGATGCTGGTCCTTTCTAGGGTTTGCCAGCACCGTTTGCTGGCCCTCATCTGATGGTTGGAATATACGCGGTCGCCCCCGAAATTACAGAGACAATGCTGCATCGCACCCATGCGCTTCTTGCAATCCTCTATGCTGCGATGGCCATGGTTTGACCAAATTCTGTGCGAGCGCACGAACGCTAAAAGAGGATGTGCTGTTGATCCGGGAGAGGTCGCGAACAAAAAACAACGCCCGTCGGGGGAGGAGGTCCGACGAGCGTTGCCTGTTCTGATCGACAACTGGGAGGAGGAGTGTTGTCGATCCCATCGAGGCGCGCTGGGAGGAGGAGTGCGCTGCCCCGAAGTTGTCCTTAAGATAAATCCAGCGATCGGAAATGGGTAGAGCCAATGTCGAATGGCACCTATGTGGGCGGCGCATGGCTGGTCCATTGTTGCCGCATTCTGGCGGCCGAAATTTCACCACTTGCACGGGCGGCAAGTGGCAACCAAAGGAAATCTAATGATTTTCAGCTGTTCTGAAACGAATAACGCCCGCTGGGGGAGGAGGTCCAGCGGGCGTCATTTATGATGACAGGCAACTTGGGAGGAGGAGTGTTGCCCGTCGGATCGGAGCGGCGCTGGGAGGAGGAGTGCGCCACTCCGAATTCTATAAAGCGAACCTCTTTCGGTTCGCTGGCCTTTTCCACTTCTGAGCGGAAGCGGCTGGCCTTGCCGCTGACGGCCCCGATCGCTTGCGCTGATCTCGTCCCGTCTTCTTGATTTCAATATAGGCTGCCGACTGTGATTTGTGCAGTGCAATATCATCATGGATGATATGCAAATTCTGCATGAGCCTTGTCGGGCGCGATATACTCTTTCCAGAGATCGTAGATTCGCACGAAACTCTTCATATTCCGTTAACGATGATCCTGCCCTGGTTGTGCCTCGAACTGTAGTTCGAGAAGAGGCGCCTCTCCAGTGCGGTGCCATTCCTCTCGGGCACGTCGAGGCCGGGTAGTTCTTTGATTCCAGAACATCTTATCCGCCCACGGTGATTCCGCGTTAAGGCGGCTCTCTAGGAATTGCCGGTGCCTATGATATGTGTTGCGCACCACGCGCATGCAAGGAGGTCGGTCGATGTACCGGGGGCGGATCGAGAAGGATTTCAACACCTGGATTTCCAAGGGTATGCTCGACGCTGGAGCGGCAAAGGCGATGCTGGCCGAGTATGATGCGCGCGAAACCGTCTTCAGCGCGGGCAGGGTGCTCCTGGTGCTGGCGGCGGTGCTGTTGTCGGCTGCCATCCTTCTTTTGGTGGCTGCCAACTGGGAGGCTATTCCGCGCCTCCTGCGCGTCTGCGGCATCGTTGGCCTGATCTGGGCGTTTTATCTGTCGGCCGCTTTCTGCCTTGGCCGCGGCTTCAGGGGAATGGGCGCAGCACTGCTTGTTCTCGCGACAATGACCTTCGGCGGTGCGATTGCACTGGTGGGGCAGATGTATCACCTGTCGGGGGATGCTGCCGATGCGTTGCTGGTCTGGTTTGCGGCGTCGTGTGTGGCAGCTTTGGTCTTTCGGTCAGCCGTACTGTCGGTGTTGTGTGGATTTCTGGCATGGGCGGTTTTCGGCCAGTTGGTGATCGATAACGATGCCACCTTCGACGGCAACGGCTACATCTATCTCGTCCCTCTCCTGATTGTCATCGTCATCGGTCTGGTGCGATACACGAATGGCGGCATTGCCCGGCATCTTGCCTATCTGCTCGCTTTGGCGTGGCTCGGCTGGTTCTATATAGAGTTGCCGGAAGTCTGGCTTGCTGCTCTTCTGTTCGGAGCCGGGATTCTGGCATTCCTCATCACTAGCCTTCCTGTCTCACCGCTTTACCGTTTCGCCCGCGATGCCGGTGCAGCGCCTGCTTTCTATAGCTTCGCGCTGGCCGTGATGGGGTTGGCTGCACTGCATACCGAAGTGGATGGCGTTGGTCAGGAGATCGCGATCGGGGCAATGACACTTGGAGTTGCCCTCGGCGGCATTGCCATCGCGGGCCGGCTGAACGGCGCCGTCCGCTTTCTGGGGTATGCGGTTTTCGCCGCCGAGACCCTCTATCTGGCGTCCGAGACGCTGGGCAGCATCCTCGGCACGTCCGGCTTCTTCCTGATTTCCGGTGTCGTGGTCGGCCTGATTGCCTGGCTGGTGATCCGACTGGAGAAACGGCTTGCGGCAAGAACCGCTGTCGAGGGAGTGTGACATGAACAGCAACCCGCTGATCCGGCCTTTGTTTGCAGCCATTATCGTGGCTCTCCTGCAGACGGCCTTCCTCGGCTACATGATTGAAAGCCGCGCTTCGATCCTGCGCAACGGCGTCGATGTCGTGCTGAAAACCGTGCCGGTCGATCCGCGCGATCTCCTGCGTGGCGACTATGTCATCCTCGCCTACGATATTTCCACAGTTCCGGCGGACAAGATAACCGGCGGCTTCCCCGCGGAGGCCACAGACGCGCAACTCTCCGTGCGCCTTGAAAAACAGCAGGACGGTTTCTGGGGTATCACCGAAGCGTCTTTTGGTACGCTTGCGCCCAAAGACGGAAGCGTGATTGTTCGCAGTTCGCCGTTCTACTTCTATCCGACACCGGACAGCCCGCCGTCTTCGATGAATGTCGAATACGGGATAGAGCGATATTATGTTCCGGAAGGTGAGGGGAAGGTGCTTGAGGAAGCGCGCAATGCCAGCGCTTTATCCGTGACGGCCGGCGTGGATGATGCGGGCACGATGCAGATCCGGTCGATCGCAATCGATGGAAAATCACTGTATGAGGAGCCGCTTTACTGATTGCTTTCGGCGGTACTTGCCTGCCAAGTGACAAGAACACGACAATAACCGCATTTTTCCTTTGATCCATTGGAAACGGGTGATATAGAGACGCCGCGCTCGGGAACGCCCTGAACCCGGTGCGGGCTTGTTATTGGCGTTGCGCCTTGACTTTTCCGTACCGATGCGAGCAGGCGCTGCGGTTTTCTGAACGCGGGTATGGTGAAATTGGTAGACACGCCAGATTTAGGTTCTGGTGCCGCAAGGCGTGGGAGTTCAAGTCTCTCTACCCGCACCAGAATGAAGGACGTCCAAGGCTGGTCCTTGGCGTCGATCGAGAAGACGGCGCCATTTTGCTTGCAAAACGGTGACTGATTTGCGTAAAGCCACTCCCGGCAAATGGATCGGCTCAAGTGCTCGTGTACAAGAACACCGACAGAGCCCTGTCAACGTGAAATGAAGGTTTGAACATGCAGGTTATCGAAACGCTCGCTGAAGGGCTGAAGCGCGAACTCAAGGTCGTTATCCCGGCCAAGGACATGGAAGCTCGGATGAACGAGCGTCTTGAAGATGCCAAGGGCAAGGTCAAGATCAACGGCTTCCGTCCGGGCAAGGTGCCTTTCGCACATCTGAAAAAGATGTACGGCAAGTCGATCATGGCTGAACTTGTCAACGAACTCGTCCGCGAAAAGCCGACCGAGATCCTGTCGGAGCGCGGCGAAAAGTCGGCGACCCAGCCGGAAATCGCAATGACCGAGAACGAGGCCGAAGCCGACAAGATCCTTAACGCCGAGGTCGATTTCGAATTCACGCTCGCTTATGAAATCATTCCGGCCATCGAGTTGAAGGACGTCAGCGGCATCAAGGTGACGCGCGAAGTCGTTGATATCGATGAAGCCGAAGTCACCGAGCAGATCCTCAAGATTGCTGAAAACGCCCGCACCTACGAAACCAAGAAGGGCAAGGCCGAAAACGGCGATCGCGTCACCATCGATTACCTCGGCAAGGTCGACGGCGAAGCCTTCGATGGCGGCAAGGACGAAGACGCTGAGCTGATTCTCGGTTCCAACCGTTTCATCCCGGGCTTTGAAGAGCAGCTCGTTGGCCTCAAGGCCGGCGACGAGAAGGTCATCACCGTGACCTTCCCGGCTGAATATCCGGCAGCCAACCTTGCCGGCAAGGAAGCCACCTTCGACATCACCGTCAAGGACGTTGCTGCTGCTGCCGCCGTTGAAATCAACGACGACCTTGCAACCAAGCTCGGCCTCGAATCGGCCGACAAGCTGAAGGAAGTCGTCCGCAGCCAGATCGAAAGCCAGTACGGCTCGATGACTCGCCAGAAGGTCAAGCGTCAGATCCTCGACCAGCTGGACGAACTCTACCAGTTCGATACCCCGTCGCGCCTTGTCGACGCCGAGTTCGACAACATCTGGCGCCAGATCAACACCGACCTCGAGCAGGCCGGCAAGACCTTCGCCGACGAAGACACGACGGAAGAAGAAGCGCGCGGCGAATACCGCAAGCTGGCTGAACGCCGCGTCCGCCTCGGTCTCGTTCTCTCCGAAATCGGCGAAAAGGCCGGTGTTCAGGTGAGCGACGACGAAATGCAGCGTTCGCTGTTCGAGCAACTGCGCCAGTTCCCGGGCCAGGAAAAGCAGATCATCGACTACTTCCAGAAGACCCCGGGTGCCGCCGCTTCGCTGCGCGCGCCGATCTTCGAAGAAAAGGTCGTCGATCACCTGCTCTCCGAAGTAAAGGTCACCGACAAGACCGTCAGCAAGGAAGAACTACTGGCTGACGACGAGGAAGGCGCTTCGGAAACGAAGAAGGCCGCTCCGAAGAAGAAGGCTGCTGCCAAGGCTGAAGCTGCCGAAGGTGAAGAAGCCGCAGCACCGAAGAAGAAGGCCCCGGCCAAGAAAAAGGCCGCTGACGACAGCGCCGAATAAGCCAGCGTTTTTCGACTGAGTTTGAAGAGGCCGCCCTGAAAAGGGGCGGCCTTTTTCGTTGGCGGGGTATCGCGTCCATGGATATGGAAAAGCCCGCCCGGACGGACGTCCAGGCGGGCTTTCTATCGTTGCTGCAGTCCGGCGGACTTAAACGACGAGAAAGTCGAGGTTCGTCAGCCCCAGTCCCGAAGTCAGTCTAGCGAACTGCACACCGGCGGTGGCGCCCGTACCGTCGGAATCGTACAGGAGGTCGCCTGTATCGGTCTCGTAGATGATGCGATCGGTGGCATCACCGGCAAGGCCGGTGGTGTTTGCGCGGAATGCCGCAGCTGCGAGCACACCGAGCGCTCCAATGGCGGTAAAGATCGCATCGTCCAAGGCGATTATGTCGTCGGCAATATTGAAATCGGTGATCACATCGAGGTTGGTCGCGGCATTGAGTGCCGTGTTGAAGTAGAAGCTATCATCTCCGGAATTACCCGTGAGCGTGTCATTTCCGGCATAGCCCTTGATGTTGTCGTCGCCAGCGCCACCGAGGATGGTGTTGGCGCTGCTGTTACCATAGACGGAATCGTCGAAATCCGAACCGGTGACGTTTTCGATCGATGTATAGGTGTCGCCCAATGCGTCGCCAGTGTTGATGGCCGTGTTGGAGAGGCTGGCGACAACGCCGGCTGCGGCGCCCTTGTAGGACGCTGTATCCGAACCAGCACCACCAAGTAGGGCATCTCCATCTTCGCCGCCGATGAGTATGTCGTTACCGCCGTCCCCGTAGAGTGTGTCGATGCCGTCATAGCCTTTCAGACCGTCATCACCGTCGAGGCCTCTGATCGTGTTGGCGGTCAAATTGCCGTTCAAACCGTCATCGAAGTTTGATCCGGTCAAATTCTCGACAGAGTTGTAGGTGTCGCCCGCTGCATCGCCCGTGTTGATCGCAGGATTGAACAGACTGACGATCAGGCCCGCCAACGAACTGGAATAGTCAGCAATGTCGCTACCAGTACCGCCGCTCAGATAGTCGGCACCCGCTCCGCCATCCATGCGGTCGTCACCGTCGCCGCCGCCCAGCGTATCATTGCCGGCCAGACCGAAGAGTACGTCGTTACCGGCACCTGCCAGCAGCGCGTTTGCCTCGCCGGAGCCTGTGAGGCTGTCGGTACCACCGCCGGTAACAGCCTTTTCAATGCTCGAAAGGGAGATAGGACCGGATCCGCCGGGAAGGTAAGTAAAGGTTCCATCTTGCAGGTTGATGGTCGCGTCGAGAAGCACTCCCGATGTGTCGAAGCTATCATAGCCAGCACCGCCAAAGGCGGCTTCCCCGATCCCGCCGGTCCAGCCTGCGAAAATCCGGAACGTGTCATTGCCGGCATTGCCGTACATCAGATCGACGCCCGAGCCGCCGATGACAACATCGTCGCCGTCGCCGCCCTGGATTGTGTCATTGCCGTCGCCGCCGTCAATCGCGTCATTGCCAGCGCCGCCGAGGAGGTTGTCAGCTCCACCATTGCCGTCGATCGCGTTGGCGAGAGCGTTGCCGGTGATTGTATCGGCCAGTTGCGTGCCTCTGACATTCTCGACGTTGACGATCGAATATGGGCCGCCGAAGGTCGGAGAGAAGTCATAGGTATTGGCGCCAAGATTGACGGTGGAGCCCCTCGTCGTATAGTTGCTCAAATCGAGCACGTCGGTCCCGGTGCCACCGTCGGTATTGTCACCAAACTCGCCGTCCCGGACATAGAAAGTATCGTTCCCATTGCCACCATCGACGGTGTCGGTGGAGAAACCACCCTCGATCCAGTCATCGCCATCGCCGCCGTTGATGACGTCGATGCCGAGACCGGCGAGCAGCGTATCGTTGCCGCCATTGCCGTTGACGGTGTCGTTGCCCGACAGACCGTCAATCGTATCGTTGCCACCATTTCCGTTGAGCGTGTTGTTGGCGTTGTTGCCGGTAATGCTGTCATTGCCGGAGCCGCCATTGGCGTTCTCGATCAACGACCGCGCATCACCATTGAACTGGAAGGCGTTGAAGACGTTGCCGCGGGCAAAGCCGCCGTTCGGACCGCCGCCGAGGAAGGCTAGCTGTGCAGCAGAGAATGTCGAATTTTCGCCCGGACGCAGGTCCAACCGCAAATTGGTCGTGTAGTTCGACAGATCGTAGGTGTCGATGCCGTCGCCGTCCCAGATGGTGGAGAAGATGCGGTTGGCACCGGGATCGATTGCCAATACGCCGCCAACGTAGGAGTTGCCGTTGGTCGGATCCCAAGTGTAGACGGTATTGCCGCTGTTGACGGTGAAATCCGCGCCATACATCGTCTGCAGGGCGAGAATGTCGATCATCATGTAAGTTTGCGGCGCACCAAAACTTTCGTAGTCGTAGCCGCTGGTTACGTCGCCGATGTAGGTCGAGTAGGTCATCACGGTGAATTCGACCGAATTGTAGGCAGCCGGTACGGCGGTATTGCCAGGTCCGCCCAATTCATGGCCGTGTTTCAAACCAAGCGAATGGCCTAGTTCATGGATCATCGTATGCCAGGCATAATTGCCGGCGATCGGGTTCTTCAGGCTGTTGCTCGTGCCATCATAGGTGTTGCCGAAGAACGTGTCGCCACCGTAGATGTTGTTGTTTGGATAGAAGGCATAGGCAGTACCGGCATCGCCGGAATTGGCCGCGCGGATTGTAGCGTTGGCGGTGCCCGTTCCATTGTAGGTCAGGCTAAGATTGGTAAAGCCTTCGACCGAAAATCCGCCTGCGCCAGATAGCTGGGTGTAAACGGACTGATTCAACGCCGAGTGGAAGGCGATCATTTGCTGCGCGGTGAACTGCGAAAAGCCTTCATTTTGCGCGCTTATGGCGTTGCCGTTTTGATCCGAATTGTAGCCGGCCTGGTAGTCGGCCGGGGAATCGGTGTCGCTGTAGGTGACATCGGCCTGGTTCCAGCGCACGCCGCTCAGAACACCATCGATAATCGCGTTTCCGGTTGCGGCAACAGCGGTAGTCACGGATAGATTGCCATTTTCTTCCGGAACCTGCGCATCACTGTTGCTACTTGCTCCGAAATCCGGGGCACTGATTGCATCGGAGGAGCCGATTGCGTCTGAGGAACCGATCGTCGGTGCAATGACCGTTTTGGTGGGACTCCAATCTACGGTCCAATCCGGCACAGCAATGTTGAACAGTCGGGGCGAAGACGCACCGAAGTTAAGTGCCGAAGACCACGCCGTCCGGTCCTGGTCCAGACCTGTCGGATCGACGAGGAGGGAATTTGTTCGTATCCTGGCGTTCATGATACCTCCCTGGTCGCACCACGCATCATTCAACAGGTGCAACGCTCGTTTATGTTTGGTGTTGAATTCAAACCTCCTCCGCGAAACGCAGAGATACACGCGCCGAAAACCGCTTAATGCGGGATCAGCATATCCATGGCGAAATTACTCATATACGCCGCATTACCTAAGCAATGAGCGATCATTAAATGCAGACATCGAAATAACTTGGGGCTACGTGCTTGTATTGCGGACTTACCTGCAATGGTATTTTTGCGAATATTTCGCAACCAAGAGGATGGACTTCATGCTATGAAGACCAGGCAGTAAAAATCACGAAATGGTGTTTGGTTTCGCCTCATTCGCGCCCCATTACCGCTGGATTTTAGTCTACGCTTATTTAGATTGTGTGACAAGACTAATGTAGCCAAGGCAGATGGTCGCGGCTCCTCGCGACGCCAAACGAACGAGCGACGGGATATGTATCCAGAGCCTCGACTACCGTTTGAAACGGCCTTTTGAAAGGGCGTAAGCGGACGATGGATGACCGGCTTCGCGTGCTAGTGACAGTTGTAGTCGCGTTTGTTGCGACGTTGACGGCAATACCGACGTCCGCGTCTGCGCACCAACCTGGTAAAGGCCCTGAAATGATGGACACACCGCCGGATCCGGACAAGGCCGTGCTGACTGAATACAAGCTGCTGATGGCACGCGGAACGGTTGAAGCCTGCGAACTCTTCATTGAACGTCACCCGGACCATCCGCTTGCTGAAGACGCGCGGCGAAAGTTGAGACAACTGCGCGGCGAGTGAGCGGCGCCGATGATCTTGGAGATCAGCCGCTTTTTTATCTCGTTGGTTAAAGTTCGCTGAGTCTCGCTCCCACGTGCTTCAATTTTGCACGCATCTGAATCCCGTCAGTGTACCGACGCACGGAACCCATACCGTTCAGCGCCGTTGGACGATCATAAATTTCCCGTCACACCTTTGGCGCGATCTCGCCCATCCGGTTACCGGCGTCGAGACCGGCGATCTTGTAGGCCTCGGCTAGCGTTGGGTAGTTGAAGGTGTTTTCGACGAAATATTCGACAGTGCCCTTCAGGTTCAGCACGGCCTGACCGATATGGACGAGTTCGGTCGCACCTTCGCCGACGATATGCACCCCGAGCAGGCGTCTGGTCTTCAGCGAGAAGATCAGTTTCAAGAGCCCGGAATCAAGTCCCATGATGTGGCCGCGCGACGTCTCCCGGAAGCGGGCAATGCCGCATTCGTAAGGGATTCCACGCTCCTTGACCTCTTCCTCGGTCAGGCCGCAGGTGGAAATTTCCGGCACGGCGTAAATGCCATATGGGAAGAATTTCGGCGGCTCCTTGGCGATCGCGCCAACGGCGACGCGAGCGGCAATGCGCCCCTGTTCCATCGAGGTGGAGGCAAGGCTTGGGAAACCGACGACATCGCCGGCCGCATAGATGTTCGGGACGGAGGTCTGGAACGTTTCCGGATTGACGCTGAGGCGTCCGCGGCTATCAGCTTCGAGGCCGGCTGCAGGCAGGTTGAGCGAATCCGTCGCACCCATGCGGCCTGCCGCAAACAGCACCATTTCACAATTGATCACCCGGCCGCTGTCGAGCGTGATCGAACATTTGCCGTCCGGCGTCCGCTCCACTTTGTCAGCCTTTTGCCCCAGATGCAGTTTCATGTTGCGGTCGCGCAGCTGATAGGTGAAATCCTCGACGATTTCCTTGTCGATGAAATCGAGCATGGTCGTCTTCGGATCGATCAGGGTGACCTGCGTATCCAGAGCACTGAAGATGGTCGCATATTCGATGCCGATGACCCCGGCGCCGATCACGGCCATGGAACGCGGCAGGTCTTCGATTTCCAGAAGCTCGTCGCTGTCGAGCACCGTCTTTCCATCGAACGGAATGTAGTCCGGGCGGAAAGGTTTTGTGCCGACGGCAAGCAGAATACTGGTCGCCGAAACCTGGATGATTTCGCCGTCTTCCTTGACGATCTGCAGGGTCTGCGGATCGATGAAGCTCGCCTTGCCACGGATATGCTGGACGCGATTGCGGGCGAACTGGTGCTCGAGCACCTCGACCTCATGATCCAGGGTGATCAGCAGGCGTCGGCGCAGGTCTTCCGCGCTGATCTCCTGCTTGACGCGGTAGGCACGTCCGTAAAACCCGCGCTCGCGCCAGCCGGTGAGGTTCAGCGCCGTTTCACGAAGGGTTTTGGAGGGGATGGTGCCGGTATGCACCGAGACGCCGCCGACGCGTTTTCCCTGTTCGACGACAAGAACCTTCTTGCCCAGTTTGGCCGCCTGAATGGCGGCCCTGCGTCCTGCAGGCCCGCTGCCGACAACCACGAGATCATACTGGTTCATGACGCGTTTCCGGTGATGGAGAGAGAATCATTGTGCGTTGCGGTAAATGTCGCTTGCAGGGATTTATATCGTCAATCTTACAGTTTAATAAAGCCTTGTAAGCCACCTTCGGGCTTGCCGATGCTTATTTTACGAAAAGCGATTATATTTAGCCGGGATGGGTCAGCCGTCGGGGAGGAGCGTACTTTCAACGGCGTGCGACCCGGAAAGCAAAGAGGTTATGACACGGCATTTGCTCGGCGGCGGTACTGAGCTTGCAATGGGAGATGCGGCTATGGCTTTAAACGAGACCGACAGCATACATGAACGCGAAGCGGCGACTTCCTTGGAAAACGACAAGTCCGTGCCGCCTGCAAAACCCCGCAGTCGTCCTGGCGTCGTCGCCGCGGCAGTTTACGAGCACGGCCAGCGTATCCTCGATATCGAAATAAAGGACGCGCACAAATGGAAAGGCCGTGACAAGGCGGTGGTCTGGATCGGCCTGCACGAGCCGGACGAGGCGCTGTTGCGCGAAGTCCAGGCGGAGTTCGGCCTGCATGAGCTGGCGATCGAAGATGCCGGCCATGCCCACCAGCGCCCCAAGCTGGAAATCTATGGCGACGCGATCTTTGTGGTGGCGCGTACCGCTCACATGAGTGACGAGGAGATCGTTTTCGGCGAGACCCATCTGTTTGTTGGCCGTGGTTATGTTGTCTCGGTGCGCCATGGACCGTCGACGTCCTACAATACTGTGCGGCAGCGCTGTGAGGCCTCACCGACGGCGCTGGCTCATGGTGAGAACTACATCCTCTATTCCATCCTTGATTTCATCGTCGACAACTACATGCCCGTTGTCGAGGGCATCCACGCGGAAGTCGAGGAACTCGAAGAGCGGTTGCTGCGCGAGCGGCTGGACAAGAAGGACATCGAACGGCTCTACTTCCTGCGCCGGAGCCTGCTTCGCCTGCGCAATGCGGTCGTCCCCCTGGTCGATGTCTGCCGGCGGCACGAGCATCTCGATCTGCCGGGCATGGACGCAACGTTGCATGCGCTGTTTCGCGACGTCACCGATCATGTGCGCCGGGTTCAGGAGGATATCGACACCTTGCGTGAGGTTCTCGCCTTCACCTTCGAAGCCAGCCTGATGATCGGCCAGTCCGAGCAGACCGAGATTTCGCGCAAGCTTGCGTCCTGGGCTGCGATCCTGGCAGTACCAACCGCGATTGCCGGCATTTACGGGATGAACTTCGACGACATGCCGGAATTGAAGTTCAAATATGGCTATTTCGTCATCCTGGGGCTCATCTTCGTGGTGTGCAGTATGCTCTATCGCATGTTCCGGCGGGCGAAATGGCTCTGAGGCTGCGTCCGATCAGATCAGGCGCAGCCCCTTGAGGCTGGCATGGCCGTCCTTGCCGATGATGATGTGATCGTGAACGGTGATGCCCAGCGGCTTTGCCGTATCGACGATCATCTTGGTCATCTCGATGTCGGCCCGTGACGGTGTCGGATCCCCGGAGGGATGATTGTGAACGAGAATCAACGCTGTCGCCGATAGCTCGAGTGCGCGCTTCACCACCTCGCGCGGATAGACCGGCGTATGGTCGACAGTACCCGTCTGCTGCACCTCGTCGGCAATCAGCGCATTGCGCTTGTCGAGAAAGAGGATGCGGAACTGCTCGCGGGTCTCATGCGCCATGGCGGCATGGCAGTATTCGATCACCGATGACCAGGAGGCCAGAACCTGCTTGCCCTTGAGTTCGCTCTTCAGCGTCCGGTGAGCAACGGTCGAAATGAGTTTCAGATCGAAAGCCACGGCCTCGCCGATACCCTTCACTTCCTGCAAGAGGGCCGGGGAGGCGCCGAAGACGCCGGCAAGCGTACCGAAACGTTCCAGCAGAGCCTTGGCGATCGGTTTGGTATCGCGGCGCGGGATCAGGCGAAAGAGTAGCAGTTCGAGGATTTCGTAGTCGGCCAGCGCGGTATCGCCGTGATCTTTGTAGCGCGTCCGCAACCGATCGCGATGGCCATGATAGTGCGCGTCTTCAGGCTGGGCAGCCATCATGCCAAGGCCCGCGCGTTTTGGCGGCTGTTCGGCGAAAAAGCCCCTCTCATCGGCCGGTTGCGAAATCTCGCTGTCGGAAGAAGGGGGCTTTGTCATCAGGGACCCTAAGCTGGAAGGCCCGGGCGGTCGAGACCGGCCGGCGACAGGGTGAAAATCTCGCAGCCGGTCGCCGTGACGCCAACCGCATGCTCATACTGTGCCGATAGAGACCGGTCGCGGGTGACGGCTGTCCAGCCGTCGGCCAGCACCTTCACATGCGGACGGCCGAGATTGATCATCGGCTCGATCGTGAAGATCATGCCTTGGCGCATTTCAGGGCCTTCGTTCGCCCGGCCGTAATGCAGGATGTTCGGTGCGTCATGGAACAGCCGTCCGACGCCATGGCCGCAGAAGTCGCGCACCACCGAGCAGCGCTCGGCTTCGGCAAAGGTCTGAATGGCTTCGCCGATCGCACCGGTGCGCGCGCCAGGCTTGACGGCCGCGATGCCACGCATCAGGCATTCATGGGTGACCTCGAGCAGGCGCTGGGCCGCGCGCTTGATCTCGCCGACCGGATACATGCGGCTGGAATCTCCGTGCCAGCCGTCGATAATGTAGGTGACGTCGATGTTGACGATATCGCCCTCGCGCAACGGCTTCTCGTTGGGAATGCCGTGGCAGACGACGTGATTGATCGAGGTGCAGGAAGACTTGGTATAACCGCGATAGTTCAAGGTTGCGGGCAGGGCGTTGTGATCCATGCCGAAGTCGAAGACGAAACGATCGATCTCGTCGGTCGTCACCCCCGGTTTGACGCGGCTTGCCAGTTCGTCGAGGCAGCGTGCGGTTATCTGGCAGGCGCGCTTGATCCCGGCAAAATCCTCGGGCGTATAGAGACGGATGACGCCGGTATTCTTGTAGGGCGCGGACGCTGCCTCGATATAAGTGACCATTACAATACTTTCAGTTGTCTTTCATAAATGTCATAGATCAGCACAGGCGGGTTCGTCCATCGGGATCAGTCCATCCGGCGCAATTTGCTGCGGCGAAACCCGGCATTTGACGGCAAAGGCCTCGACCCCGCGCAGCGTCGCCCGTCGGAATGACTTGGCATAGAGCGGATCGAGATCGTCGCATATCCGGAACGTCTCGCAGTCGTCGCGCTGGATCAGGTAGATCATGATCCCGCGATGGCCGGCTTCGACCATGTCCCCGAGTTCCTCCAGATGCTTTGCACCGCGTGCTGTCGGGCTGTCGGGAAACTCGGCAAGGCCGGGCGTCCGGCTGAAATGCACGTTCTTGACCTCGACATAGGCATGGCCGTGCTGCGGATCGCTCAGAAGCATGTCGATACGCGAATTCCGGCCATATTTCTGCTCGCGCTGCAATGTCGAATAGAGATGCAGGTCATCAATCTGGCCGGCCCGGATCGCTTCTTCCGCCAGCCTGTTCGGCAGTCCGGTATTGATGCCGACGACGGTGCCGCCGACTTCGACCATCTCCAGCATATGCCTGTATTTTCGCGTCGGGCTATCATGTTCGGAAAGCCAGATGCGCGAACCGGGTGTCGTCAGCCCGCGCATCGATCCGGTGTTGGGACAAGAACCAGTAATCGCGCGCCCGTCTTCAAGCACGGCATCGAAGAGAAATCGCTTGTAGCGCTGGATGAGGACGGCGGGCACCAGCGGCCTGTCGAAGAGCATGAAGTGTGCGTGTCCGTTGTTTGGTCAGGCGCGGGCTCGGACGTAGGAGCCCGGTGCTTCTTCGAGTGAATTGAGCTTTCCGCCGGTCTTTCGTGCTGGCACGCGTTCATTGTCGAGAGCTTCGATCCATGTCTGCCAGTGCGGCCACCAGGATCCGGGCGTTTCGGTTGCCGTCTTCACCCAGTCGTCGAAATCGCCCGTGGCAGGCCCGCCGGTCCAGAACTGGTATTTGCCTTTGTCCGGCGGGTTGACGACACCCGCGATGTGGCCGGAGCCGGACATGACATAGGTTACCTCGCCGCCGAAGAACTGGCTGCCGACGAAGACTGACTTTGCCGGCGCGATATGGTCTTCCTTGGTGGCAAGGTTGTAGATCGGAATTTTCACGCTGCCGAGCGAGATTTTTTTTCCGGCCAGCACCATTTCGCCCTTGGTCAGGTTGTTCTGGAGATAGCAATTGCGAAGGTAGAAGGAGTGGTTTGCCGCCGGCATGCGGGTTGAATCGGAATTCCAGTAGAGTAGGTCGAATGCTGACGGCTCCTGACCCTTCAGATAGTTGTTGACGAAATAGGGCCAGATGAGATCAGAGGCGCGCAGCATATTGAAGGCCATGGCCATCTTCGAACCGTCGAGATAGCCGGTTTCCTTCATCCGGGTTTCCATCTGGGTGATCTGTTCCTCGTCGGCGAAAACCTTGAGGTCGCCGGCATGGGTGAAATCGACCTGTGTGGTAAACAGCGTCGCCGAGCGGATACGTTTGTCGCCTTCCTGCGCATGCAGGGCAAGCGTCGCGGCAAGCAGGGTTCCGCCGACACAATAGCCGATCGCATTGACATCCTCTTCGCCGGTCGCCTGGCGAATGCTGTCAAGCGCGAAACCGATGCCTTCCCGAGCATAGGATTCCCAATCCTTGTTGGCGTGCCGTTCGTCCGGATTGACCCAGGAGATGACGAAGACGGTATGGCCCTGATCCACAGCCCATTTAATGAAGGATTTCTGCGGGTTGAGATCCAGAACGTAGAATTTGTTGATCCAGGGCGGGCAGATCAAAAGCGGACGTTTCAGCACGGTCTCGGTGGAGGCATCATATTGCAGGACCTGGCAGACATCGCTCTGAGCGATGACCTTGCCGGGCGTGATTGCGATGTTCTCGCCGACCGCGAATTTGCTGACATCCGTCTGGCGGAGCTTCAGGTCGCCCTTGCCGGCGACGATATCCTCCGCCAGCATCTGCATGCCCTTCACGAGATTGGCGCCGCTGGAGGCCACCGTTTCGCGATAGAGCTGCGGGTTGGTCGTCACGAAATTTGCGGGTGAGAGCGCGCTGGAAATCTGCCGGACGTAGAAGGCGGCCTTGTGTTTGGTATGCTCGTCGAGGCCTTCGGCGTCGTGCACCATCCGGTCCGCCCAGTTGGAGGTGATGAAATAGGCCTGACGCAGGAAATCGAAGAACGGATTGGCGACCCAGTCGGCGTCCGAAAAGCGCTTGTCATTGCGTGGCACGTCATCGGGATCGCTGACTGTCTCGCCGCTCAGCTTCTGAAAGGTGCGTGTCCACATGGAGAAGAAGCTCCCCATAAGGTAAGTCTGCGCTTCCAGAGTGCGTCTTGGATCAGAGAGCCAGTATTCGGAAACTCTCGAGAGGGTTTTAACCATGTCGACGACCGGATCGGCGACCATGTCAGCTTTCTCACCGCTTTCACGCGGGGCAAGCCAAGCGGATGCGGCCTTGCCGAGTTGCTCGACCGTACGGGCAAGGTTGATCGCGAAGGCTTCCGGATCCTTGACGATATAGGGCTCGACGGATTTCGGGTCGAAACCGGTGAAACCATCCGTGTTGGTGCGGGTTTGGTCCTCGGTCTTCCTGTCTTCTGCCACCCAGTTTCCTCCACAGATGTTTGTTTGTTTTGTCTTTTTACATTCTGCCTTAAAATGATTACAAGTGCCAGCGCATGTTGGACTCAGGGGTGCCTGGCAGTCGGCCGACTTCGAACAGAGGTTCAACGGTATGCGTCGGGTATGGCGAGATGATGAAGTCGGGGAAAGCAGCGATGATGCGGATGGTGACGGCCTTTGGACTGGCAGGTTTGACGCTTGCCCTTGCCGCCTGCAGCTCCACGGCGGTCGAGGAGCAGCCGTCGATCTATTCCGCCACGATGGCCAAGCCCATTCCCGCCGACGTCTATCCGGTCATCGAAGGCAAATTGCCGGCAGCAAGCACCCAGATGAGCAACGAAGAGGCCGCAAGCCAGTCGGCACGGCTGACGGCGCTTGGGGCTGCTCGCTCGTCCGGGAAAATATCCGAAGCCGAATATCAGCGTCGCCTAAAGGAACTGCAGCTGCTTGCCGCCAATCACGGCGCCGACACGCTGAAGCAGATACAGAATTAGCACTTGCGTTTCGGCTGATTTGGACGCAAAGCGTTTCATGGCCGCGTGGGCCTGATTGCACCGCGCGCGTCTCCTTGCACGCATGATTCCAGCATGGGGACGGCGCAAGACGAGGTTTAGAGATGGAAGAGTTTCACAAAGTCCGGCGTCTGCCGCCTTACGTTTTCGAACAGGTCAACCGTTTGAAAGCCAGCGCGCGAGCGGGTGGAGCCGATATCATCGACCTCGGCATGGGTAATCCGGACCTTCCGACGCCGCAATCCGTGGTCGACAAGCTGTGCGAGGTCGTTCAGGACCCGCGCACCCACCGTTATTCGTCCTCGAAGGGCATTCCGGGTCTTCGCCGTGCGCAGGCCGCCTATTATGCCCGCCGCTTCGGTGTCAAGCTCAACCCCGATACCCAGGTCGTGGCGACGCTCGGTTCCAAGGAAGGCTTCGCCAATATGGCGCAGGCGATCACTGCGCCCGGCGACGTGATCCTCTGCCCGAACCCAACCTATCCGATCCATGCTTTCGGCTTCCTGATGACCGGCGGCGTGATCCGTTCGATTTCCGTCGAGCCGGACGATACGTTCTTCCCGCCGCTCGAGCGGGCCATCCGTCATTCGATCCCCAAGCCGATCGCATTGGTGATCAATTATCCATCCAACCCGACGGCGCATGTGGCAACGCTCGACTTCTACAAGGAAGTTGTCGCGTTTGCGAAGAAGCACGACATCGTCATCCTGTCGGATCTCGCCTATTCGGAAATCTACTTCGACGGCGTCCTGCCGCCGTCCGTTCTCGAAGTTCCGGGCGCGATGGACAATACGGTCGAGTTCACCTCGATGTCGAAGACATTCTCCATGCCCGGCTGGCGCATGGGCTTTGCTGTCGGCAACGAGCGCCTGATCGCCGCCTTGACGCGGGTCAAGTCCTACTTGGACTACGGCGCCTTCACGCCCATTCAGGTTGCCGCAACCCATGCGCTGAACGGCGACGGTTCCGATATTGCAGAGGTGCGCAATATCTACAAGCGTCGCCGCGACGTGCTGGTCGAAAGCTTCGGCAAGGCTGGATGGGATGTGCCGCCGCCTGCCGCCACCATGTTTGCCTGGGCAAAAATTCCCGAAAAGTTCCGTCATCTCGGCTCGCTGGAATTTTCCAAGCTGCTGGTCGAGAAGGCTGACATCGCCGTGGCGCCAGGCATCGGCTTCGGCGAGCAGGGCGACGACTATATCCGCATCGCGCTCGTTGAAAACGAGCACCGGATCCGTCAGGCGGCGCGCAGCCTGAAGAAATTCCTCTCGACAGCGGATGACACGCTCCACAACGTCATCTCGCTGAACGCCCATCGCTGAGGGGCTCCGGCACCCTCAAAATCTGCTCCGCCGCTTCAGGCGGAGCCTTCTCGACATGTTAGGAAATCGTGAATGTCAGATGCCCTTAAAATCGGCATTGCGGGCTTGGGAACCGTCGGTGCCTCGCTCGTGCGTATTCTCCAGGAGCGTCACGAGGCGCTGGCGACGACATGTGGTCGGGCAATCGAAATTACGGCTGTCACGGCACGCGACCGGAGCCGCGACCGTGGCGTCGACCTTTCCGCCATCCAATGGCATGCTGACGCCCTTTCGCTGGCAAACACGGCCGATATCGATGTTTTCGTCGAACTGATGGGCGGCGCCGGCGAACCGGCCTATTCCGCCGTCAAGGCTGCGCTGTCACGCGGCGTTCACGTGGTGACTGCCAACAAGGCGCTGCTTGCCGCCCACGGCATCGAGCTTGCCGGCCTTGCCGAAGAGCATGGCGCGTTGTTGAACTATGAAGCTGCGGTCGCCGGCGGCATTCCGGTCATCAAGGCGCTTCGGGAATCGCTGACGGGCAATACGATCTCGCGCGTCTACGGCATCATGAACGGCACCTGCAATTACATCCTCACCAAGATGGAGAAGGAAGGCCTGTCCTTCGAGGTCTGCCTCAAAGAAGCACAGCGCCTCGGTTATGCGGAAGCCGATCCGGCCTTCGATATCGGGGGCAATGATACCGCACACAAGCTTTCCATCCTGACCAGCCTTGCCTTCGGAACGGCGATTGCCGCCGATGATATCTATCTTGAGGGCATTACCAACATTTCGATCGACGATATCCATGCGGCCGCCGATCTCGGTTACCGCATCAAGCTGCTCGGTGTTGCCCAGCGCACCGACAGCGGCATCGAACAGCGCGTCCACCCGACCATGGTGCCGCTCGAATCGGTGATTGCGCAGGTCGATGGCGTCACCAATGCGGTGGCGATCGAATCCGATATCCTCGGTGAACTCCTGATGGTCGGCCCCGGAGCCGGCGGCAATGCGACGGCGTCTGCCGTGCTTGGGGACATCGCCGACATCGCCAAGAGCCGCCCAGGTGCTCAGCACGTCCCGGCCTTCGGGCGCCCGGTCACGGCCCTGCTGCCCTATAAGCAGGCGCAGATCCAGAGCCATGAGGGTGGTTACTTCATCCGGTTGAAAGTGGTCGACCGGACCGGTGTCTTCGCGAAAATTGCGACGCACATGGCGGAAAACCACATCTCGCTCGAATCGATCGTCCAGCATTCGAAACATCCGGTCGAGACCGGCGAGCCGCAGACGATCATACTCGTCACCCATGCAACAACGGAGGAATCGGTGCGCAAGGCGGTCGCCTCGATCAAGAGCGAAGGCTACCTCGTCGGTGATCCGCAGGTGATCCGCATCGAGCGGCCGAAGACGGCCTGACCCAATCTGCGACGCATTTTTTCGCGGCCCCATCCGGTTTTCATATCCGGGTGGGGCCGCTGTCGTTCCGGTTTGCGAATGCGGCAAAACCCACGTACGAACGGTCACGAAGGCATAGGTGTACGATGAGCGATTTAGCAGATCCCGTTCAGCGGGCGTTTCTCAATGTGGAGCGATCGGCGACCGGTCAGCGCTGGGTGTCACGGCTTGATCAGGCCGGGCAGAACCGCGCGCTCGCCATCAGTCAGGTTCACGGCTTTTCCGATCTGATTGCCCGCGTGCTTGCGGGACGTGGCGTCACGATGGACGATGCCGTGGCGTTCCTCGATCCGACCATCCGCTCGCTGATGCCGGACCCGGACACATTGACGGACTGCAGCAAGGCCGCCGCCCGCATCGTCGCAGCAATCAAGGCGCGCGAGAAGGTTGCGATCTTCGGCGACTATGATGTCGACGGTGCCGCATCCTCGGCGCTGATGTTCCGGTTCCTGCGCCATTTCGGCGTCGAAGCCGAAATCTACATTCCTGATCGTATCTTCGAGGGTTACGGCCCGAATCCCACCGCGATCAATCAGTTGATCGACAATGGCGCACAACTGATCATCACCGTCGATTGTGGTTCGACCAGCCACGAATCGCTTGCCGCTGCCGAGATGCGGGGAATCGATGTCGTAGTCATCGACCACCACCAGGTCGGCGCACAACTGCCGCCGTGCGTTGCGCTGGTCAATCCGAACCGGGAGGACGATCTGTCGGGGCAGGGGCATCTCTGCGCCGCCGGAGTGGTGTTTCTCGCTCTCGTCAACGCCGTGCGCCAGTTGCGCGAAAGCGGTGACAGGCGGGTCGCTTCCTTCGATCTGCTGGCTTTGCTTGATCTTGTTGCCCTGGCAACCGTCTGCGACGTCGTGCCTCTCAAGGGCTTGAACAGGGCCTATGTGGTCAAGGGACTGGTTGCCGCCCGGCACATGCAGAATCCGGGTCTGTCGGCGCTTTTTCGCAAGGCCGGTCTCGGCGGGCCGGTCACGCCCTATCATTTCGGCTTTCTGATCGGCCCGCGGATCAATGCCGGCGGGCGGATCGGCGACGCAGCACTCGGTAGCCGATTGCTTACGCTGGACGACGAAAACGCCGCTGAGACGATCGCGGCGAAGCTCGACGAACTCAACCGCGAGCGGCAGGTGATGGAGGTCGCGATGCTGGCCGAGGCGGAGGCCGAAGCGCTTGCCGAATACGGCACCGGCGAATCGGCGTCCATCATCGTCACGGCGCGAGAAAACTGGCATCCCGGAATAGTCGGCCTGCTGGCAGCACGGCTGAAAGAGAAATTCCGTCGTCCGGCCTTTGCGATCTCCTTTGATCCGAATGGCAAGGGAACAGGATCGGGCCGGTCGATCAGTGGCTTCGACATAGGAAAGGTCGTCCGGGCAGCCGTCGACAGCGGCCTGCTGGTCAAAGGCGGCGGTCATGCTATGGCTGCAGGTCTGACGATCGAGCGCAGCAACCTTGGCAAACTGCGGCATTTCTTTGAGGAAAGGGCGCAGACTGCCATCAAGGATCTCGTTTCAGCCGAGACACTGAAGATCGACGGTGCACTGGGGGCAGCCGGTGCTAATCTGGCGCTGATCGATCAACTCGAGCAGGCCGGCCCCTACGGTGCTGGGCATCCGCAGCCGATCTTTGCACTGCCCGCACACCGGTTGCGCGATTCGCGGCAGGTCGGCGTCAACCACGTGAAAGTGACGCTGGAAGGCCAGGATGGTTCTCGCGTCGAAGGCATTGCCTTCCGCGCGCTCGAGACCCCGCTCGGCGATCTCTTGCTTTCGCAATGCGGCGCATCGATCCACGTTGCGGCATCCATATCTGCCGACATGTGGCAGGGAACGCGGCGGGTGCAATTGCGGGTGATCGACGCTGCGAAGGCGCTCTGAGCACCATGGGTCGCGCAGCTGACGAGTATGATTCAATTTTGGGGAGTTGAAGAACCATGGTACGCCCTAGGGGAGTCGAACCCCTCTTCCCAGAATGAAAATCTGGTGTCCTAACCGATAGACGAAGGGCGCATCAGTGGTGTGCGCGTCTTATAGTCAGGCGCCTGGGATGCTGCAAGTGCTAAATCGCGTTTTTTGATGATTTTTCGCAACAAAAACAGCGCTGAGGAAAACAGATTCTGTGTCGTCGGCAATCTTCGTCGACAAGGCATAACCGCCAGGCGAGCTAAAGCTTTGGATGTCGAAGGGGAGGTTCACAATGGTACGCCCTAGGGGAGTCGAACCCCTCTTCCCAGAATGAAAATCTGGTGTCCTAACCGATAGACGAAGGGCGCAGCCGTTGTGTGGGCGTCTTATAGTCAGGGCTTTTGAATACCGCAAGCGGCAAATTTCATTTTCCTGTAAAAAAGTCCTGATAAAGCGCGATCGATCGATATTTCAGGAAATATCAAACAATAACAGATGGTTGCTGTCAGCCTCTGCGGCGGCGGCAGCGCCAGTTCCAGTCGCGGGATTCGCCGGTATCGATATGGACCGATTCTGTGTGGCAATAGGTTCCGACGCCGCCACGCCCAGGGATGGTTCGCAGATATTCGGCAAGATCCCATTTGCTGACGCCGGGCACCTGGATGTCGGCTGCCTGGCAGGTGGTATGAAGCGAATGCCGGCTTCCGCCGGCGCGCGCATTGTGCTTGAGGTCCCGCAGGCCGGAGGTCACCATGATCTTGCGGCCGTAGTGGGTTTCGACGACCTTGAGGACCCGCAACAGTTCTGGCTGGAAACAGCCCGTTTCCACCCTCTCCGTTTGTAGCCAGAGGCCGTTCGGAGCAAGGCGGGCCAGACCGGGCAGGGCGGCAACTTCGACTGCAGCGCTTTCGTCGTCGTGTCCCGGCTGTGAATCGTCAACAGTCGCAAACATCGATGTGGTCCGAACGCCGGGCAGGTCGGTGAAGCCGAGTGCGGCAATCTGCTGCGGCTTCAGGTTCGTGGCGACAAGCGTCTTTTTTCCCGGTGTCTTGGCAAACCGATCACCGTTGAACTGATTACGGTTCTTGCGTTTGGCAGCGAACAATCCGGCCAGCGTCAGGGTCTTTTCCACCTGATCGGTTTTGTCCTCATTATTTTGCGAATTTCCGGAATCAGGAATGACGGCCGCAGCGCCGTTCACCGTATCCGCGGTTGCGGTTTGCGTCGCCGCCGGCTGCTGTGCATCGCTGGCAGTGCGTACCGTGTCGGCGCTCGATGGAACCGGTACGGCGATGGGAAGAGGGGTGCCGTCCGAACCAAGCTCGGCGCTTGCCACCTGCTGTGTGGCAGCGACAGCGCCTTCGGCATTGCTTGCACCTTCAAGCGGCAAGACGACCGGGCTCGACGCCGGTTGGCCGCTGTTGAAAAGACTGTTTGTTGTAGGATTGACGCCGGTGGCTTGCCCGACTGGCAGCGGCGCATTGCCACCAGCCGTTTCGGCCTTCTGCACCTGGACGGGAACCGTATTCGGTGTCTGGACGGAAAAGATGCTGCTCGAGGTTGCGTTGAGGCCGGTGCTCTGCATGGTCAGCGATGCCGGCTGGCCATTGGTTGCTTCAGGCACCATTGCGTTTGCCTGGGCCGGATATCCGCCCTGTTGGGCATTTGCGCCGACGGCTGCCACCTGCTGATCTTGGTATGTGCCAGGCTCTGATTGCGCCGCGTCCGCGGATGCGACTTCAGGAACTACTTGGTCCGCCGCCGATGCCGCATCCGCCGTTTCCTTCGCAGCCGTGACGCAACCGGACAAGGTCAATACGGAAATGAACAGGGCGATAGCGCAGCCGAAACCGCGAGCCGTCGCTGCTTTTTGCAGAACATGACGCAACGTTGGATCCCCACTCAATGCGGGCCGGGCGACATCTGTTGCCGTCATGGCCTTTCATCAGGAAGTCACAAACCGCAGCTTCGGCGCGCTCCCGTCAGGGCCATGCGCACCGCTCCCTTGCGGTTTGACCGGTTCAACCAGAAGCGGGATGGACACCAGCTAGAAGCGGTGGTTCGCATCCCGATCCCCTTAACGTTTCGTTCAAACATTAGTGAACGCGCCGTTATTTGTAAACCTGCGCTGACGCAGGCGACATTTCACCGCCTGGATTTCCGGATTTTCCGCCGTCTGGCGGTCAATTTGAGCCGAAATAAAGCAGGCGATACCCAAAACTCAACCCCGGACAAAGCCGGAAAGAGGACATCCGTATCGCCCGGCCGCATTGCGCGGGGCTTACCAGGCGCCGGTATTGCCCATCGAGGCCCAGGGTTCCTGCGGCGGCCGGCTCTCGCCCTTCTGCAGGATTTCGATCGAAATGCCGTCCGGCGAACGCACGAAAGCCATATGTCCGTCGCGCGGCGGCCGGTTGATGATGACCCCGTTGTCCATCAGGTGCTGGCAAATGGCGTAGATGTCATCAACCTCATAGGCGAGATGACCGAAGTTGCGCCCTCCGGTATAGTCCTCGGTATCCCAGTTATAGGTGAGTTCCAGGCAGGGCGACAGTTCTGTCCTGGCATGATCCAGATCGCTGGGGGCTGCGAGGAAAACCAGGGTGAAGCGGCCCTTTTCGTTCTCGTAGCGACGGATTTCCACAAGGCCGAAAAGCTTGCCCCAGAAGTGAAGTGCCGCATCCAGATCTTTGACGCGAACCATCGTGTGCAGATAACGCATTGTAATGTCCCTGTTTTGCTGAAGATGGGGTATATTTAGCTGACAACCAGCCAGAGGCAAGGCTCGCCGGGTAGTGTCTATCGACGGCAAATTTCATCCAAGGGCTTGCACAATTGCGGCGGGACGATGTTATTCTGAATGTCAAGAATCAGTTAACCGTAATGAGTGTGACGCGTAATCGAGGGGCTGGACAGGCAATGGCGGACAGGATTTTAGCGAAGGGCGTCGCGCCGGATGACGACTTTGGCAATGACGCGCTCGATCTGGTTGAAATCACCGGCGTCATCAAATGGTTCGACGTCGCCAAAGGCTTCGGTTTCATCGTGCCCGACAACGGCATGCAGGACGTGCTCGTTCATGTCACCTGCCTTCGCCGCGACGGTTACCAGACCGTGCTTGAAGGCGCGCGCGTCGTGGCGCTCATCCAGAAGCGTGACCGCGGCTATCAGGCCTTCCGTATCCTTTCCATGGATCAGTCGACCGCGATCCACCCGTCACAACTGCCTCCGGTCAAGACCCACGTTCAGGTGACGCCGACCAGCGGATTGGAGCGGTGCCTCGTCAAGTGGTTCAATCGCACCAAGGGCTTCGGCTTCCTGACGCGCGGCGACGGTACCGAGGACATTTTCATCCACATGGAAACGCTGCGCCGGTTTGGATTGACCGAGCTGCGTCCTGGGCAGACCGTTCTGGTTCGTTTCGGCGATGGCGACAAGGGCCTGATGGCGGCCGAGATTCATCCCGACGTGCCGGCACCATCCGGCCGGGCACACTGATGAGAGTGCGTGGTTTGCGCACCATCGGAAGCGCCTTCGTGGCGCTTTTTTTGTGGCTTGTCCCGTTCGTTGCCGCTGCGGCGGATGTCACGTTCGAAACGGCGCCTTTGCAGATCATTACCGTCGGCGGCAAGGTTCACAAATTTACCGTCGAACTGGCGGTTGACAGCGACCAGCGTGCGCAGGGCCTGATGAACCGCCGTCACATGCCGCGTGATCGCGGCATGCTGTTCGATTTCGGCCAGACGCGGCAGGTGATGATGTGGATGAAGAATACCTATCTTCCGCTCGACATGCTGTTCATCGCCAGGGATGGCAGGGTCGAGACGATTCGTGAGAACGCCGTCCCCCAGTCCGAAGCGATTATCGATTCCCGCGTGCCCGTCGCTTTCGTTCTCGAGTTGAATGGCGGGACCGCCAGCCGTCTTCGCATCGCGCCCGGCGATATCGTCGACAGCCCGCGCATATCTGACTCCAAGCCTTGAATAGGCAGTTTTGTGCCTGTCGACCACACCTGTGAGTTTGTGCAATTTAGGTGTTGCAGGGGCAGGGGTAAGCGTGTATCTCCCCGGCATCGACGGGTCACGGAGTGTAGCGCAGCCTGGTAGCGCATCTGGTTTGGGACCAGAGGGTCGGGAGTTCGAATCTCTCCACTCCGACCATCGACCTTCCTTTCATTGCAGCGACAACCACCGAGGCTCTTGTCTCGCCGGGAAGTCATGCTCCCTTCATTGCCTTCCGTAGAGCGGGCACCGCTTTGTGCTCGCGAAACGGCGCATACCGGCAAAATCGGCGGATATAACGCTCGAAAGTCATTCCGTTTTAATCCATTCTGCGCTAAGGGAATGCGCAGCGGCCGGCAGAGAGTGTCCGGTCTGATTGACCCATGGTGGAGCCCGCTCAAGATATGTCCGCGAAAATCTATCGACCCGCAAAAACCGCCATGCAGTCTGGCAAGGCCAAGACGCATTTGTGGGTTCTTGAGTTCGATCAGGAAACGCCGCGCACGATCGACCCGATCATGGGATATACGAGTTCGGCCGATACCCGCCAGCAGGTCAAGCTGACGTTCGAGACCGCCGAGCAGGCTGTCGCCTATGCCGAGCGCAACGGCATCGAATATCGCGTCATCGCGCCGAAGGAAGCGACCCGCAAGAGCGTCTCCTATAGCGACAATTTCCGTTTCAGCCGCACGCAGCCCTGGACGCATTGATCCACGCCTGCCCGTTCCGGAGGCCAGCACCTCCTCCAAGCGGCCCCTTAGCTCAGCTGGATAGAGCACCTGCCTTCTAAGCAGGTTGTCGCAGGTTCGAGCCCTGCAGGGGTCGCCATTTTTTCCAAGCCTTCTCGCCCCATTGATTAAGGGGTGTCGTCGATCGAATTTACCGCGTCAATTGAATGTCGCTCGTCACCACATTCCTGCCAGTCTTTGGATCTTGATCAATCGTACGAAGCCTCAGACCTATATTGCCGATCCTTTGGATCGTCATCTGGGCGGCTCGGTCTCCATTGACTTCCCGGCCCCAGTGGACCGCGAAGTTGATGGAGTTTCCGCTTCGCGAACCGGAGAGAGTGGACGAACGTCCGGACGGTCCCACATATGTCCCGCTGTAGTTCGCGCCGTTGGCCCTGATATCTGCCGAGACTGCTCGTCGCACCACCACCAATCCCCGGCACAGGCCCGACATTATCAGTGATGTGCCAGTCGATTTGCTGTCGAACCTGCATGTGACATTCAACGGTGCGGAACCGATCTTCGTGATTACAGTACCTTTACCGGACCAATGACCACCGATCGATTTCAGGAAGGCCGCTTCGTCTGCAAACGCGGGCTGGGAAAAGGCTGCGAACGAGAGGCCAACGGTGGCGATCAGGGAAATTCTCATTTGCGGTTCTCCGGCGACAGCGGAGCGAACCACCGACCCAATCGCTGACCATCGCATTTGGCGGGATTTCCTTGCCAGCGTCAACTCGGCGAAGCGCCCCCTTTGCGGTTCATCGGCAGGAGACTGGTGACCGCCGCGAGGGCGAGCCCCGGATCTGACCGTACCTAACGGATCCTCTCCTTGACGAATTCGATGAAGCGCTGTGTCTTGGCCGGAAGCAGCCGGGTCTCAGTCACAAGATAGATCGGTTGGGCCGTGCCCTGCCACTCTGGCATAATGCGGTTCAACCTTCCCGCCTTCAAGTCCTCAGCGACGATACGTTGCGGCAGAAACGCGATCCCCATCCCAAGAACCGCCAACTGCCGGATCATCGCAACGCTGTTCATACGGAAGCGGCTTCCCACCTTCGGGGTGGCAGTTTCTGTTTCGGAATGGGCGGTCCATGTTGGCATGGTGGGCATCGTCAGGCACTGGTGCGCTTCGAGGTCGGCTGGATGCGATGGCCGCCCATTGCTCTCAAGGTAGACGGGCGCGGCATAGAACTGCGCGGAAATCCGGGTGATTACGCGGCTGATAAGGCCAGGATTTTCTGGAACTCTCATCCGGATGGCGAGATCGAATGGTTCACCCACGAGGTCTACATTCCGCGGTGTGAGATCCAAATCGAAGCTGATGCCCGGATAGAGGGCTGCGAACTCGGGCAGCAGTGGAGCAAGGTATTCCTGAGAACCGTTCAGAAGGAAACATGGACATGAGCACTATTTTCGAAACCACCACTATCGGACGCATGGAAGTCCAGAATCGCTTGGTTATGGCTCCCATGACACGTTCCCGCGCAGAACAGGACGGCACGCCGGGTGAACAGACTGCCGAGTACTATGCGCAGCGCGCCAGTGTCGGACTGATCGTCACCGAAGGCACCCAGCCTTCAGACGACGGGCAGGGCTACCTCACGACGCCGGGCATCTACACGGACGCTCACGTGGCTGGATGGAGGAAGGTGACTGCCGCCGTCCACGACAAGGGCGGCCGAATCTTCTTCCAGCTCATGCATGCCGGACGCATGTCGCATCCGGACAACACGCCGCATCATCGTCAGGGCGTTGCCCCATCCGCCATCGCGCCCGGCGCTCCCATGTTCACCGCCACTGGCGTGCAGGACATTCCCGCACCCCGTGCTCTCGCGACAGCGGAAGTGCGTCAGACTGTGCAGGATTTCCGATTTGCGGCCCGGCATGCGATCGAGGCTGGAGCAGACGGCATCGAGATCCATGGTGCGAACGGATACCTGGTGCAGCAGTTCATCGCACCCAGCGCCAACGTCCGGACTGACGAATACGGCGGCTCGATCGAAAACCGTGCACGCTTTGCCATCGAAGTGGCAAAGGCGATCTCCGAGGAGATCGGTGCTGACCGTACCGCCATCCGCCTGTCACCCGGTCTTGCGATGTGGGGTATCGACGAGGGGGGCGAAGGACCCGAACTCTATCGCTATCTTGTCGCCGAACTCGACAAGCTGGGTCTCGCCTACGTTCACATCATGCACGCAGGCAACGAGGAGCTCCTGGCCGACATCCGCAAGCTCTGGCATCAGATGCTTATCCTCAACAGGCCCGGCCGTTTTCGTGACCAGATCGGCGCAGATGTTGCTTCTGGCCTCGCCGACCTCGAAGCCTACGGTCAAATGACGCTCGCGAACCCGGATTTCATAGAACGTCTCAGGACAAATGCGCCGATGAACGAAGCGGATCGCAACACGTTCTTCGGCGGAACGACGAAGGGCTACACGGACTACCCGGCGCTGGCGGATGCGAGCATCGAGATGGAAGCAGTGCGATGAAGACCTGAACTCAGGGCGAAACTATCTCGGGACCACCTGCGTCACGGGTGCTACCGGCGACCTGACAGATGGACCAAGTCCCAATGTTTCGTCCGATCGCTTTTCCTATTGGCGCGGCTCACGTTGTCATCGACTGGGAGGCTTGTTTGTCTTCCGCCGGTGGCAGCGTGGGGTTGCGGACTCCAGGGATGGTAAGAATCCACGTGTGCGTATATCGATACGGCGAAGAGCCGGAATTTTCAGTGATGCGCACTTAAAAGCGGAGAAAGTTCATCGTTGACGGCGCCGCTGTCCGACCGTCTATTAGCCAGCGGAGCGGGGGAGGGTGTCAGTGCAACATCTGGATTGGATTGCGATCGTTTTATTCTTGGTCACCTGGATTGGCCTGGAGCCGATGATGGCGCTCGGTTGGCCGCGCCGGACAAACAGCTTGCTTCTGGACATGGCGCGTGTTCGCAAGGCCTGGATGCGCGAGGTCCTGACGCGCGACAACAACTTTATCGGCGACGCCGCCATCCTTGGTCATACCATCAATTCCGCCTCCTTCTTCGGATCTGCCAACCTCATCGTCATCGTCGGCATGAGCAGCGCCCTGTTCATGGAGCCCAACCTTGGCGCGGAAGGTGGGATCATTGCCCAGTTCACTGCGATTGGGCCGATCTGGCTGTTTCAGTGCAAGGTGTTGCTCGTGATGGCAACCTTGCTGCGCGGCTTGTCGGATTTCATCTGGGCCGTCAGGCAGATCAATTATTGCCTCGCCTCCATCGGAGCAAGCCCCTCCAGAGAGGAGCAACGGGACATCGAGGCCTGGGCGGAAGCGCTGACGCTGGTTGTCAATCCAGCACTCCGTTCGTTCAGCGTCGGCGTCCGATCCTACTATTTTACTGTCGCAGCATCGCTCTGGTTCCTCGGGCCGGGCGCCTTCATCGTCGCCACGTTGTCCGGTGTCGGCCTTCTTGTCTGGAGGCAGAGCTGGTCGGACACGGCGAAGGGCGTAATGGCGATCCGCAAGCTGCTCGACGAAAATGGCCCAGCGGCCGCACCGATTTCACATGCCGAACTGCAATCTCAACCGACTGCAGCGGGAGAACGGACATGAAAATCGAACGCATAGCGAAGGATGATCGAAGGCCAACGGCCGGCCATCGTCCGGTCAACGTGCTAGAGCACGAAGAAATCAATGATCGCTGCAATCGGCACGGGAACGCCGACCAGTCAGATCAGCAATTCGCGCATCATGAACCGCCGGTAGTCCGATTCCTTGCGGTGTAATGGCATGGCAGTTTGGGCTGTTGGCATTGTCATGGTCGGCGCCAGCGCTAGAAATACAGCATCCAGATCAGGATGACGACAATGAGGGGCACGCCCATGAACCAAAGAAGACCAGCGCGTAGCATGACGAATTTCCTCCGTTGAACTGCTGCTGTAACGCGCAGTTGCCGGGTTTCGTTCCCTTGACCTGATCTCGTCAATTTTCAATGTGGTTGGGGCTCCGGGAGCGAGCGCCGCATGGTCGCTGGAACCATGTTTTTGTCGGCGCGTTCAAGTCGGATGGACCAGATTTTCGCCGACATGTTTCCCACGACCGAAATCCCCTATCCGGTGATCGTCGCCCGCTTCTGCGGGGCGATTTTCTTCGGCGGCCTGATCGGCTTCGAACGCGAGGCGCAGGACAAGGCGGCTGAATTGAGGACCCATATCCTGATCAGCCTGGCTGCCGCCGTCTTTGCCATCATCTCGATCGAAAGTGTGCATATGCCGGGGCTCTCCGACGAGCAGGTGCGCATCGATCCGCTGAGGATCGTCGAGGCGGTGACAGCCGGGGTTGCATTCCTGGCAGCGGGAACGATCGTTCTGTCCCAGGGAGAGGTGAGGGGGCTGACGACCGGAGCCGGCATGTGGCTTGCCGGCGCGATCGGCCTTGCACTCGGTTTTGGGCATTGGCTGATCGCCGCCTTCGCGCTGGCCGCGGGATTGACTGTGCTCTACGCCGTTGGAAGGCTTGAAAGCATCTATAAATCGAGGTCGCCACAGCCTGAACCAAAGCCGGTGCAGGGGAAAGACAAGAACAGGCAGCCCAAGTCGTGAGAACTCCGATTCCTGAAAATGAAGTCCTTAAAAAAACGGGCCGACGGCATCTCTGCCGTTCGACCCGTCCGGTAAAGGTCGGATAGGGGGAATTTCCTGACATCCTCAGGCTGAAAAGCGCTGCGAACGGGAGGTCTCTTAACGCCCCCATCATGCCTGAGCAGCGATAATCAATTTGACATAAAGCGCAGAAAATTTGACAATTATCGAATGTTGTCAAACGAGAATTCCGGGCGCGGCGTCAAGGTCGTGATCGTCGTCCTGCCTGAATCGTCGATCATGTCGCTTGCCTCGGTGCTGGATCCGATGCGTGCCGCCAACCGGGTTGCCGGCAGGGCGCTGTTCGAATGGCACATCCTGTCTCCAGACGGCCAACCGGTTCTGCTCACCTGCGGCGTCTCGATCGCCGTGGACGGGCTGTTTTCGGCGCGGGCGGAAGGCGATTTCCTGCTGGTCATCGGCGGCTTCAACCTCGAGCGCCATGCGGGAAAAGCGTTCATCGCCGCGTTGCAAGCCTGCGCCCGGCATTTCTCCGTCGTCGCCGGCATCGAATCGGGATGCTGGCTGCTGGCGCGCTCCGGCCTGGTCAACGGCCGCACGGCAACGGCGCATTGGGAGGAACTGGAGGATTTCGCGCTGGCGTTTCCAGACGTTGCCGTCCGGGCTGACCGGTTCGTGACAGACGGCAAATTCTGGACGTCGGGTGGGGCGTCGCCGACGTTCGACATGATGCTGCACATGATTCGCCAGCGATTCGGCTCGGCCGTCGCGCTCGATGTCGCGAGCATCTTCGTCTATGACGAAACGCATGCGGCAACCGATGCCCAGCCGCTGGTGTCGCTTGGCCGCATGGAGGCGCTCGATCCGGAGCTTGCCCGGGCGATCCGCCTGATGGAGCGCACGCTCGACCGACCGTTGTCGGTTGCAGCCCTTGCGCTGCGCGTCGGGCAGTCGCAGCGCAAGCTCGAAATGCGTTTCGCCAAGGCTCTCGGCATCAGCCCGGGTATTTATTACCTGCGGCTGCGCCTCCAGGCGGCGCACCGGCTGGTCAGCGATACGCAACTGAGCATACGCGAAATCGCCCTTCGCTCCGGCTTCGACAGCCTCTCGTCCTTTTCCCGCGCTTTCAAGCACCAGTACGGCGAAAGCCCGTTGAAACTACGTCAGGGACGTCGATGACGGCGATGGTGGCCGTACGGTTCCGAGAAGCTGCCATTCCGCATCAGTGCTTCTCCGCCGCGTTCAGTCGGACAAACCCGGAAAATCTCGCTGCCTACCTTGTCCGCGTCACAATGTCCGTCATATTCCTCCACCGAATGGAGAGAGCAACAACAATGAAAACAATGATTCTGGCCGCTGCGATTGGCCTTTCAAGCCTGATGCTTGCAGGCTGCGTCAGTGAGAGCGTTTCCTATGACGACGGCTACTATTCGCGTCCGCGCGATTATGCCGATCGATATAGCCACGACGAGCGCTGGCGCGACAGGGACGATTATTCGGGTCGTCGCGACTATGACCGTCGGGACCGGGGCGACGAAGAACGCCGCGCTGAGCGGCGCGATAGAGACTACGGACGGGGTGATGACAGTCGCTGCAACCGCGATCCGCGCTGCGAAGTGCCGGAATACAACGAGGAGCGGCCGGATTACTACCGCCGAGGCTGACAGCCGCAAGGCTGCTGAAGTCCGGGCCGGGCCTGCAGGGTGCAATACGATAGCGAATTTAACGTTCGCCGACGTGCTGGCTGTGAAGTGTGGTGCCTTCGGTCGCACCGGAACATGGCGACGCGATCCACGGAGGCCATACAGCCAATCTTCAAAAATTCCAAAACGACAACGTACCCAAAACGGCAATGCCTTTCGCCAGATGGAAGGTTTGGGCTAGGGTTGAGGATAAGGACATAGTCGGCAGGCTCCCTCTTGTAGAAAACATAACTATTCTACCTACACGGGGCGCTGAATGAGAATCGGCGCCCCGAAGGGCGCCGTGCACTACATTACATGAGGCGCAAGAGCATCATGAGAGCGGATACCATGCCGACACCGACATTGAACCCGCACGCAAACGAGAGTTTGCCTTTGGAGTGTTCAACTTGAAGGAAGCAACTCATTTGCGATACCCGCCAACTTCAGTTTTCTGTGCAGTTTGTTTTTCCATGTAGGCTTTCTATGTTGAGAAAACCCTCGTGACCGCTATAACCAACTTGTTCAAGGATGGTAGGCGGTGACCTGGCGACAGCAAGCCGTTTCCAAGTCAAAGGGGTGTCGGTTATCGACGCCCCTTTTTCGCATGGGGGCGACCTATTTACGCCCCTTTGCATCGCATCATCCACAACAGATTTCGAAATTTGTTCTATATTTGTTCTGGTGAACCCGTAATTTCCAGTCAACAGACGTGGAGGGGACGGTGACAACCGAGATCGATCCGGATGCGCCGATCCGTTTGAAGGACGTCATCCCCATCATGTTTCCGCTTGGTGGCATGACGCCCAGCGGATTGCGTAAAGAGGCTGTTAGAGGTCGGTTAGCGTTGACGCGGATTGCTGGAAGACTTCACGACGATCAATGCTGTGAAGGAAATGCTGCGCTTGTGTACTGCCCCGCGGGCGGCTTCGGCGGCGGTGGTGGATCGGGCGGCGGAGTCGAGCGCGGCCGTGCTTGCGTGCCGCCAGATGATTGATGATCTGCGGGCGAGGGGCAAGGAGGAAGCACTTGAGAAGAGGCAAGCCGGACTCGCGGCTCGCCGGGAGGCGCGAAATGCCAGTCTGGCAGAGGGCTGATTCCACCCCGCCCGTGTGTCATGTGCCAATCATGTGACTTAAAAGCCGGATATGTGCCGTAAATCTGGGTAACTCTCGGTAATATTTTACCGGAATTTCTGTTGTTACCACGTTGAAATCATTAGATTTAGGTGGTGAGAGCGCAGGGATTCGAACCCTGGACCTACTGATTAAAAGTCAGTTGCTCTACCGGCTGAGCTACGCTCTCCCAGGACGGGTCTGTCGTGCCCGGCGGAAGTGGGCGGACATATGCACAGCGGGCTTGTTTTGGTCAACCCAAAAAACGGGCGAAACTGCAAATTCGATGTTTTACAACAAGATCGCCAAAAGGTGATTGGTTCGGCGGTTGCTTCGGCGCTAAGACGGCGCGAGCATGTTGCAGGCTGGAGTTCTTACCTAGTGTCAATCGCTGATATTTCCATCTGGACCGCCGTTCTGGCGGGCGCGCTGTCTTTCCTGTCGCCTTGCGTCCTGCCGCTCGTGCCGCCCTATCTGTGCTACATGGCGGGGATATCGGTGGACCAGTTTCGCGGTGGCGAAACGCAGGCTGCGACTGCCGGCACGCGTCGTGCGGTCTTCGGCGCTGCCTTCCTGTTCACGCTCGGCTTTGCCACCGTGTTCGTGGCGCTCGGAGCAGGGGCGTCCAGCATCGGCCTCGTGCTGCGCCAGCATATCGACATCCTCTCGCGCATCGGCGGTATTGTCATCATCATCATGGGCCTGCATTTCCTCGGCGTTTTTCGCATCGGGATTCTTGGGCGAGAGGCGCGCTTCCAGGGAGGCGGAAAACCGGCGACGCTGTCGGGCGCCTATATCATGGGCCTCGCCTTTGCCTTCGGCTGGACGCCCTGCATCGGTCCCGTGCTCGGCACCATCCTCGGTGTTGCGGCGGCGCGTGACACGGTCACCGACGGGGCGATGCTGCTTGCCGTCTATTCTCTGGGGCTGGCCATTCCGTTCTGGATCGCAGCGGGCTTCTCCGGCGCCTTCATGAAGTTCCTGTCGCGCTTCCGCCGGCATCTCGGCCTGGTGGAAAAATTGATGGGCGTGTTCCTGATTCTTGCCGGCCTCGCCTTCGTCTTCGGGTTCATCAGTTCCATGGCGATCTGGTTCCAGGAAACCTTTCCAGTCCTGATGCAAATCGGCTAAGCACGGACTTCAAACAGAGGTCCCGCATGCAATGGCCGAAATATCCGGGTTGGTACTGCCGTTCTTCGGCCTGATCTTCCTTGGTTATCTGACGGCCAGGCTGGTACGGAACCCCGCCGGTGAAGGCGCCGGCGACGCCATGGGCTGGCTCAACACCTTCATCATCTACCTGGCGCTGCCGGCTCTGTTTTTCAAGCTAGTGTCGAAGACGCCGATCGAGCAACTGACCCGCTTCGACTTCGTCCTTTCCTCCATCGGCGCCACCTACACGGTGTTCGCGCTCGTTTTCGGAGCAGGCTATCTGATCCGCCGCAATTCCCTGGCGGAATCGACGGTTCAGGGACTGGCCGGGGCCTATGGCAATATCGGCTATATGGGGCCGGGTCTCGCGTTGCTGGCGTTAGGTGAGCCGGCGGCAGTACCGGTGGCGCTGATCTTCTGCTTCGAGAACGTGCTGCATTTCACGGTCGCGCCCGCGATGATGGCGCTTGCAGGCGACGAGAAGAGCTCACCGGGACGGCTGGTCGCGAATATCGGCAAGAAGATTCTGCTCCACCCGTTCATCCTGTCGACGATCGCCGGCGTGGTTGCGGCGTACCTATCGTTCCAACCGCCGCTGCCGGTCCAGAGGCTGATCGACTATCTGGCACAGGCCGCTGCCCCGTGCGCATTGTTCGCCATGGGGGTGACTCTGGCTCTGCGGCCACTCAAGCGCATTCCGGCCGAGATCGGCTATATCGTCCCGGCTAAGCTGATCGTGCACCCATCACTGATGTATCTGGTCTTGAGTTTCGTCGGCAATTTCGAGCCGGTCTGGGTGCAGACGGCCGTGCTTCTGGCCTCGCTGCCGACGGCGACCAATGTGTTCGTCATCGGCCAGCAATACGGCGTCTGGCAGGAGCGGGCGTCAGCGACGATCCTGATCACCACCGTTCTGTCGGTGGCAACGGTAACGATCCTGCTCTACCTCATCAGTTCAGGCGCTCTTCCGGCCGATCTTTTCCCGTAAGGCGCCACGTAGTGATTGCAAGGCGCTACCGGGGTTGAGCCCCTCGCGCATCATCAGGTTGCGTAACGGCGCTACGCTTGCCAAGGCCTGCAACCCCGCCGCGCGCAGCATCTGTACCGGCAGGAAGTCCGACAGCAGCGAACGGTTGAGCAGATCGACGCTGACGGTGCGGGTCAGGATATCCGCCCGCCGCTTGCGGTCGTATCGCCCGCCGAAATCATCGGGAATGGCCGAGGACCCAAGCAGCGAGACGGCTGCCATGATGTCGCGAAGGCTGAGGTTGAGCCCCTGCGCGCCGATTGGGGGGAAGGCGTGGGCTGCTTCACCGATGAGGATCGCGCGTCCCTTGCCAAAGGATCTGGCAGCCATGCCGGACAGCGGGAACGACTGCGGCGTGCCTTCGACGGTCACTTTTCCGAGCATCGACTGCATGCGTTGTTCCACAGCCATCGATAGCGCATCGGGCGAAAGCGCCAGCGTCGCTTCCGTGTCTTCCGGTTTTTGCACCCAGACAAGGCTGGATCGCAAACCGCCGGGCAGGGGCACCTGTGTGAATGGTCCGTGCGGTGTATGAAATTCCGTCGATATGTTCCGATGCGGTACCTGGTGCGCGAAATTGAGCACCAGCGCGCTTTGCGGATAGGACCAATTGCGCACCTCTATTCCGGCCGCCTCGCGCACGCCGGACTTTCTGCCGTCGGCGCCAACGACAAGGTCGGCGGTGACGCTACGGCCATCGTCGAGCGTCAGGATCGCGCGGCCGGTCTCGAAATCAATTCGTGAAAGGCTCGCGACGATGCGGACAATCGATGCGCGGTTTTCGGCTTCCTTCTCCAGGAGAGCAAGCAAAGGCGCATTGGGGATATTGTATCCGAACGCGTCGAGCCCGACCTCGACGGCATGAAAAGTAACCGTCGGCGCGCGTAAAAGCCGGTTAGTCCCGTCGATGATCCGCATGCTGGACAATGGTGCTGCCAAGGGCGCGATCGCCTGCCAGAGGCCAAGGTCCCGGACAAGTTCAAGCGATTGATCCATCAGCGCCGTCGTGCGCCCGTCAGGACGTCCGGGCAGCGGCGCGATCTGTGCAACTTTGCGGCCCGAATCGGCAAGGGCAAGTGCGGCGAGTGAACCGGCTAGGCCTGCACCGACAACTGCGATTTCGAAGTGCTCCATGGCGTCCGGTCCCTGTGCATATATGGTGTTGCGAACTTCATTCTTAACCGGCACCGGCCGCGAAGGAAATGGGGTGAAATGGCGCAGACAACCCATCCGCATCCACAGGTGATTGCCGGGCTTTTCCAAACAGTTGTGATTTTTGCTGGCAGCCAATCTGAAACGGTGCATATTACCGCCAACACCGCGCGACAAGCCGGGTACGGGAGCGTGGGCCGTGACAATGGCCGGTTCAGCATGCTTCGGGGGAAGCGCAGAGTAAGGACAGGTGCGTCTGCCGATGAAGTTTTTCAATTACAAACGCGTGCCCTACGCGGAAATCCGCGCCTTTTCCGTCCATATCCTCACTGCATCCGGCTCATTCCTGGCCTTTCTCGGCGTCGTTGCCGCCGCCGAACACCGGTTTGTCGACATGTTCTGGTGGCTGGGTCTGGCGCTGGCGGTCGACGGCATCGACGGCCCGATCGCCCGCAGGGTGCGCGTCAAGGAAGTGCTGCCGAACTGGTCAGGCGATACACTCGATAATGTCATCGACTACGTGACCTACGTGCTGCTTCCCGCTTTCGCGCTGTATCAGAGCGGCATGATTGGCGAACCCTGGTCCTTCGTTGCCGCCGGCGCCATCGTGATGTCGAGCGCCATTTATTATGCCGACATGGGCATGAAGACCGACGAATATTTCTTCTCCGGCTTTCCCGTCGTCTGGAACATGGTTGTATTTACGCTGTTCGTCATCGACGCCAGCGAAGTGGCGGCCTCGATCGTCGTCTTCGTTTCGGTCTTCCTGACCTTCATGCCGATCAACTTCCTGCATCCGGTGCGCGTCCAGCGGCTGAGACCGCTCAATCTCGTGGTTTTTACAGTCTGGTCAGTGCTTAGCGGCTATGCGCTGCTGTTGCATTTCGACACGCCCGCCTGGGTCGTTGCCGGTGTTGTCGGCACAGGTCTCTATCTCTACGTCATTGGTTTCGTCTTGCAGATATTTCCCCGCCTTGGACGGGGTTGAGGAGGTTTCATGGCACAGGCTATCATGGTGCGCACGCTCGGCGGGCCTGAAGTTCTCAAGATCGAGGGGATCACACTTTCGGCACCGGGACCGGGTGAAGTCCAGATTCGTCAGATCGCTGTCGGCGTGAATTTCATCGACGTCTACTTCCGCACCGGTCTTTACAAGTCGGCCGAGGGGCTGCCCTTCATTCCGGGCAAGGAAGGTGCCGGCATCGTCACTGCGGTAGGCGACAATGTCAGCACATTCTCGGTCGGCGACCGCGTGGCCTATGCCTCTTCCGACGGTGCCTATAGCAGCGAGCGCAATATCGAGATTTCGCAACTGATGAAGGTGCCTGACGATATCACGCTGGAAACGGCGGCGGCGATGATGCTGAAAGGCATGACGGCGCAATACCTCCTCAATCAGACCTTCAAGGTCGGTCCTGAAACCACCTTGCTGTTTCATGCGGCAGCGGGGGGCGTCGGCTTGATCGCGGGGCAATGGGCCAAGTCGCTCGGTGCCACCGTCATCGGCACCGCGGGTTCGCAGGACAAGATCGACCTCGCGCTTGCCCATGGCTACGACCATGTCATCAACTATCGCACGGACAATTTCGTCGCCCAGGTCAAGGAGATCACCAGCGGCAAGGGCGTCGATGTCGTCTATGACTCGGTTGGCAAGGACACCTATCCTGCATCGCTCGACTGCATCAAGCCGCGCGGCCTCTGGGTCAGTTTTGGCAATTCGTCCGGTCCTGTCGAAGGCGTCAACATCGGCATCCTCGCGCAAAAGGGCTCGCTGTTTGCCACGCGTCCGACTTTGTTCAGCCATGTCTCGACGCGGCCCGCTCTGGAGGCGTGTGCAAACTCCCTGTTTGATGTTGTGCAAAGCAACAAAGTGCGTATCAATATCAATCAGACCTATGCGCTGGCCGAGGCAAGCCAGGCGCATGCGGATCTTGAGGCAAGAAAAACGAGCGGAACAACATTGCTGATTCCTTGAGACAAGCCGGAGAGGCAGCCAAGGCAGCGAAGCATTGAGAAAAGAGGGCGGCGTGTCGGCTGAGGGAGAACCTGCCAACAGTCCATTGCTGGCTGTTAGCCAACTGACAAAACTATTCGGCACATTCGCGGCCTGTGACGGAATCAATCTCGATATCAGGCCTGGCGAAATTCATGCCCTTCTGGGCGAGAACGGTGCCGGCAAATCCACTCTGGTCAAGATGCTGTTCGGTGTCCTCGCTCCCACCAGCGGCGAGATTATCTGGCAGGGGCAGGCGGTCAGGATAAACAGCCCGAGCACCGCCCGCAAACTCGGAATCGGCATGGTGTTCCAGCATTTTTCGCTGTTCGAGGCTCTGACGGTCGCAGAAAACATTGCTTTATCGATGGATCCGGGCGTGTCCCTGTCAAGGATCGCCAAGGAGGCGTCGGATCTTTCGCATGCCTACGGCCTTCCGCTCGATCCGAATGCGCATGTGGCGGACCTTTCTGTGGGTGAGCGTCAGCGCATCGAAATCGTGCGCGCACTTCTCCAGAACCCAAAACTGATCATTCTCGATGAGCCGACCTCGGTCCTGACGCCACAAGAGGCCGACCGGCTGTTCGAAACACTGAACAAGCTGAAAGCCGAAGGGCGCTCCGTTCTTTATATCAGTCACCGGCTGGAGGAAGTGCAACGCATATGCGATCGCGCTACGGTATTACGCCACGGCAAGGTGACGGGTGCTTGCGATCCGCGCCAGGAAACACCATCGTCGCTGGCGCGCATGATGGTCGGCAGCGATGTTGCGCATGTCAGCGCTGAAGGGACGAGCGCCAAGGGCGCGGTCAAGCTTGAAGCCCGCCATCTCTCTGCCTCGGCCAGAACGCCTTTCGCTGTTTCGCTGAAGAATATCTGTCTCAAGGTTCATGCCGGTGAGGTGTTGGCAATTGCCGGCGTCGCGGGCAATGGGCAGGGCGAGCTTTTCGATGCCCTGTCCGGCGAATACCCGGTCGCCAATGACGATGTCATTCTCATTGCCGACAAGCCTGTCGGCACGCGCGGCATCACTGCCCGTCGGCTGATGGGCGCGGGTTTCGTACCCGAGGAGCGCCACGGACATGCGGCCGTGTCAGCGCTTTCGCTCTCCGACAATCTCGTGCTTGCCCGCAGCCAGTCCGACCGGCGCGCCTTTCTTGGCGGCGGCGTCCTCGGACTGATCCGCCAGGGTGCGGTGAAGAGTGCGACGAAGCGGATTTCCGAAGCCATGGATGTGCGCAAGAGCGGCGAAAATCCGCCGGCTGGCTCGCTGTCGGGCGGCAATCTGCAAAAATTCATCGTCGGCCGCGAACTCGACCGCCAGCCCACGGTGCTGATCGTCAATCAGCCGACCTGGGGTGTGGATGCCGGTGCCGCCAGCCGCATCCGTCAGGCGCTCGTCGATCTCGCCAAATCCGGTTCCGCCGTTCTCGTCATCAGTCAGGATCTGGACGAGATTTTTGAAGTCGCGACGGAGATCGCGGTGATCAGCGAAGGCAGGCTTTCCGATATCTATCCGGCATCGGACCTGTCGCGCGAGAAGATCGGCCTGCTGATGGGCGGTATGTATGGCAAGACCCAGAGTGCGGAGACCACGCATGCGCATTGAACTGGAAAAGCGGCCCGACGTTTCAAAGCTGTTTTCGCTCCTGTCGCCCTTCATCGCACTCGGGCTGACGCTCGTCTTTGGCGGCATTATGTTCATGTTGCTTGGCAAGGACCCGCTCTCAGCGCTCTACAGTTTCTTCATCGAGCCGTTGACAGAGACCTGGTCGCTGCACGAACTGGCAATCAAGGCGGCCCCGCTCATTCTCATCGCTGTCGGCCTTTCGGTCTGCTATCGCTCGAACAACTGGAATATCGGCGCCGAAGGCCAGTTCATCATGGGGGCGATCGCCGGCTCGATCCTGCCCGTCGTCTTCTATGAATGGCAATCACCCCTGGTGTTGCCATTGATGATGCTGCTCGGCATGATGGGCGGTGCCCTGTTTGCCGCCATTCCTGCGTTTCTCAAGGCTCATCTGAACACCAACGAGATTTTGACCAGCCTGATGCTGGTCTATGTCGCGCAACTGTTCCTCGACTGGCTGGTGCGCGGACCTTGGCGCAACCCAGGCGGCATGAATTTTCCGGAAACGCGAACCTTCGACGCGACTGCTATCCTGCCGGAAATGATCGCGTCGGGACGGGCGCATTGGGGTTTTGGTTTCGCGATCCTGGCTGCGATCCTGATCTGGTTTATGATGCGCTACACGCTGAAGGGTTTCGAAATCACCGTTCTTGGCCAGTCCGAGCGGGCAGGGCGTTTTGCCGGCTTCTCGTCTCGCAAGATGATCTGGTTTTCCATGTTGCTCTCGGGCGCGCTGGCCGGCCTTGCAGGCATTGCCGAAGTCAGCGGGGCGATCCAGCAGCTGCGCCCGGTCATCTCGCCCGGCTATGGCTTCACGGCGATTATCGTTGCCTTTCTCGGACGGCTCAATCCGCTCGGCATTGTCGTCGCGGGGCTGGTGCTGGCGCTGACCTATCTCGGCGGCGAGGCGGTGCAGGTTTCGCTTCAAATCTCCGATAAACCGATCAGAGTATTCCAAGGGCTTCTGCTCTTCTTCGTTCTCTCCTGCGACACGCTCATTCACTATAAAATCAGGATGATGTGGTTCGATTTGACGGACACGACTGCCGATGGGGTGCGCTGATGGGTATCTTCGAGGCCATTTTACTCACGGTCATCACAGCTGCGACACCGCTGGTTTTAGCGGCAATCGGTGAACTCGTTACCGAACGGTCGGGCGTTCTCAATCTCGGCGTCGAAGGCATGATGGTCATGGGCGCCGCATGCGCCTTCATCGCCACGCAACAGACGGGTTCGCCTTATATCGGCATTCTCGCCGGCATAGCGTCCGGGGCACTGTTCTCGCTGCTGTTCGGCTTTTTGACGTTGACGCTTGTTGCCAACCAGGTCGCGACAGGGCTGGCCTTGACCATTCTCGGTCTCGGCGTTTCCGGCATGATCGGCGAATCCTATGTCGGACAATCCGGCATAAAATTGCCGCAGATCGTCTTTCCCATCCTGTCGGACATCCCGTTTCTGGGGCCGCTTCTGTTCAGGCAGGACCTGATCTTCTACCTGTCGATCGCGCTTGTCGCGGGTGTGCACTGGTTTCTGTTCAGAAGCCGCGCCGGATTGAAGCTGCGCTCGGTCGGCGACAGCCATTCCTCCGCGCACGCGCTCGGCATCAATGTCATCCGCACGCGTTATCTGGCCGTCATGTTTGGTGGTGCCTGCGCCGGGCTGGCGGGCGCGCAACTGTCGTTGGTTTACACGCCGCAATGGGCGGAAAACATGTCGGCCGGGCGAGGCTGGATCGCACTGGCGTTGGTCGTCTTCGCATCATGGCGGCCATGGCGGATCGTGGCCGGCGGCTACCTCTTTGGCGCTGTGTCGATCAGCCAGCTTTATGCCCAGGCATTCGGCATCGGAATCCCCTCGCAGTTTCTTTCTGCTCTTCCCTATTTGGCGACAATCGTCGTACTAATCCTGATCTCGCATAACCGGCGCATGACGCTGATCAATACACCGGCGGCGCTCGGCAAGGCTTTCGTGCCTGACCGGTGATCAATAACAATCTCGAAATACTCAAACCTACAGGGGTCAAAATGAAAAAAATTCTCTTCGCACTCGCCACGACGGCGGCCGTTATCGGCTTTTCTGCTGGTGCCAGCGCTGCCGACAAGGCAAAAATCTGCTTTGTCTATGTCGGCTCGAAGACTGACGGCGGCTGGACGCAGGCGCATGACCTTGGTCGCCAGGAACTCGAAAAAGCCCTTGGCGACAAGATCGAGACCCAGTTTCTCGAAAACGTTCCGGAAGGCCCGGATGCCGAGCGCGCCATCGAGCGCCTCGCCCGCTCAGGCTGCGGCCTGATTTTCACAACCTCGTTCGGCTTCATGGATGCGACCGTCAAGATCGCCGCGAAATTCCCGGACGTGAAGTTTGAGCACGCGACCGGCTACAAGACCGCACCGAACCTTGCCACCTACAACAGCCGCTTCTACGAAGGCCGCTATATCCAGGGTCAGATCGCGGCCAAGATCTCCCAGAAGGGCGTCGCCGGCTACATCGCCTCCTTCCCCATTCCGGAAGTGGTGATGGGCATCAACTCCTTTGTCACCGGCGCCCGCTCCATCAATCCTGACTTCAAGATCAAGGTCGTGTGGGCAAACACCTGGTTCGACCCCGGCAAGGAAGCCGACGCAGCCAAGGCGCTGATCGACCAGGGCGTGGATGTGTTGACGCAGCATACCGACACCACCGCGCCGATGCAGGTTGCTGCCGAGCGCGGCATCAAGGCTTTCGGACAGGCATCCGACATGATCAAGGCCGGCCCGGAAACGCAGCTGACGGCGATCGTCGATACGTGGGGCGCCTATTACATCAAGCGCACCCAGGCCTTCATCGACGGTAAGTGGGAAACCACGTCCAGCTGGGACGGCCTGAAGGACGGCATCCTGACGATGGCGCCCTACACCAATATGCCCGACGACGTGAAGGCGCTGGCGGAAGCCACCCAGAAGAAGATCGAATCGGGCGAACTGAAGCCCTTCACCGGCCCGCTGAAAAAGCAAGACGGGTCCGAATGGCTGGCGGCGGGCGTATCCTCGGATGACGGCACGCTTCTCGGCATGAACTTCTACGTCGAAGGCGTCGACGACAAGCTGCCGCAATAAACTCAACATCATCTATTGCAATCAGGGAGGGTGGCTGCACGGCCGCCCTTTTTTGATTCTGGCCTGGGAAAATTTACGCAAACCGCGCAAATCTGGTTTACATAAATCATATAGTATGATTTTTTACCGTTGCTGCGAGGAGCAGCTTTCTTTGGGAGGAAATCATGAAATTGAAGACAGCACTCGCGAGTGCCACGATTTTGGCTGCCTGCATGTTTGGTTCGGCGTCTGCTGCCGACCTGACGATCGGTTTTTCGCAGATTGGCTCCGAATCCGGCTGGCGCGCCGCTGAAACCACACTGACCAAGCAGCAGGCCGAAAAGCGCGGCATCGACCTGAAATTTGCCGATGCTCAGCAAAAACAGGAAAATCAGATCAAGGCGTTGCGCTCCTTCATCGCTCAGGGCGTCGATGCCATTTTGATCGCACCGGTTGTGGCGACCGGCTGGGACGAAGTCCTGACGGAAGCCAAGGATGCCGAAATTCCGGTGATCCTTCTCGACCGTACGGTTGATTCGTCCGACGACCTCTATCTGACGGCTGTGACCTCCGATCTCGTCCATGAAGGCAATGTTGCCGGCAAGTTCCTGGTTGATACGATCGGCGACAAGGCTTGCAACGTCGTCGAGCTTCAGGGAACCACAGGTTCTTCGCCGGCTATCGATCGCAAGAAGGGTTTCGAGGAGGCATTGAAAGGCCACGACAACCTGAAGATCGTCCGCAGCCAGACCGGTGACTTCACCCGCACCAAGGGCAAGGAAGTCATGGAGAGCTTCCTGAAGGCGGAAGATGGCGGCAAGAATATCTGCGCGCTCTACGCCCACAATGACGACATGGCCGTTGGCGCCATCCAGGCGATCAAGGAAGCCGGCTTGAAGCCGGGCAAGGACATCCTTGTCGTTTCGATCGACGCTGTTCCGGATATTTTCCAGGCAATGGCCGCCGGCGAAGCAAACGCTACCGTCGAGTTGACGCCGAACATGGCCGGTCCGGCCCTCGACGCTCTCGACGCCTTCCTGAAGGACGGCACCAAGCCGGCCAAGTGGATCCAGACAGAATCGAAGCTCTACACCCAGGCTGACGATCCGCAGAAGGTCTACGAAGAAAAGAAGGGCCTCGGCTACTGATTGACTGCCGGCATCGCGCAACGGTCGCATCTGCAGTCTTCGGGCTCCAGGTGTCGATGGGAGGCGATGCCGGCAGATCGCCTTTGCCGACGGATCGCCGACGCTTCCAACGCCACGGTGTCGGCCGCGCATTGCCCTCGGCGCTGGCATAATCCGCAGCATTTCGTAAGCTACGGGCAACCTACGTTTCCTCAAGAAGCCGGTTTCATGCAGAACACCTCAAACGATATTCTTGTCGCCGCCGGGGTCGTGAAGGCCTTTCCAGGCGCCATCGCTCTCAACAATGTCGATTTTTCGCTGCGGCGCGGCGAAGTGCACGCTCTGTTGGGCGAAAATGGCGCCGGCAAATCCACGCTGATCAAATGTATGACCGGGGCCTACCGCCGCGACGCCGGTACGTTGACGCTCGATGGTGATGAGATTGATCCGCGCGACACGCTTGACGCCCAGAAGCTCGGAATCGGCACGGTCTATCAGGAAGTCAACTTGCTTGGAAATCTGAGCGTCGCGGAGAATCTCTTTCTCGGCCGCCAGCCGCGCCGGTTCGGCTTCATCCAGACCGGAGAAATGAAGAAGCGCGCCAATGCGCTGCTTGCGCAGTACGGCATCGACATCAACGTTTCCGCAGCGCTCGAAAGCTATTCCGTCGCCATTCAGCAGGTGGTGGCGATCGCCCGGGCCGTCGATCTCTCAGGCAAGGTGCTGATTCTCGACGAACCGACCGCCAGCCTCGACGCCCAGGAAGTCGAGATGCTGTTCGGCATCGTCCGCGGCCTGAAGGCGAGGGGCCTCGGCATTGTCTTCATCACGCATTTTCTCGAACAGGTCTACGAGCTGTCGGACCGCATTACCGTGCTGCGCAACGGTCAGTTGGTTGGTACGCGCGAGGTTGCCTCTCTGCCACGCCGGCAGCTTGTCACGATGATGCTCGGCCACGAACTTCAGTCCGTCGAAAAGGCTGTGGCTGCGACGCAGACCGCGAGCGGGCCGGTTCAGTTCCGGTTCTCAAAATACGGCAGAACCGGCAAGATCAGGCCGTTCGATCTGGAAGTGCGCAAGGGTGAGGTCGTCGGCATCGCCGGCCTTCTCGGCTCTGGCCGGACAGAAACGGCGGAATTGATGTTCGGCGTGCACAAGGCGGATAGCGGCAGGGCGGATATCGCCGGCAAGATCGCCAATCTGTCTTCCCCCCGTGCAGCTATTGCCGAAGGATTCGGCTTTTGCCCCGAGGATCGCAAGCTCGACGGCATCATCGGTGAACTGTCGGTCCGCGAAAACATCGCTCTCGCCCTGCAGGCGCGCCGTGGCTGGGCCCGGCCGCTCGCGGCCTCCGAACAGAACGCCCTGGCCGACCGCTATATCAAGGCGCTCGATATTCGCACCAGCGACCGCGAAAAGCCAATCCGGCTTCTGTCGGGCGGCAACCAGCAGAAAGCTATTCTGGCCCGCTGGCTTGCGACCAACCCGCAATTTCTCATTCTCGACGAGCCGACGCGCGGCATCGACGTCGGCGCCCATGCGGAAATCATCCGGCTGATCGGTGAACTCTGTGCGCAGGGCATGTCGCTGATCGTCATTTCATCCGAGCTTGAGGAACTCGTGGCTTACAGTTCGAGGATCATCGTACTGCGTGATCGTGCGCATGTCGCGGAGCTGACCGGCAGCGAGATCACCACCGAGCACATCGTCAATGCTATTGCCGCGGCAACCCCTGCAGGAGGTGTGCAATGATCGACAACGCAAAACGCCTTGGCCGCCGCCTGCTTCCCCAGTTCGTGGCACTGGCGATGATCCTCGTGCTGATTCGGCTCGTCTTCCCGGATTTCTTCTCCATCGAAATCCAGAACGGGCGGCTCTACGGCAGCCTGATCGATATTCTCAACCGTGGCGCCCCCGTTGCCCTTCTTGCCGTCGGCATGACGGTGGTGATCGCGACCAAGGGCATCGATCTCTCCGTCGGCGCGGTCATGGCCATCTGTGGCGCCGTTGCCGCCGCATCCAGCGTGCGGGGCGATCCGCTGGTGGTGACACTGGCGCTTTCTGTCGGTACCGGCCTCATCTGCGGCGTCTGGAACGGGTTCCTGGTGTCCGTCCTCAATATCCAGCCGATCATCGCCACGCTGGTGCTGATGGTCGCTGGACGCGGCATCGCACAGCTGGTGACGGAAGGCGCGATCCTGACGTTCAACGATCCCGGCCTGATCTTCATCGGCAGCGGCTCGTTCCTCGGCCTGCCCATGCCGGTAGTCATCTGGCTGGTGTTCGGTGTCGCGGTCGCGCTGCTGGTGCGGCGCACGGCACTCGGCATGTTGATCGAAGCCGTCGGCATCAACCGCCGCGCCAGCACGCTTTCCGGCATCCAGACGCCTTTGCTGCTGATGGCCGCCTATATGCTGTCGGGTCTGTGCGCTGCCATCGCCGGGTTGATCGTGACCGCTGACATTCGTGGCGCCGACGCCAACAATGCCGGGCTGTGGCTTGAACTCGATGCCATTCTCGCTGTCGTCGTCGGCGGCACGTCGTTGCTCGGCGGCCGGTTCAGCATCGTCGCCTCGCTGATCGGCGCCATGATCATTCAGGCGGTCAACACCGGCATCCTGTCGTCCGGTTTCCCGCCGGAATTCAACCTGATCATCAAGGCCGCGATCATCGTCATCATCCTCGTGATCCAGTCGCCCCGCGTACAGGCCGGCGTGACCTTCCTTAGCCGAAAATCCGTCCGCAGAGACGTCGCGGAGCAGCCCGTTCGATGAACCAGAAGTACCTTCCACTGATTGCCACTATCGCCATTTTCGTCGTCTCCTACGCGGCGTGCGCGGCGCAATATCCGAACATCCTGTCAACCAGAGTTGTGGGCAACCTTCTGACCGACAATGCCTTTCTCGGTATCGCCGCTGTCGGAATGACCTTCGTCATCCTGTCGGGCGGTATCGACCTTTCGATCGGTTCGGTCATTGCCTTCACCGGGATATTCCTTGCCGTCATGCTGGAGAATACCGGCGTCCACCCGCTCGCGGCCTTCATGCTTGTGCTTGTCATCACGACGTTGTTCGGCGCCATCATGGGGGCCATCATCCACTATCTCGAAATGCCCGCCTTCATCGTTACCCTTGCCGGCATGTTTCTAGCGCGTGGAATGGCCTTCGTTCTGTCGATCGATTCCATCCCGATCAAGCATCCGTTCTATGCGGCGATGAAGAGTTTCTACTACAAACTGCCGGGTGGCGGCCGCATCACCCTGATCGGCGGATTGATGCTGTTGGTCTTCGCAATTGGCATTCTGATTGCGCAGCGAACCCGCTTCGGCACCAATGTCTATGCGCTCGGCGGAGGACCGCAAACCTCGGCTTTGATGGGGGTTCCCGTCGGTCGCACGACGATTATGATCTACGGACTTTCGGGCTTTCTCGCCGGGCTTTCGGGAATCGTTTATTCCCTATACACATCAGCAGGTTATTCACTCGCCACTGTCGGTGTCGAGCTGGATGCGATTGCCGCTGTGGTGATCGGTGGAACGCTTCTGACAGGAGGCGCCGGGTTTGTCGGAGGAACACTCGTCGGGGTTTTGATCCAGGGACTGATCCAGACCTACATCACCTTTGACGGTTCGCTGTCGAGTTGGTGGACGAAAATTCTGATCGGTGCTTTGCTGTTTGCATTCATTCTGATGCAAAAAGCCATCCTGTTTTTGTCGCGCCAGAACAGAAAGTATTCCTGAGGAGGGGAGTTGCTTTGCGTAAGGGTCTGCTCGAAACCGTCATTACAGGTGCGAACACGCGCACAAGCCATGCTCAGGTGGTCGATGTGCTGGGCAAGGCCATTGTTGCCGGAGAGTTCCCCGTGGGCTCCATCCTGCCGGGAGATCCGGAACTTGCCATGCGGTTCAAGGTATCCCGCACCGTGTTGCGCGAGGCAATGAAGACGCTTGCCGCAAAGGGATTGATCGTGCCGCGCGCTCGTATCGGCACGCGGGTAACGCCAAAAAACCAATGGAACCTGTTCGATAGCGATGTGCTGACCTGGCATTTCCATGGCGGTGTCGATGAGGATTTTCTCTACCATCTAAGTGAGATCCGGCTTGCGTTCGAACCGCATGCGGCGGCGCTTGCAGCCGTCAATGCGACGGAAGCGGAGATCAGCGGCATGATGCGGCTGGCCGTCGCCATGGGCGATCCCGAGCATACCGCCGAAACGTTGGCCATGGCCGACCTGCGGTTTCATATCGCCGTAGTCGAGGCGTCGGGAAACCCGTTCATGCGTACCGTCGGCAGTCTGATCGAGGCGGCCCTCGTCGGTATCTTCAAGCTCAGCTCGCCTGCATCCGGCCGTGATCGCATCGATGACGTTGCCCGCACGCATATCCGCATCGTCGAGCAGATCAGCCGACGCGACGAAGCCGGCGCCAGGGCGGCGATGGAGAATGTCATCCGTGTCGGGCGGGAGCGGGTTCGCGCGGCTCTGGTCGAACTCGCCGAAACGAAAACACCTGGCCGGTAAACAACGCCGACGACTGTCGTGCTGCCGCAGTCGGCAAGGCGTGCGGTATTGATAATACACGTCTTCCGCCAAAAGAACCGCAATTCTGCAGTTGCCGCCTTGCTGCCATTGCGTCTTCCGCCTATTTGATAGAGCTGCAAATGACGCGCGTCGCCTCCGATGCGCGTATCTCTATCAACGGTGTCCGAGGGTTATGTCCGAACTGCTTGTTATTTTCGTGCTCTTATTGATCAATGCGTTTTTCGCGCTTTCGGAAATGGCAATTGTATCGGCAAGCCGGCCCCTGCTGCGGCAGATGGCAAAACAGGGCAATAGCCGCGCCGAGCTGGCGCTGGGGCTCGCCGAGGATCCCGGTAAATTCCTCTCCACCGTCCAGGTTGGAATCACGCTCGTCGGCACGCTGGCCGGTGCGTATGGTGGCGCCACAATCGCCGACAAGCTCGCGCCGACGCTCGATACCGTGAGTTGGATAGCCCCCTATGGCAGCACGGTCGCCGTGGCGGTTGTCGTCACTTTCATCACCTATCTTTCGGTGGTGATCGGCGAGCTTATTCCCAAGCAATTGGCTTTGAAGAACTCAGAGGGCGTAGCGATGTTCGTCGCTGGCCCAATGTCATTCCTGTCGCGCCTGGCTGCTCCCGTCGTTTATCTGTTCGAGATGTCGGCATCGCTTTTCATGCGGATTTTCGGCGTCTCCAGCGACAGCGATCATGTGACCGAAGAGGAAGTGCAGGCAATCATGGCCGAGGGCGTCGAGAGCGGCGCAATCGAGAAATCGGAGCACGAAATGCTGCGCCGGATCATTCGGCTCGGAGACCGCAACGTCAAATCGATCATGACGCATCGCACGGAAGTCAGTTTCATCGACGTCAACGATACGCTTGAAACCATCCGCGCCAAGGTCGAGCAATCGGCCCATTCCCGTTACCCGGTGATGGACGCGACCGGCGAGGTGCTGGGGGCGGTCCAGGTCAAGGAAATATTGAATGCGCCGGGCAGGTCCGGATTCCAGGTCCGCAATTTCGTCAAGGATATCCATACGCTGCCGGAAACGGCGTCCTGCCTGAAGGCGCTCGAGGCTTTCAAGTCATCGCACATCAACATGGCGATGATCGTCGACGAATATGGCAGCATCGAAGGTATCATCACCATTGCCGATATCCTCGAAGCGATCGTCGGTGTCCTGCCGTCCAACTATGACGATATCGAGCACGCGTTGATTCGCCAGCGCGAGGACGGATCTTATCTGGTCGATGGGCGCACGCCGATCGATGAAATCCATCTGACGATCGGCATCGATGAAATCGATTCCGACGGCAATTACGAAACCATCTCCGGCTTCCTGGTGCAGCAGCTACGCAAGAACCCGGAGGAGGGCGACGTGACGGAAGCCTATGGATACCGTTTCGAGGTCATCGACATGGACGGCCGCCGCATCGACAAGATCCTCGTCTCGCGCGCCGCGCACTAAATCCGCGGCTTCATCCGAAAAACAAAAAGGCCGGGACAAACCCGACCTTTCCTCAATTCGCCTGATGTTTGATCTGCTAGTACATCCGTAGTCAGATCAACTGAGCGAATTATTCAGTTGCTTTGTTTAATAAATGGTTACCGTGTCGAGCATATGACGGAGAACCGGCGGGTTTAATTCTCCTGGATCGAAACGCCATCCCCGCTGATCTTTAGTTCGACGCCATCGGGCTTGGTTTCCTTGTCGAAGACATAGATGGCCAGAACCACGACGAGGATAACGAGACCTCCGATAATCCTGTAAAGTGCGTTCCTGCTCACGTTGATTTCCTCCCTTCGCATGCCTGCGATAAATAGGCGCGAGCAGCCATTCGGGAAGGATGGAAGTGGAGGTTAGGGAGCCGGTTGCCGCAGAATCATGACGTCGCACATTGCGCCCGCATCAGCGGCAGGGGCATAGGGTGGCCGGACGATCAGGCAATCCGACTGTGCAAAGACCTGCATCATTGAGGAGTCCTGGCGCAAGAACGTCTCTGCGTGCAGTATTCCGTCGCTGTCTCGCATCAGCCGCGCGCGAACATAGTCCTGACGTTTGTCGTTGGCCGGAAGGGCAGTTGCAGTCCGTGCCTTTGCGCGGCGGTCGCGCCGAGGAAGAGAGCCAAGATGACGCAGCAGAGGCTCCAGAAAGAGCAAGGCGCAGACGAGGCTCGAAACCGGATTTCCCGGCAGACCGAGCACGGTCATGCCGTCAAGCGTTCCGACCATCAGCGGCTTTCCGGGCCGCATGGCAATCTGCCAGAAGTCGAGTTTCATGCCGTTCTCGACGAGGGTCGATTGAACCAGGTCGTGGTCGCCGACCGAGGCGCCGCCAAGCGTCACCAGGACGTCGACACCCGCAGCCTGTGCTTCGGATACCGCCGCGGCAATCGCAGCTTTGTCGTCGCGTACGATCCCGAGGTCGATGATTTCGGCGCCGTTGTCGCGTGCGATCGCCGCGACGCCATAGGTGTTCGAGGCAATGATCTGGTCCGGACCGGGAACGCTACCGGGCGGTAGTAGTTCGTCACCGGTTGCGAGGATTGCCACCCTGGGGCGGTCGAAAACAGGCAGTTTCGGGTAATTCATTCCTGCCGCGACAGTCAGTCGTCCAGCATCAAGCAGATCGCCCGCCCGCAACACCACGTCACCGGCGGTAAAGTCCTGCCCCTTGGGACGGATATGCCTGCCTCTTTCCAGAGCGAAGGTGGTGCGGATGCGCCTGCCGGCCAGCACTTCCGCATCTTCCTGGATCAGCACCGTATCGGCGCCGGAGGGAACCGGTGCACCGGTGAAGATACGCACGACCTCACCGGGGCCAACAAGGCCGGAAAAACCACGTCCTGCCGCCGATTCGCCGATAACGACAAGCTCCGTCCCGATTTCCGCAAAATCCTCGTGGCGCCCGGCATAACCATCCATGGCCGAGTTGTCGAAGGCGGGATGCGTCACCCGCGCTTTGATATCCTCCGCCAGAACGTGGCCCATCGCCTCGTGCAGTCCGATCGTTTCAACGCGTGTTACGGGTGACGCGCCGCCGAGCAACCGGCCGAGTGCATCCGAAACCGGGAGCAGGGCCATCAACTCTTCCTTTCGCCGCGGACATAATCGCCGGAACGGCCACCCGATTTTTGAACGAGCCGGATGCCGCCGATCTCCATCTCACGGTCGGCGGCCTTGGCCATGTCATAGATCGTCAGGCAGGCAATGCTTGCGGCGGTCAACGCTTCCATCTCGACGCCGGTGCGGCCGGTGAGCTTGGCCATGGTCTCGACCCGAAGACCGGGAAGGTGTTCATCCACGGTGATGTCGACCGAGACCTTGGAGAGCATCAGTGGATGGCACAGCGGAATGAGGTTGGCCGTCTGTTTGGCCGCCATGATACCGGCGAGGCGTGCCGTGGCGATCACGTCGCCCTTCTTGGCATTGCCCTTGAGGATGAGGTCGAGCGTTTCCGGCCGCATCCGGACGTAGCCTTCGGCAACGGCAATGCGCACGGTTTCTGTCTTGTCTCCGACATCGACCATATGGGCTTCGCCATCGGCGCCGATATGGGTGAGGGAGGGACCGGACATTATTCTGCGGCCAAGATGCCGGCGGAGCCGGTGAGAAGGGCGCGCGTTGCGGCGGTGACATCGTCCTTGCGCATCAGGCTCTCGCCGACGAGGAAGGTGGAGATGCCGGTCTTTGCCAGCCGGGCACAGTCCTCGTGGCTGAAGATACCACTTTCGCCGACGAGCAGCCGGTCGGCGGCCACCAGCGGCGCCAGCTTCTCAGACAGGGCGATATCGACCTCGAAGGTCTTCAGATTGCGATTGTTGATGCCGAGAAGCGGGGACCTCAGTTTCAGCGCGCGTTCCAGCTCTTCTTCGTCATGCACTTCGACAAGCACATCCATGCCGAGCGAGAACGCTTCGTCCTCAAGCTTCTGCGCATCGCTGTCGTTGAGCGACGCCATGATCAAAAGGATGCAATCGGCGCCCCAGGCACGGGCCTCGTGAACCTGGTAGGTATCGAACATGAAGTCCTTGCGAAGCGCCGGAAGCGAGCAGGCATCTCGCGCCGCCGTCAGGAACTCCGGCGCGCCCTGGAAGCTCGGACGGTCGGTCAATACCGACAGGCAGGCAGCGCCACCGGCCTCATAGGCTTTTGCCAGAAGCGGTGGATTGAAATCCGGGCGGATCAATCCCTTGGAGGGGCTGGCCTTCTTGATCTCGGCGATGAGACCGAAGCGGCCTTCCGCCTGTCTGGCCTTCAGGGCATTCAGAAATCCACGCGGTGCTTCCTGGCCGGCACTCATCGCCTTCAGGTCTGCAAGGCTGACACTCGCCTTTGCCGCCGCGATTTCGTCCCGCTTGTAGATCTCGATCTTCTGCAGAATATCGGCCATCGATCTTCTCCTTACGCCGCGTTCGAGACGCGGATAAGCCGCTCCAGGGTGGCGTTGGCAGCACCGCTTGCAAGCGACTCACGCGCGAGCACCATGCCCTCGCTCAAATCGCCGGCGCGTCCTGCGATCACCAGCGATGCTGCGGCGTTGGCAAGGGAGATGTCGCGGTAGGGTGTCTCGTCGCCTTCGAGAACGCCCTTGAGCGCGGCGGCATTGTACGCGCCGTCGCCGCCCTTGAGATCGGCGAGCAGAACCGTTTCGAGGCCGAAATCGGCAGGCGTCAGTTCGAAGGTGCGGATAGTGCCGTTTTCGAGCGCGGCGACCTGCGTGACACCGGTGGTGGTGATCTCGTCCAGCCCTTCGCCATGGACAACCCAGACGCTTTTCGAGCCGAGATCGCGCAGCACTTCGGCGAGGGGCACGAGCCATTGCGGCGCAAAGACGCCGACCAGCTGGCGGGTGACGCCAGCCGGGTTCGAAAGGGGACCAAGCAGATTGAAGATCGTCCGCGTTCCGAGTTCCACCCGCGTCGGACCGACATGGCGCATCGCAGAATGATGCTGCTGGGCGAACATGAAGCCGAGACCGGCTTGCGAAATGCAGCGCGAGATGGCCTCTGGTCCGATATCAAGCTTTATACCGAGGCAGGAGAGGGCGTCCGCCGCTCCCGATTTGGAGCTCAGGGCACGATTGCCGTGTTTTGCGACGGGGACACCGGCGCCGGCGACGATCAGTGCGGCAAGCGTCGAGATATTGTAGGTTCCGGTACCATCGCCGCCGGTTCCGACGATATCGATGGCGTCGGTCGGTGCCTCGACCGTCAGCATACGCGCCCGCATGGCGCCGACAGCGCCGACGATTTCATCCACCGTCTCGCCGCGGACGCGCAGCGCCATCAGGAAGCCGCCGATCTGCGATGGGGTCGCTTCGCCGGACATGATGATTTCGAAGGCGGCGCGCGCATCCTCGCGGTTGAGCGCTTCGCCCGCTGCGGCCTTGGCGACAAAAGGCTTCAAGTCCGGCATGCTTTTCCCTTTGCGTTACCGTTGCTGCGACAAAGCGAGCTCGGCGAGCTGCTGATTGATCGCAACACCGTAGCCCTTCTGCAGCTCGCTGACCATCTGGTCGAGAATGTCGTCGCCGCTGGACTGGGCGATGGCATTGATCTGCCGGTCGTCATTGTCGAGCGCGTCGCCGGGGTTGTTGTCGTCGACTTCGGTAACCTTCAGAAGGATCTGGCCTTCGCCACCGATGCCGGCGGCATTGGCGACCAGGCCGTTCGCGCCGCTGAAGGCTGCCGTAACCGCCGCAGGGCTCAAAGCCGCATCTTCCGCGGAGCGGCGAAGTCCCGTTTTGGTTTCGACGGCAATGCCGAGTTCGGCTGCAATCGCTGCCAGCGTCTCGCCCTTCTCAACCCGTGCCTTCAGCTCGGCGGCCTTTGCAGCCAGCGCGTTGCGCTGCTGTTCCGCTGTCCAGTCGGCGACGACCTTCTCGCGGGCTTCATCCAGAGTGCGGTCACGCGACGGCATGACTTCATCGACATCGAACCAGACGTAGCCGTCACGGCCAAGGTTGACGGGCAGGGTTTCTGCGCCGACTTCGGCTTTGAAGGCCTCTTCGAGTAGTGTCTTTTCTTCCGGGATGCCGACAATTTTCTCGCCGTTCGTATCGTTGCCGCGCGCGTCAACGGCGTTGAGGACAACGAGCTTGAGGTTTGTCTGGTCGGCTGACTCCTTCATGGATGAACCGGAGACGCGGGCGTCCTCGAACTTGTCATGAATGGCCATGATCTCGTTGCCGGCATTTGTCAGGGCAAGCTCCTTGCGGAGCTCGTCCTTGACGTCGTCGTAGGCGCGAACGGTTTCCGGCTTGATGTTGGTGACACGCAGGATGACGGCACCGAAAGCGCCGTCGATCACCGGCGTCGTCTGGCCATCCGCGACAACCGCGAAGGCTGCATCGCCAAGCTTGGCGTCGGGCATGCGGTCGCGGGTGAAATCGCCGAGCAGGACGTCGCTCGCAGTCTTGCCGGCGGCTGCCACCAGATCGTCGAAGCTCGTGCCTGAGGAAAGCTTGACTGCCGCGGCGTCAGCTTCCGCACGTAACGGGAAGGAAAGCTGCTCGACGGTGCGCGTTTCCGGCGTGCGGAAGCTATCCTTGCGCTTGTCATAGTCGGCACGAACTTCTTCTTCGGTGACCGACGCCGGATCGGCAATATCGGCCGGCTCCAGCTTCACATAGCTGATTTTGCGGAATTCCGGCGCGCGATAATCGGTCTTGTGGCTCTCGAACCAGGGCTTCAGTACCTCGTCCGAGGGCGCCTTGACCGGATCGATATTGGCATTCGAAAGCAGCAGATATTCGATCGTGCGTGCCTGATTGCGATACTGGCGCAGCGCATCGCCCAGCACCTTCGGCGGGGTGTAGCCATCCGACAGCGCTTCAACGATCTGCGAGCGTACTGCGACCTGGCTGCGATTGTTGATGTAATCCTGTTCGCGCAGACCCGCATTGCGCAGGACGCTCGAGAAGGTCGTGCGATCGAACTGGCCGTTGACCCCCTTGAATGCCGGATCCTCGCTGATGAGCGTTGCAAGCCGATCCTGCGACAGTCCGAGATTCATGTCTTCAGACAGCTGGTCGAGCGTTGCGCCCGCAACAAGCTGCGAATAAACCTGCGCCTCCACGCCAAAGGCCTTGGCCTGTTCGCGGCTCAGCCGGGTCCCGAACTGCCGGGAAAGCTGCGCCACCTGGCGCTCATAGGCGAGGCGGAAATCGCTCGGAGACACCTTCACGTCGCCGACCGTCACAACGGCGTCGGCCGATCCCGGCACAAGCGACGTGGACACACCCCAGACACCGAAGGAAAGAACAAGAAGGGCCATCAGCCCTTTGACGACCCAAGTCTGGGCGCCTCTTCTCAGGAATTCAAGCATGGGACTGCATACCTCGTCGCAATTACATGGCCGCCGGACGGCAACCGGTTTCGTTCCTTAGAGCAATCCGATGTGGAATTGAAGGGTTTCGACACGCAAAAAATCAAGGAAACCGGCTGTGACGCCACTGAATACGAAAGGTGTTGGAAACATCCGTTGCCGCCATCGCCTCAAACGCTTCGAAGTCGATATGGCGTCTATCTGTGGCTTGGCGTTTCAAGGCCGAAGCATGTCGGAATCGTTAGCCGGCAATCGAAAAATATCTGTCACAATTGACCGCCGAGCGCGTGATCTCGCCCCTGAAACTGCTAATGTTAATCTGCCAGAACATGCCGACTCGCTTTTTGCGCAGCAATCTTGGCGGGAAAGCCGGAGTGCCGACATGGAATCCATCATCGTCATGGTCAATCTGTTTGGAGCGGTTGCGCTGCTGCTTTTTGGCCTGTCGCAGGTCAAGGAAGGTGCGACGCGCGCCTTCGGCATCAGGCTGCGAACCGGACTGGCGCAAGGCACCAGCGGACCGGTGCGCTCGTTTTTCGGTGGCTTCGTGGCAACCGTTGCATTGCAAAGCTCGACGGCAACGGCACTGATGATCGCCTCCTTTGTTGAAAAAGGGCTGGTGCGTGCGCGCATGGCGCAGATCGTGCTGCTCGGCGCCAATGTCGGAACGGCGGTCACTGCCTGGATCGTCGCGACCGGTATCGACTGGCTGTCGCCACTGCTCATTCTCGCCGGCGTCCTGCTCTACCGCGCAGGGCGTTCAAGCGCGAAACAGGGGGCAGGCACGGCTCTGGTCGGCATCGGGCTGATGCTGCTCTCGCTGCATCTGCTCGGACTGGCAACGGCGCCGATGCGGCAATCGCCGGCGCTGGGAGCGTTCCTCACCATGCTCGACAGCGCCTGGCCCGTCGCGCTGATCTTCGCCGCCGTCCTCGCCTTCGTCTCATCCTCCAGCCTGGCCGTCGTCGTCCTCATCCTGTCGTTGTCGGCGAGTGGGATTCTGTCGTCCGGACTGACGATCGCTCTCGTGCTCGGCGCAAATCTCGGAGGTGCCGTGCCGCCAGTGATGGCGACGCTGTCTGCCTCGGCCTCGGCCCGGCGGGTGACGGCGGGCAATCTCGTCGTTCGCGCCATTGGTTGCCTGATTGCGCTTTCTGTGGCAGCGCCCGTGGCGGATTTTCTGCAAACGCTGCCGCTTTCACCGGCAAAGCTGCCGGTCGATATCCATCTGCTGTTCAATGTGGCGCTCGCCATTCTTGCCTGGCCGTTCTCGTCGCTGCTGTCGGCCACCATGCTGCGGCTCATCCCGGATGAGCCCAGGACGGAGACGGGGCCGCTCTATCTCGACGACCGGGCGCTGACCACGCCGGTGATCGCCCTGTCGGGGGCGACCCGGGAGGTGTTGCGCGTCGGCGACCTGATCGAAGCCATGCTGATCGGGACAATGAATGCGTTCAATCGCAATGATCTCGTTGAACTCAAGGATGTCGGCAAGCTGGAAAAGCAGGTGGATCTGCTGCAGCAGGAGGTCAAGCTCTACCTGTCGCGGCTTGGGCGCGCCGGGCTCAGCGATGAAAACGGCCGCCGTTCGATCGTCATCATCGACTACGCTATCAACCTTGAGCATATGGGCGACATTATCGAAAAGAGCCTGACCGAGCAGGTGAAGAAGAAGATCGACAACGGGCTCAAGTTTTCGGAGGACGGCTATCAGGAGCTCAAAACGCTGTTCAATCTCACCATCGACAATCTGCGGATAGCCCAGACCATCTTCGTCACTCGGGATGCGGACCTCGCCCGTCATCTGATGGAGGTAAAAGTGGATGTCCGCCACATGGAAAAACGCTCGTCCGAGCGTCACCTGGAGCGCTTGCGGGACGGCCGCGCCGACAGCCTGCAGACCAGTTCGCTGCATCTCGATATCCTGCGCGATCTCAAGCGCATCAACGCCCATATCGTGTCTGTCGCGCATCCCATTCTCGATGAAGGCGGCCTGCTGACGGAAAGCCGTTTGCGGCTACCCCGCTGAAGTTCAAGGTTTTGCGGCGATATCGCTGCGTACGAAAGCGTCGAAGCACGGCGTCAGCTTAATGCGGCGGTGGCCCGGAGCAAGGCTCGGCTCGTAGAGGCTCAGGAGCTTCAGCCGCGCGGTGGTCGGCGGACATGTCGGGTAGAGCGCGAGATCGACTGCGGCAACGGCCTCCTTCACGCGCTCATCCGGCGGCGGCACGGCGCGGTAGGGGTCGGCGCCTATGGCGATGTATTTTGGTGCATGGCGATCCATCAGCCAGGGAAAGGGATTGGTGAAATCGATCGCCATGATCGTCTCGAACCGGACCTTGTTCTGGGTTTCGAAGGCATGAATTGCCGAAACGGCCTCATCGGTGGTTTGCAGCCACAGTGCCTGGAAATCGAAGTCGCTATAGAGCAGGAATGACGGCAGTTCACCCGCAGAGGCCAGTGCCTCATAGGCTGGGCGGTAAGTCTTATAATTCGTGTGCAGACGCTCTGCGCGCACGCTGAGGAGGTCGCGGAGACCAACGGCGCCCATGCTCTTCAGGTTGCGATGTTCGAGCGGCGTGTTGTTGACGTTGCCGATCCAGGCGCGTGCCGACTTCTGGGTGACGGCCGCCACCGGCGGCAATGCAGCACACAATGCAAGGACCGCAACGGCTGCGAACGCCGGGGAGGGGCCTTTGTGTCTGTAGCTTTCGAGCATGCTGCAAAGCAGCAATGGCCACAGGAAGATAAACGCCTGGCTGCCGGTATTTTGGCTTTCAAACAGCAGACCGGCAGCGACAAAACTCGCCAACCAGAGAAAGGACTGGTCGGCGACTTTGCCGAAAGCGGAAAAGCCGGGCTTTGCGGCGAAGGCACGAATATCCTCGTAAAACGTAGGAAACGTGTTGAAAAACAGCATGACGCCCAGGAGGCTGCAAGCCGCAACCATTCCGAAATTGATCGACGCTGCCTGCAGCAGGCGGGGCAGCAGGCTGGTATCATTGATCAGAACGAGCGACAGGATGTCGGCGGCATAGGCAGACACCATGCCGGAGGTGATTTCGAGGAAAGCGATCGCCGCAAAGAAGAATGCGCCGGCCGCAAGTGCCGCGCGCAGCGGCAGGCGCCCGGCCAGAAAAGCCATCAGGCAGAGGACGAGCCCCGCGGCCACACCGGTGACCTTGATGAACAGCAGGGCGAGCATGGTGAGCGCCGTTACCGCCGCCAATGTCTTCCATCCGCGTACGAAAACCAGGCCTGCGGCCAGCACATAGAGCAGCTGGCAAACCTGGCGATTGTAGATGCCGAAGCCATCGGAGCCCGGATAGGGATAGAACTCCACCGTGTTGAACGGCAGGAGTGAAAAGAACAGGAACGGCAGCAGCAGGCCGTAGGCGATGGCGGTTGAGCGCTTTTGCACATCCCAGATAACGAAGGTCATCAGTGGCGCTGTGACGGTCATCAGCGACCAGCTTGCCAGAAGAAGAGGGTGGCCGTTTGGGAAAAGATCGAGCCATGCGGCAAAGAGATAATAGCCAAGACCGCCGACCGGGGCGAAGAAATCGACTGACGGGATCTGGCCATCTGAAATACGGTTGGCCGCGTCAAGATAGATATAGTGATCCCAGTACATCGGACCGATCGGCATCGTCACCGTCGCGATCAGTGCCAGCGGCAAACAGGCAACAGCCAGCGCCAACAGGATCAGCGGCTGGCGGGCGAGTGTCGCACCAAGGCCGTTGCGCTTTCCGGAAATCAATGTTTCGGTCGAAGCCTGCATCGTCGGTATCATTCCCGGCCATCGGGGCCGTCAAACACGACCATCCAAAGCTTATGACAGGATCGCGTTTTCTCCGGGTTAACATTGCCCTGCGTGCACGGATTATGTTCCTTGCAATATCTTCCTGCTATGTAACGGGCAGAATCGTGCCCGGCTTCAACGCCGGGACGCCATAAGGACGGGAGAACGTGAATGACGCGCACATGCCTGGCGATTATCTTGGCTGCGGGGGAAAGCACCCGGATGAAGTCGTCCATGTCGAAGGTGCTGCATCCGGTCGCCGGCCGGCCGATGATCGCGCATGTGGTCGAATCGCTCGTCAACGCTTCGATTTCGTCCGCAGCACTCGTCCTTGGCCGCGATGCCGATGCCGTCGAATCGGCAGCTGCCCGCACCGACATTGATCTCTCCGCATTTCTTCAAACCGAACGCCTCGGCACCGGCCATGCCGTCCTTGCTGCAAAGGACGCGATTGCCAAGGGATACGACGATATCCTGGTCGTCTTCGGCGATACGCCGCTGATCACCGCCGCGCCGCTTATGGCGGCGCGGCAAGGGCTAGCGGACGGCAATGATGTCGTCGTCATCGGCTTTCAGACGGCCGATCCGACCGGCTATGGCAGGCTGCTTGTCGAGAATGGCGCGCTTCTGGCGATCCGTGAGCAGAAGGATGCCTCCGAGGACGAAAAGAAGATCACCTATTGCAATGGCGGCCTGATGGCGATCAACGGCGCCAAGGCTCTGGATCTGCTCGGCAAGATTGGCAATGCCAACGCCAAGGGGGAATATTACCTGACGGATATCGTCGAGATCGTCCGCGCCGAAGGCGGCAGCGCGATCGCCGTCGAGGCACCCGAAACGGAACTGACGGGCTGCAACAACCGCGCCGAATTGGCAGCGATCGAGGCGATCTGGCAGAAGCGCCGCCGTCACGAGCTGATGGTATCCGGCGTCTCGATGATCGCGCCTGAAACTGTTTTCCTCGCCTTCGATACCGAGATTGGTCAGGATGTACTGATCGAGCCGAACGTGGTCTTTGGCCCCGGCGTCACCGTTGAAAGCGGCGCGATCATCCACGCCTTCTCGCATCTTGAGGGCGCCCATGTCGGCGCCGGCGCCACCGTCGGCCCCTATGCGCGCCTGCGTCCGGGCGCCAATCTCGGGCCGGACTCGAAGGTCGGCAATTTCTGCGAAGTGAAGAAGGCTGAGATCGGCGCCGGCGCCAAGGTTAATCACCTGACCTACATCGGCGATGCCTTCGTCGGCGAGAAAACCAATATCGGCGCAGGCACGATCACCTGCAACTATGACGGCGTCAACAAGCACGTCACCCGCATCGGTGCGAATGCTTTCATCGGTTCGAACTCATCTCTGGTTGCGCCGATATCGGTGGGCGATGGCGCGCTGGTTGCTTCCGGCAGCGTAATCACCGAAGATGTGCCTTCGGATGCGGTCGCTTTCGGGCGCGCACGCCAGGAGATCAAACCGGGCAGGGCAAAAATCCTGCGTGAGCGCTATCAGGCCGAAAAGGCAGCCAAAAAGAAGTAGCCGGCTGTTGCGCCACGGTTAAAGCCTGAAACCGAAAGTGAGGTTCGGGCTGATTGCGCATTTTTGGAAATTCGATACCAAAGCGGCATCTGAAGAATGAACATTGATCCGCGTCATGCCGACGCTGGTCTGATGAAAAATTGCGGAGAAGAGATCATATGTGCGGCATCGTCGGTATCGTTGGAAATCAGCCTGTGTCCGAGCGCCTCGTCGATGCCTTGAAGCGGCTCGAATATCGCGGCTATGATTCCGCCGGTGTCGCGACGATCCATGAGGGCGTTCTTGAGCGCCGCCGTGCCGAAGGCAAGCTTGTCAATCTGGAAACCAAGCTCCGCGGTGAGCCGCTGGCAGGCATGACCGGCATTGCCCATACGCGCTGGGCGACGCACGGCGCCCCGACCGAAAACAACGCTCATCCGCATTTCACCGACGGTGTTGCCGTCGTCCACAACGGTATCATCGAGAATTTCTCGGAGCTCAGGGACGAACTTGCCGATGCCGGTGCGGTGTTCAATACGCAGACCGATACCGAGGTTGTGGCGCAGCTGCTCGCCAAGCTGATCCGTGATGGATTGAGCCAGAAAGATGCCATGCAGGCAATGTTGCGCCGTGTCACCGGCGCCTACGCGCTGGCGGTCATCTTCCAGGATGCACCGGATACGATCATGGCCGCCCGTAGCGGCCCGCCGCTCGCCGTGGGTTTCGGCAAGGGCGAAATGTTCCTCGGCTCCGATGCCATTGCATTGGCTCCCTTCACCAACGAGATCACCTATCTCATTGACGGCGACTGGGCCGTCCTGACCGCCGGTGGTGTCGAAATTCTCGATCACGACGGCAAGTCGGTCTCCCGCCCACGCCAGGTTTCGGTGGCCGCGGCCTATATGGTCGATAAGGGCAATCACCGCCATTTCATGGAAAAGGAAATCTACGAGCAGCCGGAGGTGATTTCGCACGCGCTCGGCCACTACGTCGACTTCATCGAGAACCGGGTCAATCCAATCGCCGCGGCGATCGATTTCGCCAAGATCCCGAGCCTTGCGATTTCTGCTTGCGGCACAGCCTATCTCGCCGGCCTCGTCGGCAAATACTGGTTCGAGCGGTATGCCCGGCTGCCGGTTGAAATCGATGTGGCTTCTGAATTCCGCTACCGCGACATTCCGCTGTCCTCGCAGTCTGCTGCGCTCTTCATTTCGCAGTCCGGCGAGACGGCCGATACGCTGGCTTCGCTGCGTTACTGCAAGGAGCATGGGCTGGCGATCGGCGCTGTCGTCAACGTCAAGGAATCAACGATCGCGCGGGAATCCGACGCTATCTTCCCGATCATGGCAGGCCCGGAAATCGGCGTTGCGTCGACCAAGGCCTTCACCTGCCAGCTTTCCGTTCTTGCGGCGCTTGCCATTGGTGCAGGCCGGGCGCGCGGGACCGTGTCGGAGGCCGAGGAAAAAGTTCTCGTTCGCAGCCTTGCCGAAATGCCGCGCATCATGGGCAAGGTGCTCAACAGCATCCAGCCGACGATCGAAAGCCTTTCGCGCGAATTGTCGAAATGCAAGGACGTACTCTATCTCGGCCGCGGCCCCAGCTATCCGCTGGCCATGGAAGGCGCGCTGAAGCTCAAGGAAATTTCCTATATCCATGCGGAAGGTTATGCCGCCGGCGAATTGAAGCATGGCCCGATTGCCCTTATCGATGAAAACATGCCCGTCATCGTCATTGCCCCGCACGACCGTTTCTTCGAAAAGACCGTTTCCAACATGCAGGAAGTCGCCGCGCGCGGCGGTCGCATCATCTACATTACCGACGAGAAGGGGGCCGCGGCCTCCAAGCTCGAAACGATGAGCACGATCGTGCTGCCGAATGTCGACGAGATCATCGCGCCGATGATCTTTTCGCTGCCGATCCAGCTGCTCGCCTATCACACGGCCGTCTTCATGGGCACCGACGTCGATCAGCCGCGCAACCTGGCCAAATCGGTGACCGTCGAGTGATCATCCGGCCCGAAAGTCCGGCTGATGTCGCGGCGATCCATGCCGTAACTCTGGATGCCTTCAAGGGTCATCCCTATAGCGACGGGACGGAGCATTTGATCGTCGATCGCCTGCGGGATGCGGACGCACTCAGTCTTTCACTGGTTGCCGAGGTCGAAGGCGAAGTCGTCGGCCATATCGCCTTTTCTCCGGTCGAACTGTCAGATGGTTCGAAGCATTGGTTCGGGCTTGGTCCCGTGTCGGTTCTGCCGTCATTTCAAGGGCAGGGCATCGGCGGCGCGTTGATCCGCAGAGGGCTGGAAATGTTGAAGGAACAGGTAGCCGCGGGATGCGTTGTGGTGGGCAATCCCGAACTTTATCGCAAGTACGGGTTTCAGAATGATGCCGGCATGACCTACGCCGATTGTGCGCCGCAATATTTTTTGACGCAGCCCTTGTCGTCCACTTCGGCGTCCGGCATGGTGACGTTCAACGCGGCGTTTTACGCTGGCGTGGACGGATAGACGGAGCGGCATGACAGACAAACCAGCACGTGGGTTTTTCGCCACGCGGTTGAGGAACTATTTCCTGACCGGTCTGATCATCTGTGCGCCGCTCGCCATCACAGCCTGGATCACCTGGTCGTTCATCCTCTGGGCCGATAGCTGGGTAAAGCCCTATCTGCCGTTCGACTACAATCCGGACAATTTTCTGCCCTATCCGGTCCCCGGCTTCGGTCTTTTGACGGCATTGATGCTGATCACCCTGGTCGGCTTTTTCACCGCCAATCTCATCGGAAAGAGCATTGTCGGCTTCGGTGAATCCCTTCTCGTTCGCACCCCGCTGGTCCGCTCGATCTACAAGGGCTTGAAGCAGATATTCCAGACGGTGCTGCAGGACCAGTCGAACTCGTTCAAGAAGGCGGGCCTGATCGAATATCCGAGCCCCGGCCTCTGGTCGCTGGTGTTCATCGCGACGGACGCCAAGGGCGAGATCGCGGTCAAATTCACCGAGCGCGGCCTGGATATGGTCGTCGTGTTCCTGCCGCCGACGCCAGTACCGACGGCCGGCTTCCTGATTTTCGTACCGCGCGAAAAGATCGTTCCCCTCGACATGAGCCCGGAGGACGCCGCCAAGCTGCTGCTTTCCGGAGGTCTGGTCGCCCCTGATTATCTGCCAAAGGCCTTGCCCGCCCCGGCAGAGACGGTGCCGGTCGCGAGCAAACGCGGAAAATTCTTCAGCCGGCTCTGAGAAACCGGATCGCCTCATCGCGGCGATGGAGATAGAGCAGCGTCCTCAGCGCCTCGCCACGTTCCGTGGTCAGGTCGGGGTCGCGCTCGATGACGTAGGCGGCATCCTTGCGGGCGATTTCAAGCAGGTCGCCATGCGCTTCGAGACTGGCGATGCGGAAACCGGGCGTGCCGGACTGCCTTGTGCCAAGCAACTCGCCTTCGCCTCGCAATTTCAGGTCTTCTTCGGCGATCAGGAACCCGTCTTCCGTCTCTCGAAGGATCGATAGGCGGGCTCTACCGTTTTCGCTCAACGGCCCCTTGTAAAGCAGAATGCAGGTCGAGGCCTCGTCACCACGCCCGACACGACCACGCAGCTGGTGGAGCTGGGCAAGTCCAAATCGCTCGGCATGCTCGATCACCATGATCGTCGCATCGGGAACGTCGACCCCGACCTCGACGACGGTGGTCGCGACCAGCAGACGGATATCGCTGTTCTTGAAGGCAAGCATGATGGCATCCTTCTCGGTTCCGTTCATTCGCCCATGAACAAGCCCGACCTCGGCTCCAAAATGGCTTTTCAGCGTCTGGAACCGTTCATCGACGGACATCAGGTCGGACGCTTCCGACTCCTCCACCAGCGGGCAAATCCAGTAGGCCTTCTTGCCTTCGGCGAGGGCTGTACGCAGCCTTGCAACGATTTCTCCTGTGCGCTCGGTCGATATCGTCACGGTCTGGATCGGCTTGCGCCCTGCCGGTTTCTCGGTGAGTTTCGAGACATCCATGTCGCCAAAGGCAGCCAGCACCAACGTGCGCGGGATCGGTGTGGCGGTCATCACCAGCATATGCGGTGAGATGCCCTTGGCTGTCAGCCGCAGGCGCTGGTGAACGCCGAAACGGTGTTGTTCGTCAACGACGGCCAGCAGAAGATTGTTATAGACCACCGTGTCCTGGAATAGCGCATGGGTCCCGATGACAATCTGCGTCTCGCCCGAAGCGATGCGTTCCAGGATAGCATCGCGCTCGCGGCCCTTGGTGCGGCCGGTCAGCACATCGATGGTGACGCCAGCTGGCGCTGCCATTTTCGACAGCGTCGCAAAATGCTGCCGGGCAAGAATTTCCGTCGGCGCCATCAGCACGGCCTGGCCGCCGGCCTCGACCGCTGCCAGCATCGACATCAGTGCCACCGCCGTCTTTCCGGAACCGACATCGCCCTGCAGCAGCCGCAGCATGCGCTCCGATCCCGCTATGTCCTTCAGGACCTCGGCGATTGCCGTCGTCTGGCTGGCGGTCAGCGAAAAGGGCAAGGCGGCGAGGACCGGCTTGCTCAGCTTTCCCGTCGCGTGCACCGGCGTGCCGGCAACCTTGCGCAGTCGCTGACGAACGAGAGACAGGGAAAGTTGCCCGGCGAGAAATTCGTCATAGGCAAGACGCCGGCGGGCCGGTGCCTGCGGATCGATATCGGTTTCGTCACGCGGATCGTGAAGCGCCATGAAACAGTCGCGTGTTGAGGCGAAGCTTTGCTTCTCGAGCAGAGCCTCGTCGAGCCACTCGGGAAAGTCAGGGATTCGGGGCAGGGCCGCCTCGATCGATTTACGCAGGATACGCGCCGACAACCCCGCGGTTAGCGGGTAGATGGGCTCGACCAGCGGCAGGTTCTCGGCCTCCGCCGCCCGCACCATATAGTCCGGGTGCACCATTGACGGGCGGCCGTTGAACCAGTCGACCTTGCCGCTGACCGTCACGGTCTCGTCGACCGGCAGCGCCTTCTCCAGCCAGTTTCCCTTCACCCGGAAAAATGTCAGCGCCAGTTCCCCCGTGTCGTCATGCAGGAAGACGCGGTAAGGCTGGCTGGTTCTGGGCTGCGGCTGCTGATGCCGGTCCACCCTGCCGGTGATGGTGACGATGGCGCCCTGCGGCGCCCGCGCGATACCCGGCTGGTGGCGGCGGTCGATCAGGGAATGCGGTGCATGGAAGACGAGGTCGATCACCCGGCAGTCGTCGATACTTTCGCGGCCAAGGAGCCGTGCATAGAGTTCGCCCGCTTTCGGGCCGATACCGGGAAGCGAGTTCAGAGGAGCGAAAAGCGGATCGAGAAGGGCGGGGCGCATGACGGGCAGACTGAAACGAGGATTAGGTCTTTGGCAAGGCTGACAATTATCTTTTCAGCGTTTATAGAGCCAGTGCAACGGGCCGCCTTCACCGATGCGGCGACAGGAAGGACTTCTCATGACGGGTATCACGCGCACCAGCGCCGATCTCGATCCGCGCCGCAGACGGATTCTTTTCCGTGCCTGGCACCGTGGCATCCGCGAGATGGATCTGGTTTTCGGACAGTTCGCGAACAACGAACTCGCCGGTCTCGCCGAGGCCGATCTCGACGAACTCGAAACGATCATGGCCGAAGAGGACAATGATTTGGTCAAGTGGGTCGTCGGCGAATGGCCGGTACCGGAGCGCTATCGCACGCCTCTGTTCGAGCGCATCACCTCTTATCGGCCTGATTTTGATGTGCTGGTTGTCGACAAGGACAAAAACGACTGATGATTGCCGGTTTTGATCCCAGGAAAATTGCCCGCGCCACCCGCGAGTTGACCATCGGCCCGGTTCCCGCCGGCGTCGAGCCGTTGATCCTTGCCGAACTTGCGCGCGCCAACGGTCCAGTTGCCTATATTCTTTCGGATGGCCAGCGCATTGCCGATGTCGAGCAAATGCTTGGTTTCTCCGCCCCGGACATTCCGGTTCTGACCCTGCCGGGTTGGGATTGCCTGCCCTACGACCGTGTATCGCCGAGCGCCGACACCTCGGCCCGGCGGCTGGCGACGCTGAGCGGCCTGATCGCGCATGCGAAAAAGCCACATCCAGCAATCGTTCTCGTCACCGTCAACGCGGCGCTGCAGAAGATGGCGCCGCAGGATGTTATCGAGAGCCTTGCCTTTTCTGCTCGCCCCGGTAACACGATCCGGATGGACGACGTGGCTGCACGGCTCGGACGCAACGGGTTTGAGCGCGTCGCCACCGTTCGCGAAGTCGGCGAGTATGCGCTGCGCGGCGGCATTCTCGACGTTTACGTTCCCGGTAGCGACGAACCGGTGCGTCTTGATTTTTTCGGGGATACACTCGAAAGCATCCGCTCCTTCGATCCGGCGAGCCAGCGCACTACCGGGCAGGCCCGCTCGCTCGATCTCAATCCGATGAGCGAAGTGTCGCTGACACCGGAAACAATCAGCCATTTCCGCACGCAATATCTGTCGATGTTCGGCGCAGCGACCCGTGATGATGCGCTGTATCTGGCGGTCTCCGAAGGCCGGCGCTACGCTGGCATGGAACACTGGCTGCCGCTGTTTTACGATCGGCTCGACACGGTGTTCGACTATCTCTCCGGCTTTCATATCGTCACAGATCACGTGGTTCGCGAGGCGGCTGCCGAGCGCTCCAAGCTCGTCCAGGACTATTACGAAGCGCGCCAGTCGTCCGCTTCGCCGGGGAAGTCGCAGATTTCGCAAGGCACGCCCTACAAGCCGGTGCCGCCGGATATGCTCTATCTCAGCGCCGAGAGCTTCAATGCCGCTCTGGTCTCGCGCAATGCCGTTCGTCTCTCTCCTTTCAGCGAACACGAGGGCGAAGCGCGGCAGGTCATCACCGTCGATGCGCGGTTGGGCGTGCGCTGGGCGAAGAATGCGACGGAAACGACCAGCGATGCCGAACGGGTCAACGTCTTCGATCTGGCCGTCAAATACATCGCCGACCGCCGCGCCAAGGGTGCCAAGGTGCTGATCTCCGCCTGGTCGGAGGGATCGCTCGATCGACTTCTGCAGGTGCTGGCCGAACACGGGCTTGCCAATATCAAGCCGATCAAGGCGCTGTCTGAACTCAACAGCTTGAAATCTGGAGAAGCGGCGTCCGCCGTCCTCAGCCTCGAAAGCGGCTTCGAGACCGGCAACCTCGTCGTGATCGGCGAGCAGGACATTCTTGGCGACCGCATGGTGCGCCGCTCGAAACGCCGCAAACGCGGCGCCGATTTCATTGCTGAAGTCGCTGGCCTCGACGAAGGCAGCATCGTCGTGCATACCGAGCATGGGATCGGCAGGTTCATCGGCCTGCGCACCATCGAGGCCGCCGGCGCGCCGCATGCCTGTCTTGAACTGGTCTATGCCGACGAAGCAAAGCTCTTCCTGCCTGTCGAAAACATCGAGCTTTTGTCGCGCTACGGTTCGGAGGGCAGCGATGCTGTTCTCGACAAGCTCGGCGGTGTCGCATGGCAGGCACGCAAGGCAAAGCTGAAGAAGCGTCTGCTCGACATGGCAGGTGGTCTCATCCGGATCGCGGCCGAGCGGTTGACGCGTCATGCGCCGGTGCTAACGACGCCGGAAGGTCTCTACGACGAATTCGCGGCGCGTTTCCCCTATGACGAGACCGAAGACCAGATGACCTCCATCGAATCCGTGCGCGACGATCTCGGCGCCGGGCGTCCGATGGACCGGCTCGTCTGCGGCGATGTCGGCTTCGGCAAGACGGAAGTGGCACTGCGCGCGGCATTCATCGCTGCGATGAATGGTGTTCAGGTGGCGGTGGTGGTGCCGACCACGCTTCTCGCTCGTCAGCATTTCAAGTCGTTTACCGAGCGTTTTCGCGGGTTGCCGGTGCGCATTGCGCAGGCCTCACGCCTCGTCGGTTCCAAGGAACTGGCGCTGACCAAGAAGGAAGTAGCAGACGGCAAGACGGATATCGTCGTCGGCACGCATGCGCTGCTCGGCGCCTCGATCAATTTCGCCAATCTCGGCCTGCTGATCATCGACGAGGAGCAGCATTTCGGCGTCAAGCACAAGGAGCGGCTGAAGGAGCTCAAGTCCGATGTGCATGTGCTGACACTGTCGGCAACGCCCATCCCGCGGACGCTGCAACTGGCGCTGACCGGCGTGCGCGAATTGTCGCTGATCACCACCGCACCGGTCGATCGCATGGCAGTAAGGACCTTCATCTCGCCGTTTGACGCGCTGGTGATCCGCGAAACGTTGATGCGCGAGCATTATCGCGGCGGCCAGAGTTTTTATGTTTGCCCGCGATTGGCCGATCTGTCGGAAATCCATGATTTCCTCAAGTCTGACGTTCCGGAACTGAAGGTCGCCGTTGCCCATGGCCAGATGCCGGCGACTGAACTCGAAGACATCATGAATGCCTTCTACGAGGGCCGTTACGATGTTCTCCTCTCGACGACGATCGTCGAATCCGGCCTCGACGTGCCAACGGCCAACACGCTGATCGTTCACCGCGCCGACATGTTCGGCTTAGCGCAGCTTTATCAGCTCCGCGGCCGCGTTGGCCGGTCCAAGGTGCGTGCGTTCGCGCTGTTCACGCTGCCGGTCAACCGGACGCTGACGGGCATGGCCGAACGCCGGCTGAAGGTCCTGCAATCGCTGGATACCCTGGGCGCCGGCTTCCAGCTGGCGAGCCACGACCTCGACATCCGCGGTGCCGGCAATTTGCTCGGCGACGAGCAATCCGGCCACATCAAGGAGGTTGGCTTCGAACTCTACCAGCAGATGCTGGAGGAGGCGGTTGCCGAGCTCAAGGGTGACGAAGAAATCGCCGACAGTGGCTGGTCGCCGCAGATTTCCGTCGGAACGCCGGTGATGATCCCCGACGACTATGTGCCGGACCTACACCTGCGTCTTGGCCTTTACCGGCGCCTGGGCGAAATCACTGAACTTTCCGACATCGATGCCTTCGGCGCCGAACTGATCGATCGCTTCGGTCCGCTGCCGCTCGAAGTCCAGCATCTGTTGAAGATCGTCTACATCAAGTCGCTCTGCCGTACGGCGAATGTCGAAAAACTCGATGCGGGGCCGAAAGGCGTCGTGGTGCAGTTCCGCAACCGCGAATTCCCCAATCCGGGCGCACTGGTCGGCTACATCGCCAAGCAGGGCATCATGGCCAAGATCCGGCCCGATCACAGCATCTTCTTCCAGCGCGATTTCCCGACACCGGAAAAGCGGCTGGCGGGCGCTGCGGTGGTGATGACGCAGCTGGCCGGGCTGGCCAAGAGCTGACTGTAAACAGAAAGCCGCGCGGAATTTCGCGCGGCTTTCTGAAATTGCGGGTGTATTGCCGGATCAATTGATCTGAGAAGCGTCCTTCATCTTGGCTATATCACGAAGGGCCTCCGTCAGCACGGCGACGGACTGCGCGCCCATGACAGCGTATTTGCTATCGATGACGAAACAAGGAACGCCGGTAACGCCCATGCCGCGCGCCATCTCGATTTCCTCAGCTACGGCGTCCTTGTCGGCATCCGAGGCGAGCAGCGCCGCGATCACCGCACGATCGAGACCGGCTTCAACAGCGATATCCAGCAACACGGCGTGATCGCCGACGTTGCGGCCCTCTTCGAAATTCGCCTTGAACAGCAGCGTAGCGACGTCGCTCTGTGCCTGTGGGCCTTCCGTCAGGGCCCAGCGGACCAGCCGGTGCGCGTCGAGTGTATTGGGGCTGATCTTCACGGCATCGAAATTGAATGCGATGCCGTCCTCGCGACCAAGCCCGGTCAGCATCTCATGCGCGCGGTCAACTGCCGCCTGGCCACCGAGCTTGGCGGCAAGATGCGCCTTGTGATCGACGCCTTCCGGCGGCAGGTCGGGATTGAGCTGATAGGGGCGCCAGTTCACCGTGACGAGGATTTCGTCGGCGACATTGGCGATCGCCTGGTCGAGCCGGGCCTTGCCGAGATAGCACCAAGGGCAGACGACATCGGAAACGACATCGATGTTTACATGGTCCATGGCGCTTGCTCCTCGCGCTGAAAATCATTGATCAGCGACATAGGCGCCCGCGTTTCAGCTTTCAATGCGTTACCAAAAGTATACCGCCATCAATTCCGCATCACTGCACAGTTTCGTCCCACCAGGTCGGCAGCTGATAGCCGTAGAGCGGCACCACGCTTGGGCGGCCGATGCGTTTTTCGCGGGCGACCCATTGTGCCCCGACATGGTAGAGCGGCACGAGATAGAAATTAGAGACGAGCAGGCGGTCATGAGCGCGGACAGCCGCGGTGAAATCCTCGACGCTCACGGCGCGCAGGATGTGATCGACCAGCGTATCGACATCCTTGTTGGCGACGCCGGCAAAGTTCGAGCTGCCCGGCTGATCGCGCGACTGCGATCCCCAATAGGAAATCTGCTCGATCCCCGGCGAAAGCGACGACGGGAACGACTTCATGATGACGTCATAGTCGAAGGACTGGCTGCGCTGCTGATACTGCGAATCATCGACGGTGCGCACCGATGCCGTAATGCCGAGTGCCGCAAGGAAGCGCTGGTAGGCAAGTGCCAACTTCTCTTGCCCCTCGTTCTGGGTCATGATCTCGAAGGATAGTGGCGTGCCCTTCTCGTTGAGCATCTTGCCATCCTTGATGCTGTAACCGGCTTCACGCAACAGCGTGACGGCCTCGCGCAGCACGTTGCGATCGCGGCCGGACGCATCTGTCACCGGCAGAAGGTAGGTGCCGTCGAGCACCGATGGATTGATGCGGTTGCGGATATCACCGAGAAGCCCGAGTTCGCGATCGTCTGCCGGAACGCCGAGATAGGAAAGTCCGGAATTCTGCCAGAAACTCTGCGTGCGGGTATAGGCGTTGTCGAACAGGTTCTTGTTCACCCACTCGAAATCGAACACCAGCGAAAGCCCCTGGCGCAACTTGGCATTCTCGAACATTGGCCGACGCGTGTTGAAGACAAAACCGAGCATGCCCGACGGCGTCTTCGGCGTGAATGTGTCCTTGATCACTTTGCCCGACTGGACCGCAGGAAAATCATAGCTGCGCGACCATTTCGTCGGGCTGCCTTCCGGATAGATATCGATCTCGCCCTTCTTGAATGCCTCGAACAAAGAGTTGTCCTGCAGGAAATACTCGACGGAAATCTCGTCGTAATTGTCGAAGCCGATCTTGGTGGGTAGATCCTTCGCCCAGTAGTTTGGATTCCGCTTGTAGGTAATGCGTTCACCGGGCTTCACCTCTGCCACCTGATATGGACCGGAGCCGAGCGGGAACTTGAGCGATGTCTGGTCGAACGTCGCCACATCGGTGGCGTGTTTCGGCAAAATCGGGGTCATGGCGATCAGCAGCGGAAATTCCCGGTCGGCCTGGTCATTGAAGGTGAAACGGATGCTGCGGTCGCCGACCTTCTCCATCTTGTCGACCTTTTTCAGTCGCGTGCTGAAAGGAATGCGACCTTTGTCGCGAAACAGTTCGAACGTAAAAATGACATCCTCAGGCGTAACGGGCTGCCCATCTGCCCATTTGGCCTTGGGATTGAGGTTGAACTGGATGAAGGTGCGGTCGTCATCCCATTCGACAGTCTCGGCAAGCAGGCCGTAGAGCGAAAAGGCTTCGTCGCGGGAGCGTTGCATCAGCGAATCATAGACGAGATTGCCGTATTCGGGGTCGAGCATGCCGCGCGCCGTCGTGCGCTGGCTTTTGAGGATAAAGGGGTTGAGGTTGTCGAAAGTGCCGACGACGCCATAGGAGACGTGGCCACCCTTTTTCACATCCGGCTTGACGTAAGGGAAGCTCTTGAAATCGGCGGGCAAGGCGGGTTGGCCATGCATGGAGATGCCGTGAACCGGCTCGGCTTTTGCGCCCATGCCCGTACCAACCGTGGCCAGCAGCGAAATCAAACCCAAAAACAATGCGCGCAAGCCCGCCTCCTGCTGTCGTCGGTCATGTGATTCACGGCAAACTATCACGTTGATCAGCATTTCCAACCGGCTGATACTTCAAAAAACTGGCGCCGACCCGAGGCCAGATCGCAAAAAAATTACGGAAAGACTGGATATCCGTGGCTGCTCACTGTAACAGGTGTTCCCGGAGACAAGGGTCATGCAATTGCCTTATTTGCCCAACAGGAGAGCGGGCAGCTGACCATTGATAACGAGTGGCTTAAGACTGCTCAGACACCGGAATTCAGGAGACGGATATCGTTATGATCTTCAAGTCGAACTTCACCAAGAAGGCTGCACTGTCGGCATTTGCCGGCGCGGTTGCCGTTGCCGCCATGCCTGTCGCTTCCTTTGCACAGGAACAGGCCGCAGGCCGTCCGCCGCAGGGCTGGTTCAAGGTCTGCACCAAGCAGGAAGACAACGATGTCTGCATCGTGCAGAACCTCCTGACGGCCAGCAACGGCCAGTTGATCACGGCCGTTGGCCTCATCAGCGTTCAGGGCAAGGTCAATCGCAAGGTTCTGCAGGTTTCGGTGCCTTCGGCGCGCCTGATCCCGCCGGGCATCCAGATGCAGATCGACGGCGGCAAGGGCGCCAAGCTCGACTACGCCATCTGCATGCCTGACAAGTGCGTTGCAGAGGTTCCGCTGAGTGACGCTGTTCTCGCCAGCCTCAAGAAGGGCGGCGAAGTGGTCTTCACGTCGGTCAACTTCCAGCGTGCGCCGAACCCGATCAAGATTTCGCTCGGTGGCTTTACCGGCGTGTTCGACGGCGAGCC
>UCML01000083.1:0-2552 GCA_900473675.1 Hyphomicrobiales bacterium | reverse complement strand
GGTAAGCGCGATTTTCCCTGCACGTTGACGTGCTTGGTTAAGCCGTGATGGTTTTGGAGATGTTGAACGGTAGCAAGTCGGCGATGCCGGCATCTTCGTCGCGCTGCGGCAACTCGGTGAGCACGTGGCGCAGCCAGGTGAGTGGGTCGACGCCACAGGCGCGGCAAGTCAGCATCAGACTGTAAATCACGGCGCTGGCCTTGGCCCCGTCGACGGTGTCGCTGAACAGCCAAGACTTTCTACCGGTGGCAAAGACCCTGATGTCACGTTCCAGAATGTTGTTATCGATCGGCATCCTGCCATCGGTAATATAGCGGGTCAGATAATCCCATTGGTTCAGAGTGTAGGACACGGCGTCGCCGAGCTTGGTATCCGGCACGACCTTCGGCGCGATGTCGTCGAGCCACGCCTTTAGGGCGTTCAGGACAGGCAAGCTGTGCTGTTGGCGGAAGCGGTGAATGCAGTCGGCCTGCGTTTCACCGGCGTCGGGCTTTCTGTCTCGCACCTGTCTTTCGACCCGGTAGAGCTGTTCGAAGAACCGAAGCGCCTGTTCCGGCGGTCCACCCCCGTTCTTTCTGGTTTTGAGTGCCTCAACGAAGCGTCGCCTGGAATGGGCCATGCAACCGACATGGGTTGCGCCATGCAATGTGCGCCACGCGGTATAGCCATCGCTCACCAACATGCCGCGGTAGTCACCGAGGAAGGTCTGCGGGTGGATCTGGCCGCGGCCAGGCTGATAGTCGAGAAGCACGATTGGCTGGTCGCTGTCCTCGCTGCTTCGATAGGCCCACATATACGATGTGCTGGTGGCCTCCTTGTCCTTTTCCTTGAGGACCTGAACGGTTGTCTCGTCACCATGAATGAGAGGCTGTGATCGCAGCCGTAGTTTCAGAGCCTCATAGATGCGGTGCAGATGCCTCTCGCTCGAGCCGATTACCCAGTGAGCGAGAGCGCCGCGGCTGATCGGAACGCCGGCCCGCTCGAATGTCTGAGCCACACGGTAGAGCGGTGTGCCGTCGACGTATTTGTGGACGAGCGCGAAGGCCAGCGTCGAGGCGGTGGCGATGCTGCCCGGCAGAGGTTGGGTTGGCATAGGCGCGATCACGACAGGCGTGTTGATCCCGGTGCGGTCGCAATGGCGGCAGGCATATTTGAACCGCACATTCTGCAGGACCTTTGCCTTGACCTCGATATGGAGCTGCTCGGAAACGGCCTCGCCCATGCGATGCATTTGGCCGTTGCAGCAGGGACAAGCCTTCTGATCGTCGGGAAGGTCGTATTCGACACGCTCGCGCGGCAGGTCTTCCGGTAGAGGCCTGCGGCCACGCTTCTTTCCCGCGGTGCTATCGACCGCCGGCAAGCCTGTATCCGGGAGATCGGCGACGCCGTCGCCATAATCACGATCATCCTCGTCTGCGGCCTCTTCGGCCTCGTTGAAGATACGATCGATGTGCTTTTCGCTGCGCGGGGCAAAGCGATGGAGCCTTGCGAGTGCCAACTCCTCTTCCAGCTTGACGACCCGGCGCGAGAGCGCTTCCTTCTCGGCTTTAAGCGCAGCGATTTCGGCAGCATTGGCCGCCAACTGCGCCATCAGCGCTGCAACATCAGGTTCGCCGGTTCGATTCATCGTAGTTTTGAATCTGAACCGCTATCTTACGTCAACAGCTCAATCCGCCACCTTCAGCCGGCGATCTGATATTGCCGCACCGGGTGGCGAACCATCGCATCGATATCGATGCCGTCGAGAATCCAATGAAGCTGTTCCGTCGTCAGCACAACGACCGACACATCGCGGCGCGGCCACCGGAACTTGTCCTCGGTCAACCGCTTCAGCACCAGCACAAAGCCCGACCGGTCGAAGAATAGCAGCTTCATCCGATCTCGACGGCGATTGCAAAAGGCAAACACCGCAGGAGCAAAGGGATCCAGCGCCATCGTCTCCTGGACCAGGACAGCGAGGCTATTGATGCCGGCCCTAAAGTCGATCGGCTCCCGATGCAGGTAAACCTTGAGATCAGCGCTCAGCTTGAACATGACCCAACGCTCCTATGATCGCCGCCAGTCCATCAACATCACTGCACTCGACCGTCAGGCTAACCCCGTTTGGCAACAAGGCACTCATTTTGGCCACATGTAAGCGCCTGCCGATTGGCTCCGGCTTCGCCAGTGGATCGCCGTCAAAAGTGGAGTGCACATCCAGACCAATCTGCTGCACCGGCAGGTTGCCATCCGTAGAAAGCTGAACCGGAACGAACGCCGAGACCACAGGCAAAGGACGCTCCTGTTTGGCCTTCTTTATCCACTTCCGAACGAGATTGGCATTGACGCCGTGTTCCAGCGCCAGCCGTGAGACCGAAACGCCGGGCTCTAAACACGCCGCAACAAGCCGCTCTCTCGAGGTAGGGTCATATCGACGGCGGCCGTCGCGACCAACAAGCCGCACCTGCAGTTTGGGAGCATCTTCATCCATGATTTGGTGTCCACCTATTTTGGTGGAAACCTCATGCCTCAGTCCGACATGCTCCAGAAGGTGCGTGGAAATTCGCGCTTAC
>UCML01000063.1:0-14943 GCA_900473675.1 Hyphomicrobiales bacterium | reverse complement strand
TTTGTTTCGATCAATCCACTAGCTTTTCGGCAAGATCAATGATCGGTGGCGTCGATCGATGGACGAATGTGTGATAGAAAGGCAGGTTATCGTATTGTTTTTTAGCCGCTACGCCAAGGCGCTTCTCGCTAAAGCCGAGGCCGGCAGACCACATACCTGACATGCCTTCAAGATAACGGTTCCCTGCGGTGTCATAAACGAAAACGCCTTCACCTTTCTCGATGATGAATGGGCCGATTTCCCGGTGCTTTACATGGTTTGTGTGGGGATGGAGCATGTATCGAATATCTCGTGCTTCCATCGAATTGACGGGAATAAAGGCGTTCACGTTCTCTCTCCTTCTTTAGACCACCAGTTGGATCAACGTTGGCCGAGAGCGCCGGGGGCAGGCAAGCGCGGCATCTGCCATTCGATACGGCAGATCGGACATAGTCGGGCCTAGGTGAAGCAATGGGCTGCCCGCAAGAGCCGCTCGGGCGAATGTTGAAGCTGGGTGTCCGAGAAGTGGCGCAGCAAGCGACACAGTCAGCGGGCCTCGGGCTTGGCTAGACCGGCCAAAACCCAAATTTCGGGAGCCTTAATGCTTCAGACAGAAGGTGAAAGCCTGTTGCCGAGCCACAGAGTGTGGCGGCCAGCACGCAGCTACAGGGCCCCCGTTCTGAGGGCGTGGGATTATGCCAAGCTATGCCGCGGATCGGGCTTTGCCGAGATCGCGCTTTCCGTCGAAATATGCCTCCGTGAACTGTTCGGCGCTGATCGGTCTGCTGAACAAATATCCCTGCAGCGCGTCGCAACCGGACACCCTGAGGACCTCGGCCTGCGCTTCGGTTTCGATCCCCTCTGCCGTGACAGGAATGTCGAGCGCATTTGCTAGAGCGATCGTCGCGTGCAACACGGCTCTGGCGTTCTGATCATGGTCGAGAGCTACAATCAGCGAACGATCCACCTTCAAGCGGTCGAAGCCGAACTGGCGCAGCGTTCCGATACTCGCAAACCCAGATCCGAAATCATCCAGGGCAATTTTTATCCCCGCCGTTTTGAGGCCATCGATGGCGCGGCGTGCCTGTTCCGGGTTGGAGATCAGCACACCCTCTGTCAGTTCGATGCTCAAGCGGCTTGGATCGAAGTCGGCCGCCTGCAATGCGTCTGTGACTTGTTTTACGAACGTGGGGTTCTTGAGCTGAAGCGGCGAAACATTGACCGCCAGGCTGATGGCGGGCCAAAAGGCCGCCGCCTGAAGAGACTTCTTCAAAACCTGCAGGCCCAGTTGGTCAATCAAGCCCGACCGCTCCGCCAGCGGAATGAAGATGTCGGGAGCGATCCTGGCTCCACCATCCGTGGTCCAGCGGGCCAGTGCTTCCACGCCACAAATCGAACCCGATTTCGCGTTGATAAGGGGCTGGAACGACACATCGATGCCGCCAGTCGCCAACGTCGTCCGCAACTGTGCTTCGAGGGCCGCCTGTCTGTTAGTATCATCATCAAAGCTAAACTCGAACTCAACGGTCATACCGCGGCCAAGGTCCTTGGCACGATAGAGCGCGATATCGGCGCGACGGATAAGTTCGCCCGTCTCGATCTTGCCCGGTGGCGAGATTGCCACACCGACACTCGCTCCGATTTCGATCGTGCGGCCGCCGATCTCAAATACCTTTGCCAGCGCAACCTGAATCTGATGGCCAACATCGGACGCAGGGAGGCAGGGATTTTCTATGGTGACGACAGCGAACTCGTCACCGCCCAATCGGGCAATGATCGCCTTCTCCGGAAGGGTCTCGGTCAAACGGTGCGCGACCGCGACGATGAGTTCGTCGCCGACGTTGTGTCCCCACGCATCATTGACGCCTTTGAAGCCGTCGAGATCAATGAAGTGAAGTTTGATGACGGGGTTATTCGAATTTGCCTCAGCCGATGTGCCAGCAATGCCCTCGAGAAGGCCCGACCGATTTAATAGCCCAGTGAGGCCATCACGAAGAGCCCTGTCGCGAGCGCGACTTTCGCTGGCTTTCAAACTGCGGACAGTGACAACTCCAACGATACCGATACCGCACAGGAAAACCACCAGTACGGCGCCAGCTGCCCGCAGGTCGCTGGCAACCATTGCGTAGCTTTTCGTCCCCGGCGCCTGCGACGGCCAGGTGAACGCCGCTACCTTGTTCCCAGCCACGTCCGTGAGCATCGCCTCCAGCCGTCCAGGAACCGGATAAGGGTCGAGACGGAGGCCGGCAATGTTGAAGCTCTCCGAAACCTCGGCGACCACCGCGGGTGTGATGTGCTTGGCAAACACCAGCACATAAAAGTCCTCGGGTTTCATGGAAGGCTCGCGCTCAAACGGTTGGATGGCGGCCGCTCCGATCAAGGCCGTCCCGGCTGAGGAGTGGACGAAGTGCACGGGTACCGGATCAGACGGGTCAGCGCGCCTTGCAGCCTTCAAGAGAGCCGCGAAATTATTGAAGAATTGTGCAGGAGGGACTTCCATCGGCGCGCCGTTGCGATATGCGATAACGGGCACGTTGCGGCTGTCCACGACGATGGCGGTATCGTAAAGTGGGTAGTCGGCGCTCGTGGAACCCCAGGTCTCGACCGTCCAGTCCACCCGGCCGTCAGAGTTGACCTGTTCGAATGCGTCGTCCCAATAGGCATTGTCACGCACCGTCGCGCCGAGTTGTTTACGAAGAGATTGCAGCGCTCCCGCAGCCGCATACCTTGCACGTCCGTCGTCAATCGCGTCGGCCGTGGCGGTGAGCGTATTGATTGACCCGGCGACCAGCCCTGCCAGGACTACGGCGACGACGACAAAAACTGTTGCGACAGCAATGACTTGTAGCTGCCTGCAACGGCCCTCCGAAAAGACGTTTTTATTCACTGTTCGAATCCCCGCCCTGATTATTTCGCCGCCAACACAGTTTTGATCGTCTCCGAACCGGCGATCTGGCTGACGCCATCAACCCAGTATTATCCGGTCAAACGCTCGACGGGCCAATTTTCCTGCCTTTCACATCATGACGCCATCGCGTAACGGCTCTGGCCAAATCGGCTGCCAGCGCTGGTCTTGAAGCGATCGACCAAACCCGCCAGCCTTTCGGTTTCTTGGGAAAGGCTCTGTGCTGCTGCGGTGGTTTGTTCGACCATCGCGGCATTCTGCTGCGTCACCTTATCCATCGCGTCTCCCGACGCTGAAACTTCTTTCAAGCTTGCAGCTTGGTCCCTAGCAGCAATTGCGATCTCTGTGACGATACCGCTCATTGCGCTAACCTGTTCGACGATCTGGGCCAGCGAGACGCCGGATTCACCTACCAGCCGCACACCGGTATCGACCTGTACTGAAGACGCCGAGATTAGTTGCTTTATCTCCCTCGCCGCGCTGGCTGAACGCTGAGCCAATTCACGGACTTCCTGCGCGACGACAGCGAACCCCTTTCCGGCTTCTCCTGCCCGCGCCGCCTCGACTCCAGCATTCAGGGCAAGCAGATTGGTCTGAAAGGCAATCTCGTCAATTACGCCGATGATGTTGCTGATCTTAGAAGACGATTCTTGGATCTCGGTCATTGCCTTCATGGCACGTGCGGCGATGTCGCCGCTCTTTTCTGCGTTGGACCGCGCAGTCACCGCTGCTTTCTGGGCACGACTCGCACCCTCAGCGGTGTCATTAACACCCTTGGTGACATCGCCCAAAGCGGCAACCGTTTCTTCGAGAGTGGCTGCCTGCTGCTCAGTGCGCTGAGCCAGATCGTGGGATGCCGCGGAGATTTCGTCCAGACCGCTGTGGATGGTACTCACGGCGCGGATGACGGAATCGAATGCTTCCTCCAGTTTGGAGACCGAATTGTTGAAATGGTCTCTTATCCTGGCATAACGTGAGTCCACCGGGGCAATCCGCACCGTGAGGTCGCCCCTCGACAGCGCATCGAGACCCAACGATATTTCTTGAAACGCCTGCTCCATCGCCTTCGCCTCGAGTTGCTTTTCGACCTCCTGGTCTAGTCGCTCCTTTTCGGCTGCGAGACGCGTGCGCTCCGCGAAGTTTTCAGCGGCCAGTTTAGCGTACCCGGTTTCTTGGAACACCTTCAATGATCGTGCCATGGCGCCGAGTTCATGACGGTACTCGCTGCCTTCGATGATGATGGAGCTGTCTCCATGCGCGAGCCGCTCCATAGACTGCGCCATTTTCCGAACTGCTGCCGAGATGAGCCGTCCCAAGACATACGACAAAACCAGCCCGACAATTATCAGCAGCCCTGCAATGGCGAGCGTCATAGTACGAGCGGAGCGGATCGTTGCGTCCACCGAACCATCCAAATTTCCTTGGGCGGTCGTGACAGCCGAGGAAAGCGTCGAAAAGCCGTCAAATACTTTTGCAGCCAGCACCTTCTGAACTTCATGGGTTTCGTTCATCGCGTCGGCGACTTGTTTTACTTCCGCCAATCTCGATGTGTAATTCTGCATCAGCTGTGTTGCGCCGTTAAGACGCTTCTGCTGCAGCTCGTTTTTTGCATGTTTAGCCGCGCTTCCGTTCAGCGCCAACGCGTCCTTCAGCTCAGCTTGAGCTTTGTCATAAGCGAAGGCATCGCCTGTGTGAACGAAGCGTTCCGAAAAATAGAGGCTTCGATTCAGGGACGCTAGTGTGTCCGATGTCATGTGCGAAAGGATTAAGTCTTCCTGTCTCCAAGCGCTTCGCAACACATCCGCCAATGCGATGCTGGTCCATGGGCCGAACTCGGTAACTTTGGATAAAAGTATCTCGCGTCTTGAATGCAGCGAAACCATCCGATCGAATGCCGCGCTGTAAGCGGAGATGTCGCGTCGGATTCCCTCCATGCCCTTCGAAAGTGTCGAGCTTTCAGCGAGATGAACATCTTCCTTCTCGAATGACTTCACACCTGCATGGAAACGCTCCACAAGCGCCGGGCTAGGACTTGCTCGGAAAGTTTCAGCCGATAGTTCAATCTCATGCAGACGCTCATTATATTGTGAAATCGTGAGGCTCTCTCCGACCGTTCCACGGTACGAAAAAAACAGCGACGAAAGGCCGGCCATGCCGGAATCGGCGTTGAGCGCAAGAAGACTCATCAAGACGATGAGAGGTACGAAGCCGGCCGTGATCTGAGCACGAATGCCCAACTTTCTCCAAACAAACATCATATGGCTCCTTATCAATTACTCTGTGCGGCATAGCGAGAGACGTTCTGTCGCGTCACTAATTCGAAGGGGACGAAGTTCATGCGCGAAACTTTCTGTCCATCGATCAAACTTAGTGCGGCGTCCACGGACCCAGCGCCCTGAGCGGCGGCGTTTTGAAAAACCGTGACATCCATGTCTCCAGACTCGACTGCTTTTAGGGCATCGGGAATAGCGTCGATGCCCGCGACAATCACGTCGGTCATTTTCACGCCATTTCTCTTCAACGCCTGGACCGCTCCCAGCGCCATATCGTCATTGTTCGCTATCACCGCGTCGAATTGCGCTCCCGCCGACAACCACTCCTGAACCTGATAGTCAGCATCGGAAAGTGACCAATACGCGGACTGCCGCTCGACGACATGAATTCCGGCGCAAGGTTCGGTCGAGATGACACTGTCGATGTCCTCGGTACGCGCGCGTGCAGCCGCATGTGCTGGCTCGCCAACCAGGACAGCAACGCGTCCCTCTCCTTTTAATAGAGCACACACCTCTTTTGTCTGCAGCGTCCCAGATTCTCTTTCATCAGAAGCGACAACGACTTGGTTGTCCGGTAAGTCTTCAATGTTGGCTGGAATATTGTTCACAAACACCAGTGGGATGCCGGCATTAGCAGCGATCTTGGTCATTTGCGCACCGAGGTCGCCATCATCGAGCATTACGATAAGGGCATCCACTTTAGCAGCTGCCAACTTCTCGACTTGCTTAATCTGAAGCTGAGTATCGCCGCCTGCATCCTCGGTGAGAATCTCAATGCCCGCTATACTCTTCGCGTGACTTATAAGACCGTTCATCAAGCCAGTGTTGAACGTGTCGAGGTGGCCCGCGGAAAACCCTAGAGTTCGCGCTTCCGATTGGAATGTCAACGTTAACATCGCGACAAATGTGAATAGAAGCTGCTTCATGATCCCTCCCGACGGCGTTTGGATAGTACTTGAGCATATACTTGAAAATTACTTAAGATATCGTTTCGCAGAGGCTTGCATGATATGTCATCACGGTCGCCGGAGCGGTGCACGGAATCGGCATGATCCCGGCAGGGATGAGGCAGTCGCTGGACAACTATCAGCAATTGAGAGCCGATTTACTCGCTGAGAGCGACGCCGCAAACGAACGTCGGCCCCCACACAGCTAATCAGGCCATTAGGAGCTTGCTTGAATCGTCATCATTAAATGCCTGCTCCAGGTCGAGAAAACAGATCATGCCGCTCTCCTGGACGATGATCCCCGCCGAATAGCGAACACCACTGGCAATATGGATATTCGGCACGGGCTGCACCGATTGCGGGGAAACGGATAGAATATCCGATACCTCGTCGACCAGAAGACCCATGTTCATTCCATGGACTTCGGCGACAACGATTGCACTTCGCTCTTGGGGTACGGCATCGGGCATGCCGAGTTTACGGGCAAGATCGATAATGGGAATGACGAGGCCGCGGAGGTTCATCATCCCCACAACGTAGGCCGGCGCATGCGGAATGGGCGTGGCAGGTGTCCATCCGCGAATTTCGCGGATGGTTTCAGTCCTGAGACAGAACTGCTGCTGATTGAGCTTGAAGGCAATGATTTCAAGCATCTGATCACTTGTCGTCGGAGAAGCAGCCGCAGCTTGCATCAGAACTCCTCCCAACTATCGGTCGCACTTGCAGCCTGGCCACCGCCAAACGCCTTGGCAACCGAGTTGGCCATCCGCCGCACGGGTGAGCCGACAGGCTTATGCTGATTGCTTGCAACTGTCAGGCCTGTCGGTTTTCTGGCGGTCATCGTTTGCGGTGTGCGTTGCCCCCCAAGCTGGAACTGGCTGATCAGCTCGCGTAGCCGGCCGGCCTCATTTGCGAGCGTTGCGCTGGCTGCGTTGGTTTCTTCAACCATTGCCGCGTTCTGCTGTGTCACCTGGTCCATCTGGTTGACGGCCGTGTTCACCTCGGCAAGGCCAATGGATTGTTCACGCGCCGACGTGGCAATGGAATCCATATGCTGGTTTACCGTGATGATATAACTCTCAATCGTCTTCAGCGCTTGACCGGTTTCGCTGACAAGCTTGACGCCGCTCTGAACCTCCACGCTCGAATTGCGGATGAGATCCTTGATTTCCTTTGCCGCTTTCGCCGAGCGCTGCGCCAGTTCACGCACTTCCTGTGCCACAACTGCAAAGCCCTTGCCAGCGTCCCCGGCACGGGCCGCTTCAACCCCTGCATTCAAGGCAAGAAGGTTGGTCTGAAAAGCGATCTCGTCGATGACGCCGATAATGCTGGCGATCTGGTTTGAAGACTGCTCGATCTTCTGCATGGCATTGACAGCATCGGCAACCACTTTAGCAGACCCCGCCGCGCTCTTGTTGGCTTCGACGGCAACCGTCCGTGCCTCATCTGCGCGTTTGGAGGAATTGGTGACGTTTGCGGTGATCTGATCCAGTGCAGCGGCGGTTTCTTCAAGGGAGGCCGCCTGCTGCTCGGTGCGCTTTGACAGATCTTCCGCACTCTGGCTGATTTCTCGTGTGCCATCGTCAATGGAACCCGTCGATTGAGCGACCGAGCCCAGCGTTTCGGCAAGCTGTCCGACCGCCGCGTTGAAATCGGATCGAAGGCTCTCAAACTCGGCGGCGAAAGGTTCAGAGAGCTGGAAAGTGAGATCGCCGCTGGCAAGATGCTTCAAACCGTTGGCCAGACCAGATGTCGCCTTAGCCATGGCATCAGCCTTTATCCGCTCGACCTCTGCCGTCCTGCGCCGTTCCTGTTCAGTCTGGTTCCGCTGCGTATCAGCTTCCTGCTCAAGGCGCCGATTGGCGACAGCGTTCGCTCGGAACACTTCCACGGCCGCGGCCATCTCACCGATCTCGTCGGCGCGTCCGTCGTAGGGAATTGCAGAATTTGAATCACCGTCGGCCAGCGTCTTCATGGAGGCGGTAATTGTCTGGATCGGCCTGGCAATGCCCGCCACGGCAAACCAGATCGAACCGCCGATCGCTACGGCACACAAGCCGATGGCGATCAACGTCATGACCAGAGCGGTGTCATAGACGGCTTGGCTGCTCGAATAGGTTTCCTTCGCCCCGGCTTCGGCGGTTTCCACAAGGGTGCTCACCTGCTTGACGATCTTGTCGGCCTGAGGCGCCAATTGCGACCAGAGAATTTGCTTGGCTTCGTCGGTCTTGCCCATACGGGAAGCGGTAATGACGCGCGCGCCGACAGCATCGTAGTTCTGCACATCCGCGCGGATCTGGTTGGTGATGTTAACTTGGCCCTTGCTCGTAGCGTTCGTTTCGAGGGCTCCCAAATGCAGAAGAAAAGACTCGCCGGTCTGCTTTATTCGCGCCTCCGCACGCTCCCGCCCTGCGTCATCAACGGACAGGAGGTGGTCACGGTATACAACACGCAGAGTGGTCAAGTCGGCGCTCATATTTTTCGCCAAGGCAAGACTAGGCATCCAGTTGGTTGCCAGATCGCTGACGTATGTGTTGACGACTTCCAGGCGATTTACCGAGTAAAATGCAAAGGCACCAAATATGATGCTGATTGCGATCAGCGTTCCCACGAGTGCGGATTTGATTTTCGGACGAGACATGGATCCTCCCATCGCTGGACCGTGGTCCGGCGGAACAAACAAGAATCCGCAATGCAAAATCATTCTGCTTGGGACGTACCGGTGGTACGGAATACATCTCGGCACCAACTTTTAAGGACTTTAAAAGGTAATTCTAATATTAAACCAAAACCTTTCTTTTCATTTAAGTTTTCATTCAATTAGCGCCATCGATAGCCACCAGGCGACATTAACATGAGGGATCAGAAGAATATCCATGAGAATCAGGCCGGTAGCGCCGGCTGAGTTTTTTTCGTAGCGTTCACACCTCTCCGACGTGGATTGTGGGGACAAATTCGGTATCGTCACAGTGTCTTTAAGTTTTTTCTGCTGAACTGCCACCATGACGAAGCCTCCAAGATCAAAACCGCTCCTTCGTGACACCGAGGCGCCGATCCGTTCGCGGCCGCCCAAGAAGCGCAATCCGGCCCAGCCACAGCTGCTTTTCGATCCGATGCCTGACCGCGTCGAACCCGCGCTGGCGCAATTGAAGAGCCATCCTCCAAAGGGAGATGAGTGGAGCTGGGAGGTGAAATGGGATGGCTATCGCCTGGCTGTTCATATTGAGCCGCAAGGTATCCGAATCCTCACCCGCGGCGGCCATGACTGGACGCACCGGTTTCCGGTGATAGTAGAGGCTGCTCGAGCGCTCGGACCGGCAGCGATGATCATCGATGGCGAGGCCGTGGTTCTTGACGCCGAGGGCCGGCCGGATTTTGGGCTTTTGCAGCAATCGCTCGGCGCATCCGGCAAACAAGCCGGCAACCGGGCCTCCGACGCCATCTTCCACGCTTTCGATCTTATCTATTTCGACGGACACGATCTGCGCGGTGTCGAGTACCGATCGCGCCTGGCTCTCCTTGAGGACACGTTGACCGGCAAAGACGGTGCCATTCGGCTATCGGAAACACTCGACACTGAACCAGCCCTCCTGCTTGAGCATGTCTGCCGCCTCGGCCTGGAAGGCATCGTCGGCAAGCACCTCGATCGACCCTATCGTTCCGGCCGGACCGGGGATTGGGTTATGATCAAATGCGTCCAGAGCGAGGCTTTCTTCGTCGTCGGCTATGAGACCTCGACGGCGTCCCCTGCCGGCGTTAGCTCGTTGGTGCTTGCTGCCTATCGCGGAGGCGATCTCATCCATGTCGGGAGTGTCGGCACGGGCTTCAAGGAAGCCGAGGCGATCCGATTGCGGAAGATGCTGGACAAATTGCGATGGAAGCGAAAGCAGCCGCCCCTGCCCTATTCCGGACGCGCCGATATTGTCTGGGTCGAACTGACCCTGATCGCCGAGATCGAGTTTCGCGCCTGGACGATGGACGGTAAGCTTCGCCATCCGTCCTACAAGGGATTGCGAGAACGCCAGGACAATGCCGACGTCTTCCGGCTCGACTAGCGAAATCAGCGCCATACGCTAGATTGTCCTCCACTGAGCGGGTTGGGTCGCGAAATTGGCCAAGGACGCCGAAAGCCTGATCAACCTGATGCCGGCCTACCAAGATGAACCCCGATCAGATGGGGCCGATCGGCCGCAACACCGCCCACGGAAAGAAACAGCTGGTCCATGCGCGCTGGGGACTGCCCTCCCCGCGCTTGACGCTCGAGACGGCCGCCAAAGCGAAAGCCGAGAAACTTGCGGCCCAGGGCAAGCCATTCGATCTCGAAGAGCAGCTGATCCGCATGGAGGCCGACCGCGGTACGACCAATGTGCGCAAGCTGAGTTTTCCGCATTGGAAGCGATGGTTCGGCTCCGAGAACAGATGCCTCGTCCCGGTCACCAGTTTCGCGGAACCGGATCCGGCCAGCCAGGAGGAAGGCGGCAAGGTGCCCAACGCCTGTTTTGCACGCGACAAGGAGAAGTTGCTGATGTTCTTTGCCGGCATCCATGTGCCGCAATGGCAGAGTGTCCGAAAGGTCGAGGACGGCCTGACCACCGACGACCTCTACGCTTTCTTGACCACGGATCCCAACGACCTAGTGAAGCCTATCCATGAGAAGGCCATGCCGGTCCTTCTGCTGGCGAAGGAAGAGACCCGACGTCTGGATGCGAGCGCCTTGGGATGAAGCGAAGGATCTGGCCCGCCCTCTAGCGGATGAAGCACTGATCATTACGTCGAGCGAGCCGTACGGCCCCACGATCGTCTCGACATCCGGAGAGCCGGTGGGACAGGGAAGTTTACTGTAACACCTGAACTCACAGCTTGATTGTATCGGAAAACGAAAAAGCCTGCCGCGGGAGGAGGTGCGGCAGGCTTTTCGAAAGACTTGAACAACGGCTGGGAGGAGGAGTGCCGCTGTTCCGTCAGGCTCCCCTTGGGAGGAGGAATGGGTCGCCCGAAACACGAAGCTTTGCGGGAGGAGGTGCATTGCTTCGAAAATCTGAAAATACCAGAGGCTGCACCGACCGCCAGCGCTCAGATCGCAGTGCAGCCATGCACTTGTTGCAATGCAATATGAATCCTGTGCTTAGTTTCGGCCATTATGGTAGAGACGTGGCCTTCTTGGTATTCGGCTCGAAGCCGAGAACGAAGTCAATCACCTTGGCGGAGGACATTTCGCACGGCTTCAGTATCGACCTCGATCCAGCCAATCGGTAGAGATTGAAGCTGACGATATCTGTTCCGCTAAGCTCTTCGCCATAGAGCCAGGTCCGTTTGCCATCCTCCGACCGCTTGACGGTCACGCCCCATGACAGACCGCCGAAATTTCCGTCGACATAGCCGTCCTGCAATCTGGCAAGCGCGTCTTCGAACGTGGCCAGAACAGGTGGCGGTGTTTTGCCGCCGGCAGTCATGGTGCTAGGCATTCGTCGCAGATCCCGCAGCCATCGTCATCCATGCTCGATGCCGGACGTAACTTTCGACAGCACGGACAGGTCGTTGCATCCGACGCGCACGTCTCCTCGCGGTCCGGCGGAAGAATCTCAATGTAGAATTCCGACAGCGTATCGGCGGCGCTTCGATCCATGGCGACGCTCCAGTTCGGGGTTACACTAGAGATAGTATGCCTCGACGGCTGCACAAGCCGGCAGATCGCTGTCAGGACGATCCAATTCCAATACAGTGCCACAATCGAGCGGCCTTCTTGACGATCTTCCCCCGACCTTGTTCATTCGTGCAATGTTCAAAGCCGCAAACGCCGTGCAGATCAGAGTTACCATCGACGACATCCAGCCGGACGTCTGGCGCCGTTTGGTCCTGCCGGTCCATTGGAACCTGGAGCACCTGCATCTCGGAATTCAGGCCGCATTCAACTGGTGGAACTATCACCTCTATGAATTCCGTATCGGTGGTCTGCGATATGGGAACGTAGAGACGCTGACGGAGGATGCGGCCGATGACGATCCTCGGGTCTTCGATCAGGGAGAGGTTCGCTTGTTGGACTTCGAGCAAGGTGCTGTCTTCAGCTACCACTATGATTTCGGGGATGGCTGGCGGCACACCGTTGCGGTCGAGGAGTTCCTGACGCTCGCCGCTACGCCCAAACACGGGAGCTGCGTCGCCGGCAAAAGGGCGCGGCCGCCCGAAGATGTTGGTGGCGTGTCCGGTTATGAGCGGTTCCTGGAGATCATCGCCGATCGGGAAGATCCAGAATATGCCGAAACCATTCGTTGGTGCGGTGGCTATTTTGATCCGGAATGGTTCGATCTGTCGGTGGTGGACAAGGATGTACGCAACGCTCTGCGCTCAAACGTCAAACGGCGTCTGCATCAACCGAAGCCAAGAGCCGCCCCGAAGAAATGAGTTGGATGAGTTCGAGGTGGATTCGCCTTGAAGGAATCCGAGCCGACACCCAATAGCTTACAAGGGCGCCCTTATTCCAAATGCACCTCCAGCTAACATCGTCCGGCCATGGAGGAACGACCAATTTGGGGCCGGCTCCCGCTAGTCTGCTTCTGGTGCCACGTCTTCGAAAGCAGCCGCAACGTTGCATTCTGTCGTCAGGAATTCACTTGCACGGATCTAAGAACGCTCGGCAGCCAAACCTTGTTCGAACTTTCTCTGCCGTCCCTAGCGACCCGCCATCTCTCTTATCGAACGAACCACCGTGTCAGGATTATACGGTTTAGGCATGAACCGCGCTCTCACGGGAAGATCATGAACAGCGACAGCCCGATGGCCGGATGTGATTATAATGGTGATGGGGGGCCAGCGATCCCGAACGGATGCCGCGAGTTTAAGCCCGTCCACACCGCCGGGCATGTCGATGTCAGTAAACATCACCGAGATTCGAGCGTTTGCGATAAGAATGTCGATCGCATCGGTGGCATTGGCAGCTTCAAAGACTTCAAAACCGGCGTCTTGCAATTCATCGACAATGCCCATTCTCACGAGGGCTTCGTCTTCGACGACCAGGACGGTAGTCCGTTGATTGATCATGGCTTCAGATTTCTGGTTGGCCGGATCCCATGGAATGGGGACAAAGCGAAGATTTCGCGCGTCGAATTAGCCGAGACTTGCAGTCAGGGTGCATACAACGCCGCTGAGTGGGTAAATGATCCGCACATCACCCGAGAAATCGGCAGCAAGCACACGCGAGATCAGTCTTGATCCAAAACCCTTGGTCTTCGGCTCCGAGACAGCCGGCCCCCCGCTCTCCTGCCAGACAAAATTCAAGGCCTGTTTTCCGTCCTCCGTTTTCGTCAGGTGCCAGGATATTCTGACGCGGCCAACATCGTTCGAAAGCGCGCCGTACTTGGTCGCGTTGGTTGCGAGCTCGTGCAGGGTCAGCGCCATCGACAGGCTTTGCTTCGGCGTCATCTCGAAGTGGGAGCCTTCGATGTCAAACCGCCCGTCCGATCCACCGTGGGGTGCGAGCGCCGCGCGCAGCGTGTCATGGATGCCAGCGCTTTCAAACGTTGTGGCCATGAGCATGTTCTGCGCTTGTGCGAGAACATGAAGGCGGGCGTTGAAGGTCTCTCGTCGGTCAGCAATATCGTCGCCACGCAGCGTCTGTGTCGCGATCGCACTGACCATTGCCAATAGGTTCTTGATGCGGTGCTGCAACTCGCCGCTGACCATGTGCTGGCGCGCCTCGTCGTCCTTTCGATCCGAGACGTCCCGCACTGTACCCACGAACTTCGTCACGCCGTCGGCAATAACCGTCTTCGCCCGCGCATGGATCCAACGGCTGGGCATGTCGGGACGTTCAAGCATTCTGTACTGGACGTCGAGGAGCCCGTTACCGTTCGGATCCAAAGCTTGCGATGCGGACTCCCCGAGAGCGAGCCTGTCATCGGGATGGACGCGAGACGCGAAGTTGTCGAATGTCGCGTCTTCTTCCGGCAACCGATGCAGTAACCTCCGTGCCCTTTCGTCTTCTTTGATATCAACGAACTTTCCGTCGATCACTGTACATTCCCAGACGCCCATTCCCGCCGCGTCCAGTGCCAGCTCGAGCTGAAGATCTTTCCGGCGCAGCGCAAGTTCGACGTCTTTCAAATCCGTGACGTCGCTGCCCTCAACGAATATTCCGGTGACCTCACCGCTCGCATTGAATATCGGCTGATAGACGAAATTGAGAAAAGCTTCCTCATAAGGGCCGTCAGGTTTTCGCTGGACTGCGAAGCTAACGCTGCGACCGATGAACGGTTCTCCGGTCGCATAGACCTGGTCGAGCAGATCGAAAATGCCTTGTCCTTCGATTTCCGGGAACGCTTCCCGCACGGGACGACCAATTAGGTCTCGGTGTGTTGATTTCCACGCGGAACTGAGCCGGGTAGACGCATAATTTCCATTGAGATTTGAGCCATGTGACCTTTTCCCCAACGCGGTTTGCGGCGGGGGCAACGGAGTGATCCACATGGGACTTTTAAACATCATCCGGCGAATGGCGCTGCGAGAGAAGCAGTCGATCCGCGAGATCAGTCGGCGAACTGGACTGTCGCGCAATACCATCACGAAGTATTTGAACGCTGGCACGATCGAACCGAAGTTTACGATACCGGAACGACCGAGCAAGCTTGACCCTTTTGCGGACAAGCTGGCGGGTTGGCTGAAGACCGAAGCCGGTAAGTCGCGCAAGCAGCGCAGGACGCTGAAGCAGCTTCATGCCGATCTGGTGGCTCTCGGCTTTACCGGCTCCTACGGTCGGGTAGCGGCTTTTGCGCGTGATTGGCGGGCGGATCGGCAACGTGAACAACAGACCACGGGGCGCGGCATATTCGTTCCGCTGTTTTTC
>UCML01000082.1:0-8234 GCA_900473675.1 Hyphomicrobiales bacterium | reverse complement strand
TTTGTTTCGATCAATCCACTAGGATGGAAGCAAGAGAAACGATGTCGCGTACTGCCAGAAAAGCTGTAATCGTCTGGCGCGGTTTTCTCACCAGCCTAAGGGAAACGCCGGTGACAACCCCCAACGTTCCTTCCGCCCCAATGAAAAGCTGCTTCACGTCATAGCCTGAATTGTTTTTTCTAAGCGGGTTCAATTCGCTAAACAGCGAGCCATCCGGCAATACGGCTTCAAGTCCGAGCACTAGATCGCGCGTCATGCCGTATCGGACGACATTGATCCCGCCGGCATTGGTCGAGACGTTGCCGCCAATGCGACAAGATTGTTGCGAGCCGAGCGCGAGCGGTAGCATCCGGCCCACATCGGCAGCGGCCCTTTGCACGTCGCAGAGTATCATGCCGGCGTCTACCGTGACGGAGAGATTCTCAGCATCAAGGTCGCGGAGCCTGTTCATTCTCTCCAGGCTAATGAGCAATTCCTGCCCGTCGGCGCTTGGCGTTGCCGCTGTGCAATAGCCCGTGTTGCCACCTTGGGGAACCAGACCAACCTTGTGCTTTGCGCATGCACGGACAATGGCCTGAACTTCAGCCGTATTGCGTGGACGCAACAGGGCGGTAGCCGTTCCGACATATTGACGACGAAAATCTGTGACGTAGGACGCTATGATATCCTGATCTTTCGTCACCATCTCCTCAGTCAGATCCAAAAGCACGCTGTCGATACACTTCATCGCCCAATGTTCCTTTGTCGAAGGCAGATCTTGCGCCTTGTTTTCCAGATACGCGGCCTGCGACAATCGCAAGCCGTAACATGCACCCTTCAAACAGTTTGCCCACATTGAAGCTGCCGCCAGTGGCGGCCGTACTTTTGGTCTATTGCACGCAGAGCATTGGTGCCTGAGCCAAGGCTGCCTTCTCGATCAAGGTCAGACTGCAGATCAACTATTCATGAGCGGCGAGCACATCACCCGGTTACGAGATCCGGAAGAGCTTCTCCCAGTAGTGCGCGCCTCGCCCTTTCGACGGCTTGTTCTTGCAATGCATCCAATGAAGTGTTGGAGCGCCAGGCAACATGAGGCGTGAACACCGTATTTGGCGCTTCGCGGAGCGGATGGCCAATGGGCAAGGGTTCCTGCGCGAAGGTATCGAGCCCTGCGCCTGCTATGCTTCCTGCGCGAAGAGCAGCGGCAAGCGCCTCCTCATCGATCAGTCCACCGCGCGAAACGTTTACAATCACCGCATTGCGCCGCATGCGCTCGAGCACCTCGGCCGAGATGATGTGGCGGGTTTCCTCAGTGAGAGGCAAATGAAGCGAGACGACATCCGACTGCTCCAACACCAGCTTCAGGGTTGCCGCGGGGACGTCTGAAAACGTTGAAATCGGGTCAAAGGCATGGACCTTCGCGCCGATGGCGGTCCACCATTTGGCGACCAGTCGTCCGATGCGGCCCATTCCAACTACGCCAACCTGCAGGTTCGATAGTTTGGGCGTATCCAGACCGATCACTCCCGCCCACTCGCTCGCACGGATGGCTGCCTGCCCCTGCGGAATGCGACGAGCCAGGTTTAGCCCCATCGCCAATGCATGTGATGCGACTTCCTCAGAGGCAGTATCAGGAACAATCGTCACGGGCACGCCCACTCTGTTGGCCGCCGCCACATCAATGTTGTCGTAACCGACGCCATAGCGCACGACTGCCTTACAGCACCGCAACATTCCAAACTCCTCCGCCGTCATCTTGGCGTAGGGCGTGACCATCACGATCTCCGCCTCAGCCATGCGACTGCGGAATGACGCCTGATCCTCGGCAACCACGATCTCTCGGCCGAAGCGCTCAGCTAATGCGCGTTCCCTGTTTACGTTCGGGAAGCGGTGGGGAGCGACCAGGATAATCCCTGTCTCGTTTGCCATAGTCATCTTGTTAGTTCTCCACATTTTACATGAAATCGGTGGACGCGATCGATTTCCAATTGTCGCTTCACGATCGCCGGAAAGTCGCTGGGTTTTTTTGACAAATCTCAGCTCATTGTGTCGAGGTCGATCAGCTCGATCTTGTACCCATCAGGATCCTCGACAAAGGCAATCGCTGTCGTACCGTGCTTCATGGGTCCTGCGGGTCGCGGGATCCGAGCTCCGTTCGCCTCAAGCTCATCGCAGATGTTGTAGATATTCTTGACGCCGAGTGCGATGTGCCCGTAGCCGGTGCCGAGATCATAGTTGGCTTCTTGATCCCAATTGTGGGTCAGCTCGATGACAGCGTTGGATTCTTCCGGACCATAGCCCACAAAGGCGAGCGTGAACTTGCCTTCGGGGTAATCCATCTTGGACAGCAACTTCATTCCCAGGAGTCGCGTGTAGAAATCGATCGACTTGTCGAGATCTTTCACCCGCACCATTGTATGCATTACCCGGAATTTGGGCTCACTCATCCGTCTTTCCCTCTCGATTGTCCGTCTCGTAGCTGGCGCCCGATGGTTTACTTGGGCTTGCCGCCCAAAAGGCCTGCTTTCAGTGCCCGCCTCGGCGACGCCCTTGCGCGCATCGCACTGTAGGCAGGCGGGTCTGGTCGTTTCTTGTTTCTATTCCATCTGGCCACACGCCGCTGACATCAGTGGTCCAGCAATCTTCACCATTCTTTGCATATGGCAGGTCCGCCGCATCCAATGAGTTGCCGAGCGGTACCGCGCCTGCGACGAAACCCAATTTCCAGGGCGCTCACACCAATTCTTGATGTCAATGAACACTATGATCCAGATATATGTCAATAGGATCATGTGATCCAAATCACTTTTCTTCCGTTGTCGCTGAAGGCATGGAAAGCGTCGCGTCGCAGAGCCCGTCTCTTTTGGAACGGCATCACGAAAGGATGAAATCTTCGAACGTCAGTGATTGGTCTCGCTCCAGCCGTGGATGAGCATGCCGGCTTCCTTCATGGCCCCCTCCTCTAATTGGCGTCCTCGCATGCATCACGCTGGCACCTCCCGACGTGGAGACGACCGCGTGCACGTGGAATCACAAAAATGCATTTGGATCACATGATCCTATTGACAACCCACGGGATCATGCTGTTCACTGCAGTCAATAAAAAAAGGGGATCGAGGGCGAGAGTAGCTGGGTCTTGCGCCTCATAGCGATTTAGCAGGGTACGTATCCGCAAGCGCTCCGAAGGCAAATTGCCTTTCGGCTCATTCAGTTTCACCAGCAAGACGACCCTCTGTAGGAGAGCTTATGACTTCCGTCACTTTCGCAAATGTCTGGAAGCAGTTTGGAACGCACACGGCCATCGAAGACCTCAATCTTGAAATCAAAGATGGTGAGTTCATGGTGTTCGTCGGGCCTTCCGGATGCGGAAAGACGACTACCCTTCGGATGCTTGCGGGCCTGGAAACCCCGACATACGGCAAAATCCTGCTCGGGAATGAAGATGTCACGCTGACGCAGCCCGGGCGCCGTAACATTTCGATGGTTTTCCAAAGCTATGCGCTCTACCCGCACATGACGGTTCGTCAGAATCTGGCCTTTGGCCCTGAAATCCGACATGAAAAAAAATCTGACATTGCCGCTGGTATCGACAGGGTCGCAAACCTTGTAGGGCTTCAGACGCTGTTGAACCGCTTTCCCAGCGAGCTTTCGGGCGGGCAGCGCCAGCGAGTGGCTCTCGCGCGCTCGATGATCCGTCGCCCGCGCATTTTCCTTCTCGATGAACCTCTCTCAAATCTGGATGCCAGCTTACGAACCCACATGCGCACCGAGATTGCCGAGTTGCAGCGCCAGTTGGGAGTCACCGCTGTTTATGTCACGCATGACCAAGTTGAGGCGATGACAATGGGGCATAGAATTGCGGTGTTTGATCATGGCCGCATCGTTCAGGTTGCAACGCCGGCGGAACTGTATCAAGCGCCAGCCAACAAGGTTGTCGGCATGTTCATCGGTTCCCCCCGAATGAACATCCTACCTGCCAACGTTAGCCTTGATGGCCGTACGGTGACGGTTCGCTGCTTTGGCACGACCTTCTCCATGGAGGGACGACACTTTGCCATGGATCGTTTTTCGGACAAGGTCGAATTGGGCATTCGGCCAGACGAGATCCAATGGGTGAAGGATGCACCCTCAAGGTGCACCGAAAAAATCACGGGCACTGTGACGTCACTTGAGACGACGGGATCTGACACCTTCGTCCTGGTGGATGTCGAGGGAACGGAAGTGAACTCCAAATTTCCAAGCTTTGCTCCTGTAAAGCGCGGAGACACGGTCGATTTGGTCTTTGATCCAGCAGACCTGCATTTTTTTGACGCAGGGACTGGGGCGAGCCTGAAGATCACGTTGACCAACTATAACTAACCGGAAACGCATTCTAAACTGGGAGAAAGAGTTTATGTTGACATACCGAGTTGGATACACTTCCTACGCGACGCGGAATTATGAATCTTACGATTGCGCGCAAGCCGATCACGACAGTAGTTCACCGCGGCTTCGCTCAAACCGCTTGACAAGCGCGAAAGCCATCAATCGGGTATTCCGCAACTATGCTTTGGCCGCCCTCATGGCAACAACGGTTTTTTCAACCGCATATGTGGACGTCGCCCAGGCAGAAAATGTGAAGGTAGCCTTCAGTCTGAACTGGACCTTCGCTGATCCCAAGCTCGCTCAAAAATGGTTCGCCGACGTCAAGACGCAATTTGAGACGAAGCATCCCGGGGACACTATGGAACTCATCCCCGTCCCCGGCACCTATGACGACTTCATCACCAAACTAAGCCTCCTTTACAACTCGCCGGACACCAAACCGGATGTGGTCCAGTATTTCGATATCAATGTCGGACAGTTCGCTGGCAGCGAACTTCTTTCGCCGCTCGACGAGAAGGTTGCCAACACGCCTTGGTGGCAGGACACTCCGGATGCCGTAAAGGAGTCAGGAAAATACGATGGCCATGTTTATTCGGTAGCCCAAGGGATCAATACCTACGGCATCCTTTTTGACCGTACTTTGACTGAAAAGGCCGGGATACCGAAGGATTGGGAGCCGAAAAGCTGGAATGAAATCCTTGACGCCGCGCGGGCGATCAAGAAGACCTCCCCCGATGCTTCGCCGCTCTACATCATAACAGGCACGTCGCAGGGCACCTTCGGCGTGGTGGCGGGACCGGGCCTATTGTTGTCTGCATCCAGCACGCCGGCGATCTATGACACAGCTACCAAGAAATGGGTGGTTGACAGCAAGGGCATCAGGGAAGTTCTTAACTTCTACAAGACTGCGGCAGCGGAAGGTCTTCTCGCGCCCACCTCGCAGATCATGGATCCCAACGGCGCAACTCATCCCGCGCAGGCTCTGCACGATCATAAATTCGGTATCACGTTTGCAGGAAATTGGATCCCGGTCTTCTGGGGCAAGGATATATGCGCGCCCTGCTGGGATGATAAGGAAGAAACGATTGGTTTCGCCAAGGTGCCGACGTCTGAAGGCCAGACACCGGGAACGGGAGCGAGTTTTAACGGCGTTGTCCTGTCCATGTCCAAAGACCCGTCGAATCCCGATCTCGCCTGGTCCGCAATCGATATCATGCAGCAAAAGCAAAATATGCTGAATATTGCAGCCTGGGTGGCGGTTGCCCCGCCCACGGCTTCCTTGAAGACCGATCCAAATTATGTTTCCCTTAGCCGTCCGCCCTTCCAACAAGCGTTTGCCGAGTTAGGTTCAACCTCGAGAAGCATGCCTCCGCAGGCCGAGTTTCCGATCTGGGGCAATGCGTTCCAGCAAGCTACTCAGGCAATGGTGTTGAAGCCGGAGACCACGATTGACGAAGGCGTCGAGATCCTCCGATCGAACATGGCAACCCAGGTGGGCGAGGACAACTTGGAGACCTTGCCTTGAATTCGAAGCACTCAATGAGCGCCAACCAGGGGCCGGTCGCCGCAACCGGCCCCCAGGTGGGAAGCAATACGAGTAACCAGGCGCACGCACGCGTGCGCCTGGATGAGCCCCGAGTGAATCCAATCAGCTTTGTTTTGCTTTCTCCGGCTGCGTTGCTGCTTGGCACGCTGTTTCTGGGGCCGGTACTATATGCAATCTATCTTGGCTTCACCAATCTACAGTTGATCGGAATTCATGCGATCAACTACCGATTTACGGGGTTGAGCAATGTCGCGTTTCTTCTAAATGACGCGATCTTTTATAAATCTCTGTGGCTTACGGTCATTTTCGTTGTCGGATCGGGGGCAATCGCAACGACCTTGCTTGGGCTTATTTTGGCTCTGGCGCTGCAGAACTGTGTGGCGCCGATAAGATGGATCGCCAGCGCTACCGCTATCTTGGCCTGGACACTGCCTCCAACAACAATAGCTTTTCTTTGGATGGCGACCAGTACGCAATCTGGTCTTATCGCTCTTCTGGCAGGCAATCAGCGCCTCGATCTTCTATACCAGCACGCCATGCTGGTCGTCTCGACCGCAAATGCTTGGTCATTGGCCGGCCTCGCAATGACTATGTTCTCGGCAGCCCTTCGCAACATACCCGGCGATCTAAGGGAGGCCGCTCAGTTGGAAGGCGCCTCCTCGGTTCAGTCGTTGAGGCGGATAACGCTGCCAATGCTGAAGCCAACGATAGTAACGTGCGCTCTGCTGATGATGTTGATGACGTTCGGCAATTTCACCTTGATATATTTGATGACGGGCGGCGGACCGGGCAACGATACGAATATTCTACCCGTTTATACATACCAACAGGGCTTCAAGTTCCACAACCTCGGTTATGCCGCTTTGTTGGGCAATGTTATGGTGCTTCTATCGGCGCTTCTCGGGGGTCTATTCGTTTGGGCAAGCAAGTCTCAGCGCCAGGGCGAACCCCAATAAATGCCGTTGATACTTCAATGAAGAAGGTGATTGGAATGCAGACAACCTCAGTTGAGCGCACTTCTAGCCCACCACCAGGGCAGAAGGCAAACAAACCGAACAAGATTACGGCGGATTGGATTATCAGTAATTCCGCTGCACTGGTTCTGGCGGCATTCTTCGCTTTGCCCATGCTGTGGATGGTGCTTGCTTCAGTCGATCACGGTGCGACGAATCAGCTAAAGGCCCCGGACTTGACGGCTGAGCACTACTGGGTTGCTGTCCAAGCGGACAATCTTGCCGCGCTTGGAAATAGCCTTCTGATATCGACAGTCGCCACCGTGGTTGGTACGGCTGCCGCGTTCATCGCCGCTTACGTATTTTCGAAGCACAACATTCCGTTCAAGAATCCCCTTTTGCTAACCGTACTGTTCCTGTCCGGGGTGCCTATCTCGATTCTGATCGTTCCCGTCTACAAAATGTTCGCAACACTGGGGTGGCTGTCCATTATCCCGACGGGGATTTTGCTCGGGGTAACCGCTATTCCTTTCCAAATTTACCAATTGAAGAACTTCATAGATGCGGTACCGCCAGAGCTTGAGGAGGCAGCCGCACTTGAGCAAGCAAACACGTTTCAGATATTGTTCCGTGTGATTCTGCCCCTGACCAAGCCAGGTCTCGCTTCTTCTGCGATTTTCGGTTTCGTCAACGCGTGGGGCAATTTTCTGATGCCAGTTGTTCTTATCAACAGTCTGGCTGATCAACCGGCGCCAGTGCACCTTTTCGGGTTCATGGGCTCGAACTCGATCAATTATGGTGTCATAGCCGCCTATTCCATCGTCTACTCCTTCCCACTGATCGTTCTATTTCTGGGAATGTCTCGCCAATTCAAAGCAGGGTTCTCTCTCGGGGGAGCCGTAAAGTAGATGAGTTTTCGCGCATCCATGAGCAAAAGCGGGCTCGATCGAGTCAATCAAGTTAGACGCCTGCTTCCTTTTCCATGAGCATTTAATTTCGTCGCCGTGGAATGTGGCAAATGGACAGGTGGCACTGAAACGCTACAGCCAGTTCCTATCGCAAGTGGCTTGGATCGGGCCGTTGCCTGCTTCCAACACGTTGGCTGCAAGTCAAAATGCTTCGCGACAAAGCCAAGGAAAAACCTTCCTGATAAATTGTTGCAAATGAAGCGCGAAATATGGCAATAACTTAGTGCTTCTCCGGGTCGTCCGGCGACGACTGAACCCCGCTAGAGACGCGGCACTTCTCGATATTCCAAAGAAATCCATGACCAGACCTGACCTGATCGAGCAAATTAAGGCGATATGCATCGAACTCTCCGGACAGACCGTGGATGCGGCCCACTATATCATCAACAATGCCGATGAAATTCCATTTTATTCGATGCGGGA
>UCML01000077.1:0-1193 GCA_900473675.1 Hyphomicrobiales bacterium | reverse complement strand
CGTCCATCAAGCCTCGACTAACAAGCCGCCGATTGGCCGTCATCAGCTTCGCGACATGGTCGCCAAAGGCGAGAGCCGCGATCCGATCGCCGGCAAGCGCTTCCGAGATACCGAAAAGGTCACCACCGGGATCCACATCCGCGCCGACGTCCACAAAACGCTCAAAATCCTTGCCGCAATCGAGCGTCGTAAGTTTAACGCCTATATCGAAGAGGCGATCGACGACTATCTCGAAAAGATCGCGGACCGAATTCCCGACATTTCCTAACCTGGTGGATGCGGGGCTCCTCATGCGCTCCGCTTCTCATCGCCGGCATTCGCCCTGATCGCCGCCATCAGCATCGGACCGAGACCAAACTCGCCACGCGCTGCCTTTCGGGTCAAGTCGCGCAAATACCCGCCGGCCGAGGTGATATGCCCTGCCCGCTCGAGGATGCAGGCAATCGCGATCGCTGCATTCTCGGCCCCCATGATTTCGCAGGCGTCCTGATAAGCCGAAGGGCTGACGCCGAGCATTGACCGGACCACAACGGCCGCCGACATAAATTCACGCCAATGGTCAATTCGACCGCCCGGCGCGTAATCCGCCATTTGCGGGCATGCCCTCAATACCATGCTCAACGGGAACGCCTTCAACGGCTCGGTAACCCGTTTCGGTTTGAGCTCCGGCTTTTCGCCCTGCTCTCGTCCAGAGCTAGGTTCAAGTTCATGGATGGATTCGGGATTTGAATTCTGTATGTGACGTCCATCTTGGCTAGCATTGCCGTCGGTTTTTTCTGCTTTGAGCTGAATTTCCAGCAGGTTGACGATTTCCTCGCGAAGCATCTGCATTTCTTCGAGCACCGCGGCTACGTCTTCGCGTCTTGGAGCGCGCGGAAGCCGCGCAATAAGGCCCACGTACATCGCCTCGATCTCCGCCCAATCGCCGTCCGCGCCCTCTTCCATGGCAGCGGAAATCAGCTTGCGCACATCCCGCCGGCAAAGCGTCAGGGCTTCCTTGGCGCGCTTGAACCGCAGTCGCTCCTCAGCGACCTGCTGGGCAAGGTCAGCAAGCTCAGCGGCACGCGCGAGCAGCGGCGCCAGGCTGAAGCCGAACGCGTCCTCGATGTCCCCTCCCCTGCTCCGGTGCGCATAACGCTTACCGTTCGGGCTGTCGCGGCGCTGGATCAGACCAGCCTCAACGAGCACACCGA
>UCML01000081.1:0-2972 GCA_900473675.1 Hyphomicrobiales bacterium | reverse complement strand
GCAAAAACTGCCGGAACTGCCCAAACACTATCTGAAGTCGGAATGAACGCTCCACCCCGCAGAACTGACGCGCGGGGTGGTTCAGGTCGCGCCGCATTCAAGACCGAAGTGGTACCATGGCGGGGAAAGGGTCGGTATCCCCCATTTGGGTCCCCTCAACAAAAGGCAGCCGCTGGAACAAATTAGCCACACTTAATGTTCTTGGGCGAATAGGAGTGCTCCCACACTTCTCACCTCTTGCGAAGCCGAAAAACGCTTCCAATATTTTTCCAGTCATATGGTTTCGCTGGGGAGTGGAAACATGTTCGACTTTTTAGATTCGGAGGATTTGGAGAAATTGAGCCGCGCGATCGAGCATTGAGGCGCAGATGGTCGCGAGCCAGCTCTTAGATTTGTCCCAAAGCGGAGTAACGGACGAAGCGGAACTGACCACACGTCCAATCGCGATGGGTGACCGAGTAGCGCGCAGGGAACAAATGCCCCTAGTTGGCGTTTTGGCGGCACACGCACTCTTAGAGCCTGGCCCCGCATCAACGGGGCCTTCTTTCGACAGATCCCTAGAGTGATGGAGTCGCTGGCTCGGCGGCGGCATCCACGGAACCTGCCACAATGGTGATGGCGGCGGAGACGAATGGTCGCTGACGTGGACCGAGATCGACGATACGCCGATAGCCGACTGAGTTTCTTTTAAAACTCCACCACTTCACCCCGAACAAAAAAGGCCCTCCGCTCGTTTAAGAGCAGAGAGCCTTTCTGGCCGGAGCGTTCGAATTCTTCGGACGGGCGTACACATAATCAAAATTCGTAAAACAGGATTGCCAATTCCCGGCGAAAATGCCGGTGACGCCTTTGCTTGACCATTTTTGGTTGAACACGGGGAATTCCAAGAAACCTGCCTGCAATTAACCATGCGTTAACCATAAAATTTCAAAACAATAGGGCAAGCTACGGCAGCCTCATATTATGACAATATTGGAGAACACAAATGAACTGGGACATCTTCACTCAGAAAAATGGAAATACTGCTCTCATTGATCTGTCAAAGGTGATGTACATCACTGCGGAGAGTGATGGTTGTACAGTGCATTTCCAACTGGAAGCGGAGAACTCCAGCGGTAAACGCAGCCCCAAAGCTATGGCTGTCAAAGAAACCTTTCAGGAAATTGGCAAAGCCCTCATGGGCCGAAAATTTCTCCGCGCCGCGTAATCCTCTGCCTATTTACGATTAATGCAACGGCCAGCTCTGCGGTCCAAACTGGGCCTGTGCGACATCCCCCGGCCCTCACTTGAGGACGTGCGTTGCCGATGATGCCAGGGGCCGATCGGGTTTTTGTGGCACGATTTTGATATCTCGGCAGGATTATGAAAGTCGGAATGATCGGCCACGGCTACGGTTGGTTGCTCCCCCAACTTCGAAAGCAATGTCGCCCCGCTTGGCAACGGGTGCGAGCTGGCCGTCGTCTCTGTGCTGATGCCAGAGACGACGGCTTGCCCCATCACATGCCCGCAGGGCGACATTGCCGAGAGTCAGGCTCAGATCGAACGTCATGTCAGTCACCCTTGCCGAGCTTGGCACCGAACCAGCCCATGAACAGCACCTCTGAACCGCGAAGCCCGAGATAGGCGATGCTACCGACGATGGTTGGCCGAAGCAGAGGACCGGCGTCGATCCAGATATCGACGCGCATTCGTTGACTATGAAGAGGGGGCATTTGCGGGAGAGGGCGAAATGCTATCTTGAAGATCAGACTTGGGGCGCTCGCCACTATGGCGACATGCTAAACCGTATCACCTTCGCCGGCGCCATAAGCAATATCGGTTACGCGGATGGTATGTGCTTACCGCTCAGCGTCGATAACCGTTGCAACACCACCGGACCTTGACGTTGTGGACGTCTGCGGTACAGGCGGAGACGGTCCAAGCGCGGGCGTTTTCAACGTCGCTCATCGTAACGGTTTGTGCCGCTGCCACAGAGATCACCGTGATGAAAGCGGGTCGTAAAACTTCAATATGGAAAGTTAAAAACGCTTTCGCTCGAAAATGTCATTCCGGTTTCAGCCAAGGCAACAGCGAAGGAAAATTAGGCCTCACTTATGGAGATGTCGAGTCACTAGTTTTGGGGAGGTTTTGGCTATCAAATCTTCGCGGGAGCACTTGATCCGGTTGTGATTTGTGAGATGATATCCCCTCTAAATTTAGGGTAAAAGTTATAGAGCATTGTGCACAACCCTAGATGCGGCGAATAAAAGTATGCCGCACCGCTGTTGAGCACCACCTTCATACATAGTCATCGCGGCATAGACGAATGCCCAGCTCGACACGAGGTCGTATTGGCGTTGGCGGATGCGGCAGACAATATGCATTACTCGTTGGCACACCGACCACATTGCAATGGCAAACAAAGGGCTAGCGCCCCGATCTGCCCTTGCGATAAATCCAGTAGTTCGGTTCCTTGGGGCTTGGGGGAGCCGGTTCCGAACTACTGGATTTCGCTCAACGCGGCCGGCCATACGGCCAGCTACACGCAAGGCAAATTGGTCACGTTGACTGGGCGAACGCGCCGGGAGAAGGTTGCCCGGACTTTTGCAAGAGCATACTTATATTCTGGAGCGAAACTTTCAATCCTGCCGCACCGACTAAAAGAGATCCCTATTGTCGTCTCGGTTTAAAATAGCGGACAACCGCCTCAAAAATCGCATCGGAAATCCACATGGCACAAACGCCGACCAGGAACGCTGTGGCGTGCTCCGTCGCTTGGTCTGCCCCTGGCAATGGCCATCCGTTGCCATGAGATAATGCACGACCGACGCCATCAGATAGGCAGCGGCAAGCGCCGGACAGACCGGAGACGCGAATATCTCGCGGACCATGTTTGACAGACCTGTGAATATCCTGACCGGCCTGGGACACCCGGCGTCGGTCCGCCAGGCCTACCGACTCCTCGTATGGCCTGCCCCCATCGGGTGATCCGG
>UCML01000078.1:0-7979 GCA_900473675.1 Hyphomicrobiales bacterium | reverse complement strand
GCGAGGCGATGAGGGGGCTTCGGCGAAGCCGGAGCCACTGAGAAATTGCCTTCGGCCCCCTCATTCGGCCCTGCGGGCCACCTTCTCTCCGTTGGGGAGAAGAGGTTTTGAAACTTCCGGAGTTCCTTGTTTTGACGTCGCAGACGGTTCGTTCCAATCTCATGGCTCTGCCTGCCGTCGCGTGGCTCGGCCTGTTCATGGTCGTTCCGTGCCTGATCATCTTTGCATACGCGTTTCTGACACGCGGACTTTACGGCGGCATCGAATACACGCTGACGGCCGAGAACTTTCAGAGGGTCATCGACCCGCTCTATGCGAAGATCTTCCTGACCTCGGTGCGCATCGCCGGGCTGGCAACACTGCTCGCGATCCTGATCGCCTATCCCGCGGCCTATGCCATCTGCCTGGCGCCGAAGCGGACGCAGCCGCTGCTTCTGTTCTTCGCTGTGCTGCCGTTCTGGAGCAATTATCTGATCCGTACCTATGCCTGGATTGTGCTTCTGAACCGCGAAGGGTTGCTCAACAATCTGCTGCGCTGGTTCGGTTACGACGGTGAGCCGCTGGCACTGCTTTACAGCGAAGGCGCTGTTATCACCGGCCTCGTCTACAACTACCTGCCCTTCGTGATCCTGGCGATCTATTCCAGCCTGTCGCGGCTGAACAATGAATTGGTCGAGGCCTCGCGTGATCTCGGTGCAGGGCGGGTGCGGACATTTTTCCGGGTGACGTTGCCACTGACCATGCCCGGCGTGGCTGCCGGTGGCGTCTTCATATTCGTGTTGTCGATCGGCAATTTCGTCACGCCGGCCCTGCTTGGCGGCGGGCGGTTCCAGATGATCGGCAATCTCGTCTACGACCAGTTCCTGACGGCCAACGACTGGCCGTTTGGCGCCGCCCTTGGCATGGTGCTGATCGTCATCATGATCGGGCTCCTGCTGTTGCAGGCGCGCGCCGCATCCCGCTTCAATGGCGAAACGGTGGGAGCGGCAAATGGCTAACGCGCTGCGTATCAAGCTGGCGGGGCGAACCATTCTCGTTCTCGTCTTCGGCTTTCTCTATCTGCCGATCGCGGTCCTGGTCCTGCTATCGTTCAACCAAAGCGGCCTACCGACGACCTGGTCGGGGTTTTCGCTGCGCTGGTACGTATCGCTTGCTGGCAACAGCGACATTCTGCATGCCGCCTGGAATACTCTGGTTGTTGCGATCTTCGCGACGCTGATCGCGACTGTGCTCGGGACGATGCTGGCGATCGGCATGGAAACGCGCAAGCGCAAGAGCACGCCGCTTGAAGCGCTCGCCTTTGCGCCGATGGTCATTCCGGACATCGTCCTGGCAGTGGCGCTGCTGACGCTGTTTTCGCGCCTGAATGTGACGATGGGCCTGCATACGATCATCGTCAGCCACGTGATCTTCGATCTCGCCTTCGTCTGCTCCGTGGTGCGGGCGCGGCTGAAGAATTTCGATTTTTCCATCGTCGAAGCCTCCCGCGATCTTGGCGCCTCGTCGTTCACGACCTTCTGGCGCATCACCTTTCCGGTTCTGTTGCCTGCCGTCGTCGCCGGTGCGCTGCTCGCCTTCACGCTGTCGGTCGATGAATTCATCATCGCCTTCTTCACTTCTGGCGCCGGGCGGTCCTCGATCACCCTGCCGATGCAGATCTATTCGATGATCCGTTTCGGCGTAACACCTGAGATCAACGCGCTTGCCACCATCGTCATGGGCGTCAGCGCCGCAGCACTCCTCATTTCGCAATGGCTGAACAAAGAACAGATGACCCGATGAACATTGACTTCAAAGCCCCGGTTCTGGCGGTCGACACGGTCGTGAAGCGTTTCGGCAAGACGGTCGCCGTTAATGGCCTTTCGCTTGATATCCGCGAGAACGAATTCTTCGCGTTGCTTGGGCCGTCCGGCTGCGGCAAGACGACCTTGCTGAGGATGATCGCCGGTTTCGAAGTGCCGGACAAGGGGCGCATCCGGCTGGGGGGCATCGACATCACCGAGCAGGCGCCGGAGAAGCGGCCGCTCAACCTGATGTTCCAGTCCTATGCGCTGTTTCCGCATATGACGGTTCGGCAGAACCTCGCCTATGGCCTCGAGATGGAACGGCTCGGTAAAACCGAGATTTCCGCCCGGGTCGAGGAGATGCTGAAGACGACCGACCTGCAGGCACTGGCCGAGCGCAAGCCGGCCGAACTTTCGGGCGGGCAGAAGCAGCGGGTAGCGCTGGCCCGCGCCCTGATCAAGCGGCCGAAGGTGCTTTTGCTCGACGAACCGCTCGGTGCGCTGGACAAGAAGCTGCGCGAGAAGATGCAGCTGGAACTGAAGCGGCTGCAGAACGAGGTCGGTATCACCTTCATCATCGTCACCCACGATCAGGAAGAGGCACTGGTCATGGCCGACCGGGTCGCAGTTCTGAAGGATGGCAGCATCCTGCAATGCGGTACGCCGGAAGAGGTCTATGAGCGGCCGGCCAATCGTTTTGTCGCCGGCTTCATTGGCGTGATGAATTTCATCGAGGGCGAGATCGGCAGCGACGCGCTGTTTCGCGTGGGTGGAGAAGCGCTGGCCTGCGATCTCGAAGGACTGAAGCGCAACGCCACGGCAGTGCTGGCAGCGCGGCCGGAAAACATTTCCTTGAAACCGACCGGCGCCGGCATAGCCGGCACGATCGTCGATGTCGCCTATCACGGCCTTGACCGGCAGATTTACGTCAAAACGGCGCTGTCGCCAGCACCGCTTCAGGTCCGCGTCGCGGCGATTGGACCGGGAGTGGCTGCTGCCCAAACCGGAGCGATCGTATCGCTCGGGTTTGATGCAGCGGCCTGCAGAATTTTTCAGGACTAAAGAAAAACAAGAGGGAACTCATGTCCAAGACGATTGCATTCTTTCCCGAAGCTGCCTTCGGCCCGGCGCTGAATTCCGTCGGCATAGCTCAGGCCGTGGAGGCGCTCGGCCACAAGGCCGTTTTCCTGTCCGATCCCGGTTTCGTCGACGTCTACAAAGGTTATGGTTTCGAGGCCTATCCGGTGAACCTCTCGGCGCCGATGCCGCCGGAGCAGATGGCGAAATTTTGGGAAGACTTCATCAACGGCCACATCCCGAACTTCCGCAAATCGCCGTACGACCAGATCGACAATTATGTACGCGATTGCTGGGAGGCGATCGTCGACAGTGCCAAATGGGCCGAGAAGGATCTGCCGGGTGTGCTGGCAAAGATCAAGCCGGACCTCATCTGCGTCGACAATGTCATCCTCTTTCCGGCGATCAAGCAGTTCGGCAAGCCTTGGGTCAGGATCATCTCCTGCTCGGAAAACGAGATCGAGGATGAAAAAATCCCGCCGCATCTTTCCGGCTGCCGTCAGGACGATCTGGCCGGCCACGCCGCCTACCGCGACAAGTTCAATGCGGTGATCAAGCCGATCCACGACGACTTCAACGCCTTCCTCGCCTCGACCGGAGAGCAGGCCTATCCGATCGGCCAGTTCTTCGAGGCCTCGCCGTTCATGAACCTGCTGCTTTATCCGGAATCGGTGAAGTTCGATCGCGAACATCCGCTTGACCCGAAACAGTTCCAGTATCTCGAAGGCTGCGTACGCAAGGAAAAGCCCTACGCGGTTCCGGTCTTTGCCGAGAACAACGACAAGCCTCTACTCTATATATCCTTCGGCAGTCTTGGCGCCGGCGATACCGACCTGTTGAAACGATTGATCGTGACTATCGGAAAACTGCCCTACCGCGCCCTCGTCAATGTCGGCGACTATAAGGAGCAGTATACCGACCTGCCAGGCAATATTATCGTCGAAAGCTGGTTTCCGCAGCCGTCCGTCATTCCGCAGATCGACGCGGCCATCCATCACGGCGGCAACAACTCGTTCACCGAGTGCCTCTATTTCGGCAAGCCGGCGATCATCATGCCCTATGTCTGGGATGGTCACGACAATGCGACGCGCGTCGATGAAACCGGCCACGGCTTCAAGATGCCACGCTACGACTGGACCGACGAGGAACTCGCCGCAAAGCTGGATGCCTGCATCAACGATCCGAAGATGAAGGCAAAACTGGCCGCCACCAGCGCTCATATGCAATCGCAGAACGGACCGAAAAAGGCTGCCGCCATTCTCGATCAGCTGGCGACGACGGGGAAGTTCGATGGCTGAGTCGTCATCCGCACCCCGCATTTACAACGCCACCACCTATGACGATCTCGTCGACTGGGGCCTGCAGCCCGACAGTATCGAGGGCCAGTCGAAATCGACCGGCCGGCTCGTGCACAAGGGGCCGAACAACCAGCCGGAATCGGGCATCTGGGTCTGCACGCCCGGCCGCTGGCGCTTGTCGATCCCGCGCGACGAATTCTGCCATTTCGTCGCGGGCCGTGCCGTCTATCGCTCCGATGGCGGCGAGGTGATCGAGGTGGAGACGGGCACTGTCGTGATGTTCCCCGGTGGCTGGACCGGCGAATGCCATGTGATCGAGACGATGCGCAACATCTACATGCTGGTCTGACCGGCCGGACTTGAAATTACTGCTGCGGCCTCCCGCCGATTCTTGAGAACTCGGATGCTGCTCGAAGAAAAAACGAAAGGAAACATCCGATGACCGCCACCCCACTGATGCGCAAGCCACTCGACGAAACCGACCTCAAGGACTGGGGCATCATCCCCACCACGATCGAGGGCGAAAGCCGCACGACGGGCAAGTTGATCCACAAGGGTCCGGACGGCCAGTCCGAATGTGGCCTCTGGGTCTGCACCCCCGGCAAATGGGACTGCCATGTGACCCGCGACGAGTTCTGTCACTTCCTCGAAGGCCGCTGCACCTACGTGCACGAGAGTGGCGAAGTGATCGAGATCGTGCCGGACACGGCAGCGTTCTTCCCGCAGGACTGGAGGGGCGTCTGCACCGTGCATGAGACGATCAAGAAGGTTTACATGATCCGGTGAGGTGAGGTTGGGGTTGTTGCCCCTCACGACCTTAAAGGCCGCCCCTCACCCGGCCTGTCGGCCACCTTCTCCCCGTAAACGGGGCGAGGGACCAGGCGGCAAACTCCGTTATCCCCTCTCCCCGCTTGCGGGGAGAGGGCTAGGGTGAGGGGCAACTTCACCGCATGCTCGAAGCTTTCGAATAGGAAAATCCCATGTTCAATCCATCTGAGCCCGTGTTCTACCGGCATCCGGTTTATGTTCAAGCCAGAGGTGAGCGGCACACGGCGATCAATCCGGCGACGCTTCAGCGGGAGGGCGCCTTCGCTGAATCGACCGCAGCGGAGCTAGAGTCCGTCCTGAAAGCGGCCAGAACCGCGCAATCCGATTGGAAACGCCTCGACGCCAAGAGCCGCGCCACCATCCTTCACAAGATCGCCAACCGCATCGAGGCGACCGATATGCGCACTTGCGCCGAACTGATGTCGCGCGAGATGGGCAAGCCCTATCCGGAAGCGATCGGCGAGGTTGCAAATTGCGCCGGAGCTTTCCGCTATTTCGCGGAGATGGCCCGCGACGAGGCGGGAAAAGTGGCCGGCACGACGCAGGCCGGGTCGTTCCAATATGCGCGTTACGAGGCGCTGGGCACCAGCGTCCACATCATGCCGTTCAATTTTCCGATCCTGTTGATGTGCTGGACCGTGGCGGCCTCGCTCGCCTCGGGCAATGCGTGCATCATCAAACCGGCGCTTGCGACGACGCTGTCGACGCTGGAGTTCATGGCTGTCTTCGAGGCTCTGCCGGTCGACCTGATCGCCTGCATGCCGGGCGGCGCCGACGTCGCGCAATATTTGATTTCATCGCCGATGACCCACGCGGTCGCCTTCACCGGTTCGGTCGCGGCGGGCAAGGCTGTTGCGGCGGCTGCCGCCAGCCAGATGAAACCGGCGGTGATCGAGGCGGGCGGCAGCGATCCGATGATCATCACCGCGCATGCACCGCTCGATGTCGCCGCTGCCGGTGCCGTGACCGCCGCCTTCCACATGTCCGGCCAGGTCTGCACGTCGGCCGAGCGGTTTTTCGTCGTCGACAGCGTACATGATGCCTTCATCGAGAAATTCGCCGAACAGGCGCGCCGCCTGCGCATCGGCAATGGCTTGACCAGAGCCGAGATCGGACCTCTGGTGAGTGAGGCCGCGCGCGAAAAAGTCATTCGGCTTGTCGAGGATGCCAGGGCCAAGGGTGCAACCGTTGTGCTCGGCGGAAAAATCCCGGACGGCGAGCCGGTCGGCTGGTTCTACGAACCGACCATTCTCACCGGCTGCACGCCGGACATGGCGATCATGCAGGAAGAATGTTTCGGCCCGGTTGCCGCTGTGGCCTGCGTCGCAGATTTCGATGAGGCTATCGCGCTTGCCAATGACAGCCCCTTCGGCCTCGGCGCCTCGGTGTTCACCTCCAGTCTCGACGAGGCGATGGAGGCGGCCGAACGGCTCGAATCAGGAATGGTCTGGATCAACAATCCGCTGATCGACAATGACGCGCTGCCGTTCGGCGGCTGGAAGGCATCCGGCATGGGCCGCGAACTCGGCCGCCAGGGGCTGGACGCCTTCCGCCGCTCGAAAATGGTGATCATCGACCACAAGCCGGTCATCCACGACTGGTGGTATCCCTATCCCGACAGCTGGTTCTACGAGGAGGGCGGGCGCAAGCACGTCTGATTTCCTTCTTCTCCCCAGCGGGGAGAAGGTGGCGCAAAGCGCCGGATGAGGGGGAGTGCAGCTCTCCGGAAAAACATAATGCCCGCGGGGCAATAATTCGAAAAGGACGCTGTTCATGAAAATCTCCATCCTCGGTGGCGCCGGCCTGATGGGCGCCGGTATTGTCCGCGACCTCGTTTCCGATCGCGCCATCATCGACATCAAGTCGATCCGCATCTGCGACACCTCGCGCGAGCGGATGGAAAGCCTGGTCGCCGATCTGCGTGATCCACGATTGGAACTGTTCGATCTCAATGTGAACGATCCTGCCCGTTTGGCCGAAGCGATCTCAGGTGCCGGCCTCTGCATCAACTGCGTCCCAACCCTGCTCGGTTTCCAGATGACCATCTTCGAGGCAGCGCTTGACGCAAAGGTCGCCTATATGGATCTCGGCGGTCTCGGAACCTTCACCGTCAAGCAGATCGCCGAACACGAGCGGTTCAAGGCGGCGGGCGTCACGGCCGTCGTCGGTGTCGGCGCCGATCCCGGCATGTCCAACGTCATCTGCCGCGCGGTGGCCGACGAACTCGATACGATCGAGAAGATCAACCTTTATTGGGCGGCTGAACTCACCGGCGACGAGAATCCGATCCTGATGCCACCTTACAGCGTCTCGACGGTGCTTGCCGAATATGCCCATCCGAGCACCCAATTCTTCGACGGCAAACATGTCGAATGCGCGCCGATGACGGGCAGGGAGGTGATCGACCTGCCGGAACCCTGGGGGCGCTGCGAATTCATGTATTCGCCGCATTCCGAGCAGCTGACGGTGCCGCTCGCCGATGGCATTCGCGACAAGGGTATCCAGGAGTTCACATGGAAACTGCATCTGCCACATCGCGAGCACGAGGCGTGGGTCGGCCTGGTGAAGGCCGGATTCGGTGATTTCAACGATCCGGTCGAGGTTGGCGGCGTTTCGGTGAAGCCGCTCGACGTGCTGAACGCGGTTATCCAGCGCAACATCGCCCGCAATCCGCACCGCATTCCGCAGCAGGAAAGCTCGGAGATCCATTTTGCCATCGGCCGGGGCATGAAGGACGGCAACTCGGTCGAAGTCCGCTACGAGGTGATCGTCACTCCGGATGAGATGTATGCCCCGTATGTCGATGCAGGCACTTCGATGAGCGCATCGATCGCTGCCCAGCTGGTTTTGAAGAACCCAAAACGTCCGGGTGTATGGGCGCCGGAGGAATACTTCACGGCGCCCGATTTCTTCCCCGAACTGGAGAAGCGGAAGTTCAAGGTCAGCCACAGTGTGAAGGCGCTTTAGGGCGCCAATCGCGCTGGAAAGCCGT
>UCML01000074.1:0-10833 GCA_900473675.1 Hyphomicrobiales bacterium | reverse complement strand
GAATGTCATCGGGCAATGCCCAAAATCAAGGGAGCAATCCATGTCTCAACGCTTGTCAGGAAAGCGCGTACTCCTAACTGGAGGCGTGGCAAACATCGGTCTCGCTATTCTGGAGGCATTTGTTGCCGAAGGCGCGACGGTTTCTGTGGTCGATATCGATGCTGCCAAAGGCCGCGAAGTCGAAAGTCGGTTCGGAGATCGCGTCCGGTTCTTCAAGGCCGATATTTCGCAGGAAAACGAGATCAAAGCGGCAATCGACCAGTCGGTTGCATGGATGAAGGGAATGGACACGCTCTGCCTGAATGCGGGTATCCAACTTTCGGGCAAAATTGAAGACTTTTCGACGCATGAATGGGACAAGGTGTTCACGATCAATGTCCGCGCCAATTTCATCTTCGCCAGGGAGTCGGTGAAACATCTCCGGGACGCTGGCAAGTCGTCGATCGTGATGATGTCTTCGCTGGCTGGCAAGCGCGGCGCCCCGGGCCTTGCCGCTTACTCGTCGTCCAAGGCCGCGATCATCGGTCTCACAACTACGCTTGCGATTGAACTGGCGCGCGAGGGTATTCGGGTCAACGCCGTGTGCCCGGGATGGATCGACACGCCCTTCAATCAACCCGTCATCGACTTCATCGGGGGTCGAGAAAAACAGGAATCGCTCATACCGATCGTCATCCCGCTTGGACGGCAGGCGACGCCCCAGGAAGTCGCGCCGCTGTTCGTCTACCTCGCCTCCGACGAGGCTTCGTATGTGACGGCTCAGTCCATCAACGTCGACGGCGGCATCTATAACTGATCGAAGCATGCGATCGAACGCAAAATGGCAAGGATACCAGGATGATCAAGCTGATTACACATGAAGCGGCAGTCAAAGCGCTTGAAGTGGGTGCGAGCAAAGCTCGTGAGCTCGGGGAGCCTTCTTCTCTGGCAATCGTTGATGCCGGCGGCAATCTGATGGCGTTCCTGCGCGTCGACGACGCCGCACTCTCGACGGTCGAAATCGCGCAAGGAAAGGCGTACACCGCTCTTGCGCTGCGCTCGCCGTCCGGAAACTGGCTCGAACTCGTCCAGCCGGGTGGGGCGCTCTATGGGCTTGATGCCCTGGGCGGTCGCCGTCCGTTCGTCGTTTTCGGTGGCGGGCTGCCTGTGCACGACGGGAAGACCGTTATCGGCGCGGTGGGTGCATCCGGAGGCCCAGTGGACGCCGACGTCGCCATTGCACAGGCAATGGTGGACGTTCTTCAAAACAGTTGAGCCTGAAGGTCAGGTTCGCACGACGCGTGCCGGCCGCGTTCACGGCGACAGGCATCAATTTCTACACATGGCTAAGGGCATGTCCCTCGCCATCGATCAGGATGAAAACATGTCCGAACACTCAATCCGCCTCGAATGGAAGGCAATGCCCCATTCGCAACAGCCGGCAACCTACAGCCGGGACCACAAGGCAACATACAGCCCGCAGGTCTCCGTGGACGTTTCAGCTGCGCCCGCTTATCTGGGAAACAGCAACCTTGCCGATCCCGAACAGCTCCTCGTGAACGCTCTGGCGAGCTGCCACATGCTCTACTTCCTCGCGATTTGCGAAGGCAGCGGGTATGCCGTCGATACGTACGAGGACAACGCCGTAGGCAAGGTGTCGAAGAACCCCGAAGGAACGTTTTGGGTGTCGGAAATCACCCTCCATCCAAAAGTAACCTTTGGTTCGCAGAAGCAGCCGGATCGCGAAACACTGTCCCGATTGCATCATCGGGCTCATAAAGGGTGCTTCATCGCAAACTCGATCAAAACTCACGTTTCGATTGCGTTGGACTGACACGCTACGGCACGAGGTGCCGTACGTCTTTAAAATTCTTCATTATCGAAAGGAAGCTACACAATGACCGACAAGCTAGTTGTTGTTGCCACGGTGACGGCGCACGAAGGCAAGCACGCAGAGCTTCGAGAGGCGCTCTTGACCCTGGTTCCGATTGCGCAAAAGGAGCCGGGCTTCGTCCAGTATGATCTCCATGAATCGCTGGAGCGCCCAGGTGAGTTCGTCTTCTATGAGATCTGGGAGGATGAGCAAGCGCTGGACGTGCACAACAACACTGAGTCAATGAAGGCGTTCGGCGCCCGCGCCGGTCAGTGGATCCAGTCCGTTAAGTTGGATAAGTATAGGCGCATTTCCTGACCGTCAATTAACGGAATTCAGGCGCAAAAGCTGGAAACCCAATCGACGACTTGCCCGGGCTGACCAGGGCAAGCCCATCGTTGATACACCAGACTTCTCATTGCGACGGTTTTTGCCTTCGCCATCTCCGTCGGCCTGATCAATGGCGTCGAGAAGGTTTTGTCCTGCGAGAACGGTGCAGGCCCGAACTGGCCGACACGCAGCATGGAGACTATAGGCAATGGACAGGTCGTTGGAAGGCAGAACCGCATTTGTCACCGGTGCAACCTCGGGCATCGGTCTTGCCTGTGCGCGGCGTTTCGCAGATCTGGGAGCAAGGGTAGCCCTATCGGGGCGGCGTGCCGGTGAGCTTGAGGAAATCGCCAAAACCCTCGGTCAAGGCTCGCTCCCGGTTGCCGTGGATATCAGCGATGACGCAAAGGTTAGCGCTGCTATTGCTGAAGTCTGGGATGCGTTGGGCGGCATCGATTATCTTGTTCATGCTGCAGGCATTGTCACGCCCGCATCCCTCGAAGCGTTGTCCGCAGAGGTGTGGCGCCAGCACATCGATGTTAACCTGAATGGCGCCTTTTACGTGATGCGGGAATGCGCATTGAGAATGCGAGACCGAGGGCGCGGCAGCATCGTAGCGATTGCTTCGGACCTGTCATTCAAAGGCATGCCGAACTTTGCCCACTATTGCGCGTCAAAAGCAGGCCTGTCGGGACTGTCCAAGTCGCTCGCACTGGAACTCGCTCCGCACGTCAGAGTGAATTGCGTTTGTCCGGGTCCTGTAGATACGCCCATGTTGAAGGCCGAGCTGGAACTGCTGGGCGGTACCGTTGCCCGCGATGCCGCACTTTCGCAAGTGCCGATGAAACGTTTCGCCAGTGCCGATGAAATCGCAAATTTCGTCGTCTACGTTGCGACAGAGGTCACTTTCGCAACGGGAAGTATGTTGAGCATAGACGGTGGCACCAGTGCAGGCTGATCAATCGGCGCTGATCGGTTCGGCTTGGTCTAAGCGACGATCTGAAGAAAGGCCGTACTGCCCCGCGACTTTCTGCGCGAGCGTAGCGACGACGCCATTCAAATGCGTGTCAGGACCCTTGATGAAGCTTGCAGTAAACGCCATCGTCGGCATCGTTTGATCGATTGTCCTGAGCACCCGCAGCTTGCCGCTTGCGAGATGGTCTGAAACGACTTCGAGGGGTATGGCAGCGACGCCGATTCCATCAAGCGTCATGCGAACAATTGAAGACAGCGACGAGTTGGCAAAGAGGCGTACGCGCTGCTGATGTTCCTTGTTGAAGAGCTCGGTGATTTCCCGATACGGCTGGGTCTGCCTTGCAAAGGTGATGATCGGAAATGCTGCAAGCTCCTTGAGCGTTACCGCTTCTGGGCCCAGGGGAAAATCCTCCGGGACCACCCAGCACAAGGGATATTCACATAGCGGCAGATTGGTGATGGCTCCCGAGATCACTGGCCCCATGAGCAAGGCGACATCAATGCTGTTCTCAAGAAGGGCTGCTGCAAGATTGGTCGAGCCGTCGACGTTGATCTCCAATGTAATTGCCGGATACTCATGGTTCAGTCGTTTGAGCAGTTCTGGTAGCCAGGTGTGGACGATCGTGTCCGAGACACCGAGCTGGACGGTCCCCTCCAAGGCATTCGCGCCGGCAACGGAAAGCACCATTTCGGTCCTGAGGGCCAACATGCGCTCAGCATATTTGAGGATTTCACGTCCTTTTGCGGTCAGACGCGTACCACGCTTGTCACGCTCGAACAGTCGCGCTTTGAGTTCCCGTTCAAGCTGCGCAATGCGTGCGGAAACAGCCGGCTGCGTGGTATTGAGCTTCTCGGCGGCACGGTGGAAGCCGCCCGTCTGAGCTACAATATAAAATGTCTCCAGATTGCGCAGGTCAATCATCGGGCCCGCCTTTTCGCAATAAATCCAACGCCTCGTAACCATCGACGAGTATACGACTGGATGCAAGCCGTTGCGAAGATCGACAGGCGGAAAGCCTCTTTTTTCCGCGGGCGCGATTGGCCTGGACGGCACGAATGCCAAACAAGCTCCGCGCAAATTGTCTTGATGAATTCATTCCGACGTGATGCAGGGTAGGCGTCACAAACGAGGACGACAGATAGCAGGCTATAGGACGGGCGCCTCGAAGCGGAATTTGCCGTTCAGCAGATCCTCATCGCGTACATCCGTGACGAGCATGCACCCCGGGCTGTGTGTTATTGCGATCGGTGGTTTGGCTTGTGCCAAGGCAACTTGCGGCGTGACGCCACACGCCCAGAAAACTGGCACTTCACCTTCTTTGAGCGGAACGCTGTCGCCATAATCGGGTCGGGATAGGTCCTTGATCCCGATCGATAAAGGATCACCGAAGTGCACCGGCGCCCCATGGACCTGTGGCATTCTGGCGGTGATTTCGATCGCCCGGATGGCGTCCGCCGGCGTCATCGGTCGCATCGACACCACAAACTGCCCAGAGAACGGGCCGGCTGACACGCAATCGATGTTCGTCCTGTACATGGGTACGTTGGAACCGAGTTCGATGTGTCGGATACCAATTCCCGCTTTCAGCAAAGCCCATTCGAAGGAGAACGAGCAGCCAATCAAGAAAGAAACGAAATCGTCGCGCCAGATGTGGTGGATATCAGCGATCTCCTCCACCATCTCTCCGTCGCGGAAAACGCGGTAGCTCGGTACATCATAACGGATGTCGATTTGCCTGCCAGCCTTGCCAAGAGACGGATCACCGGGTTTCCCGACGGCGAGCAACGGGCACGGTTTGGGATTTTCGAGGCAAAATCTCAGAAAATCGCTCGCCCACGACTTTGGAAGAATTACCAGGTTTCCTTGAGCAAAACCCGGAGCCATTCCAGAGGTCTGCCCGCCAATTCTACCCGCCCTGACATCGAGGCGAATTTGCTCCGGCCGACGATCAAGTACCCTTTCAAGTCCATCCATCACGAAGCATCCCTGTTCTCGTGTGCGCACACGCGGTAGAACTCGCTATTCCGGGCCCTCTCGTCAAATCTCCATATTCAATTGCCTGAGATAAATTCTATTGATCACTAAACCCGGGCAAGAGCGGCCCCAGCTGGCGGCAGCCGTCCCTGCCCCCCGTATGATAGAAATGCGTTATCAGCCCAAATCGCCAATGACGATTTGACCTTCAGGCGGTCTGGCAGGAACATCCGCAGTCTATGATTGGGAGGTCATACGTGTCGTCACTTTGGACGTAGCACTTGCTGTCGTCAGCTAAGACGCAATTGTCATCTTCGAACTCGTTGGTTGAGCCTAAGCGCTCGAAAAAAGCGACCCAACCCAGAACGATGCTTAGATCCGATGATTTATGCATTGTTCTTAGTCGTGGAATTTTATACATAACAGTACTTTCTTTTCAAGTATTTACTCCATTGACAGGTGTAGATTCTTGAATAATACTGCCTCATCTATCTAACTGTCGTTAGTTAGATCAACGAATACAAGGGGAGCAGGGCGGTGCGCAGCACCCCTCCTGCGGTCTGTAACTATTGTCGGAAGGATTGAGCAATGACCGGAAAAACGTCTCTACCCATCACTCGTCGTCATGCTTTGAAGCTTGGAGGCGCGGCGCTATCCACGTCGCTTTTTGCGCCTGTCATCATCAAGAACGCCTGGGCAGCCGAAGAGCCGATCACATTGTTGACGTGGGAAACCTACGACGAGCCTGAATGGATAGCGGAGTGGAAGGCGGCCAACGGGACCGAAATCAAACCTGTGATCGTCTCTTCACTCGATGAAGTATTCGCTCAGCTTCAGTCAGGTGCCGTGAAGCCGGATGTCATCTATTCAGAGGCGTCAACGGCGGGCCGCCTCAAGAAGGCTGGCCAGATCACTCCATTCGATGTGACAAAGACCCCTAACATTGCCAATATCTTACCAGGACTGAACTGGCGCGAACCGCTAACGGTCGACGGTGCCCTCATGGGCGTTCCTCTCCACTGGGGAACGCAGCCTCTGCAGTACAATGCTGATGTGATCAAGTCTCCACCCACGAGCTGGGCTGCTCTGTGGGACAAGACCTACAAGGGGAAAGTCACGATATTCGATGACGCGACCGTCACGATCCCCATGGTCGCGCTTTATGTCGGAGCAAAGGATCCCTTCAATTTGACCGAGGACGAGTTCACTCGCGTCACCGATGCGCTGCGCGAGTTGCGAGCACAGGTGCGCGTCGTCACCAGAGGATTCGACGATGCCGCAAACGTCTATGCAGCGGGTGAAGCGGTTCTCGGCTATTGTCACAATGTCACCGTCGTCAACATCCTGAAGAAGAAAGGCCTGAACGCCAAGTATTCCCTGCCGAAGGAAGGCACGCCCGCCTGGATCGAAGGCACCTACGTCACGCCGAAAGGACAGCGTGACATCGTCTACAAATTCCTCGACGACACGATGTCGGCGAAGTGGCAGGCAAGGTTCATGAAGTTCTCGGGAAGCAATGGCATCCTGACGCCGGAGGCAGCGCGCGAAGCCGGTCTGACCGAGGACGAACTGAAGAGCACCAATATATTGGACTCCGATGATCCGAGCTTCAAGGACAATCTCGTCTTCTTCAAGGAGCCCGAGAACGTCGAACGTCGTATCCAGCTTTGGAATGACTTCTTGGCCGGCACGCTCTGACGCTGCGCTCAACCAGGAGAACGACAATGGGAACACACGAAACCGGCTCTGTGCTTTCGCTCGTCGGCGTTTCGAAAACCTATGAGGGGGCCAAAAAACCGGCTCTCGAGCAGGTGTCTTTCTCGGTGAACCCCGGGGAATTCTTTTCGATACTTGGACCAAGCGGTTCCGGAAAGACGACAATTTTAAGAACGGTCGCTGGTTTTGAAAAGCCGGATACGGGCCAAATCATCATGGCGGGTGAGGTGGTCAATTCGGTTGCCCCGAACAAGCGAGATGTCCGCACCGTGTTCCAGAGTTATGCCCTTTTCCCGCACCTCACCGTGCGGGAAAATGTCGAATATCCACTTCGGATGAAGGGCGAAGCCAAGCCATCCCGCCGGGCAAAAGCCGAGGAAGCGCTTGCGCTTACCGAGATGTTGACTTTTGCCGATCGGCTTCCTCACCAGCTTTCCGGCGGACAGCGTCAGCGTGCTGCTCTGGCCCGTTCCATCGTATCGCGGCCAAGGCTGCTGCTTCTCGACGAGCCGCTGGCCGCTCTTGATCTTCGCTTGCGCCAACAAATGCAGCACACCTTGGTGGCCTTGCAGAAAGAGCTTGGCATCGCGTTCATGTATGTCACGCATGACCAGGGGGAAGCACTATCAATGTCTGACCGCGTCGTCGTCCTGCAAGATGGGAAGATAGCCCAGCTCGCCACGCCCCGGGAAATATACTTTGCTCCGCAAAGCGAGTTTGTCTCACGTTTCGTTGGTCGCTCCAATCTCGTCATGGTCAATTTCGAACCGTCCGATACCGGCTTCGTGGGAACGGTGGAGGGAACCAAGATCCCGGGCCTGACTGCCAAGAAGGGCGGAATGGCGCGCATGGCGGTCAGGTACGAAGCGATACAGGTGAAACCTCTCGATGACACGGAACGTGCACCTGACACCATTCCCGGCGTAGTGGAAGACGTCCTTTTCCTCGGCACCAACTGCGAAGTCAATGTCCGCTGCGGCAGCGTCAATCTCATCGGGACGGTGCCCGCCGTGCGGGACTCGACGTTCTCGGTGGGTCAGCCGGTCAAGGTCGCCTTCGATGCCGCAAACACACAGGTCTTTCATGACTGAGATCGTTGCTCCAGCACTGTCCGAGCGCGCTTCTGCGCGGCGTGAACGTTTCCCACTGGGCTTTCGCCTTTCCAGCGTTCCCGTATTGGCGTGGCTGTTTCTGATCGTCATTCTGCCCAACCTGCTTTTGATTGGAACCAGCTTTCTGAAGACCTCGGCGGGCGTCTTCATTTTCGAACCATCGTTGACGAACTATTCGAGGATGTGGAACTCGGCGGGCTTCTGGGTCCTGCTGATGCGAACGCTCTCGTTTAGTTTCCTCGCTTGCATGGTCGCGACCCTCATCGCTTATCCACTTGCCTTTTACGTTGGGCGCGTCGTCCGGCGAAACAAAGCGTTGCTGACGATGTTGATCGTCCTGCCTCTGTGGATCAGCCTCCTCATGCGGATTTTTGCGTGGCGCGTCATCCTTGGGCAATCCGGTGTCCTCAACGGCTTTCTGGTCTCGAGCGGGATCCTGGATGCGCCGTCTGAAGCCTTTCTTTACAGCCCCAGTTCAGTCGTTATCGTCTTTGCATACATTTCTGTGCCCTTTATTTTCATCTCCACCATGGGCGCTTTTGAAAAGATCCCACGGGATCTGATAGAAGCGTCGGAAGATTCAGGGGCAACCTCGCTACAGACATTCCTTCATCTGATATGGCCACTCACCCGCAGAAACCTGGCAATCGGGTTCTCGCTCGCATTCCTCGTCACCGTTGGTGATTTTGTCACCCCGGCAATGATTGGCGGTATCGACGGGACTACGCTCGGCGTTGTAATCTCAACGCAGTTCGGCTTCGCGAATAACTGGCCGTATGGCGCTGCCGTCGCCGTAGCTCTCATGCTGAGCGTCGTGGTTCTTCTCGGTATCATCATCGCCCTGACGCCGGTGAAGGGCGTCATGGTCGGTGGAGAAGGTGACCAGTCGCCATCATCTGACGGGACTGCCTCGACCGGCTTCAGTCGGAGACTTGGCGCGATTGGTTACATCGCTGCTATTGCCTACCTGTATGCACCGCTCGCCATCATCATTCTTTTCTCGTTCAATTCCGCAAACCTTCAAACCCTGCCGTTGGAAGGGCTGACGCTCCACTGGTACTACGAGCTTGTGAACGACGCCTCCTTGATTGAAGCAGCCCAGCGCTCGGTTGTCGTCGCAGCATGCGTCGTATCCATATCTGTCGTGGTCGGAACGATATTTGCGCTGATTGTCCATTATTCGAAGTTGAAGGGTGCCCGCTTCTTCGAAATGGCATTTGCGCTACCGATCGCGACCCCAGGGGTTGTTCTAGGAATCGAGATGGTTCTGGGGACGGAGATCTTCGGCATCCCCTCCGGAATCACCCGCATTGTCATCGGACAGATGAGCTTTGTCATGCCAGTGACCTTTCTGCTGCTGCTTGTTCGGCTTCGCCGGCTCGATCCCAGCCTCATGGAGGCGTCGTTGGATCTTGGAGCAAGCCGCTGGCAAAGCTTCATCCATGTGTTGTTTCCGATGATCAAGGGAACGATCCTGGCTGGCGCTTTTCTGGGTCTGACCCTTTCTGCCGACGACGTCATGGTAACCCTGTTCCTGTCGGGCGGAGCGCCGACCTTGCCGATCTGGGTATTCAACCAGATGCGTTTCGGCTTCACGCCATCCGTCAACGCGGTGTTCTCGCTTCTGCTGATCTTGTGTCTTGTCGCCGTGACGATCGGTAACTGGAAAACCGCTTCGAGGCGGGCTCGCGAAGGCCACTGACGAGCGCGACATGGTTCCCGGTCGAAAAGTGGAACGGGACAGCAAGGGAAATCGAGATGGCCGCTGTTTTCGTGCGGTCGTCCGCAGGAGCTGAGAGTTTACAAACGAGGAGGCTATGATGACAGAAAGACTGGATTGGCCGACAAGCGGCATCGAGGGATTTGAGCGAGGCTTTTCAACGGTCAATGGCGTCAGGCTGCATTATGTGAGCGGAGGACTCCCCGATGGCGAGGTTGTCGTACTGTTCGCCGGATTCCCCCAGAGCTGGTACGCCTGGCGCAAGATCTTGCCGGCGCTCGGCACCAAATATCGCGTCATTGCGCTAGACCTTCCCGGGCAAGGTGACTCGGATCGCCCGGTTGGCGGCTGCGATACGACAAGCATCGCCAGAATCGTACGGGGCCTTATCGAGAAACTGGGTGCCGAACGGCACTACCTTGTTGCGCATGATATCGGTGCTTGGGTCGCTTATCCCTATGCGGCACTTTACGCAACCAATGTGCTTGGCCTTGCCATCCTTGATACGGGGATTCCCGGCATCAGCCTTCCCGATGCACTGCCATGGTCAACTGAAGTCGCTTGGCGCACATGGCATGTTGCCTTCCACAACGTTGCCGATTTACCGGAGGCACTCATTGAAGGGCGCGAGGACATTTATCTCAACTGGTTCTTGCAGCGCAAAGCGGCTAATCCGCAGGTGTTCTCCGACAGCGATTTCAATGAGTACCTGCGCGTTTTCCTATACGGCGGCCTGAAGGGTGGACTTGCCTATTACAGGGCAGTGTCGCTGTCCGCAGACCAGAATCGAGAGCTTGCCGCCAGGGGAAAACTTGAAATGCCGGTGTTGGCGGTGCGGGCCGATCAAGGGTCCATGCCAGACCTTGTCGCACAACTGCAAAAGATCGCGACAAATGTCCGGGGCACGGCGATCGAAAACTGCGGGCACTATCTGGCAGAAGAACAACCGGAAGCGCTGGTGCGCGAACTTCTGGATTTTTTCAAATGAACCGTTTTGACAATCCCCCTACCCAAGAGGGGTGGGTTGTCACGGCTGCGGTTGGTGACGGCGACCAACCGCGGCCAACCGATCCAATGGCCAGACGATGTTGGAGTACGGCCACATCAATACTCGCCGCAGAAAAGATAAAGGAGTGACCCATGTCGGGATTGC
>UCML01000069.1:2500-5000 GCA_900473675.1 Hyphomicrobiales bacterium | reverse complement strand
CTACCACCTATCCTACACATGCCGACACGAATGCCAGTGTAAAGCTATAGTAAAGGTGCACGGGGTCTTTCCGTCTGACCGCAGGAACCCCGCATCTTCACGGGGAATTCAATTTCACTGAGTCTATGCTGGAGACAGCGGGGAAGTCGTTACGCCATTCGTGCAGGTCGGAACTTACCCGACAAGGAATTTCGCTACCTTAGGACCGTTATAGTTACGGCCGCCGTTTACTGGGGCTTCAGTTCAAAGCTTGCACCTCTCCCTTTAACCTTCCAGCACCGGGCAGGCGTCAGGCCCTATACGTCGTTTTGCAACTTCGCAGAGCCCTGTGTTTTTGATAAACAGTCGCTACCCCCTGGTCTGTGCCACCCCTCCATACTTGCGTACGAAGAGGTCACGCTTCTTCCGAAGTTACGCGTGCAATTTGCCGAGTTCCTTCAGCATAGTTCTCTCAAGCGCCTTGGTATACTCTACCTGACCACCTGTGTCGGTTTCGGGTACGGTCTATACGGTGGAGCTATTTCCTGGAACCGCTCCGCTGCCCAACCAATCCAATAAGGTTGAACAACTTGTGCAATCCGTCACTACCACCAGGCCCACGAATATTAACGTGGTTCCCATCGACTACGCATTTCTGCCTCATCTTAGGGGCCGGCTAACCCTGCTCAGATTAACTTTAAGCAGGAACCCTTGGTCTTTCGGCGAGGGAGTCTCTCACTCCCTTTATCGTTACTCATGTCAACATTCGCACTTCCGATACCTCCAGGAGCCCTCACGGGTCTCCCTTCACAGGCTTACGGAACGCTCCGCTACCACACGTATCACTACGTATCCTCAGCTTCGGTGCATGGCTTTAGCCCCGTTACATTTTCGGCGCAAAGACCCTTATTTAGACCAGTGAGCTGTTACGCTTTCTTTAAATGATGGCTGCTTCTAAGCCAACATCCTGGTTGTTTTGGGATCCTCACATCCTTTCCCACTTAGCCATGACTTGGGGACCTTAGCTGGAGGTCAGGGTTGTTGCCCTCTTCACGACGGACGTTAGCACCCGCCGTGTGTCTGCCGACTAGTACTCCTCGGTATTCGGAGTTTGGTTAGGATCAGTAAGACGGTGAGTCCCCATAGCCCATCCAGTGCTCTACCCCCGAGGGTATTCGGTCGACGCACTACCTAAATAGTTTTCGCGGAGAACCAGCTATTTCCGAGTTTGATTGGCCTTTCACCCCTAGCCACAAGTCATCCCAATCTATTGCAACAGATGCGGGTTCGGTCCTCCAGTTGGTGTTACCCAACCTTCAACCTGCTCATGGCTAGATCACTCGGTTTCGGGTCTAATGCGACGAACTGAACGCCCTGTTCAGACTCGCTTTCGCTGCGCCTTCACCTATCGGCTTAAGCTTGCTCGTCACACTAAGTCGTTGACCCATTATACAAAAGGTACGCCGTCACCCTTGCGGGCTCCGACTGTTTGTAGGCAACCGGTTTCAGGTTCTATTTCACTCCCCTTGTCGGGGTGCTTTTCACCTTTCCCTCACGGTACTTGTTCGCTATCGGTCATGCACGAGTACTTAGGCTTGGAGGGTGGTCCCCCCAATTTCAAACAGGATTTCACGTGTCCCGCCTTACTCAAGGACCTTGGGTGTTCTACATGTACGGGGCTATCACCCGCTACGGCCGGACTTTCCATTCCGTTCCACTTTATTCCCCAAGGCCACTGGCCTGGTCCGCGTTCGCTCGCCACTACTTGCGGAGTCTCGGTTGATGTCCTTTCCTCCAGGTACTTAGATGTTTCAGTTCCCTGGGTTCGCTTCTTACCCCTATGTATTCGAAAGTAAGATACCTTATCACAATGCTTGGAAACCCAAGCTGAGCCTAAACTCAGTTTGGATTCTCCAAGCATTTAAGGTGGGTTTCCCCATTCGGAAATCCATGGATCAAAGCTTATTCGCAGCTCCCCACGGCTTATCGCAGCGTATCACGTCCTTCATCGCCTGTGCATGCCAAGGCATCCACCAATTGCCCTTATTTCACTTGATCGTTCTCATTGCCAATGCTCATCCTTAAGCCACCTTCCCGAAGAGAAGGGGCGATGCAGCTACCTTTTACAGCCACATCCAATCCAGATGCCATCGACGTGTTCGATACAATCCTCATATGAAGGCACGCCGGTGCACTTCGAGGTCGTATCTTAAGACCAGCTTCTCGAGATCTGTCCGGGGATGCGCGGTCAGGCAACATCCATCAACATGCCGTCAGAGATGACCGGAAACACCAAAATCCCCAAATCCTTGCGGACTTGAAGTTTCAGCGGATCAAACCACCAACAACAAACATGCCTTGAGTAACAAGCTTCCTACCTTCTCCAGCCCCTCGTCTGTCTCGGATCGGCTAGACCGTCGACAGCTTTAACAGGACTGGGCTCGGACATCTCCAACGATCTTTCGACCATCTTCAACACCTGGAAGCTTCCAGACATATCTTCTCTTCACAATGTAATCAG
>UCML01000068.1:0-1682 GCA_900473675.1 Hyphomicrobiales bacterium | reverse complement strand
TCTCGAAGGCAAGGGCAATGCCGAGCAGCACCAACGCCATCGACATCTCGCTATGAAACTTGCGTTTCGCGACCCGCTTTTGCGCCACAACCGTGGATTCAGATGTTGTCGTCATTGTGCTGCGAGCTCCATGATCTTGACTTGGTCTGCCTCTGCTCGATCAAGGATACCGGACACACGTCCTTGCCGGACCGTCATGACACGGTCGCTCATCCCGAGGATTTCCGGTAGTTCCGACGAAATCATGATAACAGCCACGCCTTCGGCTGCGAGGGTGGAAATCATGCGGTGAATTTCAGCCTTGGCGCCGACGTCAATGCCGCGGGTGGGTTCATCGAGGATAAGGACGCTTGGCTTTGTCAGGAGCCAGCGGCCGATCAGCACTTTCTGCTGATTTCCGCCCGATAGATTAAGGATCTTCTCATCCATTCCCGGCGTCTTGACCCTCAGCGAGTTCTTCATCGCCTCGCAGTCTTCAGACAGGCGCTTCTGCTGAACGAAGCCGCGACGAACATAGCCGGCGTGCAGGGCTGCCATCTGCATGTTCTGCTGAATGTCCAACAGCAGGAAGCACCCGGATTCCTTTCGGTCTTCCGTGAGAAAGGCCATGCCGTTTTCCATGGCAACTGCAGGAGAACTGATGCTGACGGCTTTGTCTCTAATCTCAATAGTCCCGGATGTCGCCGGCGTTACGCCAAACAGCGTTTCGGCGATGTTGGAGCGACCTGCACCGACAAGCCCGGCAATCCCAAGAATTTCACCTGAGTGAAGGTCAAATGACACATCCTCGAAAACACCCTGGAGACAGAGATTGCGCACGCCCATCACCACGTCGCCAATCTTCGCCTCGACCTTGGGGAACATTTGCGAGATCTCCCGCCCGACCATCATGCGAATGACGTCGTCCCGGGTCAGTTCGTTTGCGGCCTTGGTCGCGATATGCTTGCCATCGCGGAATATCGAGACTTCGTCCGAGATCTCAAAGAGCTCGTTCATCTTGTGGGTGATGTAGATGATCCCCTTCCCCCGCTCCCGCAGAGTTCGGATAATGCGGAAAAGATGCTCAACTTCCCGTTCAGTCAGCGCCGATGTGGGCTCGTCCATGATCAGGACGTCCGATTCGTAGGAAACCGCCTTGGCAATTTCGACCATCTGGCGACTGGCTACTGAGAGCAGGCCAACTCTTTCCCCAGGATCCAAATCGATGCCCAATTCGTCGAAAAGCCGATAGGTGCGGTCATGCAATTCGTTATGGTCTACCAGACCAAGTCGATTCTTGGGTTCGCGCCGGATCCAGATGTTTTCCGCAATGGTCATATGGTTCATCAGATTGAGTTCCTGATGAATCATGGCGATGCCGTTATCGAGAGCATCCAGCGGGCTGCTGAGGCGAATGGGAAGACCGTTGAGAAAGAACTCTCCCCCATCCGGCGTGTAAATTCCGGCAATGATCTTCATCAGAGTGGATTTCCCAGCGCCGTTTTCGCCCATCAGGGCATGAACAGTGCCCCGTCTCAAACGGAAAGAGACATCGTCGAGCGCAACGTTGCCAGCAAACTCCTTGCGGACATTCTTGACTTCCAAGAGATAGTCCGCGGTTGGGACAGCGCCGCTTTCCCGAACCGCTTTAACAGTCGATGGTGAGACCTTCTGCATCTTGGCAGACCTTCTGCTTTCTTTGA
>UCML01000065.1:0-5399 GCA_900473675.1 Hyphomicrobiales bacterium | reverse complement strand
ATTTCAACGGGGCAAGGTCAGCTTTTTAGACGCCGTCGCCAGATACATTTGAGCACGTCGCCACATACCCCTGAGCAAACAGGGGGTCGTCGCCACATACGTCTGAGCAAAATGAAGATGCCGGAATTCAGCACAACCAAAGGTGTTGACGCATCAACAGTCTGGAGAACAAGGACGCAGGGAATTGAAAACCGTTTGTGCTCATGAAGCGCTATGACGATGAATGGCCAAAAATCATGGCTCCCAAAGCCGCCTTTCGTTCTTCGTAGCTTTGTTCCTGCATCTTCCTAAATTCGGCGCGGACTGCCGGGATATCGGATTCTTCAAAAAGCTCTGACACCTCTAAATCCAGCCAGAATAGATGCCTGGGAAAGCAAAGGGACAGGGTCCGTATCTGGTACTCGTCCTCATAATCCAAGAGAAAATAGCCGATGAGCTGATAGACGTATTCCAGTCTTATCTGAGGGAGCTTCGAAGCTTTGAAATCAATCAGCGTGCGATCCAGTATGAGATCGCAATCAGCACCGATATGATCGGACCCCGAGAACGTTGCACCTACATAAACTTTCTTGGCATCGCGGAACCTAGCCTCATTCCGGATGAAGAAGCGCGCAAAAACTGAAGAGACATCGTCAATGATCGTCCTGTCCAGCTTTGACAGCATTGCCTGAACATTCTTGTCCCCTATGCTGCGGACATAGTCCAAGGCTTCGAATGATCTCCGGCAACAGGCATCGATGCCCGCGCACAGGACGGCGATTGACGCCAAAGTCCTTTCAGACTCGCGTATAAGCTGTTTCCCAGCCGGGCTTTCCCTAGCGACAAACTCGTCTAGAAACTCGAATAGCCTTGCTGCCAGAGAGTGGTCTGTTTCCCTTTTCCGTCCGAAAACCGCATCCATGTTAAACCACGGATTCTGTCCATTATCGGTTGTTTCGAGCGATCTTATTCCCTTGATGATAGCGTGAGATCGATAGAAGTCATTTGAAAAGAAAGCACGCAAACGGTAATCAATTGCCGAGCCAGCAAACGCATATGAGATGGCGCGGGAATACGTGTTATCGGTTTCGAAATTCTGTTCCCGGATTCTGGAGCGGAGGCGCTTTGTTATTTGTTTAAGATGAGGAACGTGCTCGTCGATAAACACACGGGTCCGGCTTTTTGCAGAGAGCACTTCGCTCGTGAGCGACATCGGCATATCCTCTTGGGACGCAGGCAAGCGTGATTTGAACGAGAAGCGCTAGGCTGTCGCTATCGACAACCTATGCATCACCAATATTGATTTGCCATCTTCTTCACATTTTCAAACAGGCTTTGAACGGTGGACACAGCGCTCGCCTTGTCGCCACCGAATAGCCCTGCCTTAAGGGGCGGCCACTCGTCCCCGTCTCTTTCGATTTCCTGCAAGACACGTTGCATGGGCTGGTTCGAATGATGCCAGACGAAGCGCCCTCGCAAGGTATATCGACCGTTATCCTTTGAGGCCACGAGATAGTGAAGCGCCAACAGAACTTCGAGACGCTCGAAGTCTTTTTCGATGTCCTCCGCACCGGAGAGCTTTCCGAGCAGGACCATGAAGTGGTCGCTGATAGGAGTGTGGCGCTTTTGGCCGTGTAGAGTATTCGCCGCGTCTGAATTTACGACGTTGATTGCCCCCAAATGGTCAAGGACGTTTTCCTCGTTCCCCCCGTGCGTCAGGCGTCCGTCAACGAGGTATTTAAAGAGCGGCCAGTTGCCCCCTGACATCGCCCCATACGCTGCGGCGTAGAAGCAAACTGCGCCCGGATATTTGTTCATTTCGAGCCATCGGACAACACCGCCGCGCAAGCTCGGCGGAACCAGCTTTGAGATAGACTGTCGGATTGGTTCGAAATTATAGGCTTCTGCCCAGTGAGCAGCAGCAAACAGCATATGTTGCAGGCCGCCTGTCGAAGCGTCGTACGCTTCAAAGCGCGCCTTGGTCGTCGCCACATCGACGGGTGAGGCTTCCAAGGTATAGGCAGAATCCAGGAAAGTTCTTACGCGTTTCGCCTCGTCGACCAGGAGATCATGAAAACGGACGCGGTATTGGGGAGATGCGACGAACTTTTTGATGGCCGAAACCTGCGCATTGATGGAAAGAGGATGAGCAGCTTTCGAAGCTCGAAGTCCTTCGACCATCTCCTGCAACCTTACGAAGAATTCATCGGCCCCATCGATTTCGATCAGGTGCCCTCCCCTTAAAGTTAGCAGCTTTTCCGCTCTTGCCCCGAGCTTGCCCCGTGCTGCCCAAAATGTCGCATAGCGTCTCGACGCACATCGTTCGAATGCCGCCCTGAAGGCCTGGTCCCATTCCCCGGACCAACCGCAAACGATCAAGCCAAATTCATCGAGAATGCGATCCAGGTAGGCATCCATTGCTGGATCGTAAGATGCGAGTTCGTCTTCCGTGTTTTTGATGCGGTCATCCAGGTAGTCACCGTGGATTTTCACGACAACGCATCTTTGATGCACCAAAGGCGCGGCACCTTTTGTTGCATCAGCCGTGGATATGACTGTGGGGACGATACCCACGTCGGTTAGCGCCACTTCCATCAGCCGGTCGAAATTCGTAGTAACGATCACCTTGATGAAACCGTCTCGCACCAGTTCGGCAATGGCACGATGTGCGGCGGTTGGCATCTTGATACCATCTTCGCGCTCTTCGTCCGATGGCTCGAAGAACTCATGCAAGATCGCACGGCGCTCCGCTGGCGTCTTTGCGAGAACATCAAGCAGCTCAGAATAGCCAGGGTCTTTCCCAACCTTGTCCTGGTACCAACGGACGGGATCGCCGAGCGTGTCCTCGCCTGAAAGTGCTGCAAACCGTTCGACTAGGTCCAGGGTTACCTCCCACCCAGTGGGAATCCCGGCACTCCGAGAAACGCCGGAACCTAAAAGGACGGCATATACGTTCGGGGATGTTTGAATCGAGTGCGCGAGGGACAGAATCGGGTGCATCATGGCCTTCCAGGTTGTGACCGGCGCACTATGCAAGCAGTGCTCAACGGCACACAATCACATTCTTGATTTGGCTTGTGCATGAGAGCGGGCGAATGCGCTCCCCTTGTGTGCGCCAAGCTAGTTTCGCCGCGTTTCCCTGTCATGACTACATCGGCAGATCAGGCCCTTACAGACCCTATCACCCTGACCGTCTCAGTATCAGGTAACGCTACCGAATCGATCTCTTCACAGGTATCATCCCCGTTATGAAGACGCAGGCCGCAGGATCGATAAATCGAACCAGGCGTGGACCGACTTACGTCCGTCCCGAACACATCCGCACGGCCACACTTCAATCGGTCCTGCATCAATTCGGGCGATCAGCTAACGATCTTGGGCAAGCCGACCTCTTACGGGAATATGGCGAACGGGACACGTTCGTTTACTACGCCGGAAACCTGAATCTGCTCGCTCGGCCAACCGTCTCCATCGTCGGGACGCGACAAATCAGCGTAGAAGGCACCAGACGTGCTAAAAAATTGGCTACCCAGCTCGGTGAGGCTGGGGTTCTGGTCATGAGCGGGTTGGCCAAAGGCGTTGACACTGTAGCGCATACCAGCGCGATTGCCGCAGGAGGGTCCACGGCAGCTGTCATCGGCACACCGCTGGACAAGGCTTATCCAGCCGAGAACGCCGATTTGCAAACAGACATCTATCAGCGTCACCTGCTGGTTTCCCCGTTCAATATTGGAGAACAGGTCTACAAGTCGAACTTTCCAGCCCGAAACAAGGTCATGGCGGTTCTTAGCGATGCAACGGTGATCGTGGAAGCATCGGACACCTCTGGGACCCTTCATCAGGCGGCGGAATGTCAGCGGAACAACCGGTGGCTTTTCATAATGAAATCGGTGGTAGACGACCCATCTCTCACATGGCCTGCGAAATTCCTTAAACACCCCAAAACCAGGGTGCTGACGGATACGGATGAAATCCTTGAGGCAATCGGCAGATGACCCAAATTTTCGTGACCTGCTTCATACCTTACAGCGCGGAAAAACGTCCGGACAAAAACCAGGTAGAATGGGACGCGATCCATATGAAGAAGGTCGTGAAAGGCGAAGCTCTGAAGGGCCGCTTTTCGTTTCCAATCAACGGCGTATCCACGAAGATCGACGCCGCAAATGTTGTCTATTTTCGCCGCGAAATTGATCGCCTTTTTGGAGCCCGCATAGCCGCAGACCACCCCTATCCGGTCACTGTGGTTCCTGTGCCAAACGGAAATGGCGTCGCCGGGCAGGACAACGTTTTTCGTACGCTCCAAATTGCAAATGCCGTCGTTGGGAATGGATTTCCTGGTTCCGAGGCCCGGGACATGCTTCGTTGGCATGAGGAGATGGGGAAAGCTCACCTAAATCAGCGGGCGCGCATGGTCGATAATCACATCAATGCGCTGCGTGTGACATGCGGGTGTGACAAGCGAATTGTTTTATTTGATGATTTTGTCACCACAGGGTCTCAATTGGCGGCCGCCAAGATCAAGCTCACGGAAGCTGGCTTCAACGTGGTCGGCGTTTATTCAATCTTTGATGTCGTTGAAAACGGTGTTCGACCGGAAGCGCCAGGATGGAGAATTGTCGAACGAAATCCGCAACGGATCGCCGATCTTTTCGCGCAGGTCAATTTTTGAATTCGCCGAAAACTCGGGGCAAACCTTAGTCCGGAGTCTTCCAAGAGAATCTGAAGCAGTAGGCTTGTAGCAATAAATCATTGCTACAAGCCTCTCGGATTAATTTAGAAGGGACGGCATTCTGGAAATGGCTAAAAACTTGCCTCGTTCGATATCTGACGTACTCAACCAGCATCAGGCCCGCCCCTTCGATAGCGCCATTAAAGAAACGTTGAAGGAGCCGGGAGTTTTACGACGGCTATGGGCTCAATACTGTCAATCAGAAGCTATCAAGGTGTACCCAAAGACCGACAGTGATCTGAAAATTCCTGACTCCATAAACTGGCTGGACAAGGAGTTTAGGACAAAACAGGCAACTTGGAATGCCGACCTGATTGCCAGAATTGGACGAAGCAGCGTGCTCCATGTGGAGCAGCAAACAAGCCATAACGACCTCGAAATCAGCCGCAGAATGATGCTATATTCTGCCCAAATATCAACGTATTACGATTTTAAGAAGCGCGTATTTCAATTGTACTACTATACCGGCGATCCCTCGATGATTTGGCAAAATGCTACCGTCGAGAGTGCTGTCGTGATAAATTCACAGGCATCAATCGTAAACAAGTTTCTGGCAATCGACGCCGGGGATCACGATGCTGAAAGTATGCTAGCCTCTGGGGACTTCAATTTCGCGGTGCTTGGCCTTCTCGCACGCAACATTGAAAACCCGACCCTATATGCGAGGAAACTAGTCGATTGATTCCAACGC
>UCML01000062.1:0-47845 GCA_900473675.1 Hyphomicrobiales bacterium | reverse complement strand
TTTGGTCAGCGCCACCCCGGCCGTGACGCCGGTGTTGGTGGCGTCGGGAAAACCTGTCGCGTCGGCGCTCACCGCGCTGGTGGCATCGGTTGCTACGGCTGTGCTCAGTGTGCTGGTGCTGCTCGCGGATTCCGCAGCAGCCTGAAAACCATTGGTACCCTCGGCGTTGACAGCCGTTTCGGTCTGGGTGATCCCGGATGTGTCCTGCTCGCTGCCAGCCTGGGAGATGCTGACCCGCGCAGCGTCGACAGTTGCGCTGTCGTCAGTCGATGTCGAAGACGTGGAGGCGAGCTTGACAAGCCTGTCGTCGGACACGCGGTCCTCGTGGCGAACGTCGCGTCTGCCAAACCCTTCCATGACATGAAAATCGTGATCGGCCGTATCGAAGGCGCTGTTCAGCGTGCCTTTGGATCGAACCGTTGCCTCATGAGACTCGCTCGCCTTGTCTTGATCGATGATGCCCAGAGGATTGACCTCCAGGTAATCGTTCGCCAGGAAACCACTATCGGTTGCATTCAGTAATGTTCGTGCCACTGTGCTATTGCCTTTCTCCTCAACCCTTGAACCCCGTTTCAAGAATGTCCTACTGCCCGGCTACCTCTTTTGGATGAGCCATAGCCCTGTCTACCTCTTTTGGATGAACAGACCTATGGGAAAGAGGACTAATACGGGGTTGGAAGATGTGCAATGCAGCAAAACGTCTGAATTATATTTGGGCAGGCTGCCATTTTCGTGCCTTAGTATTGCCACACATTGCCAAACCATGACGCTTCATACTGAAACATTTGACGAATTCAGAGCGTTCAATTCAAAATAAATTTTTTACAAAATTTCTAGACGCTGACGAATTCCACAACCTGAAGTACGACTACCGCACTGAAAAATCTTCTAAAAAAAATCGAAGGCCTGCCTGATCCGTCTTCGCAGCCGAAAACCGGACGTGTCCCAATTTTTTTTTTGAAAATTAATTTCGTACAACTAGAGCAGATCCGTAACGCTCTTAGCAGCTACTTCAGCGAGATTCCGAGTGCGTTGCAAGGTAACGAATCACGTAACAAGACGCCAATCTGGCGGCCACTCCGGTCAGGGAGCGAGGCGCGATTAGCCCTTCGCCCGCATGCGGGATGCGGCGTGATCTCTCCGGCTGATGCCAGATCGCTTATCCTGTCTCAGCATCATAAGGATGGGTATCGAATGCGGTTGGAGCTTGGATACGCAAGAGCATTGGGAAGCAGCCATCGGCCAAGCTGGCAACTCTGTCGGGCAATCGAGAAGGATGAAGGCGACGCCGATCCAGACGGCGGTTCGTGGCGCTGACCGCACACTTTGGAAAGACAGATGCTGGACCACAAGCCGGAACAGCCGATCCGGCATCACACTTTTCGCGACTTCTCTTTGGAGAGGGAGTTTTACAACTCTTTATAATCACTGCGGAAAATGGCGCGAGTGACGGGGCTCGAACCCGCGACCTCCGGCGTGACAGGCCGGCACTCTAACCGACTGAGCTACACCCGCGCATTTGGACTAAAACCCCGGATCCTAGCAATCTGCTTATCTTGAAATGGCGCGAGTGACGGGGCTCGAACCCGCGACCTCCGGCGTGACAGGCCGGCACTCTAACCAACTGAGCTACACCCGCGCATTTCATTTCAAGTGATCCGGATGCTTTGACATCCGCTCGAACCGGACTAGCCGCTTCGATGAGCGGCTAACTACGGGGTTCGTCTTTTAGTGTCAAGCAGCTTTGGAGACAAAACCGTGACAGCCGTCGAATTGTTTCCACAGGCGCCAAAAAACACAATGGAAATACGCGATATCCAGAAGAAGGGCTTCTACGCCCATCACGCATTGGCAATCGGCCTGATGTTTTTGCGCGTGCCCGGCTCGCCGGTTTTCCACACCCGATTTATAGCGCGACCACTGGAGACCGTGCGGCCTTGAAAAAAAATCAAAAAATCTCTCGCTACACTCTTGCGGTTTTTCGCCGATACGCATAGATCACGGCCACCGACGCGGCGGACATTGCTTCTGCTTCGCGAAGGGCGATTAGCTCAGTTGGTAGAGCGCCTCGTTTACACCGAGGATGTCGGGAGTTCGAGTCTCTCATCGCCCACCATTTTTCCCACCGTATTTTTCATCCCAATCGTTTCATCGTTTTTGCGCGTTCTTAAACAGCAAGAGTGAAGCCTCTTGCCATGCGGCCGCGACGTTGCCATGTGTTTGCAGACGAAAATGCGTGCTGATGGCGCTCTATCTCGTTGACGATCGAGGCGGTGAAAGAGGAAGTGTGACATGAGGAAAGCAATTCTGGCAGCAGGGCTTGCCGCAGGTCTCGCCGCCTGTACCGCCATTCCGGAAATCGCACCGATACCCGGCAGCATTACCTATGGTGGCCAGCCGGCGACCAAGCTGACCAAGGCACCCGCCGGCAGCGTGCTTCATCATCGGTTGGACGACGAATACGGTCACCCAGCCGAGGAAACCTATATCATCCAGCCAGACCGGTCGCTGAGGCTGGTACGCCGGGAGCAGATCGTCGACCCGAACTGACGAGGCCGCCGCGAGAATCATCACGCCTCGTCGGCAGATGCGATTCTCGGTGCCCGAGGCCTAGACTTCTTCCTTCTTGCGCACCGGTGCCTTGCGTTTAGGCTCTTCCGGTGCCTCCGGCATATAGGGCTTTTCGCCCTTCGGTGTCGGTGCCAGCAGATTTTTCAACGCCGAAAGCCGGTCTTTGAGCAGCGGGCGAAAGCGCGTCGCGCGGTACGGCATGTCGGCTGCGCCGTAGCCTTCCGGACCGTCGTCATCCCCCCGGTGGATTTCCGCCAGCTTCACGCCGATGAACTCGCCGTCGATGTAGTGCTTGTAGGGGCCGACCCAACGGATCGTGTAGATCTGGCCCTTGCGGATGCCCTGATCGATCGAGACATTCTTGAACTTGTCGTCGATGCAGACGACCTTTTGTCCAACATGAAAATTGTACATCGGCGAAAACCCTTAAGCGGCACTCTCCCGCACAAAATCGTTTGAGACCCTAAAACCTTCGTCTTCAGATAGCTGCGTTCAGCCGCCCATTGCAACGAGAAAGCGGCGGAAACATTCTTCTCGCCTCATGCTGATTCCCCCGCCGCCGAATTTCCTATTTCCCTTGATATTGCTCGTCGCTCACAAGCTCCATCCAGTCCACCACTCTTCCGTCGAGGGCTTCCTGGATGGCTATATGGGTCATGGCGTTGGTGGCCGTAGCGCCGTGCCAGTGTTTTTCGCCCGGCGGAAACCAGACGGTATCCCCTGCCCTGATCTCGCGGATCGGCTCGCCCCAGGTCTGGGCAAGCCCGCTGCCGGCGATGACGATCAGGGTCTGGCCGAGCGGATGCGTATGCCAGGCCGTCCGCGCGCCCGGCTCAAAGGTGACGGATGCGCTGCGGACGCGGGCCGGCTCTGCTGCGTCCAGGATCGGGTCCAGTCGGACGCTACCGGTGAAATACTCTGCCGACGGTCGAACCGACGGACGCGATCCACAGGGCTTGATCTCCATGGCGATACTCCTTGGGTAAAAGGCTTTCCGCGCGCACGCGGCGGACGGACTTGAAGGACATAGCATAGCGTGTTCCGGCCTGATGTCTTGCGCGATGCAGACCACGAGCTGATTCTGCTGCCGAATACACACAGCCGTGTCCCGTTACCCGTGAATCACAGCGAATGGATCGTCACGTCCCGGCATGCCTTTCGGGCGATGTCACACAGATGCTGATGATGGGTGAGGTAGATCACCTGTCCAACCCCGGCCATATCGGCCATCAGGGAGAAAGCGTGCTCGGCGCGGCCATCATCGAAGGTTTCCATGATGTCGTCGGCAATGAAGGGCAAGGATTCGCGCGTGGCGGCGATCTCGTGATACCCGGCCATGCGCAGCGCCAGATACAGCTGGAAGCGCGTGCCCTTGGAAAGATCCCGCGCCAGCTTCGATCCGCCGCCGGCGGCCTTGGCGATCAGGAACTCCTCGCCTTTCTCCGCCTGCGTCGTCAGCCCCTCGTAATCGCCGCCGCTGATGGCACTGAAGGCAGTCGACGCCCGTCGCATCATCGCGCTGCGATGGCGCTCGCGATAGAGCCTGAGTGCCGTTTCGCCGGCAAGGATACCGAGGCGCAGCCGCAAATAGCTGATGGCGCGTTCCTCGATTTCGGCAAGCACAGTACGGCGGCGTTCGTCGATATGAGCTGCCGCATCGCCGCCGCCGATCGCCGCAAGCAACTTTTCCGCATCCCGTCGCTCGGCATGCAATTCACTGGCGTCCCGGTCGCATTGCTCCCACCGCGACTGCAGCTCTGCGGTCTCCAGTTGCAGGCCGTCCTTGTCGACCGAACTCAGAATCATTTCCGCTTCATCGGCGCGGCCGACGCTCAGGCGGGTGGCCAGATCGGCTTCGGCTTCGGCAATCCGCTCCCGAAGCCGTCCGCGCGCCTTGGCCGCTTCCAGATGTACGCCAACATCGACAAGCGTTGCGCAATCGAACAGATCAAACATGCTGCGTTTGTGTGCGTCGTGGCGCTGCCGCGTCTCGATCAATGCGCCCTGCTCGGTTGTGCGCGCATCGCTCTCGTCCGAAAGCCTCCTGAAGAGAACCTCCTGCCTATCGGCACCGGCAAGCCGTTCGCGTATCACCTGAAAAACAGCCAATGGTTCCTCGGATGCCGGCAAGGAAAGCCGTTCGGCGAGCGTCCTGACAGTGGCTGCGAAGGCGGCCTGATCCCTGCGCATACCATCGATGCGATGGTCCAGATCCGCCTTGCGCTGGATGAGCTTGTCCAGATCCTGAAGGACGGCGAGCACCGGAATGATCTCCTGCGCAGTCAATGCCGTCTCGCCTCCTAGCAACCATGTCGTGCCAACCGTTTCCTCCCACCGCGCGTTCCAGTCCGACATCCCGGCATCTGCCGAGACCCATGCGGCGTCGCGGGCGCGCAGGGCCGCTTGCGTCCGCTCTACCGCCTCGGCGGCGGCGGCATGGGCGCGATGAGCCAACTGCAGAGCGTTCACGGTGCGCTCGGCGAAGGCGATCGCATCTTCCAGGCGTTCCGGCATGTCCTTTTTCAGACCACGCTCTTCGAACATCCGCGTCAGACGCTCCAGCGCTTTCCCCTCGTCCGCCATCGCGACACGCAAATCCTGCAGCGCCACGCGAAGCTGATCGCGCACTTCCAATGCGGCGGCCCGCCGGGCAAGCCATGCCACGAGCTGGTTCAACTTGGTGTCCTCGGGCAGGCCACAATAGCGGGCCGCCGTCGAAATCTCCCTCCTCAGATCGGCGATCGCCGCAAGCACAGCCTGGTGCTGCTGCCGGAATGCCGAAAGCCTGCCATTGCGCTCGGCAATGGACAAAGAAAGCCCCCTTGCCTGCGCAAGGTCTTGCGCTCGCGCCAGCCGCAGCGCCGTCGCCTCGTCGTCTTTCCTGAGCGCGGTTTCGAATGCGCGCGCCGTCTCGCCATCCAACCGCCCGGCATGGGCCTGCCAGGCAAGATCCCGGTCCTGCCGCAACGTCAGCGCCGCATCATCGCCGGCAAAGCCTCCGGTCCGCGTCAATTCTCCAAGCCGCGCGTCCTCTGCCGCAGCCAGCGCAGTCTCGTCCGTGATCCGGTCATCGAGCCGCTTCAGCTGTTCCGTCAGCGCCGTTCGCCGCGCCGTCCACTCGGCGATATCGGCATCTTCGGGGATGGCCAGAGCCGCCAGGCTACCGGAATCCAGCTGTGCGGGTGCCAGCGCCGCAAGCTTGTCGGCCAGTTGGTCCTCAAGCGTGGCAATCTGCCGGTTCGCCGCCTGTTGCCGCAGCAGGCAATCATTCTGCCGGAGGATTTGCAGGACATCGGCGAGAGGCGCCGGATCGCCGGCGCCGGCAGCACGGTCCGAATTCGCCAGCGCCGCCTGTGCCTTCATAGCCTCGCTGTTTGCGTCCACGGCCTGCTGTCGTTCGCGTACAGCCGTGACCAGCCGTTCGTTCAATGCCGAATGCTTCTGCACCAGGTCCTGGATACGCCCGGTGACGGCCGCGGGCAGAACGAGTGCTGCCGGGTCCGCCGCATCGGCACGCTCCAGGCGCGCTAGACACACAGCGATGCCGGCACCGATCTTGCCACTCTCATCGAGACGATTGGGCATGTCGCTCGCCGCCGTCCTGTGGCGCGCCTCAAGCCCGGAGCGCTCCAAGTCATGGATATCCACCGCAAGGACCAGCACGGCATCGTCGCGCTCGATGGCGGCGATATCGGCGGCTCTTCGGGCAATATCGCCTTCCAGCTGCTCCAGCCGGGCGCCGATGTCAGCCTCCTCGCACTGCAACTGCGGCAGCATGGTGTGCCAGGCAGCAGGCGGTTCGGGCATATCGCCGAAATCAGCCAGTTCGGAGCGCAAGCCGCGCAGCCTTGCCAGAAGCGGCAGTCCCTCGATGCGGTCGCGAGCGTGATCGAGGGCAACGCGCAGTTCCGCCCGTGCTTTGACCGCAGCCTCGTGCCGTTCGGTCGCCGTATCCCGTGCCCTGCGCAGGTTTGCGAATTCGCGCGCATTGACGTCGATGGCGCTCTTTTCATCTTTCAGAACGTCGAGTTCCAACTTCAACTCCGCCAGCCGGTGTTTGCGGCCCTGCGGCTTGTAGAAAGCATCTGCCTGGGCCTTCAGCCCGGACAGGATGACGCTGCTGTCCGGCAAGCCGGAACTGGCGGAAAACAAAAGGGCGCCAAGCTCCCCTTCGCTTTTGAGAATGCTTTCGCCGCCCCTCTCGATACTGTCGTCATCGAGCGAGAACATCATCTGGTAGGTTGCCCGGTCGATCGAGCCGAGGGCCGCCGAAAACAGATTGTCCGGCACGGCCTGGTCGTCCGGACCCAGAAGCGAGTTCTGCTTGCGCTTGATTCGAGCGACGGCATGGGCTTTTCCGCCGGTCTCGATCACCCCGCCGACACGCATCGTCTCGTAGGGATGCAGAAAACCATAGCCGCTTCGGTTATCGATCCCGAACAGGAGATCGAGAAAGCCGGAAAACAGCGTTGATTTTCCGGCCTCGTTCGGGCCGTAGACGAGATGAAAGTCCGGGATTCCGGCGCGCGCTTCGCCAAAATCCAGACTGCGCCCGGTGAATTTCCCGTAACGAACGAGATCGAGACGATTGAGACGCATCAGCGGTCCGTCTCCCCGGCATCGCCGTGCAGATGGGCGAGAACATCATCGCTGCCGACCTGCGCGGCCGCTTCCGCGAACCGGCCTGCTGCCTCCTCATCGCCGGCCAAACTCTCGCGTAGCTCACGCGGCAACTGCAACAACAGTTCGTCCAGCATCGCGCCCGCCTCCTGGCGAAAGGCATGCGACGACAGCACGTCGGATTGGATCAGGGCGGCCAATTCCTCGACAGGATCGGGACCCGACAGGGACGCACCCGCATCGATGCCGCGGCATTCGATATCGATCTTCTCGATCCAGCAGCCGTTGAGGCCCGCAGCAAGGTTGGAGAGTTCGGCAAGCAGAAAATCCGGATCGCGCCGGAGCTTCCAGGCAAGCGGCGTTGCCCCCTTCAGGCTGATGCGCAGGATGAGGTGGTCCGCCGTTGACCGGTTTCTCAGCGAAGACAACGCTTCTTCCACCGTCTCCAGCATCTGCCGCCAATCCTGCGCGCCACTCAGATTAACAAGAACGCGTTCGAACACGGCCTGTCCGATTCCATGTTCGCGATGCTCGAAACGGCCGTCATCGCCCACAGTCACCAGCGTCACGGTCTTGGGGCCGGCCTCGTTGATATCCCGTCCCTGCGGCATGCCGGGCATGACGATCAACGGCGTCTCGGAATGCACCTGCCGCAAATGGACATGGCCCAGCGCCCAATAGTCGAAACCGTGCCGCACAAGATCGGTCACGCTGCATGGTGCATAGGGATCATGTCCTGGGGCACCGGCCAGACTGGTGTGCAGCATGCCGATGTTGACGGCATCGGCGATAGGCCCCTGAAAGGACGAAAGCAGGCTTTCGGGCGCATGAGGATTGTCGAAACCGACGCCGTGGATATAGACCTCGCGTCCGGTCTCAAGTGCCTTCGCCAATACCGGCTTCACGCGGCCTGAGAAGAGATGGACGTTTGACGGAAGCGTCAGCTCCTTTTTGATGGTCGATTGGGAATCATGATTCCCACGAATGAGGAACACGCGAATACCGGCAGCCTCGAGCCTCCGCAGCTCGCCGGCCAGATAGAGCGCCGTGTTCATCGAGGTCTGCGAGCCGTCATAGAGGTCGCCGGCGATCAGCAGCGCATCAACGCCTTCAGCAAGGCACAGATCGACGATCCTTGCCAGCGCAGTCCGGGTCGCGCCGCGCACCAGTTCGGCAAGCTCCGGGTTTTTCAGCGCCAGACTGCGCAACGGGGAATCGAGATGAAGATCGGCGGTGTGGATGAAACGAAACGGCATGGCCGACCATGGCCCGCAGCCCGGGGCGGCGTCAATGCCGGGAACACTCCGCTCCGCGTCTATTCAACGCTTTCACTCGCTGGAACATTATTGGGGGAAACAGAGGCCTAGGGCCAATGTTCAGAGATTACACTTGACTATAACGCCGCACTAGTACCGTCATTTGACATGGCACCTCATAATATCCATATGAAGCACATGAAATCCACATTCGAAGTCTCCGACAAGCTCTTTGAGCTCTATCATCGCGTCCACCGCCTCATCAACGAATCGATGACGGAGGAAGGCGTGTCGCTGGCGCGCAGCAAGTTCCTGTTTTTTCTGAGCAAGCTCGGTCCCTGCCGGTCGACCGATATCGCCGGCGCGCTGAATTTCGCGCCGCGGACGGTGACAGAAGCCATTGACGGACTGGAGCGCGACAAGCTGGTGGTGCGCAAGCCCGATCCGGAAGACCGGCGGGCCAAGATCGTCTCGATTACCGATGTCGGCCGCATCGTCCTGGAGGCAGCCGAGCATCCGCGAAAACAGCTGATCGAGGAAATTTTCTCGGCGCTGGACGACCAGCAACTCGACCAGATGCACGATATTGTCAGCCGGCTGGTCGTTAAGGCCGAAGAAATCCGCAAGCGCAAGGAATTCGGCGAAGGTGCTGGCGAAACTGCAGCCGAGTAACGCGCCCCTTCCCCGATCACATCAGGACCAAATAGAAAAGGCCGAGACATCATGTCCCGGCCTTTTCCGTTACCAGCACTGAAGCAATTACATCGCGTTCATCGTGCCGATCGGGAAGAACAGCGTTTCGCCCGAGGAATCATCGACGCCGTCATTGTCGGTGACGACATAGCCGTTGCCGGCGGCATCGACCGTAAAGCCTTCGACCTTGTCAACGACATAACCGCCGAGTGCCTTCAGGTCCGGAATGAGGTCGCGGACCTCTTCCTTCTTGACGACGGGCAGTTCGCCGCCGAGCTTGGCCGGCTTCAGGTCGGCCAGCGCGACCCGGTAGATCTTCTTCAGCTTGGCAGCCTGACCGATCAGGTTGTCGCGTTCGATGATATAGGCATAGTCACCGTATACGGTGATTTCCGAAAGGCCGACCCAGCCTTCTTCGGTCTTTTCAAGCGGGTAGCGGACAGCACCCCACTCCTCGGAAGCCAGATTGTAGGAGACGAGCTTGACGAAGCCCTTCTCGTCATCCTTCCAAGGCCGCTGCATCGCCATCCACAGTGTCGTTGCATCGCCTTCACCAACCGTCGTCACGCCTTCGAAACCCCAGCGCACTTCATTGGCGCGGAGCTCTTCCGGAAGGGCGATTTCCTTCTTGATCACGCCCTTGGCGTTCACGTGAATGATTGCGTTTGCATAGAGCTTGGCCGCATCGCCTTCGGACGCCAGCCAGAAGCCGCCGTCGCCGTCATTGGTGATGCCTTCGATATCGAGCTTCTGGGCTGGTGCGCCATCGCGGGTGATGGTGAGTGCGTCAGTGATCAGAGCCGGCTTCTGCGTGGCATCGATCGTGAATATGCGCGGCTGCGAGGAATAGACGGAATCGCTGACCGCGTAGAACTTGCCCGGCTGGTCCTTGATCGCGGCAAGACCGGAAAGTGCGCCGAAGCCGAGCGGAACGCCGTCCTTCTCGGCCGACGTGATCTGCGGATAGGCAGCAGTGCCTTCGGCACGCTCGTAGATCATGACGTGCGAGCGGGCGCCGCCATCTTCGACCAGATCAACCTCGTTGGCAGTTGCCAGCAGGTTGCGGCCAGGAATGGCCACGCCGCCTTCCGGCGAGACGCCTGACGGCAGGAGCTGCAACAGTTCCGGATCGGCACCGGTATCCTTGTAGACGCCGACGAGGGAGGCGCGCTCGGCCAGGACGAAGAACAGCTTGTCTTCGCCGAAGGTCGCGGCTTCCAGGCCTTCCGGCTCGATGCCCTTGGCAGACGAACGCTTCTCCGGATAGTGGCCGATCGCCGCCGCTGCATGTTCGAAGCTCGAACCCGATTCGAACAGGACCTTGCCGGTCTTGTCGAAGATGGTGAAGCCGCGCGAACCGCCCTCATAGTCGCCCTCATTGGCAACGACCAGACGATTGTCATCCAGCCACTTGACGGCGTCCGGCTCGCGCTTGACGTCCTTCAGTTCGGCCGTGAAGGACAGCTTGCCGTCGCGCTTGTCATCGACAGCGGTCAGGTTGGCAGTACCGGCCGAGAAATGCGTCTTCACGGTTCCGGTGTTTCCGTCGATGATGACGATTTCGTTGTTTTCCTGCAGCGTCAGGGCGATTTCGTTCACGCCGTTGAAGGCAACGAATTCCGGCTCCGGATCATCGCCGGCAACGTCGGCAAGACCGGTCAGCGTTACATGCTTGATCGTGGCGCAATCAGCTGCGCCATCCTTCAGCGAGACGATGACGAGGTCGCCGGCCGGCATCTGCGGGATCTTGCCGTCGTTGACCTCTTCGTCACGCTCGTTCTCGATGGCGATGGCCGCCAGCGTCTTGTCCTTGTTGATCGCAACCGAATCCGGCTGTCCACCGAGATCGCACTTCGCGTCCAGCTTCTTCGTCGCCAGATCGACGGTCGCCAGGAACCCCGACGGCTTGACAAAGCTTTCACGCGTGTTGACGGCGACAAGCGCTTTTGCACCGGCGATCGCGACAGATGTCGGTTCGCCTTCGAACGAAAGGATGCCAGCGGCCTTTGGGGCCTTCGGATCGGTGATATCGATGAAGCCAATCGCCTTCAGCGGGCTGTCGGAATAGACGAGCGTATTGCCGTCTTCGCTGGCTGTGATGATTTCAGCCGAGGTCACGGATTTCTTTTCAGCACCGGCCGGCAGGTTGTCGGCGACGGCAAAAGAGGCAATGCGATTGAATACCGGCTCGGCAAATGCGCCGGAAGCCGTGGATGCGGCAAGCACGGCGGCAAGCGCAGCGGTCAGTGAAAATGTCTTCACGGGAATCCCTCCAAATAAATCGAATACGGAGGGGTTGTGATCGCGCCGTGTAACACGCGCGTGACAGCCGAAGCATATTAGAAAACGGACGGCAAGCGAAGGCGCACGGCGAGAAAATTCGGGGGCCGCAAACGAAAAGAGGCCCGGGAAAACCCGGGCCTCAAATCAACCTGCTATCGAACCGTCAGCGTCTTCGCCACGGTGCTGCAGATGAAACATGAAACTTAATTCACGGCGTCCTTCAGACCCTTGCCGGCAGAGAACTTCGGCACGTTGCGTGCCGGGATATCGACTTCTGCGCCGGTGGACGGGTTGCGACCCTTGGATGCTTCGCGGCGGCTAACCGAGAAGTTGCCGAAGCCGACGAGACGAACGTCGCCGCCGTTCTTCAGTTCTGCCTGGATAACGTCGAAGAGTGCATCAACTGCAGAAGATGCGTCGGTCTTCGAAAGTCCGGCCTTCTCGGCAACTGCTGACACGAGCTCATTTTTGTTCATGTTTCCACCCCTTTCAATACTGGTTCGAAACGACTCAATTTTCAAGCCGGGAGCAGCATACGCGCGACCCCCGCCTTGGCAAACCCAATCGCTCCGAATCCCATGGAATGCAAGGCTTTGCGAGAGGTTTTACATAAAAAAGACCGGCAAAAATGCCGGTCTTCCACTGTTTCCGTTCCAAATCGGTACTCAACCTATGGCATGCACCACTTGGAATTCAAGTCAAGTGCCTAGTGGGCAATCGACACGCCGGCGTCGTCAGCCGGATCGGCCGCGGCAATCGGCACCGCCTGCTTGGAAGGATCCCACTCGATCGCCACCGGAACCCGCAGCAGCGCGTGTTGTAGCACCTCGCCGATATGCGAGACCGGAATGATCTCCATGTTGTTCTTCACGTTGTCCGGAATGTCTGCCAGGTCCTTTGCGTTTTCTTCCGGGATCAGCACCTTCTTGATGCCGCCGCGCAGCGCTGCAAGCAGCTTTTCCTTCAGACCGCCGATCGGCAGGACACGACCGCGCAGGGTGATTTCACCCGTCATCGCCACGTCCTTGTTAACAGCGATACCGGTCATGATCGAGACGATCGCCGTTGCCATGGCCACACCGGCGGACGGGCCGTCCTTCGGCGTCGCGCCTTCCGGCACGTGCACATGGATGTCGCTCCTGTCGAACAGCGGCGGCTCGATGCCGAAGTCGATCGCGCGCGAACGGACGTAGGATGCCGCAGCCGAAATCGATTCCTTCATCACGTCCCTAAGGTTGCCGGTCACCGTCATGCGGCCCTTGCCGGGCATCATGACGCCTTCGATCGTCAGCAGTTCGCCGCCGACCTCAGTCCAGGCCAGACCCGTAACAACGCCCACCTGATCGGTGCGCTCGGCTTCGCCATGGCGATAGCGCGGAACGCCGAGATAGTCGTTGATGTTCTCGGCGGTAACCTCGACCTTGTCGGTACGACCCTTCAGGATTTCAGTCACTGCCTTTCGGGCAACCTTCATCAGCTCGCGCTCAAGGCTACGCACACCGGCTTCGCGGGTGTAGGTCTGGATTACCGCGGAAATAGCACCGTCGGTTATCGAGAACTCCTTCGGCTGAAGAGCGTGGTCAGCAATCGCCTTCGGCAAAAGGTGCCGCTTGGCAATTTCCAGCTTTTCCTCTTCCGTGTAACCGGCGATCCGGATCACTTCCATGCGGTCCATCAGCGGTGCCGGGATGTTCAGCGTATTCGCCGTGGTGATGAACATCACGTTCGAGAGGTCATATTCAACCTCCAGATAGTGGTCCATGAACGTCGAATTCTGTTCCGGATCCAGCACCTCCAAGAGAGCCGACGACGGATCGCCGCGGAAATCCTGGCCCATCTTGTCGATTTCATCGAGCAGGAAGAGCGGATTGGACTTCTTCGCCTTCTTCATCGACTGGATGACCTTGCCGGGCATCGAACCGATATAGGTGCGGCGGTGACCGCGGATTTCGGCTTCGTCGCGAACGCCGCCGAGCGCCATGCGGATGTACTCGCGGCCGGTCGCCTTGGCGATCGACTTGGCAAGTGAGGTCTTGCCGACGCCCGGAGGACCGACGAGGCACAGGATCGGACCCTTGATCTTCTGCGAACGTGCCTGCACCGCCAGATACTCGATGATCCGTTCCTTGACCTTGTCGAGGCCGAAGTGATCGAGTTCGAGAACCTGTTCGGCATGGTTGAGATCGGTCTTGACCTTCGACTTCTTGCTCCACGGAATGCCGAGCAGCCAATCGAGATAATTGCGCACGACGGTGGCTTCCGCCGACATCGGGCTCATCTGGCGCAGCTTCTTGACTTCCGCGTCGGCCTTTTCACGGGCTTCCTTGGAGAGCTTGGTCTTGGCGATGCGGTCTTCCAGTTCGGCCATCTCGTCGCGGCCTTCCTCGCCGTCGCCGAGTTCCTTCTGGATCGCCTTCATCTGCTCGTTCAGGTAATATTCACGCTGGGTCTTTTCCATCTGGCGCTTGACGCGCGAGCGGATGCGCTTCTCGACCTGCAGAACGGAGATTTCGCCTTCCATGAAGCCGAGCGCCTTTTCAAGGCGCAGCTTGACGCTCGTCGTCTCCAGCATTTCCTGCTTTTCGACGATCTTGATGGAGAGATGCGAAGCGACCGTGTCGGCAAGCTTCGAATAGTCTTCGATCTGGCTGGCAGCGCCGACGACTTCCGGAGAAATCTTCTTGTTGAGCTTCACATAGCTCTCAAATTCGGACACCACGGAACGGCTGAGCGCTTCGATCTCGACCGGGTCTTCTTCCGGCTCGGCAAGCGGGTGCGCCATCGCTTCGTAGAATTCGTCACGGGCGGTATAACCGTCGATTTCGGCGCGCGAACGGCCCTCGACCAGAACCTTGACGGTGCCGTCGGGCAGCTTCAAGAGCTGAAGCACGTTGGCAATGGTGCCGATCTGATAGATTGCTGCGGGTTCCGGATCGTCGTCGCTCGCGTTGATCTGGGTCGCAAGCATGATCTGCTTGTCGGTGCCCATGACCTCCTCCAGCGCGCGGATCGATTTTTCACGGCCGACAAACAGAGGCACGATCATATGCGGGAACACCACGATGTCGCGTAGCGGCAGCACCGGATAGGTCGCACTCTCAATTGCCGGAGACGTTTTGCTCGTCATGTCATTTCCTTTCCGTCCCGTTTCCGGGCCCGTTACCTGAAGCGTTCAAGAGCGCTTCCGGTCCTCATTCTTTCCACTGTCAGGTGGAGTGTGTAACGTCTGTTTTCAACCCTTCGCCGACTACCGACCTGGGAGGGCGCCGTAGTCGGATATTAAACGGTATTTGACTGTCGCGGACCTTGCCGCAGGGACTTAACGCACACAATCTATAACAGGACACGCCGACATAGAATCATTACATAATTGCGTTCTTGGCTGATTTTAGCAATCGCCGATTCTACTGATTATCCACGAGGCGGCAACGTCCCGCGGTAAGACTTTTGGCGGATCCAAGCCATGCTGAATATGCAAGGCTGCCGTGCCTTTTTGGCTTCACCTGTTCTTCTTTGCAGACAGCAGCGACAGTCGTACCTGCAATTTGCCTCATAAAAAAGGCCCGCACGTGGCGGGCCTCTTCAACTTAAGTCGAGTGCGGATCACGCCGAAACGTTGGCCTTCTCTTCCGAGCGCTCCGAATAGATGTAGAGCGGGCGGGCGGAGCCCTTCACGACTTCGTCGGAAATGACCACTTCGCGGACACCTTCCAGCGTCGGCAGTTCGAACATGGTGTCGAGCAGGATCTTCTCCATGATCGAGCGCAGGCCGCGGGCACCGGTCTTGCGGATGATGGCGCGCTTGGCGATTTCGCGCAGCGCATCCTCGTGGAAGGTCAGTTCCACGTCTTCCATCTCGAACAGGCGCTGATACTGCTTGATCAGCGCATTCTTCGGCTCCGACAGGATCTGGATCAGGGCCGGTTCGTCGAGATCCTCGAGCGTCGCCAGAACGGGCAGACGGCCGATGAATTCCGGGATGAGACCGAACTTCACCAGATCTTCCGGCTCCAGTTCGCGCAGGACTTCGCCAACACGGCGATCTTCCGGTGCGCGCACCGCAGCTCCGAAGCCGATCGACGTCTTTTCACCACGGGCCGAGATGATCTTGTCGAGGCCGGCAAAAGCGCCGCCGCAGATGAACAGGATGTTGGTCGTGTCAACCTGCAGGAATTCCTGCTGCGGATGCTTTCGGCCGCCCTGCGGCGGAACGGAAGCGACTGTACCTTCCATGATCTTCAGAAGCGCCTGCTGCACGCCCTCGCCCGAGACATCGCGGGTGATCGACGGATTGTCGGACTTGCGCGAGATCTTGTCGACTTCGTCGATGTAGACGATGCCGCGCTGTGCCCGCTCGACATTGTAGTCAGCGGACTGCAACAGTTTCAGGATGATGTTTTCGACGTCTTCGCCGACATAACCGGCTTCGGTCAGCGTCGTCGCATCGGCCATGGTGAACGGCACGTCGATGATACGCGCCAGCGTCTGCGCCAGATAGGTCTTGCCGCAACCGGTCGGGCCGACGAGCATGATGTTGGATTTCGCCAACTCGACGTCGGTGCCCTTGGCGGCATGCGCCAGGCGCTTGTAATGATTGTGGACGGCGACCGACAGGATGCGCTTGGCCTGCTGCTGGCCGATCACATATTCGTCGAGAACCTTGATGATCTCCTGCGGCGTCGGAACGCCGTCGCGAGACTTGACCATCGAGGTCTTGTTCTCTTCGCGGATGATGTCCATGCAGAGTTCGACGCATTCATCGCAGATGAACACCGTCGGTCCGGCAATCAGTTTGCGGACCTCATGCTGGCTCTTGCCGCAGAAGGAACAATAAAGGGTATTCTTCGAGTCACCGCCGTTGCTACCGCTGACTTTGCTCATATCACTTTCCTTCCAGCACGCCGGACACCTCAGACAAGGTGAAACGGACTACTCAAACCCGCTCCGCAATTCCTTCCGCATTCATGCGCAAGAAAACGGCGCTTTCGGGAGTACGAACCGGCTTCAAACAACCATGTTTGATGTCCGGCAGCAACGAATCTCCCACCGAAAACCGAATGCTAGGACTTCAAACTTCAACATAGCATTAACGGTCGATATTAACGGCTTTGGCCTGCGGATAAAGCCCCATGACGGATACAAATGTGTCACAATTGCATCTATCCGCACACAAAAGCTTGAAAACTACGCCTGCTCGGCCGTTTCCATGGCCTCACGCGAGGTGATGACCTTGTCGACGACACCCCAGCTCAGGGCTTCGTCCGCAGTCATGAAGTGGTCACGATCAAGCGTCTGTTCAACCTCTTCATAGGTCCGGCCGGTGTGCTTGACGTAGACTTCGTTCAAGCGGCGCTTCATTTTCAGGATATCGCGGGCATGCCGTTCGATGTCGGATGCCTGGCCCTGGAAGCCGCCGGACGGCTGGTGAACCATGATGCGCGCGTTCGGCGTCGCAAAACGCATATCCTTGTGGCCGGCGGCAAGAAGCAGCGACCCCATCGAGGCAGCCTGGCCGATGCAAAGCGTCGAAACGGCAGGCTTGATGAACTGCATCGTATCGTAGATCGCCATGCCGGCAGTGACGACGCCGCCCGGCGAATTGATGTAGAGCGCGATCTCCTTCTTCGGGTTTTCAGCCTCGAGGAACAGCAACTGCGCGCAGATCAGCGTTGCCATGTGGTCTTCTACGGCACCCGTCAAAAAGATGATGCGCTCCTTCAAAAGGCGCGAGAAGATGTCGTAGGAACGTTCGCCGCGATTGGTCTGTTCAACGACCATCGGCACCAGAGCCATGGCGGTATCAACGGGATTTCTCATGTCAAACCTTTGTCTAGCTGGTGCGCAAACCCTTTTGCGCACCGGGAATCATCGGGAATATCTCTTGCCCATACATAGAGTGTCCAAGTACCCCACTTCAAGTCGCGAACTCTGCATAACGTTAATACCCGGCCGAAGCCACGATATTGCTATCCCGGTGCATTCACATTGATCCTTTAGCGGGTTCTAACGAGCGGGATAGAGCGCCGGTCGGTTTTTTTCGCCTTTTCACACAGGCTTTCGGTTCTTCAGGGTGAAAAATCGGTAAATGCGGATCAGAGCTGCGATTCGATCGGCAGGATGCGAATGATCCCGGCCGTCAGACGACGCAGGAAACCCGCCTCCGGTTCGCTGCGAAGCATGCGCGGCTCATTATCTTCCCTGTCGTGCCAACGAAGACGTCCTTTTTCAAGCGACAGCCGGAAGCTGTTTGCCGGGCTTGTCTCCTCGTCGAAGATCGTGTCCACTTCCTTCACCAGCGCCGGATGGGTAAACAGCACCCCCATCTCTGTATTCAGCGACGCCGAGCGCGGATCAAAATTCATCGATCCGACGAACCCGGTCTTTCCATCGACGGTAAACGCCTTGGTGTGCAGGCTGGCACCGCGCGAACCGAATAGCGACATGCGTTGCGGATCGCCGAATTCGTGCGTGGCCTTCAGTTCGAACAGTGTCGCACCGCTTTTCAGCAGCGCCTTGCGGTAGTTGGCATAAGCACCATGAACCGCCGCAACATCGGTTGCGGCCAGGGAATTCGTCAAGACATCCACCTTGACCTGCCGCTCAACAAGCCTGGCGATTTCAGCGATACCCAAAGTGCCGGGTATGAAATAGGGAGAAATCACCCGGACATCGCGTTGCGCCGACGTCAGAACGGGCAACAACTCCCGCATGATCCAGTTGTTGCGTTTCTGTAGAAACGCCTTTTCGGGCGGATCCGACACGAGCCTGGCATCGCTTGTCCAATGAAGCTTCGCCTTTGCCGGCAACAGGCCGCCCTCCTGCATGACCCTGTCAGCATGAGTCAGATAATGCCGACCGCCGGGCGTTGCGGCGATCCTTTCAAGCTTCTCCCTGAAAGCCGGAAGATAATGCGTGCGCGGCGTGCGCAGCGAGCCGATCGGCAAGACGACAGGGCTGTTCCAGTAGCCATCGAAGACCACCGCCGCGTCGTCGGCGACAGGTCCCAGCATCCAGACATCGAGATCGCGAAAATTCGACTGCTCATCCGCATCGAAATAGGCATTGCCGATATTTCGTCCGCCGGCGATTACCAAACGGCCATCGGCGATCCACTGCTTGTTGTGCATGCGCCGCGTGGCGCGGAATGGTCTCAGCATCATCTCGAAGCCGCGCTTGAAGCGGTCGGTCCGCGCCCGGCTCGGATTGAACAGGCGAACCTCGATATTCGGATGACCATCGAGCGACAGGCACATACGGTCATGCAGACCGGCATTGATATCATCAAGCAGCAGGCGCACCCGAACGCCGCGATCGGCCGCGGCCAGTACCTCACGCGTCAGCATCCGCCCGGTCAGGTCGTTCTTCCAGTAGTAATATTGCAGGTCGAGGCTGCGTCCGGCCTTGCGCGCCGACACAGCCCTGAGTGCAAAGGCGGCCATGTTGTCGGAGATCAGCGAAATGCCGTTGAGACCTTCATGCTCGTCAAGCAGGGGCGCCGCCAACCGGTCGAGCTCCGTTTGATCGCTTTCCGGCCGCAAGGCGTTCGATGCAGGCCCCTGTAATCGCCGCCCGAAGCGGCCATAGGCATAGACCGCGATCAGCGCAAACAGACCGGACACAAAAATGGACAGGGCGACGATGTAGGCGCGCATGAAACGACGACCTGTCCGTCAGGGTCGAGCGGCGGAAACCGCTTCGATCAGATTTCCGCCACCGCCGAGCGCAGCCTTGAGATCAATATAGGCCTTGATCGGCAGATGATCCGAAGCCACGCGGGCGAGTGGCGTATTGTGTACCTCGACAGCGGTGACCAGATTGTGCGGGCTCCCCATCACGCGGTCGAGCGCCAGAAGCGGAAACCGCGAGGGGAAGCTCGGCACCGCCGTTGCGGCATGATCAAAGACAGGGCTGAGGTAACTCAGCGCCGATCGGCGACCCGTCCGCCACTCGTTGAGATCGCCGATCAACAGCGTCGGCCGTTCCTCTGCTTCGCTGATGGCCGCGATGATCGCCTCCGCCTGCCGGGCACGGGAATGCCTGAGCAGGCCGAAATGAGCGGCAATGATCCTCAATGGCCCTGCCTTCAAGTCGAGATCGACGACAAGCGCGCCACGTGGCTCGACGCCGGGCAGTTTCAACTGATGAACCTTGGCAACGGCGCCCTCGCGCAAAAGCAGCACATTGCCGTGCCAGCCATGTCCTTTTGCGGAAAAGGCGGCGATCGGCACTGCGATCAGGTGACAATCGCGGTGCAGCCGTTCAAGGTCGAGCAAGCCTGCCCGCTCGCCGAAACGCTGGTCGGCCTCCTGGAGGGCGATGATATCGGCGCCGATTTCGCTGATCACTTCGGTGGTGCGACCGGGATCGAAGCGGCTGTCGGTGCCGACGCATTTGTGGATGTTATAGGAGGCGATGACGGTGTCGCCGCGCTCGCCTGCCGGGTCCCTGCCCGCAAGCGAGACCCGCTTCCCGCGGATGGCGGCCAGAATGCCCGCTGACAGGCTGGTATGCGATCGAGCCATCGTCTCTCTCTGGTCGTTGCGGTTCATCGCCCATGAAATAGACATGTCCCACTGCAAGGCAAGGCAGCATCCGGCAAATGAGCGCTTTTCCGACGTCTGCGCTGCGATTTTCCAGATGGCAAAATCTGGCACGGGCATGACAATCTCCTTGTCGACCATGACGCATCCGCACTAGATCGAAAACCTACTCACATCGTTTCATCCAGCGAGAATGCCAAATGCCCGCACCCTCTGCCATATCCGTCACTCCCTCGACCCGAAACGTCAGCATCGACGTCCGTGATCCCGCCTTCTACAAGAACCCGCTGGTCTCCTACGCCGAACTACACGATCAATGTCCGGCATTCTTCTGGGAAGAAAGGCAGCAATGGTATTTCGCGGGCTATGATCAGGTGAACGGCCTCTTGCGCGACCGCCGCTTCGGCCGGCAGATCCTGCATGTGGCGACCCGCGAGGAACTTGGCTTGCCGGAACCGAAGTCGCACCTTGAGGATTTCGACCGGCTGGAGGCCTATTCGCTGCTCGAACTCGAACCTCCGGCGCATACACGGCTTCGCACGCTGGTCAACCGCGCCTTCGTCTCGCGCCAGATCGAGCAGCTGAAGCCTGAAATCGCCGCGCTTTCCCATTCGCTCATCGACGGCTTTGAGAAGGACGGCGAGGTCGAGCTTCTCAAAACCTATGCCGAAATCATCCCCGTCACTGTGATCGCCCGCATGCTCGGCGTGCCGGTGGATATGGCGCCAAAGCTGCTCGACTGGTCGCACCGCATGGTGCTCATGTACATGTTCAACCCGACACTTGAGACCGAACTCGACGCCAATCAGGCATCCGCCGAGTTCAGCGATTATCTGAAGAGCATCATAGACTGGAAGCGCGACAACCCTTCCGATGATCTGCTCACACACATGATCACGACCGAGAAAGACGGCGAGCGGCTGTCCGACAACGAGCTCATCTCGACGGCGGTGCTTCTGCTCAATGCCGGCCACGAGGCGACGGTGCACCAGCTTGGCAACGCCGTGCGCGTCTTGCTCGAAACCGGCACGTCCGCCGAGCTGGCGTTCTCCAATGACGCTGCCGCCGAGCGGACGATAGAGGAATGTATGCGCTACGCAGCGCCGCTTCACGTTTTCCAGCGCTACGCGCTCTCCGATATCGAACTCGACGACGGCATCCGGCTGAAAAAGGGCGACAAGATCGGCCTGTTGCTCGCAGCTGCCAATGTCGATCCGAAGAAATTCTCCGATCCCCTCACCTTCCGTCCCGACCGCAACGAAAGCGCCCATGTTTCCTTCGGCGCCGGCCTGCATTTCTGTATCGGCGCGCCGCTCGCAAGGCTGGAACTGAAACTGTCGCTGCCGATCCTTTTCGAACGCCTGCCAGGACTACGGCTGAAAGGCGAGCCGCAGGTCAAGGACAGCTATCATTTCCATGGATTGGAGCGGCTGGAATTGGAATGGTAGAGGAGCGCCACGCGCGGTCAGTGACCCGAAGACAGAACATGGGCCAGCACGGGATGCTCGATGCCCTTGAGCACGAGCAGCCGCGAAGCAGCGGAGGCCATAAGATCCTGCGCCTCCGCCGCAGTTTCGGCTGAAACCAGGATCTCGCCCGCTGCCGCTTGGGATTCAAGCCTGGCGGTCAGGTTCACCGTGCCGCCAATCGCCGTGAAGTCGCTGCGGAAGGTTGAGAATTCCCCAATTTCGACTTGACCGGTGTGAACGCCCACCCCCACGCCGAGCGCATCGATCGGTAGCGCTGCACCGCGCGCCTTCATTTCCTCAAGCACCGAAGCACAGCGCCGCTGAATGTCGATGGCCGCGGCTATTGCTGCCTCGGCATGGCGCTCAATTTTGATCGGAAAATTGAAGATCGCCATCAACCCGTCACCCATCTGTTTGTTGACGATCCCGTCGTGAGCCCAGATGGCCTCAGCGCATTGGTCCTGAAAAGCGCTGACGATGTCGCTTAAAGTGACGGCGTCCATCCGTTCGGACAAATGGGTATAGCCACGGATGTCGGCAAACACGATCGTGGCGGTGGCGGAAATGTGCCGCTGCTTTTTGACGTAGCGAAAAGACCGTTCGCAAATCGTGCAGATGTTTGGGTTCATCTTGCTCCGCGTGATGCCGCAAACGCGAAACGGAACTGCCAGCGGACCCCGGATGGGGATCGGCATGTGCATCTGGTCCCAACAGCCCCGGCAAATGAGGGCGTGGTCGCGAGCGGCCGACTGCATCTGACACGACCTTCCCGGTTTATTCGGCAATCCAGCCGGTCGGCACCTGCCGGACAGCAGCCTCATTTACGCCAGACTGTGCTTTTCGGCAGTTTTTGGCAAGCCTCGGCGCTCCGCCTAAAGCCGAATGACATAGTCCTTGCGAGTCGTTTCAATCACTTCCCAGCTTCCCTTGAAGCCAGGTCTGAGGATCATGCTGTCGCCGGCCTTCAGATGCGTTTCGGCGCCACCATCTTCGGTGACGATCGAGACGCCGGATAGGATGTGGAAATACTCCCATTCGTCATAGACGATGCGCCATTTCCCCGGTGTCGCCTCCCAGATTCCTGCGTAAATGCCGCCTTCGGCTTCCTCGAAATTCCATGTGCGGAATTTTGGTGTGCCAGAGATCAGACGATCGGGTGCCGGCGCGCCCACTTCAGGTTCGAGAGCCGTCGGATCGAATGTCAGCGCGTGGGTCATGCAAGCTCCGCAGGAAAAGAGGGACGGCCGAAAAGTCAGCCATCCCGTATTGGCGTCAGGCTTTCGCCAGCGATTGCTCCAGATCGGCGATGATGTCGGCGACATCCTCGATGCCGACCGACAGGCGAACGACCTCCGGGCCTGCACCGGCCGCCGTCTGCTGCTCCGGTGTCAACTGCCGATGGGTCGTGGACGCCGGATGGATGACGAGCGAGCGCGTATCGCCGATATTGGCGAGATGCGAAAACATTTCCAGTCCTTCAACAAAGCGTTTTCCGGCCTCATAGCCGTCCTTCAAGCCGAAGGTGAAGACCGCGCCGGCGCCTTTCGAGGAGTATTTCTGCTGAAGCGCATGATTGGCGTCGCTCTCCAGGCCCGCATATTTGACCCAGGCAACCTTGTCATGCGTGCTCAACCACGTGGCGACGGCAAGCGCATTGTCGCAATGGCGCTGCATCCGAAGCGGCAGTGTCTCGATGCCGGTCAGCAGCAGGAAAGCGTTGAACGGCGAAATGGCCGGTCCGAAATCGCGCAGGCCCAGTACCCGGCAGGCGATAGCGAAGGCGAAGTTGCCGAAGGTCGCATGCAGCACCATGCCGGCATATTCCGGGCGCGGCTCGGACAGGATCGGATACTTGCCGGATTTCGACCAGTCGAACGTGCCGCCATCGACAATCACGCCGCCCATCGAATTGCCGTGGCCGCCCATGAACTTGGTCAGCGAATGCACGATGATATCGGCACCGTGCTCGATCGGCCGGATCAGATAGGGCGTCGCCATGGTGTTGTCGACGATCAGGGGCAAGCCGTGCTTCTTGGCGACCTCAGAAATCGCTGCAATATCGACAAAAGTGCCACCGGGATTGGCAAGGCTCTCGATGAAGATCGCCTTGGTGCGCTCGTCGATCTGGCTTTCGAAGGATGCAATATCCGCCGTATCGACCCAGCGGACCTGCCAGTCGAAGGACTTGAAGGCATTGCCGAACTGGTTGACCGAACCACCATAGAGCTGCCGTGCGGCGAGGAAATTGTCGCCGGGGCTCATGATGGCATGGAAGACCAGCAGTTGTGCCGCATGACCGGAGGCGACCGCCAGTGCCGCCGTGCCGCCTTCGAGCGCTGCCACGCGTTCCTCGAGCACGGCCTGCGTCGGGTTCATGATGCGGGTGTAGATGTTGCCGAATGCCTGCAGGCCGAACAGCGAAGCGGCGTGATCAGCATCGTTGAAGACGAAGCTCGTCGTCTGGTAGATCGGCGTCGCCCGGGCTCCGGTGGTCGGATCGGGCTGTGCTCCTGCATGAATGGCGAGCGTATTGAAACCTGGATTGTTCTTCAACGGCGTGTCCTCCCTCGATCAAATTCGGCGCACTATTTCAGAGGCGGCACCGTGCGGTCAAAGACTGTTTTGCCCGATTTGCACGCCGGGCGAGTAGGGAATTCCAAACTGGATTTTCGGGGCAGGAAGAAAGATCAGCCGACCAGCCGCGGATATTCGATCGCCGGACAGCGATCCATCACCACCTGGATGCCGTTCTCCTCGGCTTTTGCCGCTGCTTCATCATCACGGACCGACAATTGTCCCCAGATGACTTTCGGACGCACTTTCAGCGCAAGAATTTCATCGACCAGTGCGGGAAGCGCGTTCGCCGCACGAAACACATCGACCATGTCGATCGGCTCAGGAACATCGGCGAGCCGGGCATAGACTTTCTGCCCGTGGATTTCCTTGCCGGTCTGGCCCGGATTGACCGGAAAAACCGTGTAGCCCTTGCGCAAAAGGAACGCCATGACGCGATGGCTTGGCCGCTCGGTATTGGGCGATGCACCGACCAGGGCAATGGTTTTCGTCGAGCGCAGAATGTCGGACAGATAGTAGTCTGGGTACACGTCATGGTTCATCGTCGAATTCCGCGCTGCACAATCGTTGGCGAGATAATTGGGACAGCAGCATCCTCTGTCAACCAATCACGTCGGGGGCCGTCCGGAATTCCGGAGACTGCCTCGTGGCCAAATCTGACCTTTTGTCAGAATCGGATTGCTTTTCATGAATCTCCACTCCAGAAACGCAGCTATTACGCCGTTTTCCTCGCATCTTCCGAAGGTTTCCCGTGCCTCTTGACGTCATCGCTCTCGTTCTGTTCGGGGCGCTTCTGCATGCGACCTGGAACGCGCTGGTCAAGGCCGGTTCGGAGAAGTCGCTGGATGCCGCGATGATCGCGCTCGGTGCCGCTGTCGTTGCCCTGCCGTTCCTGCCCTTCATGCCCTTGCCGCATCCGGACGCCTGGCCCTTCATCCTGGTCTCGGCTCTGTTCCAGTTCGCCTATTTCCAGCTTGTTGCCGCCGCCTACCGGGCCGGCGACATTGGCCTCGTCTATCCTCTGATGCGCGGCGTAGCACCACTGCTGGTGGCCGCAACGAGTGGCGCCATTATCGGGGAAAATCTCTCCAGCGGCGCGATTGCCGGCGTGCTGACGATCTCGACCGGCGTGCTGACGCTCGCCTTCGAGGCGCGCAAAGGCGGCAAGCATGCGATCCTGCTCGCACTCGCCAACGCCGTGGTGATCGCCAGTTATACCTATGTCGACGGCATCGGCGCGCGGCTGGCTCTCAACCCCATCTCCTACACGCTCTGGATGGCGCTGCTGCCACCGGTGTTGCTGTTTTCCTGGGCCTTCGTGACACGCGGCGTCAAGCCCGTCCTGCGCCATGTCCGCCATCAATGGTGGCGCGGCCTGATCGGCGGCGGCGGCTCGATCGGCGCCTACGGCCTAGCGCTCTGGGCGATGACGAAAGCACCGGTCGCAACGGTCGCGGCCCTGCGCGAGACCTCGATCCTCTTCGCCATCGTCATTTCCATCGTCTTCCTCAAGGAACGCGTCAGCATCTTCCGCATCGCCGCCGCCTGCCTGATCGCGCTCGGGGCGCTGATGCTGAAGCTGGCTTGAGCGCAGATAGCCAGCATCTAGGCCGTGGACTCGTTATGGCGGAGAGTGAGACGAACACAAGCCAGCTTGGTCATCGCCAGAAAGGTCATGCCCAATTTGTCATAAAGGGTTGCAATCGTCGGTAACATTTCTGTTTACTGAAGAAGCGTTCGATGAGGTTTCGCTTCTTGTATAGCCATGGACTAAAGACGAGCGGTCTCTTCCGGTTGGATTTTGGTGGGATGTTTGCCCAAGAGCGTCTGGTTCTCAACTTTGCGCGGAGCCAATCGGCGTCGTAAGCTTTGTCTGCAAGAAGCATCGCACCCAAGGGAAGATCATCGAGCAGTTCGCTCGCTGCCGTTAGGTCATGGGCGTGACCGGGTGTGATGGCAATCTTGATTGGCAGCCCTTTTCCACCGGTGACGGCATGGATTTTCGTGGTAAGACCACCCCGACTTCGCCCAAAGCAGCGATCCTGATGATCCACCCGGAGCGTTGCCGCTAAATGATGTACCCGAATTGAAGTGCCGTCGATCATCGTGATGCCATCATCCGACGGGCGCGTGACAGCGTCCATCAATCTGTCCCAAATTCCAGCCATCGTCCAGCGCCTGAAACGATTATAGCATGTCGTATATGGTCCATATCGTTCGGGGGCATCACGCCAAGGGGCTCCGGATCGAAGAACCCAAAAGATGCCGTTCAGCACCCGTCGGTCATCGACGCGCGGCACGCCTCGCGGCTTGTTAGGTAGGAGCGGCGCAATTACGCGCCATTCAAAGTCGGTCAGATCATAGCGGCTCATCCTGGAATCTGAATCAGGTTCCGCTACGACAGGAAAGTCTCAGCGCCAAACGAACGGAAAATTAGACCGTCAGGCTAGGGATGAACGACCACTCCTCGGCCATGAACTCAAGCGTTTCGTCGCGAAAATAATAGAGGAAATGTCGGGAGTTAGCGGTGTCTGCCCGGATTGTCTCCCAAGGCACGGCATCGCGGATCGGGTCGTGGCCAACTAACTCATAGAACTCGCCCCAACGCGGAGCTATGCCACTGTAGCGACCATGGCCATCTACCTTATACCATTCATGATCGTTGGTGTCGTCATACCATTCATGATCGTTGGTGTCGTCCCAGCGCCACCGGCTGCAACCAATGAAGCTTAGAGTGCCCCATGTCTCATCAAACTTCGGACCGGTCTTCGAAAATAGGTTCAAAGCCCTGAGAATACCCGACGGTTTTTTGTCTAGCACGGACCTATACGAGCGGAAACAGACGTTGACCGAGGAGCCCGCAACTGAAACCTGAGGCTCTGGCGCATTTGGCTCGGCAACCCAACCTTGGCCGAGCTGTAGTTCTACAAAATTAGGCATGGACTACGACTAGCCGAATTGCATGACGGTTTCCACCCAACGCAGTCATCAAGCACTTATGGGTTCACGGCCTAGTCTTGCCTCCACTCCGGCATCCGCTTGCCGAGAACGGCATCGATCCCCTCTTCGGCATCGCTCTTGAGCATGTTCTCCACCATGACATCCGTGGCGAAATCATATGCTTCAGTGATACTCATTTCGGCCTGAGCGTAAAACGCCCGCTTGCCGATCCGCAGCGCCTGCGGTGATTTCGACGCAATGACGGCGGCGTATTTGTTGACCACCTGCTGCAGGTATTGTTTAGGCACGATGCGGTTGACGAGGCCGAAGTCCTTGGCGGTCGATGCGTCGATGGTTTCTCCCGTCAACAGCATTTCCATCGCCTGCTTGGGATGTGCGGCGCGCGATATGGCGACCATCGGCGTCGAGCAGAACAGGCCGATATTGACGCCGGGCGTGCAGAAGGTCGAGCTGTCAGTGCAGATCGCCAGATCGCAGCTTGCCACGAGCTGGCAGCCCGCCGCCGTCGCCAGACCGTCGATCTCGGCGATAACCGGCTGCGGCAGGTGATTGATCTTCAGCATCAGGTCGGCACAGAGCCGCACCGACTTTTCAAAGAATGCCCGTCCTTGGTCTTCGTCGGCGCGGTGCGCCGTCAGTTCTTTCAGATCGTGCCCCGCCGAGAACAGCGCGCCGGAAGCCGCAAGGATCACGACCCGGATGTCAGCGGATTTGGCGGCGGTATCGAGTTCAGCGGACAGCGCTTCCATCAGCGCGACCGACAGCGTGTTTGCCGGAGGATTCTTCAGCGTCAGCCGCAGCACATTGCCGGAAACCTCGCGCAGCACCAAGCCGCGGGGTTCCTCCTTGTGCAAGGGAACTACGTCCGCCATGTCTTTGCTCCTCTGTCTCATCTCTTGTCGTGCTTATCCGGATCAGCGCTTGGTACGCCGCTGCAACCAGTGTTTCAAGCGCTGGCTAAGTCCTTAAGACTTTCTTCCGGCTTGCCCATGCCCGCCACCGCTCTGTAAAGCAGACAGGCATTCTGGGAGTGAGCCATGCCGCTGGAACCGATCCTGACCGTCGATGACCTCAACCGTTTCCTCGAAACGGATTTTTCCGAGGTGCATACCGATGGCAAGATTTTCGAGGTTATGGCGACGGGGCCAGGCTTTACCACGATGCGGCTCGATCCGCAGGAAAAACACCTGCGCCCCGGCGGCACGGTCTCGGGGCCGACGCTTTTTGCGCTCGCCGACGTCACGGCCTATATCACGCTGCTTGCCCATATCGGCCCGGTGGCGCTCGCCGTCACCACCAATCTCAACATCAATTTCCTGCGAAAACCCAAGCTCGGGCCGCTGCAATGCACCTGCAGAATCCTGAAACTCGGCAAGCGGCTGGCCGTGCTCGATGCCGCGATTTCAGAGCTTGATAGCGACGAGCTGGTCGCTCACGCCACGGCCACCTATTCGATTCCGCCACGATAAATTGCGGTATCCAAATACCCCATATCTAACTAATTGTTTTTTATATATATTTTTTCAGGCCGCATAAAACAGTGATCTTGACCGCATTTCATCCTTTGCGTATAAGCCGCACCAGATCGCGGTCCCCTGGGGCCGCTTTCATTTTTGGCTGGCTTTACGCCTGCCAATTCAAGCAACAAGAAACGCCCGGCGGCAACGTATCGGGTTCAAACGAAAGAGTTTTAACATGTCAACCTTCGTTCAGAAGCCTGCAGAGGTGGAGAAGAAGTGGATCCTCATCGATGCCGAAGGCCTCGTTGTCGGCCGCGTCGCCACTATCATCGCCAACATCCTGCGCGGCAAGCACAAGGCAACTTACACTCCTCACGTTGACGATGGTGACAATGTCATCGTGATCAACGCCGAGAAGGCTGTCCTCACCGGCAAGAAGTACACCGACAAGAAGTACTACTGGCACACCGGTTACCCGGGCGGCATCAAGGAGCGCACCGCGCGCCAGATCATCGAAGGCCGCTTCCCGGAGCGCGTTCTCGAGAAGGCTGTCGAGCGCATGGTTCCGCGCGGCCCGCTCGGCCGTCGCCAGATGAAGAACCTGCGCGTTTACGCCGGTACCAACCATCCGCATGAAGCACAGCAGCCGGCCGTCCTCGACGTCGCCAAGCTGAATGCCAAGAACACAAGGAGCGCCTAATCGTGGCTGATCTCTCTTCTCTGAAAGACCTCGGCACGACTTCGGAAGCTTCGGCTCCGGTTCATGTCAAGAAAGTTGACGCCCAGGGCCGCTCCTATGCGACCGGCAAGCGCAAGAACGCCGTCGCCCGCGTTTGGGTCAAGCCGGGCTCCGGCAAGATCACCGTCAACGGCAAGGAATTCGCTAACTACTTCGCCCGTCCGGTTCTGCAGATGATCCTGCGCCAGCCGATCGTCGCTGCTGCCCGTGACGGTCAGTTCGACATCGACGCAACGGTTGCAGGCGGCGGTCTTTCCGGCCAGGCCGGTGCCGTTCGTCACGGCATCTCGAAGGCCCTCACCTACTTCGAACCGGGCCTGCGCTCGGTCCTGAAGAAGGGTGGCTTCCTGACCCGCGACAGCCGCGTCGTCGAGCGTAAGAAGTACGGTAAGGCCAAGGCCCGCCGTTCGTTCCAGTTTTCGAAGCGTTAATCGTTTCCGGAATTTCGATTTGGAAAAGGCGGGCTTTGTCCCGCCTTTTTCTTTGGCTTATTTGCTCATATCGTTGCCCCAAAACCGCTGCCCCCTTTCGGGCGATATGCGTTAGATGGGCAACTCCGTCGAAAATTTCAGCTCCCGCAGCACGAAGCTCGAAACCACCGTGCGCACATGCGGATTGCGCATCAGGTACCGGGTCATGAACGCCTCGTAGCTTTCGACGTCCCTCGCCCGGATCTTCAGCATGTAGTCGAAGGCGCCGGAGAGTGCGTAGCATTCCATGATCTCCGGGCGTTCCAGCACCACCGATGCGAAAGACGCGACCGCCTCCTCGTGGTGATCCTCCAGCGTCACATGCGCGATGACGCAGAGCTTGAGATCGAGCTTTCCGGGATCGAGCAGCGTGACGCGCTTGCGGATGACGCCATCCGCTTCCAGCTCCTGGATCTTCCGCCAGGCCGAACTCTGCGACATGCCTGCTTTCTCTGCCAATTCGGCCAGCGACAGGCTGCCATCAGCCTGGACGAGCTGCAAAAGCTTGCGATGAAAATTCCCAGATTCTTTCATAATCTGCATAATCTCCGAAAAATCCTACCAATATTATGGCGAAGACCAGCAGGAAAGAAAGAAAAATCCGCCGTTTCGGAAGTATAATTGCGGGGAATGTTGCAGTGCCTGGGAGGATCAGAGCATGACCAAGGAAAGCAGCTACACAGCCAAACTGCCAGGTCCGGACGGGGTCTATCCCTATACCGCCGAAGAAGATGCAATCTGGGGCGAACTCTATCAGCGCCAGATGAAGCTGCTGGCCAATATGGCCTGCCGCGAATATCTGGATGGCGTCAAAACCCTCGGTCTCAAGGCGGACAAGGTTCCGCAACTGCTCGACGTCAACCGGCGGCTGAACGAAACCACCGGCTTCGGCGTCGAAGGCGTGCCCGCGCTCATTCCACCGTCGCGCTTTTACGAACTTCTGTCGCAAGGCAAATTCCCGCTCGCAACCTTCCTGCGCCGCCGCGAACATATCGACTATATCGAGGAACCGGATCTGTTCCACGAGGTCTTCGGCCATTGCCCGCTGCTCACCAACCAGAGTTACGCCAATTTCGTCCGGCACTTCGGCGAAACGGCCGTCCGCCTCGGCAAAGGTTATTCCTGGCACCTCTTCCGCATTTTCTGGTTCACGGTTGAATTCGGCCTGATCAACACGCCGGAAGGCCGGCGCTGCTTCGGTGCGGGCATCGTCTCCTCGCCCAACGAAGCGAAAGCCGCAATGGAAGGCACAGAGTGCGAGTTCCGGCCCTTCGATCTGTTGAGCGTGCTCCGGACGCCTTACCGGATCGATATCGTCCAGCCGATCTACTACGTCATCGACAGCTTTGCCGACCTCGAAGCGATCGTCGCACAGGATATCGAGGGCATGATCCTGAAGGCGAAGTCGCTGGGTGATTTTGCGCCAACGTTCGAAGCCAAGGCCTCGTGAAATAGTGATTATCCGGCGGCGGCCGTGATCGAGGTCTTGCCTTCCTTCGGCCGATTGTCCAACGTCTCGTCACGCAACAAACGAGACGATCATGGCCAACAAAACGATAGACCACGCGATCACCGCCACATCTCTGAAGAGCGCTGCGACCGACCCGACCCATGCCGGCATCCTGTCTTTCATGCGGCGGAAATATACAAAGAGCCTGAAGGGCGTCGATGCGGTCGTCTGGGGCATCCCCTTCGATGCCGCGACATCCAATCGCCCCGGCGCGCGCTTCGGGCCTCAGGCCATCCGCCGGGCGTCGGCCATCTTCGACAATGATCCGCAATATCCGTTCGAACGTGATCTGTTTGAGGACATGGCAACGATCGACTATGGCGATTGCCTGCTCGACTATGGCAACCATGGCAAGACGCCGGCGACCATCGAGCGCGAAGCGGCCAAGATCCTGAAGAGCGGCGCCTTCCTCCTGACGCTCGGCGGCGATCATTTCGTCACGCTGCCGCTTCTCAGAGCTCACGCTGCCGTCCATGGCCCCCTCTCCCTTGTCCAGTTCGACGCGCATCAGGACACATGGGCCGACGAGAAAGGCCGCATCGACCATGGCTCTTTTGTCGGCCGCGCTGCCCGCGAGGGGTTGATCGACACGGCAAGTTCGATCCAGCTTGGCATCCGTACGCATGCGCCCGACGATTGCGGCATCCGCATTCTCTATGGCTATGATATCGAGGAGATGAGTGCGGGCGAGATCGCCGATGCCATCCTTCACCATGTCCGCGACCGCCCAGCCTATCTCACCTTCGATATCGATTGCCTCGACCCGGCCTATGCGCCCGGCACCGGCACGCCGGTTTCCGGCGGGCCATCCTCGGCGAAAATCCTGTCGGTAATCCGCAAGCTCGGTGCTCTCACCATCAAGGGCGCCGATGTGGTCGAGGTGGCGCCCGCCTATGACCATGCCGATATCACCGCCATTGCGGGCTCCACCATCGCGATGTATATGCTCGGCCTTCATGCCGAGCAGCTGGCGGAACGGCGCGGCTGAGGCTGTTGTCAAACTGATTCAATTTCATGCCAAACTGATTCCGAAACAACGGCTAATCAATTGGCAGGACAGGACAAAACCATGAAACCGAAGATCTTCATCGATGGCGAACACGGCACCACCGGGCTGCAGATCCGCACTCGCATGGCAGGCCGTTTGGATGTGGAACTGCTCTCCATTCCGGAGGCAGAACGCCGCAACGCCGCCATTCGCGAGGATCTCCTGAACAGCGCTGATGTCGCCATCCTGTGCCTGCCCGACGATGCCTCCAAGCAGGCCGTCGCCATGCTCGAAGGCAACAACAAGGTGCGGATCATCGACACATCGACGGCGCACCGCATCGCGTCGGACTGGGCCTATGGTTTCGCCGAAATGGATACCGCGCAGGCCGGCAAGATTCGTGACGCCCGTCTCGTCGCCAATCCCGGTTGCTACCCGACAGGCGCCATCGGCCTCATCCGGCCGCTGCGGCAGGCCGGCATCCTGCCGGAAAACTATCCTGTGACGGTCAATGCCGTTTCCGGCTATACCGGCGGCGGCAAGCAGATGATCGCGCAGATGGAAGACCCGGCCAATCCGGATCACATAGATTCGCCGAATTTCCTCTACGGCCTGACGCTCAAGCACAAGCATGTGCCGGAAATGCAGACCCACGGCCTGCTCGATCGTGCGCCGATCTTCTCCCCTTCTGTTGGCCGCTTCCCGCAGGGCATGATTGTTCAGGTGCCGCTGTTCATCGATCAGTTGAAGGATGGTGCAACGCTCGAAACCATCCACGCGGCCCTTGTTGCCCACTATGCTGGCCAGTCGATCGTGGAAGTCGTTCCGTTGGAAGAAAGCGCGAAGATGGCCCGTGTCGACGCAGTCGAACTTGCCGGCAAGGACACGATGAAACTCTTCGTCTTCGGCTCGAAGGGTGGCGAACAGGTCAATCTCGTCGCCCTGCTCGACAATCTCGGCAAGGGTGCCTCGGGTGCGGCAGTGCAGAACATGGACCTCATGCTCTCGGCCTGAAACAGTAATTCTTCCAAGGGCGATCTCCCGCCCCTGAAATCCGACCGCCAAGGCGGAGAGGCACTGACCTGACATGGGCGTTACCGGTTTCTTCGCAACCCTGATTGCAAGGGTTGCAGCCTCATTGCCCGAGCACGGCCTCTATCCGCTGCTGATCTGCACTTTCATCGCCGGCATGGCACGCGGCTTCTCCGGCTTCGGCGCCGCCCTCATCCTCATTCCGGTCGGAGGTTCCATCGTCGGCCCAAAAATCATTTCGCCGGTTCTGCTGGTGATCGACACGATTGCGGCTGCCGGCATGCTGCCAGCCGCATGGCGCGCGGCCAACCGGCGCGAGGTCTTCACCATGGCATCCGGTGCCCTGATCGGCGTGCCGCTGGGCACGGCGGCGCTGGCGCTGGCAGATCCGCTCATCCTGCGCTGGGCGATCACCATCGTCGCCTCGCTTCTTCTCATGCTGCTGGTTTCCGGCTGGCGTTATCACGGCCAGCCGCGCGCACCGCTGACGACGGGCGTTGGCGCAATTGCCGGCATTTTCAGCGGCGCCGCCCAACTCGGTGGACCGCCGGTGGTCGCCTATTGGCTGAGCGGCGCCAACGATGCAGCCGTCATCCGCTCGAACCTCATGCTCTATTTCGTGATCTCCTCGGCGCTGACGGCCGTCGCCTATCTGATCGGCGGCCTGTTCGTCGAGGCAGTGTTTGCGCTGACGCTCGTCATCCTGCCGCTCTATGCTGGCGGCCTTTACATCGGTTCGCGCCTGTTCGGCCTTGCCAAAGCATCGACATTTCGGATCATCTGCTATGTGCTGATCGGCGCGTCCGCCGTGCTCGGCATGCCCGCGCTCGACACGCTCCTGCGCTGATCAATCCCTGACTTCGATCGCCAGCGGCCGCGGATATTCGCCGACGAAGGCGCGCCAGTGGGCGATAGCAAAGCCAAGTACGACGAGCGCGCCCCCCTGATGCGCCACGCCCCAACCGACCGGCACCTGCAGCAGCAGCGTCGTGATGCCGATGATCGCCTGGATCGTCACCAGCACGAAGAGCAACACCGAGCGCCTTGCATGCGTCGTCTCCGGCGCGTTGCGCAGCGAGGCGATCATGTGCATCAGCACGAAGGCGAAGAGGACGTAAGCGCCGATGCGGTGAACGAACTGCACTGTCTTCGGATTTTCGAACAGATTGAGCCAGGCGGGCTGCTGGATGAATAGGTCGCCCGGAACAAGAGAACCATCCATCAGCGGCCAGGTATTATAGCTCAGGCCAGCATCAAGGCCGGCAACAAGCGCGCCGAGATAGATCTGGAACAGTGCCATGCAGGCGATGATGGCTGCCATCTTTTTCGAGCTTTTCGTCGGCGCAGGATCGTCTGCATGCGGCGCAAGCCCACGGCCGATCCAGATGCAAGAGATGAAGATCAGACAGGCGATGACGAGATGGGTTGCGAGCCGGTACTGGCTGACTTCGGTGCGGTCCGCCAAGCCCGACGATACCATCCACCAGCCGATGAAGCCCTGAAATCCGCCAAGTGCCAGGAGGCCGATCAGCGGCAATTTCAGACGTGGCTCGAACTGCCCCCGGATCCAGAAAAAGGCCAGCGGCAGGGCGAAGATCAGGCCGATGGAGCGCGCCAGCAGGCGGTGCGCCCATTCCCACCAGAAGATGGTCTTGAAGCCTTCGACGGTCATGCCGCTGTTGAGTTGCTCGTATTGCGGGATCTGCTTGTAGAGTTCGAACTCTTCCTGCCACTCCGCGGTGGTGAGCGGCGGGATGACGCCGTGGATCGGTTTCCATTGCGTGATGGAGAGGCCGGATTCGGTGAGCCGCGTTGCTCCGCCGACGAGCACCAGCGCAAACAGGGCCAGCACGACAATGCCCAGCCAGATCCTGATCTGGGCGCGATTGCGGCTGACCGTGTCGATCTCGCTCAGAAGACGCTGCTGCGTTGCCAAATCCGTGCTTGCCATCGAGGACCCCACTGTCGAAACGCACAGGCACCGCCTGAAGGAGGCGATTTGTCTCAAGACCTGCGCATCAAAAGCGTTGATTTGCACCAGAGCAGCATGCAAAACAAGGCTTACCCCTTTGCGGCATGCCGTCGCGGCCAAATGCCGGGCGCACCTGCCAACCGGAAAGACGTCAATGCCAGTACGCCTCAGAAAATTGATCGGGACCGTCCTGATCGTCATCCTCGTCATCGTCTACGCGCTGGCGGCCACCACCTTTGCCTCACTGCTTCTCGGCACCTCGCCCTGGTGGGTGCACCTGGGCTATTTCTTCTTTACCGGCCTGTTGTGGGTCCTGCCTGCCATGCTGGTCATCAAGTGGATGGAAAAGCCCGCTAAACCGCGCTGAACCAAGCCAAAGGATTGACGTATGAGAATCGCTGTCATCGCCGACATTCACGGCAACGATCTTGCGCTCGAAGCCGTGCTTGCCGATATCGCGGCGCAGGGCATCGATGACGTGGTCAATCTTGGCGATCACCTGAGCGGCCCGCTCAATGCTGCCCGCACGGCCGATATCCTGATGAGACGTGATTTCGCCTCGATCCGGGGCAATCACGATCGTTGGCTGGTCTCCATGGAACCGGCCCAGATGGGCATATCGGATAGCATGGCGCATGCGGAACTACAGCAGCACCATCTCGACTGGTTGCGCGCCCTGCCGCCGACGCTTGTCCACCGGCAGGAACTCTTTCTCTGCCACGGCACGCCGCAGGACGATCTCACCTATTGGCTGGAGGACCTGACGGCCGATGGCGTGGTGCACCTGTCCGGACGCCAGCGTATCGAAGGTTTCGCCAAGGGGATCGAATTTCCCGTCATCCTCTGCGGCCATACGCATATCCCACGCGCTGTCCAGCTTGGCGATGGCCGATTGGTCGTCAATCCCGGCAGCGTCGGTTGCCCGGGTTATGACGACGACGAACCGGTGTTCCACAAAGTGGAAACCGGCTCGCCCGATGCCTCCTATGCCGTTCTGTCGAAGTTGAACGGTCGCTGGGATGTCACTTTCCGGCGCGTTGGCTACGATCACATGGCGATGTCTAACCTTGCCCGCGAGCGCGGCCGCAAGGAATGGGCCAATGCGCTTGCCAGCGGCTGGATCGACGACTAAAGCGCGTTTTCCAGCGCATCGATATCGGCGCCGAAGAGGCCATCGCCAGCACCTCTCTTCCATGCGTTTTCCTGCCTGCCGGCATTCAGCCGCCCACTCCCCGCATCGCTTTATCCATTCAGTAACCGCATTTGACAAAATCCGGGAGAGCCGGTCCGCAACCTGTCCAATTTAAATGAAAATGAGGGCATGCTTGCGGTAGATGAGACGTCATCCAGTTCCCGGAACAGCAAGCGATCATGACCGACGTGGACTTCAACATGTTGCCCGTTAGCGAGGCTCGCCGCCGCGTTTGGCATGGCCGTCGGGAAAAGGTGCAGGATCTTGCGCTCGCAAGAGACCTGAAGCTCTCCGTCCATGTCAGCATGCAGACGCTGGAAACCGATTGGCGTGCGCTGGAGGCTTCGTCGGCTGCGTCCTTGCATCAAGGCTTCGACTGGTGCGCCGCCTGGGCTGCGACCCATGCCAGCCAGCTCCTGCTCGTGCGCGGCAGCATTGGGCAGAAAACAGTCTTCATCCTGCCACTCGAACTGGTGCGCGGCCGGTTCTTCCGCACGGCGCGGTTCATCGGGTCGCCGCACAGCAATATCAATACCGGACTTTTCGCTGCCGATTTCGATCCGCTCACCTGCGATCATCTGGCCGCGGCACTGATCACCGACCTGTCGGCGAAACTGTCGCGCGTCGCTGATATCGTGACCCTGGAAAAGATGCCCTTCGACTGGCACGGGATACGCCATCCGCTCGCTTCGCTTCCGGCGGTCCGCAATCAGAATTCGTCTTTCCAGCTGCCGCTTCTTGCCAATTTCGAAGCGACACTCGCCCAGCTCAACGCCAAACGGCGGCGCAAGAAATTTCGGGTCTCGGAAAAGCGGTTGGAGGCACTCGGAGGTTACGAACACGTTGTAGCCACAACGCCAAACGAGCGTCGACAGATACTCGACCTCTTCTTTGAGCAGAAAGCCGTCCGCTTCAAGGCGCTCGGCCTCCCCAACGTTTTCCAGGATAACGAGACGCAGGCCTTCTTCCACGCGCTTGCGGCCGTGGACCCGACTGTGGAAGGTCAGCCGCTGGAACTCAACGCGATCCGCCTGCGTGGCGAACAGGACGGCCGAATTGTCGCCATCGCCGGGCTGTCGCGCAAGGGCGATCATGTCATCTGCCAGTTCGGGTCGATCGACGAGGATATCGCGGCCGACGCCAGCCCGGGCGAATTGCTCTTCTATCTGATGATCCGCAGATACAATGCCGAAGGGGTGACGCTGTTCGATTTCGGCATCGGCGATCAGGCCTACAAGCGTTCCTGGTGTACGGTCGAGACCATCCAGCGCGATATCGTCCTGCCATTGACGCTGCGCGGACGCCTGGCTGCGTCTGCCCATAGGGCGGTGGTCCGGATGAAGGCCGCGATCAAGAAAAACCAGAAGGCCTATGCTTTCCTTCAGCGCCTGCGCCAACGTCGGCAACATACCGGCGCCCCGGCTGCTCAAGAGACCGACGGCGACTGAGATAACGGCTATTTCTACGCCGCGCGGCGGCCGGTATTTCCCGGTTGAGGATAACCGGTTCCCGTCATCAGCACGATTTCGCCAAAGCCTGCCTCGCCGAAACCGGTGATGAGCTTGATGATCTCCTCATTGGCAACAGCTGGCGCCGAGATGATGATCTGCGTATCCCGCGACCGCGTGACCTTGCGGATCGCATTGACATCAGTTGGACCACACTCGACCAGCACCGTGTCATAGGCGTTCGACAGGGCATCGATGATCATCTGCAGCCGTTCGATGCCGCGCATGGCAAGGATGGGATCGGCATCGCCCTGCGGGATGATATGCGCATCCGACAAGCGGTCGGCATGGATCGTTTCGGTAAAGGGGACCTCACCGACGAGCAGATTGGTAATGCCGGCGAGATCGGCCGACTGCGCCATCAGGCGTGTTGGGCAGGCTGAACCGGTCAGGTCGATCAGAACAATCTTGCGCCCCTCCTCGGCAACCAGCCGTGTCAGCATCACCGCATTCACCGAACCTTCATCGCCAGCCGGCGAAACGGATATGGCGACGCGAACATCGTCAACACACAGATGGTCGGCAACGGATTCGATCGAGAAATCATCCTCGTCCGGCTCGATCTCTTCGACCGGTGCAGGCTCCGGAACGACAGGTTCACGGGCAATGATGGGTTCCTGCGCCATGACAGGCACAGCCTTTGCCGCCAGGGGTCGCGAGACGGTCTCTCGCACCGGCGGCATTTCCGGCACGGCTTCTTCGAAATCTTTCTCATCCGTACGACCGACCGGACGCAGGGCGCGGCCGCTGAACAGTTCGGAGAGCATGATGATCACGCAGCTGACGAGGAAGCTGGCGAAAGCGGCGACGATGGTGATCGGCAGCACTTTCGGAAAACTCACCTCGGTCGGCTCGACGGCCTGAGAAATGATGCGCGCATCCGCAGGTGCTGCATTCTCGCCGCTGCGCGACGTGGCTTCGCGGTAGCGCGCAAGGTAGGTTTCCAGCAACTGGCGTTGCGCGGTGGCTTCCCGCTCCAAGGCCCTCAACCCGACTTCGTCTTCGCCCGCCTTGGCGGACGTCGCCTTGAGCGTATTCAACTGGCCGACAAGCTGGCGCTCGCGCAATTGCGCGACATTCGCCTCGTTTTCGAGGCTGCCGAGGATTTTCTTCGTTTCGGTCAATATCTGCGTGCGGATGCCCTGCAGCTGCGACTTCAAGCCTTTCAGCCGCGGATGTCCGTCCAGAAGGGACGTCGAGAGGTCGGCGATCTGTCCCTGGACGTTGGATTCCGTTTCCTTGAGGCGCTGGATCATCGGCGAAGCGACGACATCGTTGAGCGTATCGACGGCGCGGCCGCTTGCGAGCGCCGTGCGGACGTTTTCAGCCCGCGCTTCCGCATTGGCACGCTCGCCACGCACGCGGGCAAGCTCTGTGGAAATGTCGTTCAATTGCTTGGTCGCGAAGGTGCCGCCGGTTTCGCCGGTGAGCAGCAGATCGGAAGACGCGCGGTAATTGGCAACCTTCTCCTCGGCGTCGCGAACCTTCTCGCGCAGATTGGCGATCTCCGGCTCGAGCCAACGGCTGGCCTCGGAATTGGAATCGAGCTTGGCGCCGCTTTGCAGCGACAGGAAGACTTTGGCCATCGCATTCGGGATCGTGGCGGCCAGCTTCGGGTCTTCCGAGGTGAACTGCACCGCGATCACCCGCGATTTCTCCACCTGGTAGACCTGCAGCTTCTTCTCGAATTCTTTCAGGACCCGCTCTTCCGGCGGCAGGTCGAGCGGGTTCTTCTTGATACCGAACATCACCAGCACGTCCGAGATCGCCGATGGATTTGCGGTCGGATCGAACTCCGGCAGGTCATAGAGCTTCATTTCACGGGCAACCTGCTTGATCAGGTCGGCCGAGCGCAGGACCTGCACCTGGCTGGAAATGCCGGATTCATCGAACGGGCTGTCGGCGGTCTGCGGCTGGGCCTGATTGGCACCGCTGAATTCGGCCTGGCGCGATTCGATCAGCAGGCGCGTCTCGCCCTGGTATTCGGGAGATATCAGGTTGGCGCCGACAAAAGCGAGACCCGCAAAAGCGACAGTCGCCATGAGCACCCGGCCCCGCCGCCGCCAGATGGCGCGGAAAAGCCCGCCGAGATCGATATCTACATCCTGATGACCGTCGTTGACGCCCGACATGCGCTTTACCCCGAACCTGCACAACTCCGCGTCACCGTAAACAAACATGGTAACACAAGGGTTAATGAAACTTGGACGAGCACAGCCGGAGCATAATGATTGCATGGGTGGTCAAACGTACCGTCTGGCGCGAATTTCTCCGTCGCCTTTACCGGCTATTAACCCTAACGGATTGATAACATCGGGCATGACATGGTTTCTGGAGCGCGCGAGCCCAATGACATCCGCACGATTGAAAACAGGCCCCGCCTTGGCCGCACTCTCTCTGTGCCTTGCAATTTCAGGGTGCAGCAGCTATCAGCCCGCGCCCAAGGCGTTCCACCAGGCAACGATCGAGCCCTATCGGGTCGACAGCGGCGACAGGCTGCGCATCAGCGTCTTCGAACAGGCGGGCCTCACCGGCAGCTACACGGTCGACCAGGCAGGTTATGTCGCCTTCCCGCTGATCGGCGCCGTACCGTCGCGTGGACATACCCTGCCCGAGATGGAAAAGACGATCGCCAGCAAGCTGCGCGAAGGCTATCTGCGCGATCCCGACGTGACGATCGAGGTCGACCGCTACCGCTCCGTCTTCATCATGGGTGAAGTCGGCCAGGCCGGTCAATATTCCTACGTTCCGGGCATGACGGTACAAAACGCCATCGCAGTTGCCGGCGGTTACTCGCCGCGTGCCAATCAGGCGAATGTCGACGTCACCCGCAAGATCAACGGACGCATCCTCACCGGCCGGGTCTCGATCTCGGACCCGATCATGGCCGGCGACACCATCTATGTTCGCGAGCGGCTGTTCTGACAGCCATGTCGGATCCCCGCCCGCTGCGCATCATCCATTGTTTCCGGTCGCCCATCGGTGGGATTTTCCGCCATGTACGCGATCTGGCGGAAGCGCATGCTCGGCAGGGCCATGAAGTTGGTATCGTCTGCGACAGCACGACAGGAGGCAGCTATGAAGACGCACTTTTCGACGAAATAAGGCCGTTTCTGGCGCTCGGTCTCGTCCGCCTGCCGATCCGCCGGTCCATCGGCCTAACCGATCTGGCAGCACTTTGGAGCAGCTACAAGGAAATCAGAAGTTTGAAGCCGGATATCCTGCACGGTCACGGCGCCAAAGGTGGCGCACTGGCCCGGATCATCGGCTCAGCCTTGCGGGTGAACAGGTATTGCGTTGCCCGCCTCTATTCGCCGCATGGCGGCAGCCTGCACTACAACAGCAGGACGTTTTCCGGGAAGGCGGTGTTTCTTCTCGAGCGTCTTCAGGAATACCTGACGGACGCGATCGTCTTCGTTTGCGATTTCGAGCGCAAGACATACGAGGCCAAGGTCGGAAAGCCGCGCACGCACAGCGAACTCATCTACAACGGCATCGACGATCGCGATTTCGAAACCGTCTATGCCCGTCCGGATGCCGTGGACTTCCTCTATATCGGCATGCTGCGCGACCTGAAGGGACCCGACCTGTTCGTCGATGCCTTCGCACGGACCGAGCGGATCATCGGCAAACCCCTGTCGGCAATGATGATCGGCGATGGGCCGCAGAAAGCCGACTACGAACAGATGATGCTGGAACGCGGTCTTGGCCGCCGCATCGAAATGCTGCCGGCGATGAAGGCACGCGATGCCTTCGCCTTTACCCGCAATGTCGTGGTGCCTTCGCGCGCTGAATCCATGCCCTATATCGTTCTTGAGGCGCTCGCCGCCCGCAAGCCGGTGATCGCCTCGAGGGTCGGCGGCATTCCGGAAGTTCTCGGCTTTGAAAGCGCTGCCCTTGCGACACCGGACGACGCGCAGGCGCTCGCCAGCGTCATGACGGCGGCAATGACCGAGCGCGATTGGGCGACCAAAGTGATGCCCGAAGCGGACGCCTTCAAGGGGGCTTTCTCGGCCTCGACGATGGCTGGCAGCATCATGCGGCTCTACCACCAGCTTGTGCCGGAATCGGCCGTCAGGACGGAGCCTGCACCGAGCCGCTCGTAAGCGTTTCTTAGGGGCTTTCTGCTATCCCGAAGGGACACAACGGCCCGGGCGGATACCATGAACCAGATCGACAAACCGGAAGCTTTCGACACCGACGCATTGCGCAAGAAGATTTCGGAGATCCGGACGATTGCACCCGGCGAGAAACGCGACGACGAACCGAAGCGCGAACTCAATCCGCTCGCCCGCCGTATCGCATCGCAATTCCGCACCGATACCTATTCTCCGAACATGATCATCGGCCTGATGCGGCTGTTCGAATTCACCGCGCTGTTTGCCATCGGCTATGCTATCCACATGCTCTATGTCGCGCCGCCGCTCGATGAATTGCTCGGCTATTGCGGGCTCATCGCAGGCGGTTCGGCGCTGACGGTAGCATTCCTTCAGCTTTGCGACGGATATCAGGTTCCGACACTGAGGTCCGCCGCCCGAGCCCTGCCCCGGCTCATCGGCTGCTGGACGCTGGCCTTCGCCTCCATGACGCTGGTGCTCTTTTTGCTCAAGACCGGTGGCACCTTCTCGCGGCTCTCGTTTACCAGCTGGTACGTGCTCGGCGCGATCTTCCTCGTTGCCGAGCGCGCCTTCATCGCCTTTTCGATCCGTCGTTGGGCGCGCAACGGTACGATGGAGCGCCGGGCCGTGATCGTCGGCGGCGGCCAGCCGGCCAAGGATCTGATCCGCTCGCTCGAACAGCAGACCGACAACGACATCCGCATCTGCGGTATCTTCGATGACCGCGACGAGCGGCGCTCGCCGGGCATGATCGCCGGTTACCCCAAGCTCGGCACCGTCGCCGAACTGGTGGATTTCGCCCGCCTCACCCGCATCGACATGCTGATCATCGCCTTGCCGCTTTCCGCCGAACAGCGCATCCTCGAACTTCTGAAAAAGCTCTGGATCCTGCCGGCAGACATTCGCCTTGCCGCACATGCCAACAATCTGAGGTTTCGCCCGCGCAGCTATTCGCATGTCGGCCAGGTGCCGATGCTCGATATTTTCGACAAGCCGATCGCCGACTGGGATTCGGTCGCCAAGCGCATCTTCGACGTGTTCTTCAGCATCGTGGCACTTGCTCTTCTCTGGCCGGTCTTCATCGGCGCGGCGATTGCCGTCAAGGTGAGTTCGCCGGGGCCGATCATCTTCAAGCAGAAGCGCCATGGCTTCAACAACGAGACGATCGACGTCTACAAGTTCCGCTCGATGTACACCAACATGAGCGACCCGACGGCACGCAACGCCGTCACCAAGGGCGACCCGCGCGTCACCCGGGTCGGGCGGTTCCTGCGCAAGTCCTCGATCGACGAGCTGCCGCAGATTTTCAACGTGCTGAGGGGCCAGTTGTCGCTGGTTGGACCGCGGCCGCATGCCGTTCTCGCCCAGACCGCCGATCGCACCTATTCCGATGTCGTCGAAGGCTATTTCGCCCGCCATCGTGTCAAGCCGGGCGTCACCGGCTGGGCGCAGATCAACGGCTGGCGCGGCGAGATCGACAATGACGAGAAGATCAGGTTCCGCACGGCGTTCGACCTCTATTACATCGAAAACTGGTCGCTGTGGCTGGATCTGAAGATCCTGTTCCTGACGCCAATCCGGCTCCTCAATACGGAAAACGCCTATTGAACACGCTTGACGCCACGTCTGCGGCGGGCTTTCGCCCGCAGCTTGCCGCCGTGGCGATCCTCGGCTCGGCGATGGTGACGTTCGGCGTCTTCCTGTCGGGCTTCGTCATTGCCGAACCGGCCCCTTATGAGGTGTTCATGGCGGCGCTGATGGGGCTGTGGTTCCTCTTCGGCCTTAAGATCTCGCGCTCCGTCGCGCCGCTGCTCGCCCTTCTGATTCTGTTCATGACCGGCGGCATTCTCTCCCTGACGGTCATGCGCGACCTTGCGACCGGTCCCATGTACATGGCCGTATCTGGCTTCCTCTGCCTCTCCTCGGTCTTCTACGCAGCCATCATTGAGGCCCGCCACGAGCGGCTGAAGCTGATCTTCGATGCCTGGGTCGCGGCCGGCGTTCTCACCTCCCTGCTCGGCATTCTCGGCTATTTCGGCGCCATACCGGGAGCTTCGAATTTTACGCTCTACGACCGCGCCAAGGGTGCGTTCCAGGACCCCAACGTCTTCGGCCCGTTCCTGGTCGCCCCGTCCATCTATCTGATGTACCGCCTTCTGACCGAGCGCATCACCACAGCGCCAGTGAGGGCCGTCGCCATCCTGATCATGGCACTCGGACTGTTTCTCTCCTTCTCCCGCGCCGCCTGGGCGCTCTATCTTTTTTGCGCCTGCGCGCTCGTCCTCGTCATGTTGCTCAAGGAGCGCACAGGCGTCTTCCGGCTGAAAATCCTCGTGCTTGCGCTCGGCGGGGCTCTGCTGATGGTCGCAGCACTTGTCATCGCGCTGCAGATCCCGCAGGTCGCCAACCTTTTTTCCAACCGTACCCAGCTTGTCCAGGAATATGACGGTGGTCACCTCGGCCGCTTCGACCGTCACAAGATCGGCTTCCTGATGTCGATGGAAAAACCGCTCGGCATCGGCCCGATGGTCTTCAGCACCATGTTCCCCGAGGACGAGCACAATATCTGGCTGAAATCGTTGACCTCCTACGGCTGGCTCGGCTTTGTCTCCTATGTCACGCTGATTATCTGGACGGTGACGATGGGCTTCCGCTTTCTTTTGCTCGACCGGCCCTGGCAGCCCTATCTGATGATCGCCTGGATCGTACTGATCGGCCACGCGGCCATCGGCAACGTCATCGACACCGATCACTGGCGGCATTTCTTCCTGCTGCTCGGCGTTATCTGGGGATGCGGCGCTTTGGAATATCGCCACCGACGCAAGGTCTCAGCCACGCGGGCGCATCGTCCGTTGTCGGCACCAACGCTGCGTTAACATCAACACTGTACATAGAGGTACGATCGGGCCCATGTCGGGATCGGCAGCGGATTGTCTTGAATGAACATCGACCCCTCTATCGCCGAAGCTGAAAGCGGCCTGCGGATTCTTCAGGTGCTCGAGCCGAGCGGCGGCGGATCAGGCCGCCATTTCCTCGATCTCTGCCGCGGTTTGAAAGAGCGCGGCCACCATGTCGAGGCGGTCTATTCGCCGGTGCGGGCAGAGGACGCCTTCGTCCGTGAACTGAAGTCGATCGATCTTCCCGCTGTTCACGCCGTCGCTATGAAGCGATCCCCAGGCCTGTCCGACATCGCCGCCTTTCGCGCGCTGCGCCGGATCATCAACAGTGGCACGCCCTTTGATATCGTCCATGGCCATAGCTCCAAGGCAGGCGCGCTTACCCGTCTGCGCCTTCCCGGCTTTCACGCGCCGCGCGTCTACACCCCACATGCGTTTCGCACCATGGACCCCACGCTCGGCAGGGCCGGACGGCTGATTTTCGGCAGCATAGAGACCATCCTTGCCCAATTGTTCACCGACCACCTGATCTGCGTCTCCGACGACGAACATGCCCATGCGCGGTCGCTCGGCATGCCGGAGCGCAAACTTTCCGTTATCGTCAACGGCGTCGCGCCGCCGCCGCTCGACATGGCAAAGACGGTGCGCGCCAGCTTCGGCATTTCAGACAATGCGTTTGTCTTCGGCTTCGTCGGCCGGCTGTCCTATCAAAAGGCGCCTGAGCGGTTGATCGAGGCCTTCCGTAACGCCGCATCACGGCTACCGGACGCGCAGTTGATCATGGTCGGCTCCGGCGAACTCGAACCGGAGATCCGCAAGGCGATCACTGAAAGCGGCCTGCAGAAGCGCATCCGCCTGACCTCGGCCTTCACCGGTCCGCAGGCCGTCCCTGCCTTCGACGTGCTGGTCATGCCGAGCCGCTACGAGGCGATGTCCTACGTGATGCTGGAAGCGGCAGCGGCCGGAAAGCCGATCGTCTCGACCGATGTCGGCGGCGCAACGATGGCGATCGACAGGGATAGAAGCGGCTTGATCGTTGCGAACGACGGCGACACCGCCAAACTCGCCAACGCAATGATCGAAAGCGCCGATCCTGAGCGGCATCGCCAGATGACGGTGGCAGCACAGAACCGAATGTCGAATTTTTCGATGGGGCAGATGATCGACAAGACCGAGGCGGTGTACCGGCGCCTTGCGGCGACGCGGTAACCTGTGGCGCCATTTAAGAGGCTTGCCCGGCAAGCACTGCCAGCGCATCATCTAAGGGGAACTTGACCGATAGCCATCAGGAGCGCGACACGGCGGCGAAATCACCCCTGCGCGCACCAGCCCTGCCTGCCATCCGCTTTGCGCCGCGCCAGCCCCTCGGAGACCAGCATGTCGCCGATCGACCGCCCCTGCCCGATCGACACTTTGGCGTCCTCACCGGAGGCGCCTGCCAATTGAACCTCGCCGGCGTTGAGGAGTTCCCAAAGACGCCTTTTCGCCAGCGAACCGATCTTACGCTCGTTGTCGCATTTGGCCTGCTTGATTCTTGGCGGCTGGATGTCGGCGATCTGGATTTTCCGCCGTCCGTACCAGAACGTACCGCCATCGACGACGCAATTTTCCATCGTCTCGGTGCAAAAATAGAAAGCCCCCGGCTTGCCTCCCACAACCTTCTGCTCGCCAACAGTCTTCAGGCCCGCAACATCCACCGCCGCCTGCTCAAAAGGGCGCATCGCCGGCATTGCGAGCGCAGGCTTTGCGATTGGCTGGGTTTTCTCAACTCGCTTTTCCGGAACGGACTGTTTCTCCACAGGCCGCGGCTTGGCGACGGACGCCGTATAGAACGGAGCTGTCATCGGCCCGATCTCAGCCCGATGATCGTAGGCGATCGCCGCACTGACCGACAAGATACCCGCAAGGTACCAAGGCCACATGCTGCCCTTTGACTGCTTCCGGCTTCCCCGCCGCTTCTGACCTTTTCTCGCCGCTGTCTTCGCCATGGTCCGCATCCTCGATTCTGATGCGCATTATCGGGGCAAGGCATTGCCGAAAACTTTAAGCATCGGGAAAATCTGCCGCTGCGGACGTGTTTGCGGCATTTGGGGCGGCAACCGAAAACGTCCTGCCTTTTTCGGCGGATTTCTCGTCTTTTCCAAAAACAGGGCTTGCGTGCCAAGTCCTGTTTATATACGGCTTTCCACGGTTCGGAGTGTAGCACAGCCCGGTAGCGCACTTGACTGGGGGTCAAGGGGTCGCAAGTTCGTTATACGGGGTCATGGCTTGTGTTCACGGCTCGAACAAAAACGTCGTACGGAGTGTAGCGCAGCCCGGTAGCGCACTTGACTGGGGGTCAAGGGGTCGTGGGTTCGAATCCCGCCACTCCGACGTTTTTCTTAGCGATTTCAATAGCGTAGTGTAGATGCACGAGGGATCTTATCTCCGTTGCCAAGCTCACTTTCGCTTTGGCGCAAGCGCCTGAACTGGGAAAATGAACAGTTGAACACAATCGGATTCACTTCAAGCATGAAGAGAGTATGCGAGCTCGCTCGCATTCCGCCTTCTTCGAAAACAAGCCGGCGCAAGCATGACTACTGCTAGTGCAGGGACGGCTTGTATTCGAACTACAAAAAAGTCGGGCCGTAGCCCGTCCGCTTTTCTCTTCGACTTTAGCCTCCTCAAAACATAGGCTTTCATCGTTTGCTCGCGAGTGTGCCTTTCCGCACACGTTAGAGACGTCTGTTGTAACCCTAGCCGGCACTAGCCTCGCGGAACGGTACAGCGCTTTAGGCGGCTGATATGCCTCAAGCTTCCTAGTCACAGCCAAGACGGTCAAATGTCGGATTGCACAAGAAGTTCAGATTGGCGTTCGACAAATTGGAAACGCAGACCGCTCCTCGCGGAAGGGTCCCATTTTACAGATCCGTGAATCTCTGCACTCTGTGTGTTTAGGCATGCAAAATTGACCCCTTTAGCGGGGTAATCGGCATCCAATTTTGGCTCTGAC
>UCML01000061.1:0-11067 GCA_900473675.1 Hyphomicrobiales bacterium | reverse complement strand
CCGCTTCCCGTGTTGCCCGCAAGGTCCGCCACGCCGGTATTGTCGAGAGTAATAAGGTTGCTCGTGTCCGTGATACTGGCGGTAGGCGTGAACGTCGCCGTCCAGGTGATGTTGTCGGACGTGCTCACAGCGCTCAGCGTACCGTTGGCAATGGTCAGATCGGCATTGCTGAAGCCGCTGACAGCCTCGCTGAAGGTGAAGGTCACCAGCGAGGTTTCGCCTATCGTCAGTGCACTGTCCGCGACGACGACGGTGGCGGTCGGGCGCGCGGTGTCGATGGTGTAGTTGGCGGAATTGGTGGTGCCACTTCCGGCATTGCCCGCAAGGTCCGTCACGCTGGTATTGTTGAGCGTAATGACGTTGCTCGTGTCCGTGATACTGCCGGTAGGCGTCAGCGTCGCCGTCCAGGTGATGTTGTCGGACGTGCTCAAACCGCTCAGCGTGCCATTGGCGCTTGTGAGATCGGCGATGGTGAAACCGCTGACGGCCTCACTGAAGGTGATGGTCACCAGCGAGGTCTCGCCTATCCTCAGTGCACTGTCCGAGACAACGATGGTGGCGGTCGGACCTGTCGTGTCCATCGATACGGCAAAGCTGCCCGCATTGCTGTTGGCCGCAACAAACGCGCCATCGTCATCCGAGACCTGGTTAGCGACGACACCAATCGTCCAGGTGCCGTTGTCGGCATCGTTCCAAGTTCCGCCAGCGGGCGTGACGGTGTAGGTGGCAGTGCCGGTGACCGCGTTCCAGCTCGCGCCGGTGACCGTGAGAAACACACCGCCTTTTGAGACGGTAACGTCACCCGTTCCGATAGACGCGGCACTGATCGTGCCATCGCTGTCCGCGTAGCTCACCGTGAAGGAATAGCTGGTTTGCCCGCCATTGGCCTGACTGACAGTGGCTGCCGTGGCGGCACCAAAGGTAGGCGCCACGTTCGGCAGAACTGCATCGGCGATGCCGATATCGTTGATGGCAATCCACATATCCGAGCCGGTCTGGGGCGTCAGGCGGATCTCGTCGACATTCTGAAAAATCGACGCCGTCAATCCGTTGGACTGGGTGAATGTGTTCTCATAGCCATTATTGGACAAGGTCAAATTGACAGAGCCGATTAGAACTCCATCGTCATAGGCAGAAACCGTGATGTCCGCGCCGCCATAGTCTGCGATGAATATCGAACTGAAACTGAAATTGACACTCGTTGATGCGCTCTTGATCGTAATCAACGAGGACGAATCGTTGGTTGAATAACCAGCGGCAATAGCGTCGTTTGTGTAGGGCGTTTCGTGGGTCCAGTTGAAACCATTGTTGTTTGTTATCTGCAGCTGGATGCCGGCGATGTCGTTCGACACGACCCCGTCCGTAGCGGTCGGGCTATTGGGATTGCCGGTGAATGTCAGCACGCCGGAAGCGAGCACGTCCTGGTAGGACGCCAGCGCCAACCCTTGGGACTCGACCACACCTGCCATGACCTCAAGCACCCAGTCGCCGCCCTTGTCCGTGGCGCCGGTCAGATCATTGGAGGCGGCGACATCGGCCTGCGCCGCTGCCGCGAACGCCGCAAGGAAAGCCTGCCCCTCGCTTCCCGCGCCGATATCGCATCCGTAGAGGAGGATGTCGCCGGTCTCGCTGAGCGCCTCGCCCAGATGCGCCAATTCCGCCGTGTGTGCCGTCAGCGCTGCAGCGTCGATCGGCGTATTGCCGATAAGCAGCTTGCCCTGCTCGCCGTGCGAGATGATGTGGATGGTATCGTAGCCCGATTTGCCCACCGCCCAATCGGCGATCTGCGTGAGGGCATCCGCCGCCGGATCGATCCAGACCACTTCCACACCGCTTGGCAACAGGGCAGCAAGGCCCTGCGCATCAGCGAGACTCGCATCGATGAACACGACCTGCTGCCCACCGCCGGATTTCGTCTCGTCTGTCGTGGCCATGGCAGTGTCGGTCATCGTTTCCCCCCAAAGTCCCTATGAACCACAGCGCTTGCCGGAGGCTTCCGGCGGCTGGTAGTCTCCCTTGATCAAATTGCGTTTTCGGGCGTCATGCCCGTGAACCGAAAATTGGCTTATCTGTGTGTTTGATCCTTCGTCGAAACCGCGGAGCGGGTCCGTTGATCCGATCAGGTAACTGTCGTCACATCCGCCACTTCAGTCCGATCCGTACGGCATCGAGCCGAACATCGTTCTCGAAGCGCGGGAATGCACCGACCGGCGTGATTGCCGCGCCGGTTGCGGTCACTGTGCCGAAATCGTAATGCAGATATTCAAATGACAAGGACAGATTTGGTTTAACGCGCCACTCCGCGCCTGCACCAGCCACCCAGCCTGTTTCCGTGCCACCGCCAGACACATCCATCCGCCCGAATGTGGGCGACGTCACATTGTCATAGGCACCGACGTTGACATCCGCAATGGCAAGACCACCCGAAACGAAGAACAGGACGTCAGCCGTCCCAAGACCGACGCGTGCTCGAAAACTGCCGGCCCAATCGATGCTGTAATTCGTCTTTGTATCGGAAAAGAGCCGTGAGGCGCTGTCGTCGGAAAGATCGAGAACGCTGAAATCGACGAGACCGCCAACAACCAATGGCATGTCGCCGGGCATCAGTTCGACATCGCAGCCCGCCTCGACGCCGCCGGAGACGCCCTGGCTGTCATTCATGTCGATCGATTCGTAATTCGGTCCTGCCGAATTCCAGGCAAAGCCCGACCCTGCGAACGGGCCATCGATGAACGGCTTGTCGGTTGCCGTCACCCGGCCGCGGACATAACCCAGATTGCCTCCAACATAGCAACCGCTCCAGGAGGAGCCTGTATTCGCGGCAGGATCTTCCGCCGCTGCCGGTCCAGCGGCCCAAGCGGTGATGCCAGCGGCGAGCACAAGCAATCGCAACGACGACGCATAACGCAATGCGCGCAACATAAAAAACATCCCCCCAACAATTCTGAGACGGCATGTAAATACCCAACCAGACGTTGTCAGCCTTGCACGATTTGCGTGTGCGCGTCCATGCCCTTTTTCGGTCTTAAATCTTGTCCCAAATCATTTTTTCCCGCCCTTGGCATAGTCACATAAACGTAGCGTCTGCTTCTCGCCGGTGCAGCCGTCGTGAGATCGTGCTCCCGCGGCGCACGTCTCCTACCAAGCGCCACTGTTTTGATGCGTTCACGGGCATTTTCGGCGCGCGAGGTCAGTTCGCAGCCAGGAACAACAGCGCAGGCGACAAGCTCGAACTGGTCGGCATGGCTGCAATGGCGGGCGAGAAAACAGTTTTCGCGGGAATTGTCGCTGGGCAGAAAATGAGATCGCACCCACTTGAATGGCAGCTTACTTCTGCAGTTCGGACTGAAGGATCATCTCCTCCATCCCGACCTCAGGCAATCCGGGCAGCGATCGTCTCACCATGGTTCAATGGACAAACCGAAGGGCAGATTACCAAGCTCAAGCTGGTAAAGCGCCAGATGTACGGACGCGGAAAGCTTGATTTTCTTCAAGCCCGCCTGATTGGCGCGACATGACAGAATTGCACCAAAACCGCGTCAGAGCCCAATTTGCACGCCGGAACACAAGGTGAAGGCAGGTCTCTACAAATCTCGGGGCTATTCATAGAGCTGGTCCATGCTCAGGGAAGCGACTTCGGCAAACGGAGCCTGGTTCGTCACGCGGCCGTCGCCGAGGATGACGACGTCGTCGCAAAACGAAATCGTGCTGTGGTGGTGGCTGATCACGATGGTCGTGCGGCGACCGGCCCTCGACCTCAGGGTCTCGACAATTGCTGCTTCCGACAGGCCGTCCATGGCGTTTGTGGCTTCGTCGAGAATAAGGATCTCGGGATTCCGCACCAAGGCTCTTGCCAGCGCTATCCGCTGACGCTGGCCGGCCGACAGACTTGCACCGCGATAGCCGACGATCGTTTCGTAGCCTTGGGGTAGTTTCTCGATAAATTCATGCGCCTCGGCAAGCCGGGCGGCATGCTCCGCATCGGTGATTGAGGCGATCTGACCATAGGTGATATTTTCCAGAATAGTGCCATCCACCAATTCAAGATCCTGGCTGGCAAGGGCAATCTGGTTTCGCCATTGGGCCGGGTCGATTCTGTTCAGAGGCATGCCGTCGATCAGAATATGGCCCTGATCGGGCTCAACAAACCGGCACAGAAGATTGACGATCGTCGTCTTTCCGGCGCCCGATCGACCGATGATGGCGGTCGAGCAGCCACTCCGGATTTCAAATGTTGCGGCGCGCAACACGCCAGGCCGTGCGTCTGAGCCGGGGTACTTGAATGTCACGCGGTCAAATTTGATCTGTTGGTTTAAGGCCCGAGCCGGTTCGTCGCCTGCCGGCGGCGGCGGCTTGTCTGACGAGTCCAGTAGCCATCGCACCTCTTCCAAAGAGCCACTCCAGCCCTGTATTTGGCTCCACGCCAACTGCAGGGCGCGGATATGCGGCTGCAACCGGTAGAGCAGGACGACGAACGCCACGATGACGGGAAAGGTCACTCCCAAAGCCCATGCACTCACGACCGCTGCCAGAAACAGAGCCGAGTGCAGCACTTCGGTCATTGGCGGCAGAGCGCCCTGTCGGGTTTGGAGGACAAAGCCCGCCTTTCGAACTGCGTCCGATGCGGTATCGAACACGGCTTTTTCTCGCGGTTCCTGCCCGAACACGCGGATGAGCCGTCCGGCGTGAACGAGGTGGAGCATTCTGGCGGCAAGTTCGCTGTTGAGGGATGTGACATTGCGGCTCGGATTTTTGAGGCTGGCCGACAGAACCGCGTGTACGAGCTGGACGAGCACCAATCCAAGCGCGACGCACAACGTCATCTTCCATGACAGAAGCAGCAGGAAGACGAGCAGAATGACGGTGGCCGAACCGTTCACGATTGCGCCAAGGACAGTCTGCATCGCATCCGACGCGCGCCAGGACTCGTTGGAAATAATGTTCAGCAATCGCCCCGGGCTTTGTTGCAGGAAAAATGGGTATCCAACCCTCAGGAGTTGATCCGCGAGCGCGCTTCGTATGGCATGGCTGGCTTTGCCGTAGATGAAGTTGGTAAGAACAGTATTCGCAAATGCCAGAATGTTCTTCAGGGTGATCAACGCGAGGACGGCAACGGAGATCACCATCAGTCGTTCGCCATCGTCGAAGCCCGATCCCACTTGTTCAAAAAGGGCAGATAGTCCGCCTGCGCCCGCCTCGTGCTTTTGACCGGCAATGATGCTGAGCATTGGAATGATGAGACCAATGCCTGTGCCCTCAAGCACGGCGCTGCCCAGCCCCAGAGCAACGACCGCCGCAAGCAGGCGCCACTGTCGACCCAGCGTGCTGCGTAGTACTTGAAGGCCCGGAAGTAGGAATTTCAACATGATCGATATCACCTCAGCGAACGAGTCGCCTGTTTGATCTGGGTTACTTCCGGGGGCTGCGCCCGTCTGGTTATGGCAAGGCGCGCGAACTTGGCCGCTCCCAGCAGATTCATGAACACGATTGGCCAGTGGGACAGAGAAACCTCAGGATCGAAGCGGGGGCCGCCAAAAAGTTCCCGCCACGCAGACCTCATGGACCAGCAAAAATGGCGAAGCAGCCAGGGGGCCTTGAGGATGTGTTTCAGGCAAAGCGCCCCATTCCCAAGGCTGTAATCTCGGTGAAGTCTTTCGATCGCCTCGCGCGTATTTCGACCATGATAATGAAGGACGGTCATATCGGGGACATATTCAATCGGGATGCCGAGTTGAAAAGCCCTTACCAGGTAATCCGTGTCCTCGGCCGACTTCAGGGCGCTGCCGGCTCCAAGCCGTTCGTCGAAATGGCCGACCTGGAGTGCAATCTCACGATGCATTGTCATGTTGCAGCCCAATATGAAGCCGCCAGGATGGACATCGGGGGTAAAACGCTCGCGCGCCTGCGACCGCTTGATCGTAAAGGGGAAATCGAGCGGGCTGCCGAGTTCGACGCGACCGCCGCGGATGATACACCGCTCGCCGGTCGCGTAATGCCGCTCCAAATCCTGCAAGTAGCGACAGTCGACTGCGCAATCGTCGTCGACGAAAATCAGTATCCGGCCGCGCGACCGTTCCATTCCTGCGTTGCGGGCGGCGGCCAGGCCCGGGCGCGGCTCCGTTACAAGCGTAATCGCAAGACTTGACGTCGCGGCGATACGGATCAACCGTTCGGCCGTGTCGTCCGTTGAACCGTTGTCGACCACCACAAGCTCGCTCGCGACCGTGGCATGCGACCGGCAGGCTCTTTCAATCGATCTGATGCAAGCCTCCAGAGCCGCAGCGCGGTTTCGCGTGCAGACAATGAAGCTCGCCAGCGGTTCGCGTCGCTCAGCAGATGACGGAGCAGCGTCAATGGCCCGGGTGCGCTCCTGCACGATTTCGGGACGTTCCGGAGCCATGCTAACCAAACCCATGCTGCGGCAGCACGGTGGCGGCAGGAACGGACTCAAAGTACCGCGACAGCGCATCGAGCCGCCTGGTTGCAGCAATTGAGAGACGACTGCACCACGGCGCGTAGGCACCAGCGCGCAGGCCGTATCGTTCCCGGCGTCGAATGAGCCCCCATTTTCCTGTCCGAGTGAGAAACTCATGCGTCAGTTGTGGCTGCTCCGCGTCGTTGATGAGCTGGTAGAGGAAATAAAAGAAACACAGGGCGCCGTCCTCATAGCTGGACTGCGCCCCCGCGGGGAGAGCGGAGATTTTCGCTTCGAGCGAGAGAATGAATTCGGCCGCGCGTCGCGTGGTATCGCGGGTTACCGCGACACCGATGTCGCGCAGAGCATCGGGATCGTCGATAAGAGATTCACGCTCGAGGTTCTCCGCGACAATCTTCAGATGCGTTTGACGCATCAACCGCTTATGCTTGTTTGTGACGCTGTCGTCGTGGATACGATAGGCGACTAGGCTCTCATCGATCATCGCTGCGGGAAAGCGGCCGGTGATCCGCCTGAACAGATCGAAGTCCTCCGCATGCACATAGCTGGCGTCATAGACCAGCATGTCGTCTGGTATGACCCGCCGGTTATACATCACGGTCGAGTGCATGAAGATGGTGAAGAACATCGACAATATGTGCCAGTTTCCCGACTGATAGATCGGATTGGGCGTGCCGCGTACCATTCGCTTGCCGAGCAGGCGATCGATGCCCGTGCCGCTGATCGCAAGCTGAGGCTGCTGCATGAACAATGAAACCTGACGGGAAAAACGCGAGGGATAGGCAATGTCGTCTGCGTCCATCCGGGCGATAAGGTCGCCCTTCGCAATGGCCAGGCCCTCGTTCAATGTGGCAATGAGGCCGCGGTTCTCCCGAGAGACGATGGAAATACGATCGTCGGCCTTTCGATACCGCTGCAGGATCTCCAGCGAGCGGTCCGTCGAGCCATCGTCGATTGCGATGACCTCCAGGCGGCCATGATCCTGGCGCAGGATGCTCTCAAGCGCCGCAGCGAGATAGGGTTCGCCATTGTAGACAGGCAGCAGGACGGAGACCAGTGGAACGGGCATGGTTCAGCTCGCGTGTTTATTGAAGATCGGAGGTTTGAAAAGCGTCGCCGCGATTGGCGCCTGCATGAATCACGGACGGGTGGTCCCTTCTGCCGTGAACCAAATCGACCGGATTGCCGGCATGCGCGAATGATGCTGCAGAACTGTGGTCCCGCGGAGCGACGTAGGGGAAGTGGCGTTTGAGCAGATTGAGCCGCTTTTCGAAGACCGACCAGGAAATCGAGGCAAGCATCAACGTCGCTGCGCCCGCGACCACAAACCGTCCGGGACCCTGCTGCGAAACATTGACGGGAATCCAAGGTTGCGCCTTGACGACCAGGGAGAGCACAATCGGGTGGAAAAGGTAGACGCCATAGCTGATGCGTCCGAGGGCAGTTAGCGGCGGGGACTCGACTAGTCGGCCAAGATATCCTCCAACGCCCGCCGAACAACATCCCACAAGCATTGTGAGCGGTACGAGGGGAAGAACCTCCCTGCCGATCCAGGTTGCCCACTCGAGCGTTGGTGTCATCGGTGTCGATTTCAGCGACAGCAAGATTACAAAGGCAGCGGCCAACGGCATCCAGCTTAGCGTCATCCATTTCGGCCAAACCGATGTTCTGGTGCGATAAGCTGCCAAGAGCGCGCCCGACACCAGCGCGTCCATCGACGCGAAAGGGAGCAGATCACGCATGAGACCAGGTGTCCCGGTCACGGGCCAGTAGAAGCGGTACGCCAACGAACATGCGATGACGGCAATGCAAATCCGCTCAATCGAGCGGCGTGGCGCCAGCAGGATCACCAGAGGCCAGACGACATAGAACTGTTCCTCGATGCTCAGACTCCATGTGTGACACAGAACCCAAGGGGTCCACTCATCGTGAAGGGCATACCAGAAGTTCGACAGATAAAGTGCGTGCCATGGCAGGTTGCTTCTGGCACCTTCGAGATTGACAATCCCGACGAAGCCCAACAGGGCGAAATAGGGAGGAAATATGCGCAGTGCGCGACGGACATAAAATGATTTCAATGCTGTAGATGGTTCGTAGCGATCGGCGCTACGCGCATCCAAAAGGAGCCGTGTTATCAGAAATCCGCTAAGGACGAAGAACAGACGGACGCCGATGTGGCCCCAAACGGATCCGTCCTCGGCAAAAAAATGCGCGTACAGCACCATCGTAACGGCAACGGCTCTCAGCCCGTCCAACTGCCGGTCGCGTACATTTGGCATAGGCACCCCTCGGCGATCAGTCTTTATCGGACTCTCTCCTCGACAGTGCTTGCTCCCCAATATCGTTCTTGCCGCCCACTGTATTCACCCTCTTCGCGTCCTTATAGACATGTGACGTGTCAAGGCGGAGCCGGAGGATGCAAGGCGAATTCGGCCGAACTTTGGCAGCGACAGCTTAATCACAGGATTGCGCCACGGATGCCTCTTGAGGCAGTGAAACCAAAACCGCCCCGAGATTCGACCACACGAACGCATGGCCGGTACTCTTGATCCGTGCCAGCAACACTGAGATCTAGTTTGCAGTATCCAGTTCCGGAGAGTCTGTTTCAGCCGCCGCTTCCGGACGCGTGTCACGAATCTGATCGATCTTGCCGAACTCGGGTCCGACGCCAAGGATATCCATTGCCCTCGCCAGGGTATCATCGGTAGACATCAATTAGCCACTAAACCGCACCGCCCGCCGCCACTCGATAAAATCCGATAATCTTGGCCTGCGTTCAATGTTCAGGTTTGCGCGCATACAAGATGGAAATCGGAAAATAGCACCTAAAGCATAAATTCAATTTTATTGAAACAACCACTTAAAGTCATTTACAAAATACCACGATTTTAAAAATATTACGCTGTCACTTTGAAAATTTCGCGTGTTTTTGAATTAACATCTTCAAAAAATCAAGTATAATAGCCAAGTATTATTTTCCGCGTGACGCCGCAATTCATTCCTGCTCGGAATTGCAAAATACTGAATCGGTAACATCGGACGTTGAAGCCTACGGGCCAAAACGCACACTCAGTACGGCCACACGGGCATGAGGCATCGATCAAAGTTGGGCCGGTGGATATAAGTCCCATCTCCTCAAGAGTTCCGATTCAGAATCAAACGGCGTTTTACGAAGTAATGGGGGGGGAAGACATCACTTCATTGCGAACGCCGTTTACAAACAGACGAGATCATCGAAAGCTTGGGAAGACGCCGACAAGACTGACGAAGCGAGCCTGATCAATCCTCCGGCCCGACGTCTGGTATAAACAGAAGGTGCGGCTTCCGTCGGAAACCCCAGCCGTGGCCGCCGTACCTGGCGACCAAAGCGTCGAGGACGTCGCAAGTTGCAGCTTCACCGAAGCCCTGCTCGACCAGTGGGCCGACGAACTCGTTGAGGATATCATCGAGCTTCTCTTTAGCGCCGACCTTGATCGCCCTAGCGATCATCCAGTGCAGCGCGACGCGGGCGACATCATCAGGCCCCGATCGGCGTTCGACCTTCTGCCTCACCCACAGCCGCTGCTGCCTTCCCCTCTGTTCGCTGCTCCTCACAGCCACCGACTTCCTGGCCATGTTTGCCTGCCCGATGCTATGTCACCGGGTCAGAGGCTCAGGCCACCGGCGTAACCCTGTTTATGGCTGAATCGGATTTCCAGAGTTGTGAATCGTTGGCCTCGACCGTTGAATCAAATGACCGCAAATTGTTTCAAGTTGCGGGCACGTTAGATGCCATTGCTGGGAACATGTTTTCACCTTCGGCGTCGAATGGATGGTCCCGGCATCCAGCGGCTGAAGACGCCGGGATCGTTCGGCCTCAGATCCCGTTGCGGAGGATTGCCATGACGGTTGCCCCGTCCAATGCCTAAGCATCGAACAGATGTCTTCACCAGATCGTGGAAGGTCTTCCGATTTTCCACGATCGTCTGCGTTACCAGTTCCATGACCGCTTCCATTCGGTCATGAACGCGGAGTGTCGGTTCCCGCCTGAGGACGTCGGCCGGGTGCTTGTGATCCAGATACAGCAGCGGTCGTTCCCCTCCAAATCCGAGCGTCTGCTCCATGGACAGAGCCAGCCATGTCGCTCTTGCTAGGTCGCTGCAGTCTGCGCCCGCCGACCCAGCCGATGCCGTCTTCAGAACCAACAACTCCGCCGCCCCGCCCGCCATCAGCGTAGCCAACATGTGTTCATGCCACTGCGATGTGTCAGTGCCCGCGGTTCTGAACGTCAGCATGTCGAAGGCACCGACGGGATGATCGATCGCTAACCCGGTGATAGAGCCGAGGCCTAAACAGCAAGACCATCCTGCGCCGGGATCTCGAGGATCGCGTCTTGAGTTGCCCGATGCCGGCATTCTTCTCTATAGGAATCTTTGATCGGGTCTCCTCGAGTGTCTGCAAAACAGCGGCTGCCAGACCGAAGTCCACGCCGTCAAGAACCGCAACACTGCAGCAGGACCTCAAAAATCTCAACCGGGATCAAAAGAACCTCATCCAGCAGATCTCAGACCGCGCTATGCAAGGCCGCCAGCGTCTCGCCGCCTTCGACGACGAACTCGACCAGCTCGAAGAGAAGCTGGAGGCCGGCGAGA
>UCML01000059.1:0-21002 GCA_900473675.1 Hyphomicrobiales bacterium | reverse complement strand
CCTCGCCCTTGTGGCGGGGATCTAGCGCACCGCGTCTGCGGTGCAGGGACTCTTCTCACGCGACAGACGTCGCGTGGCTGGATGCCTGTGACGAGCACAGGCATGACGGAGGGGATGGGCCGCGCTCGTGATACAATGGCGGCTCCTATAAAACTGACAAACAAAAGAGACGGCAGGTCACCGGCTTTTCACGCTTTGTCGCTGCTTCACTATTTCGGCAGCCGGTACGCGATCACATAATCCCCCGGCTTGGTTCCCACCGATCCATGGCCGCCGGCAACGATCAGGACGTATTGCGTGCCGTCATCCGTCGCATAGCTCATCGGCGTCGACTGGCCGCCAGCGGGCAGTCGGCCTTCCCACAGCACCTTGCCGCTCGTCAGGTCATAGGCGCGCAGATAGTTGTCGACGGCCGCACCGAGGAAGGCAAGGCCGCCTTTGGTGATCATCGGGCCACCGATGCCGGGAACGCCGACCTTGAAGGGCAGCGGCAGCGGCGTCATGTCGTGGACCGTGCCGTTTTTGTGTTTGTAGGCGATAGCGCCTGTCTTCAGGTTGACACCGGCGACATAACCCCAGGGCGGTGCCTGGCAAGGGATTTTCAGTGGCCCGAGGAACGGCCCCATGAAGACGCCATAGGGCGCGCCGTCATTGCGGTTGAGGCCTTGTTCGGAACCCTTCTCGTCCTGTCCCTTCGGCGGGATCTGGTCGCGCGGAACGAGCCTTGAGGTAAAGGCCAGATAGGTCGGCATGCCGAACATGACCTGCCGCTCCGGATCGACAGCAACCGAACCCCAGTTGAAGGTGCCGAAATTGCCGGGATAGATCAGGCTGCCTTCCAGCGATGGCGGCGTATAGCGGCCTTCGTATTTCAGCCGCTTGAAGTCGATCCGGCAGGCGAGCTGGTCGAACATCGTCACGCCCCACATGTTCTTGTCCGTCAAGGGCGGCGGCGAGAAGGTGAGGTCGGAGATCGGCTGCGTCGGCGCGGTGAAATCCTCGGGGATCGCACCGGTCGGGGCGGGGATTTCCTTGAGCGGGATGATCGGCTCGCCGGTGCGCCGGTCAAGTACATAGAGATCGCCCTGCTTGGTCGGGCCGACGAGCGCCGGAACCGGCTGGCCGTCCTTGGACGTGATGTCGAGCAGCACCGGCTGGGCGGGAACGTCCATGTCCCAGAGATCGTGATGCACGGTCTGGCGCACCCAGCGCACGGCGCCAGTGGCAAGGTCCAGTGCGACGATCGAGGAGGAGTATTTCTCGACATGCTCGCTGCGGCCGATGCCGAGCTGGTCTGGCACTTGGTTGCCGAGGGGCACGTAGAGGAGGCCGAGTTTCTCGTCGACGCTGGAAACCGACCAGCTGTTCGGCGAATTCGTCGTATAGGTCTGGCCTGCCGGTAACGGCGTCGTGACATCCGGATTGCCGCTGTCCCAGTTCCAGACCAGTGCACCGGTGTTGACGTCGAAGGCGCGGATGACACCGGATTGCTCCTGCGTCGAATAGTTGTCGTTGACGGCGCCGCCGACAATGATCTTTCCGCCGGCGATCACCGGTGGTGAAGTCGAGTAATAGTAGCCGGCCGGATTGTATTTCATGCCGGTCTCAAGGTGCAGCGTGCCCTTGTCGGCAAAGGCCGGGCAAACCTCGCCATTGGCGGCGTCGAGCGCGATCAGGCGCGCGTCCGAGGTCGGCAGGTAGACGCGTTCCGCACAGGGGCTGCCTGCAACGGCTGCCGGATCGGCATAGTAACTCACGCCCCGGCAGGTCTGGTGCTGGCGGTCCGGGTTCATCCCCGAGTTGGAATCATATTTCCATTTTTCCTTGCCGGTCGCTGCATCGAGCGCAATCGCCCAGTTGTGCGGCGTGCACAGATAGAGCGTGTCCTTCACTTTCAGCGGTGTCACCTGATAGGTGGTCTCGCCGACATCGTCAGGCAATTTTACGTCGCCGGTCTGGTATTGCCAGGCGACCTCCAATGTACCGACATTTTCGGGTGTGATCTGCGCGAGAGGCGAATAGCGCTGGCCATAGGGCGTGCGGCCGTATTGGTGCCAGTCTCCGTCAGGCATATTGCCGCCGAGATCGGGCACTGCAGCCGTCGTGCCGACGGGCAACTCACCTGCGAGATCGAGCGGATCCTGCGTCATCGAATAACCGGCAACCGCGATCGAGGCAACGACCGCGACGAAAAGCGGCAGAGCGCTGGCCGCGTAGACTTCCCCCGTGGGGCTCACGAACCCGAGGCCGCGGCGGATGGCGGGCAAAAGCAGCCAGAGGCCGAGCAGGATGATCACGCCGCCACGAGGCCCGAGCTGCCACCAATCGAAGCCGACCTCCCAGATCGCCCAGCCGAGCGTGCCGAGAATGACAAGCGCATAGATGGTCAGTGCCGCACCACGTCGCGCAAACAGGAGAAAGGCGGTGATGAGAAAGCCGGCGCCGGCAAAAATATAATACCAGCTGCCGCCGAGCACGAGGAGCCAGAGCCCGCCTGCACCGAGCATCAGCCCGACCAATGCGAAGACGAGAGCGGTCAGGAAAATCAGCATGAATATCTCCCGTTGTGGAAAGCCGCGCCTCGCGAGCGGGCTCGCTTCCGGCGGTGCGGCGCTTGGGTCCAAGGCCTCAGGGATGGCATTTCGGCCTGCAGGGCGGCCATCGCGCTGTTGGATGCTTGTGCGCGGTGATCCTGTCTCGAGTGGCGGGCGGCGTGGGAAATGGGTTCAATCGCCGCGCGCAACAGGAGCGAAGATAACGCAACGCGCCTGCCTTTCAATGGCCGCATTTCGGCATAGCAGGCTAAAATTGCACATGGCTGAGAAGCGTTTAGCCGGGAGCGGGAGAATTGCTGCAGGATTTTGGCCGTGATCCGAAATAGGATAGTTCATCAGGCATCCTGATTCACAACGAGGCCGGAAATGAAGAAATTACTGACAGTTCTGTTGGTCGCGGTGATGGCCGTTATCGGCGTCATCGGCGGGCGCTGGCTGCTTTATGTCACCAATACCAGCGACCCACTGGACGAAGTCGGCATCGAACTGAACAGCCGGATGCCGGAACCCCTGCGCCAATGGGGCTGCTCGCAGTTGAAGGCCAATTTCGCCGACCGATTACCGCCCTATGGCTGCTCTGTTGTGGGCGGAACGGGCTGGGAATAAACGTGCCTGCGACTTTCCGCAGAACGTCTTGAACATTTCCCTGCCGGAGGCCAGCGCTTGCTTTTGCGCTAGACGACGAAAAAATCCGCGTAGATCAGGGACAGCCCTGCGGTAAGCTTGGCGAACAGAATGCCGCTGGCCGCACCGGTGCCGTCGGCGTCGTAGTAGAGTTCGCCCGCGTCCTTCTCGAAGATGATGTGATCGTTGGCGTCCTGGGCAAGGCCTGTCGTGTTCGACCGGAAATAGCCCGACAGCAACTCGCCGGTAGCGAGAATGGATTTGAAAATCGCATCGTCGAGTTGGATCGTGTCGTTGGCGACGTTGAAATCGGTGATCGTATCGGCATTGCCACCGCCAAGCGTCGTTGAAAAGGCAAAAACGTCCTCTCCTCCAAGACCGCTCAGCGTGTCGGCGCCAGCTTTGCCATCCAGAATGTTGGCTCCCGCATTGCCGGTGATCGACTGGACCAGCTCATTGCCGGTCAGGTCGATGCCGGACGTGCCCGACGAGCCATTGGTGGTGAGGATCTCCACGGATACGCCGGCGGCGAGCGCATAGTCGACGGCTGTCGTGATGCGATCGGTGCCTTGGCCGACAATTTCGATGACCACATCGCCGCTGTTGTAGATCCGGTAGATGTCGTTGCCCGCAAGTCCGCGCAGGCTGTCGGCAGCGCCCGGACCGCCATCGCTGAGGATGTTGTCCGCGGCATTTCCGGTGATGCTCTGCTTGAATGCATTGCCGGTCAGATTGATCTCCGCCCTGCCTGATGCGGAGTTGGTGTTCAGTTTTTCGATTTCCACCGTGGGAGGCAGGATGTAATAATGAAAGAGGGAGTTGCCGACGGCGGCTACGGTATCGCTGCCGCCGCCTGTCGATTCGATGACGATGTCGCCGATATTGTCGACGTAGAAGATGTCATCGCCGCTGCCTCCAGCCATCGTGTCTGCGCCCTTGCCACCATTCAGTGTGTCGTTTCCAGTGCCGCCATTCAGATTGTCGATGCCCAGATCGCCTTTCAACATGTCGTTTCCCGCTCCGCCCTTGAGCGTGTCGTTCCCCCAACGGCCGTTGAGGTTGTCGGCGCCATTCCTGCCGTCGAGCGTATCATTGCCGCCGCCGCCGGTGATGGAATTGTCGCCGTCCGATCCCAGCAGGGTGCTGTTGCCTTGGGAGCCTGTGACATTTTCGATGGAGACCAGTGTGTCGGTCCCCTGACCGGTGGCGGTTCCCGCCGCGAGATCGACCACGACTGCCGTCGCGTAGTTCCCGTAATACGCCGTATCCGAGCCGTCTCCGCCGCTTAGCCAGTCGTTGCCCAGCCCTCCCTCCAGGCTGTCATCGCCGCCGTTGCCGGCCAGACGATCGTTGCCATTTCTACCGCTCAGCAGATCGTCGAATGCCGACCCGTTGAATTCATCGTGATGAGCGGTCCCGTACAGCGAGGCCGCACTGTCGGTAGAGACGGACAACAGGACGGGCGAGACGTAGCTGGTTGAAAAATCCATCGACCGGCCGCCGCCGCCTTCAAGATGGATTTCGAATGTATCGAGGCCGGTCGGATCGATCTCGATTTTCGAAAATGCCGCGAGTTGGGAGAGCGTCGCATAGAGGGCAGGTCCCTGAACGCTGAGGATTTCGACATTCGAAAATGTCAGATCGGTGCCTATTCTGTTTTCGTCACTGTTCAGAGAGACGGTGTCCGTGCCTGTACCGCCATCGAGCAGGCCCATCTGAAGCTCATCGATCTCGAAAAAGTCCGCGCCGCCGCCGCCCTTGAGGAAATCCAGACCGCCGCCGACGCCGGAAAATATATCGTCGGTGTCAGTGCCGTTGATGATGTCTATGCCGCTATCGAGTACAAAGCTCTGTCCCACCTTCGTCTCCACGTCAAAATGGCTTGGTTCCACACCCGGCGGGTGGTCTGAAAAATGCAGGTGCGAGACAACTATTTATTGTAGGTAAGCGCGAAACCTACCAGAGAAAATGGGATTATCATATGGGGCGAGAACCTGTATTCCGCCCATCCGTCATTCCGCAAAAACAGCTTTACGTTCCGCAGAACGTCCTCAGCACCTCTTCCTGCGGTCGAGGCGCCGCCGCATAGACGGCAAAGCCCGGCTGGTCGTCATAGGGCTTGGACAGCACCGTCAGCAGCGCCTCGAACAGCGAGAAATCGCCGTCGTCCTCGGCCGCGCGGATCGCCTGTTCGATGCGGTGGTTGCGCGGGATGAAGGCCGGATTGACGGTCCGCATCGCGGCCGCTGTCCGTGCATCCGAAAGGGTTTCGCGGCCGGTTCTCTCCCGCCAGGCTGAAAGCCAGGCATTGATGTCGGCGGGATCGGTGAAGAGTTCCCTGAGCGCTCCATCATTCGCACTGCTCTCAGCCGCGTCGCAAAGCCTGCGGAACGTCAAGGTAAAATCGGCTTCGTTGCGGTGCATGGCGGTCAAAAGTCCCTGCACCAGTTCGAGGTCGCCGTCTTCTTCGGAGTGGAGCCCGATCTTGGCCTTCATGCCGGCGAGCCAATGGGTCTGGAACCGTGGGCCATAGCCGGCGATCACGTCGTTGGCGAGATTGACCGCCTCGGAAGGTTCGGGGTCGAGCAGCGGCAGCAGTGTCTCGGCAAGCCGCGCCATGTTCCACTGACCGATTGCCGGCTGGCTGGCATAGGCATAGCGCCCGCCCTGATCGATGGAGGAAAACACCTTGGCGGGATCATAGGCGTCGAGGAAGGCGCAGGGACCGAAATCGATGGTTTCGCCGGATATCGCACAATTGTCGGTGTTCATTACGCCATGGATGAAGCCGACATGCAGCCAGCGGGCGATCAGCGAAGCCTGCCGTTCGGTAACAGCCTCGAGCAGCGCCAGATAGGGACGTTGATGCCCTTTGATCTCCGGATAGTGCCGCTCGATCACATAGTCCGCCAGCGTCTTGACGCCTTCCGTATCGCCGCGCGCGGCAAGAAACTGGAACGTGCCGACGCGGATATGGCTGGCCGCCACGCGGGTGAAGACAGCACCAGGCAGCACCCGTTCGCGATAGACCGGCTCGCCGGTAACGACAGCCGCGAGCGCCCGCGTCGCCGGGATGCCGAGCGCGTGCATCGCCTCGCTGACGATATATTCGCGCAACACCGGCCCCAACGCCGCCCGCCCGTCGCCACGCCGCGAATAGGGCGTCTTGCCCGCGCCCTTCAGCTGGATATCGCGGCGCACGCCGTTGCTGTCGATCACCTCGCCAAGGAGGATCGCCCGCCCGTCGCCGAGCAGCGGCACGAACTGGCCGAACTGATGCCCGGCATAGGCCATGCCCAGCGGCTCAGCACCTTCGGGAAGCGCGTTGCCGGAAAAGATCGCAGCGCCCTCGCGCTCCAGAGCGTCGGCATCGAGGCCGAGTTCCGCCGCCAGCGGCCGGTTGAACTTGATCAGCCAGGGTTCGGAAACGGCCGTCGGATTGGCCACGGCGTGAAAATGCGCGGGCAGCCGGGCATAGCTGTTGTCGAAGGGGATCGGTGAGGCGGCGGCTCGTGCCGCCGGCGATGCAAAGGGATTGTTCATGCCTATCAGTTTCCTCCGGGAACAACGCCCGGTCAACCGCAGCGGATGCACATCGTCTTGCCGGCCTAGGTATTGGCCGGACGCGCAACGCTCAAGCCCATCATCGGTCGTCAGGGTTGATCGCCCGACGGCCGATGCGGATATCGTGATCGGGCCGACTTATTGCAAGCCCACGCCGTCAGTGCTGCGGATATTGCGGCGCGGATAGTCGTCGCTATGCAGCGACAGGCCGATGTCACGCTTCAGGTGGCCGTCGAAGCCTTCCAACTCGATCGGATCAATCTCCGTAAAGACTGGCTGTTTCGGGCCGAGCCACCGGTCCAGCAGCCGCAGTCGGCAGCGTCCGCAGGGGCGGATCGTCGTCATATTCATATCCTCCTGTCCGTCTCATGCGGTTAGTTTTTCGCTCGGAACGCAGGCTTCGCAGATTGCCGCGACATGCCGGTGGTCGGTGCCGCAGCAGCCGCCGAGGACCCGCAACTGCGGCATCCGGCGTGTCAGCTGCCGGTAGCGCTGGCCAAGGTCGGCGGGATCGCCCGCATCCAGCGTCTCGCTCTCGTCGAGTTCCTGGTGGCTCATCCTGGAGGCATTGGCGCGGATGCCACCCAGTCGTTTCAGCCACGCCTCGTCGCCCGAAACAACCGTGTCGAAATGGCTCGGATGGGCGCAGTTGATCATGTAGTAAAGCGGATAGGAGCCGGTGGCGGCATCCACCGCCTCGATCGCTTGCCTCAGCGTCCGCCCGGTGACGAGATTGCCGTCGGTCTCCACCGTAAACGAGATCACGCAGGGCATCTTCGCGCGCCTGGCGGCCCGCGCGATGCCGATCGCCTCGTCGATGCTGGTCAGCGTCAGCGCAGTCACCATGTCGGCATCGGTGCCGGCGAATGTCTCGATCTGCGTTGCGTGATAGGCCTCGGCCTCGTCGGCATCCATCTTGCCGGCCTTGTAGCCGTCGCCGCGCGGGCCGATTGCGCCGTTGATGACGATCGACGCGCCGGGGCGTTCATACTCAGTGCGAAGCTCGCTCAGGAGTTCGACCGCATCCTCGTTGGCAGCTTTAAGCGCCTCGCGGCTGTAGCCGAGCTTGTCGCCCCAGTCCGCATTGGCGCGCCACGTCGCGGTGTCCAGCACGAAGCCGGACCGTCCTCCTGGCGTGATTGAGAGGTAGCGGGCGTAGTAATCCTTCAGTTGCTGCCGTCCTGTTTGGTCGGCCAGGAGCACGAAAGCGGCGAAATGCGGGAGCTCGGCGCCTTCATGGAAGATCAGCGTCGTTTCCAGGCCGCCGTCAGCCAGGAATATGCCGCCCTTCAATTGCGGCAGGTCATGTCTGTATTTGCTCATGGTTTCCTCCCTGTGTTGCCTTTCGCGTCACCGATGAAAAGGCGTTGCGACGTCAGGTATTTGTACCGTTTTATCTTCTTCTAAAACAGAGGGCTTGCGGTATACTATTTGCGGTAAGGCTATAAATGCGCTGAAAATCAAAATGTTACCGGCGATGCTGAAAGTCGCTGCGCGTCGTATTTCAGCCCATTTCCGTTAAAAACCCTACCGGCGGTACAGGAGCGGGATATGCGCAAGGGCGAGGAGACGAGAACCCGCATTCTCGATGTGGCGGAAGCCGCCGTGTTGCAGAAGGGGTTTGGCGGCACCTCGATCGAGGAACTGATCGCCGAGACCGGCATCACCAAGAGCGGTTTCTTCTATCATTTCCGCGACAAGAACGAACTCGCCAAGGCACTGCTCAACCGCTACATCGAAAACGACGAACGGATTTACGACGAGATCTTCAGCCGCGCGCGCGATCTGATGGACGATCCGCTGCAGTCCTTTCTGCTCGGCCTCAAACTTCTCTCCGAATTGCTGTCAGACCTGCCGAACGGCCACCCGGGCTGCTTGGTGGCGACCATCTGTTATTACGAGCGGCTTTTCGACCGCGAGATCCAGGAAATCAACCGTCAGGCCGCGTTGACCTGGCGGCGGCGCTTCCGCGGCATGTTCGAGGAGATCATGGCCGTCTATACGCCGCGCGAACCGTTCGACGTGGACCAACTCGCCGACATGGTTTCGACGGTGATTGAAGGCGGCATCGTGCTGTCGAAAGCGTTGAAGGAACCGCAAAGTCTGCCCGAACAGATCCTCGTGTTCCGCAGTTTCGTGAAAATGCTTTTCCGGCCGCTGCAGCACGCCTGAGGGGTCAGCTCCCCGCGTCTTCCATCTCCGCAGCAAGCTCCGCCAGCTTGCGCACCGTGTTGAGGTTGCGCGATGTCGCGTGCTTCAGTGCCGGCAGTTTCAGCTTCGAGCGGCCTGAGCCGTTCGGGTAATGCACGTAGATTTCGTGGCCTGCCACATGCACCTCTTCGCCATCCGGCGCCACGAGTTTGTCGAGCGCATCGGCGGGTGCTTTTTCCGGGAGGAAATTGACCATCAGGTAGTTCGGCTTGGCATCCGGAAAGGGGTTGTTCTGCGCGATTGTTTCCACTTGCTTGCGGCTGCGCATCATGACGCCCGGAGCCTTGCCCATGATCTTGGTGAGCGCGTCGTCCAGGACCTTGCCGGCGTCCGCGGCAGAAAGCCCGGAGCGGAACAGCACATTGCCGCTCTGGATATAGGTCTGCACCCCTGTGAACCCGGCTTTCTCGCAGAGCGCCTTGAGGTCGCTCATTGCAAGCTTGCCGGTCCCGCCGACATTGACGGCGCGAAGCAGGGCGATGTGGACGGGCATGCGGTCTCTCCCCGTTGTTATGCCGGGCGCAGATTAAGGCGAAGAGGCGGCTTTGCCAACGAAGCGGGCGACCGGGGTTTAGGAATCAGACCGTACCGCCGGATGCTGTCTCGGCCTGTGCCGTGCCGCCATCCTCCGGGATTTCCAGCTGACGCTTGATCGCTTCCTTGATTTCCGCCTCGATGGCGGCGCGCGCGTCGGCGTCCATATGGGCGAGGTCTTCTTCCGTCAGGTCCTTGTCGGCCAGGATCTGCGCCCGGATTTTTTCGGCAAGCGACATGTTCGCCCATTCCATGAACTCATCGGCCGCGCTGCTTTCCTTCGACGCTTCCGTAACCGCGCCGGTCTCGCCTTCCAGCTTGTCGGCTAGCGACAGCCACAGGGCCGAAGACAGCGACGAGGAAGATGCCGATCCGCTGATCGAAACGGTTGGCGCCTGCGTGCGTTGGCTGCCGCCACCATCGATATTAAGCGAGAGGCCGGAGGACGTGCCGCCCGACGTCTGGCTGCCGTTCTGCGAGCGATAATAATTGCTGATGCTATCGCCGATTTTCATGCCGATTCTCCCTGCAAGGTTGCAGGCAGAATTAGGCTTCATGACATGCGTGGGGCTTGCAAGTTGAGTTGATGTGGCCGAACTTCAGTCGGAAGTGGGGGCCGCGTGTTCCGATCGAACCCGGAAGATTGCCGAATGACTTTCAGCATATTGGAACTGGAGAACGGCAATCGTTCGCTGGAGTTCGACGAGACGGATTTGCCGGTTCTGGCAGCATTTCTTCGAAGCAATTTTGGGGAAATGGATATGCAGGAGCAGGCCATGCACACCGACCTCGTCTTCGCCGGTACCCGGCTGATGTTCTACAACGAATGGGGCGACCCGTGTCTCATATCGCTGGACGAGAAGGGCGCCCTCCTTCTCAATTCCATTTTCACCCGCCTTTCAGCGGGTGAAAAGTGATCTGGCAAAGGCCGCGATGGTGAACGTCACATCTTCCCCGCCACCTTGATCGCAAACGCGTATTCGAACGCAATCTCTTCCAGCCGCTGGAAGCGTCCCGAGGCGCCGCCGTGGCCGGCATCCATGTTGGTCTTCATCAGGATCGGCTCGGAGCCGGTGGTCTTTTCGCGCAGCTTGGCCACCCACTTGGCCGGTTCCCAATAGGTGACGCGCGGGTCAGTCAGGCCGCCGAGCGCGAGGATCGCGGGGTAGGGCTTTTCCGAGACGTTGTCGTAAGGGGAATAGGCTGCCATGCGCTCGTAGGCTTCCCTGGAGTCAATCGGGTTGCCCCATTCCGGCCATTCCGGCGGCGTCAGCGGCAGGGTGTCGTCGAGCATGGTGTTCAAGACATCGACGAAGGGAACGGCGGCGATGACGCCCCTGAACTTCTCCGGTGCCATGTTGGCGATCGCCCCCATCAGCATGCCGCCGGCCGAGCCGCCCTCGGCGACGATGTTCGCGTAGGACGTGAACTTCTGTTGATTCAGATAGTCGGCTGCCGCGATGAAGTCCTTGAAGGTATTGGTCTTCTTCTCCATCTTGCCGTCTTCGTACCATTGGAAGCCCTTGTCCTTGCCGCCGCGGATATGGGCGATGGCATAGACGAAGCCGCGGTCGGCCAATGACAGGCAATTGGTGTTGAACGAGGCCGGAATGCTGATGCCATAAGCGCCGTAGCCATAGAGCAGGCAGGGCGCCGAGCCGTCGAGCGGCGTATCCTTGCGATAGAGCAGCGTCACTGGAACCTCGGCCCCGTCCCATGACGGGGCCATGATCCGGCGGGTGACGTAGTCGTCGATATTGTGGCCGGACGGCACCTCCTGCGTCTTCAGCAGCGTGCGCTCGCGTGTCGCCATGTTGTAGTCGTAGAGTTGGCTCGGCGTCGTCATCGACGAATAGGAGAAGCGGATGACGTCGGTGTCATATTCGCCGGCACCCGAAAGCCCGAGCGAGTAGGCCTCCTCGGCAAAGGCGATCGCGTGTTCCTCGCCACTCTTGCGGTCGCGAATCTTGATCTGCGGCAGGCCGTTCTCCCGCTCCAGCCAGACGAGGTGGCGGGCAAAGGCCATGTGGCTGATGATCAGGCGGCCCGGCGTGTGCGGAACAACATCCGTCCAGTTTTCCCGACTCGGTTTATTAACCGGCGTCTGCATGATCTTGAAATCCTTGGCGCCGTCGGCGTTCGTCAGGATGTAGAAGACATCGCCGCCCTCGGTCAGAGAATATTCGAGCCCGGTTTCGCGCGCCGAGACCAGCTGCGGTTTGCCCGTCAGGTCCGAGGTTGGCAGGAGCCAGTACTCGCTGGTCTCGTGGTCATGGATGTCGATGTAGATGAAGTCGTCGAGCATCGAGCCGCCGACGCCCATGAAGAAGCCGGGATCCTCTTCCTCATAGACCAGCCTGTCGTCGCCTTGCTGAGTGCCGATGATGTGATGAAAAATCTTCGACGGGCGATGGTTGTCATCGAGCACAGTGTAGAAGAAACTCTTGCCGTCCGGCGCCCAGGCGCCGCCACCGCCGGTATTCTCGATGACGTCGGTCATGTCCTCGCCGGTTGCGAGATCGCGCACCCGCAGCGTGTAATATTCCGAACCCTTGTCGTCATAGCCCCAGAGGCCGCGGCTGTGGTCGGTCGAGTGGTCGATACCGGCGAGACGGAAATAGGCCTTGCCGTCGCCTTCCTTGTCGCCGTCAAGAAGGACGGTGCGTGTCCCCCCATCGCGGGGGATGCGGAAATAGCGCGGCTGCTCGCCGCCGGTGACAAAGAAGGTGCCATAGGCAAAAGGCCCGTCCTTCATCGGCACGGAACTATCGTCTTCCTTGATGCGGCCCTTCATCTCGGCAAACAGGGTCTTCTGCAGGGCCTCGGTGTCGGCCATCGCCGCCTTCATATAGGCGTTCTCGGCTTCCAGGTGCTTGCGGATTTCCGGGTCGAGGATCGACGGATCCTTGAACATCGCCTGCCAGTTGTCGGCCCTCAGCCAGGCATAGTCGTCCGTCCGGGGCACGCCGTGGCGGGTATCGGTCACCGGCTTCTTCGGGGCGACGGGAGCAGGCGGCAGGTTCTTGAAAATGGACAAGGAGGTCTCCGGGGTCGAGATGGCGGGAGACAATGAGATAGAGAGCCAGGATGCGGCGATCAAGCAGAAAGCGAGAGAGAACCGCTCCGACCTCCTGCGCGCCAATTGGTCGCCCGCGAACAATCTACTTGGAGAAAACTGTCGCGAGGAACGCCTCGATCTCCGAATGGCCTGCCGACGGTATTCCTCCACCGGCAACCCGCCGACGCCCCAATCCTTAAGCGCCACCTCGTCGATGATGAAGGTCGTGGCCGGATTCTTGTCGAGCACTGTGGCAACTGGTCGGTGTTAACCCCAAGCCTGGAATTTTTCGCCCCTGCTGGACAGTGGGCGAAATAATTTGTTACTCAACCATCGCTAGAAGAAGGGAAATTTTATGAAAACTTTGCAATGGACCGGGACCTTTCGCAGCGGAAAGTTTAGCGATGTGGGAAGCCCGGACGACCCTAATGCGGTTGTCGTTTTTGATGTACAAGGCATAGCAAGCACGGATGTATGGAACGGATCGCCCGATGGAAAATTGTTGGGAACCGCATCGTCCGATCTGATATTTTTGGATTCCATTCAATACTTCGCGCCAAGGCTGGTTGGTATAGCGGAGATACACGCCGGCGCCGGAGATGACCTGGTCGACTTCACGTCGGACAGATTTTCTTATGGCGCGATCAAGATTTGGGGCGGGTCAGGCGCAGACTGGATTTTGGGTAATTCTGGCGGCGACCAACTTTGGGGTGAATCCGGAAACGATCGCTTGAAGGGTTACGGTGGGAACGATGTGTTGAACGGTGGCACGGGTTCGGATGAGTTATATGGCGGTGCAAATACCGATACTGCATCCTATGCCGGTGCCACCAAAGGCGTGATCGCCAGCCTGTCGGATATAACTCGCAATACCAATGAGGCAAAGGGCGACACCTATGTCTCGATCGAAGGCCTCACTGGATCGAACCATGCCGACAAGCTCTATGGCAACGGCGTCGCCAATCTGCTGACCGGCGGCTCCGGCAACGATCTCCTCAACGGTGGCAGCGGTAGTGACACGCTCTATGGCGGTCTCGGCGCCGATGATCTGGTGGGCGGCGCGGGTGCAGACGCTTTCGTCTTCAAGGCGCTGGCCGATACAACCGTGTCGACCAGCGGCCGCGACACGATCTTCGACTTTTCGGGAACCGGCGGCGACAGGATCGATCTCTCAGCCATCGACGCCAATTCGGCGGCATCCGGCAATCAGGCGTTCACTTATCTCGGCACCGCTGCCTTCACGGGCAAAGCCGGCGAGTTGCGCTACATCAAGCAGGCCTCCGACACCTACGTCTATGGCGACACCAACGGTGACAAGAAGGCCGACATCGCCATTCACCTGGATGATGCGATCTCGCTGTCGAAGGGCTATTTCGTGCTGTGAATTGTTGGTCGCCGGCGGGCGACCAACAATTCAATATTCGGCCGACAGCCCTGGGAACTGGCGGCGTGGATGCTCTACGCCGCCAGCTTCAACCCGATGCCCCAGAGGTCGATCAGCGAAACGGTATCGCCAGAGACCGGGAGGCCAAGGTTCAAGGAAAAAGCTCTGGACCCGGTAATGGCAGACGATCCGTGCGACCGCTGCGTCCTTCCCCGGCCTATTTTTTGCTGCCGCTCGGCAGCACAACGTGCGTCAAACCGTCCCAAAGGTGGACGGAGCTGCCGCCCGGCCGTAATATGAAACCTTCAGCAGGCGGAGCCTAGGGCAGGAGCGTGCAGATGCCTATCTTCATGGACCGGCATGAACTTTCGGGAACCACGGCCGCAGACGTTGCCGAGGCGCATCGCATGGATCTCAGCATTCAGGACCAATACGGCGTCAAGTTTCTGACCTACTGGTTCGACCAGCGACGTGGAACCGCATTTTGCCTCATGGACGCGCCGGACGCTGAAACGGCCCAATGCGTGCACCGCGAGGCGCACGGCTTTGTCGCCGGCGAGGTCGTCGAAGTTGCCCTGTCTGCGGTCGAGGCGTTTCTCGGCCGGATATACGACCCGGAGCCTGCGCCGGGACAATCCTCGGCCGAAATGGATTCCGGCCACCGGGCTATCCTGTTCACCGATATCGTCGGCTCAACCGCGATGACGTCGCGCCTTGGCGATCGGATGGCGACCGAACTGATCAGGGCGCACGACGCGGTGGTACATAGATGCCTCGAACAGTTTTCCGGCCGCGAGGTGAAGCACACCGGCGACGGCGTCATGGCAACCTTTGCCTCGATCGCAGCCGCCGTCGATTGCGCCAGGGCGATCCAGCAGGGGTTTGAACGGTACAATCTCGGCAATGCCGAACCCCTTCATATCCGCATCGGGCTGGATTGCGGCGAACCTGTCGAGGACAGCAATGATCTGTTCGGTTCCACCGTACAGCTGGCAGCCCGCCTGTGCGATGCGGCCTCCAGCGATCAGATCCTGGTGTCGGAGAACATCTTTCGGGAGTACGGCGCCGCCGATCTCTTCACTCAGGCAAAACGCCGACGGCTGAAGGGATTTTCGAAGCCCATTCTGGCCTTCCAGTGCGACTGGGCTGGCGCCTAGGCTCGCACCGGTTTCTGACACTACGCCGCCAACTTCAACCCGATGCCCCAGGGGTCGATCAGCGAAACGGTATCGCCATTGCGCGTCACCGGGATTTCCAGTTCATCGAGCTTGACGATCGCGTTCTGGAGCTTCGCCGGATCGTTGAAATGCACGGTGTAGTCGGCAAGGCCGGTCATGTTGGCTTGGCGTTTCGGTGCGCCGCGCGAGTTCCAGATATTGGCGCCGACATGGTGGTGGTACTTGCCTGACGCGAAGAAGCTGGCGCCGGGATAGGTGGCCATCAGGTCGAGACCGAGCACGTCGCGGAAGAAGGCGTTGGCCTGCGGAATGTCGGAAACCTGCAAATGGATATGGCCGATCGCGGTGCCGCCAGCCATGCCGTCCCACTTGTCCTTGGGGGCTTCGTCATAGAGCGCCTGCAGGTCGAGCGGCAGCGTCGCCATCTTCACCATGCCGTCCTCGATATAGTTCCATTCCGCGCGCGGCCGGTCGCGATAGACCTCGATGCCGTTGCCTTCGGGGTCGCCAAGATAGATGGCTTCGGAGACCAGATGGTCGGAGGCGCCCTGCAGCGGCACGTTGTTATGGGCGATATGGGCCAGCCAGCGGCCAAGCTCGGTGCGGTCGGGCACGAGGAAGGCCGTGTGGAACAGGCCTGGTGCATTGCGCGGTGCCGTCGCGGCGTTGCCTTCCGTGGTCAGCGTCAGCAAAGGCCGGCCGGCGACGCCGAGCGTCTCTCCGCTCGCCGTCTTTTCGATCGGCGTCAGGCCCATGATCGTCTGGTACCAGGAGGAGACCATCGGCAGGTCGCGCACGACCAGATGCGAATGATCGACATAGGCGGGCATGCGGACGGCGTGATTTTCGGCTTGCTCGGTCATGGGTGTGCTTTCTGCCTTGGCTTTGGTCGCAGCGGTTCCGGTGACCAATGCTGTCGCCGAAAACTTCATGAACGTGCGTCTGTCGAAGCTGGCCATCGGTCTGGTCCGGTCTGATCGTGTTGCTGAGCTATATGCCGCGCGCGCGGTGTTCACGGAAGGTCCCGTATTGAGGATGTACTGTTCTCATCCTGTTGACAATCGGCTGCGACGGCATGTCCGGTTGTGACTTTTTCGTCGGCACACCTATATTGAATCTATCCGCGCAAGCCTTGCGGCCGCCGCGGCGAACCCGAGGAGACAGTCATGTATTCGAAAATCATTGTCCCGATTGCCATGGACCATCTGGAGCACGGCGAGAAGGTCCTGGAGCGCGCCCGGTCGCTGCTCGACGAGGGAGGCGAGATCATCTTGCTGAATGTCGTAGAGGACCTGAATGCCTATGCGCAAGGCTACATGATCGTCGACTTTCCGCTCGAAATGATCGAGGAATCGCGCAAGCACGCAAGGAAGACGCTGACCGATCTCATGGTAAAACATGACATCAAGGGCACCGTTGAAATCCGCATCGGCGGGGCAGCCGGCGTCATCAACGCCTTTGCCGAGGAAATGAACGGCGACCTGGTGATCATCGCCTCGCACCGGCCGGGGCTGATCGATTATTTCATCGGCTCGACCGCCAGCCGTGTCGCCAGCCATTGCAAATGCGCGGTGCTGATCGATCGTTGAGCGATTTGAAGCATGACGGTGGCCGAAAATCCGAAGCGGTTTTCGGCCACCCGTAGCAATGCCGCCTGCGGCAACGCTGACCCCTCGCGGGGTTTTGTGAACAGACCGGCCAACTGCCCCTCTGTTACTGTAACGTACTTGCGCTTTCGCCTTTCAGGCGCACCATGCAGGGGACGATTGGCGTTGAGGGGAGAAAGTGCCATGAACCTGACAAAACGCGACTTCACGAAAGGCCTGGTTCTGGCAGCGGGGTTTGCTGGCTTTCGCTACACTGCGGTTGACGCCGCTGATTTCGTTGACGTTGAAGCGCGCGCCATCGCCAAGGAGGCCTATATCTACGGCTTTCCGATGGTCGACAGCTACCGCATCGAGCACGCTTATTTCGTCGATACCAAGAACCCCGAATACAAGGCCCCCTGGAACCAGCTGGTCAACACCCCGCGTGTCTATACGCCGGCTGACACGGCGATCCAGACCCCCAACTCGGATACGCCCTATTCCATGCTCGGCCTGGACCTGCGTGCAGAACCGATGGTGCTGACGGTGCCGCCAATCGAGAAGGATCGCTATTTCAGTATTCAGTTGATCGACGCATACACGTTCAACTTCGACTATATCGGAAGTCGCGCAACCGGGAACGATGGTGGGAGTTTCCTGGTCGCCGGACCAGACTGGAAGGGCGAGACGCCGAAGGGCATAAAGAAGGTGATACGGTCAGAAACCGAGTTGGCGCTCGCCGTCTACCGGACCCAGCTTTTCAATCCGGACGACCTGGACAACGTCAAGAAAATCCAGGCTGCATATAAGGCAGAGCCGCTGTCCAAATTCCTCGGCCAGCCCGCGCCGGAATCCGCGCCTGCGATCGATTTCATCACGCCGCTGACACCCGACGAAGAAAAGACGTCGCCCGAGTTTTTCAATATCCTGAATTTCATCCTGCAGTTCTGCCCGACCGATCCGTCCGAAACCGAACTGATGGAGCGGTTCGCCAAGATCGGCGTTGAACCGGGCAAGACCTTCGATGCGAGCAAACTCTCACCTGAAATGAAAAACGCCATCGAGCAGGGAATGGCCGACGCCTGGGCCGATCTTGCTGCTTTGCGCAAACGCGTCGATGTCGGGGAAGTGACCTCCGGCGATATGTTTGGCACACGCGCGTACCTGAAGAACAACTACCTCTACCGGATGGCGGCTGCGGTGCTTGGTATCTACGGCAATTCCAAAGAGGAAGCGATGTATCCGGTCTATGCCATCGATTCCGACGGGATGAAGCTTGATGGTGCCAACAAGTACACTGTCCACTTCGCAGCCGACCAACTGCCGCCGGTCAACGCCTTCTGGTCGCTGACGATGTATGACCTGCCGCAGAGCTTGCTCGTCGCCAACCCGATCAACCGTTACCTGCTCAATTCGCCGATGCTGCCGCAGTTTGTAAAGGATACCGATGGCGGATTGACGTTTTATATCCAGAACGAATCCCCCGGCAAGGACAAGGAACCCAACTGGCTGCCTGCGCCGAAAGGGCCCTTCGTTATTGCGATGCGCCTTTACTGGCCGAAGCCGGAAGCGCTCGATGGCACGTGGAAACAACCGCCGATGATGAAGACAGCATGATGGCCGAAGCGGTCTCCCGTTAGCGCACCCTCATGCGGCGGCTGAAACCGTCAGCCGCCGGCGCCACGAAACTCCGGCGATGTCCAGGTGAATTTGCGGGAACAGCCCTCCAGAACATGGCCCTTGATCTCCACAGCGAAGAGCGCAGTAATGAGCGCGCCGAACAGAAGGATTCCGGCAAGGGGCGGGAGGGTCTGGATGCTGAAATATGCCATGATCCAGTCTCAGGAATTATATGTTTCTCATGTACTAAAAGTCTAACTTGCGGTTTATAATTGTTTTTAGTTCGAAAAGGGCGGGGCCACGCTGCTCGATAAAACGATCGGTGCTTCGGGGGGCGAGGAAATTGTCAGTTCAGATGGAAAAAAATGTCGAGCGGCAAGCGCCCATGACTTCCGACGAACCCCTGAGCGAACCTGCGTCCACTGCGCCGCCCGCCAACCCTTTGCGCAGGGTTGCGCTGATTGTCGTTCTCCTGGCAGCGGTTCTCTTCACCCTTTCCGTCTTCATGGAGCGACGAACCCCTTCGAGTTCGCAGGCACAGGTTCAAGCCTATGTCGTCGGCATCGCCCCTGAAGTGACGGGACGCGTCGTCGAGGTCAACGTGACGGACAATTCGGCCGTAGAACCCGATCAGGTCCTCTTTCGCATTGACCCAAGCCGTTATCAGATCGCCGTCACTGAGGCCGAAGCGGCCCTTGCGCGCGTTGGCCAGACGATCGGAGCGTCGACCGCAAACGTGGATGCCGTGCAGGCCCGCCTGGTCGAGGCACAGGCGAACCGCGACAATGCCAGCGAACAGTTGGGGCGCGTCTCCGAGCTCACCAAACGCGGGGTCTACGCGCAGGTGAAGCTCGACGAAGCGCAGCTGATATTCGAACAAGCTCAAGCGGCGATGAAGGGCGCGGAGGCTGACCTGCTTTCCGCGCAGGAGGATCTCGGTCCCGCCGGCAGCGACAATCCGCAGTTCAAGGAAGCACTCGCGGCTCTGGAGCAGGCGCGGCTCGACCTGCTTCACACGACCGTCCGCGCTCCGGCCGCAGGGGTCGTCACCAACCTTCAGCTTTCCATCGGCAAGGTGGTCAGCTCAGGACAGTCGGCGATGACCTTCATCGATGTCGGTACCGTGTGGATTGCGGCGGCCTTCAAGGAGAACAGTCTCGAAAAGACCGCGGTCGGAAACCGGGCGGAGGTCCTGTTCGACGCGCTTCCGGGCAAGTTGTTTCCTGCAACGGTAGAGAGTGTCGGTCTCGGCATCTCTCAGAACGACACCGATCCGGCCACGGGCCTTCCAAAGATCCGAACCGACAGCGGCTGGGTTCAGGAGGCGCAACGCTTTCCCGTCCGCCTTACACTCGACGAAGGGCGGCCGAAAGGCGTGCGCTACGGCTCCCAGGTGACGGTGGTCATCTATACCGGGGACAATCCCGTCACCAATGCCTGGGGCTCGCTCTGGATCCGCATCATGTCGGTGCTGACCTATGTTGGCTGATGATCTGATCGGCGAGCAGAGGCGCAAGGGACTGCGGGTGGCGCTCGCAGTTTCGGCAGGCTTCACGGCCGCCGTCGCGTCCGGAGCGATCGTGCCGTTTCTCGGGCCGCTGTTTGCAGCGCAGTTTCTCCTGTCGAGCGCTCAACCCATGTCTCCGGGCAAGACGTTGGGCATGGGCGTTCTCATCCTCGCTGTCGGCATGTTCATGATGACCCTGACTGCCTGGTTCGGCGACAGCCCGACGACGTTCCTGCTGCTGCTCGGCCTGATCTACTTCTCCTGTTTCGTTGCGCAGACGGCTGGCAAGGGCGGCGCAGCGGTATTCCTCATCCTTGTGGTCGCGGTCATGGTGCCGCTGCTCGGCATCCTCAACAAGGAGCTGGCTGCTTCGATCCTGTCGATCCTGGTTGTCGGGGTCGTAAGCGGCGCGGTGCTGATGTGGGCGGCCCACGCGGTCATACCGGAACCACCTGCATCGACTGCCCAGCCGCCTCAGCAAGCGGCAATAACCGCACCCGACTTTCTGCGAGCGCTGGCGAACACTGTGATCCTCCTGTCGACTGTTGCGATCTGCCTGACGAGCGATAACCTGTCATCCGCGGTCGTCATTCCGGTAACGGTGGCATCGCTGCTTGGGCAACTCGATATCGCGGCGAGCGGCCGCGCCTCCCTTGGACTTGTCATCGTAAACCTTCTGGGCGGGGTCATCGCGTCGGTCGCCTATGCCGTTCTGACCATTCGCCCGAACCTGTTTTCGATGTTCGTCATCGTGCTGGTCGTCTGCCTGCTGCTCGGCGGCCGTGCCGCGGCACGATCCCCGGACGCCAAGGTCTACGCCGGTGCGTTGACGACGTTCCTGATCCTGTTCGGGCTAGGCGTTTCACCCCTGCCTGGGAGCGCGGCGGAATCGTTTTCCACCCGGATATTATACGTCGCGGCCGCGATCACTTTCGTATTTCTCACGACGGCTTTGCTTTGGCAGCGTCCGCGTACCAAGGGCGTGGCTGCCTGAGGAACACAGGGGTTCGCCTTGGACGAATGGACGGCTGTCCATGGCCCGACGGGGCTGTTCCGCGACCTGGTGGTCGCGGCAGGATTGCTGCTTGCAGTCTATTATCCGTCATAGGGTGATACCCGCGCGCCCTATGCCCGTTCGCCAGCTGTCAGACCATCCTTCAGCGCCTGAACCTTGTCGTTGA
>UCML01000058.1:0-93887 GCA_900473675.1 Hyphomicrobiales bacterium | reverse complement strand
TAACCCGGAAAGGCTCTAGCGACCTCAGAATCTGAAAATGTCGTGGAGAAGCAAACCACTAGGTGGCAGTTGCAACCGAAGAAAAACCACTCCCCCAAAAGCACCGTAGAGAACCATCGGGTGCCGCCTTTCCCGCCAATTAACGATCTATTAGTAATTTTGAACATTTGGCCGAAAAAGCGGTTATGCTGGATAAAACGATGGAAAAACAACATCGGCGAAGGAGGGAGAATGTCTGAACGAAGGAATCCCGCAAACCGCAACGATGCCAATCAGCTCCAGGATCCAGGCGAGCGTCAGGATTACGGCCTGGATGACATGGGCGTCCCCCTTTGGAGCGAGGCGGACGAGGAGCATGTCTCGGGCCGCAACTGGTCGGTCATCATGGTCTTCGTGTTCGTGCCGCTGATGGCGCTGATCGTGCTGGCACTCTGTCTTTACGCTCTGTTTGCCCATGTTTTCGGCACGCCACAGGTGCCGGATACGGTCATTGAAAGTACGAAGCAACCGTCCTGAGAGGGACGGTGCCTGCACCCGCGACCTGAACGATCACTCCTGTTCGAATGTCAGGGCGACGCCGTTCATGCAATAGCGAAGGCCGGTCGGGGGCGGGCCGTCGGGAAAGACATGGCCGAGATGCGCGTCGCAATCGGCACAACGGATTTCCGTCCGGCTCAGGCCATAGGAGATGTCGTGATGTTTCGTCACCGTATCGCTGGAGATCGGCTCGTAGAAGCTCGGCCAGCCGGTGCCGGAATTGAATTTCGCCGCTGAGCGGTAGAGCGGCCGGTTGCAGCAGACGCAGTGATAGACACCTTTCTTGCTCAGATCGAAATCCGGACTGGAAAAGGCGCGCTCGGTGCCGTGCTGGCGGGTGATGCGATACTGGTCCGGCGTCAGTTGTGCCCGCCATTCTTCATCGGTCTTCATCACTTTCAAGGTGCTGGTGTCGCTCATCGCTCTCTCCCTGATTTCCCGCAGGAGATATAGGAAGGACTTTCAGTCCGGCAATCGCCAGAGCCGTGCAATCGCATGGCATATCGGTGCGGCGGTTGACGTTTTGGGGGGATGCCGGGCGGATGTCTGTATATCCTTGCGTAACCTTGAGTTTGGCCATCGCTTGGCTTATCCCAAAAGTCCGCAATGGCAATCGTCGCTGGCATCCTCGCTTTCCCCGCCGCAACCTTGAAAGGAACCCGCTGACCCATGAATGTCACCGATCTGACATTTCTGGCGCTCTGCCTTCCCTTTCTGGGCGCGCTCGCAGCGCCCGTGCTCACACGAGCGCTCGGCCACAACGCCGCCTGGGTGCTTGTCCTCATTCCCGTCGCGATCTTCGCGCATTTCGCCGGTTTTTCCGCTGACGTCGCCCAAGGCGAGGTCGTGACAGGCGGTTATGCCTGGGTGCCGTCCTTCGATGTCGGCTTTTCCTGGCTGATCGACGGGCTGTCGCTGACCTTCATCCTTTTGATTTCCGGCATCGGGGCGCTGATCGTGCTCTATTCCGGCGGCTACCTCAAAGGCCATCCGCATCAGGGCCGCTTCTTCTCGTTCCTCCTGATGTTCATGGGCTCGATGCTCGGGCTGGTTGCCTCCGACAGTTTTCTGATGCTGTTCGTCTTCTGGGAGTTGACCTCGATCACTTCCTTTCTGCTGATCGGCTTCGACCATCACCGCGAAGCCGCGCGGCGCGCCGCGTTCCAGGCGCTGGTCGTCACCGGCGGCGGCGGGCTGTTCCTGCTCGCCGGCCTGATCGTCCTGTGGAACATCTCCGGCGTCACCCAGTTCTCGCAGCTGACGTCACTAGGCCCTGTGGTCAAGGCGAGCCCGCTTTATCCGGCAGCGTTGATCCTGGTGCTCGGCGGGGCGTTCACCAAGTCGGCGCAATTTCCGTTTCATTTCTGGCTACCAAATGCCATGGAGGCGCCGACCCCGGTCTCGGCCTACCTGCATTCGGCTACCATGGTGAAAGCCGGCGTCTACCTGTTGATGCGGCTGAACCCGGTGCTTGGCGGAACAGTGGAATGGCAAGTCATCCTGCCGGTGTTCGGCGTGGCGACACTCGTCATCGGCGCTCTGCTGGCCGTACGCCAGACCGACCTCAAGCTGATGCTCGCCTATACGACGATGTCGTCGCTCGGTCTTCTGGTCCTTCTGACCGGCTTCGGCGCGCCTTATGCGATCGAGGCGGCGGTGCTCTATCTCGTCGCGCATTCGTTGTTCAAGGGCGCACTGTTCATGGTGGCCGGTATCATCGACCATGAGACCGGAACGCGCGACGTGACGCGGCTCGGCGGCCTGCGCTCGGCGATGCCGCTGACGTTCGCGATTGCGCTTGCCGCCGCCGTCTCGATGGGCGGCCTGCCGCCCTTCTTCGGTTTTCTCGCCAAGGAGGAGGTCTATGCCGCACTCTCCGCCTTCGACTTGCGCTCGCTCACCTTTGCAGCCCTTGCCGTCATCAGCAACGCGCTGATGTTCGCCATCGCCTTTGCCGTCGCGCTGACGCCGTTCATCGGAAAACCTGTCGCGACGCCGAAGCATGCGCATGAGGCGCCGGTTCTGCTCTGGCTCGGCCCTGCGGTACTCGCCCTTGCCGGTCTGGCCGCTGCTCTCCTGTCAAGCACCGTCCACGGCCTGATTTCCTCGCCCATGGCCTCGGCCGTCGCCGGTGAACCGCGTGCCGTCACCATGTCGCTGACGCCGCATCTCGGCGTGCCGCTGGCCCTGTCGGCGCTGACGGTCGCAATCGGTATCGGTTTCTATCTCGGTCTTGCGCGTCTTCGGGCAGGGACCGCGGCGGCGCTCGCCGCTATCGGCTGGGGACCGGATCGCGGCTTCGACCAGGCGATCCGGGGTCTGCTTCGCCTGTCCTTTGCCGTCACCCGCAGGCTGCAGAACGGCAGGCTGGACACCTACATGGCCGTGACCTTCGTGATGGTGGCCATCGTCCTCTTGGTGCCGCCGTTCCTGTTCGGCGAACTGGCCCGGCCGCCGATCTTCCCGGCCATTCCGCTGCATGAACTCGCCATCATGGGCATTGCCGTGATCGGGTTGTTTGCCGTCGTCCTGGCGAAGGACCGGCTGACGGCGATCGTCTCGCTCGGCATCCAGGGGTTTTCGGTGGCGGTGATCTTCCTGCTCTATGGGGCGCCGGACCTTGCCTTCACCCAGTTCATGATCGAAACGCTGGCCGTCGTCATCCTGGCGCTGGTGATGACGCGGCTCAGGCTTTCGCCGTCCGATCACCGCCCGCGGCGCGAGACCCTGCCGGATGCGGCGATCGCGCTGGCCTGCGGGCTCGGCGCGACCTTGCTGCTGCTCAAGGTGACGGAAGGGCCGTTCAACACGGCGCTCACCGATTTCTTCAACCAGTATTCGAAAACCATCGCCCATGGCGGCAATGTCGTGAATGTCATCATCGTCGATTTCCGCGGCACGGATACGCTGGGCGAAATCGCCGTGGTCATGATCGCCGGGCTCGCGGTGCTGTCGCTCGTGCGGCTGCGGGCCGGATCGATGCGGCGTATTGCTGACAACGACCCGGATACGGAGGAGGCCGGCCGATGAAATCGCTGATCTTCCGCACCGTCGCACCGGTTATCGTCGGTGTCATGCTGCTGTTTTCGATCTTCGTGCTTTTGCGCGGTCACAACGAGCCGGGCGGCGGCTTCATCGGCGGGCTGATTGCCGTTGCCGCCCTGTCGATTTACGGCGTCGCCTTCGGCGTCGAAACCGTGCGCCGGGCGATCGTCTTTCATCCGCTGGCGATATCCGGGGCAGGGCTGTTGCTGGCGACGCTTTCGGGCTTGCTGTCGATGGTCTTCCATGTGCCGTTCATGTCCGGGCTCTGGACCTATCCGGTGATCCTCGGCGAGGAGATCCCGCTGTCGAGCGTCATGACCTTCGATATCGGCGTCTATCTGGTCGTCGTCGGCGCGGTCACCTCCATCGCCCTGTCGCTCGAAGAAAGAGGAGAGGATTGATGGAACCGGTTTTCGCCGTCCTGACCGGCATCTTCCTCGCGATCGCCGTCTACCTGCTTCTGTCGAAGTTCATCATCCGCATGCTGCTCGGCGTCGCCATTCTCGGCAACGCCGTCAACCTGTTGATCTTCACCAGCGGCCGCATCATGCGCGAGGTGCCGCCAGTGATCGGGGCAGGGCTCGACGTGCCCGCCGGGCCGACGGCTAACCCGCTGCCGCAGGCGCTGATCCTGACGGCGATCGTCATTTCCTTCTCGTTCTTCGCCTTCCTGCTGGTCCTGTCCTGGCGCGCCTATAGCAGCCTCGCGACCGATAATACCGATGCAATGCGCGTCGCCGAGCCGGCCGACGCCCAACTGCCGCCGCTTGGATACTGACAGACGATGGCCGTTTCCTCTTCCCCCGCCGACCTTTCCGCAGCGCTCGTTCTTGAGCCGGTGGCGGCGCTCGACTGGCTGGTGATCCTGCCGGTCGTCTGGTGCGTCTGCATCGGCGCCGTGCTGATGATGATCCGGCAAAGAGGGGGGCTGCAGCCGCTGATCGCCATCGTGGCACTCTGTATTCTCGTCGCGCTTGATACCGGGTTGTTGTGGCACGTGTCGCAGAATGGTCCGGTAACGATGGTCATGGGCCGCTGGCTGCCGCCGTTCGGCATCGCTTTCACGGTCGATCTGACCGGCGCGCTGTTTGCGCTGACGGCTGCGATCGTGGCGCTCATCGGCGCCGTCGCGGCGATCGACGACATCAATGCGAGTGGCCGGCGCTACGGCTTCTATCCTTTCCTAATGCTTTTGATGGCGGGCGTCAGCGGTGCCTTTCTGACCGGCGACGTCTTCAACCTCTATGTCTGGTTCGAGGTGCTTTTGATCTCGTCCTTCGGCCTTCTGGTGCTCGGTAGCGAGCGCGAGCAGATCGACGGCGCGGCAAAATACGGCTTCCTCAACCTCATCGCGACGACGTTGTTCCTGATCGCCACCGGCTATCTCTACGGCGTTTTCGGCACGCTCAATATGGCCGATATCGCCCGCAAGGCCACCGGCCTGCGGGATACAGCGCCGCTGGTAACGCTGACGGCGCTCTATGTTCTCGCCTTCGCGATGAAGGCGGCTGCCTTCCCGGTGAATTTCTGGCTGCCCGCCTCCTATCACACGCCGCGCATCGTCGTATCGGCGCTGTTTGCCGGCCTGCTCACCAAGGTCGGCATCTACGCGCTGATCCGTGTCTCCGTCATGCTGTTTCCTTTCGCACGGGAACAACTGAGCCTCGTCATCGCAATCGCCGCCGCTCTGACCATGCTGACCGGCGCGCTCGGCGCTCTGGCGCAGACCGATACGCGCCGCCTGCTCGGTTATCTCGTCATCTCCGGCATCGGCGCCATGCTTGCCGGCATTGGCATCGGAGGAGCTGGCGGCATCGGCGGGGCAATCTTCTATGCGCTGCATTCGATGTTGGTGATGACGGCGCTTTATCTGGCAGCCGGTCTTGCCGCCCGGCTTGGCGGCGGTTTCTCGCTGACCACGGCCGGCGGACTGTATCGGGATCATCTGCTGTTTACGACGCTGTCGCTGATGCTGTTCTTCTCCGTTTCCGGCCTGCCGCCGTTCTCCGGCTTCTGGCCGAAGGTGATGCTGGTCAAGGCTGCCCTCGACAGCGGTGCCGGGTGGCTGGCGGGCGCGCTGCTTCTGACCGGCTTCCTGACGATGATTGCCACCGGCCGTGTATTCCTGCTTGCCTATTGGCGGCCGGCGCCCGAAGGGCAGGCGACGCTGCAGGAGGCTCTGCCGGCAAGGGCCCTGTTGCCGCTGCTGGTCCTGACAGTGCTCAGCGTTCTCATCGGCCTCCTTCCAGAAACCCTGCTCGGTCTGGTGCAGAACGCCGCCTTGACGCTCAACGAGCCGTCGGCCTATCTCAATTCCGTCTTTCAGGCCGGGAGCGTGCCATGACGTTCATTGTCGTCAACCTGATCCTGACTCTGATCTGGGCGGTCGTCACCGGCAGCTTCAGCATCCACAATCTCCTGCTCGGTTTCGCCACGGGCGCGCTGTCGCTGTGGCTGGTGCGTGAGCAGCTCCCGGCCACCCTGCATCGGGTCCGCCCCTTGAAGCTCTTGTTGCTGGCCGTCTTGTTCTTCAAGGAATTGTCGCTCTCGGCGATCAAGGTCGCAATCATGGTGCTGCAGCCGAACATGCGGCTGAGGCCTGGCATATTCGCTTTTCCGCTGACGCTGACGCGCGATTTCGAGATCACGCTGCTTGCCAATCTGATCACGCTGACGCCGGGCACGCTATCGGTCGATGTGTCGGAGGACCGCAAGACCCTCTACGTGCACGCACTCGATTGCCATGACCCGGCGGCTGAAAGACGGGCGATTTCCAGCGGGTTCGAACGCCGCATCCGGGAGGCTTTTCCGACATGAGCGCGTCCGCCATCCTCTCCCTTGCCACCTCGTTCGCACTCGTCGCCCTGTCGCTCGGCCTGCTGCTGACGGTGGCGCGGATCCTGCGTGGGCCAACGCCGCCGGACCGGGTGCTCGGTCTCGACATGCTGGTGGCGATCGCCATCGGCTTCATTGCGGTCATCGCCATCGGCAGCGGCTTCAATCTCTATATCGACATCGCCATTGCTCTCGGCCTCGTCGGTTTCCTTGCCACCGTCGCCTTTGCCCGTTTCATTCTGGCGCGCGGACAGTCGCCGGAAACCGAGAAGGGCCTAGGCGAGGCGTCGCCGGCAGTGCAGAAGCCCAAGCGCGACAAGCCTAACCGCGACAAGCCGGGGCGCCGCAAACTCAAGGGAGCCCGGTGATGTCAGCCGATATCGATATGATCACCGCAATCGCCGTCAGCCTCCTCCTCGTTGTCGGCTCTCTCTTCAGCGTAATGGCGGCGCTCGGTCTGCTGCGTTTTCCCGACCTTTACACGCGCATGCACGCGGCTTCGAAGGCGGGCACGATCGGCTCCGGCCTGCTGCTGCTGGCGGCAGGTATCCACGCACTCGATATCGCCATTCTGCTGAGGGCGCTTGCCGGTTTTGCCTTTTTCGTTCTGACGGCGCCGATTTCCGCCCATCTCCTGGCCAAGGCGGCCCACCAGGCGGGTTACAGATTGACCAATCTGTCCGTGACCGATCAATTGCCGCTGTCAAAGCAGAAATCCGGCAATATCTAGAGAATGTCGCGCAAAAGCGTGCAGCGGTTTTTGCGATACCGACATGCGTAAATCAAAGACGCGCCGGAAGCGAATCTGAAAGATCGCGACGCGTTTTAGCGCGCCTTGCCTTTAATCGAACGCATTCTGCCGCGAAGCATGCGGCCCGGCGATTCGAATGGAACGGCCGATTTGAGCCGACAGAATGCGTAGCACCCAAGGCTCGACATTCTCATTCTGGGAAACATTGCCGGCGCTGGAAGTAGATTGTCGTTCATTTCCAGCGGAACGCAGCGTTCGTCGTTAGATGTATCGTAATGTTTCCGCCATCGCAGCGGCTCGCCGCACATTTCAAGATGAATAGGCTAAATATCGCACAAAATATTATTGGACTTTTGGTCGATCAATGTTAATCGAGTAAAGGCAAAGTGTCCATTTCCATATTACTTCGTTCTGAAATTCCAGCATGGGTTGTGAGTATTGATTGTTGCTTTGAGGCGCCAGGTTGTCCCGGCGCTTTGGTGACGTATTCAAACCTCGGAATTAGGAGTAATATAAGTGTTTGTCGAGGTTTTACGGTCGCCGTGGGGGGGAATCCTTCAGATTCGACCGTATGCCGCGGTTTTCGGACATTTGCGAGGCATGTCTTGGTTGTGTTCGCGATACCCGTCGCGGGCATGTTTTGAAGCAATTCCGATAGGAGAAAGAAAGAATGACGGATCTAACGCTTGGCTCGGGCCACGATCTTCTGGTTGAACTCACCGCAGAGATCGTCGCTGCCTATGTCAGCAATCATGTCGTCCCGGTCGCCGAACTCTCGACGCTGATCGGCGATGTACATGCCGCCTTGAACAATACCAGCAGCCCGGCTCCGGTCGCAGTGGTGATCGAAAAGCCGAAGCCGGCTGTTTCGGTGCGCAAGTCGGTTCAGGATGACCAGATCACCTGTTTGGAATGCGGCGGCACCTTCAAGTCGCTGAAGCGCCACCTGATGACGCATCACAGCCTGTCGCCGGAAGACTATCGCGAGAAGTGGGACCTGCCGTCCGACTACCCGATGGTGGCTCCGGCCTATGCCGAAGCACGTTCGCGCCTCGCCAAGGAAATGGGCCTTGGTCAACGCCGCAAGCGCCGCGCCAAGTAAGCTTTCGCCGGTTGTTCCAGCGATAGGACATCAAAGCCGGTCTGGCGCTGCCAGGCCGGCTTTTTTTGTGGCTGCTGCTGGCATCGGATATGGCAAGAATCTGCATAGAGGAAAATATACCTATTTTCTTCGGAGAAATGCGCAAAAACAATGGAAAAACAACGGATGGTTGTGGGTGTGATGTTCCCTTCATCCCCGTTGTTGTACTAAGGTGTATGAATTAATTCCTATCTTAAGGAGTGAACCATGCCCTTCAGCAAAGCTTCCCATCTCCCACCGTCCAGGAAACCGTCGCCGCCGGCGATTGTCCAGCGGACACTGCAAACCAGGTCGGCCGACGTTGCGGCTGCGCACGCCACTGCCAGCGTTGCCGAGCCATGGGGGCCAGTGTTGCCTGTTGCCGCTCATTTGCGCTGCCGGGTGGTGCGTCAGGTGACGGCGGAGATGGTGATGCTGGTGGGCGAGCGTGTGCCGCTTCGGCGCGACCGCCGCCGAACCAGCTGCCATGTCCGGCAGATCTCCATGTATGTCTGCCATGTCGTGCTGCAGATTTCGCTGACCGATATCGGCCATTCCTTCGGCCGCGACAGGACGACCGTCAGCCATGCCTGCAACGTCGTCGAGGATCGCCGCGACGATCCCGCCTTCGATGATTTCGTCGCTTCGCTGGAGCGTGTCGTCACCTCCGTCTTTGGTGCGCCGGGAGGCCGCGAACATGAATGACAAGGCGATCACAAGAAACGCCGCGATCATGAGTGACGCTGCCATCACGAGCGACGCCACGATCAAGGACGCGCGCGCCGCCGCTCACAAGGACATGCCTCGCCTTGTCCGCTACGTCGCGAGCCATGCCCCGGTCCGAATGGAACCGGCGGACGCAGGCGTGATGCTTCGGTCGGGCGGGGACCGGCCGTCGCGACATTTCCCGCAAGAAACGTTTGACCTGGCCTGCTCGCTTGGTCTGGTGGTCTTCGACGCCAGCGGGGTTCGGGCAACGGCTGAAGCGCCGGCTTTCCTGCGCCGTGCCCTTTTGGCGCCGGAAGAGGCATTTCAGGAGCAGCACCGCGAGACCGAGAATCGCACCATCTCGGTGGACGGCACCCGCGAGACCGTCCGGGTCAACCGGCTGGAATCGCCGCTCGGTGCCATCGCCCGCCTGAAGGAGAAATCCGGCCAGGTCTTCCTGCCACCCGAGGCGATTGCCGCGGGAGAGCGATTGCATGCGGATTTCACCCGCGCGCAATTGGAGCCGCGACTGACAATGGCCTATGAGCCGCAGCTATCGACGAAGACCAAAGGCAGGGCGGAAGGCACCGCCGACCTCAGCGACACGGCGCTTGCAGCACGGCAGCGGGTCGGCAGGGCGATGGAGGCAATCGGACCGGAGCTCTGCGGCGTCGCACTCGACGTCTGCTGCTTCCAGAAGGGGCTGGAAATCGTCGAGCGGGAGCGGCAATGGCCAGTTCGCTCCGCCAAGCTGATGCTGCGCGCCGCCCTGATGGCGCTTGCCCGCCACTATGCGCCGCCGCCACGGGGGACAACGCGGCAGAACCATGTCTGGGGAGCGGAAGGCTACCGGCCGGAGGCCAGCGATCTTGTTGCTAGGCGGCCAGCTGCCGGGCAGCCTCGTCCTTGATCCGCTTGACCATGGAGCGCAGGCCGTTGGCGCGCTGCGCGGTCAGGTATTCGATCAGGCCCATCCGGCCGAACAGGTCGAGTGCATCGATCTTGATGATGTCCGAGGCAGGCTTCCCGGAAAAGATCGACAGCACGATGGCGACCAGGCCGCGCACGATATGGGCGTCCGATTCGCCCTCGAAGGTGAGGATCGGATCGCCTGCCGCATCGCTGGCATGGGTGACCAGCCAGACCTGGCTGGCGCAGCCCTGAACCTTGGTCTCGGACGTGCGCTTGTCTTCCGGCATCTCCGGCAGCTTGCGGCCGAGCTCGATGACGTAGCTCATCCGATCCTGCCAATCGTCCAGATAGGCGCAATTGTCGATGATCTCGGCAAGCGGCGTGATCGGCGATGTGTTGGTCATCTGGTCCATGTCGTTCATATAGGCGTGATGCCCAAAAGTGTGAAGCAGTTTTCGGATTTACCTTGCTCTATTCGGTGATCGGGCGCGGCTGGAAATGCTTGCCCTCCACTTTTGTTTGCATCGGTAACAGCGGAAAGCAGCTGCTCAACGGTTCACCCACGATTTGACGTATCTGGCTTGGTGAATTATCCTGTATTACAAATTTAGGAGAAAACCATGTCTAATCAGCGTGATCTTTCCGATCCACTTACAATGCGGCTGCCCTTGGATGTTTTGGCCGAAATCGAGGAAATTGCGGCCATATGCGAGCGGTCGCGAAGTTGGGTGTTCGTGCGGGCGCTGAAATCCTACCTTGCCGCGGAAGGCAAAGAAATTCTTGACATTGCAAAGGCGCGTAAAGCGATGGAGGATGGTGAAGCCTTTGAATTGGATGACGTCATCGCCGACGTCGAGGCCATCGTCAAAGGCGCGGCCGCTTGAGGATTCGTTTCTCGCCGGACGCCGGATTTTATGTGAAGTCTGAGGCATCCTATCTCAAGGAAAGAAGTCCGCTGGCCGCTCAGCGCTTCAGCGACAGTCTGAAACAGCTGAAGCGCAATCTGAGTCAGTTTCCAAAGCTCGGGCAGGTGAGTGACGAACTGCCAATTCCAGGCGTTTTCAGATTCGTGATGGGTGACTACTTGATCGACTACCAACTAAAGGGCGATCTAATTGACGTTCTCGCGGTTCGCCATGGACACCAGCGTCCACCCAATCTTTCTCATCGAGGATGATTTCGATTTCGAAATATAGAAACTTAGGAGCGGGCAAGCTCCGATCCGTCTTGCGTTCAATCACGCTTTACTGCGGCAGCGCTGCCTTCGGCTCAATGCGCTTTTCCGGTACCGGTACTTTGCTGAGGAAAGGCTCGCCCTCGACGGAGGCCGCTTCTGCGGTCGCCACGGCGGTGGCAGGGACCGTGGCGGCGATTGTGCCGGTCGTCACGGCGTCGCTCGGTTCGGCGAACTGTTGGTCGAGAAAGAGATAGGCGATCTTGGCGCCTTCACGCGCCCGGTGGCCGAGTGCCACGAAAGTCTCGGCGCCCTTTACGCAGACATCCGGCTTTTCGACGCAGATGGCACTGATATAGCCGAAGGCCTCGGTCGCGGCCGAAACCGTGTCGCCGACATTGACCTTCGGACCGTTTTCAAGCGTCGAGGTGCTCGACGGATCAAGAAACGGTAAGAGCACCAGCACCAGCGAAAACCAGAATGTTCCCTTGATCAGAAACCACATTGTTTTGCCCATCCTTTGGTAAGGCACTCAAACCTGCGTCCGGTCTCTGCCGGATTCGCTCCCTTGGCGCCTTGTCATCACACCTTAGGCAGGGATTCGGAACATGCCTTTGCCAAAACCGATGGCATTTGCACCGTCTTTTCGTAAAATTGGAACTATCGGCATTTGAATGGCATTTATCGCGCATTTTAACGACCGCCATTAAGGTTCAAGGCAGAAGCCGATCGGGCGGGGCTGCAAACACGGGATTCGCGGCTGGGTAGTGCTGCCACAAAGGTTAATGTGACGGCGAAAACTGCCTGAAATCCATTGCTTACACCCCATTAACCACAAAAGACAAAGCCCCGGCGATTTGTCCCGGAATGGGATTTTCCGGCGGTTTGGCGGGATTTGTCGCAATTTGATTTATCCTTTCATTAAGCCGCCGGTGCGAAATTCGGACAAGCGAAGACATCGTCCGATAAGCCACCTTGGCCCGCAGACGAGGGTCTCCATATAAAGGACGGAACCATGACGGGGTCCGGAAAAGAACGAGCGTACAGGGTTAGACGTTGAGCGTATTGCGTAACATTGCTGGCAGGATGGCGTCCCGCGTGGACGACGCCGCACGCCTCTGGCTGCCCCGACAGGTGGCCGGCGAGCCGGAGGCAAGCCGTGAATTCGCCGTCGTTCGTGCTGTCGCTGCCGTAGCGCTTGTCGCTTTCCCGACGGTGCCTCTTGCCCTTTCCGTTGCCTTGCCTGTTTCGCTCGCGCTGCCGGTCGGCGCGGCACTGGTCGCCGCTACCGCGCTGATGACGGCGGTCGGTGGCATCGCCTATATGCGCAACCGCAAGATGGTGGTGCCGGTTGCAGATACCCGGGCCGCGCCTGTCGACAATGGCGCACGGCACTATGATTGTTTCGCCGGTCTCGTCACCATCCATGACATCAGGGGGTCGGTCACCGCCGTTCACGGCCGCGACGCGGAAGCTTATCTTGCCTGGATGCGTAATCCGTGTGGCCGCGGCTTCATCGAGCAGATCCACGTTTCCGATCGTATCCTCTTCCTCCAGGCGATCGACCTTTTGCGGCAGGGCAGCCGCCAGGCGACCATCGACATCCGGCTGGAACGGCCGAATGTCTTTGCCGAAGGCGAGCAGTTCGTACACATGCGGTGCGAGATGACGGCACTTGGCGAAGGAGAAGGAGAACTCTCCATCCTCGTCCAATCGCGCGACGTCTCGGAAGAAGCGCGGCTGCGCGCCGAGGCCATCTACAAGACGAAACTCGCCGAATCCGCCAACGACGCCAAGACCCGGTTCCTGGCCGCCGTCAGTCACGAGTTGCGCACGCCACTCAATGCCATTCTCGGCTTTTCCGACATTCTCTCCGGTGAATATTTCGGCAAGCTCGAAAATGATCGCCAGCGTGAATATGTCTCGCTGATCAACCAGTCTGGCGCGCACCTCTTGTCCGTCGTCAACACCATGCTCGACATGAGCAAGATCGAGGCCGGCCGCTACGAACTGCTGCCGGAGCCGTTCCGGGTTGCCGATGTGGTCAATGCCTGCGAAGCGATGCTTGGCCTGCAGGCGCGTGAAAAGGGCGTGCAGCTGACCAGCCGGATCATGCGCAATGTCGGCGAAATCAATGCCGACCAGCGGGCCATCCAGCAGATCCTGATCAACCTTGTCGGCAATGCCATCAAGTTCACCGATCGTGGCGGCATCGTCACCATCGATGCGGAAACTGCTGGTAGCGATCTCAACCTGATCGTCAGCGACACCGGCATCGGCATTGCGGAAAACAAGCTGGCGACACTTGGCCAGCCCTTCGTGCAGATCCAGAACGATTATACCCGCAAGTACGAGGGTACCGGGCTTGGCCTGTCGCTGGTCAAGGGGCTGGTGGCGCTGCATGGCGGGCGGTTCGACATCCGTAGCCGTCCGGGTGCCGGAACCGTCATCACGGTGACGATCCCGCTCGACGGATCGGGTATCCGCGCCGGTGACGAACAGGAAACTGTGGAACAGACAATGGTGGAGTTTCCGCCGCGCCTGAAGGAGCGTACGCGGGAGAGGAACGATGAGGCATATCCGGAGCCGAGCCGGACGGATGCCGACGGAATGAACGGGGGCGCTGGTCATGACGGCTCGCAAGCGAAAACAGCCTGAGAAGAAGAGGAAGGCGCAGCGCGGCCCGGGCCTTGTGACCGTTGGCCTTGCGATGCGTGGCCTGACCTTCGCCGGCCGCCTGGCGTCGCGCAATCCGCGCGCCTTTGGCGGTTCATTGGCTTTTGCGATCGTCTTCAGCTTCGTCGCGGCCAATGCCATGTGGTACCAGCCGGGCGCGCATCCGTCGCCGCTCATGCGGACGCGGTTGCCATTCAACCAGCCCCAATTTTCCAATCCGGGCGATAATGCCGACGGTCTTTCGCCGCGCAAGGTGACGACGTTCGTCATCCAGCGGGAAGGCGAGGCCGAAGCCGCGGCCGAGACCGCAAGTATCGAACGGCCGGAGCCGACACCGGAGGCTGCACAGATCAAGCCGGCAGCGACGTCCGTGGCGGGCTTCGTGCTGGTAACGAATATCCAGAAGGAATTGACGCGCCGAGGGCTCTACGACGGCCCTGCGGACGGAAAGACCGGCCCGAAGACATCAGCAGCGATCCTGCGCTTCGAAAAGCAGGCGGGCCGTCCGGAAACGGGGTCGGCGAGTGACACGCTGCTTGCCGCGTTGCAGGCGGACGGGGAGCAGGAGACCGCGGGACAAGTGAGGGGGCAGGAGATCAAGGCGCAGCAGAAGACAAAGACACTTGCTGCGGCCAAGCCCGCCCAGCGGCCCTATGAGAACGTCAAGGGCGGCAAGGGTGAGCTCGACCCGGTGGCTGCCGCGATCCGCAATGCCGAGATCGATCCGCAATATATCCCGAAGGCCGATATTCCCGCATCCAGCGAACTGGTGATGAACATCCAGAAGGGTCTGAGCAATCTTGCCTATACGGACGTCTCGGTGGACGGGGTGGCAGGTGAGCAGACCCGTTCGGCCATCCGGCATTTCGAAAAGCACTACCGCCTGCCGGAAACCGGCCAGCCGAGCGACAAGGTGCTGAAGAAAATGAAGGAAATCGGCGCGCTCTGAACGGGCCATTCCTCGGACTAAAGTCGAAGATGTCCGTTTCCGCTTCGTTAACCCTGTCTCCATAAGCTTTTGCGGATGAGGAGGCGGTTTGGACGATGGCCATGGCTTTGCGCATGCCCGAGGCGGGAATGGGACCCGTTCAAGACGACAGTGATGCGGGTTCATCCGGCTTGAGGCAGGTCGTCGCCGATTTGGCCCGCGAAGCGGCCGGTCTCGGTATCGACCTCGTCGATATCGCCGGCGCCATCCAGGATGCCGCAGCTCTTTCCGCGCGCCACGCCAGCGTCTTTTCCAACGTCACGGACACGGCCCGCTCGATTGCGGCTGCCAATGGCGAGGTCGCCCGCTCGCTGCGCGCGACCGACGCCTCGGCCAGCAGCGCCCGCACGGTGCTCGGCGAGCAGGGCAGGCGGCTGCAGGGCTCGCTGTCGGAAATCGACCATATGGTCGCAACCACGCGCGAGATCGGTGCGGAAATTTCATCTTTCTCCGGTGCTCTGGCCGACGTCGATCGCTTCGCCTCGGAAATCGGTACGATCGCCCGCCAGACCAACCTGCTGGCGCTGAACGCGGCCATCGAGGCGGCGCGGGCCGGTGAGGCCGGCAAAGGCTTTGCGGTCGTCGCAGCCGAGGTGCGCGCCTTGTCGTTGCAGACCTCGCAGACGACTGCTTCGATCCAGAAAACGCTGGGTGAACTGCGTACCCGAATCGAGCGGCTAACGGTTGCGGGCGAGCAGGCTTCTGCGTCGGCCGAAGGCGTCAAGGACAAGGCCGGCGAGATCCAGGGCTCGTTTGCCAGCATGGAGCAGGTGATGTCGGCGATCCTCGACAGCGCCTCTTCCGTCGCCGGCACGACGGATGCAGTCGACCGGCAATATGCGGCCTTTGCCGAGCAATTGACCGAAATCGCGGGCGAAATCGACACATCGAGCGGCGTGCTGCAGAAGGCGTCCGCCCGCGTCGATGCCGTCGTGGCCGTATCGGAAAAGATCATTCAGGTGACGGCGAGCGCTGGCCTTGAAACCCCCGACAGTCCCTATATTCGCACCGCCCGCGATATTGCCGCGACGATATCCGCTACGTTCGAGCGCAACGTGGCATCCGGCGCCATCGGCATGGATGCCTTGTTCGACAGGCAATACCGGCAGATCGCCGGCAGCAGTCCGGTACAGATGATGACCCGTTTTACTGAATTCACCGATCGCATTCTTCCGGCGATCCTGGAACCGGTCGCGACGTCGGACGATCGTGTCGCCTTTTGTGCGGCGGTCGACGAGAACGGTTACCTGCCGACCCACAATCGTAAATTCTCCCATCCGCAGAGGCCGGGCGACACCGACTGGAACACGGCAAACTGCCGCAATCGCCGCATCTTCAACGACCGCGTCGGCCTTGCTGCCGGCCGCAGCATCGAACCCTTCCTTGTGCAGACCTACCGGCGCGACATGGGGGCCGGCAACTTCGCGCTGATGAAGGACATCTCCGCGCCGATCTTCGTCAATGGTCGCCACTGGGGTGGATTGCGGTTGGCGATCCGGATCTAGCTTTGCTTTTAGGCCGAATATTTGCTCCATCGCCCCACCCGGTGTATCAGCCTGCCATGCGTCTGAAATCTGACATCTTTGTTTCCGCCCTCGTGCGCCGGGTCTTCGGCCTTGGCGGTTATGCCGCCGTGCTGCGCAAGGGCGCGGAGGAGGCCGGCGCCATCTTCATCCGGCAGCGGTCGCGTCTGGGGGCCGAAACGTTCTATGCGCCCGCGCCGCAGAGCTTTTTCGATGATCCATCGCCGGGACGATTGTTTGAGATCAGGCTGGAAGCGGTGGAAGCCGATGCGGTCGATGACGCGGTCGCGCGCGAAATCCGCTTCGATCCGGATTGCTGGGTGGTCGAGATCGAGGTGGAAGATCGCGGCGACCTATTCGACATTGTCGTCGAAAAGGGCAGCTAGCCGGTCAGCGTCCGCGGCCGAAGGCGCGGTTTTTCCGAACGTCGACCATGCCGCGTGCCGATGTGTCCTGCCGAGCGGCCGGCTGGCGCGGATCCGGCCCGCGGTCGGGCGCCAGATGAGGCTGGTACACCGCGCCGGAAGCTTCTTCCTGTTCGGCCTGCAGCCAGGACTGAACGCGGGCGCGGCTTGTTTCCGCGGTGAGCGATGAAAGCAGCGCATCGCCGCGCGTTGCGCCGCCGAGGCGTTCCGCAAGGTCCGGATAGAGTGCCGAAAGCACGAAAAGGCTGTCTGCGGGCGGCATCTCCAGCGCCGTCAGGGCTATGGCAAGTTGCTGGCCGGAGACGTCGAGCAGGATACGCTCGCCGAGTTCCGGGCCGCATGACAAGGCGGCGGCAAGGCTGGCTGCGAAGAGATTGGCCTCGCCGGAGCGGGCAAAGCGAACGAGCAGCGCCTCATGCAGCGCATTGATGGGTTCGATGGCCGGCTCAGCCGGCGGAGCTTTTCCTGTCGTGCGCACCAGCGATTTGATATCGCTGCGCAGCTTTTCTTCGCGCAGCAGTTTTGCGGCGGTCATTTCCAGTGCAGTCGCTTCGGGCTTACGCTGCTCCAACATGGGCGCAACCGGCGCTGTCACATTTGCCGGTGCGACAGCGGTCTGGCGGCGTTCGACGAGCGCATCGACGACATGGACGGAAAGATTGTCGCGGCGAGCAATCGCGGTGGCGTGCGCAGGTCCTTGAGCGCGAATGATCTGCAGCAACGTTGCGTCGGTGATCGAAACCGAGCGGGTGAGGAAAATCGCGGCGATGGAAATCGGCGCATTGCCGATCTGAAGTGCCACGGATTGCGGTACATGCTGGCACTGGGAGAGGGCGGCGGCGGCCTGGCGCCGGGCTTCGTCGCTGGAGGCGGAAAAAAGCGGCTCGAACAGTTCGGAAAATTGTTTGAGGTCGGTTCTGCGGGGATGACGCAGACCTTCGAAACCGGTCACGGTCGCCATCAGGACGACGTCCTTCAGCCGCCCTGTCTGCGGCCTTTCCAACTCACGAAACCGGTCTGCCACGGATACACCCACTCGCACGCAAAACACCAAAGTCCCGATTTCGGACACCCGGGCACGCCGGTCATCCGAAGGGGTATCGAATTTTCAGGCCAAAATCGCAAGACACATCTTCAAACGCCGCTGATGACTAACCGTCAATAACGCTAAATCGCTGAAAACATTGGTGCCGACGATGATGATGCCGACCCTGCCGATCACGGCTGAATGATAGCGTCAGAGTACGGCGACGTGGTTAACATTCCGTTTACCCGGGCAGGAGAGGCCGCTTTTGAAGAGGTTCCTCGGCAGAGACCGCGACCATCGTGTTGATTTGGAGGACAGGCCGTGTCTGCTTATGACTGTCAATGGAAACGGGCGGCATCATGCCGCCCGCCATTTTCATCGTATTCGAGGCTGGCTCAGCCGCAGTTCTGGTCGCCTGGACGGCAACGCGGACGCTGGCGTGAATCCTGGTTTCTGCCGCGGCCGCGATCGACGTTCGAACGATCATTGTCCCGTCTTTCGATACGCCTGTTGTCGTTGTTCCTGTCTCGATCACGATTGCGACGTTCGATCCGTTGTTCACTGTCGCGGGTACGGCGTTCGATGCGCTCGCGATCCCGTTCGCGCCGATTTTGCTGATCGATCCGGGACTGCCGGTCGTTCTCATCACGGCGGCGCTCAATGCGTTCCTGGTCCCGTCCGCGTCTTGGGCGGTCGACGTAAATACCTTCATCATTGTAACGCGGACGATCGAACGTGTTGTAGTCGCGGTTCGGGCGGTTGGTATACCGATCGCGATCGCGATCCCGGCGATAATAGTCTGGGCGATAATTGTCGCGGTCCCTGTAGAAGTCGCGATTCCGATAGTTGCGATCCCAATAGTTTCCGATTTCGAATGTCACCAGCGGAATGCCGAGGTAGCCGTAATAATCCGGCTCCACGTAAACACGGCGCTGCTGGTATTCGGCCTGGATATAACGCCCCGCGACCCAGCCGCGGCCGTCGTAGAAGGAAACGTCGCACCATGGGACGTCGGCAAGGCAGCCGTGAATTTCGATCGGTGTGCCGACCGGAATGATGGTGACCGCCGGATAGCGCGTGCTGGGTCCCGAGCGCATATTGACGTTGGCGGTGGCAAAACCTTCCGCCGCCTGTGCAGCGGCCGGCAACAGAAACGCCGCGGCTGCGGCTATCGCCACCAACGCTGACTTCAGTGAATATCGTCGCGGTATCGTCATCAGTTATCCATCCCTATCCATCGGGCGCCTCTTTGCTCTCGCGTCCGCGCCCTATTGTGCACACACCTTTGTTTTTGTGTCTTTTTTGAGATGAGACAGTGTTTCCGGGCGCGTGTTCTCGATGAAGAGAAACGCGAAAGCGGCTTGCTTCGTTCCACAGACCCGCTCAGCGGCATGGTTGATAAAACCGGGGAGAAAAAATAGCCCGCGGCGGCGATCCGTCGCGGTCAAGAGGGGAACCAAAGGCAGGCTGGCGCGTTGATGGGGCGTTGGAAAAGGAGCCCAGACTATGGTCGAAAAGAAATTCGCAACTGTGCCGAGCGAGGCAGAAATCGAAGCGAGCGCATCGAGGGTCGATCTCGATAACCAGATTGCCGAACTGCGCGCGGAGATTGCCCGATTGACGGAATCCGTGTCAGCCATCGGCACCGGCGCCAAGGCAGTGGTGACGTCCGAGGCGGAAGTGCTGACCGAACGCCTGCGGGAGCGGATTCGCGAAGAGCCTGTTTCGACATTGCTGACAATCGCCGGAATATCCTTCGTGATCGGCTTGCTCGCAAGACGCTGATCTTTAGACCCTGCCTTGTTCTATTTTCCCTGTTCCATTTGGAACAGCGCGAATGTGCTGCTCGTCTATAGTGGTTTTGCAAGCAGCAGATTTTGTCCGGTTCTATCGGCTGGATAAGCGCGAAGCCTAATCGACCGTCTCGGCGATTTCTATCGCCAGGATTGGGGTTTTGACCGTTAAGAAGCTATTAACTATCGTATGGCTCAATCGGTCAACGGGTGTCAGATCACTCGAAAAACGGCCCACGTGTAAGTATGGCATGAAATCCGGGGTGTCCCGGAAGAAGGAGCAAACGAGAAAGACGCAAAATGTCCCGAGCGACAAGCAGAGGGATGCGTTAGCCCGCAAGACGGGCAGGGTGAAATCATACGGTAGTTCATCCGTCTCAACCACTTTTTGGAGACGAGCATGGCAGAGGTTATCAGACTGGAGGACCGCGTTGTGCGGGCACCGCCCAAACCTTCAATGGGACCCGTTGCGCCGAGCAACGCCGTCATCCTGTTGTTTACCGGTATCCGCTACGAGCGGCTGGATGGCCATCCGGGTGGAACGCCTGCGAAACCGGCGCACGGCAAGGCCAAGAAACACTGACACCCATATTGCCCGGATTTCACCGCTCCCGCTGCGGCTTGTCCGCAAACGCGCCACTTCGCTCGTTTGAACCATTTGGCTTGAACTACCGGCATCGAGACCTATCGGCGGAAGGGTTCGCAACTTGATTCCGCCAGGAAATTGCGGACGGTCTCCTCAAAGCTATCCATCGGCGCCAGCGCGCGCAGAACCGCATAACCTTCCTCATCCGGCATTTCCACCAGGATCGACTGGGCAAGGCTTTCCGGCGGCGTCTTTCTGAGATCGACGAGCTGGATCGGTGTTGCCATCACGAGGTCGAGATTGCCGTTGACCGCCGTATGGTCGTTCATGCTGAAAATCTCGTTGGAATCCGCGTCGTAAATCGACAGCGACCAGAACGGAATGGCGCCTTTGGCAACGAAGCGCGCAGGGCCGTTGCCGACCGAGAAGCCACAGACGGCCACCCGCAGGTACGGGTCTTCATTGGCAAGGCCGGTTGGGCCGGGCTCGCTGGTCAGCGGAAAGAAGCTGTCCATCTCGTAGAGGCCGAGCACCCGGCTATAGGCATCCTTGCCGGTAAACTGCGGCAAGGCGAGAATGATGACGATGTGGAGCAGCGCTGCGCCGACGAGACCGACAAGAATGGCGAAAAGCACGCTACGCATCCGGGCATCCCGTCTTGACGATCTTTGGCATGGTGAGATCGATGAGACCGGAGGAGCCGGCGGTCGGCGTGTCGAGCAGGGTCAGCACCAGCTTGAAGGCGCCGATGCGACGTATCGCAAGCCAGTTGTCGGGCTGGGCCACCGGCGAGACATGGATGACGAAGGAACTGTCTGGTTTGCGCAGAACCGTCCAGGCATTGGTCGCCACCGGCAGGGCCGGGTCGGCCTTCATCGGCTGATCGTTGGCATTGGTTGCGTACAGCGTCCAGAAGCGCGCCGGCGGGGTGATCCCGGCAATATCATAGGAGCATCCCGACGAGAGCTTGTCGCCGGCGCTGTCCATGGCTGCGGTAAACTGCAGGCCTTCCGCGCCGCCATAGAGCAGTTTGCCGGCCCGCGCCCGGTGCGCCTTGGCATAGGGGTCGGTGTTTTGCGTCTGCGCCTCGGGAAAGGCGACCCATGGGCCAAGCGCGATCGCCCCGAAGCCGACCGTCGCCTTGAGCGCCGACACGGTGGAGACGATGCCGACGCCGAAGGCAACGGACAGGGCAAGGGCAACGAGGAGGGGGATGCGGAACAAGTTGGGCTACCGGGAATTTGCGGGGATGGAAGGGCAGGCGTGGCTGGAATATGAGGTGGCACATCCCCCTCTGTCACGTTGCTCCACCCTCACGTTGAGGGCAGGGCAATTGCAGATGAGTTTCGGCGTGCTCCCTCTTCTCCCCAGCGGGGAGAAGTGCCGAGCGACTGCGAGGCGATGAGGGGGGGATTCGGCGAAGCCGGAGCCAGAAAGATGCTGCTTTCGGCCCCCCTCATCCGGCGCTTCGCGCCACCTTCTCCCCGCTGGGGAGAAGAGGGAATTTGGTGCGCGCTCTTGCAATCCATATGCGATTACCCCGTTCTCGAGGGGGAGGGTCGGCACGAAGCGACGGGTTGGGGTGACCCCTTTTGCGCCCACAACAGTTCCTCCCACCCGCAGCGTTGCTGCGACACTCAAGGGGGAGGTAAAGCATTCACCGCCCCGCATCCCGTCCTCCCTTGGCGATATCACCCGTCGATTGCGGGTCGATCTCGGCGACCTTGCCGGGGATGTTGGCGGGCGCTTTCAGTGGTGGCGCGGTGTTGAATTTCTCGCCGATCGATTTCAACAGGCGGGTGACGTCGGATGACAGCGAGCGGGGGCGGACGAGTGGCGGCAGGGCGTTTTCGTCGGCGGGCTTGGCGGCTGCGGTCTCGGCCTCAGTCTTCTTCGCTTCGGGGTCAGGAAGCGGGTTTTCGATGCCGGGGATGGCCCGGTGCTCGATGCCCTGTTCGGCATAGTCCATCAGCCGTTTGAAGGTCATCGCCGGCAGCGAGCCGCCGGTCATGTTGTTGGTCGAGGTATAGTCGTCGTTTCCGAACCAGACGGCGGTCGTATAGTCGCCGGTAAAGCCGATGAACCAGGCATCGCGATAGGCCTGCGTCGTGCCGGTCTTGCCGCCTACGACAATGCCTTTGTCGAGCGCTGCCTTGCGGGCCGTGCCGATGATCGGGATCTGGGTGAGCATGTAGTTCATCTTGGCATTGGCCTGTTCGCTGACCACGCGTTTCGCAGGAGCCTCGTCGCGGCCGAAATCATAGAGGATATCGCCATCGTAATTGAGAATCTGGCTGATGCCGTGGCGGCGCGATTGCAGGCCGCCGGCGGGAAAGACCGCATAGGCCGTCGCCTGGTCGAGAACGGTGACTTCGGACGTGCCGAGCGGCATGGTCTTGTCGGTACGAACAGGGGTTTCGACACCCATCTTTTTTGCGGTTTCGGCGATGATCTCGGTGCCGAGTTCATCCTTGGCGAGACGGACGGGGACGGTATTGATCGACTTGGCGATGGCGGTCAAAAGCGTGACCCGGCCGGAATAGCTGCGGCCGTAATTCTGCGGCGACCAGCCGCGCCAGGTGACAGGCGCATCGCTGATGGTGGACTCCGGCTTGAAGCCTTTTTCCATGGCCGCCGTGTAGGTATAGACCTTGAAGGATGAGCCCGGCTGCCGCAAAGCCTTGGTGGCGCGGTTGAACTGGCTTTCGCCATAGTCCCTGCCGCCGACCATGGCGCGCACGGGGCCGCCGTTCTCGATCATCACCATGGCGCCCTGCTTGACCTTGTAGCTCTCGCCATACTGCCGCAGACTCGATTCAACGGACTCCTCCGCCGCCTGCTGCAGGCCCATGTCGATGGTGGTGCGGACCACCAGTGAGTGCTGGGCAAAGGGTGTGGCGATGCGGCGCGTCTCGTCGAAGGCCCAATCGAGGAAGAAATCGGGCGCGCGGACTTCGGCGCGGTCGATGACCGTCGCCGGGTTGAGCCGGGCGGCAATCACCTGGCCCTCGGTCATCAGCCCGCCCTGGACGAGATTGGTCAAAACTTCGTTGGCGCGGGCGCGGGCGGCCGGCAGGTTGACATGCGGTGCGTAGCGGGCAGGGGCCTTGAACAGGCCGGCGAGCATGGCCGACTCAGCCAGATTGATGTCGGTGATATTCTTGCCGAAATAGAATTGCGAGGCAGCGGCCGCCCCGAACGTACCGCCGCCCATATAGGCGCGGTCGAGATAGAGGCGCAGGATTTCCTTCTTCGACAGATTGCATTCCAGCCAGACGGCAAGGAAGGCTTCCTTGATCTTGCGCTCGATGGTGCGCTCGTTCGACAGGAACAGGTTTTTCGCCAGCTGCTGGGTCAGCGTCGAGCCGCCCTGCACAACGCCGCCGGCGCGGGCGTTTTCCGTCATGGCGCGGGAAAGGCCGAGAAAGTCGATGCCGTAGTGATCGAAGAAGCGGCGGTCTTCGGTGGCCAGAACCGCCTTGATCAGCGTATCCGGCAGTTCGTCGATCGGCACGGAATCCTCATGGATGATACCGCGATGGCCGATCTCGTTGCCGTAGCGATCAAGGAAGGTGACGGCGAAATCGCCCTGCGCCCGCCAGTTGCCCTTTGTTTCCTCAAACGCCGGAAGCGCCAAGGCCAGCATCAGCACGGAGCCGGCGGTGCCCCAGGTCATACATTCGCCGAGCACCTCGAACAGCGCCTTCTTCCAGCCGCGCACGGAAAAGCGGCGGGAAAAGATGGTGATGTCCTCCCACCAGACACCGAGGCGGAAGCCGGCATTCCAGACAGTCGAATCGATGAAGGAATCGATGCGCAGCAGGATATGGCGCTTCCTCGGACGGTCATCCTGCGGGACGCCGTTATCCACCTTCGGGCTCTCGTCTTGGCTTGGGTCCTGCAACTTTGTCGCGTCCTGCTGGCTTCACGTCCCGGCCGATATTTGCATGGGCCGGGTTTCTATTCTACGCCGATATCGGTAATGAGCCTTAAAAAACCGGCAATCTTTTGTAAAATTGTCGTCAAAATTCGACATTGGAAAGAAGAACAGGCATGGGCGAACAGCCCTTCTGGAAGACGAAATCGCTGGCCGAGATGACCAACGCCGAGTGGGAAAGCCTCTGCGACGGCTGCGGGCTCTGTTGCCTCAACAAGCTGGAAGACTGGGATACGGGCGAGATTGCCTGGACCAGTGTCGGCTGCACGCTGCTCGACGGGCAGAGCTGTCGCTGCAAGGATTACCCGAACCGGCAGGCGACGGTGCCGGACTGCATCCAGCTGACGCCGGAGGAGGTGGAGACGCTGACCTGGCTGCCGCCGACCTGCGGCTACCGGCTGGTGCGTGACGGGCTCGATCTCTATTGGTGGCATCCGTTGGTCTCCGGTGATCCGGAAACGGTGCATCAGGCGGGCATTTCCGTGCGCGGACGCACGGTCTCCGAGGATGATGTCGATGTCGAGGATCTGGAGGATTATCTGGTGACCTGGCCGCTGACGGTGGGCGAGCGCGGCGAGCGGTAGATAGTCACCGGATGCCGGGTTGCAAACGATGGCACCCGATCAGATCTCGACGGAGGCTTTGTTCAGGGTTTTGGCGCGACGTTGCGCCAGGCGGTTTCCATCACGTGGTCGATGATGTCTTCTTCGGCATCGGCGAAATAGACCGAGGTCCAGCCCTTGAGGCCCCAGCCGCCCGGGACAGCGGCGCAGACGCCGGGCTCGGTTTCGAGGAACAGTCTCTGCTGGTCGGGCGTGAACTTGACGACGGCGCGGCCGGCTTCCGGCAGGGACATGAAGATGCGATTGCCGACGCGAAAATCGCGCTTGCCGAAATGGGCGCTTTCAACCGCGCCGGGCAGGCTCATGGCCCGCTTTTCCAAGTCTTCGGTTCTCATGGCAAAAATTGTAACACGCATCCCGGAATGCGCAAATTTACGAAAATAATCCTAATAGGAAAATAATCCTTGACGCCGTAACGGTGGTTTGATAGGGTTATGGCACAGTCGGAAAAGTGGGTGAGGCGGTTTCGGTTCTCTTCGAGAGTTCACCCCACCCCGGAGCTTTTGCTCCGACCCTCCCCCCTCAAGGGGAGGGTGGACATCCGGCGCTTTGGCACCATCGCCGTAACAGTACGGCTTTCAAGGACATTTGTGATGACGTCCGATCTGGATTTCGATCCGGAGCTCTTTGGCCTGTGGCCGAAGGCGCCGGTTTACGACGGGCTGCGGCGGGGGGACGTGGATGCCGAGCTTCAGGATATTGCCCGTCGCGTGATCCTCGACACCAAGGCGGAGGCGGTGTCGCCGCTCGATGATCTGCAGGACATGCTTAACGGCATGACGAAGGAATTGCGCGAACAAATGCAGCAGTTCCAGCGGCTGCGGCGCATCGCCGACGAGAAGGCGGAGGCTGCGGGCGAAGAGATCGACCGCAAGCTGATCCAGGCCGACGCGAAAGCAAGCATCGAGGCGATGTCGGTGATCGTGCGGACGCTGGAGAAGATCGACAGCCTGCAGAGGACGATTGCCCATGACCGGCAGATGATGGCCGAGCGGGATTTCGATGAGCAGGGATATGAAAGGCTTCAGGCCGAATTCGAAGCGCGAATTGAAAGCCGAGCACAGGACATTGCCCGTGAACGCGAACAACAGCGAGCGAGAGAAGCAGCAGCTGAATGCGCTGAGGCAGAGCGTTCGCCTGCGGAGCGAGCCATCGGCGACGCCCGATCCAGCGGACCGTCGTGAGCGGAGCCGGGCAAAGACATTGACCGGAAAGAAAGATGAGATCGAGGCATTTCGCAATACGGAAATGAGCTGGGTGCTCGATACGCACAACAAGACCGAACACTTGCTGGAACGGCTCACGGGTAACCTGCTGCGAGGCGATCAAGAGCCGACCGTTGCCGTGAAGAATTTCGGAGGCAACGGTGCCGATGCGGAACCCGGTAGAAAAAGCAACAAGCCGGCGAGCAGCGCAGTGGCCGATCACGATGGGAAAACATCAGGACCGGCAACCGACGCGGATGAGCCGCCCTTGACCAGCGGGCATTCTCCCCAAGAGGTAATCCCATCAACGGGACACGCGGAAGCGACAGGAACTTTTACGATCGTCGACGCTGCAAATATCCATCGTCTGCTTGGTACCTGGAGTAATACTTGGCGTTCCGAACAGAAGCCGCCGCCCGGAGACTGGCGGGTCTGGCTTCTGATGGGCGGGCGCGGATCCGGCAAGACGCGGGCGGGTGCCGAATGGGTGCAGGAGCTGGCGGCGGGAAAGACCGCGCGGCCTGGCTTGCGTATCGCGCTGGTGGCAGAAACGCTGGGCGATGCGCGCGAGGTGATGATCGACGGCGTGTCCGGCATCTGCCGGATCGCCAGGGTAAGCCGGCCGGAGTTCGAGGCCTCGCGGCGGCGGCTGGTCTGGCCGAACGGCACGGTGGCGCAGATTTTCTCCTCCGAAGATCCGGAAAGCTTGCGGGGGCCGCAATTCGACTACGCCTGGTGCGATGAACTCGGCAAGTGGAAACACGGGCAGGAGACATGGGATATGCTGCAGTTTGCGCTCCGGCTTGGCAACGAGCCGCGGGCGCTGGTGACGACGACGCCAAGGCCTGTGCCGGTGCTGAAGGCGTTGATGGCCGATCCCGGCACGCGGACGCTGCGGATAAGCACAGCGGACAATGCCGATAATCTGGCACCCGGATTTCTCTCGGCGATGGCGGCGCGCTATGGCGGCACGCGGCTGGGGCGGCAGGAACTCGATGGCGAGATGATCGAGGATCGCGAGGACGCGCTGTGGTCTCGCGCCGGCATCGAGGCGCTGAAGCTGCGCGATGCCGGGCCGCTCGGCCGGATCGTCGTGGCGGTCGATCCGCCCGCCGGCATGGGGCGGGAATCCTGCTGTGGTATCATTGTGGCCGGCCTCGACCGGGCGGGACGCGGCGTGGTTTTGGCGGATTGCTCGGTGGAGGGCGCAAGCCCGGCCGGTTGGGCCGGTGCCGTCGTTCGCGCTTACCGGCGCTTCGATGCCGACCGGATCGTCGCCGAGGTCAACCAGGGCGGCGACATGGTTTCGGCGGTGCTGAAGGGCATCGACGCGCAACTGCCGGTGACGGCGGTCAGGGCATCGCGCGGTAAATGGCTGCGGGCGGAGCCGGTGGCCGCGCTCTACGAGCAGGGCCGGGTGGTGCATGCGGGATCGTTTCCGGCGCTGGAAGACCAGATGTGTGATTTCGGGCCGGACGGATTGTCCTCCGGACGTTCGCCGGACCGGCTGGATGCGCTGGTCTGGGCGTTGACGGCGCTGATGCTGGAAGGCGGCGGCGAGCCGCGGGTCAGGGGGATTTGAGACGCCGTATCCAATACCCGGCGGGTGGTGTCAAGCCAGGGTTCGGTAGACGTGAGCATGCTTTCACCGATGGGGGTGATCACGTCACCTCGGAGCTATGCTCCGACCCTCCCCCTCAAGGGGAGGGTGATTTGGGGAACGCGTGTGCCGGAAGGTTATTTGCCCGATGCCGTGGCAGGCTGCTTTGGCGCGGTCGATGCGCTTTCACGCATCTGGCGCCATTCGTTTTCGAGGCGTTCGAACTGAGCCTGGGAGATCTGCTGGGTCGGCACGGGCGATCCTTTCATTGATTTTTGCAACGACCGACAACGCTGATGGAGCCGGAAGGTTCCAACGCGCCGACATGTTGGCGCGCGAAAATCCGGATAGGACAATCAGCGCTTGTCGTCGTTGGTGTCGGAGGATTTTGGCGTGGACGCCGCGTTTTCGCGCATTTGCTGCCATGCGTTTTCGAACCGGTCGAGGATGTGCTGCGGTACCGTCGAACGGGTGGTGTCGGCCTGCATCTTGTTCTGGATGTTCATTCGATCCTCCTCGATGAATGGGCAATGTCATATTGCGGTTTTCAGTTTTCACATCTTAAAGGCAAAGTAAATCAGGGCATTAAACAATTTAAACGATTTAAATTGGTTAAATCGATTTAGAGTCACGGCATTTTTCAGGTGTGGTGGGCAGAAGCGGAGCAGGGATGGCGTTCGATCGGGCAGCTTTCTTCAAAGCGGTACGTGTTTCACTTTTCGAGGGTGCCTTGAAGCGGGGGCAGGTCGAGGGGATGGTGGCGATTCTCGATCGTTGGGCGCTGATGCCGCAAGCCGACAGGCGGTGGCTTGCCTATATGCTGGCAACCGCACATCACGAGACCGGCCGGACGATGCAGCCGGTGCGCGAGACCTTTGCGGTGAGCGACGACCGGGCGATTGCCATTCTCGACGGGGCATTTCGAACGGGCCGGCTTCCGTCCGTATCGGTTCCCTACTGGCGGCGGGATCCGGACGGGAAGAGCTGGCTGGGGCGTGGGCTGGTGCAACTGACGCACAGGGCGAACTATGAAAAGATGACGGCCGTGACGGGGATTGATCTGGTTGCCCGTCCCGAGCGGGCAATGGAGCTTCCGGTTGCCGTCGACATCCTGTTTACGGGCATGCAGGGCGGCGCCTTCACCGGCAAGAAACTCGGCGATTATTTTTCTCTTTCCCGCGACAGCTGGACAGGTGCCCGGCGGATCATCAACGGCCGCGACAAGGCTGAGTTGGTGGCGAGCTACGGCAAGCAGTATCTCACCGCGATCCGGCTGGCTTCGACGACCGGGCGTTAAACGGCGTATCCGGCGGTTCTGCCGTCGCTTCGGTTTCCGGCTGTATTCAAGGAACTCGACATCATGAAAAATCCATTTCGTCTGCCGTGGCGCCGCCCGGCGGAGAGCGAAGCCTTGCGCGAAACCAAGGCGGCCTCCGGCTTCATCGCGATTGCGCATGAGGGGCGGGCGCACTGGACCGGGCGCTCCTATGCCGCCCTTGCCCGTGAAGGTTTCATGCGCAATCCGGTGGCGCACCGGGCGGTGCGGTTGATTTCGGAAGCTGCCGCCTCGGTGCCGCTGCTTGTCTATGAGGGAACGGAGGAGCGAACCGAGCACCCTGTTCTGGCGTTGCTGTCGCGGCCGAACGGGCGGATGGCGGGGATCGATTTCCTCGAGACGCTCTATGGCCATCTGCTGCTGTCGGGCAACGCCTATGTCGATGCCGCGGAGATCGGCGGGGAGGTGCGCGAACTACATCTGCTGCGGCCGGACCGGGTGCGCATCCTCGAGGGCCGGGATGGCTGGCCGGAGGCTTATGAATACCGCGTCGGCAACCTGGCGCGGCGGATTGTGGCCGGCGAGGAGGGTCTGCTGCATCTCAGGCTCTTTCATCCCCTCGATGATCATCTCGGCTTTCCGCCGCTGGCGGCGGCACAGATGGCGCTCGATCTCTCCAATGCGGCAGCAACCTGGAACAAGGCGCTGCTCGACAATTCGGCCCGGCCTTCCGGCGCGTTGGTCTATCAACCGAAGGAGGGCGGCAATCTTTCGGCCGACCAGTACGACCGGCTGAAGACAGAGCTCGACGAGGGCTATTCCGGGCCGATGCGGGCAGGCAGGCCGCTCTTGCTCGAAGGCGGGCTCGACTGGAAGGCGATGGGGCTCTCGCCGAAGGACATGGATTTCGTCGAGGCGAAGAACGGGGCGGCGCGCGACATCGCGCTTGCCTTCGGCGTGCCGTCGATGCTGATCGGCATTCCCGGCGACAACACCTATGCAAACTACCAGGAAGCCAACCGGGCGCTCTACCGGCTCACGGTTTTGCCGCTGATCTTCCGCACCGCGTCGGCGTTGTCCGGCTGGCTGTCGGGACGATTTGGCGAGACGCTGAAGCTGGTACCGGACCTCGACCAGGTGACCGGACTGACGGGCGAACGCAGCGAAGTCTGGGCGCGGATGAAGGATGCGGATTTTTTGAGCGACGAGGAGAAGCGGCAGGCGGTTGGGTATTGATCATCGTCGCGGCGCAACTGTTTTCAAACGAAATCAAGCTTTTCCAAAGCTCGCCGGATTCGATTTCCCATGCCGTTGAATCAAACTTGCAACGGCTTGTATCGAGACCTGAATGTCTTCGTCCAAGGGATTCAAAAGAATCAGGAATTTCCCTGGCTGACGTAAGGCAAGGCTGCTCCTGACCTCGGGGAAGATCGCTGCCGTCCCGTCAGGTTCTGTCAATTCCAACAATAGCATCAAAGGCTTAACAAATGGCTGATTTTGGCAATGACCCGGGCCTTTGGGCCGCCAAGGGCATCGGCTCGGCGGCAGGCGCTGCCGTGTCGCTCGTCTACATGCTGCCCAAGGGCAGGCGCGAGGCGGGCTCCCGTTTCTTTACCGGGCTGCTCTGCGGGCTGATCTTCGGCGGGCCGGCGGGTCTGTGGATCGTCGCCAAGCTCGGCATCGCCGGCAGCCTGTCGGGAACCGAAGTGATGTTGACCGGATCGGCCGCCGCCAGTCTTTCGGCGTGGTGGGTGCTCGGCGCGGTGGCGCGGGTGGCGGAACGGTTCGGACGAGGCAGCAAGTTGTAGCCAATAGCCAATAGAGTCGGGGCGGTTGCGCAGTTTGCGGTGGGCGTTGTGACGTCTTCCTACTGGCTACTTCCTGCTCGCTAACACCCCTTCAAATTTCGGAGGCATCTCATGACGACCGACAGCCTGCCTGTCTGGCGAACGAAGAAGTTTGCCAATCTGACGCTTGCCGGGGTGACCGGGGAAGGGCGTTTTTCCGGTTATGCCAGCATCTTCGGCGAGGTCGATCTCGGCAAGGACGCGATCGCACCAGGCGCATTTCAGCAGTCGCTTGCCCGGCGCGGCGCGTCGGGTGTGCGCATGCTGTTCCAGCACGATCCGGGCGAGCCGCTCGGCGCCTGGAAGACCATCCGCGAGGATGCGCGCGGCCTCTATGTCGAGGGGCTTTTGTCGCCCGGCGTGGCTCGGGCGCAGGAGGTGCACCAGCTGATGAAGGCGGGTGCGCTCGACGGACTGTCGATTGGTTTCCAGACGGTAAAAGCGAAAACCGACGGCAAGACCGGCGTGCGCCGCATCCTCGAGGCCGATCTCTGGGAAATCTCGATCGTGACCTTTCCGATGCTGCCATCGGCCAGGGTTTCGAACGTCAAGAATGCGCGGTTCTTCCGCGACAAGGAAACGGAGCTCGTGCGCACCATGCGGCGGGCGGCCCGGATGATGAAGCTCTGAAACAAGGACAATGCGATGACAGAGACGAGCAGTGTTGCGCCCGAGACCAAGGTAGCGCCCGAAATCAAGACGGCGCCGGAGACGATGACAGCCGCCTTCGAGGATTTCATGGGTGCCTTCGAGGCGTTCAAGGAAACCAACGACCGGCGGCTGGGCGAGCTGGAAAGCAAGCTGACGGCCGATGTCGTCACCCGCGACAAGATGGACCGCATCTCGCGCACGATGGACGAGCAGAAACGGCTGATCGACCAGATGGCGCTGAAGAAGGCGCGGCCGGCGCTGGGGCGCAGCGGCGAAACGAGCCTTGAAGCGATGGAGCACAAGGCGGCGTTCGAAAGCTACATCCGCAAGGGCGACGAGCAGGCGCTGCGCGAGCTGGAAGCCAAGGCGTTTTCGATCGGCTCTTCCAGCGATGGTGGCTACCTGGTGCCGAACGAAACGGGCACCGAGATCGGCCGCCGGCTTTCGGTGGTGTCGCCGATCCGGGCTATGGCGACCGTGCGGCAGGTTTCGGGCGCGGTGCTGAAGAAGCCGTTTGCGCTCGCCGGCATGGCGACCGGCTGGGTGGCGGAAACGGCGGCCCGGCCGCAGACGACGACGCCGCAGCTGGCCGAGCTGTCCTTCCCGACGATGGAACTCTACGCCATGCCGGCGGCAACGGCGGCGCTGCTCGACGACGCGGCTGTCGATATCGAGAACTGGATCGCGTCCGAGGTCGACATCGCCTTTGGCGAACAGGAAGGCACGGCTTTCGTGTCCGGCGACGGCACCAACAAGCCGAAGGGGTTCCTGAGCTATACCAATGTTGCCGACAGCGGCTGGAGCTGGGGCAATATCGGCTATATCGCAACGGGGGCCGCTGGCGCCTTCAAGGCGAGCGGGCCGTCGGACACGCTGATCGACACGATCTACGCGCTGAAGGCCGGGCACCGCCAGAATGCGTCCTTCGTGATGAACCGCAAGACACAGGCCGAAATCCGCAAGTTCAAGGATGCCGACGGCAATTATCTCTGGCGTCCGCCGGCAGTCGCCGGTCAACAGGCCTCGCTGATGGGCTTCCCGATTGCCGAAGCCGAAGACATGCCGGATATCGGCGCAAACAGCACGTCGATCGCGTTTGGCAATTTCGCGGCCGGCTATCTCGTCGTTGATCGTACCGGTGTCCGCGTGCTGCGCGATCCCTATTCCGCCAAGCCCTATGTGCTGTTCTACACGACCAAGCGGGTCGGCGGCGGGGTGCAGAATTTCGAGGCTATCAAGCTGGTCAAATTCGCGGCATCTTGAAACAGCGTAAGGCGACCCTTTCTCAAGGGTATGCCGATCATTCGCGCCGGCGGTCTTCCCTGCCGCATGGCGCGAGGACGGACGCGGCTCCCCTCCCGCCGCGTCCGTCCATCCCCCGCCATTCGACGGAGATTTCCATGACCATTACCGAACTGACGCCGCCCGTCGGCGAGCCGCTGACGCTTGCCGAGACGAAGGCGCATCTGCGTGTCGACGGCAGCAACGAGGACGACGTGATCGCGTCCCTGATCCAGACCGTTCGCGAGCATATCGAGAGGGAGACGGGATTGGCGCTTTTGAGCCGGACGTTCCGGCTCTATCTCGACGACTGGCCGGGGTCCCGCGTGATTCAGATTACGAAAGGGCCGGTGCAAGCGATTGAGGCAGTTACGGTTTACGATGCTGGCGGCGCGCCGCAAGACATTGACGCCTCCGGTTTTCTGCTTGACGGACAGACGCGCCCGGCGCGGCTGATCCTTCCCCGGCAACCGGAACCGGGACAGGCGCTCAACGGCATCGAGATCGATTTTTCGGCCGGCTTCGGGGCGACCGGTGCCGATGTGCCGGACACGCTGAAACGGGCGATGTTGCTGCATGCGGCGCTGCTCTACGAGTTCCGCGGCGCGGTGTTGCCGGGCGATCAGCCGGCGGCGGTGCCGGCCGGATACGACCGGTTGATCGCGCCGTTTCGCCGGCGGGGGCTTTGAGCATGGGAGCGGCCATTCTCGACCCGGGTCAGATGTCGGCACGGCTGGATCTGGAGATGCGCGACGATGTGAGCGACGGCCAGGGCGGTATCGTGCCGGGTTTTGTAGCCGTCGCATCGCTCTGGGCGCGGATCGAGCCTGTGTCCATGGGCGAAGAGGAGCGGGCGGATGAAGACGTGTTCGCCGTGACGCATCGCATCTGGGTTCGGTTTCGCGACGATATCAAGGCGGGTATGCGGTTTCGTAAAGGCGGCCGGGTTTTTACCGTGCGGGCTTTCTATGATCCGGATGAAACGGGGCGATATCTGGTTTGCCGCTGCCTGGAGGAGGGACAATGAGCGCCGCAACGGCCTTGCAGAAGGCGATCTACGAGACGCTGTCGGGCGATCTGGCGTTAACGGCGATGATCGGGAACGATGGGGTTCACGATCATTTGCAAACACGGTCGCACCGGCCCTGTGTCTCCATCGCGGGCCTTGAGAGCCGCGATGCTTCGACCGCGAGCGAAGCAGGCGAGGAGCATTTGTTGACATTGGAGGTGTTCACCGGCGAGGGCGGCAACCGGGCGGCGCAGGAGATTTCGGCGCGCGTGCGGGTATTGCTCGACAATGCCGATCTCGAACTCGATGGCTTTGCGCTGGTCAGCCTGTTTCACCGGCGCACCCGCATCGGCAGGGACGCCAAAGCCAAGGGGCATGTTGCGGAGATGGTATTTCGGGCGGTGACGGAGTGAAGATTTGCTTCTTTGAGCAGTGATTTTAGACCGATGATTTTACTGGCGTCCCTTGCGGGCGCCTTTTTCATTTCAGGAAGGACAAAACATGGTGGCGCAGAAGGGCAGGGATCTTCTTTTGAAGATCGACAATGGCGGCTCCTACGTGACGGTGGCAGGGCTTCGCTCCAAGCGGCTGGCGTTCAATGCCAAGGCGGTGGACGCAACCGACGCGGAATCGGCGGGACGCTGGCGGGAACTGCTGGGTGGGGCGGGGGTGCAGCGGGCATCCGTTTCGGGTGCGGGCATCTTCAAGGACCAGGGCTCGGATGCGCTGGTGCGCGCGGCCTTCTTCAACGGGTCCATCCTCAGCTGGCAGATCGTCATCCCCGATTTCGGCACGCTGACCGGTCTCTTCCAAGTGACGGCGCTAGAATATTCCGGACAGTACAATGGCGAGATCCTGTTCGAGACCGCACTGGAATCGGCAGGCGTCTTGACCTTCGCGGCATTGTGATGACGGCGCGGCACAATGTGACTACAGGCCGGGCAAACCGGCATCGCGGCGAGGTGGAGGCCATGATCGGCGGCGAGCGGCGAATTCTCTGCCTGACGCTGGGAAGCCTTGCCGAGCTGGAGACGGCCTTTGCGGCCGACAATCTGATGGACCTCGCGGCGCGTTTTTCGACCGGCCGGCTGAAGGCGGAGGACATGATCCGTATCCTCAGCGCCGGCTTGCGCGGCGGCGGCGATCTGGTGTCCGACGAGGATGTCGCCGTGATGAGCGTCGAGGGCGGTATCGCCGGCCTGGCGCGGCTGACCGGCGAACTGCTCGCGGCGACCTTCGGGGTTGCGGAGGAGCCGGCAAACCCTTGAAAGCCGCAGCGGGCGACAATGCCGGTCTGCCGCCTCCGTTTCCGTGGGACTTGGCGATTCATGCCGGGCTTTGCCTGTTGCGGCTTCCAGCGAAGGATTTCTGGGCGATGACGCCGCGCGAGATGCAGGCAGCGCTCGGTGGATTGCGGCCGCGGGCGACAGTTCCGGATCGCTCGGGTTTGGAGATGCTGATCGGGACGTTTCCGGATTGAGAGCGTCACTAATGGATTTCAGGAGAAAATGATGGAACCGGACGAGACAGGGTTTTCGGCGGCGGCGGACGATGCGGCTGCCTTGAAGGACGTGCTCGACGACCTGGAACGGCGTTCGCACTCATTCGGCTCGGCGCTGACAGGCGCCTTGGCTTCGGCGACGCGCGGCGGCAAGGGGCTGGAGGATGTGTTGCGCAGTGCCGGTCTTCGGTTGACGGAGATCGCGCTTTCGGCGGGACTGAAGCCGCTGGAGGGGCTGGTCGGCTCGGCAATCTCGGGGCTGGCCGGCAGCCTTGGTGGAGCGACGGCATTTGCCGATGGCGGGTTGCCGGGCAGGGTGACGCCCTTCGCCGCCGGCGGCATCGTTTCGGCGCCCACCTATTTTCCGATGGACGGGCAGACCGGCCTGATGGGCGAAGCGGGTTCGGAGGCGATATTGCCTTTGAAGCGCGGTGCTGACGGGGCGCTGGGCGTTGCCTCTTCCGGCGGTGGGGCGGCGATGAACGTCGTCTTCAACGTGACGGCATTCGATGTGCAGAGTTTTCGAAAATCGGAGGGACAGATTGCGGCGATGCTGACGCGGACGGTCGGGCGCGGGCGGCGGGGGCTTTGAGTCCATTGCCGATCACCCTAGGACCAAATGCGGGGGCATCCAGCCTCACCGTCTACCTTCGTCACGCCGGCCACCATTTGTAGAGGCCCGGCTCATTTTGCCTCGGGGAAGGGCAGGTCGTGCTTCATAAACTATGCCCACTCTAGCTAAGATCGGTCTGCCTCCGTCCCCAGCGCCCCGAGCGCGCGTTTCTCTCGGTCGTCCATATTATGCAATCCTCATTACGTGTGGCTCGATGCACGTCTCTACCGCGATGCGACTTAATGAAAAGGCCCACAGATCTCGGCCATCGCGGCACTTGCCTGCAATCATTAAGCCGGCCATTATTTCTCATGACAAATGAGGTTCGCAAAACCGGATGATTTGCAATGCCCGCGATGGATATCGTTACTTATCCGCGGGTGTTGCCGAACACGATAACGCCACAGGCATTGGCCATGGATCAGCCTCCAGATTTTCGGGCGAAAAGCGCGTCGAGCGTGGTCGAGCGCTTATCGAGGGGGAACGGCACCTTGCCCGAAGCGAGCCGGAACGGATCGCCCGGCGCCATCTCCTCGATGTAGATCGAGAAATTGCTCAATTCGCTGCATTCCAGACCACCGCTTTTTCCCGTCACCGGATTGTAGGAAGCATTGGAGTAATTGTAGCAAATTTCAGGCCTCTGGTAGCTTCCTCCGCCAAACTCCTTCAACTCGCGATTGCGCAGGCTCCAAGTCCCGGCGACCACCGCCTGATTTCCGGGATACCAGAGATAGGAGCGTCCACCCGGCGCCAGATATTCCACCTGCGTTCCGTGGCCGCCATCCCAGGAGAGGATAGTCTTGCCTGCAAGCTCGGCCTTGAAGCGGTCGAGCTTGTCGGGCGTGTAGCCGAGCCCAGACATCCGGAAGGGCTTGCGCATTGCTCCTATTTTCGAGCCAGGAATCTTCTCGACGGTCACGAACGGCTTGGAGTCATCCCGCCATTCTCCACCGGGCGACGGCAGCGGCTGACAACCCGCAAGCGCCAATGCCGTTATACCGACTAGGCCCGCAAAGCGGCTGCGTGAAACGATTTCTGACATGAATTCTCCTTCCGGGCGCGGCGGCTGCCAAAACTTTGACGAGAGCGCCGCTAGCGATGATTCGATTTAGCGTTGAAAACAGAGCCATAGACGATTTATGTTTTTCAGTTATTCGACAGATGCCTTCACAGACCAGCTTAGTCGTCTTTGTCGGCGAAAAGCATACCGATCGGGCTACGGAGCCAGACCTCTTTAAGCATGTCCTTACGGGTTTTCTTACGTAGGCGATTAAACTTTCTGTCCAACGCATCAGTCATTCGGCCGAAAATGCCCTTGGTCGGCTCGGGTTCCGTTTCAGTGGCCTCAATCAGTGCGTTCAAAAACTTGTTGCGTTCAATGCTCATTTCCAAATTCCAAGGTTTTCCAGATCAGACTCGGGAACTTGCATTCGATAACGCGTCAATTGTCCTTGGATGGGGAAGGTGCGTACGGCTTTCCCTATCTACGGGCGATCTGATCGAGCAAATAGCATTGCTTCTCGGACGCGTACCGGATGACCTTTAACTGCGAGAGCATCGACCCGAACGCCGCGAGAACGAAGCCACCAATGACGGTTGGCGCAGCCCATATCAAGCTGCCGATCAGTACAGATCCTGGAGAAGACGGGGCGTCCATAATCAACACCAGCACGACGAGCATCGCGACAATAACGATCAGCATTCCGACGACTTCAAGAAAATTATCCATGAGAATCCCCCGTGCGTTGAAACCTGCCAGAGGTTGCAGGCGGACGCAAGCAATCACCCTTGATGAGGGAGAGCGGCCGATCGAGGCTGCAGCCTCCCTATGGGCGGAGAGATGGGCAACGAAGGCTGCCGCTTGTTCCTTCGCCCCGCTTGCGGGGAGAAGGTGCCGGATAGGGCGGATGAGGCGCGCCACGGCCGTTCATACAGCGATCTGTGAAGACTTCACGCCAACCGATTCCACACACAACGGAAAACACCATGCCAACAGGATTTCATGAGGTCCGGTTTCCATTGCGCTTGGCTTTGGGCACGAGCGGTGGGCCGGTGCGGCGCACCGATATCGTCAGCCTTTCCAACGGCCGCGAAAACCGCAACCGGCGCTGGCGTGATGCCCGCCGGCATTATGATGCGGGCTCGGGCATCAGGTCGATCGGCGATCTCTATGCGGTGCTTGAGTTTTTCGAGGCTCGGGCGGGCAGCTTTACGGTTTCCGGTTTCGCGATCCGCTGGATTTCAGATCCTGCGCGCCGGGCGGTACGGTTGCTGCCAATGATCAGGCGATCGGAACAGGGGATGGCGTGACGGCCGTCTTTCAGTTGAGCAAGACCTATGGCGATGCGGGTGGCGTCAGTGTTCGCGAGATCGCCAAGCCGGTTGCGGGCACGGTGGTGATCTCGCTCAGCGATACGGCTGTCGCACCTGCTGATTTTACACTGGATGCGGCGACCGGTCGCGTGACGTTCCTGCCGTCGAAAATTCCGGCAAGCGGCGCGGCAATTCGGGCCGGCTTCGAATTCGATGTGCCTGTGCGCTTCGATACGGACCGGATCGATGTCGATCTGGCGCAGTTCCAGGCCGGGCGTATTCCGTCCGTTCCACTTGTCGAGATCAAGCCATGAGAACGCTTCCAAACGCGCTTGCCGCACATCTTGAGGGTGATGCCACGACGATGTGTCATTGCTGGCGGGTGACGCGGCGGGACGGGGTGGTGCTCGGTTTTACCGAACATGATCACGATCTGAGGTTTGACGGCATCGATTTCCTGGCCGCCAGCGGTTTTCAGGCCGCGGACAGCGAGGCGGCAAGCGGGCTTTCGGTCGAGGCGGGCGAGATTGCCGGCGGGTTTTCGAATATTGCGATCAGCGAGGCGGATGTGGTTGCGGGGCGCTATGACGGCGCCAAGGTCGAAGCGTTCCAGGTGAACTGGCAAGCGATTGACCAACGCATTCTGTTGCGTGTGCAGGAGATCGGCGATGTCGTGCGGGCAGGCGGCGCTTTTCGCGCCGAGCTGCGTCGGCTGACGCATCGGCTGGATCAGGTCCAGGGGCGGATTTACGGGCGTCGTTGCGACGCCGCGCTGGGAGATGGGCGGTGCAAGGTCGATCTCGGTCATTCGGCCTATCGCGGCAGCGGCACGATTGCGACGGTTCTCGGAGAGACGCGGATCCGGGTGACGGGGCTTGATGGGGCGGTGGCGGGTTTCTACCGGTATGGCCTGTTCCGGTTCGTGGATGGTGCGAATGCCGGGCACAGCGCCGACATCGAGGATCATCGCAAGGACGGCGATGACGTCACGCTGTCGCTGTGGCTGCCACCACCTTTGCCGCTTGCGGTCGGGGATGCGTTCGTCGTGACAGCGGGGTGTGACAAGAATTTTGGCACATGTGGCGAAAAGTTTGCGAACAGGCTGAATTTTCAAGGGCCGGCATATGCCGGGAACAGATTTCGCATTCGGGTATGCGGATGGCGATACGGTGCATGACGGGCGGGCGCTCTATGAGTGAGGCTGATATTGCTCGGAGGGATCACCCCACCCCGGCGCTTTGCGCCGACGCTTCCCCTCAAGGGGAGGGTGAAGGGGCCGTGTTTGCCGGACGGATCGTTGCGGCCGCTCGAAGCTGGATCGGGACGCCGTATCGGCATCAGGCGAGCCTGAAGGGCGTCGGCTGCGATTGTCTGGGGCTGGTGCGCGGGGTCTGGCGCGAGATTTACGGAGCGGAACCGGAACTGCCGCCGGCCTATCAGCCGGACTGGGCGGAGCGCAGCGGCGAGGACCGGTTGCGCGAGGCGGCGCGGCGATATTTCGAGGTGGAGCTGGCGACAGCCGACATGCGGCCGGGCGATCTGCTGTTGTTTTGCTGGCGGCCGGACCTGCCGGCCAAGCATGCGGGAATCCTGAGTGCCGGTGATCGGTTCATCCATGCGTATGAACAGGCAGCGGTCATCGAGTCTGCGCTCGTTCCCTCCTGGCGCCGGCGGGTTGCCGGGGTGTTTCGTTTTCCTGAAAAGGTCTGACAGGCATGGCTACCATTCTTCTGCAGGCTGCGGGCGCAGCGCTCGGCAGCGTTTTCGGTCCGGTCGGCGCTGCACTTGGACGCGCGGCAGGCGCGCTTGCCGGATCGGCCATCGACCGCTCGATCGTCAACGGGATGACGACCGTATCCGGTGCCCGGCTTGGCGATGCGCGCATACCGGGGGCGGAGGACGGGACGGCCATCACGCGCGCCTATGGCACGGTCAGGATTGGCGGCACGCTGATCTGGGCGACGCGGTTCGAGGAGGAGGTGCGTGTCGAGCGACAGGGCGGCAAGGCGAGCGGACCGCGGGTCGAGACGTTTCGCTATTTTGCCAATTTTGCACTGGGAATTTGCGAGGGCGAGATTGCCAGCGTGCGCCGGGTCTGGGCGGATGGGCGGGAACTGGACCTGACCGGTATCGAGATGCGGCTTCACCGCGGCACAGGCGATCAATTACCCGATCCGCTGATCGAGGCCAAGCAGGGTGCGGGGAAAGCGCCGGCCTATCGCGGCCTGGCCTACGCGGTGTTCGAGCGGTTTCCGCTCGACGGCTACGGCAACCGCATTCCGGTCATCCAGTTCGAGGTGCTCAGGCCGGTCGGCACGCTGGAAAAGGTGATCCGGGCGGTGACGATCATCCGGGATCGAGCGAGCATGGTTACGACCCGGTGGTAGTCAGGGAGAAGACGGGTGCCGGGGCGAGCCGTCTGATCAACCGCAATGTCTTTCATGGCGGTTCAGACTGGCAGGCATCGATTGATGAGCTGCAGGCGCTTTGCCCCAATCTGGAGCGGGTCGCGCTGGTCGTTTCCTGGTTCGGGACGGACCTGCGTGCCGGGCACTGCCGGATCGCGCCGGGCGTTGAGACGGCGGTGCGGGACGGCGAAAGCAGAGCATGGTCCGTTTCGGGCGTATCGCGGGGTGGCGCCATGCTGGTCAGCCGCAATGGCGGCGGCCCGGCTTATGGTGGCACGCCCAGCGACGCGAGCGTTCTGGCTGCGATTGCCGACCTGAAGGCCAGAGGGTTGAAAGTCTACCTCTATCCCTTTGTTATGATGGATATCCCGGTCGGAAATGCGTTGCCCAACCCCCATGACGGAACGGGGCAGCCGGCCTATCCCTGGCGCGGGCGGATCACATCGCATCCGGCACCGGGATTGCCTGGGAGCGCCGACAAGACGGCTGCTGCCCGCACCCAAGTCGAGGCATTTTGCGGCAATGCGAGCGCGGGGGATTTTTCGGTTTCCGGCATGTCGGTCGTGTCGACCGGGGCTGACGAAGGGTATCGGCGGCTGGTGCTTCATTATGCGCTGTTGGCAGACGCGGCGGGCGGGGTCGATGGGTTCATCGTTGGCTCAGAGCTGCGCGGGTTGACGCAGTTGCGCGACGGGACGGGAGCATTTCCGTTTGTCGAGCAGCTGATCGGGCTTGCAGCCGATGTACGGGATATCCTCGGGCCTGGCACAAAACTGACCTATGGCGCCGACTGGAGCGAATATTTCGGCTACCAGCCACCGGATGGCTCCGGCGAGGTGCATTTCAATCTCGATCCCCTGTGGGCCTCGGCCGCGATCGATGCCGTGGGGATCGACAACTACATGCCGCTGTCCGACTGGCGTGACGGCGACCTTTCGCAGGGCAATCCGGATGGCTTCAGGCTGGCGGAGGACGCGGACGCGATGCGGGCGATGGTTGTCTCCGGCGAGGGCTATGACTGGTACTATGCCAGCGATGCCGATCGGCGGGATCGGGTCCGTACGGCGATCACCGATGGGCTGGCGAATAAACCCTGGGTCTATCGCTACAAGGACATCGCCAACTGGTGGGGGCAGGCACACCACAACAGGGCCGGCGGTGCGGAACAGGAATTGCCGACGGCCTGGATACCCGGCTCCAAACCGGTCTGGTTCACCGAGCTTGGTTGCCCGGCGATCGACAAGGGTGCGAACCAGCCGAACGTCTTTACCGATCCAAAATCGTCGGAGACGGCGGTTCCCTATTTCTCGAACGATGCACGTGACGATGCCATGCAGCGCCGGTTCCTGGAGGCGCAGCACCAGTTCTGGCAGGAGCCGGATGCGCCGGAATGCGTCGATCCGGATCACATGTTCGTCTGGACCTGGGACGCGCGGCCGGTGCCGGCCTTTCCAGAAAACACTGACCTCTGGTCCGATGGAGCCAACTGGCAGACGGGGCACTGGCTGAACGGGCGGCTTGGCGCCTCGACGGCGGCCGATGTGATTGCGGCGGTGCTTGCCGATCATGGATTTGAGGCAGGCGACACGAGCCTCGTCAGCGGCGATCTCGGTGGCTATGTGCAGTCGGAGCAGGCGTCGGCGCGGGATGTGCTCGAACCGCTGATGGCGGCATTACAAATCGATGCCGTCGAAGCTGGCGGCACGCTGCGATTCCGGTCTCGGATGAAACGGGCATCTGCTCCTCAACCCCTGTCCGTTCTCGCTGAACTCGACGAACAGCCGATGTTCGAGGAGACGCGCGGCCATGACAGCGATTTCGGTAGCGAAGCCATTCTCGATCATTTCGATCCGGGCAACGCCTATGAGCGGACCACGGCGCGGTCGCGCCGGGTATCGCCAGCGAATGACCGGATACTGCGGCTTTCCGTGCCGGGCGTCCTGCATGACGGGGCGGCGGCGTCAGCTGTCGAGGATGCGCTTCGGGATCATCAGGTGTCGCGCAAGAGCGTTCGATTTTCTCTGTCTCCGGCAGCGCTTGCGTTAGAACCGGGCGATGTGGTCGCCTTCGATGAGGGGCCAGCGGGCAATTTCATCATTGGCCGGATCGAAGACGGGGCGGTGCGCTCGGTCGAGGCACGGGCATTCGTGCCATCCAGTGGTGGCGGGCCGAGCCAGCAATCGCGCTCGATCGATCCGCCGCGTACGTCCTCGGACGGATTCTCGCCAATCGTATATCTGATGGATCTGCCGCAATACGAGGCTGGTGACCCGACCTCCTTTGCGCGTGGCGCAGTGTTCGCGCGACCCTGGCATGCGGTGACGCTATCGTCGTCGGCTACGACCGAAGGTTATCGCGCCCGGGTGAGGCTTGATCAGCCGGCGCAGACCGGCATTTTGACGGAGGCCCTCGAAGCCGGTGTCTTGGGGCGGTTCGATAGGGCGAGAACCATCACGCTCGATCTGCATTTCGGTGGGCTTTCTTCCGCGGGCACGGTGGCCGTGCTGAACGGGCAGAACCGCATTGCCGTGCTTGCACGGAACGGCGTCTGGGAGGCCGTCGGATTTTGCGCGGCAGAAGAAATCTCCGCTGGACGCTGGCGGCTTTCCGGGCTCTTGCGCGGGCTTCATGGAACGACGGATGCGATGCTTGCGGGGGCCGCTGCGGGTACATCCGCTGTCGTGCTCAATGCGGCCGTCAGGCCGTTGGCGCTGAGTGCCGACGAAGCCGGGCGCGCCGCCAACTGGATCGTGGAAACCGGCGGGCAGACGGCTACTCCCGCGGGGCCTTTCGCCTTCACTGGCGGGTTGAGAGCGGAAATGCCGGTTGCGCCGGTCCATATGCGCGCGCGGCGCATTGATACCGGCGGTATCCGCATCAACTGGATCCGCTGTGCCCGCCGCGATGCGGACCATTGGCTTGACGGCGATATCGCGCTCGACGAGGTCCATGAGCGGTATCGGATCGACATTCTCGATGGCGGGGCCGTGAAGCGATCCGTCGACGTGTCCGAGCCGACTTTCGAATATACGGCCGACCTCGAGATCGAAGACTTCGGCGGGCCGCAGGCGGCCGTGTCGGTTCGCGTGCGGCAGAGGGGCCAGAAGGTTGCCTTCGGCGTGCCGGCGCAGGCGCTGCTCGACCTGTAAAGCCCGGCCACATGATTCAAACAAGGAGCGTCAAATGAACGAATTGAAGAACTGGTATATGTCGAAGACCGTCTGGGGCGGCTTGATTGCAATCCTGGCATCCTGTGGCAATCTCCTCGGGCTGGATATCGCGGCGGAGGACGAAAGCGGGCTTGTGGACGGGCTAACCGCGCTTGTCGCGGCGGCAGGCGGACTTGTTGCTATCTGGGGGCGGATTTCAGCGCGCACGCGATTGCGCTAGACATTGCCCGAGGTTGCGCAAAACGCGGCGTTATCGGGACATTCATTTGCCATTCAGACTGTATCGTTTATTAAATTTGCAACGATGCTTCCACGTCGACAATATTGTTTTCCAAGCCGAAAGTGCGTTTATGTCCTCACCCTTGATCATAGCAACGCTTGCAGCGGGCCTATCCGGATTCGCGCCGCCGGCGATTGATGTGCCATCGATGGTTGTCGAGGTAGACGGCGATTGTGGCCAGGCCGCCGCCGAGGTCGTTGCCAAGACCGGTGGCGAACTCCTGTCCGCGCAACCGACCGGCGACGGCCAATGTGTCGTCACCGTACTCATCCCCGGCAATGGCGGACGTCCGAAAAAGGTGACGATGCGGGTGCCGATGTAGCGGAACCGGCGGATGCTTGCCTTCAAATCATTCTCGAACCGGATGAAATAGGGTAAGCAGTAAGTCTCGTGTTGCAGCGCGGCGGCAGTCCCAAGAGGTGTCGGCGCGGAAGGGAAGAAAGTCTGTTCATGCGCATTCTGGTGGTCGAAGACGACGTCAACCTCAACCGTCAGTTGACGGACACCCTGAAGGAGGCGGGATATGTCGTCGACCAGGCCTTCGACGGCGAAGAAGGTCACTATCTCGGCGAGGGCGAACCTTACGACGCCGTCATCCTCGATATCGGTCTGCCGGAAATGGACGGTATCACCGTGCTGGAAAAATGGCGCGGTGGCGGCAAGGCAATGCCTGTCCTCATCCTGACGGCGCGCGACCGGTGGAGCGACAAGGTCGCCGGCATCGATGCCGGAGCGGACGACTATGTGACGAAACCGTTCCATGTCGAGGAAGTGCTGGCACGTATCCGCGCGCTGATCCGTCGCGCTGCCGGGCATGCCAGTTCCGAGATCGTCTGCGGCCCGGTGCGGCTGGATACCAAGGGTTCCAAGGCGCTGGTCAACGGCGTGGCGCTGAAGCTGACCTCGCACGAATTCCGGCTTCTCTCCTATCTGATGCATCACATGGGGCAGGTGGTTTCGCGCACGGAACTGGTCGAGCATATGTACGATCAGGACTTCGACCGCGATTCCAATACGATCGAGGTTTTCGTCGGCAGGCTTCGCAAGAAGATCGGCAATGATCTGATCGAGACCGTGCGCGGCCTTGGATACCGCATGCAGGCGCCGGGTATGGCCAGCAAGGAAGCGAAATCCTGAGCGGGGTCGACATGAGCAAGTTCAGAGTTCGGTCGCGTCCACGCGCAGGCCAAAAGCGCCCATGATGCTGCGACCACAATCGCTCACCGCGCGCGTTTTGCTGGTCTCCACCGTCTGGGCCGTGGCGGCGCTGGTGGTGATCGGCGTGGTGATCTCTGCGCTTTACAGGCAGGGCTCCGAGCGCGGATTTCAGGATCTGCTGCGCGCGCAGCTGTACAACGTCATCAACTCGATCGTCGTCAACGACAAGTCGGTGCTGGCCGGAAGTCCGCAACTCGGCGACCTGCGCTTTTCCCAGCCGCAGACCGGCTGGTACTGGATTGTCGAGCCGATCGGTGAATTCAACACGCCGCCGCTGCTTTCGACCTCGCTCGGCTCTGGAAAACTGCCGATTGCGAGCGTCGACGAGGTGCCCTTCGATATTCGCTATGAGCGCTTCTATACCACTGTCGATTCCTTCAACAACGAAGTGGAGGTGGCTGAGACGGAAGTCGTGCTCGATATCCAGGGACATACGGCCCGCTTCCGCGTCGCGGGTAATCGTGACGTGCTCGAAGCTGATATCGATGATTTCAACCGCAACCTCTATCTGGCTCTGGCAATCTTCGGTTTTGGCGGCCTGGGTATGAATGCCTTGGCCATTCTCTTCGGGCTGCGGCCGCTCGATCAGGCACGGCGGTCGCTGGAAAAGATCCGCGGCGGCGAGAGCGAGCGGCTGGACGGGGAGTTTCCAAGGGAAATCCAGCCTCTGGCGAGCGAAGTTAATGCGCTGATCGACAGCAACCGGCGCATCATCGAGCGTGCCCGCATGCAGGTCGGCAATCTCGCCCATTCGCTGAAGACGCCGCTTGCCGTATTGATCAACGAGGCGAGAGTTCTTGAGGCGCCGCATGGCGACCTCGTCAAGGCACAGGCAGATGCGATGCAGATGCAGGTGCAGTCCTATCTCAACCGGGCACGGATCGCCGCGCAGCGGGAATCGGTGCTGGCTCGGACCGAGGTTGAACCGGTGCTTGAACGGCTGGTGCGGGTGATGCGCCGGCTGCATCCGGAAAAGACGTTTCTCCTGACAGTCTCGCCGCCTGGTCTGATCCTGGCGATGGAGCAGCAGGATGTCGAGGAGACGGTGGGTAACCTGTTGGACAATGCCGCTCGTTATGCAGCCGACCAGGTTCGGATTACCGCACAGATCGCGCCCGAAGGCGTGCAAGGGAAAGATCCGGGACGACGGAACTGGATTGCCGTGGAAGTAGATGACGATGGTCCTGGCCTGGAGCCGGAGCAGATTGCCGTTGCAATCAAGCGGGGCAGGCGACTGGACGAAAGCAAGCCCGGCACCGGACTTGGGCTTTCGATCGTCAGCGAGATTGCTGGTGAGTATCAGGGGACACTCGGACTGTCGCGCGGCGACCGCGGCGGGCTGAAGGCGTTGATCGTGCTTCCGGCAGTTTCATGACGGGATGCGGCTTGACTCATTGCGTGACTTTTTTGACGGGATCGCAGGCAAAATTCGGCAATGCGGCGGCTTTGACCTCTCCCGTGTTGCCTGCCCAAGCTGGGAATGTAAAAAGATAGTAGCCATGAATCGGCCCGACGCCGGGTCATGATCTACCGATGCAACGGAATTCGCGAGAGCTGCCCGACACGATGAAGAACCAGGCCCGTTTACCGACCATGCTTTCTGCTTCTCCGGCCGCGTGCCTGATCGCCTCATCGTTGCTTCTCTCCGGCTGCGGCACCACGTCGCGTGATGCTGCCAAAGTCGGCGGTACTGTCACATCGAACACCTCCGCTTCCTATATCGCAGCATTGGACGGCGGTGTTATCGGCCGTCAGGCGGGACTTTCTATCAGCAAGGCCGATCGCCAGCGTGCATTGGAGGCGGAATATCGCGCCCTGGAAGCTGCCCGTGGCGGACAGCCGGTGGTTTGGCAGGGATCGGGCATCAGCGGATCGGTGGTCGCTGCAGCACCCTATCAGGTCGGGTCCCAGAATTGCCGCCAGTATAGTCATACGGTGACGGTCAAGGGGCAGGACAGCATCGCGCGCGGCGCTGCCTGCCGGAACACGGACGGCACCTGGACGCCACTGACCTGACGTCCCAAGATATCCGTTGCGGCGAAACGCCTCAAATTTCCGTCATTTACGGTTTTCCGATTGGAATGGCGTGCTCAGCATAGTAATTGAGCGCACATGCTATTCTGGATCCTCGTTGCCACTCTGACGGCGGCCGTTGCCGCTGTCCTGCTGCTTCCGCTGCTGCGCGCCGCCGCCGGCGCCGAGGCTCCTCAATCCCATGACGTTGAAGTCTACCGCGACCAACTCGAAGAGTTGAAACGCGATGAGAAAAGCGGCCTGATTTCCGGCGAGGACGCGGATTTTGCCCGCGCGGAGGTGGCCCGCCGCCTGCTGGCCGCGACCGATGCCGTCAAGGCCGCTGCACCTGCTCAATCACAGCGCCGCAGCAACCGCCTGGCGCAGCTTGCCGTCATCCTCATCCTGCCTGCCGTCGGTCTCTGTCTTTACCTGCGAACGGGCAATCCGGATGTGCCGGATGCGCCGCTCGCAGCACGTCTGGCAAATCCCGGCAACGACATGAACATCCTGATCGCACGGGCTGAACAGCAGCTTGTCGCCAATCCCGACGATGGGGCGGGCTGGGATGTCCTGGCTCCGATCTATTATCGCGCCGGTCGTGTCGAGGATGCCGCTGTGGCCTTCCGCAATGCGCTGCGGATACTGGGTCCGACACCGGCACGTCTTGGCGGTTATGCCGAAAGCCTGATCGCGCTTTCCGGTGGATTGGTGACGACCGAGGCGCAGGAGGCATTGCAGAAATCACTTGCGATCGAGCCCAACGATCCGCGCGCGCAGTTCTATCTTGCTCTTGGCCTGAAGCAGGAGGGCAAGGTGCCGGAAGCGCTGGCGGCGTTCCAGCAGATCGTCGAAACATCGCCGGCCGGAGCACCGTGGCTGCCGCTGGTCAATGAGCATATTGCCGGCCTCAAGGGCGATGGCGCTACGGCGGCGGTCGATCAGGCTGGAACGAAACTGGGCAATCCGACCGGCGCGGACATCGCCGCGGCTGAGGATATGAGCGCCGGCGATCGCGCGGCGATGATCGAGGGCATGGTCGGCAGCCTTGCAGAAAAACTGAAGGCCGATCCTAAGAATTTCGAAGGATGGATGCGCATCATCCGTTCCTATTCGGTACTCGGTCAGAAGGACAAGGCAGCGGATGCCCTGAAGCAGGGGCTCGCGGCCTTTCCGGCTGATGGCGATGAGGGTAAACAATTGTTGGCACTGGCAAGCGAACTTGGGCTGAAGGCCGATGGAGGCGTCAAGTGACCCGCAAGCAGAAGCGTCTGGCGATCATCGGCGGCGGCGTGGGTTTCATCGTTGCCGCAGTGCTTCTGGTGATGTTCGCCTTCAGCCAGGCTATCGCCTATTTCTACGTTCCCGGCGATCTTGCCAAGGCGCATCTGGCGCCGGGCACGCGCATCCGGCTTGGAGGCTTGGTCGAGAATGGTTCGGTAAAGCGCGGCGACGGAATGACCATTACTTTCAGCGTCACGGATACACTGGACCGCGTATCCGTGACCTATACGGGAATCCTGCCGGACCTTTTTCGCGAAGGGCAGGGCGTCGTTGCTGAAGGCAGCTTCAGGGAGGGAAGCCCGGTTTTCGTGGCGGACACCGTTCTTGCCAAGCATGACGAGACTTATATGCCGAAGGACGTGGCGGACCGCCTGAAGGCGCAGGGCGTTTCCCTCGGCGGCAAGGAAAACATTCAATGATCATCGAGCTTGGCCACTACGCACTGGTTCTGACCCTTGCCGTATCGCTGTTGCAGGCGGTCCTGCCGATCATCGGCGCGGTGCGGGGCGACCGGGCATTGATGGAAATTGGCACGGTGGCGGCAAAGGCGAGCTTCCTGCTTGTTGCGATGTCTTTCGCAGCTCTGACGTACGCCCATGTCACGTCGGATTTTTCCGTCCGGAACGTCTGGGAAAACTCGCATTCGCAGATACCATTGATTTACAAGTTCTCCGGCGTCTGGGGCAATCACGAAGGATCGATGCTGCTTTGGATGCTGATCCTGACGTTCTTTTCGGCGCTGGTCGCCGTGTTCGGGGACAATCTGCCGGAGAGCCTGAAAGCCAATGTGCTGGCCGTACAGGCCTGGATCGCCGCGGCCTTCTCGCTGTTCATCCTTTTGACGTCGAACCCGTTCAATCGGCTGTTGGATGCGCCCGGCGAGGGGCAGGATCTCAATCCGGTGCTTCAGGATGTCGGCCTCGCCATCCATCCGCCGCTGCTGTACCTTGGCTATGTCGGCTTTTCCGTCTGTTTCTCCTTTGCCGTCGCAGCACTGATCGAGGGCCGGATCGACGCAGCCTGGGCGCGCTGGGTGCGACCGTGGACGCTGGCTGCGTGGACCTGCCTGACGGCCGGCATCGCCATGGGCTCCTACTGGGCTTATTACGAACTCGGCTGGGGCGGCTGGTGGTTCTGGGATCCGGTCGAGAACGCTTCCTTCATTCCGTGGCTTGCTGGCACGGCGCTGCTGCATTCGGCGCTAGTGATGGAAAAGCGCGAGGCGCTGAAGATCTGGACCGTGCTTCTGGCGATCATGACGTTTTCGATGTCGCTGCTCGGCACGTTCCTTGTCCGATCCGGCGTGCTGACGTCGGTTCACGCCTTTGCGACCGACCCGACGCGTGGCGTCTTCATCCTGATGATCCTCATTCTCTTCATCGGCGGTGCGCTGTCGCTGTTTGCCTTCCGCGCCACACACCTGAAGGCGGGCGGGCTGTTCGCGCCGATTTCGCGCGAAGGTGCGCTGGTGTTCAACAACCTGATCCTGACGACTGCGGCTGCCACCGTTTTGACCGGAACGCTCTATCCGCTGGCACTGGAGGCCGTGACTGGCTCGAAGATCTCCGTTGGTCCGCCCTTCTTTAACATAACCTTCGGATTGCTGATGCTGCCGTTGCTGCTGGCGGTGCCGTTCGGCCCGCTGCTGGCCTGGAAACGCGGCGACCTGCTCGGTGCCGGACAACGGCTGTTTGCAGCTGTAGCGATCGGGCTTGTTGTTGGAAGCGTAATCTACTACGCGCAGAATGGCGGGCCGATCATGGCGCTGTTCGGCATAGCGCTCGGAGCCTACATGATCGCCGGTTCGCTGACGGAGCTTTTCCTGCGCTCAGGACTTGGCAAGGTGACGGGTGCCGTCGCCTTGCGCCGTTTGTCAGGGCTCCCCCGTTCGGTTTTCGGGACGGCGCTCGCGCATATCGGGCTCGGCGTCACGCTGATCGGTATTGTCGCGGTGACGGCTTTCGAGACGGAGCACATCGTCGAGATGAAGCCGGGCATGACGACGGATGCGGGCGGTTACACGCTGCGCTTCGATGGATTGCGCAACAGCAATGGCCCGAACTACAGCGAGCAATCGGGGCATTTCGTCATCAGCCGGGCTGGTGTCAACATCGACGAGGTATGGTCTTCAAAGCGGCTCTATACGGCGCGGCAGATGCCGACGACTGAAGCCGGCATTCGGACGTTTGGCGTGAGCCAACTTTATGTTTCGCTGGGTGACGGCATGGCGGATGGCGGCGTCGTGGTGCGGATCTGGTGGAAGCCGATGATTCTCTGCATCTGGGGCGGCGCCCTTTTCATGATGGCCGGCGGCGCCGTTTCGCTGAGTGACCGGCGCCTGCGGATCGGCGCTCCGGCGCGGGCCAAGAAGCAGACGAAACCGGTTCTGGAGCCGGCGCAATGATCCGTCGGCTGCTATTCGTTGCCCTCATGCTGCTTTCGGCATCGCCAGTTTTTGCCGTCAATCCGGATGAGGTGCTTGCTGATCCGGCGCTGGAAGCACGAGCACGGGCGCTATCTGCGCAGCTGCGCTGCATGGTCTGCCAGAACCAGTCGATCGACGATTCCAATGCCGAGCTTGCCAAGGACCTGCGCCTTCTGGTGCGCGAGCGGATCACCGACGGTGATAGCGACGAAGCCGTCATTGCCTATGTCGTTTCGCGCTACGGCGAGTTCGTGCTGCTCAATCCCCGCTTCGAGACAAAGACGCTATTACTTTGGGGGGCACCGGTCGTGCTGCTTCTGGCCGGTGCGGCAGCGATGCTTGTTTCCGCCCGTCGCCGGGCCGGAAAAACCACAGGCACAGCGCTTTCCGTCGAGGAACAGGCGCGGCTGGACGCAGTGCTGAAAGATTGATTTCATTCTCTTTTTCGAATGTCGGAAATTTCCGATGGCGTCGAGATGACGACGCGGCCGAGCATGGGCGGCCAGGCAGCGTGGTTCTTTGGCCAACATTACCAAAAGTTCATTCTGCGGACACCAGTCAGTAAGGTGCGTTCGACTATTCCTTTCTCATCGGCTGTTCCTCTAGTCAGCCAATGCACATGAAGAGAAAAGGCAAATCGGATGTTTAAGACAAACGCACTGCGTCCCTCCCTCAAGACCGTTTTGAAAACCTCGACCGTCGCGGGCCTCGCGGCCGTCATGCTGTCGACCGGCATTCCTGCCGCCATCACTCACTCGTTTGCCGCCGCCGTCAAGATCGAGGCGCCGCAGGTTCCGAGCTTCGCCAACGTCGTCGATGCCGTTTCGCCGGCCGTCGTTTCAGTGCGCGTGCAATCTCGTGCCAATCCGGTTTCCGATGAAGCCAGCAACGGTTTCAGCTTCGATTTCGGCGGCCGCGGCCTCGATGAACTCCCGGACGATCATCCGCTGAAGCGCTTCTTCAAGGAATTCGGCGGCCCGAATGGCAGCCAGAACGGCGACAAGCGCGCCGACCGCGACCATGGACTGCGTGACGGCAAGCCGGGTCGCCTGCGCCCGACATCGCAGGGCTCCGGCTTCTTCATCTCGGAAGACGGCTATCTCGTCACCAACAATCACGTCGTTTCTGACGGGTCCGCTTTTACCGTCATCCTGAACGACGGCACCGAGCTTGATGCCAAGCTGGTCGGCAAAGACAGCCGCACAGATCTGGCCGTACTTAAGGTCGATGACAAGCGCAAGTTCACCTATGTAAACTGGGCTGACGACAGCAAGGCGCGCGTTGGCGATTGGGTCGTCGCTGTCGGCAATCCCTTCGGCCTTGGCGGTACCGTCACTTCGGGCATCATTTCGGCCCGCGGCCGTGATATCGGCTCCGGTCCTTACGACGACTATCTGCAGGTCGATGCGGCCGTGAACCGCGGCAACTCGGGTGGTCCGACCTTCAACCTCAGCGGCGAAGTCGTCGGCATCAACACGGCGATCTTCTCGCCGTCCGGCGGTAACGTCGGCATCGCCTTCGCCATTCCGGCATCCGTTGCCAAGGACGTCGTTGCTGATCTGATGAAGGACGGTGAAGTGTCCCGCGGCTGGCTCGGTGTTCAGATCCAGCCCGTCGACAAGGATGTGGCTGAATCGCTTGGTCTTGCCGAAGCAAGCGGTGCGCTCGTCATCGAGCCGCAGGCCGGTTCCCCCGGTGAGAAGGCCGGTATCAAGAAGGGCGATGTGATCACCGCCGTTGACGGCGACACGATCAAGGGACCGCGTGAACTGGCCCGCAAGATCGGCGCGATGCGCCCTGGTACGAGCGTCGATGTCGCCCTTTGGCGTGATGGCAAGGCCGAAAGCGTCAAGCTGGAAGTTGGAACCCTGCCGGCCGACAAGGAAGCGTCTGCCGGTGCTGACCAACAGCAACAGCAGCCGGAGGAGCAGCCTTCGAGCGAGAAGGCGCTGGCTGATCTGGGCGTCACCGTGACCCCCTCGGACGACGGCAACGGCGTGACGATCTCCTCGGTCGATCCGGACTCCGATGCCAGCGACCGCGGGCTGAAGGAAGGCCAGAAGATCGTCTCGGTCAACAACCAGGAGGTCAAGTCGGCCGACGACATTCTCAAGGTCATCGAGGCTGCCAAGAAGGACGGACGCACCAAGGCGCTGTTCCAGATCGAGGCCGACAACGCCAGCCGCTTCGTGGCGCTGCCGATCAACCAGGGTTGACGCGGTTCCACTGAACAACCGGGCGCCGCGAACCTTCCCCAAGGTTTCGCGGCGTCCGGCGTTTCAGGGCACGACCTGCTTGCGCAACCGGCCAGGCGGACGTGATTTCCCAAGGGCAAACCGGTTGTGGAAGATATGGGTCCGGGACTATGGTCACACGCATGAAGATTCTGATTATCGAAGATGACCTCGACGCCGCCGCCTATCTGGCGAAGGCCTTTCGCGAGGCTGGCATCGTCTCCGATCATGCCAGCGACGGCGAAAGCGGCCTGTTCATGGCAAGCGAGAACAGCTACGACGTGCTTGTCATCGACCGCATGCTGCCGCGCCGCGACGGGCTCTCGGTGATCTCGGAGCTGCGTCGCAAGGCCGTCCACACGCCGGTCCTCATTCTTTCTGCACTCGGCCAGGTCGACGACCGGGTGACGGGATTGCGGGCAGGTGGTGACGACTATCTGCCCAAGCCATATGCGTTCAACGAGCTTCTGGCTCGGGTGGAAGTGCTCGGTCGCCGCAAGGGTGCTCCGGAACAGGACATGGTGTATCGTGTCGGCGATCTGGAGCTGGATCGGCTCTCGCACACGGTGCGCCGGCAAGGCAGGGAACTCCTGCTTCAACCCCGCGAGTTCCGGTTGCTTGAATATCTGATGAAGAATGCGGGCCAGGTGGTCACGCGCACCATGCTTCTGGAAAACGTCTGGGATTATCACTTCGATCCGCAGACCAACGTCATCGATGTGCATGTGTCACGGCTGCGTTCCAAGATCGAGAAGGACTTCGACCAGCCGCTGCTGCGCACCGTGCGCGGTGCCGGCTACATGATGAAGGAAGACGGACGCGCCGACGCATGAGCAAGGTGAGCGTCCTCTTCCGCACGACTGCGGTCCGCCTTTCGGCGCTTTATCTCTTGCTCTTTTCCCTGTGCGCCGCGTTTCTCGTCTTCTACGTCACCGCCATGTCGCAGCGGTTGCTGGAGCAGCAGACGAAGGATGCGGTCACAGCGGAAGTCGCGCAGATTGAGGAGGTCTACAGCCGGGCAGGCGTCAATGGCTTGCTGCGGACGCTGGAGCGACGGGCGCGGCAGCCGGGTGCCAATCTCTACGTTATTGCCGGACCGACCGGCGAAATTCTTGCCGGCAACGTCGCGTCGCTGCAGCCCGGCCTGCTGGACAAGGAGGGCTGGACAGGCGAAGCCTTCCGCTATCAGCGTTACACGGACGAAAGCCGCAAGGAAGCTCACGTCGCGCTCGCACATGTGCTTGTGCTCGACAATGGCCTGCGCATCCTTGTCGGGCGCGACCTGCAGGAGCCGGAAAAATTTCGCGTGCTTGTGCGACAGGCACTCGTCGTTGCACTCGGTATTATGGGCATTGGCGCGCTGATCATCTGGTTTGCAATCGGTCGCAATGCACTGAAGCGGATCGACCGGATGTCTGACGCCAGCACGCGGATCATGGCGGGCGACCTCTCCCAGCGGTTGCCGATGAGCGGCTCCGGTGACGAATTCGACCGGTTGTCAGAATCGCTCAATGCGATGCTTGGGCGGATCGAGAAGCTGAACGAAGGTCTGCGGCAGGTTTCGGACAATATTGCCCACGATCTGAAGACGCCGCTGACGCGCCTGCGCAACAAAGCAGAGGCTGCGCTGGCGCACAAGGCGACCAATTCCGGCTATCGCGCTTCGCTGGAAGAGATCATCGGCGAATCCGACCAGTTGATCCGCACGTTCAATGCGCTGCTGATGATCTCTCGTGTCGAAGCCGGGGCCGCGGCCGCGGAGATGAGTGTTGTCAACCTTTCGCAGAGCGTCGCCGACTGTGTTGAGCTCTATGAGCCTGTGGCCGACGAACAGGCGTTGAAACTGGAGGCCGACGTGCCTGCCGATATTCACGTTTCGGGCAACCGGGAACTGATCGGGCAGGCGCTGGGTAATCTGATCGACAATGCCATCAAATATTCCGATGGCGGCGCAAATCCTATGATCAAAGTCAGCCTCGCAAGGCGGGGTGGAGCCATCGTTCTGTCCGTGTCGGATCATGGTCCAGGCGTGCCGGCCGATAGACGCGATGACGTGGTGGAGCGTTTTGTGCGGCTGGACGAAAGCCGCAGCAAGCCGGGAACCGGACTGGGACTATCGCTTGTCGAGGCGGTGATGGAGATGCACCAGGGCTCTCTCGAACTGAGCGACACGGTTCCTGACGCGGAAAACAATCGTGGTTTGACGGCCAACATGGTTTTCCCGACCCGCTCCGGCTGATAGGCATGGGACAGCCGAAATTGGGAGCGGCTGGGAGAGACCAATATGCAGACGGATACGCGGCGGTTATCGGACATCGGCACATGCGCGCTGCGGCCGATGAGCCAGACGGACGCCAAGTCCGTACTCTCCAGCCTCAAGGATATGGCAAAGAGTCGTCGCGACATTGCCGATCTGCTGGCCACCGAAACACCGCTCAAGGACTTCATCGTCGCGGCTTTCTCACTCTCGCCCTCCTTGCGGGACACGGCCGTTTCCCATCCACCCGTGCTTGTCCGGGCTCTCGCCGGACCGATTGTCACGCTTCTTGAGGTGTGCATTCAGGCAGCGCGAGACGCGTGGAAGAGCGGTGAGGCCGGTAAGCCGCTTTCCGATGCAGAGATCATGACGCGCCTGCGACAGGCCAAGCGCGATATTGCCTTTGCGATTGCCCTTGCCGATCTCTCCCGCCTGTTCGATGCGCGCGAGACGACGCGGTGGCTGAGCGATTTTGCCGGTGCGGCGGTTTCCGCCACGATCGACCACCTGCTTTTGAGCGCCCATGACGGCGGTAAGCTCCATGTCGTCAATGTCGAGTATCCAAGCGAGGAGTCGGGTGTGGTCGTTCTCGGCATGGGCAAACTGGGCGCCTTCGAGCTGAATTATTCCTCCGACATTGACCTCGTGGTTTTTTACGAGCCGCACGCGCGGCTGATCTCGGATCCGGAAGATGCGCCGGAGACCTTTGCCCGCCTGCTGCGCCGGCTGATCCGCATCCTGCAGGAGCGCAGCGGTGATGGATATGTGTTCCGCACGGACCTGCGTCTGCGCCCCGATCCCGGGGCGACGCCGCTTGCCATCCCGGTCGAGGCGGCGATGCTCTATTACGAAAGCAGGGGTCAGAATTGGGAAAGGGCCGCCTTCATCAAGGCGCGTCCCGTGGCAGGCGATATCAAGGCCGGCGAGGCTTTTTTGCGCGAACTCACCCCATTTGTGTTCCGCAAATATCTCGACTATGCGGCGATTGCCGACATTCATTCGATCAAGAGGCAGATCCATGCGCACAAGGGGCACGGCGAGATCGCGGTCAAGGGCCACAACATCAAGCTCGGTCGCGGCGGCATCCGGGAAATCGAATTCTTCGTCCAGACGCAGCAATTGATCGCCGGCGGTCGGATGCCGGAACTGAGATTGCGGGCGACGGAACCGATGCTGCAAGGCTTGGCGCGGGCGAACTGGATCGATGCCACAACGGCCGAAGAACTGATTTCCGCCTACTGGTTTCTGCGTGATGTCGAACACCGGGTCCAGATGGTCCGCGACGAGCAGACGCATGTGCTGCCGAGCAGCGACGCCGAACTGAAGCGCATTGCCTACATGATGGGTTTCGGCGATGTCCCGGCGTTTTCGGCTGAATTGTCGCGGGTGCTGAAGACGGTGGAGCGGCGCTATGCCCAGCTCTTCGAGCAGGAGGCGAAACTCTCGACCGAAACCGGCAACCTGGTCTTTACCGGACAGAGAGACGATCCTGATACTCTGGATACGTTGAAGAAGCTGGGGTTCGGGCGACCGCAGGATATTTCCCGAACCATCCGCACCTGGCACTATGGCCGTTATAGGGCAACGCAGTCGGTGGAGGCGCGCGAGCGGCTGACAGAACTGACGCCGGAACTTTTGCGTGTGTTCGGCCAGAACAAGCGTGCCGACGAGGCGTTGCTGCGCTTCGATCACTTCATCGCCGGCCTGCCGGCCGGTATCCAGCTGTTCTCGCTGCTGGGCAACAATCCTGGATTGTTGTCCCTGATCGTCAACATCATGTCGTCCGCTCCCCGGCTGGCCGATATCATTGCCAGCAAGCCGCATGTCTTTGACGGCATGCTCGACCCGCGGCTTCTCGCCGAACTGCCGACCCGGGACTATCTCGCTGATCGAATCAAGGGGTTTCTGGCCGGCGCAAGGCACTATGAGGACATTCTCGACCGCTTGCGGATCACGGCATCCGAGCAGCGCTTCCTGATCGGCATACGGTTGCTGACCGGCGTCATCACCGGCGTGCAGGCAGGACACGCCTTCACTGACCTCGCCGACCTGATCATTACCGCGGCGCTGGACGCCGTGCTGCACGAGGTGGAGACCGCGCATGGGAAATTTCCGGGCGGTCGCGTGGCCGTTATCGGCATGGGCAAGCTGGGCAGCCACGAACTGACGGCAGGGTCCGATGTCGATATCATCCTGCTTTACGACTATGATGATGAGGCGATGGAATCCGAAGGCGCAAAACCGCTCGATTCCATGCGCTATTTTACCCGCATTACACAACGGCTGATCTCTGCCCTCTCGGCGCCGACCGCGGAAGGCGTGCTTTACGAAGTCGACATGCGTCTGCGCCCATCCGGCAACAAGGGACCGGTCGCCACCCGTATCAACGCCTTTGCAAAGTACCAGCGTGAGGAAGCCTGGACCTGGGAGCACATGGCGCTCACGCGCGCCCGGGCGCTGTGTGGTGAAGACAGCCTGATTGCCGAAGCAAACACGATTTTCCGCGAAGTCCTCGGCCAACGCCGCGATGTTGGAAAGATCACGGCCGATGTCGCGGAAATGCGTGGCATGATCGACAAGGAAAAGCCGCCGAGTGACGTCTGGGACTTCAAACTCATTCCCGGCGGCCTGGTCGATATCGAATTCATTGCGCAATATCTCGCATTGACCGCGCCTGCGCGTGGGATCGAACCGCCATTGAGCGGAACATCGACAGCGAACGTGCTGCGGGTTCTCGGGCCTGCGCTGATGGATGCCGGCGACCTCGATACGGTGCAGGAAGCGCTCGCACTGTTCACCGACCTGTCGCAGATCGTGCGTTTGTGCATTGAGGGCGATCTTGAGGCAAAGGATGCACCGGCAGGGTTGATCGAGCTTCTTTGCCGGGCCGGCGATGCCCCGGACGCCAAGGTGCTCGAGGCCGATATCCGGCGTCTGTCGAAGGCCGTACGCAGGATATTCCAGACGACGGTCAAGCCGTGATTTGCCTGGACGTCAGGCGTAGAGAGGATTTGCCTCGCTTTTCGTGGCTGGGCGTGGAGCCGTGTCCGGGATGCGCAGGGAAATGATCGTGCCGACGTTTTCCTGCGAATAGATCTTCATGGCGCCGCCGTGCAGGTTTGTCAGCGACCGGGAGATGGCAAGGCCGAGGCCGGAACCGCCCTTGCTCTTGGCATACTGGCTCTGGACCTGCTCGAACGGCTGGCCGATCTTCTGCAGAGCGACGCGCGGGATGCCGATGCCGGTGTCGGCGATGGTGAGCGTCACGGCGCCGGCGACCTTGCGGGCGCGCAGCGATATCTTGCCGCCCTCGTTGGTGAACTTCACCGCGTTCGACAGAAGGTTCAGCAGCACCTGTTTCATCGCGCGGCGATCGGCCGTGATGGTCAGACCGGACGAGATCTGCTGATCAACGCAGATGTTCTTCTGCTGCGCCGGAATGGTGGTAAAGCGCAGCGTTTCCTCGATCAACGGCGCGAGATCAATGGTTTCCCGATTAATTTTCATCTGCCCGGCCTCGATCTTCGACATGTCGAGAATGTCGTTGATGACGTTCAGCAGATGTTTGCCGCTATCGTGGATGTCGTGGGAATATTCGTCGTATTTTTCCGAGCCGAGCGGCCCGAACATCTGGTTCTGCAGGATTTCGGAAAAGCCGAGAATGGCGTTCAACGGTGTCCGCAGTTCGTGCGACATGTTGGCGAGGAATTCGGATTTTGCCCGGTTGGCGGCTTCCGCCCGTTCCTTTTCCGCCTGATAATTGGCGTTGGCGACAGAGAGTTCCGCCTTCTGGCGCTCCAGCGTGATGCGGGACGTCGAGAGGTCGCCGATGGTGGCCATCAGACGGCGTTCGGATTCGCGCAGCCGCACCTGGTGCCGCTTAAGCAGCGTGATGTCGGTGCCGACCGAGACCAAACCGCCATCGCGTGTGCGCCGGTCGTTGATCTGCAGCCAGCGCTGGTCCGCGAGTTGCACTTCCGACGTTTGCGAATGATTGGACCGGTCGGGATCGGCGATCCGCCGTTCGATGATCGGGCGGGCCGCAGCCGCGTTGACCACGGAGCGCTCCGTGCCGGCAACGAGAACCCGGTCGGGCAGCTTATAGGCCTGCTGATAATGGGTGTTGCACATCACCAGACGGTCGTTCTTGTCCCAGAGCACGAAAGCCTCGGAGGTGCACTCGATGGCATCGGCCAGGCGCTGATCCGCTTCCGCATAGCGCTGGGCGAGCCGATGCTGCTCGGTGACGTCCATCGCGATACCGATCAGGTGGACCCGGCCGGACGCGGTGCGGATCACCTGCGCGCGGGCTCTCATCCACACATAGTGGCCGTCGGCATGGCGCATCCGGAAGATCTGGTCGATCTGCCGCGCATCGCCCTTGGCGATGGTGCGGGCGACCTTGTAAATGCTGCCGTCATCCGGGTGCATCAGCCGCGCCGCGTCACCGAACGAAAGGACGCTGCTCTGCGGCGGCATGCCGAGCATCTCGTACATAGACCGGGACCAGAAAAGCCGGCGGTTGGGCATGTCAAAATCCCAAAGGCCGCAGCGTCCGCGCGACAGCGCAGTTTCGACCCGCAGGTTCGATTCTGCGAAAATCTGGTCCGCGTCGCGGGCGCGCTTGGCCTGGATGTAATAGGCATAGAGCACGACGAGCAGGATAGCCGAGATACCGGCAAACAGGGTGACGTTCAGCGATACCTCGTCGCGCCACAGCTTCTCGATCCGTGCCAGCGGCGTTGCAACGAGCAATGTTCCTGCGCCGCCCGGCACCTGCATCAGCGCCACGATATGTTCAGCGCCGCCGATGAAGGTCTTCATGACCGACGAACGTTCACCGAAATACTGGAAGGCGGCCACTTCCGGCGCCACGGCGTTCAGCGTCCGCCCGGTATAGATCGCGCCCTCCGGAGAGCTTGCAAAAATCCGCCCATCATTGCGCACAGTCAGAACAAAGGCGCCTGCTTCGAGCATGTCGGGAGACAGGAAGGTGTTCAGCCGCTGCTCGACATCCCATTTCTGCGCCTTGTCGAAGAGGGCCACCCCGTTTTCCTGAAGTGCAGCACTCGCGGTCGCAGCCGCAAGCACCGTGACCTGGCGGGAGCTTGCCTCCATCCGGGCATATTCGACCATGATGCCGCTGATGCGGGAAATGGCGACGACGAGAAGAAACGCGGTAATCAGGATCGGGATCGAGCGCTTCAGCAATGGTTCGGCACGCGCCAGGCGCAGCGCTGCCGGCTCGGTAAAAATCCGCGCGCGCTGGATGACGCCCCTCTCCAGCCTCGAAAAGCCCGGAAATTTTGGACGCAGCCGCTCACCGGCTGCGCGACCCCGCTGCGCTTCCGCCATCTTCGTCAAATCTGTAAATCCTCATGTGATTCGATGCGCCGCTCGCTCGAACCTGACCCAATGAATCAATTGTGATTCGCCTTGTCCAGAGGAAAACGTAAAACTTTGTTAACCATTTATCATCGTTGGAAAATTGTATTGCCGAAGCGGGCGGGCCGACGGCAACGAAAAAACCCCGCAATCGCGGGGTTTGTCTCACGTTTCTGCTTGATATTTCCTAGCCCTTGAGCATGCGCTCGACGATGTCGCTGACATCGACGGACAGTTTCTTGCCGGCTGCGATTTCGCGCAGCGCATTGCGGGCATGTTCGGCGCGGACTTCTTCAAGTGAACGCCACGACCGCATCGAGGTCAGGATGCGGGCAGCCAGCTGCGGATTGCGCGGGTCGATGTCGAGAATCTGGCGCGCCAGGAAACGGTAGCCTTCGCCATCGGCGCGGTTGAACCCGGTCGGGTTCGAGAAGGCGAACGTGCCGACGAGGGCTCGCACCCGGTTCGGATTGGAGCCGTTGAACAGGGGATCGGCCATCAACGCGGTGACGCGGTCCAGTGCCGCCGCACCGGGGATGGTCGCCTGGATCGTGAACCATTTGTCGATGACGAGCGCATTGTCGGCAAAACGCGTCTTGAACGCCGCAAGGGCTTCAGCAGCTTCTGCCGATTCCGGGAACCGGTGCGCCAGGATTGTCAGGGCCTGGCTGAGGTCGGTCATGTTATTGGCGGACCTGAACGCGTCCACCGCCCGCGCTGGCTGATTTTCAGCATAGACGAGATAGGAGAGGGCAGTGTTGCGCAGCGCCCGGCGTCCGGCACTTGCCGCGTCGGGGCTGAACGGACCTGAGACGACCATCTTGTCGGCAAGCTTGGCGAAAATATCCCGGCCGGCTTTGGCAACCGCTGACATGATCTGCTGGCGTCCTGCGTGGATGGCATCCGGGTCGTTGTTGCCGCCGATTTCACGGGCGATGTCAGCTTCGCTCGGAAGGGCCAATGCCTGGGCCCTGAAGGCGGGCTCGAGATTGCTGTCGTCGGCGGCGGCAAGCAGGGCGTCGATCAAGGATGTATCACATTGGACAGGTTCACCTGCCTTTGCACTGGCCGCAGCGGCGACAAGGTTCGGCAAGGCAAGATCGTTCAGCGCCTGCCAGCGGGCGAAGAGATCGCTTTCGTGTTTGGCGATATGGGCGCGATCGGCCGGCGTCTGTTCGAAATGCAGGTTGATCGGCGTCGAGAACCCGCGGTTCAGCGACAGGACCGGGCGGGAGGTGATGCCGCTGAATGTAACGGTGTGCGTGCGCTCGACAAGATGCAACACATCAGCGGTCATTTCGGCACCGGTGACCGACGCAACCTGAGCTTCCGAGCCATCTTCCAGCAGGAGCCCGATGCGCAGCGGAATGTGCATGGGTTCCTTGACGCTTTGCCCCGGCGTCGGCGGAACCATCTGCTCGAGTGACAGCGTGAAGGTCTGCCTGGCGGCATCATAGGCCGTCGAGGCGCTGACGAGCGGTGTGCCCGCCTGATGGTACCAGAGCGAAAACTGGGTCAGGTCGCGCTTGCTCACCTCGGCGAAGCAGGCGACGAAATCCTCGATCGTCACGGCCTGTCCGTCGTGGCGGTCGAAATAAAGATCCATGCCCTGTTTGAACAGATCGGGGCCAAGCAGCGTCGCGATCATCCGCGTGACTTCACTGCCCTTCTCATAGACCGTTGTCGTGTAGAAATTATTGATTTCACGGAATTTTGTCGGACGAACCGGATGGGCGAGGGGACCGGCATCCTCCGGAAACTGCTCCGCCTTCAGGTGACGAACCTCGGCGATGCGCTTGACGGTACGCGAGCGTTGGTCGGCCGAGAATTCGTGGTCGCGATAGACCGTCAGGCCTTCTTTCAGGCAGAGTTGGAACCAGTCGCGGCAGGTGATGCGGTTGCCGGTCCAGTTGTGGAAATATTCATGCGCGATAATCGCCTCGATATTGGCGTAGTCGGCATCGGTCGCGGTTTCCGGGTCAGCAAGAACGTACTTGTCGTTGAAGACGTTCAGTCCCTTGTTCTCCATCGCACCCATGTTGAAGTCGGACACGGCGACGATCATGAAAATGTCGAGATCGTATTCGCGACCGAACCGTTCCTCATCCCATTTCATCGAGCGCTTCAGCGCATCCATGGCATAGGCGGCGCGCGGCTCCTTGCCGTGCTCGACATAGATCTTCAACGCGACCTCGCGGCCGGACATGGTCGTGAATGTGTCTTCGATGATGCCGAGATCACCGGCAACCAACGCGAAGAGGTAGCTCGGCTTCGGATGCGGATCGAACCAGGCGGCGAAATGCCGGCCGTCGCCCATGCTGGCGCCGCCGAGATAATTGCCGTTGGAGAGAAGCAGCGGCGCGGTCGCCTTGTCGGCGATGATGTTGACCGTATAGACGGCAAGCACGTCCGGGCGATCCGGGAAATAGGTGATACGGCGGAATCCTTCCGCCTCGCACTGGGTGCAATAGACGCTGCTGGTGCGGTAGAGGCCCATCAGCTTGGTGTTGGCCTCGGGATTGAGCTCGGTGGTGATCGTCACCTCGAACGGGGCTTCCGCCGGCAGATGGCGGATGGTCAGCGTGTGCTCCGCCGCGTCGTAGTTCGCGGCTGGGATTTCTTCCTGGTCGAGCAGCAGGCCGGTCATCTTCAATTCGTCGCCATCCAGGATAAGCGGCGCATCCGCGCTGACGCCTTCGCGCCGGTGGAAGATCAACCGGGCCTCGACTTTGGTTTCCCTGGGATCCAATTCGAAAGTGAGATCCACCCTCTCAAGGACGAAATCCGTCGGCCGGTAGTCTTCCAGATGAATGATTTCGCCCGTCTCTGTCCGCATTGTCTGTCCCGCTTGCATCGCCCGCCGCGTCAGGACGCCAGGGGTGAGGCTTGGTCTTGGTGAAGAGGCTGCGCGGAAAACGCGGAGCTTCCGGTGTGATCGCAAGGCGGTTCTTTTCGTCGACGCTTGCCGTGTTGCGGCGGGCCTGATCCGTCCCATTCCTGTGCTTGCATCAGAGACTTACGAAATTCGCCCTAACAATATTTAAACCAGTCGTGTATTTTTGGCACAGGTTACGCAATTTTACAGCTTGTCATTCGTGTTCTCGTCCCGGGCCGGGGATATTTGGTCAAGCGTTTTCTTCCGTTGGAACTTCCCACGCTATTGTATCGATGCGGTGGCATCAAATATTTCCGCCTCGCATCACGAAAATTGATCCCTCTTTTGATGGTCGCACGCTAAGGTGACATGGTCTTGGCGACGGATTCTCCGGTCGCATCTCCCCGCAGCCCGTCGTTTCCACCGATTTCCGGCCCGCTGCCATCAGTCCGATGAGTGCGACCCGCATGGATGCCGAATTTTCCCAGCCGATGAAGGGTATTTCCCTCAAGGTCTTCTCCGTCGTGATTTTCGTTTGCATGGCAACTTTGATCAAGGCGGCGGGCACCGGGATTGCCACCGGCCAGATCACCTTCTACCGCTCCGCCTTCGCCATGGTACCGATCCTCGGATATCTCGCCTTCAAGGGGCATCTGCGCACCGCCTTCTATACCAAGGACTTTTTTGGGCATCTGGCGCGCGGCTTTATCGGCATCCTGGCCATGAGCTTCGGCTTTTATGGCCTGGTGCACCTGCCGCTGCCGGAAGCCATCGCGATCGGCTACGCCATGCCATTGCTCGCCGTCGTCTTTGCTGCCGTATTCCTGAAGGAGACGGTCCGGATCTACCGCTGGTCGGCGGTGCTTGTCGGGCTTGTGGGCGTCATGATCATCACCTGGCCGCGCCTGACGCTGATGCGCGACGGCGGATTCGGCTCGCAAGAAGCGCTCGGCGCCCTGGCGGTGCTTTTGTCGGCAGCACTCGGTGCGGTTGCCATGGTCCTGGTGCGAAAGCTGGTCGCCAAGGAGCGCACGCACACGATCGTGCTCTATTTCTCCCTCTCGGCCTCCTGCTTCTCGCTGCTGACGCTGCCCTTCGGCTGGGAGCCCCTGCCGTGGAATGCTTTCCTGCTTCTGATGGCAGCCGGTTTTTGCGGTGGTGTCGCCCAGATTCTGCTGACACAGAGCTATCGCTATGCCGACATGTCGACGATCGCCCCATTCGAATACACCTCGATCCTCCTCGGGCTGCTGATAGGCTATTTTCTCTTCGACGAGGTGCCGACCGGCGTCATGCTGATCGGCACGGCGATCGTGGTCGGCGCCGGCATCTTCATCATTTTCCGGGAGCATCAGCTCGGTCTCGAGCGCAGAGGCGCACGCAAGCACGTCACTCCGCAGGGATAATCATTGGTCTGACGCGTCAGGATGATTGGGCTGGAGCCGTGTCGTCTTCAATCAGGTCGGCAGGTCGTATCGCCTGGTTCATGGCGTTGACGGCCTCGGTACCCGGTGTCGGAACGGTGTTGGCCTGGAAATCGGTCTTGGCGACAAGCCCGTCTTTGTGGCCACGCTGCGCGATGCGCCAGGCGGCATAGGCGGCATAGAGCGCAAAATAGACCGCGAGCAGCACAAAGAGCGCCGGCGGGCCAAAGCGATCCATTACCGGCCCGACCATCAGCGGGCCTGAAATGGTCCCGATGCCATAGGTGATCATCATGCCGGAGGAGACCTCGACATATTCGTTCGGACGGGCAAGGTCGTTGGCATGGGCGACGTTGAGCGCATAGATCGGAAACAGGACGGAGCCGACGAAGGCCGCGATCACATACAGCACCAGCGGGCTGGAGCCGACGAAGGCCACCATGGCAAGGCAGGAGACGACGCCGACGATGCCGCAGGCCACCATGACGATACGGCGATCCATCCGGTCGGACGTTCGCCCGATCGGGATCTGCGAGATGGCGCTGCCGGTCAGAAGCGCAGCCAGAAGTGTGGCGCCCTCGGCGGTCGAAAGGCCTATCTTCTGGGTGAAGACACCGCCAAGATTGAGCCAGGCGCCTGACATGGCACCGGCAAGAAAAGCGCCGACCACGGCGACCGGCGACCGGCGGAACAATCCCGGCACATCAAAATTCGCCTGGGCCGGCGGCGCGGGCATTGCCGAGGACGAGAGCGCTGTCGGCAGTAGCGCCAGCGAAAACAGCACGCCGCAGAGAATGAACAGTGACGAATTGGTGGGATCGCCCAAGGGCACCAGATACTGGCCGCCGATCGTGCCGACCATGGTGGTGATCAAATAGAACGAGAACAGCATGCCCCGGTTCTCATTGGTCACCCGCTCGTTGAGCCAACTCTCGATGACGAGATAGCTGCCCGAAATCGCAAAGCCGGAAATGGCGCGGAAGAAGATCCAAGCCCGCCAGTCGACCACCAGCCCGCACATCAGGATGGCGATCGAGAGCAGCGTGATCAGTGCGGCGAATACCCGCACATGGCCGACGCGCAACACGAATTTCGGGGTGATGATGCAGGAGAGAGTGAAGCCCAGCGTATAGCCAGTGGCGATCAGCGAGATGATCATCGTCGACCAGCCCTCTGCCACCGAGCGTACCGGAAGCACATAGCTCGCCAGTCCGAAGCCGACCATCATCAGCAGTGTCGAAAGCATCAGGCTGAACACGGATCTGAGGCTGGCCAGCATGAACGCTCCGGATGCGAACCCGCCGGATGCTCGACGATTGTCAAGCGGTCAGGGATGCGCTGAAAAGGTTGGAGCGGATTGCGCGATCTGAAAACGGAATTATCCGGCACGCCGCTCTGGAATCGATGAACGAGTGTCGCTCTATCCAGTTTTGCTGACGCTGTCGATTGCGACAGGCTTTGGCGCAAAGATCCCGGAGCTGTAAATTAGCTGACCTTTATTGCTGCGATGTCATGGCTGGCACGGCCTGCAATAACCTTTCTCCTTCGAAGTAGTTCTCGGAGAGAGCCACCATTATCAGCGTTATGAAGATCGCATCGATGATGTAGTCCAAAGCGGCCTCCAAGCCCATTGAGATGGTGGCCGTGCCGACGAAGCCGGCCAGAAATAATGGGGAACTGGGAACTGCGACCGCACTTGCTCCCCAGGAAATAAGCGGAAACACGGCAAAGATCGACACGATCCTGAAGAAGCTACGCCAGAATGTATGCATTCCACGGGTCGTGGCCTGGGAAAACCGCGGATTTACGCCACACACCGTTGCCGGCAACCAAGTTCCGAGCAACGCAAGCACGGCCGAGAAAATTACCGTCGCGCCTGCGAAAAAGGCCAGAGCAAACAACGGCACCGTCCCGAGGGCTGCTGAATCCGGAAAGAGCTCTAATGGAACTTGCTCCACGAAGACGAAAAATATCGGCGCGCATATGACGAAGGAAATGAGTTGCAGCACAAGACTTTTCGCAACAAAGGGCAGGAGCGCGCCGAGCGCTTTTTTCCCGTCGGGGCGGCTTTTAGCGGGCTGGTCTTGAAGAACGGATGCCCTGAGGACGAAGAAAGTAAAAACGAGCCAAAGCAGACTAGTCGCTCCAATGAGCGACATAGACAGGGCGAAATTCCATTGGCTGATTGCGGCAACGCCAAAGCCTGTCAGAGCAACGTCGAGTGCACAAAACAGCAAATAATATTGCCAATTCCGGAGAATCAGTGAAACGGCTTTTAACAGCACGGACATCTCTAAATTTACATCGCAGGAACGATGCAGCCGAAGCGGGAGCCGTACTCAATCAACGTTCCGACTGGATGTCAAACGTGTATTCGACAGGTCATGTCGCATGAATGTTCGTTCCGGCGAACGCATTCCGGTCTTTACGTCTCATGGCGTCGGTCGAATTTGAGGCGTTGTTTTAAGAAGATTTCGGTGGCGGGGTTAGTCTCGGAATCGCTGTCTGCAACCCGCTGACCAAATGCCACGCCTGTTCAGCGCGGCAGAAAGCCGCTGACCGCATGCCGGTCGGCATTGGCAGCCGGTGCTTCCTTGCTCAGGCGCGTATACTCGCGCGAGGCGCGTACGGCGGTGCCGATGTCGTCGAGGAGGACCCGGAGCGAGCGGATGGATGCTGACATGATCGGATACCTTTGGAAAGTTGTGGCAAGACAAGGGCGCGCTGCTGCGCATGCCCTTGCTTTTTAGCGCTGGATGAATTCTGCGAAAATCTGGGCCGGGCGCGTCGTGCGGCCGTAGCCTGCGGCAGTCATCTGTTCGTTCGCAGCAGAGCCGAAGTTATGAAACGGCGTGCGCAGGGCCGAGCCGGCGTGGCGGAGCGTTTCAAAGCTCGAGTGTAGAGGGCGAAAACGGGCGGTCATGGTTCAATTCCTTATTCCAGTCCTCCCGTCGTTTTATATTGCACCGCAACATTGATTCCACAACGGGCGCATGAGCGTTGCTGGTATGCGCAATCCGCATGGCTTTCTTCATCGTTTGTTCACAAATCAGGCAAGCGCTGCGTTCAGACGGTTTTAACCACGAATTTGGGCGCGAAATGCCAGGAGGTCCTGCCAGGCGAGCCGCTTGCTGGCCGGTGCCGAAATCAGATCCTGCGGATGCAGGGTGGCAAGGGAGGGAACCGTCGAACCACCCACCTGAATGTCGCGCCATTCGCCCCGCATGTGATGGATCATCTCGTTGCCACCGAAGAAGAAACGGGCGGCGAAATTACCGAGGATCAGCAGGTGCCGGGGCTCAGCCAGCGCAATCTGGCGCTCGATGAACGGGCGGCAGATGTCGGTCTCGCGGAGCGACGGCGGACGGTTTCCCGGCGGCCGCCAGGGAATGACGTTGGTCAAAAGCACAGACGATCGGTCGAGCCCGATGGCCGCCAGCATGCGTTCGAGCATCTGCCCCTGCTTGCCCGAAAAGGGAACACCCTCCCGATCGTCGTCACCGTTCGGCACAGGGCCGATCACCATGATGCCGGATGACGGGTTTCCGTCGGCAAAGACCATGTTGCGGGCACTGTTTCTCAGGTTGCAGCCGGAAAAGGCCTCCATCGCGCTCTTCAGCTCAGTCAGAGACCGGGCCGAATCGGCCGCGGACTGCGCTTCGGCGATCGCCTGCTCGTCGGGAATGGCCATTTGAGGTGCTGCCGGCGGCGCCTTGTTGGCTGCTCGATTGCCGTTTTCACGAGCGACCGGCGCATTTGACGCATCGTTTCGCTCGGAGGCTTGCGCTCTTTGCATGGCTTGCGGAGCGCCATTGCTGCGCGCCGCCTTCGCCAGGGCGAACTCAGCGAAGCGATCGACAGGCTCCTCTTCCAGCAGCCATTCCACGCCCGCTTCCGCATGGAAATGCAGAAGGGCGGCAAGTTCGGCCGGGCTCATGGTATCGCTGGAGATCATGGTTTTCTTGTACAGAACCGCGGGCGGGCAGGGAAGGGGAGAGTCAGGCCGCCATCGCCGTCCAGCGGTCGATATCGTCGCGCTCGCCGATCAGCGCCAGTCCGTGGGCGATTGACAGCAATTCGCCGCCGCTCTCGATGCGGTCGCCCGCAAAACGGTTTTCGAAGATGCGGCGGATGGCCGGCACGAAGGATGTGCCGCCCGTCAGAAACACCTTGTCGATACCTTCAGCCGGCGTGTTGGTGGTAACCAGAACTTCATCCAGCGCTTCCTCGATGCGGGCGAGGTCCGGCGCGATCCAGCTCTCGAAATCGCTGCGGCGCACCGTTTGCCGGCTCTGCTCGCCGAGCGGCTTGAAGAAGAACTCTGTCTCTTCCTCATGAGATAGCCGCATCTTGGTGGCGGAAACCGCCTGATAGAGCGGATAGCCCTCGTCATGGTCGACCAGATCGACGAAGGCTTCGAGCTTTTCCGGTTCGACGGCGGAGCGCACCAACTGCTTCAGATCGGTGAAATCCTTCAACGTCTTGAAGATCGACAGCTGGTTCCAGCGGCCGAAATTGGCATAGTAGCTGGAGGGCACGTCGAGCAGCTTGTCGAAGCTCCTGAACTGGCTGCCCTTGCCGATCAGCGGTGAAACCACGGTGTCGATGATACGGAAGTCGAAATGATCTCCGGCGACGCCGACGCCGGAATGGCCAACCGGAACCGCCGTCAGCTTGCCCGCATGGCTTTCAAAGCGGATGATCGAGTAGTCCGTCGTGCCGCCGCCGAAATCGGCAACCAGCACGGTCGCGTCCTTCTTCAGGTTCTGGGCAAAGTAAAAGGCAGCCGCCACCGGCTCATAGACATAATGGACCTCGGGAAAGTCGAAGGACGAAAGCGCCCGGTCGTAACGCTCCAGCGCCAGGTTTTCGTCCGGGCTGCTGCCGGCAAAGCGCACGGGCCGGCCGACGACGATGCGCTTGTAATCCTGTTGCCAGCCATCGCCGGCGTAGTCGGCGATCCGGGTGAGGAAGGAGCGCATCAGGTCTTCAAAGCTGTTGCGCCGGGCAAAGATCAGCGTGCCCTGAAACAGCGGGCTTGCTGCAAAGGTCTTGATCGACTGCAGGAAGCGCGCCTCGCCGGGATTGTCGATGAATTGCTGGATCGCCGCCTGTCCCGCCTCGATCTTGACGGCTGCTGCGCCCAGTTGCGCATGCTTCATGAAGGACAAGGCAGTGCGCATCGAATCGGTCGTTCCTGCCGTGCTTGAAAAGCGCAGCGACTGCGTCGTGTCGCCCTGCGAGGCGGCAAGCACCGAATTGGTCGTGCCGAAATCGAAGCCGAGTGCCTTGGCCATGGATGTCTCCGTCTTTGGTTCCGCCGTAGGGCGGGAGTCGTCTCGCCGACGCGCGCGCAGGTGCGGAATGCCTTGGGGCAATCGGAATGCGTTTGATGGCGGAGGGCTTTGCTAATTTGGAGGGCGCCTCTTCGCATGGGTCAAAGGCCAAAGCAAGGCAGGATTGGGGTGATCTGCGCGGCCATCAAAAATGTGGTTCGGAACGGACAGCGGGCGGGGGCGGCTCAGGTTTCGCGGTCAGGCGGGTGTCTCCGTGTTTCCGCCGGGATCGGAGCGATCACGCAGGCGACGCTTCAGCGAAACACAACTTCATTTTGACGTTTACGTGCACGTTATATATTTGTATCCTGCGGCATCATGTCATGCGCAAATGCGGTTGGCTGCCGTCGCAGACTGGCTCGACAAGTCCTGCCGTATTTGCCATGACGGAAGTCAAGAATTGGGAACAAAACCGCGCAAAATAGCCGGGTGCGACTGGAGACGATAAGATGAGCGACGCGATGGAACTGCCCGAGCGCGAATCGATGGAATTCGACGTGGTGATCGTCGGCGCGGGGCCTGCCGGTTTGTCTGCCGCCATCCGTCTGAAGCAGGTCAATCCGGAGCTATCGGTCGTCGTGCTTGAGAAGGGCGCGGAAGTGGGCGCGCATATCCTGTCGGGTGCCGTCGTTGATCCGATCGGCATCGACCGGCTGTTGCCGGGGTGGCGCAAGGAGGAGGGGCATCCCTTCAAGACCGAGGTCAAGGATGACCAGTTCCTGTTGCTCGGCCCGGCCGGCTCCATCCGCCTGCCGAATTTTTTGATGCCGCCGTTGATGAACAATCACGGCAATTACATCGTCTCGCTCGGCCTCGTCTGTCGGTGGCTCGCCGAAAAGGCCGAAGCGCTTGGCGTCGAGATCTATCCGGGTTTTGCCGCCACCGAAGTGCTCTATAACGACCATGGCGCCGTGATCGGTGTTGCCACCGGCGACATGGGTATCGAGAAAAACGGCGAGCCCGGCCCGAACTTCGCCCGCGGCATGGAGCTTCTCGGCAAGTACACGTTGATCGGCGAGGGCGTGCGCGGTTCGCTCGCCAAGCAGCTGATCGCCAAGTTCGATCTCTCGAAGGGCCGCGATGTCCAGAAGTTCGGCATCGGCATCAAGGAGCTCTGGGAGGTCAAGCCCGAGAACCACAAACAGGGCCTGGTGCAGCATTCCTTCGGCTGGCCGCTCGGCATGAAGACCGGCGGCGGTTCGTTCCTCTATCATCTCGAAGACAATCTGGTGGCCGTCGGCTTCGTCGTCCACCTCAACTACAAGAATCCCTATCTCTATCCGTTCGAGGAATTCCAGCGCTTCAAGACGCATCCGGCCATCCGTGGCACCTTCGCCGGCGGCAAGCGCTTGACCTATGGCGCGCGCGCCATCACCGAGGGCGGCTATCAGTCGGTGCCGAAGCTGTCCTTCCCCGGCGGGGCGCTGATCGGCTGTTCGGCCGGCTTCGTTAACGTGCCGCGCATCAAGGGTAGCCATAACGCGGTGCTGTCCGGCATCCTCGCCGCCGAGAAGCTTGCCGATGCGATTGCGGCTGGGCGCGCCAATGACGAGGTGATCGAGATTGAGAACGGCTGGCGCGAAAGTGCGATCGGCTCCGACCTCAAGAAGGTCCGCAACGTCAAGCCGCTCTGGTCGAAACTCGGCACGGCCGCCGGCGTCGCTCTCGGCGGGCTCGACATGTGGACGAACACGCTGTTCGGCTTCTCCTTCTTCGGCACGCTGAAACACGGCAAGACCGACGCGCAGTCCCTTGAGCCGGCCTCGATGCACAAGAAGATCGACTATCCGAAGCCGGACGGCGTTCTGACCTTCGACCGCCTCTCCTCGGTGTTCCTGTCGAACACCAATCACGAGGAAAACGAGCCGGTGCACCTGAAGGTCAAGGATATGGACCTGCAGAAGCGCTCCGAGCACGACATCTATGCCGGCCCCTCGACCCGCTACTGTCCGGCCGGCGTCTACGAATGGGTGGAAAAGGACGGGCAGGATGTCTTCGTCATCAACGCCCAGAACTGCGTCCACTGCAAGACCTGCGACATCAAGGACCCCAACCAGAACATCAACTGGGTGCCGCCACAGGGCGGTGAGGGGCCGGTCTATCCGAATATGTGAGGGAGATGGGCAAAAGGCCTTTGCGCTATACGGCGTCGCTGCGATCGTTTTTGCTGAGCGGAGAATTGGGTCCGCTCAACCTCGGTCTGACCATGCTGGAGGTTTCCGCTCTTCTTGGACCTCCAGACTGGTGGGTCACCGACACCCATGATCAACCGGTACCGCTCTATTGGGGATACTCCCGTCATCTGGAAATCGGGTTTACGCCCGAGCCGCCTTACCGGTTGCAAAGCCTGAAACTGCGCAATCTGCCGCCACGGGAAAAGAAATCCTTTAAGATTTGCCCGTCGTTGCGCGTGGCAGGTGATGGCCTGTGCGAGGGGATGACGCCAGCTCAAGTGCTGCGGCAGCGGATATGGAACTGCGACGACGTAACTGTTGGCGTCTCGCACAGCTGGAACCCGGTCATCGACATATGCACCCCTTTGGTCAGGCTGGTCTGGTCCATGGACCACGAAGATGAGCAGTCATTCGAGATGTTTTCTGGTTTATCCAATGCTCAGAAAATTGCTGTGCGCGAGCGGCTGTCGACCGGCTTTTGGGGAGTCTATTCCCTTGCTCGCCCCGAAGAGGATCGAGCGCCGCCAGAGGCTTGGGAGGATTTCTCTCCCGCCGGGTTTCTCGCTCTGATTGACGAGGGCAGCGGCGATCCAGGATTAGCAGCCACGATCGATTAGTCGACAAAACGGTTTGAAACGCTCAAGCAAGTGCCTGTTGGGCTATCAAATCTGCGAACTTAACCCGCCATTAACCATGTTTTCCTTAACTTCGGTTGCGTCAACCGTATCTTAAGGATTCTCTCATGTCGCTCTCCCGCCGTGGCCTGCTGCTCGGCATGTCTGCTCTTCTTGCCGGTTGTTCGACAAACGGCCCGAACCATGCGGCCAATTACGCGTCGTTGCCGGACGAGAAATTTCCGTTGCCGGCCATGCCGCTTGAAAAGATCAAGCCCGAGCTGCGCCGCCAGGAGGTGGCCTATTCCACGAAATATGACGCAGGCACCATCGTCGTCGATACGCCGGCGCGGCGGCTCTACTATGTTCTGGGTGACGGACGGGCGATGCGCTACGGTATCGGCGTTGGCCGCAACGGCTATGCGCTGGCAGGTTCCGCCTATATCGGCCACAAGGCGGAATGGCCGACATGGACGCCGACGGACAACATGATCCGCCGTGATCCGGGCCGGAACCTCAAATATGCCGGGGGTGTTCCCGGCGGGCCGAACAATCCGCTCGGCGCCCGTGCGATCTACCTCTATCAGGACGGCAACGATACCATGTTCCGCATCCATGGCACCAATCAGCCGCAGTCGATCGGGCTTGCCATGTCGAGCGGTTGCGTCCGCATGCTCAATCACGATGTCGTTGACCTTTTCGAGCGCGCAACCGTTGGCGGCCGCGTCGTCGTCCTGCAGGCCTGACACGCTTTTCGCACGAAACGGCCCGGGTAGACCGGGCCGCATCGCATGGATAGCGCATTGGTGTATTTAGCGTTTTGCCGAGAAAAGTCCCGTCGAGAGCGCGACGCCAAGGCCGGTGATGACGGCCGCGCTGATCTCGAACAGCCCGATCTCTTCGCCCAGCAACAAGCCGCCGCCCAGTGTCGCCAGCACCGGCGTGATCGCGGTGAAGGCTGCGGCCTGCGTGCCGCCCAGTGCCCTAACCGCCATGCCGTAGGCAACCATCGCCGTCAAACCGGACAACACACCCTGGCTCAGCACTTGCAGCGCGATTTCATTGACAGGTGTGACGTTGAGCGACGTGCCGTAGACCAGAGCCAGGCCGATATGAATCAGGAACGACCAGAGGGCGATGACGGCGCCGGCTTCGATGGCCGTCAGGCCCGAGCGCTTGAAGGCATGGGTGTAGCTTGCCCAGAGAAGCGCCGCTGCCGGCAGCAGGATGAAACTTGTCCACGGGATGCCAGCGCTCGAAAGGCTGCTGAAGAGCAGGATGCCGACGCCGGCGAGAATGGCGGCAAGACCGAGCCAGCGGCTGGCATCCGGACGTTCCTTGAAGATGAAGACGCCGATGAGGGCAGCGGCAAGCGGCATCGATCCACCCAGCAGCGTGCCGGCGGAGGCGGCGGGCGTGGCGTGGATGGCAAAGGTGGTCAGCTGGAAGAACAGCGCCCCGGAGCCTGCGATCATCAATGCCAGGAGATGTAGCGGAACGCCCTTCGGCAAAAGCCCCATCCGCCACCAGACAGGCGCGAGCACGAACGCCGGAACCCCATAGCGAATCAGGCCGATATCGATGGTCCCAAGCGGTGTTGCAGCGCTGTGGCGGGTGGCGAGAATCCAGCTTGCCCAGATCAGTACGGTTACCGTGCCGCCGACATAGCCGGTCGTGGTCGAGGGGGAATTGGTGCGGGCCAATGCAAGCGTATTCATGGAACCAGCCTTTCTTTCGAGCGTAAAAATCTCTTCGTCTGAAAGAAAAGGTAACGCCAAAGGCCGAGGCATGTCCTTGCTATCTATGCTCAAAAATCTATGCTATAAGCAATTATCTGCCAATTATGACGACAATTGTTTTTGAATATGCCAAGTCTCGATAAATTCGATATTGCCATCCTGCGCATCCTCCAAGAGGATGCGCGGGCGACGAACGTGGAAATCGCCGAGCGGGTCAATCTGTCGCCGTCGCCATGTCTGAGGCGCATTCGCAATCTGGAGAAATCCGGTGTCCTGCGCGGCTATCGCGCCGATATCGACCGCAAGCAGGTGGGCCTCGGGTTGACGGTCTTCGTCGAGATCAAGGTCGGCCGCCACAGCCAGGAAAACGCGCTTTTGCAGCAGGAAGCGCTGATGGCCATCCCGGAGGTCGTCTCCTGTTTCCTGATTTCCGGCAGCGCCGATTTCCTGGTCGAGGTGGTGGTCGCCGATCTCGCGGCCTACGAGACGCTGCTGACCGAAACGCTGCTCGCGCTACCGGGCGTCGCCGACATCCGCTCCAATTTTGCCATCCGCACCATCAAGACCGGCGGTACGCTCAAGTTGCCGGAGCCGCGCTGACGAAAAGCACCCACCGGAGACGATCCGGCGGGTGCTTCACCCGTGTCCATGTTGGCAATGCTAAGCATTGATTTCCGCAAAGCCCGGGCGGGAGGCAGGCGCGCGTTCCGGTGCGGATTTCCATGCAACGACCATCAGGCCGCCGATGACCGTGATGTGCTCCATGACGACGTAGAATTCGAGCGTCTTGAGTGGTTCCTGCATGGTCCAGAATGTATGGGCGATCGGGATCGTCAGCACGGTGAAGACGGCAAGCGCCCCGGCGCCGAGCCAGGTCCAGCGGTTGGCGATGACGAGTGCCGAGCCGCCGAGCTGGGTGACGATAACGGCAATGTTGAAGAGCGACGCCGGTTCGAGCCCGAAAAACGACATCTCCGCCACGCCGGCATTGAAGTCGATGAGCTTGGCGAGGCCGCTTGCCCAGAACATGTAGGTCAGGATTGTGCGGGCCAGATAGCCGAACGCGCGGGAACTGACGAGGGAATCAATAAAGGAAGGCATTTTTCTCTCCGGTGGCAGGTGATGAAATTGCCCCGGAACCGGTCACCTGTCGCATCTTCGACCGGTTCCGGGGCAGCGTGGCGTCACCGGACCGGGAGGTTGTCCGGTGTGCCGCGCCGTTTCCTGTTTATGGAGAGCGGAGAAAATCGGAGGTTCCCGCGGAAACTGCGGGAAGCCTCGTTCTGCAGGTGTGGCGTGCTCTAGAATCCGGCAAGCACCAGCTTACCCTTGGTCCGGCCCGTTTCGATCAGCGCATGGGCCTTCTTCAGATTGGCGGCATTGATCAGTCCGACTGTTTCCGTCAGCGTGGAGCGGATCTTGCCGGCGTCGACCAACCGGGCGACTTCGTTCAGGATACGGTTCTGCTCTTCCATGTCCTTGGTCTTGAACAGCGAGCGGGTGAACATCAGCTCCCAGTGGATCGAAACGGCCTTGCGTTTGAACGGCATGACATCCAGCACCTTCGGATCGTCGATCAGCCCGAATCGGCCTTGCGGTGCGATCAGCGTGATGATGTCCTCGAGATGATCGGCGGTGTTGGTGGTCGAAAAGACGAAGGCCGGCGCGCCGAGCGCCAGCTGGTCGATCTGGTGCGCAAGCGGTTTCGAGTGATCGAGCACGTGATGGGCTCCGAGATCATAGGCCCATTTCTGCGTCTCGGGTCGCGAGGCCGTTGCAATCACGGTCAGGTTCGTCAGCGCACGCGCCAGCTGGATGGCGATCGAGCCGACGCCGCCGGCGCCGCCGATGATCAGGATCGCATTGGACGCGCCAGGCACCGGATCGTTGACCTTCAAACGGTCGAACAAGGCTTCCCAGGCGGTGAGCGCGGTCAGCGGCAGGGCGGCAGCCGCCGGGAAATCCAGCGTTTCCGGCTTTTTACCGACGATACGCTCGTCGACCAGATGGAATTCGGCATTCGAGCCCGGCCGATCGATAGCGCCGGCATAGAAGACGGCGTCGCCCGGCTGGAACAGTTTTACGCCAGCGCCGACGGCCTTGACGATCCCGGCCACATCCCAGCCGAGGACCTTCAACTGGTCCGGCTCCGGCTTGACGTTGGCTCGGATTTTCGTGTCCACCGGGTTGACCGAAATCGCCTTGACCTCCACCAGGATGTCCCTGCCTTCCGGCGTGGGGACGGGCAGCTCCACATCGATCAGCGAGGTTTCGGCAGAAATGGCTTGGGGGATCTTGTAGGCGATTGCACGCATGGCTGGCTCCTTCATGTTTGAACAGAAGCTAGATGCGCATTATGTTGCAAAGGCGCAAGAATGCACAAGAAGTGTATATAGTACACAAAGGGATACCGTGAATGCCGCGTGTTCGCCATAAGCTGCTTGACTGTTCTCCCGGCTGCCCGGTCGAGGGCGTGCTTCATCTGATCGACGGAAAATGGAAGGGCGTCATCCTCTATCATCTGCTGGAGGGCACCATGCGCTTCAATGAAATCCGCCGTCGCTTGACGAATGTCACCCAGCGTATGCTGACGAAGCAATTGCGTGAACTGGAGGCAGACGGCCTGATCGAACGCACGGTCTTTGCCGTAGTGCCGCCAAGGGTCGACTACTGCCTGACACCGCGCGGGCGCAGCCTCGAGCCCGTCATCATGGCGATGAAGCGCTGGGGCGACGATCATATCATGCTGCAGGCAGCGGAATGATTTTGCGGCCTATTCAGGGCTTGACGACCCAGGCATAGCCGAAGCGGAAAAGGTCACCGTCGCTGCCGTAGATATAGGGCAGGGCGATCGTTTGAGGCTGAAACGGCGGAACCGCACCGATGCGCTGTTCGAGCCGTTTCTCCACTTCCGGCGGAACCTGCGCGCCGTCCTCGCCGTTTGCGCGCCAGACCAGCAGGATCGGTTTCTGTACCGACCAATCGAAAGGCGGATTGTAGAGTTTATAGGTTTCCGTATCGACCGGTGTATCTGGCAGTTGCATGCGGATATTGCCTGCCAGGAACGCATCCTCGGCAATCACCAGAGCGGGCGTAGCGGCCGGCTTCCTGATGATGTCTTCGACGAAGCCTTGATAGGGCACGGTCAGCTTCGGATGGGAATTCATCGGCCCGGCGGCCACGATGCGCAGGACCAGCGATGCCGGGATGAGAACCATCAGAAGAAGAATGACGGGGATGAACCGCTTCAGAAAATCGCCTTCTTCAATCCCATGGACGTCGAGCTTCATGCACAGATAGAGCGGCAGGATGAACAACACCGGTGAGACCCACCGGGTTTTGAGTTCCGCGGTTCCCATGAAGAAGATGAGGAAAAGCAGGAAGATCAAAAGCAGGCCGAACATGATCTCGATCAGCCGTGTCTTCTGGTTCCCCGCGCGCAGGGCAGGCCAGAAACGCCCGCGGGCAACCGACGCGTAGACGAGAATGGTCAGCGCGCAGAAACTGAGAACGGTCAGCGGCAGTTCGGAGAGACCGCGAGCGATCTGCAGGAGCGCACCATCCTGTCCGCCCGTTTCAAGCTTTTCCACGGTGTCGTGAGAGGCGATATCGAAATTCTGAAAGAGCCAGAGCGCATGCGGTGTGACGATGACCAGCGCCACGGCAGCAGTAGCCAGGATGCGCCAATCGAAAATACGTTGCCGGTAGGCCGGATTTGCCAGCAGGGCGACAAAGGCACAGAAGCAGAGAATCGAAAAATTGTATTTCGACAACAGACCTATGCCGATCGCGATTCCGGTGACCAGGTAACTGGTGATCGTTGGCCGCTCGAGCGTGCGAAACAGCCCGTAGAGAAACAGGCAGGCGGCAAAAAGCGAGGCGTTCGAATGGGTGAGATCACGCTGCGCCAGCCAGCCGATTTCCGGAATGGTCAGCAGCCCAAGCGCGGCGGCGACGGCGAGGCTCTTGCTGGTGAGCACTTGGCGGGCGGCGAGATAGTAGAAGACATAGCTCAGGAACAGGAACAGGTTCTTGACGAGGCTGAGCGCAAACAGCGACTGTCCGATGCCGTCGATAACCAGATGCTGCACCCAATTGAAGAATGGCGGTTGGGTATCGTAACCGAGAGCGTACCACTGGCTCATCAGGATCTGGCCTGCTTCGTCCATTTCCAGCGAATTGGGCAGGGATATCCGAACGATCAGATTGATGAGGAAGTAGACCGCGATCAGCAGAATGACCGTGTTGGGCCGCGACTGGAGGCGTTTGACGAGAAAATTCATGGCCGGACGCGCCCGATTTTGCCAAGGACGGGAGAGTCTGGGAACCGACGATGTATCGCCGCGGCGTTGGTCGCAACAGTCATGCGGGAGCAGCCTTTGCAAAGAGATCGCGGCGGTTCTACCACACGCCAACGGGGTGACAACAGCCGGCTGAAGACCGTGCCTCCGATCGTTCGGTTGCAAACGCTGCAATCGCCGTCCTGCGCCGCGCACCCTGCAAATCCGGTTCCTCCGCCCCATATAAAAGAGGTCTGCACAGTACAGCCCAGGGACAATGAATGAGAATCAAAGCCATTTTCAATCGCGACGGCGGAACGTTTCGCACGACCGATATGGAGGCCTATAGCGCAGGGGCCGAGGCGGTTTTTCGTGGTGCGGGACATGAGATTGAAATCGCTGTTGTCAGTGGCAGTGAGATGAACGAGACCTTGGAAAAGGCAGCGCGGCGCGACGATCTGGACGCAATGATCGCGGGCGGCGGTGATGGCACCATCTCGGCGGCTGCCGCCGTTGCGTGGAAAAACGCCATACCGCTTGGTATCGTGCCAGCGGGGACAATGAATCTTTTTGCCCGGGCTCTGAAGCTGCCGCTCGATATCTGGAAAGTGCTGGATGTCCTTGCCGACGGCAGGATCATCGATGCCGATATTGGCAGTGCCGATGGCCGGGCGTTCGTCCACCAGTTTTCCATGGGGCTGCACGCGCGCATGGTGCGCTACCGTGAATCCTATAGCTTCGCGTCACGGCTCGGAAAAATCCGCGCGAGCACGCGCGCGGCGGTGGGCGTGATGTTCAATCCGCCGGAATTCGAGATCGAGTTCGAGGTGGACGGCATCCGCGAAAAGCGCGAGGTTTCGGCCATCTCGGTGTCGAACAATCATTTCGGCCCGAACGCACTGATGTATGCCGATGACGTCACCGGCGGGCATCTGGGCTTCTACACCGCACCGCCCCTGAAGCCGTCAGGCGTCGCCAAGCTAACATTTGATATCCTGCGCGGCAAATTTCGCGAGAGCCCGTTGATTACCGAGATGAGCCTATCGACGGTCAATCTGCATTTTCCCAAGGCGCGCCGCAACACCAACTGCGTCATCGATGGCGAGTTGCTGCCGATCGGTCGCGATGTCGCATTGCGTGTTCACCCGGGTGAATTGAAATTGCTGGTCGGCGCGGAGCCAGCCACGCCGACGGCAAAGATTTAGAGGTTGGACCCTTCGCGATCGAAGACTTTGCGCACGATATAGGGCGGCGTGTCGTTTTCGCCCGAATAGATGCGCGCCATCATTTCCGCGAGAATACCGGTGGTGATCAGCTGGACGGACGACAGGAACAGCATGACGCCGACGATCAGCATCGGTCTTCCACCGATATCATTGCCGAGCAGGAACTTGTCGACGAACAGGTAGAGCAGGACGAGCGCGCTGAGCGCTCCCGCCGCAAGTCCGATCGATCCGAAGAAGTGCCCCGGCCGCGCCTTGTAGCGCATGAAGAACAGCACCGAGAGCAGATCGAGGATGACGCGGAAGGTGCGCGAAATTCCGTATTTCGATGTTCCGTGCTGGCGGGCGTGGTGCGTGACCGGCATTTCGCCGATGCGGCTGCTGGGGACGACGCCGGCGACCCATGCCGGAATGAACCGGTGCATCTCGCCCATCAGCTTGACCTGCTTGATGATGGAAGCCTGATAGACCTTCAGGCTGCAGCCATAGTCATGCAGTTTCACGCCGGTGATCTTGCCGATCAGGTAGTTGGCACACCAGGACGGGATCTTGCGCAGGAGCAGCCCATCCTGTCGGTTCTTCCGCCAGCCGACCAGGAGATCGAGTTCCCGCTCCTCGATCGCCGCGACCATCGCCGGGATATCGCGCGGATCGTTCTGCAAATCGCCGTCAAGCGTCGCGATGAGCCGGCCAGAGGCTGTGTCGATGCCGGCCTGCATGGCGGCGGTCTGGCCGAAATTGCGCTGCAGTTCGACGATCTTCAGCAGTAGCCCGGTATCGGTGAGCTCCTTGCGCGCGTTCACCAGCGTCGCATCGGTGCTTCCGTCATCGATGAGAATGAGTTCCCAGGATTTGCCGAAATGTGCCATGGCCTCGCGGATGCGCGTCACCAGCGGCCCGACGCTTTCCTCTTCGTTGTAGATCGGCACGACCACGGACAATTCGATCGGCTCGACGACGGTGCGGGCCTCTGCCCTGTTTGCTTCCAAGATGGGATCCAATGTTAAAGCCTCTATAACACCGCAGGTTCTCTCGCCCGGCTTCTCATGGTAACAGCGTGTTCCCATAGTACCGGATAGGAAAGTAGCACATATATGAATGCAGAAGGGGATGCCAGCCGGGGCTCATGGTTCGTCCGCAATCGGATGACTGTCCTGTCCCTGGGCGCCGTGATCGCCTATGCCGCATTCATTCAATGGATCTGGGGATGGCCGCTTCTCTTTCGGCAGTGGGCCGAGATCGGTCTCGTTCCCGTGCTCTCTGCACTTGCCTTGTTGGTCGGCACCTATTTCATCCGCTGCTACCGAATCTACGACTACTTCCCCAAGGAAACACATGGTCGTTTCCTTCTGCTCCTGCGCGTGACGCAGGTCCACAATCTTCTGAACATCATGCTGCCGTTTCGGGCCGGAGAAACCAGCTTTCCGATCCTGATGCGCTCGGAGTTTGCCGTGCCGCTGGCGCGCAGCACGTCCGCGCTGCTGCTCATGCGGCTTCTCGATCTGCATGCCTTGTTTGCCGCAGCCGGCATCGGCCTCGTCATCGCGCGTGACGATCAGACGCTTGGCTGGCTCTTGTGGGGATTGTTCCTTCTCTCTCCACTGGCGCTTTTCCTGCTGAAAGGCAGCGCGCTCGCCTTGCTGCAACGGCACTTGCCGGAAAAGCTCGGCAAGCTGTTGATGGAAGTGGAAGCGGGGCTGCCGGCCAACGCGCTGGTGTTCGTCCGGGCATGGCTGATGACTGTTCTCAACTGGTCGACAAAAGTCGCGGTGCTTGCCTGGGTGCTGGCAACGATGGGCGTCCTGCCGCTTGCCGCCTGCTTCGGCGGCGCGCTCGGAGGAGAATTATCGTCGGTTCTTCCGGTCCATGCGCCAGCCGGCGTCGGCACCTATCCCGCCGGAATCACGGCCGGCGCCATATCCTTCGGCGCATCGGCAAAGGGTGCTGCCTTCGACCTGCTCGCCAGCGCCAGCGTCAATGCGCATCTGATGATCATCGTGTCGGCGGTTGCCGGCACGCTTTTGTCGATCGCGCTCTCGCCGCGCCGTTGAGACCTATTGGAACGCCGTTTCGAAGAAGCTGCGCAGCTTGCGCGAATGCAGCTTTTCCGGCGGCATCGCGGCCAGCTTCTGCAGGGCCAGAATGCCGATCTGCAGATGCTGGCTGACCTGCGTTTTGTAAAACGCCGTCGCCATACCCGGCAGCTTCAGTTCCCCGTGCAGCGGCTTGTCGGAAACACAAAGCAGCGTGCCGTACGGCACACGGAACCTGAAGCCGTTGGCAGCGATGGTCGCTGATTCCATGTCGAGCGCGATGGCGCGCGATTGTGACAGCCGCTTGACCGGCCCCCGCTGGTCGCGCAGTTCCCAGTTGCGGTTGTCGATCGTGGCGACCGTTCCGGTTCGCATGATCCGCTTGAGGTCATAGCCTTCATAGCCGGTCACTTCAGCCACCGCGTCCTGCATGGCGACCTGAACCTCCGCAAGCGCCGGAATCGGCACCCAAACAGGCAGATCGTCGTCGAGCACATGGTCTTCGCGCACGTAGGCATGAGCCAGCACATAGTCGCCCAGTGTCTGGCTATTGCGCAGACCGGCGCAGTGGCCGAGCATCAGCCAGGCATGGGGTCTCAGCACGGCGATATGGTCGGTGATCGTCTTGGCGTTGGAGGGACCAACGCCGATGTTGACGACGGTGATACCGCCATGGCCCTTCTTCTTCAAATGATAGGCCGGCATTTGCGGCAACCGCGCAAGCGTCAGGTCCGAGTCCGGCTTGTCCGATCCGGGCTGTGTGACAATGTTGCCCGGCTCGACGAAGGACGTGTAGCCATTGCCGCCGTCGGCCATCTGCTGGCGCGCCCAGATGCAGAATTCGTCGATATAGAACTGGTAGTTGGTGAACAGCACGAAGTTCTGGAAATGCGTGGCGCTCGTCGCGGTGTAGTGGCTGAGGCGGGCGAGCGAGTAGTCGATGCGTTGCGCGGTGAACGGTGCAAGCGGCGAGGGCTCGCCCGGACCCGGCTCGTAGGAGCCATTGGCAATCTCGTCGTCCGTGGTCGTCAGGTCCGGTGTGTCGAACAGGTCGCGCAGCGGCGTATCGATGTTTTCCGCCATCGCCGCTTCGACATAGGCACCTTCGCCGAAAGCGAAATGCAGCGGGATCGGCGTCGCCGATTCGGAAACGGTGACGCCGACGCCATGGCTGCGGATCAGCAGGCCGAGCTGTTCCTTCAGGTAGTGGCGGAACAGTTTCGGCCGGGTGACCGTCGTGGTGTAGACGCCCGGCGCGCTGACATAGCCGTAGGACAGGCGCGAATCGACATGGCTGAAGCTGCTGGTCTCGATGCTGACCTGCGGATAGCAGGCGCGGTAGCGCGAAATCGGCGTTCCTGTCCGGCCAAGCTCGGTGAAGGCATCGACCAAGAATTTCGTATTGCGCTCGTAGAGCGCCGACAAGGCATCGACCGCTGCGACGGGATCATCGAACGTCTGGGGCTCGAAAGCGTCCGGCGTTGCGATGGAAAGGGCGGAAAGGGAAGAGATTCGTTTGTTCATGCAGCATTATAGGATGCGGTTTTTTACAAGCAAACGACAAGATTTTGGATGCACAGGCGCCGTTTCGGAAAAGCCGGTCAGCGCGGTCCTGCAAGAATGATCACCGTCCCGGCAAGGGCGAGCGTGACGCCGGTTGCATCCCAGCGATCCGGGCGAACCCCCTCGACAACCCACAGCCACGCGAGCGATGCTGCGATATAGATGCCGCCATAGGCCGCGTAGGCGCGCCCGGCAGCCGCCGTATCAATAAGAGTGAGGAGCCAGGCAAACAGTGCGAGGCTCGCCACGCCCGGAAGGAGCCACCAGAGGGGCTTGTCGAGCTTCAGCCACGCCCAGAAGGCGAAACAGCCCGCGATTTCCGCAAGGGCGGCAAGGGCGTAGATGGCGAATGCGGAGACGGGCATAGGGTTCCTTCCTTGTATGTACATGGGAAGGCAGCGGATTCAATTGCGCAAGTGCGCGAAGCGCTTTGGCTCGGCTTGCAGCTTCAGCTCATCGACTGACGCTGCAGCGTGACGAAGAGAACGAGACCGGCTCCCTGCTTGCCGATGCCAAGGCCGGAGGCCTTGCTGTAGGCAACTGCACCCACCGGCGCCATCAGAAGGGCTGCGAGCGTCAGCATGCGCAGGGCGATGGTTGCGGAATGGGCGAGGGAGAACATCTCTTTACCTTAGAGCTTGGCTTGTTCGCAGAACTGCGCGGTGTGTGCGGTGCAGTCGGCGATCGAGCCGGCATAGTTATGACGGCGGCGCTGCGTGTCGGCACTGACGGCCGCTGCAAGCGTCATCGCAAAGACGACCATGAGCAGGCTGATGATAGTGAGGCGGCGGGCAAGAATGTCCATGGCTTTATCCGTTTGGTCGGGTGTGTCGATCGGGGTTCAACTCGATGATGACCTTTTCGCACATGCAAACTGAACTCTTCCTGAGACCCCGGTTCATCTCCCGTTCATCTTCGCGACCTTCGCCGGTGTCACGATGGTGGTGGTTCCGAAGTCTTCGGGTGAACATGGCCTGCCTCGGCTGGGTGCGACAGCAGGAGGGTAATAGCTTGGGCCTCGACGATTTCCCTAACCTGACGTGCTGGTTCGCGGCGCTGAGCGGCCCGCGCGGCGGTATAAAAGGGATTTTCTGTCGGCAGGAAGACCGCGAGGGGCAGAAGAACCCGGCGGACGGCAAGGAAGCCCGGAAAATCCTGTTCGGCCGGACCGCGCGCTGAAATGTGTATAAAGAGCCGGCGGGCAAGGCCCGCCGGATTGTCCTTGCGACTACATGCGTGTCCAGGTCTGCGACTTGCAGAGAACCTTCAGGACGCAGCCCTGCATTTTCAGCGAGCTGCCGCTGATCGAAGCATTGCCGCTATAGGTCTTGTCGTTGGCCGGGTCAGTGATCTCGCCGGAATAGCTGTCGCCGCTGCCGGAGAGGTTGCCGATGCGCTTGCCCGCATGTTTTCCCGTCTTCAGCGTAATGCAATAGCTGCCGCCGCAGGACGCGATGGCTGCCGTCTCGCCGCTCGCGGTCTTCCAGTTGCCGACGATCGGCTCGGCGGCAAAGCCTGAGGCAGTCGTCGCCATCGTCATGGCTGCAGCAATTATCAATGTGCGGATCATCTGTTCCTCCCGTAGAATTCGCCGGATATCCGTGAAGGACAGCGTGGTCCGGACGAAATGTTGCCAGAGCCGGTCTCCCAAAGGCTCAATCCGCGGAAAATAGCTTACGAGGACGTAAACGTAAATATGCGCTTGCGCCGTTTTTCGATGAAAATTCCCGGTAAAATAGCCTTTCGACGACAGCAGCTTTTTTCTTTCGCAGCATGCTACCGTTTTGCGTGGTTAGCGATTGGTTGAAATCGGAAATTGAATTTTCCGTAAAGATTGAGGCAAAAGCCAGCGTTTCAAGGCAGTCCGATGTTTAACAAAAACCCAAGTTTACCAATCGTTTGAACTTTGTTCGTCTCATATTAATCATGCATTTTAAGCGTGTATTGAAACGACCGCGGCATACTCCAATCCATAAGACGAGCAGGGAAAAACAACCCGCCGACACCCTTCGAGGGGCGAAAGCCGCACAAGACGGCCGCCCCTTAAAGGAGCCAAAAAAGGCAAACAAAACAGGGACTGCAGACGTAAGCAACCAGGCAAACAGGGACATAGAAAATGGCACGCTTTGACATTCAGAATGCTTCGGATGCCACAATGGGTGGCGAAAACCGCGCGGATGCGTTTTGCGAAATGGGTTTGATGTATGCAACCGGGCGTGGTTGCGATGTCGATCTCGTCGCCGCGCACAAGTGGCTCAATATCGCAGCGATCAAAGGTTCCGACCGTGCAGCTGCACTGCGTGCGGACCTGGCAATGACCATGAGCAAGACCGATCTTGCCACGGCCCTGCGCTCCGCCCGCGAATGGATGACAATACATTGAAATATGATCGCATGGCCGGCAGGCGGTAGGGGCCGAGACCTCCGAAGATGGGGCGCGGTCCTTACTGCCTGCCGAGCGATTCAAGGACTTTCGGCAGGGCTTCTTCCAGAAGCGCCATGTCAGCCTCCGGCCCGGTGCTGATCCGGATGCAGCGGTTGAGAGGCGCTACACCCGGCATGCGGATGAAAATGCCGTGGTCGGCCATCAGCCGGTCGACGATTGCGCGCGCAAAGACGGCATCCTTGCCGCAATCGATCGCCACGAAGTTCGTTGCCGAGGGCAGGGGCTTCAGCCCGTTTCGTGTTGCGATTCCGGCGATCCTGTCGCGCGAAGCGGCAATTTTCTCCAGGACCTCAATCAGATAGTCCTTGTCTGCCAGTGCTGCCATAGCCGCCGCGGTGCCGACCCTGTTCATGCCGAAGTGGTTGCGGATCTTGTCGAAGGCCTGCGCCGTTCCCGGCGTGCCGATGACATAGCCGACACGCGCACCTGCCAGGCCATACGCCTTGGAGAACGTTCTTGTCCTGATCACGTTCGGCATGTCGATCAGGGATTCGATCGAGGGGATGGTGCCTGCCGGTGCGGTTTCGCCATAGGCTTCGTCGAGCACGAGCAAGCAGGTTTCCGGCAGGGCGCGCGCAAAGGCAACGACGCTGTTGGCATCCCACCAGCTTCCCATCGGATTATCGGGATTGGCGAAGTAGACGAGCGGCGCATCTTCGCGTTTGACCGCCGACAGCAGCCCGTCGAGGTCTTCGCGGTCGTTGACATAGGGAACCGTCACCAGCCGCCCGCCATGCCCCACGACATGGAAGTTGAATGTCGGATAGCCACCGAGCGAGGTGACCACTGGCAAACCGGGCTCGATCACCATGCGGACGATCTGTCCGAGCAGGCCGTCGATCCCTTCGCCTATGGCAAGATTGGCCGGTTCCGTGCCCAGGTGGCGGGCCAGCGCTTGCTTCAGCTCGAAGTTTTCCGGATCGTTGTATTTCCACACCCCGGTTGCGGCCGCGCCCAGGGCCGAGAGAACCGACGGGGCCGGGCCGAAGCCGCTCTCGTTGGCGCCGATTCGGGCTGCGACAGGGCGGCCGCGCTGGCGCTCGATCGCTTCAGGCCCGACAAAGGGGATGGTCGAGGGAAGCGAGGCGACGAGGGGGGTAAATCTGGAAAATGCGGACATTGCTGGATATCGAGCCTGACGATGGATGAAATCGCGGCCGAGACTAGCGATGTTTGATCGCCATGGAAACAAGATCCATGTGCGAAACGGAGCTTGCAAACCAATCCGGCGTCAAACTGTGCCAGCCGTTCAGTGCTTTTTCGGCTCGCCGCCCGTAAAGAATTCGTAGCGGACGATCTGGTGAAGGAATTCCTCGTCAATCGGCTTGATGAAGTGCACCTGGATACGGTGGTCGCTGCGAAAAATTTCAGCGCATCCGATTCGCTTCTTTGTACCGACAATTGTCAGATAATAGTGCTCCGGCAGGCCGATCGTCGTGTTGACGGTGAAGGCAGCGCCGCCACGCGAGATTTCCAGCATCTTGCAGGTGCGGGTCGAGACGCCGCCCAGTGCCGGCCGCACAGCCATCAGGGTGCCCGCCTGTCCGATGACGAAACGCTCGAAGCGCTGCTCGTACAGTTTGGAACTGACCACGGAATACATCGTCGAGTTCTGCATCATTACTCCCTCGATAGCGATGGGGGCCAGATAGCTGATCCAGGGCCGCCCCACCGTTTGCGTTCGTCGCTCTCCCCCTCCTCATGATGGCAGCAAGCGATAGGATGCAGAATCGTTCACGGACGTTGCAATCCGTTGAAAACATTCCTTAAAAATTTAACAAGGACTTAAATCGCTGCAAAACGTTCTGTTTCGCGCGGTGATTCAAGGCATTGAACCCGCAAAATAGCGGCTGAGAGCGAAACCGCAGCCTGCGGAGAATGTGGTCACGAACGTGCCCCAGGCCATGTCGACCAGGCTGACCGCCAGCGGCCAGCCCTTCAGCGTCGCCAGATTGGTGACGTCGTAGGTTCCATAGGCGGCGAGACCGAGGACCGCGCCGTAACACAGCGCCGTGGCAAGGGAGCCGGATGCGATGCCGGGCAGGACGGCAAGCAGCACGACCGCCATCGCGAAGAAGACGTAGAAGATCGCAGCAATCGCAAAATTCGGTGACGGCAGCATCAGCTCGCCCAGCTGATCACGGTAGAATGTGCGCGCCACCAGCCCGAGCCAGATCGCGTCGGCGGCCAACAGGGAAATAAAAGTTCCCGCATAAGCGAAAAGCACAGGTTTCATCATGGGCGGTCCTCGTTAGCCATTGCTACGGTAAGCGGGACCGTCTGGATTGCACTCCGGCTGGAATTATCCGGAACCTCTTGCGATGACGACGGCGATCCGTCTTCAGATCAAGCCGCTGGTAAATGCCATCCGGATGAGACGGCTGATGAATTCCGGCGCCAGCTGCATGTTGAAGCGCACGCCGAGCTCGGTATTGTGCCGGTGTACCTGCGAGCAGCCGATTTCCTCGCGAAAACCATCGATTTCCAGAAAGAAATGCTTCGGCAGCAGAATATTGGCGTTGAAATCCACCATGGCGCCGCCGACCGAAATATGGCGCAGCAGGCACTGATATTTCGTCTTCGTCTTCAAGTGCTGGCCAACGACCAGGATGCGGCAGGGGCGCTCAATATAATAGTGCTTGTGGCTGGTGGTCAGTTGACCCGGCTTTGCCTCGGCGAGATGCATCACCATCGACATGGGAAACTCCGGAAAATCTGCGGCGGCACGCCGTTTCTGCTGGATGTTGCAACTTTTGATCAGGGCGCGACATGTGTATTTATCGCGTCGCGTGCTGGTATGATAGCAGTTTCCGTCGCCAGCCTTGCTTAGAGCTTGTGCCTTTCGCAGCCTTGTCTTGAGCCTTGATTAAAAAAGCTTAAAGGCGGACATTGAAACCAGCTGGGCCATACGTAATACTTTCATGCAAAGCGCGCGGCGACGAAGAAAACCGCGTGAAACAGGGATCATGTTTGTGCGGTTTGCGGGGGCGCGAGGCGGCCCGGCCCGCTGCGCGAGCGCGGAGGGAAAATCATGTTCAAGGGTCATTCGCGAGGCTGGGTGCCGATCTTCGTTCTGGCGCTGTCGATTTTCGCGTTCCATGCAGGTGTTGCCGAGGCAGCGAAGAGGGTCGCCTTGTTGATTGGCAACGAGAAATACGAGGCGACGTCGCAACTCAACAACCCGGCCAACGATGTCGAACTGATGAGGGCATCGTTCGAAGATGCCGGTTTCGATACGGTGACGACCGTCCATGACGTCGACCGTGCCTCGATGGTCCGGGCGCTGCGCGATTTCGAGGATACTGCCGCCGGCGCTGATGTCGCCATTATCTATTATTCCGGCCACGGCATGGAGATGAACGGCCAGAACTTCCTCCTGCCCGTCGACGTCAGCCTGAAGACAGACAAGGATGTGGAAGACGAAGCGATCCCGCTTGATCGCGTGCAGCGCTCGCTGGAAGGCGCGACCAAGCTGAAGCTGGTCATCCTCGATGCCTGCCGCAACAACCCGTTCGAACAGTCGATGACCCGGTCGATCTCGACCCGGGCCGTCAGCCGCGGCCTGGCGCGTGTCGAACCCGAATCGGCTGACCTGCTGGTCGCCTTCGCCTCGAAGGCCGGGACGGTGGCGATGGACGGCGAGGGCAAGAACAGCCCGTTTGCCACGGCTCTCTCCAAATATCTGACCGAGCCCGGCGTCGACGTGCGCATCGCCCTCGGCAAGGTCCGCGACGATGTGGTAACCGCGACCAACCGCAGCCAGGAACCGTTCGTCTACGGATCGCTCGGTGGCGCGCAGATCTTCCTGAACATCAAGGAAGTCAACATCAACGTCACCAATGGCAACACGCAGGAAGTCTCGCCGACCGGCCAGTCGGAAGCGGCTGCCGACTGGCAGAATATCCGCGATCTCGCCGACAAGGACCTGATCGAAGTGTTCCTCGCCAAGCATGGCTCCGACCCCGTCTACAAGATGCTTGCGGAAAAGAAGCTGAAGCTCTTGGCTGAGGCTGCGCAAACGACGACCAGCCCGGACGAAATCGCCTGGGAGGCTCTGAAGCAATCGACGGACGGCGCGGCGCTGACCCGCTTCATCGAGCGCTATCCCGACAGCAAGCACAAGGCGGAAGCGGAAACGCAGATCGCAGCGCTCGAGCCGAAGAAGGGGCTGAATATCTCGCAGACCGGCAGGGACACGCAGGCATCACGCGACTGCTACCTGCTTGCGGGCGAACCGCAGTCGATGCCGGGCTTCCTCGGGGTCAACTTCCTGAAGATCGATTCGGCCCGCGCGCTCACCGCTTGCGCCCAGGCCGTCAACGAAAACCCCGACGACATGATGCTCGTCAACATGCTCGGACGTGCGCAGGATGCCGGCCGCAACTATGTCGAAGCCCGGCGCAACTATCAGAAGGCGGCCGACGGCGGCAACATGTACGGGCTGACGAACCTTGCCTGGTTCTCGATCTACGGCACCGACGGTCCAGTCGATATCGACAAGGGCAAGCAGATGTTCGAGCAGGCCTCCAACAACGGCAATTCCTACGCCCAGGCGTCGCTCGGGTGGCTCTACCGCGAAGGCTATGGTGGCGTGCCGCAGGATTTCGCGGAATCGCTGAAATGGTATCAGCTCTCGGCCAACCAGGGTTATGCCAATGCCATGGCCACAATCGGTTGGTTCTATCGTGAAGGAAATGGCGTTCCGAAAGACTACGACCAGTCGCTGTCCTGGTATCAGAAGGCGGCCGAAGGCGGCGACGCCAACGCGATGTCCTCGCTTGGCTGGGCCTATCAGAATGGTCTGGGCACGCCGCAGGACTATGCCGAGGCGAAGAGATGGTACGAAAAGGCCGCCAATGTCGGTGATTCCTATTCGATGGCCTTGCTCGGCTGGTTCTACGATGACGGCAAGGCCGTGCCGCAGGACTATGCCCAGGCACGCAACTGGTATGAAATGGCTGCCAATGCCGGCAGCGCCTATGCCATGGGCAATCTCAGCCGCCTCTACGACTGGGGGCTCGGCACCAAGGCTGACCCGAGGGAGGCGGCGCGCTGGGCAGCCGCGAGTGTCGAGGGCGGCGATCCGGCAAAACTCCAGGAGATGAAGACATCCCCGGACAATTTCACGCCTGCTTTCCGCAAGGAAATTCAGGCGCTGCTTCGCGACCGTGGCTACTACAGCGGCCCGATTGACGGCGATTTTGGCGCAGCCACCCAGAATGCGATCGACCGGCTGGCGAAAAAGACCTGACAGTACCGACCTTATGTAAGGACTCAAAGAGCCGGGCCTGTGGAAGCAGGTCCGGCTCTTCATTCCAAAAAGATGCGCCTTTGGTTATCGATTATTTTGTAAGGCTTTGAGCGCTACCTGTCCTGCGGCATGTGCTTCAAGCTGGCTGGTGAATTGGCCGTGGGCCGGATAGACGACCGTTCCGCGCTTGAGAACGAAAGCCCATCGTCCATTGCGGAGTTTCTCGATCGTGATCTGCGTTTCCGGTTTGCTGTCGTTGCTCATGGTGTGTTTCCGAACTCGTTGCTTTTCGCCGCCCCGCGAAATTGGCCGGGACGGCTTCCAAAGGAAAACGATTAACTCAACACCGCTGTAGCGGGCAATCGGCAACGGGTGTCAATTGTATAGTATGACCGCAGCAGGCCAGTCACTCCGGATGCCGTTGCCGGCGTGATCGGTGCTGTGCTGTTACAGGAAGACGTGGTCCGGGCCTTGGGCGTGCTTGCGCGGCAACTCAGTTTTCCGTCTGCTTGCGCTGCGCCGAAGGGCATGGAAAATCAACTTTGTCGCTGGAAACCGTAAAAATCCCTTGCAATGAAAGGCTGCTGACTCTAGTCAGGCGCTAACGGAGAGGTGGCCGAGTGGTCGAAGGCGCTCCCCTGCTAAGGGAGTATACCCGGAAGGGTATCGTGGGTTCGAATCCCATCTTCTCCGCCATCCCCTTTTTCAGCCCTTCCCATGCTGCGAAATGACCCGGCCATCATTGTAGCCGCTCTCATGGTGGTCGATGTTGCACATCGCCAAAGTCCGCCAATCACGGTCTCGTGGATCGGGCGTTCTGTTCATGCGTTGCTTCGGCGCCAGGATCGAAAAGGCGAGTAAAGCTCGAGCGCCTTGGAAAACGCTCGAAATTCAAAGCTGTCCAGCTTCACTCAGGGCTTTTCTCTTGGGCAAGGGCGCGCGCTCCTTGCATAAAAGTAGCATGCTGCCTCTCGGAAGCCTCCTCGAGGTTGCACGGAAGATACGACAACGCCACTCTGCCGCCTCATCCAGCGAATATTCCACGCAGACGGGCCCAAATACCTTCTCGCCTGTCCACATGCTTTGCCCGGATATAGTTGGCGGTTGTCTCGGCGCTTACCGTCGCGCCGAAATGACAGTAGCAGATGATTCTGTGCAATTGCTTGTCGGACAGCTCGAAAAACCGTTTCGCTTCTCCATACGTATCGTTTTCCATTCCGGATGCCCGAAGAACAGGGTCATTGAAGGCGACCGAAATTGCCGAGTTGTCGTCGCGCAACATAGAGCGCACTGCATCCGGCTGATATTCGGTTTCATGCAGCGTCGTAAGGAGGCGGTGGGGATCCTGTTCGAGAAGTTCCGCCCAGCGTTGGAGACGCTTGCCGCGGGGCATGACGTGATGAGGGTAGTCCTGGTTGATCTTGGCGAGAACTTGTAGTTGATCAAATTCATGGTGCTTCATTTCGCCCTCCATTGAGAGGATTGATGCTCCGGCCCTTCTGCCATCACAAGCGTGACTCCGGGGAAGGAATATGTCCAATCACGATTGAACCATCGACCTTTGGCGACACCGTTTGCTTGTTCAGGCGCTGCGATACGTCCCGCCTGCGGTCTGCCTTTGTTGTTCGGATGCCAGCAGTATCGGCATCCGATCGTGGATTGCCGCCGTCGGGTCGTTCGGCATGCAGGTGACGACGGCGACGAACGGAACGTTACCTCCATTAAGAAGGCAGGCTAAGGCAGGTTGGGGCGAGCAACGGAAGCTGGCATCTATCTGGCGGGCTCATCGAACCGATTACCGGATTCGATCGATGGCTCATCGCGATAGTGATTCTGCGAATCTCCCCGGATGGCCCGTTCAGAGGCATCGCGATTCCGTTTCTCCGATGCCTATGATTGTTCATAGGGAAATTGCCAGACGGCCTGAATAACGCGGCGAATCTGCCGCTGCACCGCTGTTTTGCCTCTTTTTTGCCTCGTTATGACACGCTGGAGGCATCGGGGAGATCCGCTAAGCCCCGATGGATAAAGGGTTTTCTTAATGCCTTGTTAAGAACTTCCGGCCGCTTGAGGCGATTTTGTGTCGTTTCAGCAACAGCGCATGGGGAAGGGCGCATCAAACAGCACGAACTGGCAAGTTGGTGATTGCGCCGACGGTCGCGTCTTGTATTTTCAACTCCGGAAGCAAGGGCGGTTGATCGTCCGACTTCTTAAATGTTGGGGATGGGGCAGGGAATACTGTCCTTCAGTATAATACCCAGACCTGTTTGAAACTTTTGACTGGAGGTCAGAAATGAAC
>UCML01000079.1:0-10990 GCA_900473675.1 Hyphomicrobiales bacterium | reverse complement strand
GGCGCCATCCAGACATGACATCACCCTTCGAGCCGCTTGTAGGCCATCTCGGGCCGCTGCCACCCAATAGATCAGCTTCAAGCGGTCCGCACGCCTTGCGCGAACGGATCGACAACGACAGTTACGCCTCCATTCCTCGATAGCCTCATGCCTAACAAACCTAGCCTTGTGGCATTTTTCTATCATAAAACTGCCACTATGCTCATGCCTTTTGCTGATCGGCGCCCAATCTTAATCGGTCGAACACTCCCGGACAGAATTCGAACTGCCGCGCAGTACCCCGCCCCATAGAGTTCTTTACAATCGTCTCTGTCAGTATGCATCGCTCAATGAGCGGGTCGATCGATTCCGCCACGGAATTGCGCGTCAATCCGGTAATTTTGATTATATTTGAGAGAGTTAGCTTTTCGTGGCTTTGATGCATCATATAGAGCACCGTCATCATCCCGAGTTGCTTTAAACGCGATTGCGGCGTCTCACCGTCGATCGGTTTGTCGAGGACTTCCTGCAAGGCGTAGGCCGCAAACAGCTGGCTCTGCCAATGTGCGTTGAGTGAGCTTGTCATCTTTTATACTGTCAGATATATGATTGTAAAACGAGTCGCGCATTCGCAGAACCTGATGGGCTCAAACGCGCAATCGTGTCGGTGAAGGATGATGGTCATGAACAAGTCTCTCGTGCAGGCATTTCTCGCTACAGCCAGCTTAGCGTCATTCTATCTCTTTTTCGACGGTAAAGCGCGAGCGGACGACTGGGGATGCCAGGTTATCCTATGCCTTTCCAATCCCGGCGGCTCGACTCAGTATGCAGAATGCCAACCACCGATCCACAAGCTCTGGAGTGAGCTTGCAAAAGGGCACTCTTTCCCGACCTGCAGCGGCGTGGGGTTCCAGGCCTCGCGCCCGCGATATGAGCCCTATTTCTGCAACGATGGCTACCGCCTGACGACGCGGTATGGAGATCGCGGGCTCGAAGCGAGCTGCATCTCGACCTCGCCGCAGACCGTCTCAAACGATGAATGCTATTCCGACAATGATGGGATCACCTCGGCGCATTGGCGCCGGAGCGGGGGGCGCAGAGAGTGCCAACGCTATGTGACGACGCGGCCGAACGTGCGCCCGCAACCCCACTATGTCGATGTGACGATCGACGGCGTCGGAAAACAACGAGTGTGGTACTGAGCCATGCCTGTTGCTTTCCTCGATCTGGCGCAGACCTGCGCACCCACAGTTGCGGCCGAGACACTGGCGGGCGTCGTCAGCCTTGAAAGCCGATTCTAGCCATTCGCCATCCGGATCAACAGCGGCACCGCGCTCTCGGAACAGCCCACGACCAAGGCGGAAGCGATCGAAATCGCCGCGTCGCTGGCGGCAGAGCGCCAGGACATCCAGCTCGGTCTCGGCGGCATCGGCACGGAAGAACTCGGCAAGCTGAAGCTCTCGATCTTGGACGCCTTCGATCCATGCCTCAACCTTCAGGCCACCGCGACGCTGCTCGACGGATATTATCGGCTCGCGGTGAAGACCGGCGCGGATCCGAACCGGGCCGAACAGGTGATGCTGCGATCCTACTACGGGCGGAACGACCCCTCCGCCGGCGCCATGGTCAAATACGACGAGCAGGTCCGTCAGGAAGTGAAGCGGCTCGGCAAGACGCTAGCTACTCTCGTGATCGAAGATGGCGGGCAGGGGAGGGGAATGAACGAAGCGGCTTCTATCGATGTGGCCGTCGATGCCGGCAAGGACGAAGCCCAGCCTGACCAAACGGCCTCGGCGCCGTCCTGGGATGTTTTTAGTTCGCGACGGAAATCTTCCGTTCTCGTGTTTCAGAACAATCAATTGGAGCAGAGTGAATGACCTTCAGTTCCCGTATCCGCCCCATCGCCGCATCCGTCGTCATGGCAGCCGCCATCGTGGCAATAGTGGTCGAACCCGCCTTCGCGCAATCCGCCGGCATCGAAACGGTGCTGCAAAACATCGTCACAATGCTGACTGGTAATATCGCCAAGCTTCTGGCGGTTATCGCGGTGATCATTATCTGCATTGCCTGGATGTTCGGCTACATGGATCTCAGAAAAGCGGGATTCTGGATCATCGGTATCGGCGGCATCTTCGGCGCCACTGAACTCGTCAACACCATCGTCGGAAGCTGACGCCATGGCGAGTTCGCGGCAGCCCCTCGAGGAAGACACGCTGTTCATTGCCTGCACCCGGCCGGCGATGATTGCCGGCGTGACGATGGAAGCGATGGGTATGAACATCATGCTCACCACCATTCTCTACATCGTCGCCGGTTCGATCGCCTACGCGCTCCTCGGCGTCGTCTTCCATCTGGTGTTCCGCGCGCTCGTCAAGCACGACCACAACATGTTTCGCATCCTGCTGGCCTGGGTGGAGACACGCGGCCGGTCCCGCAACAGCGCCTATTGGGGCGGGGCGACGCTTGCACCGATGAAACTCGCCCGCAAATACGACGAAAGGGATCTCGGATTTGCCTAGTCTCACCACGCTCAGATCTCGCGAACTCGGTCCGGAGACCTTCATCCCCTATGTCCGCCACGTCGACGGGTCGACGATCGCACTCGATTCCCGAGCGCTGATGGTGATGGTCGCGCTCGAAGGCGTCTCCTTCGAGACCGCGGATGTCCTCGACCTGAATGCGCTGCATCGCGACCTCAACACGCTCTACCGGAACATCGCCGACGAACGGCTTGCCCTGTGGACCCATCTCATCCGCCGTCGCGACAACAGCTATCCGGAGGGAAGATTCACAACGCCGTTCTCTGAGGGTCTCAACGACAAGTATCGTGCGCGCATGGTGGGCGAGGATCTGTTTCGCAACGACCTCTATCTGACGATCCTCTGGTCACCGGCGCGTGATCCGGCCGACAAGGCGGCAAAACTGCTGTCGCGCCTGCGTCGGGCTCGCCGAGGCGCGGCAGAACTGGACGAGGAGGCGCTGAAGCAACTGCGCGACAAGGTCATCGATGTCGTGGCCGCGTTGAAACGCTTCGAGCCCCGCGTGCTGTCGCTCTACGAACATGAGGACATGCTGTTCTCGGAACCGAGCGAGGCACTGCACCAGATCGTCGGCGGCCGACGGGAGCCGGTCCCATTGACTGAAGGGCGCATTGCCTCGGCGATCTACTCCGACCGCGTCATCATCGGCCGCGAGACGATCGAGATCCGCAACGAGGCCGAAAGCCGATTTGCCGGCATGCTGAGTTTCAAGGAATATCCGGCCCGCACCAGGACCGGCATGCTCGACGGCGTCCTCACCAGCCCCTTTGAACTTATCATGACGCAATCATTCTCCTTCGTTTCCAAGGCGGACGCGCGCGTCATCATGGGCCGCAAGCAGAACCAGATGGTGAGCAGCGGCGACAAGGCGGCCTCGCAGATCGAGGAGCTCGATGAGGCGATGGACGACCTGAAGTCCAACCGATTCGTGCTTGGCGAGCACCACCTGACGCTTGCCATTTTTGCCCCCTCAGTGAAGGAACTGACCGACAATCTCGCCAAGGCACGCGCCAGCCTGACCAGTGGTGGTGCGGTCGTTGCGCGCGAGGATCTCGGCCTTGAGGCTGCCTGGTGGGCGCAGTTGCCCGGTAACTTCCGCTATCGCGCCCGGTCCGGCGCGATCACGTCGCGGAACTTTGCAGCATTGTCGCCCTTCCACTCCTATCCGACCGGTCAGATGGACGGCAACGAATGGGGACCCGCTGTCGCCCTGCTCAAGACCGCGTCTGGATCGCCGTACTATTTCAATTTCCATTACAGCGATCTCGGTAACACCTTTGTCTGCGGGCCGTCCGGCGCCGGCAAGACCGTGCTCTTAAACTTCATGCTGTCACAGCTCGAGAAACACGACGCTCATGTCGTATTCTTCGACAAGGACCGGGGAGCCGATCTCTACGTCCGCGCTGCCGGCGGAACCTATTTGCCGCTCAAGAATGGTATCCCGACCGGATGCGCTCCACTGAAAACGCTCGAACTGACGCCGGAGAACAAGGTGTTCCTGACGCGCTGGGTCGGAAAGCTTGTCGGCTCGGCGACGCGGGAACTGACCGTGACCGAACTCCGCGACATTGCCGCTGCCATCGACGGCCTGGCTGACCTGCCGGTCGAGCGTCGCACGATCGGCGCGCTCAGGACCTTTCTCGACAACACGAACCCCGAAGGGATCGCGGCGAGGCTGCGTCGGTGGGAGAGGGGAGGGCCGCTCGGTTGGGTCTTCGACAATATCATCGAGGATATCGGCTTTGGCGACTTCGGTGTCGGCGGCAAGTTCGTCGGCTACGACATGACCGACTTCCTTGACAACGAGGAAATCCGGACACCGTTGATGGCCTATCTCTTCCACCGCGTCGAGCAGTTGATCGACGGCCGGCGGATCATCATCGTCATCGATGAGTTCTGGAAGGCGCTCCAGGATGAAGGGTTCCGGGATCTCGCCCAGAACAAGCTGAAGACGATCCGCAAGCAAAATGGCTTGATGCTCTTTGCGACGCAGAGCCCGCGGGATGCGATCGTCTCTCCGATCGCGCACACCATCATCGAGCAATGCCCGACACAGATCTTCCTGCCGAACGCCCGCGGCAATCATGCCGACTATGTCGACGGCTTCAAGCTGACGGAGCGCGAGTACGAACTGATCGCGCGCGAACTCTCCGTTGAGAGCCGGCGGTTCGTGTTGAAGCAGGGACACAACAGCGTCGTCGCCGAGCTGGACCTCAAGGGCTTCGATGACGAACTCGCCATCCTTTCCGGACGAACCGCCAATGTCGAACTTGCCGATGCGGTCCGCGCGGAGGTCGGCGATGACGCCAAGGATTGGCTTCCCGTTTTCCAGCAAAGAAGGAGTGCGAGCTGATGGCTTTCTACCGACTTCACGCTGCGGCGCTTGCCGCTACACTCATCCTTTCCGCCGGCAGTGCTGCAGGGCAGGGGATCCCAGTGATCGACCAGACGGCGATCGCCAAGCAGATCGAGAGCATCGCGCAACTGAAAGCCCAGCTTGATGCGCTCAATCAACAGGTCGAGCAGGCGCAGCAGCTCTACGGCTCGCTCAACAAGCTGACCAACATGGCGGATGTTGCCAGCGTGTTGAATGACCCTGATGTCCGCAAGGCCCTGCCGTCGGATTTCACGGCGATCGAATCCTTGCTCAAAGGGAACAGCACCGACACCTTTGGCGACTCGGCCGCAAAGTTCCTGCAAGAAAATTCGACGTACCGGACCAGCGCTGACGATTTCTATGCGCAGGAACTCACTCGCATCCAAAGCCAGAATGCCGGTCAGATGAGTCTCGGTCAGCAGATTTATGACGCTGCGACCAAGCGCATCGATGGTATCGACCAATTGCGTCAGCAAATCTCCACTGCAAGCGATGCTAAAGACATCGCCGACCTGCAGGCGCGCCTGCAGGTCGAATCCGCATTCCTGCAAAACGATGTCCTTCGGATGGAGGGGCTGAAGATGGTGCAGCAGGCGCAGGCGCAGGTGGATGAACAACGCAAGGCCGAGGACTGGCGCCAGCGCATGGACGCGATCAAGGCGGCCCTGCAATGATGAAACCGCTCCTTCTTGTTACGATGCTTGGTCTGGCGGCCTGCTCCGAACAGACTGAGCGGACCTACACCGTTGAGGAGCTGGTCTCGGACGAAACGCTGCTTTCCAGCATCATCGCGAATTGCCGCAACAATCCAGGCGAGCTCCGCGACACCACGAACTGCAGGAATGCCGAAGCAGCCGACGGCAAGCTGCGGCTGCAGCGCATGCGGCAGACGCTGGGAGGATAGGCCATGTATGAGGTGTTCGCCTTCGTCGATGAGCAGTTCAAGTCGCCCCTCGAGACCTTCATCTCCACCGGGACATCGAACATCTCCGCGTGGGTCTCGAGTCCCCTGACGGCAGCGGTCACCCTCTATATCGTGCTTTACGGCTATCTGGTCCTTCGCGGCTCGGTCCAGGAACCGATCCTCGAATTCGCATTCCGGGCGATCAAGCTCGCCATCATCGTGATGTTGGTGAAGAACGCCAGCGAATACCAGACCTATGTCACCAATATCTTCTTTGATGTTCTCCCCCGCGAGATCTCCCAGGCGCTGAACACAGGGACGGCGCCGAGCGCATCGACCTTCGACAGTCTTCTCGACAAGGGACAGGCCTCCGCCACCGATATCTGGTCACGTGCCTCCTGGCCGGTCGATATCGTCACCGGCGTCGGAGGCATGATGGTGATCGGTGCAAGTTTCATTGTCGCCGCGATCGGTTACATCGTCTCGCTCTATGCACGGCTGGCATTGGCAATCGTGCTGGCGATCGGGCCGATCTTTGTAGCGCTCGCCATGTTCCAGGCGACACGGCGCTTCACCGAGGCCTGGATCGGGCAGCTTGCCAACTTCGTGATCCTACAAGTCCTCGTCGTCGCCGTCGGCTCGTTGCTGATCACCTGCATCGACACCACCTTCACGGCGATCGAAGGATACAGCGATGTACTGATGCGACCGATCGCGCTTTGTGCCATCTGCCTCGCCGCCCTCTATGTCTTCTATCAGCTCCCGAACATCGCCTCGGCGCTTGCTGCTGGCGGAGCTTCGCTGACCTACGGCTACGGCGCCGCACGCGACGCCCACGAGAGCACGCTCGCCTGGGCGGCATCACATACCGCCCGTGCGGCCGGCCGTGGTGTCCGCGCCGTTGGTCGAACCTTCACCTCGAGAGGCGCCGGATCATGACGCTTTTCGCACGAACAACAAAAAGGCCTTCCCGGAATGATCAGAACTTTTCCGCTGCTTTGTATTGCCGCGATCTTAAGCGGCTGCGCATCGCTGACCTACCCGCTCCCGAAATGCGACGGCTATTCGCGCCGGCCGCTCAATCGCGCAATGTGGCAATGGGAGGACGATAAAAGTCTCAAACAGAAGCAATCAGACGCTCGGCCAATGAGTTCCCAAATCATGACCGCCGCCTATGTCGAAGAGGGCAGGGAACCGCCAGCATTTGCCCATCTCGACATCGATGCCTCCTATCGCCGTTGCGAGGGGTGACGCCATGGTGTCGGGGGACGAACTCAAGACATATTTCGAGAAGGCGCGACGCTTCGATCAGAACCGGATGATCCAGGTCGAACGCTCGGCACGCATCGCCTGGTCGGTTGCCATCGTGGCCGGTGTTCTCGCCGGCGTTTCGATTTTCGCCGTCGCTGGCCTGACGCCGCTGAAGACGGTCGAGCCGTTTGTCGTGCGGGTCGACAATTCGACGGGCATCGTCGAAGTCGTCTCGGCTTTGACATCGACCGCCGGCACCTATGACGAGGCCGTGACCAAATACTTCGCCGCAAAATACGTGCGTGCGCGGGAAGGCTATGTCTGGAGCGAGGCAGAGGAGAACTTTCGCACGATCGCCCTGCTGTCGACCCAGCCGGAGCAGACGCGGTTCTCGGCCATCTATCGTGGCAGCAATCCGGAGTCACCACAGAACACCTATGGCCGCAGTGCGACCGCGCGCATCAACATTGCCTCGATCTCGCTGATCAATCCGAATGTCGTTTCGGTTCGCTTCATGCGCACGATCACCCGCGGTGAAGAAGTCCGGACGACCCATTGGGTGGCCTCGCTCACCTTCTCCTATGTAAACGCGCCGATGTCGTCGACGGATCGACTGGTGAACCCTCTCGGTTTTGCGGTCAGCGAATACCGGGCCGATCCGGAGGACATCAAGTGATGCGGACCATTGCCATCGTCACCCTCCTCCTCACGGCCCCCGCCTCCACGGCGCTTGCCCTCGAAATCCCTCGCGGCGCCTCGCAGGACAGCCGCGTCCGTTTTGTCGACTACCAGCCCTACAACATCACCCGCATCGTCGGATCGCTGCGCTCGTCCGTGCAGGTGGAATTCGCAGCCGACGAAGAGATCGCTCATGTCGCGCTCGGCAATAGCGTCGCCTGGGAAGTCGCACCAGCAGGCAACATCCTGTTTCTCAAACCGCGGGAAAACCAGCCGGTCACCAATATCTCCGTCGTCACCACCCGGCGCGACGGATCGACCCGAAGCTACCAGATGGAACTGACGGTGCGGGATGGAAAGGTGGAGGTGGGCCAGAACACCTACTTCTACGTCAAGTATCGCTATCCGGCCGACGAGGCCGACCAAAAACGCCAGATGGCGGCCGCCCGCGCCCTCGCGGCGCAGGCGAAGGAAGCCGACAATGTGCTGGCGATTCATGAAGCCTATGGTCCACGCAACTGGCGCTATTCCGCGCAAGGCGCCCAGGCGCTGGAACCGCAATCGGTCTACGACAATGGCAAGGTCACCACGTTTGCCTTGGTCGGCAATCAGGAAATGCCGGCCATCTACATCGAGAACTCGGATGGCAGCGAGAGCCTGGTGCCCAAGTCCGTCGACGGCAATCTAGTTCTGGTCCACGCGATCAGCCGCAAGTTCATCCTGCGGAGGGGAGGGGACGTGCTCTGCGTTTTCAACGAGGCCTACGATCGGTTCGGTATCAATCCCGAAACCAATACGACCTCGCCGTCGGTCGAGCGCGTCCTTCGGACCGACGCCAGCTCGGTGCAATAGGAGGCTGCCATGGCTCAGGAAGACGAAAGCCGGATACCGGGCGAGCGAGCCGAAACCGTCACAGGCAGGCGGATCGATAATAATCCCGTGCTGAAGCGCGGCGCGGTCGCTATTGCCGTTGTTGCCTTTGTCGCCTTCGCCCTCTGGTCCATGAGCGGCGAAAGGAACCAGCAGAAAAACACCCAGCCGGAGCGTGTCGTCATTCGCCAGACGACAGACTTCGAGCCGGCGAAGGAGAAGGTGGAGCCCGTTCAGGCAATGCCCGACGTGAAGCTGCCGACGCCGGTGGTCGAAGAGTCGATTAAGGCCGAAGACCCATTACTCGACTCGGCGCGCCGGGCGCCTGTGATGGCCTATAGCGGACAGAAGAATGCGACGACGCAACGCGAGAAACAGGATACGTCGATCTCACCGGATTCGAGTTACTTGCCGCTCGACGGCAACCTTCAAAACTCCCAAACCAACAGCGATGAGCAGAGGTTCAACGGTCTTCTGCGACCCACGCAGCTTGAGGGCTCGCGCGCCGGCACGCTCGGCAATCGCGACTTCATCGTTGCGATGGGGACATCGATCCCCTGCATCCTGGAAACCGCGCTGGCATCCGATCAGCCAGGCTTCACCAGCTGCGTGATCAATCGGGATGTCCTCTCTGATAATGGCCGTGTCGTCTTGATGGAAAAGGGCACCCAGGTCGTCGGGGAATACAGAGGTGGGCTCCAACGCGGGCAGAAGCGACTGTTCGTTCTGTGGAACCGGGCAAAGACGCCGAAAGGCGTTATCGTCACCCTTGCGTCACCCGCAACGGACGCCCTCGGCCGCGCGGGCGTCGATGGCTATGTCGACACGCACTGGTGGGAGCGGTTTGGAAGCGCGCTCCTCCTCTCCATCGTTGGAGACGCGACGAGCTATGCAAACAGCCAGCTTCAGAACAGCGACGTCGACGCTCAGAACACGACGAGTACGGGTCAGCAGGCTGCAGCGATCGCTGTGGAGCAATCGATCAATATTCCACCGACACTACTGAAGCACCAGGGTGAACTCGTCTCGATCTTCGTGGCGCGCGATCTCGATTTTTCCGGTGTCTACAGGCTCCGGGTGAACGAACCGCGCAACCGAATTCTTGACCGGGCCGTGCTGGGGGACTTCAGTCCGCGGTCGACGATCGTGACGAAATAGGGTGGGGGTGATGACGGAAGGTCCTGACGCGGCGGTCGTGCGTGAACTGCTCTCTCCGTTCGCGTCATTTCTCAATGACACGTCCCTCTACGAGGTCATTGTTAATCGGCCCGGGCAGGTGCTGACGGAAGGCACTGGTGGTTGGCTGACCCATGATCTGCCGGAGCTTTCCTTCGAAAAGCTCATGCGCCTTGCCCGGGCCGTGGCCAGTTTCTCCCATCAATCCATCGATGAAACGCGGCCGATCCTGTCGGCAACGCTGCCGGGGGAGGAACGGATTCAGATCGTCATTCCCCCTGCCACCACCAGGAACACGGTCAGCATCACCATCCGAAAACCATCCTCGGTCAACTTCACGCTCGATGATCTGGAAGAGAGAGAGTTTTTCTCCGAGACGCGAGCGGCCAGGGAAGGCGCATCGACACAGGACCAGGGTTTGCTGGCGCTGTATCGAGCGGGCCACTTCAAGGATTTTCTGCGGGAGGCCGTCGTTGCGCGGAAGAACATCATTATTTCGGGCGCAACCGGATCGGCCAAGACGACCCTCTCAAAAGCGCTGATCAAGCACATTCCAGAGCACGAGCGGATAATTTCGATCGAGGATACCCCCGAACTGGTTATTCCGCAGCCCAACCACGTGCGCCTGTTCTATTCAAAAGGGGGCCAGGGACTTTCGGGTGCTGGCCCCAAAGAACTGCTGGAATCGTGTCTCCGGATGCGGCCAGATCGGATTCTGCTGCAGGAGCTGCGCGATGGCACCGCGTTCTACTACGTCCGCAATGTCAACTCCGGTCACCCGGGATCAATAACCACCGTACATGCCGATTCGGCCGAACTCGCATTTCAGCAGTTGACGCTTCTTGTGAAGGAATCCGAAGGCGGGAGTAATTTAGATCGTGACGACATCGATCGACTACTGAGGGTTTCGATCGACGCCATTGTTCAATGCAAACGAATGAACGGTCGGTTTCGTGCGACGGAAATCTATTTTCAACCTGACAGGCCTGTCAGATCGCCCAATTCCGTCGCCTTCGCCAATTTCAAACACGACAATTGACGCATCTGCGGCGACACTGCGTAGGCTGATCCGCCAAGAGCGATTACGCGAAAACTTTACGCAAGAACCGCGTTTAGCCTTGTGCGCTTACATTCGCCCGTCAGACAAGCCCCCTGATCTAAATCCAATTTGTGGGGCTGCGGTTCGTATCCCTTCACATCAGGATTTTTGTCAAT
>UCML01000055.1:0-1274 GCA_900473675.1 Hyphomicrobiales bacterium | reverse complement strand
GCTGACCTTGCCCCGTTGAAATAATCCATTTTGAAGTAAGCTCTGGCTCATTGAGAGGACCAGAGAATGAAGCGCAACCGTTTCACAGACGAACAGATCATCGGCATATTGAAGGAGCACGAGGCAGGTACGCCGGTCTCGGAGCTTTGCCGCAAGCACGGTGTCAGCGACGCCAGCATCTACAAGTGGAAAGCCAAGTTCGGCGGCATGGACGTGTCCGAAGCCAAGCGGCTGAAGACGCTGGAGGACGAGAATGCGAAGCTGAAGCGGCTGCTGGCGGATGCCATGCTCGACAATGCAGCTTTGAAGGACCTTTTGGGAAAGAAGTGGTGACGCCCGCAGCCCAGCGAAATGCTGTCGCGCATCTGATGAGCCAACATGGGATGAGCGAACGGCGGGCGTGTAAAGCCATCGGCTTTTGCCGAATGACGATCCGTTATGACACCAGGCGCAGCGACGATCATGGCCTTCGCGAGCGAATGAAGGCGCTGGCACATGAACGCCGCCGCTTTGGATATCGACGCATTCATGTGCTGCTCAGACGCGAGGGACACCTTGTGAACCACAAGAAGCTCTTCCGGCTCTATCGGGAGGAGAAGCTGACCGTGCGCAAGCGTGGCGGGCGTAAGCGAGCGATAGGCACCCGAGCGCCGATGTTGATCCCGACGGCTGCCAATGATCGTTGGTCGCTGGACTTCGTGTCGGATCAACTCACCGATGGCCGCAGGTTCCGGATTCTGACGGTCGTGGATGACTGCACAAGGGAATGCCTGGCTCTCGTCGCCGATACTTCGCTGTCCGGCCTGCGGGTCGCCCGTGAGCTGGATCGGATCATGGAGAAACGTGGCAAGCCCAAGATGATCGTCAGCGACAACGGCAGCGAATTCACCAGCAACGCCATTCTGCAATGGACGGATCGGGGCAAGGTGGATTGGCATTACATTGCCCCAGGCAAGCCGGTCCAGAACGCCTTCATCGAAAGCTTCAATGGACGGCTCCGCGACGAGTTCTTGAACGAGACGCTCTTCTCGTCATTGACTCAAGCCCGATTAGCTCTTTCAAACTGGCGCGTGGATTACAACGATCACCGGCCGCACTCGGGCATCGGGTGGATGACACCCGCCGAATTCGCTCAGACCATCAACCCGCGACGTGATGCGGTGCTGCGCAGCCGGAATGGCTCCGCACCGCAACCCGCCGCTACCGCCATAAATGCAGCAACCAAAAACCGCTGGAGCGAACTCAAAACTGGATAAAACTTGGGGGCAAGGTCA
>UCML01000001.1:0-7623 GCA_900473675.1 Hyphomicrobiales bacterium | reverse complement strand
CCTTGGCATCACCGGTATTGACGGCAGCATTGGAGAGACTTGCCGTCACGCCGGCCGCGGCACCTGAATAGGAAGCGGTGTCCGTTCCTGACCCGCCGTCGAGCCTGTCAGCGCCAGCGCCGCCGTTCAGGAGGTCGTTGCCGGAGCCGCCGGTGAGCAGGTTGGCGCCGCCATTGCCATAGAGCTTGTCGGCGTGGCTCGTCCCTGTCAGCCGCTCGATCGACACATAGACGTCGCCTTTGGCGTCGCCGGTGTTGATCGAACTGTTGGCGAGACTTGCGATCACGCCGGCGGATGCGCCGGAATAGGAGGCAATGTCCGTTCCTGATCCGCCGTCGAGCTTATCGGCACCGGCACCGCCGTTCAAAAGGTCATTACCAGAGCCGCCGGCGAGCAGATTGGCGCCGCCATTGCCGTAGAGAATGTCGCCATAGGACGAACCTGCCAGCCACTCGATCGAAACATAGGTATCGCCCTTGGCATCGCCGGTGTTGATGGCGGCATTGGCGAGACTGGCCGTTACGCCAGCAGATGCGCCGGAATAGGACGCGGTGTCCGTCCCGGTCCCGCCATCGAGCTTGTCCGCGCCACCGCCACCATTCAGGAGATCATTGCCGGCGCCACCGGCGATGAGATTGGCGGCGCTGTTGCCGTAAAGCTTGTCGCCAAAAGTCGAGCCTGCCAGCCACTCGATCGAGACATAGGTGTCGCCCTTGGCTTCGCCGGTGTTGGCCGCAGCATTGGCGAGGCTTGCCGTTACGCCCCCCGCGGCGTCGGCGTAGGAGGCGGTGTCCGTCCCGGCGCCACCTTCCAGCGTGTCTGCACCGGCATCGCCGTGGAGCTTGTCGTTTCCGTCGCCGCCCTTGAGCGCGTCGTTTCCGTCGCCGCCGAAAAGGGTGTCATTGCCGCCGTTGCCCCTGACGATGTCATTGCCGGCGTAGAGCGTCACATAGTCATCGCCCTCGCCACCCTTGAAGTTGTCGGCTCCCGCCAATGCGCCGGCGATCAAACTATGGTCATCACTGGTGCTGGGTGTCACCGCAGCCGCGACGATACTCTTCATCGCGAGGCTGATGCCGTCAATGAAGTATGCCCGCGTCGCCTGGTACCAGATGGCGTGACTCGTGACTGTACCGCCGGTTGGTGCGCCCATTCTGTCATAGGTAAAGTTGGTGCCGCGGAGCTCCTCCTTGCTCAGCGTGTATTGGGCAACGAAACTGGTACTGGTGCGGGTGTAGGAAACCGCATGCGGAATTTCACCGAAATCGAAGTCACGGATATCGAAACCAAAGCCGCTGTTTACGGTGATGTTCGCCATATTTGCCCCCGGGCGCTTCACGAATTCACATAGCACGTCAAAAAGCAGGCAATTGGACAACCAAAGCGCCGCCGCCTTTATCGAGATGGTATTGTCTGATCTCGCATTTCTGGTCGCTAGCGAAGAGCGTCGGTTTTGCCTTCGAAACGCCCGAGAATAGCACATCCCGGTTGGATCGAATTTCAACCGTCCTACCTATTCTTCGGTATTTCGCCCCCCCCTTTTTGGTCGTTGGCGCAGCGTGTGCGCGATATGGGAGGAGCGGGGAGCTAACGTCCTGGCGTTGCCAAGGGGCGACCGGAGCACGTTTTCGCGTGCTGGGTCAGGGCAGCGACACACCGCGTGAATGGCCGTGCGCTGATCGACCGGAATTTTTCAGGATTGGCGGTTCACCGCTCCAGCAAGATCACCTGCGCGCCATGATAGCTTGTCCGTCGCGCTTCCTTGAACTGCAGCTTCGAGGCAACTCTCAGCGAGGCGAGGTTGGATGTGTCGATGATGCAGGTCTTCTTCAGCGACGGAAATTGCTGATCTCCCCATTTCAGGGCGGCGCCGACGGCTTCGGTGGCAAGGCCCCGGCCGTGCGAGCGGGGCGAGAGGGCCCAGCCGGTTTCCATCGTGCCTTCCAGCGAGGGGACGATGACGCGGTGGAGGTCGTGGAAGCCGGCCTCACCGATAAACTGGCCGGTTTCGCGATCCTGCAGGGCAAAGAAGCCGAAGCCGAAATAATGCCACATGCCGACCTGGCGCAGGAACCGCGTCCAGGCCTGTTCGCGTGAAAACGGCACGCCGCCGATGAAGCGGGTGACTTCCGCATCGGCAAAGAGGGCGCTGTAGGGACCGAAATCGTCGCGGCGGTAGGGACGAAGGATCAGGCGTTCGGTCTCGATGGTAGGGACGCTGTGCATATTGGTCTGTTCAGTCCGGTTGAAAATTCGATTCCGCTATTCGATCAGATTCCCGGCTCTCCGTCCCAATAATCGACTTCGCTTTCCTTTCGCCCGACGAAGCGGAAGACGGGCTTGCCACCTGGTGTCGCGCGTGACTTTGCCAGGAACTTGCCCGAATCCGGATATTCGACGATTTCGGCTTTCGCATTGGCCGAAATCGACAGGTATGTAAGGGGGACAGTGCCGGTATTGATCAGGTGATGGGCGGTTTCGGGCCCGCCGGCCGGCGCGCCGAGCACGTCGCCGGGCTTGACCGGATACCGATCGGGGCCGAACCGATACTCACCTTCGCCGCTGATGACGACGAATAGCTCTTCCTCGATATGGTGATTGTGGAACGGGCAGCCCGATTTGCCCGGCGGGACTTCGCCATAGCCGATACCGAGATTCTTGAGGCCGAGCTGTGCGCCGAAGGATGCGTCGCGGGATTCGAAGAGTGTGCCTTCCTGCCAATGATCGAGTTCAAGCTCGGCGACGTTGACGATGGGTTTCTGTATCTCTGTCATGTTTTTCTCCACTCCAGATAAGCTTGTACAGAGCAGCCATCGGATTGAAAAGACGGCGTCAATTTCAGCGTTTCCGCCTGCAATCGTCCGCAGGCGTCCCGGCAATTCGGCGGTTGAAGCGAAAAATGCTTGCCAACGGGGCTCCAGCATGGTTTGACCGCCGCCTGCGCTGGAGATGTCCGGCCCCCCATTTCAGACAGGTGACAAATGTCCGATACCGAGAAACCACATATTCTGATTGTGGAAGCGCGTTTCTATGACGATATGGCCGATGCTTTGCTCGATGGTGCGACGTCGGCGCTCAAAGATGCCGGCGCGACCTATGATGTCGTGACGGTTCCCGGCGCGCTGGAAATTCCGGCGGCGATTGCCATGGCGCTTGACGGCATCGACAATGGCGGCACCGAATATGACGGTTTCGTCGCGCTCGGCATGGTCATCCGCGGCGAGACCTATCATTTCGATATCGTCGCCAACGAATCCTCGCGTGCGATCATGGATCTCACCGTCAGCGAGAGCCTTGCCATCGGCAACGGCATCCTGACAGTGGAAAACGATGCGCAGGCCTGGGCCCGTGCGAAGAAGACCGAAGGCGACAAGGGCGGTTTTGCCGCCCGCGCGGCGCTCACCATGATTGACCTGAAGATCAAGCTGGGCGGCGAACAGTGAGCGATACTCCCACCAATCCGCCGGCCGACCAGCCGGTCAAGCAGGCCAACCAGCGCGGAGCTGCCCGTCTTGCTGCCGTTCAGGCGCTCTACCAGATGGATGTCGGCGGCACCGGCGTGCTCGAAATCGTCGCCGAATACGAAGCCCATCGGCTCGGCCAGGAAATCGATGGCGAAACCTATCTGAAGGCAGACGCGTCCTGGTTCCGCTCCATCGTTGCCGGAGTCGTGCGTGACCAGCGCCTGCTCGATCCCCTGATCGGAACGGCTCTTCAGGACGACTGGGCTTTGTCGCGCCTCGACTCGACCGTCCGCGCCATCCTGCGCGCCGGCACGTTCGAGCTTCGCGAGCGCAAGGACGTCCCCGTTGCGGTCATCGTCACCGAATATGTCGAGATCGCCAAGGCGTTCTTCGAAGAGGACGAGCCCAAGCTTGTCAACGCGGTACTCGACCGGATCGCCCGCACGATCAGAACCGACGTCAAGAAGTAGGATCATCCCATGGCAGTGCCGGTGGGTGGGGCGCGGGACATGGATCATGAACTGCGCGGCGCCCGCCGTAACGTCTATCTGCTCACGATGGCCCAGGCCATTCTCGGGACCATCGGCCCGATCGTCTTCTCCGTGGGCGGCGTCGCTGGATATCAGTTGCTCGGCGAGGACAAGTCGCTGGCGACCGCGCCGTTGACAGGTTTCAATGTCGGCGTGGCGCTCGGCGCCGTTTTTGTTGCCGCCATGTCGAGATTGCTCGGCCGCAAGGCGGCTTTCATGGTCGGTGCTCTGCTTGGCGCAGGCGGCGGCATACTTGCGGCTTATGCGCTTTTCCAGAGTGACTTCTGGCTGTTTGCATTTGGCCTGTGTATTTCCGGCGTGGCCGGTGGCTTTACCCAGAAGCTGCGTTTCGCCGCTGCTGACGCTTCGCCCCACTTCTACAAGCCTCGGGCGATTTCGTGGATCCTGGCGGGCGGCATGATTTCCGCCGTGCTCGGACCGCAGCTTGTCATCCTCACCAGGGATGCGCTCGCGCCCGTGTTCTTCGCCGGCGCCTTCATCGTGCTCGTTCCCACCTGCCTCGCAGCGATCGCTATCCTGGCATTCTTGCGGCTGCCGGATCTGCGCCCGGTCGCAGGCGCCATCCACGCTGGCCCTGTTCGCCCGTTGCGTGAGATTGTGCTGAATCAGCGGTTCCTCACCGGCATGGTCTGCGGCATCTCCACCTATGCACTGATGACCTTCATGATGACCGGCGCGCCGATCGCCATGGTCGTCGGCTGCGGTTTCTCGCAGGACCTGGCGACGCTCGGCATCCAGTGGCATGTGCTGGCAATGTTTGCGCCGAGCTTCTTCACCGGCATGCTGGTCAGCCGCTATGGCGCCGAAAGGGTCGTAGCCTGCGGTCTGGTAATCCTCATGCTGTGTGCGCTGGTGGCCCATGCGGGCATCGGGCTGTGGAATTTCTGGGGAGCGTTGATCCTGCTTGGCGCCGGCTGGAACTTCGGTTTCATCGGTTCAACAGCCATTGTCGCCTCAAGCTACCGGCCGCAGGAAGCTGACAAGGTGCAGGGTTTCCACGACATCATCCTCTTCACCACGGTCGCGCTTGCATCCTTCGGTTCCGGCAAGGTCCTGACGGCCTATGGCTGGGATATGCTGAGCTCTGCCGTCTGGCCAGTCACCGCTTTTTGCCTTTTGCTGCTGATTTCGCTGTTTGTTACCGAAAAACGGCGTGCCGCCTGAGTTTTATCTCAGAAAGTGATCTTCCGTACCTGTAAGTCACCGCCAACATACCGAAAAACGTGGGTTTTTCCGATTCTCGCGGCTTGACGATAGCGATTCGTCCCCGCACTCTGCCGCCACGTCTGCTGCCGTTGCTTGAAGAGGAGGCACGGTTCGCAGCGCTTTTTGGGGGTCTGTGGAACGGAGTGAGCCCGCAGGCTTAAACGGAGGAAAGAGCGAAATGACCATACTTCTGGGCGTTATCGCATGCGGGTTGCTTTCGGTGGTTTATGCCATCTGGGCGACGCAATCGGTGCTGTCAGCCGATCAGGGCAATGCCCGCATGCAAGAGATTGCAGGCTTCATACGCGAGGGGGCGCAGGCCTATCTCACACGTCAATACATGACCATTGCCATGGTCGGCGCCGTCGTTTTCGTCGCTGCCTGGGTTCTTCTTTCTGTTACTGCCGCCATCGGCTTCCTGATTGGCGCGGTTCTGTCGGGGGCTGCCGGTTTCATCGGCATGCACGTCTCGGTGAGGGCTAACGTGCGCACGGCGCAGGCGTCCTCCGTCAGTCTTGCGGCAGGCCTCGATATCGCCTTCAAGTCGGGCGCCATCACCGGCATGCTCGTCGCCGGCCTGGCACTGCTCGGCGTCACCATCTACTACCTCATCCTGACGGCCGGTCTTGGATTGCCTGAAGGCTCGCGTGAGGTGATCGACTCGCTTGTGTCGCTCGGCTTCGGTGCTTCGCTCATCTCGATCTTCGCCCGTCTCGGCGGCGGCATCTTCACCAAGGGCGCTGATGTCGGCGGCGATCTCGTCGGCAAGGTCGAAGCCGGCATTCCGGAAGACGATCCGCGCAATCCGGCGACCATTGCCGACAATGTCGGCGACAATGTCGGCGACTGCGCCGGCATGGCGGCCGACCTGTTCGAGACCTATGCCGTCTCGATCGTCGCCACCATGGTGCTCGCCGCCATCTTCTTTGCCGGCGGCGCGAACCTTGCGCTGGTCATGTCCTATCCGCTGGCCATCTGCGGCGCCTGCATCATCACCTCGATCATCGGCGCCTTCTTCGTCAAGCTCGGGTCCAACGGCTCGATCATGGGCGCGCTCTACAAGGGCCTGATCGTCACCGGTCTGTTGTCGATCATCGGTCTAGGTGCAGCGACGTCGCTGACCATCGGCTGGGGCTCGATCGGCACTGTCGACGGCAAGGACATCACCGGCACCAACCTGTTCATCTGCGGTATTCTCGGCCTTGTCGTGACCGCACTGATCGTCGTGATCACCGAATATTATACCGGCACCAACAAGCGTCCGGTGAATTCGATCGCCCAGGCTTCTGTCAGCGGCCACGGCACAAACGTGATCCAAGGGCTTGCCGTGTCGCTGGAATCCACCGCGCTTCCGGCCATCGTCATCGTCGGCGGCATCATCGCGACCTATCAGCTTGCAGGCCTGTTCGGCACAGGTATCGCTGTCACAGCCATGCTTGGTATTGCCGGCATGATCGTCGCTCTCGATGCCTTTGGTCCAGTCACCGACAATGCCGGCGGCATTGCCGAAATGGCCGGTCTTCCTCCGGAAGTCCGCAAGTCGACAGACGCGCTTGATGCCGTCGGCAACACGACGAAGGCGGTTACCAAGGGATACGCGATCGGCTCGGCCGGTCTTGGCGCTCTCGTGCTGTTTGCGGCCTACTCGAACGACCTCAAGTACTTTGCCGCCAATGGCGACAAGTATCCGTACTTCGCCGACGTCGGAACGATCTCGTTCGATCTCTCCAACCCCTATGTCGTCGCGGGCCTGATCTTCGGCGGTCTCATTCCTTACCTGTTCGGCGGCATCGCCATGACAGCGGTCGGCCGTGCCGCCGGTTCGGTGGTGGAGGAAGTGCGCCGCCAGTTCAAGGAAAAGCCGGGCATCATGGCGGGCACGGACCGGCCGGACTACGGCCGCGCCGTCGACATGCTGACCAAGGCGGCGATCCGCGAAATGATCGTGCCCTCGCTGCTGCCGGTCTTGGCGCCGATCGTCGTCTATTTCGGCGTGCTCTTGATTTCCGGCTCGAAGGCATCCGCCTTTGCGGCGCTCGGCGCCTCGCTTCTCGGCGTCATCGTCAACGGCATCTTCGTCGCCATATCGATGACCTCGGGCGGCGGCGCCTGGGACAATGCCAAGAAGAGCTTCGAGGACGGCTTCGTCGACAAGGATGGCACGCGGCACATGAAGGGTTCGGACGCCCACAAGGCCTCCGTCACAGGCGATACTGTCGGCGATCCCTACAAGGATACGGCAGGGCCGGCGGTCAACCCGGCGATCAAGATCACCAATATCGTCGCCCTTCTGCTGCTGGCCGTTCTCGCCTGATTGCGAACTGAGATTCGGCCTGCGGCATTCCCAGGAATGCCGCAGGCAAAGGGAGCGACAAGCAAAGAAAAACCCGCCGACATGTCGG
>UCML01000053.1:0-16491 GCA_900473675.1 Hyphomicrobiales bacterium | reverse complement strand
CGGTTTCCAGTGCCCCGTCCGATTGAGTGCAAGTCTGAAGAACCACGGCGGACACCGCGCGGGGAGGCTTCCAGCCGTCTTCGGTTTCGCATCGTCTTCTTTACATCCCGATCTTCGGCACTAGGTCGCTGGATATGCTTTCAGGAAAGCGCGAGACGGTTCCTCGTCTGGAATTGCGCGCTGGCGGAAGGAATGGAGAATGGCGAACGATATCTCGCAGGGGACGGTCAGGACGCTAAGGGCCGATGTACCCGTCAGCGCGACGCTGCATGTCTGGCTGAAGGCGACGACGCCGGAAGCGCCGGGGACCATGGCGTTCATCCTCAGCGGCGACAAGATCGGTGATGTGCAGGTCAGCAATTCCGAGGAATATGTCTTCCGGACCTTCGTCGCCGTTAGTGGCGGCGATCTTTCCTGCGTCTACGATACGGCGACCACCGCGGTCTCCGTCGCCTATTTCTTCAATGCCGCCGAGGTGGTGGAAAACGGCATCACCGTGATGCACACCAGTGTCGCCAATGCCCCGGCGCCCGTGCCGCACGGCTACCATTTCCGCCCGCCGTTCGGCTGGATGAACGATCCCAACGGCTTTGGCCGTTTTGGCGGGCGTCCGCATCTCTTCTATCAGCACTACTCTCACGGACTGCGTTGGAACACGATGCACTGGGGCCATGCGGTTTCGACAGACTATATCCATTGGCATCACATGCCGATCTTTCTCTTTCCCTCCGAAGATCTGACGGCAAGGCCGGACCGGCGCGGCGGGGCCTTTTCCGGCTCGGCCATCCCGATCGAAAATGAGGGCGGTATCCGGGTCTTTTTCACCGAGCAGGTGAGCGAACGTATTCCCGAGACACAAATTCAGCTGACCGCGACCTCGCATAACATCATTACGGCCAGCCAGGCCGAGATCATTCTTCCAAACCGCCCGGCCGGTCTTGGCCTGACGCTCGATTTTCGCGACCCTTATGTGGTCAAGGGACCGGATGGGCTCTGGAAGATGGTTCTCGGCAGCCTCAGTCAGCAAGGGGGCGTCATCCTTCTCTATGAGACGGACGATCCGGCGGCTGCGGGCGGCTGGCGTTTTATCGGCACGCTGCTGCTCGAGGAGCGGTTCGGAACCGCAGTCATCGAGTGTCCCTGCCTGCTGCCGCTGGATGGCCCCGCCGATAATCCGAAAACGCGCTGGGGCCTGATCTATGGTTTGATGAACAGCACCCATGCCGACACCGGCCGCAAGAACCTGACTTTGATTGCGGTCGGGCATTTTGATGGCGTCCGGTTTCTGACGGACTTCGAGCAGGAACTCGATTTTGGAACCGACAATTATGCCTTCCAAGCCTTTGTCGACGGCGAGACGCCTGTCGGCATTGGCTGGCTCGCCAATTGGGCGGATGTCTCCCACACCATTGATTTCCCAACGGCGATGACGCTGCCGAGGATGTTGCTGCTTCAGGATGATGCGGTCTTGACACCGCCGGTGCCGGCGGTCGAGAGCCTGCGCAGCGCGGTCATCGATGACATACGGCTTGCCGCTGGCGAGATGGTGGGATTGGAAACCGGCGCGGTTGAAATCTTGCTGGAACTGGCATCGCCTGGAGCACCGTTCGTGCTCCGTTTCGATCACCCGGGCGTGGCCCTGGCGCTTCAGCTCGATGCCGAGGGGTTGTCCATCCTCTACATGCTGCCCAACGTCGAAACCGTGCCGCGCTATATCGCGCGCGGCGCGCGCCCGTCCAGCCTGCGGATTTTTCTCGATGCCGGCTCGATCGAAGTGTTCGCCGATGATGGTCGCTGGGCGGGGACGAAACGCATCGAGGGGTTTGAGCCGGTCCACTCCGTCCGCCTTGAGGCGATTGAGGGTTACGTAACGTCAGGCCGCATCTTTTCCCTTGAATTGTAGGTTTTCCACCGCGGGAAGCGGCCCAAAGCCGGATGATATGTCCGTTCAAATTTATCTAAAAACGTCTCTTTAACGTTTACCGGTTAGTAATCTCTCTGAAAGTGAGAGATCTGAGCGATGCGTATTGCGTTTATCGTCGCCCTTCTGCTTCTGGCTGGCTGTGCGAGCGCCCCGAGAGAGACCCGAAATGCCTGCGCGATTTTCGAGCAGCGTGATGGCTGGTTCAACAACTGGCAGCGCGCCGCCGAACATGCGGAGCGTGAGTACGGCGTTCCCGTGCCGATCCTGATGGCGACGATCTACACCGAATCCGGCTTCCGCCCGAATGCCCGGCCGCCGCGCACCAAGCTGTTCGGTTTCATCCCCTGGAAGCGCCAGTCGACCGCCTACGGTTTCTCGCAGGCGCTGAACGGCACTTGGTCTCACTACAAGCGATCGACCGGGCACCTGATGGCCCGCAGGACGAAATTCTCCGACGCCATCCACTTCGTTGCCTGGTACCACAATCAAAGCAGCAAGAAGAACGGCATCGCCCGCACCGACGCCTATAATCTTTATCTGGCTTACTATCTGGGTGATGCCGGATACCGGAAGGGCGCCTGGCGCGGCAATGCGCAGTTACAGAATGCCGCCCGCCGCTCGGCCAATATTGCCAATACCTATGCCAAACAGTTGCGCTCCTGCGACTGACGGCGGTCTCTCGCTATGAAAATGCAGGATCCCAATATGGTGGGCTGCCGAATGCGGTCCGCAGATGATCCGCCAGCGCCCGCAGTTTGACCGAGGGGCGTCGGCCCTCCGGATGGGCGATGTGGATATATTCGAGTTCGGGTTGAACACCGATGTCGATGGTTTCAAGATCGCCGGAGGCGACGGCCTCTCCGACCACGAACATCGGCACCAGTGCGATCCCAAGTCCGGCGACAGCGGCGTCCCTCAGCATGTCGCCATTGTTGACGCCGAATCCCATCTGGCCGCGAACAAGGACCGTTCCAGCGGGAGTGGGAAAGCGCCAGTCGGCCACACCGCGATTGGTATAGAAAATGCCTCGGTGCTTTTCCAGGTCCTCGATCGCGCCGGGCTTGCCGTTTTCCTTGAGATAGGCGGGTGAGGCGACCAGCACCCGCCGGCTCGGCGCCAGCCGCCAGGCCATCAGCCGCGAATCGGCGATCGGCCCGTTGCGCACTACGGCGTCGTAGCCATCGGCTGCGGCATCGACGCGTCGATCGTCAAGGTCGAGCGTCAGTTGCAGGTTCGGATGCTCTGCCAGGAACGGATAGAGTGCCGGTCCGAGATGCATGCGTCCGAAGGTGACGGGCGCCGAGATTCGCAATGGTCCGGAAATCGTTCCGCGCCGCTCGGCCATGTCGGCCGTCGCCTCCTCGATCTCCTGCACGATGCGATTGGCGCGTTCGAGAAAGGCGGTTCCGTCTTCCGTCAGCGTCAGCTTGCGTGTGGTTCGGTGCAGGAGACCGGCACCGAGGCTGCGTTCGAGTTCGGCAAGCCGTTCGCTGACGACCGACTTCGACAACCGCAGGCGCCGCGCCGCCTCGCTGATCGAGCCGCTTTCGGCGACGGCGACAAAACTGGCAATGCCGTCAAGCTTCATCATTGTTCGGTTTTCCCGGATGCGAGTTCCATGATTTGCAGACTAATCAGAACGATAAAAGAAAGCCATATTGCCCTCAAGCAAACGGCATGAAGGGACGCCAACACGGCGCCTCGACCGCTCTGCCAAAGAGGAAAAGATCATGGAACGCCTGTCCAACAAAGTTGCAATCATCACCGGTGCCAGCGCCGGCATCGGCCGCGCCACCGCAAAGCTGTTCGCAGCCGAAGGCGCCAAGCTCGTCGTTGGCGCCCGCCGCCAGAGCGAACTCGATGAACTCGTTAACGAAATCAACGCAGACGGCGGCGATGCCGTAGCACTTGCTGGTGACGTCCGCTCGGAAGACTATGCCAAGGCGCTTGTGGCGCTGGCCGTCGAAAAATACGGCCGCCTCGATGTCGCCTTCAACAATGCCGGAACACTCGGCGAAGCCGGTCCTTCGACCGGTATCTCCGAACAGGGTTGGAACGACGCGATCGCCATCAACCTCACCGGTTCGTTTCTTGGCGCCAAGCACCAGATCGCCGAAATGATCAAGCATGGTGCGGGCTCAGTGATCTTCACCTCGACCTTCGTCGGCTACAGTTTTGCATTTCCCGGTGTGGCCGCCTACGCTGCCTCGAAGGCCGGTTTGATTGGTCTGACACAGGCACTGGCGGCCGAATTCGGCCCACAAGGGATCCGCGTCAATGCCATCCTGCCGGGGGCAGTCGATACGTCGATGTACCGCGAGATGAACAACACGCCGGAATCGCAGTCCTTTATCACCAACCTGCATGCCCTGAAGCGCGTTGCCACGCCGGAGGAACTTGCCAGGTCGGTCCTCTACCTCGCCTCCGACGATTCTGCCTTCGTGACCGGCACGGCATCGCTGATCGACGGCGGCGCCTCGATCACCCGCACTTGAACCTGTCGTCTGAACCCGTCATCGAAACCAAGTCACAACAAGGAATTTCACCATGTCACGCCTGCAGAACAAAACCGCTTTGATCACCGGCGGCACCAGCGGTATCGGTCTTGAAACGGCCCGCCAATTCATCGCCGAAGGTGCCCGCGTCGCGGTCACCGGCACCAATCCGGCAACCATTGAAACAGCCCGCGCCGAACTCGGCGACAAGGCGCTCTTCATACAAGCCAATGCCGGGGATGTTGCCGGACAGAAAGCCGTCGTCGAGGCGGTGGAGGCCGCTTTCGGTCATCTCGATATCCTGTTCGTCAACGCCGGTGCGGCCGATTTCCGGCCGATCGAGCAGTTCGACGAAGAGGGTTTCGACCGCTCCGTCGCGATCAATGTCAAAGGCCCGTTCTTCCTGATTCAGGCGCTTCTGCCGATCCTTGCCAATCCGGCCTCGATCGTGCTCAACACCTCGATCAATGCCCATATCGGCATGCCGAACACCAGCGTCTACGCACTGACCAAGGCCGCCTTACTGTCCTTTGCCAAGACGTTATCCGGTGAACTGATCGGCCGGGGCATCCGCGTCAATGCCATCAGCCCCGGTCCGGTCGCAACGCCGCTCTACGGCAAGCTCGGGATGTCTGCCGCGGACACTGATGCCATGGCTGCGGCCAAAATCCCGGCCGGCCGATTTGGCAATCCGAGCGAAATTGCCAAGGCCGTGGTTTTCCTCGCCTCCGACGAATCGACCTATACCGTCGGCAGCGAACTTGTCATCGACGGTGGCATGAGCAATCTCTGAACCCAACGTGCCGCCCGGCCCGGTTCCTTCAAGCCGGGCCGGGCAGCGGCAACCTGCAACAACGGACAATTCAACATTTCCTTGAAATCGGCAGTCAAAACGGGCAAAGCACCAGCCACCGACCAGTTTCAGGGAATTCCATGAACGCCGCGTCCCGCATCCCCCGCCTGCTCGACCATCTTGTATTGCCGGTCATCGACCTTGCGACCGCCCGTGAGCGCTATGTCAAGCTCGGCTTCACCGTGGCTGCCGATGCGCTTCATCCCTTCGGAACCGAAAACGCCTGCATCTTCCTGTCCGACAAGACCTATCTCGAGCCTCTTGGTATCGCCAAGCGCGAGGAATGCGAGGCGGCGGCCTTGGCCGGCAACGTTTTCGTCGCCCGCGATCAGGCTTACCGGTTCCGCCGCGGGCAGGATGGGTTTTCCGCAATCGTGGTGAGCACTGACGACGCGATCGCGGATCACGCGCGTTTCCGGGAAAGGGGCATTTCTACCGGCGAGATGCTGGAGTTTTCCCGACCGATGCTGCTACCGGACGGCACGCAGGCAACGGGCAGTTTTCGCCTTGCCTTTGCCGCTGACCTGCGGTCTCCGGATTTCTTCTTTTTCAGCTGTCAGCGCGTGATGCCGCTTCCGTCCGATCGTTCGGCGTTGGAAACCCACGCCAATGGCGTTCTCGGCATGTCCGAGGTTGTTCTGTCCGAACCCAACCCCACCGATTTCCAGTACATCCTCCAGGAGGCGGTCGACGAACGTGAAGTCTCGGCCCATTCCTTCGGCATGGACATCGAGACGTGCAACGGCGTCAAGATTTCCGTTCTCAACCAGGCCGGCATGGCCGGTTTCTTTGACCGCAAGACGCCGGGTCATTCGCGCGGACTGCGCGGTCGCGCCGTCGTCTTCAAGGTTGCCGATCTCAAAGCCACCGAGCATCTTCTTGCCGCAAATGCGGTGTCCTTCATCAAAAAAGACAATCGCTTGATCGTCCCGGAAGCGCCGGGGCAGGGTGTCATTTTCGCATTCGGAGAATAATCATGCAGACCAATGCAAACGTGGTGGTCGGTAGCGGCGCTGCCCAGGTGGTGTTTTCCAACACCCAGAAGCTGTCGCTGATCGCCGGCCCCTGCCAGATGGAAAGCCGCGACCATGCATTCATGATCGCCGGCAAGATGGTCGAGCTCTGTAAGTCGCTCGGCATCGGCCTTGTCTACAAGTCTTCCTTCGACAAGGCCAACCGCACCTCGATTTCCGGCAAGCGCGGCATCGGCCTTGAAAAAGCGATGGAAATCTTCGCCGATCTCAAGAAGGAATATGGCTTTCCGGTCCTGACCGACATTCACACGGAAGAGCAGTGTGCGCTCGTCGCACCGACCATCGATATCCTGCAGATCCCGGCATTCCTCTGCCGCCAGACCGACCTTCTGATCGCGGCTGCCAAGACCGGTCGGGTCATCAACGTCAAGAAGGGCCAGTTCCTTGCGCCTTGGGACATGAAAAACGTCCTCGCCAAGTTCACCGAAAGCGGCAATCCGAATGTGCTGCTGTGCGAGCGCGGTGCGTCTTTCGGCTACAATACGCTGGTCTCCGACATGCGCTCGCTACCGATCATGGCGGGCCTTGGCGCGCCGGTGGTGTTCGACGCCACCCATTCGGTGCAGCAGCCGGGCGGGCAGGGCGCGTCGTCTGGCGGCCAGCGCGAATTCGTCGAGACGCTGGCACGCGCTGCCGTTGCCGTTGGTGTGGCCGGCGTATTCATCGAAACGCATGAGGATCCGGACAACGCACCGTCTGACGGCCCGAACATGGTGCATCTGAAGGATATGCCGCGTCTGTTGGAGACCTTGCTTGCCTTTGACGCAGTCGCCAAGCGCTGAACGCCGGGTTTGTGAATTTTTCTTGAAGGCCGGGCGCCGGGCGGCAATTGCTCGGTCCCGCCATTGTAATTTCCGGTCCATGAATTATGACAGGACCATCCTCCACCACCATGTTTGAAGCAGGGAAGAGATCATGACTGCAATCATCGACATCATCGGCCGCGAAATTCTCGACAGCCGGGGCAACCCGACCGTCGAAGTCGACGTCCACCTCGAAGACGGCAGCTTTGGCCGCGCAGCCGTTCCCTCGGGTGCCTCCACCGGCGCGCACGAAGCTGTCGAACTGCGTGATGGCGGCAAGCGCTATCTCGGCAAGGGTGTCGAAAAGGCCGTCGAAGCCGTCAACGGCGAATTGTTCGAGGCGATCGGCGGCATGGACGCCGAAGACCAGTTGCACATCGATGCGACCATGATCGAGCTCGATGGCACCCCGAACAAGTCGCGCCTCGGCGCCAATGCCATCCTCGGCGTATCGCTGGCCGTCGCCAAGGCCGCGGCCGAAGCCTCCGGCCTGCCGCTCTACCGTTACGTCGGCGGCCCGAACGCCCGCCTGCTGCCGGTCCCGATGATGAACATCATCAATGGCGGCGCGCATGCAGACAATCCAATCGATTTCCAGGAATTCATGATTGTGCCTGTTGGAGCCGATACGCTGCGCGATGCGGTTCGCATGGGTTCGGAAGTGTTCCACACGCTGAAGAAGCAGCTGGCCGCTGACGGCCACAACACCAATGTCGGCGACGAAGGCGGCTTTGCGCCCGGTCTCGCATCGGCTCCAGCCGCCCTCGACTTCATCATGAAGTCGATCGAGAAGGCCGGCTACCGTCCGGGCGACGACATGCACATCGCACTCGATTGCGCCTCGACCGAATTCTTCAAGGACGGCAAATACCATCTGGAAGGCGAAGGCCGCACGCTCGAACCGGAAGCCATGGCCGACTATCTCGCCGAACTCGCGGCCAAGTATCCGATTTTTTCGATCGAGGACGGCATGGCCGAGGACGACTGGGATGGCTGGAAATACCTGACCGACAAGATCGGCGGCAAGACCCAGCTCGTCGGCGACGACCTGTTCGTCACCAACTCCTCGCGCCTGCGTGACGGTATCAAGATGGGTGTCGCCAACTCGATCCTCGTCAAGGTCAACCAGATCGGCTCGCTGTCCGAAACGCTCGATGCCGTCGAGACCGCACACAAGGCTCGCTATTCAGCCGTCATGTCGCACCGTTCCGGCGAAACCGAGGATTCGACCATTGCCGACCTCGCCGTCGCCACCAATTGCGGACAGATCAAGACCGGCTCGCTCGCCCGCTCCGACCGCACCGCCAAATATAACCAGCTGATCCGCATCGAAGAGCAGCTTGGACCCCAGGCGAAATATGCAGGCCGTTCGATCCTGCGCGGCTGATGCGTTCACGCTGATATGATGAAACCCGCGTCCGGAGACGGACGCGGGTTTTTTGTTGCCTCCTGTTATGGTCAACGGTCGGTTAATCAATGGCTGGTAGCGTGTCTTGGTATTGCGTATCAGGGCATGATCTATGTGGACCAAACACCATAAGAAACGGAAGCTCGGGCGGTTCGTCATGCCGCTCATCACCATCGCTTTCCTCTCCTATTTCGGCTATCATTCCATTCACGGCGATTATGGACTGAAGGCAACCGAGAAATTCGACCGCCAGCGCATCGAGCGCCAGGCGCGTCTGGACGAGCTGACGCAGCAGCGTCAAACGCTTGAAAAGGAAGTGGCACTCTTGAGCGATGGCTCGCTCGAACGCGACATGCTGGACGAAAAGGCCCGGTTCGGGTTGAATATGTCGCGCGCCGACGAAATCGTGATTTTTCACTGAATTGCCGAATTAACCGAAATCACGTTAATCGTGAATTTGTAAGTAAAATCATAAACTTATAAAGAATATAAGCCATGCAAATATGGCATTGCTGTGGCGGCATTCTTTGCCTATGGTACCTGCAAAAGGCAACCATTAGGGAGGAATGAATGGCCCCGCGAAAAACCGCGTCCGTTTCCAATCGGAAAACGGCGGCGAAGCCCGCCAAAAAGGACTTCGCAAACGGCACGATTGCCGAATTCGATCGCGATGCCGATCTGAAGGCCTACCGCGAAATGCTCCTCATCCGCCGTTTCGAGGAAAAAGCCGGCCAGCTCTACGGCATGGGCTTCATCGGTGGTTTCTGTCACCTCTACATCGGCCAGGAAGCTGTCGTCGTCGGCATGCAGATGGCGCTGAAGGAAGGCGATCAGGTCATCACCGCCTATCGCGACCACGGCCATATGCTGGCCTGCGGCATGAGTGCGCGCGGCGTCATGGCCGAGCTTACCGGTCGCCGCAGCGGTCTTTCCCGAGGGAAGGGCGGCTCGATGCACATGTTCTCCAAGGAAAAGAATTTTTACGGCGGCCACGGCATCGTCGGCGCGCAGGTGTCGCTCGGCACGGGTCTCGCCTTTGCCAACCGTTACCGCGGCAACGACAACGTCTCGCTTGCCTATTTCGGCGACGGCGCTGCCAACCAGGGTCAGGTCTACGAGAGCTTCAATATGGCCGCTCTCTGGAAGTTGCCGGTGATCTACATCGTCGAGAACAACCGCTACGCCATGGGCACCTCGGTGTCGCGCGCGTCGGCGGGCCATGATTTCTCCCAGCGCGGCGTGGCCCTTGGCATTCCCGGCTTCCAGGTCGACGGCATGGACGTGCGCGCGGTCAAGGCTGCGGGCGACGAGGCGGTCGAACATTGCCGCGCCGGCAAGGGACCAGTCATCCTCGAGATGCAGACCTATCGTTATCGCGGCCACTCGATGTCCGACCCGGCGAAATATCGTTCCAAGGACGAAGTGCAGAAGATGCGGTCCGAGCACGATCCGATCGAGCAGGTGAAGGCGCGTATCCTTGAAAAGGGATGGGCGAGCGAAGACGACCTGAAGGCGATGGACAAGGATGTCCGCGACATCGTCGCCGACAGCGCCGATTTCGCCCAGGCCGATCCGGAGCCGGATGTATCCGAGCTCTACACCGACATTCTGCTTTAAGACCGGGACGAGGAAACCATCATGCCTATTGAAATTCTGATGCCCGCTCTGTCCCCGACGATGGAAGAAGGCACGCTCAGCAAATGGCTGAAAAACGAAGGTGACAAGGTCACGTCCGGCGACGTGATCGCCGAGATCGAAACCGACAAGGCGACCATGGAAGTGGAAGCCGTCGATGAAGGCACGATCGGCAAGATCCTGATTGCCGCCGGCACCGAGGGTGTCAAGGTCAACACAGCGATCGCGGTCCTGCTGCAGGACGGCGAGAGCGCCGGCGATGTGGCTGCCCCAAAGGCTGCACCTGCTGCCGAGCCTGCGAAGACGGAAGCGCCTGCTCCGGCTGCCGCACCCGTTGCCGCCCAGCCGAAGGTCGAAGTCGCTTCCGATCCGGATATCCCGGCCGGTACCGAAATGGTCTCCACCACCGTGCGCGAAGCCCTTCGCGACGCGATGGCGGAAGAAATGCGCCGCAGCGACGATGTCTTCGTCATGGGTGAGGAAGTCGCCGAATACCAGGGTGCCTACAAGATCACGCAAGGCCTGCTGCAGGAATTCGGTCCCCGCCGCGTCATCGATACCCCCATTACCGAGCACGGTTTTGCCGGCGTCGGTGTCGGCGCGGCGATGACCGGCCTTCGCCCGATCGTCGAGTTCATGACCTTCAACTTCGCCATGCAGGCGATCGATCACATCATCAACTCGGCCGCCAAGACGCTTTACATGTCCGGCGGCCAGATGGGAGCACCGATGGTGTTCCGCGGCCCGAGTGGCGCGGCTGCCCGCGTCGGCGCCCAGCACTCGCAGTGCTACGCTGCCTGGTACAGCCATATCCCGGGCCTGAAGGTCATCATGCCGTATTCGGCAGCCGACGCGAAAGGTCTCCTGAAGGCTGCGATCCGCGATCCGAACCCGGTCATCTTCCTCGAGAACGAAATCCTCTACGGTCACTCCTTCGACGTGCCGAAACTGGATGATTTCGTTCTGCCGATCGGCAAGGCACGAATCCACAAGACCGGCAAGGACGCGACGATCGTTTCCTTCGGCATCGGCATGACCTATGCGATCAAGGCTGCGGCAGAACTGGAAAAGGACGGCATCGACGTCGAGATCATCGACCTCAGGACCATCCGTCCGATGGACATGCCGACCGTGATCGAATCGGTGAAGAAGACAGGCCGTCTGGTGACCGTCGAGGAAGGCTTCCCGCAGTCCTCCGTCGGCACCGAAATCGCCACGCGCGTCATGCAGCAGGCCTTCGACTATCTCGATGCGCCGATCCTGACGATCGCCGGCAAGGACGTGCCGATGCCTTACGCCGCCAACCTTGAAAAGCTGGCCCTGCCGAATGTCGGCGAAGTCGTCCAGGCGGTGAAGACCGTCTGCTACAAATAAGGGAGGGTGAAGAGATGCCTATCAACATCACCATGCCGGCCCTCTCGCCCACGATGGAAGAGGGCAACCTCGCCAAGTGGCTGGTCAAGGAAGGCGACAAGGTTTCGTCCGGCGACGTGATCGCCGAGATCGAAACCGACAAGGCGACGATGGAAGTCGAAGCGGTCGACGAGGGCACCGTTGCCAAGCTCGTCGTTCCCGCCGGCACTGAAGGCGTCAAGGTCAATGCCGTGATCGCCATTCTCGCCGCTGACGGCGAAGATGTGTCTGTCGCTGCCTCGGGCAATGGCGCAGCACCAGCCGCCAAGGCGGAAGCGCCGAAGGCTGAAGTTGCGCCGGCAAAGGCTGAAGCTGCGCCCGCCGCCGCTCCGGCTCCGGTTGCTGCGCAGGCAGCGGCTCCGGCGTCGTCCGGCACGCGCACCTTCTCCTCACCGCTTGCCCGCCGCTTGGCCAAGGAAGCCGGGATCGATATTTCTGCTGTCTCCGGCACCGGCCCGCATGGCCGCGTGATCAAGAAGGACGTCGAAACGGCTGTTGCCGGCGGTGGCGCCAAGCCGGCCGCAGCGGCCGCCCCGTCTGTCGCCGCAGCGGCGCCCGCTGCTGCACCGCTCGCAAAGGGTCCGTCGGACGAAGCCGTTCTCAAGAACTTTGCCGAAGGTTCCTACGAGCTCGTGCCGCATGACGGCATGCGCAAGACGATTGCCAAGCGCCTGCAGGAATCCAAGCAGACCATCCCGCATTTCTACGTTTCGGTCGATTGCGAACTCGATGCGTTGCTGGCGCTGCGCGCCCAGCTCAACGCCTCGGCACCGGAGAAGGACGGCAAGCCGGTCTACAAGCTCTCGGTCAACGACATGGTCATCAAGGCGCTGGCGCTTGCCCTGCGCGATGTTCCGGATGCCAACGTGTCCTGGACGGACTCGAACATGGTCAAGCACAAGCACGCCGATGTCGGCGTTGCTGTGTCGATCCCGGGCGGCCTGATCACCCCGATCATCCGCAGTGCTGAACTCAAAAGCCTGTCGGCCATCTCCAACGAGATGAAGGACCTCGGCGCCCGCGCCAAGAGCCGTAAGCTGAAGCCGGAAGAGTATCAGGGCGGCACCACGGCCGTGTCGAACATGGGCATGATGGGCGTGAAAAACTTCGCCGCCGTCGTCAATCCACCGCATGCGACGATCCTTGCGATCGGTGCCGGCGAGGAGCGCGTCGTGGTGAAGAAGGGCCAGATGGTTGTCGCCAATGTCATGACCGTGACGCTGTCGACCGATCACCGCGCCGTCGATGGCGCGCTCGGAGCCGAACTGCTCGGCGCCTTCAAGCGCTACATCGAAAACCCGATGGGAATGCTGGTCTGACGGGGAGCGTCGCGACAATGTCTTCCAAGGCGGGAAAAGCAACTGAAATGAGATTGACATTGCGGCGCTTCTGCGCCGCAACCGTCGTTGTTATGTTCCCCCTATTGATCGCTGCGTCGGCGCGGGCTGAAGACCTCAACGATGAGGTCACGCAGCGCGTCGAGCAGATGACGGACAAGACGCTGTTGTTTCGCAACGACAGCGACCGGATTCCCCAGCTCGAATACCTCCGGCCCGACGGCACCGGTGTCGTCTGGTCGGCAGCATTGGGCGACAAGGTGGTGCCGATCGTCTGGACTGCGAGCAACGGCGATGAGGGCACCGGGTCTCTCTGCCTGCTGTTCAAAGGCGCTGATATCGGCATGACCCAGGACCTCAGGATGTGTGACCGTCTGGACGTTGTCGAAGCCGGTATTCGCGATGCCCGCGACGGCGACCCCTATGGCCTGCTGAGCGTGGAACGCATGAAGGTGGCGCTGCCGGCGGATGTCGGCGGTTTGACTGATATCGACCGCTTGCTGGGACAGGATTGACACCATGAAAACAGTCCTCTGCTACGGCGACAGTCTGACCTGGGGATATGACGCGGAGACCGGTGGTCGGCATGCGCTGGAAGACCGTTGGCCAAGTGTCTTGCAGAAAGGGCTTGGCGACGGCGTTCATGTTATTGCCGAAGGTTTGAACGGTCGAACCACCGCTTACGACGATCATCTGGCTGACTGTGACCGCAATGGCGTGCGCATCCTGCCGACCATCCTGCAAAGCCATGCGCCGGTCGATCTCGTGATCTTCCTGCTCGGCACCAACGACATGAAGCCTGTGGTGCATGGAGCCGCTTTCGGCGCGGTGAAGGGCATCGAGAGGCTGGCTAAGCTCGTGTGGCATCATAGCTGGCCGGGCGTGCAGGCCGAGGCGCCGGAGATTCTGATCGTTGCGCCGCCCGTGATTTGCGAGACAGCGAACTCAAATTTCGCGGCAATGTATGCCGGCGCGGTCGAACAGTCGTCGATGTTGGCCTCGCTCTACGCGGATCTCGCGGATGAGATGGGCTGCGGCTTTTTCGACGCCGGTTCTGTGGCAAGGACGACGCCGCTCGATGGCGTGCATCTGGATGCCGAGAATACGCGCGCCATCGGACGAGGCCTTGAGCCGATGGTCCGGATGATGCTCGGGCTCTGAATGACGGCGGCTCTTGTCCTGCGGGCAGCGGAACGGGGGGATGCGGCGGAACTGGCGGTGCTGGTCGATATCGCCTCGCACGGCTTTGCGACCTGGCTCTGGTATGGAGCGGTGATGCGCGGGACAAAGGATACCGCCATGGAGCAGGGGCGGTCGAGAATGCGCGATGACCATGAGCCCGGCGCCTGGAGGGATGCGACGCTGGCCGAATGGGATGGTGAAGTTGCAGGTGTTTCGATCGGTTACGATCTGGATGAGAGTGTTCGCGATATCGTAGCACCCCATCCAGTGATCAAGCCGCTGCTGGACCTGCAGGTTGAGGTGATCGGCAGCCGGTTCATCGATAGCCTCGGTGTCTACCGGCATCATCGCGGCAAGGGTATCGGGCGGGCGCTGCTTGCCCACGAGATTGACAAGGTTCAAGGGCGGCAGGTCAGCCTGATTACCGAGAGCCACAATGAAACGGCGCTGGCGCTCTATGCGGCCAACGGATTTGCGGAGAAGGCAAGGCTCGCCGCCGTGCCGCTCTTTGAGGACAGCAAGAGGCATGAGTGGGTCTTGCTGGCCCGGAACATGACCTAATCAAGAGGCAGGAAACAAGAATGGCAAACTCCTACGACGTCATCGTTATCGGTTCCGGTCCCGGCGGCTATATCGCGGCGATCCGCGCTGCACAGCTGGGCCTCAAGGTCGCCGTGGTCGAGCGCGAGCATCTCGCCGGCATCTGCTCCAACTGGGGCTGCATCCCGACCAAGGCGCTGCTGCGGTCCGCTGAAGTCCTGCATCTTGCGGAACATGCGAAGAATTATGGCCTGACGCTCGAAGGCAAGATCACGCCGGACTTGGCAGCCATCGTCAAGCGGTCGCGCGGCATTGCCGAGCGCATGAACGGCGGCGTCGGCTTCCTGATGAAGAAGAACAAGGTCGACGTGATCTGGGGCGAGGCCAAGCTCACCAAGCCGAACGAGATCGTCGTTGCCAAGACCACCAAGACGATCGTCCAGCCGCAGGCGCCGCTGCCGAAGAACACGCTGGGTGAAGGCACCTACACGGCCAAGCATATCATCATCGCCACCGGCGCGCGTCCGCGCGCACTGCCCGGCATCGAGCCGGATGGCAAGCTGATCTGGACCTATTTCGAGGCGATGAACCCGGACCGGATGCCCAAATCGCTGCTGGTCATGGGCTCCGGCGCCATCGGCATCGAGTTTGCCTCCTTCTACCGCACGCTCGGTGTCGACGTGACGGTCGTCGAACTGCTGCCGCAGGTGATGCCGGTCGAGGACGCGGAAATCTCCGCCTTCGCCAAGAAGCAGTTCGACAAGCAGGGCATGAAGATCATTCTCGACGCCAAGGTGACGAAGGTCGAGAAATCAGCCGATTCGGTAACCGCCCATGTCGAGAAGAAGGACGGCTCGATCGAGAAGATCACTGCCGACCGGCTGATCTCGGCTGTCGGCGTCCAGGGCAATGTCGAGAACCTCGGTCTCGAAGCCCTCGGCGTGAAGACCGACCGCGGCTGCATCGTTATCGACGGTTACGGCAAGACCAATGTGCCGGGCGTCTACGCGATTGGCGACGTCGCCGGCCCGCCGATGCTCGCCCACAAGGCCGAGCATGAGGCCGTCATCTGTGTCGAAAAGATCGCCGGCCTGCCGAACGTCCATCCGATGGACAAGCTGAAGATCCCTGGCTGCACCTATTGCAACCCTCAGGTTGCCTCCGTCGGTCTGACGGAAGCGAAAGCCAAGGCTGAAGGTCGCGACATCCGCGTCGGTCGCTTCCCCTTCGTCGCCAACGGCAAGGCGATCGCGCTCGGCGAAGATCAGGGTTTGGTCAAGACCATCTTCGACAAGAAGACGGGCGAACTGCTCGGCGCGCATCTGGTCGGTGCGGAAGTCACCGAACTGATCCAGGGTTTCGTCGTCGCGATGAACCTCGAGACGACCGAGGAAGACCTGATGCACACGATCTTCCCGCATCCGACGATTTCGGAAACGCTGAAGGAAAGCGTGCTCGATGCCTATGGGCGTGCACTGAACGCTTGATTGTGCTATGGCCCGCCTCCATGTGAAAGGCGGGCCGCATTTCCGGCCCGAACGGGCGCTGTCGAAACACGCGCCTGAAGGAAAGTGAAAGCCAAAGATGGTCACCATTCTCGACCGTACCAATATCGAGATCGACGCCAAGCGCATCCGTCATCCGGAAAAGGCCCACAAGCCGGACACGGAGATGCTGCGCAAGCCGGAATGGATCCGCGTCAAGGCGCCGGTGTCGAAGGGCTATCAGGAAACCCGCTCGATCGTGAAGGAGCACAAGCTCGTCACCGTCTGCGAGGAGGCCGGCTGCCCGAATATCGGCGAGTGCTGGGACAAGAAGCACGCCACCTTCATGATCATGGGCGAAATCTGTACCCGCGCCTGCGCCT
>UCML01000075.1:0-3447 GCA_900473675.1 Hyphomicrobiales bacterium | reverse complement strand
CGAAGCAAAGCGCGGGCCGGGGTTCGATGCCCTGGACCGCGCTCGCGGGCGGGAAAATGTCTAGGGTAGGTCAAATAGGTGGCTCTCTCTTAAACAGGGTGCCGACCGCGCGGAAGAAGCGCGACCGGCTGGATAGCATCGGCGGGGTTATTCCGCTGCTATCGGCAGGGACTGGGCCTCGTCATCGTCGATCTCGACATTTGCCTCGGCGCTCGGGTCGGATGCAATCCGGATTGGAGCCGGAAGCCAGCCGGTTCCCACAACCAGCCTGTCCGCGATCAGCACGGCCTCTGTCTTCTTACCCGCTGCCTTCACGGATAGGCTTGCGTCTTCGCCCTTGGCTTCCGCCACAGCGAGAGCAATGCTTTGCCGATTGATGTGATTAAAATAGCTGTCGGCGGTCGTCTCGAACCAATCCGTCATCCGCACATTGAGCGCACGACCAAGCTGGTTTGCCTGCTCGATACCAGATCGGCGGTCAGTGAATTTCTTCTCCACGGCGTTGACGGAGTGGGCTGCCGCATAGGCCAGCAGGAGCAGCAGTTCTTCGCGGCTCTGTGCAAGGCACCACTCGAACAGGTCGGCAGGGTTTCCGGGGATTTTATGCCCGTAGTTTTCCTGTACGCTGTCGAAATCGGCAACGGCCCTGCACTTTTCCGGCGATTTTATCGACCCTTCGACGCGCTCATAAGTCAGCGACACTTGCAGGGCGCTTTGCTCGGACACATAGCCGGTGTAAGCAACACGCAGCAGCATGGCGTGAACGACGGCGGCAAGCGCCACATCGGGATTGTGGACCAGCTCGACGCGAAGCGCTGCGGTCTTCTGTGCCGTCAAATCCTCGATCAGGGTTGCCGGGTGGGTAAGCTTCGGGGTGTCATCCTTGGCTTTAACGCTTGCGGGGGCGTTCCCGTTTTCGCCGTCGTCCGCGTCTGCGGCCTCGTCCTCATTCCTGATGATGCCAATCGCCGCTTCCAGCTTGCCGTGATAGTTGACATACAGCACGATGCCGCTTCTCGCCTTGTCTTCGGCCAAATAGGTTTCCTTGCTCTCGGAAATCTCGTCCAGCCGCCGGTTGATCGCATCAACGCGCTCGTGTGCCCCCTCCTCCTCAGCCTCGTTGTTGATCATTTCTGCCAATTCGTCATGCTCTTGGCAAAGCGCGTCGTATTCAGCTTGAACTTCGTCAGAAAGCTCGACCTCCACCGGATAGACACGCGGAACGTTGAACATCCATTCCGGGCGTTCGGAAGTCGCTTCCACCCATTTCCAGCCTTGCTGACGATATGGCACCGTGGCTTCTTCCAGCTTCTCGGATACGAGCCTGTCGAGCAATGCGACATCAAGCGCATAACCTCCGCCGTCCGCGTCGAACAGATCGCGGCGAATGGTTCCGCCTACCTGCGCATAGGCATCCAGCCCCCCGACGAATCTCACCCGCCGGTCAGTGGTGGCAACCTCGTCCGTCAACAGGTTCGACTTGATCCGGCTTGCATGACGATCCCATGTGGATAGGCCATTCCAAACCTGTTCCTGTCGCTCATGGTCGTCGGAAACCGTGAAGGCGGAAAGTTGCTCGAAGGTCATCTCCTCCTTGCGGTAGAGGTCCAACAGTTTGGGTGAGACCTTCGCCAACGCCAGACGGCGGCGCACGATGATTTCCGTGGTTCCAAAACGGGCGGCAATGTCAGGGATCGCCTTGCCCTGATCCGCCAAGGCGCTGAAGGCCTCGTAAGCATCCACTGGGTGCATATCTTCGCGCATGACATTTTCCGTTAGACTGATCTCCGTGGCATCCTCGCTGTCGCGCACTTTGCACTCAACCGCGTGGTTCTTCTGAATTTCGCCCTGCTCCAAAAGCAGCAACAATGCCCGTCTGCGGCGCTCTCCGGCCGTGACGAAATACCGTCCCTTCTTTTCAGCGGTCCGCACGACAAGGTTTTGCAGAACGCCGTTGACCTTGATCGATGCGGCAAGCGCCGCAATGCTGTCGGCGGAGTAGGTCTTGCGGACGTTCTTGGGGTCTGCATCCAGCTTGTTCAATTCGATGATGATGGTCGTCGTCATGTTTTCGGTCTCCTGATGTCCCGTTTCGCTTGGGTTTTCAAACCCGCCGGTGGGCGAAGCCTTCTTCCTTTGGGCCGAAGGACGTGCTCACACGTTCCTCGGAACGAAGGGAGGGGGCGTAAGCCCGCTCCCGGTAGGGCGGAGATCGGGTCATGGGGCGGACGGGAAGAAAAAACGGAAGGTTTGACGCCCTGGCGGTGAAAGCCGTTTTTTCTTCACGGCCGACAGCGCCCTGGCGCGCTTGCCCATTGGCGCGAACACCGGCCTATCGTAAGAGCGGCATGTTACGGAGAAGATGCGCATACGCCTCTCGCGGATGCTCCTTATAGATGTGAGCGCGGGTCGCGCTCTCAACTTCTCGCCCTTTTACATGAGAACGCGCCGTCTAAGAGATCGTAGCCCCGAATGGATCGGACCCGTTTGCGGGTTCGGTGGAGCAGAACACGATGCGGCACAGTTGAGCCCGCCTCTTGCGTTATGCGCCATCACAGCCAAAAACACATCGTCAGTGTGCACGCGAGGGATGTACATTTAATCAATAAAAGGCTATTGTACATCCACGTACACACAGGGATGATGGCATGCACACCACCAGAGCTTTCAAGAATGGAAATTCGCAGGCCGTGCGTATCCCGGCCGAACTGGCGTTTGACCGGACAGATGTCGAGTTGGAAATCGAGCGCGTCGGCGACGAGCTTCGCATCCGTCCTGTGCATCGCTCCCTGGCCGGCGTTCTGGATGTATTCGCCCGCTTCTCTCCGGATTTTATGCGTGACGGAAGAGAGTCCCATGAGCAAGACGAGCGGGATAAGATCTGATGGCGCGCTACATGCTCGATACGAACATGTGTATCTACCTGATGAAAAACCAGCCGGAGCAGGTCGCCCGCCGCTTTGCCAGTTGCTATGTGGGAGACGTGGTCATGTCCGCCATCACCTTCGCCGAACTCGAGTATGGTGTATCCGCATCCGATGATCCGGCACGCGAACTTGATAACCTCGCAGCCCTGGCCGAGCTGATCACGGTAGAGCCGTTTGGGATTGCAGCAGCGCGTGCCTATGGTCCGGTTCGAATGGCGACAAGAGACCGGAAGAAAGATCATCTCGATAAACTGATCGCGTCGCATGCAATCGGCCTCAACACGGTCTTGGTGACCAACAACACGCGCGACTTCCTGGCGTATCCCGGACTGAAGCTCGAAAACTGGCTGGACGCGTAACGCAGAGAAACCAATTACCCCGTCCCAGCGGCTATGCCGTGAGGGGCGGGCAGGGAGGAGGACCTGGCCGGCGTTCGTGCCGGTGCGAGTGCCAACGACCAAGGCCCGATCAGCGAAAAATGAAGAGTATCGGAGAAATCAGCATAGATGGGCTATCGGCT
>UCML01000029.1:0-11601 GCA_900473675.1 Hyphomicrobiales bacterium | reverse complement strand
ACTTTCTCGTAGACTCGGGCGAATATCTCCTGTCGGTTGGTACCAACAGCACTCGACGCCGCTCGAAAACAGTTGATACAGCACCAGTCGAAAGCGAATGAAGGTAAGACCGTATGTCGGTCTTTGACTGAGGTGGCTTGCCCTACACTGGCGCGTAATCGATGTCAGCGATTACGCGCCAGTGTTTTTGTTCCCTTCGCAAATTCGCCAGCAGCAGGAACTGGTCGTCCTTGACCTCCGTCTTGAAGAGATGCGCCTCCTCCGTGTCCACCCCGGCACAGACGGTCGATGCCGATTGGATCGACGCGGCACCGGCAGGGTATGCGCGGCGACTTCCGCACCTTTTTCCAGAACGACGACGGACAGCCCGGATTGACCTGCTTTAGACGCATGGCGGCGGCCGCGCCGCTGGGCAGGCAAACATCAATCCCCGCTGCCCGCCATGCGGCAGTTACGACGTTCCCATCAGCATGCGATCGTCATCGGAACGACGCGGCCAGGGACCGGTGCGATCGCCGTTGGCCGACGCCATCGGCCAGCACGGCAATATGGTCAGGATGATGCCGCAGGCTTATGTGAAGGTGTGAAGGCATACACTAAGCGTAATAAGACCGACGAGTCGGACGCCGAAACGATCTGTGACGCGCCCGACCATGTGCTTCGTGCTGCTGTTGATGAGCGGATGGACTTCACGGAGGCGCTCGGCGGTTTTTGAGAGAGCGGGCGGCGATCTCATGTTGACTTGATTTGCTAGAGATATCGCCCGAGAAGGATTTGAAGGTCGGGTTTAACTCGGCCGCGATCACGGGACCGGGGATCCCATAGCCGGGCTTTGGTTTGGGACTCATACGCCTTTCCATTTCCATAATGTATAAGTTCCATCTGCAGGCCCCACGGTGCTAAGAAATAGAACCAAGTGACGCCCAGGTCCGGTCCTTCTGATTCAACAACCGGCTTGCCCAGCAGAAGGACGTTGTGGCTGCGGAGATGGTCTACGGCCTTTTCGATATCGTCTACGTAGAACGCAATGTGGTGCCCGCCAATATCACTGTTCTTGGGTGGGGTATCATTTCGATCGGGAGCATCATATTCAAAAAGTTCGAAGTTCGAGTTGTTCCAGCATCGCAGGAACGCCACGCCACGAATTCGCGACCGTGGATGGACATTTAATTGGTCACTCATGAATGTGCCATCGTCGTCGCCAAATGCGGGCGTGCGATAAACGAGCTCGCATCCGATCACATCGCAAAAGAACTCGACTGCCTCGTCGAGATTTGGCACGGTAATACCGATGTGATCCATGCCACGAATACCAGGGATTCCCTTGCTCATCTAAGACCGCATCCTTCGTGCATTGCCGCCGGGTATAGAAACGCACCAACAGTTTCAGGCGCTATACTGATGGTGTGCCGTTTGCTCAAATTCAGGACAAAAAAGAGCACTACATGTATCACACGCAACGTGAGTGGCCTCCACACAGGCGTTTCACCGGCGCGAGTCGTGGCCATCGACCGGAGGCCGCCGGTTATCGCGTTGCGATCCGCTTAAGCCGAGGCTCGACAGTCAACCGGATAAGCTGCTGCCCTTTATCTTTGCCAGGTGACCTTTCGCCTGTGGCGTCTAAACAAGATAGCAACGCTCCAACGGGGGAGCGAAACTAAAAATCGACCTCAATCGCCACGCCTTGAGAAATAGCCAAGTCAACAACGGCAGATGCCACGGCCAAATCCTGGAGTCCGACCCCTGTACCGTCGAACAAAGTAATCTCCTGGGATGAAAGACGACCAACTACGTCACCAGCGATGACAGCGCCAATTTGAACGATATCTTCTTCTGCAATGAGTCCTTCAGCGACAGCATGCTGACACTCCCCAATTGTCATTGCCTGGGATACTTCGTCGGTGAAGATCGCAGACGCGGCGACAAGCTTCGCTTCCACCTCCTGCTTGCCCTTGGTATCGGTCCCCATGCAGGCAATGTGAGTGCCTGGACGGACTTGCGATGCCTTTAAGATAGGGCTGAACGACGACGTAATAGATATGATTACGTCAGCCTCCGCGCCGAGCCGGTCAAGGTCTACAGCCTCGAAAGGCAAACCGATCTCTCTTGTGACTTTCTCAAGCCGACTCAGCATATCAGGGTGATAATTCCAGGCGATGACCTTCTCGAAGGCTCTCTGCTGAACCGCCGCCCGGAGCTGGAAAGTCGATTGATGGCCTGCGCCAATCATGCCGAGGACTTTTGCGTCTTGGCGAGCAAGGTATTTGATGGAAATAGCAGAGGCTGCAGCGGTGCGAAGCGCAGTCAGTAGATTTCCTCCCACCACGGCGCGGCAGCGTCCGGTATCGGCGTCGAACAGGAATACGGTCGACTGGTGGTTGGTCAGGCCCTTCTCCGTATTGTTCGGCCAGAAACCTCCCGACTTCAGACCGAGAGACAGACCCTCTCGATCGAAACCCGATTTGAAACCGTAAAGCGCGTCCGCATATCCGATCGATTCCCGGATCACCGGGAAATTGTATGCCGACTTTCTCGCCATGGCAGCGAACACCTGTTCGACTGCAGTGAAGCATTCCGCCGGGCTGATTAGATCTGCAATTGCACGTTCCGGAACGATGATCATGTCAGTACGCCTTGCCTCTGGCCGATACCGGCCAAAGGGTTTCCACCTTGCCGTTGCGCACGCCGACATACCAGTCATGGATGTTGCAGGTCGGATCGCAGTGACCAGGAACGAGACGAAGCTTCTCGTTTATCTTCAGGACGCCTTGCGGATCCTCGATGACGCCGTGTTCGTCGGTACACTTGACGTATTTGACATCACTGCGGCCATAGACGAAAGGCAGGCCAGAATCGACCGACTGCACCTTGAGACCAGCGTCGCAAATCGCCTTGTCGGCCTTGGCGTGGCTCATCACTGTTGTCAACAGAAAGAGCGCGTTTTCCCATTCGCCCTGGTCAATCCTGTTGCCATCCCTGTCCAGGATGCGCCCGTAGTCGGCATCCATGAAAGCGTAGCTTCCGCATTGCAGTTCGTTGTAGACGCCGGAATTGCTCTCGAAATAGTAGCTTCCGGTACCGCCGCCGCTGACTAGTTCAGGCTCCAGGCCGGCGCTTTTGAGCGCTTCAACGGCATCCTTGACTTGTGCGATCGCTACCTCGAGCTTGAGCTTGCGATCCTCATATTTGTCGATGTGCTGCATGGCGCCTTGGTAGGCCTGGATGCCTGCAAATCTAAGGCCCGGAGCCGCATCGATGGCCTCAGCGAGCGCGACGACGGCTGGACTTGTGACGACACCGCACCGACCGGCGCCGCAGTCGATTTCAACGAAGCAATCCAGAGAAGTGCCATGCTTCTGGGTCGCGGCGGACAATTCGGCGACATTGTCCAGATCGTCGATGCACACGATAATCTTGGCACCCTGTTTGGGAAGCCGCGCAAGGCGATCGATCTTCAACGGATCGCGGACTTGGTTCGATATAAGAACGTCCTGGATCCCACCTCTGACGAACACTTCCGCTTCGGAAACCTTCTGGCAGCAAACCCCAATCGCCCCGCCCAATTCCTCCTGGAGGCGCATGACGTCAACGGACTTGTGCATCTTGCCATGGGCACGGTGACGCATGTTGTGGGCCTTGGCGTAGTCGCCCATTTTCCGGATGTTCCGCTCGAGTGCGTCAAGGTCGAGGATTAGGCAAGGCGTCTGAATCTCCTCGGCGCTCATACCCGGCAGCGCAGGCACATCATAGCCGACCTGCAGTCCAGCGAAATTTTCTTGCATGTTCATTTCTCTTTCCCCTAAAGCCACGGCAACGTGTCGAGGTCGACGTTGCCACCGGTAATGATGACGCCGACGCGCTTGCCGGCAAACAGCTGTTTGTTCTTCAGTATTGTTGCGAGAGGAACGGCGCTGGAGGGTTCCATGACGATCTTCATGCGCTTCCAGATGAGCTTCATGGCGTCGATGATTTCAGCTTCCGAAGCGGTCAGAATGTCGCTGACATCGCTTTTTACGAAATGCCAGGTCAGGTCTTTGAGCGGGACCTTCAGACCATCCGCGACGGTGTTTGGCGCGTCGTCGGCGATGATGTGGCCCGCCTTGAAACTGCGATAGGCATCGTCCGCCTGTTCGGGTTCGGCGGCATATATCTTCACCTTGCGCGCGAGGCTCGACAGGGTTAGGCACGTGCCCGACACCATCCCGCCGCCACCGATGGGCGCAATCACTGCATCCAGGTCATCGACCTGCTCTATCAGTTCCTTCGAGCATGTCGCTTGGCCGGCGATAACGCGGGAGTCATTATAGGGATGAACGAATTCGGCTCCCGTTTCGGCGACGACTTCGGCGAAGACCGCCTCGCGTGAAGTCGTAGACGGCTCGCATTCGACAACCTTGCCACCATAGCCACGAACTGCATCTTTCTTAGCTTGCGGCGCCGTACGTGGCATGACGACAGTGCAGGGTATCCCCCGACGCCCGGCAGCATAGGAAAGGCAGGTGCCATGGTTGCCGGACGAATGCGTCGCAACGCCCCTCGCTGCTTGCTCGTCGCTTAGTCCAAAAACCGCATTGGAAGCGCCACGCGCTTTGAAAGCGCCGGCCTTCTGCAAGTTCTCGCATTTGAAGAACAGATTGGCCCCGACAAGCGAGTCGATGAATGTCGAGGTTAGGACCGGCGTGCGATGGATATGGGGTTTGATGCGCCGATGAGCTTCAAACATGTCAGTGAGCGTGGGGATGTACATCTGATCGGGATCCTAGGCTGTCATGCCGACAGGTGCGCGTTACGGTAGCTTTCCTGCGCCGCGGCAACGCCAGACCCGAGTTTGATTTTCAGGCCGAGGTCGGCCATGACCATCTCGGCTGTTGCAATACCGGACAGCGCCATCACATCTGTCATGCTGCCGACATGGCCGATGCGGAACAACTTGCCGGCGACGTCTCCCAGACCGGCTCCGAAGGCGACGTCGTATTTTGTCGCGGCGTGTGTGACAAACAGGGAAGCATCAAAACCTGCAGGCGTTTGAACTGCGGTGACCGTGTCAGAATAGAGGTCTTCGCGCGCTGCGCAGAGTTCCAACCCCCATGCCTGGACCGCGGCGCGAACGCCGGATGCGATTCGTCTGTGGCGCGCAAAGACGTTGTCGAGGCCTTCCCGAAGCAGGAGTTCCGTCGACACTTTAAGACCGTTGAGGAGACCGACCGATGGCGTATACGGGTAGCCATTGGCAGAATACCCCTTGGCCATATCGCGAACGTCAAAGAACGTTCGCGGAAGTTTTGCGCTCTCCAGTGCCGCCATGGCCTTGGTCGAAAAGGCGGTTATTGCCAGACCGACAGGCAGCATGAAACCTTTCTGGGACCCTGTCACGGCGACATCGACGCCCCATTCGTCCATCCGAAAGTCCATCGAGGCGATTGAGCTAACGCCGTCGACAAGCAGCAGCGCCGGATGGTTGGCGGCGTCCAGAAGGCGTCGCACTGCTGCGACGTCCGACTTCACTCCGGTTGCGGTCTCATTGTGCGTGACGAGAACTGCCTTGATCTCGTGGGCCTTGTCAGCGTTGAGAATTTCCTCATACCGCGCAAGCGGGACACCCTCGTGCCAGGACACCTCGAAAGCGTCGACCTTCAATTGATGGCGTCGGCACATATCGATCCATCGATGACTGAACATGCCATACCGACCTGCCACGACGCGATCTCCGGGGCTGAGTGTATTCGTGATCGCCGTCTCCCAACCTCCAGTACCGGTCGCAGGAAACACAAAAACAGAAGCGGTTTCTGTCTTGAGAACTTGCTTGACTCCGGCCAGAGCGGGATGAAGGATTTCGCCGAACATCGACGAGCGGTGATCTATGGTCGGCATGTCGACCGCCTTGCGCAAAATCTCCGGCATGTTCGTCGGACCGGGGATGAAAACCGGGTTTTGTCCGTACATGGGATGGCTCCTCCTGTGCTTTCAAACTACATAACACTGCATGAAGCCGAGGTATATTTTTCTGAAACCATTTTTCATTCCTGCTGAAATATGTACTTTGTTGTTTACTGCCATACGGTTAGTATTTTTCATTGTGTGAATTTGTTTTTCGGAGAATGATAAATCGGCAGAATCGAGGATCTCTGATGCAGAATACAAATCGACGGCGAGGACGCCCGAAATCCTTCAATGAACCTCAATCCCAGAGCGTCATACAGTCGCTCGATCGCGCTCTGGACGTCTTGGAGGCGCTGACGTCCCCAGAAGGAATGACGCTGTCGGAGCTTTCAGCCCATCTTGATCAATCACCAGCGACGATGCATCGGGTTCTGGCCACGCTTGAACGGCGCGAGTTTGTCGAGATAAGTCCTGATCGGCAGCTCTGGTTCATCGGTCCGGAGGCCTATCGAATGGGTACGGCATTTCTGCGCAGATCCAATGTGGTCGAACGAAGCCGTCCGATCATGCGAGAGCTGATGCTCGAGACTGGAGAGACGTCAAACCTCGGAATAGAAAAGAACGGGAATGTTCTGTTCATCAGCCAGGTCGAGACACACGAGACCATACGCGCCTTTTTCCCGCCAGGAACGCTTTCGCCCCTTCACGCTTCCGGGATCGGAAAAGCACTGCTGAGTACCTATGATGAGGACCGTTTCTCGTCTCTTTTCAAAAATTCAGCTTTAAAGAGCTTTACCGAAAACACGTTGCGATCAGTCCCTCAACTCAAGGAGGAGTTGCGCATCAGCCGGGAGCGCGGATACGCTTTTGACGATGAGGAGCGGACGAAGGGAATGCGTTGCGTCGCAGCGCCAATATTAAACGTCCACGGCGAAGGGGTGGCCGGCATTTCCGTGTCGGGCCCAACGCATCGAATGCCCGACCGAGTGATCCGGGAGATTGGCGCGCGCGTCGCCGAAGCGGCAAAAACCGTCTCTCGTAGGTTGGGCGGGGCGTAACCTTAAGGCATTATCCCGCGCAAACGTCTGGCACGCTGGTTGACCCCTCGGAAAGGCCGCGCGGTTTCGGGCCGCCGGTTGCCCAGTCGAGCAGTTCGACCGTGTGGAGGATGGGAACGTCAGTCCCCGAACCAATCTGCATCATGCAGCCAATATTGCCCGTGCTGATCACCTGCGGCCGAACCGCCTCGATAGTCGCGACTTTGTGCGATTGAAGTTGCTTCGATATCGCCGGCTGCATCAGATTGTAGGTCCCTGCCGAACCGCAGCAGATGTGGGAATCGCGCGGCTCGACCACCTCAAACCCGGCCGATTTCAGGAGATCCTTTGGCTGCGCACGAATTTGCTGGCCATGCTGCAAGGAACAGGCGGCATGGTAGGCGACGCGAAGGGATGGAGCATGAACGGCGTTTTGAAGACCGATGTCTGCCATGACTTCCGTGACATCCCTGGCAAGCGCCGAAATGCGCTCGGCATCTGCCGCCATCGGACCGTTTCGGAACATGTGGCCATAGTCCTTGACCGTGGTCCCGCAGCCGGAGGTATTGATGACGATAAAGTCCAGGCCCTCGCCATCAAGTTCCCGAACCAGAGCGCGAATGTTGGCGCTCGCCATAGCGTGACTTTCCTCGGTCTTTCCCATGTGATGCGTGAGCGCTCCACAGCACCCGATGCCCTTCGGGACGACTACCTCGCAGCCGTGACGGCTGAGAAGCCTGATCGTCGCGTCGTTGATATCGGTGTTCAGTGCCCGTTGCGCGCAGCCAATCAAGAGAGCCACCCGTTTGCGCCGGTTGCCTTTTGCGGCAAAGGTTTGCGGTCTGTCGTTCTTGCTGGTTTTGGGAACACTGGGTGGCGCCATCTCCAGCATTGCCCGCAGACGGGCATCAGGGATAAGGCCCCTCATCGGCCGTGCCAGCTTGGCGAACCGTAAGGCCAAGCGGAACCGGTGGGGATACGGCAAGATGCGGGCCAGCAGCCAGCGTAGCGCGCGATCATCCCAGCGGCGCGTGTATTTTTTCTCGATATAGTCGCGCGCGTGATCGATGAGATGCATGTAGTGAACGCCTGAAGGGCATGTTGTCATGCAACTGAGGCAGCTGAGGCAGCGGTCGATGTGCTTTACGGTTGCCTCGTCAGGGACCTTGTCGTTTTCCAGCATGTCCTTGATGAGATAGATCCGACCGCGCGGACTATCGAGTTCATCGCCCAGCACGCGGTATGTCGGGCAGGTTGCCGTACAGAAGCCGCAATGGACGCAGGAGCGCAGGATTTCGTTTGAAGTCCGCGTGGCAGGGTCCGAAAGCTGGGCCTCATTGAAGTTCGTCTGCATCTTAGCTATCCATCAAGCCACGGTTCAAGATTCCGGCAGGATCGAACCGTTTGCGCAAGGCGTGCGAAAGCTGAGCCACCGCATCGGTTTCAGGCGCGAACATCGGGCCGGCACTTGTTGTGCCCGCGCGAAGCAACACAGCCCGCCCGGTGCCGCAGGCTCTTCGAACCTCGAGCGGGTCTGTGTCTCCTGTAAACCAGATCAACCCGCCGCCCCAATCGAGCGATGCCGTTCCTCCAAGCGCCTCGAGCGCCGAGACGATATGGGGCGCATCCGTGGGTTTTATCAGGATACGCCACAGCGGGAGCTGCGGTTCGGCAAAATGATGCAAGTCTCGCAGCCGGCGCCATAAGTCTTTGCTCACGGTCTCATCAAGGAACTCGACGCTATGATGAGGAAGAAGGCGCAACAGCTTCTCGCGCCTATAGTCGACCTGCTTGGAGCGCCCTTCTATGCGCAGCCAAGCGGTCCCCCATCGGAACACGGCACCGGATATCTCCAAGGGGGTCGCAAGCGCGGCCTGGAACATGCTGCTCGCTTCGGCAACGGATAGATTGCTGAAGCCGATCGTCAGCTCGGTTTCGGGCGCTGGCAAAGTTTTGATGGCAACTTCCGTCAGAACGCCCAAAGTACCGAAGGAACCACAAAGAAGTTTGCTGAGGTCCAGGCCGGTGACGTTCTTCATCACCCGACCGCCATTCTTTATAATCCGGCCCTGACCATCAACGAAGCGGACACCAAGCAGGTGGTCCCGGCATGCGCCTGCCAGGATGCGGCGTGGGCCCGAAGCGTTCATCGCGACCAGGCCGCCGATGGTTGGAGAACCCAGCGTTCCAAGGACTGTGCGATGATCCATGGGTTCGAAAGCCAATGCCTGGCCCTCGGTGACAAGCGCTGCCTCGATTTCTTCAAGCGGCGTCCCTGCCCGAGCAATCAGCGTCATGGCGCCAGGTTCGTAGGTCACGATCCCGCTGAGGTTCCGTGTGGTTAGCGTGATGGTCTCGAACGGAAATCTTGGATGCAGGCGAGTGCCGCCACCCATGATACAGAGCGGCTTTTCGTTGGCACAGGCCTCTACGAGGAAGGCAGCCAATCCAGCTTCATCCGTCGGTGCGACCCTGTTCGGGGGAAACGCGAGCGCGTTGCTGTCTGTCATCGTGCTCGAGCCTTTTCGCGGTAAGGCTCACTCACGTCAAGGGGAAAGACTTTGGCAGCGTTCAGCAGCCAGGCGGGATCGAAAACGTCCTTGATCTCCATCTGGATGTCCATGTCCGTGCTGTTGAATTGCTTGGTCATGAGATCGCGCTTTTCGATCCCCACGCCGTGCTCGCCGGTCAGGCAGCCGCCAACGTCAACACAAAGGCGAAGGATGTCGGCACCGAACGCTTCGGCGCGTTCCAGCTCACCCGGCGCATTGGCGTTGAACAGAATAAGAGGGTGCATGTTGCCATCACCCGCATGAAAGACATTGGCGACTTCCAAGCCATATTCGCTGGAAAGCTCGCCGATGCGCTTCAGCGTATAGGCAAGTTTGGAGACCGGGACCGTCCCGTCGAGGCAGAGATAATCACCGAGGCGGCCCATCGCGCCGAATGCGGACTTGCGGCCCTTCCAGATGGCAAGCGATTCATCGGAATTGCGGCTACTGCGAAACTCCACCACGTCCAACTCCTCAGCGATGGCGCGAATGCGCTCCGTCTGGTCCCCAATCTCCTCCTCGGATCCCTCCACCTCGACGATCAAGACGGCGGCGCAGGCGGGATATCCGGCCTTTGCGAAAGCCTCGACAGCGCGCAGACACACATCGTCCATATATTCGATCGCCACAGGCAGCAGACCCGAGCGGATGATGCGCGCGACGCATTCGCCGGCGACCTCGGCGCTTTCGAAGCCGATCAGCATCGGTCGAGCGCCTTCGGGCTTGGGAACGATCTTAAGGGTCGCCTCGGTTACGATGGCGAGCTGCCCCTCGGAACCGCACATGAGCCCGAGGATATCGAGCCCCGTCGTCCCCAAGAGCGGCCCGCCGAGATCAACGACCTCGCCGCTCGCCATTACCAGACGGATGCCCATAAGGTTGTTTGTCGTCACGCCGTATTTGAGGCAGTGCGCGCCCCCTGAGTTCATCGCGATATTGCCGGCAATCGTGCAGGCAAGTTGAGACGAAGGGTCGGGTGCGTAGAAAAACCCGTCCGCATCCAGTTCGGCGCTCACGGCGAGATTGGTGACGCCGGTCTGGACCCTTATGAATCGGTTTGCTGTGTCCACTTCGAGAATCTCACGCAACCGGATCGTGCTGATGACGACACTGTCTGCCGTAGGCAACGCACCTCCAGCAAGCGACGTTCCCGCCCCGCGGGGTACGACGGGAACACGGTTCTCGTAGCAGACACGCATCGCTACCGCGACCTCCTCGGTGCTGCGCGGCAAGACCACCGCAAGCGGCGGGCACCGGTAAGCCGTCAACGCGTCACATTCGTAGGCCCGGGTTTCATGCGGATCTGAAATCACGGTGTCTTCCGGTAAGGCGGCTTTGAGCGCAGCGATGATCTGCGAGGATCGCGCCAGAATATCAGCACGCGGCTGCGGCATGGCTATCGTTGACATCTTGTTTCCTTCGCGTGCTCGTTCGAGCTTTTGTCAAAGCGCGCTTATCTCGCGGTTAAGGGCAGTCCTCAGGGACAGCATCGCGTTGCGACCGCCTGGCTCTGTCCCGCGCCGCGCGAAGCCGCGCAAAATCGTCGCCGGCGTGATGCGACGAGCGCGTCAGCGGGCTGGAGGCGACCATCAGGAAGCCCTTGGTATAGGCAACGGTCTCGTAGGACTTGAACTCCTCCGGCGTCACGAACTTCTCGACCTTGTGGTGCTTGCGGGTCGGCTGCAGGTACTGGCCGATGGTCAGGAAGTCGACATCGGCGGTGCGCAGATCGTCCATCAGTTGCAGCACTTCGTTGCGCTCTTCGCCGAGACCGACCATGATGCCGGACTTGGTGAACATCGTCGGATCCATTTCCTTGACCCGCTGCAGCAGCCGGATCGAGTGGAAATAACGTGCGCCGGGGCGCACCGTCAGATAGTTGCCAGGCACGGTTTCCATGTTGTGGTTGAAGACGTCAGGCTTGGCGGCAACGACGCGCTCCAGCGCTCCGGGCTTCTTCAAGAAGTCGGGGGTCAGGATTTCGATGGTCGTTGCCGGCGAAGCGGCACGGATCGCCCAGATCACCTTTTCGAAATGCTCCGCACCACCATCGGCCAGATCATCGCGGTCAACCGAGGTAATGACCACATGGGACAGGCCCATTTGCTTCACGGCCTTGGCGACGTTTTCCG
>UCML01000051.1:0-1554 GCA_900473675.1 Hyphomicrobiales bacterium | reverse complement strand
TCACATCAGGATTTTTGTCAATTGTTCATTCAAGTGGCATCGAATTTCTCCTTCGTAGGCGGATCCACGGTCTGAGCCCATAGCAATTACCGGCCCGGTTCTCGGGCCTATACAACCTCACATCCGGTCGCCGCTCTTAGCGGCTGCACCATTATCCCGCTTTCGACGGGCACGGGCTCAGGAGAACGGGACCAAACTCAAGGCCGGCGTTGAAAGCCAAAAGGATTCCCGGTCCGTTCACCTGGATCCGTCAGGGCTGATCAGGCCCTGAGGATTAGAAACTGTGTTTCACAGCAGTTTGTGTTTCAGGCGGTTTTCATGATTGCACCTTCGATCACGACGCCGGAGCTCACATACTTCCAGAGGGCCACGAGCAGCTTACGCGCGAGCGCAACGATCATCGGCGTCTTTAAGCGGCCGGCGTTCCGCGCGATGCGCTCTTTGAACCATAATGTTAATGTCGATTTCGGTTGATGCCGCAACCATAGCCAGGCGAGCTCGACCATGGTGGCTCGCAAACGCGGATTTCCCGCCTTAGACACGCCCTGTTCGCGATTGACGTTACCGCTTTGCCAGGGGGAGGGGGAAAGACCTGCGTAAGATGCGATTTGGCGTCGATTGTCGAAACGTCGGAACAGGCCCTCCGTGTAGAGTATTGTAGCGAATTCCGGCCCAATTCCTCTGATGCCTAAAAGAGCGGTCGCTCCTTTCGGCGTTTCCGAGGTCTTCTGGACGATCAAAGCATCTCGCTCGGCTTCCACTGCCTTGATTTGCGCGAGCAACAATTCGAGGCGATCGAGTTCTCTGCAGATTTCCGCTTTCAAATGTTTTGAGAGCGGCCGACCATCGCCAGTCCGAAGCTCGTCCAGACGCTGGCGGCGATCTCGATTGACAGGTTGGTAATCCCGAATTCCTTGCGTGAAGAGCAGCCCCTTTATGCGATTGACGTGGAAGACACGTTCCGCAATCAGAGTTTTCCGCTCCCGTCCAATCCGTCGATTGTCGTCTTCCTCGGGTGAGAGAAGTTTGACCATTGAGCACGCACGAGGCTCGCCACGTTTCCATGCCATCAATGCGCGGATCAGCGTTTCGCCGTCGATACGGTCGGTCTTCGCCCGGCGATGCCGGCGCGGCATGGCAATTGATGCGGCTTCTACAATGTGGCTCTCGATCCAAGCTTCTTTGCTAAGCACTCGCCCCAGCCAGAAGCCATCCAGCCCGGCCTCTTGGATCACTACCAGTGGGTAAAGTATGTTCTTTCGCCGAGTGGCTTTCTGACGAAGCGCTGCAAAGCATGCGAACAAGCCGGCGATATCCCCTCCAGTAACGGTGTGGCGGGACATCTTCTCGCTGCCAGGTGACAGAGCTGTCACCAGCCACGTCGATTTACTCAATTCCAACGAGACGAATATTGCGCCAAGATCGACGGGGGTAGTGGTCTGCGCTTGAGTTTGATCTGCTGTTATCGGCATGATTGGCCTCCAGAGAGTTTTCTAGCGACCTCACTCTGCCACGGTGCAGGCCGCTACTCACCCCTGATGGGATCTCAAGGCG
>UCML01000021.1:0-30041 GCA_900473675.1 Hyphomicrobiales bacterium | reverse complement strand
AGCGCAAGAAGACCGATACTGACCTGGGCACGATGATCCTGCGAAACATGGCGATGACCATGGAGCGCGAGCGGGAAAAGCGCGGCCTTAACAAGAAGGAGATGGCGAGCCTGTGCGAGATTACATCGCCTTACTACCTGCAGATTCTCGACGGTTCCGCGAACCCCTCGCTCCAGGTCATCACGCGGATCAGCACAAATCTGAAGATCCCCTTGCAAGCGCTGATGATGGGGCAAAAATCCGAAGTCAAAGTGGATTGAGCCGTCACATCGCCTTGCGGATTTAGGAAACTATATTTACTTTTTCCATTTGTTCGCTTCGGATGCGGTTCATCCGGACCATGATGGGAGTGATGGTGATCTCAAAGCACCCGTTTATCGCCGTTCTGCTGCTGGCAACAACGACTGCAAACGCGGCGGACAATCCCATGTGGCGCAGCGGCTTGCAGTGGACATGCACGTTCTCGTCGGCCATTCGCTGTGAGCGATCGACTGACTGCAAATCCCATCCGGATGAGGGTACGATAAAACTGAACTACCAGGAAAACAGTCTGGTCGACCATGCGGGGCGAAGCCACGCCATCAAGCGCCACTATGTCCAGACGGTGGCCGGCAGTCCGATCGGCAGTGAGGTCAAAATTGAACTGACGACGAACGAGGTGATCTGGCTTTCAGCCGCTGATGGGGGAGGGACATTCTCCGACAATTGGACTGGCGCCATGGTTTTGCCAGGCGTCGGGGTGATTGTGCAAGAATTGCGGCCATTGATTTGCACTCCCGAAAGCTGATTGGACTAACTACGATCGGCTCGGGGATAAGACCTGAGACGTTGCCACGTCTTCGACGGGACCAAACGCACCCACACATTGTTTCCGGACATGGAAAGAGAATCTGGATCGTGTGAAAAGCTGATGTCAGCGCCAGTCTGGAGCGATCCGCCCTTGATCTTGGCCCCTATGATAGCGGTTTGGTCGGCCATCCGCCACTAACTCGCGTGGTCGGCACGCATGTCCCGATCGGCGGTTCTGCCGTCACACGGTTTTGGCCCACGGCTGAAGTATTGCCTCCCCGGTCAAATGGTGGCTGTGCAGTATTTTGGGCTCCATCGCCTGGGGTAGTCTGCGGAGCATTGGATCAGCAGGCTCAATTTTGTCAGGGAATCCATAATCTTCTTTAACTTCTGAAACCCATGATCGCTGCGATTCAACAGAGGAACAGCGAGACCATGGTCTTGGCGAAGGCATTCGGAAAGTCATCCGCCGTCGCATTGCAGCGGGAAGTTGACCGCCTCGCTGCGCTGGATCGCCTTGACCTCCTGGACACCCCTCGAGATGTAGGTCTCGAGCGGGTCGTGGGTTTAATCAAGACCATCTTCTCGGTCGATATAGGGCTGGTGTCGCTGATCGACGCCCATCGTCAATGGTACAAGGCCTGCTCCGGCCTTCCCAACGACGAGGTGCCACGTGAAGATACATTTTGCCGCTACGTTGTGGACCTTGAAGAGCCAATCATCGTGCCGGATGCAACAAAGGACGTGCGGTTTTTACAACATCCGGCGGTGACTGGTGAGAGCCACATCCGGTTCTATGCGGGCGTACCGCTGAAAACGATGGATGGCCATACGATCGGCACGGTTTGTGCGATCGATCGTAGTCCGAAATCATTTAGCCACCGAGATATCGCTATCCTTCAGGAATTGGCGGGGGTCGCAATGGACCGCATTGAGTTGTTGCAATCCGCGTCAACCGACAGCCTGACGGACACATTGACTCGTCGCGCCTTTAAGCAGGAGGCCGACCAACTCATCTCCCTGGCGCTGCGGCACCAGCATGACATTGCCTGCATTGTGCTGGACATCGATCATTTCAAGCGCGTGAACGACACCTACGGGCATGCCGCAGGCGACGAGGTGTTACGAGCCGTGGCCGCGACGTGCAAGACGGCGCTGAGAGCCGGCGATCTTTTCGGCCGTCTGGGTGGTGAGGAGTTCGCCATAGTCCTTCCACATGTGGGCAGGGAAGGCGCGCTGTCCGTCGCGGAAAAGGTGAGAGCAGTGATCTCGTCGCAGATGGTCCGAGGCGATTTCGGTGAACTGACCGTAACCGCAAGCTTGGGTGTGTCTGCCCTGTCGATTGTAAGCAAGGATATTGAGACATTGCTGGCTCAGGCGGATGCTGCGATGTACCAGGCCAAAACCGGAGGGCGGAACCGCTGCGCATCCTGGGGGTCCACCAGCGCAGAACACAGGACGGCCTCTCGGCGCCGTGTTCTGAAAGCAGGGTCGATTGTCTTCAACGATCGACGTTCTACAGTGGACTGCACAGTGAAATCCATCGGAACCGATAGCGCCGGCCTGACCGTATCCAATTCGGCTGGCATCCCTACTGAGTTCGTTCTGTCTATAAAAGGCGAAGGCTTTGAAACCCATTGCCAGGTCATTGCGCAGGATCGGCAAAACTTGGAAGTGGTGTTTCGGTAGGTGAGCGGCCCGCATCAGCCTCCTAAATTTCGTTCAGGCCATCAATCCGGCGAGTGGAGGGGCGGGCGGTCGCCTAGGGGCTAAAGGCGAGCAACCCGCCAATCACGTGCTGAGAGACGGTGCAGCGCCTCGGAAACGGCATTTTCAGGGTTCTGCGCGATGATATCGGCCATTCCACTCACGTTGAACCATAACGACCGATAATGCAATTTTATCGGACGTTTTATGAAGGCGACAGGCGGTGCGGTTTTGATAGATATTTGTCCGATTAAGCGCACGCGGTAAAATCACCCCGGCCAGGGATCAGCAACGATAACACCGGTCCCCTCGAAGTCTTTGACATTGTGCGTGACAACCGTCAGCCCGTGAATGAGTGCTGTCGTAACAATCAGGGCATCGACTTCATTACGCCTGTCGGGCATATGCAGATGGGCATACCGTGTGGCAACGGCGTCATCGACCGGCAGGATCCGGCCGGCGAATTCAGGGTGCCGGGCATCGCGACGCTGAACGCCAAGGATGCCACGTTCGAGCTCCAGAATGGTGATGTTCAGAATGACGGCTTCTAGCGCGCCGAAACGGAAGGAGTACATACTCATTGTGCCGAGACTAGGGTCTTATCACGCCCGCAATCAACGTGATCGAGACGATGGCCAGCCAGCCGGAGGCGATCCTCTGAACCACATAAAGTCGCCTGCCGCCACTGCTTCTCGTCCGTGTAAGGCTACCAGCGCCGCCCCAAATCAAAGCCACCGTTATCACCATGACGCCGAAAATTCCCAGCTTCGAGGCGAATTCGGGATCGCCGGGAGACGGTAGAAGGGCCAAACCGAATATGAGGGCCTTTGGGTTCAGCATGGTGGTCAGATAGACGCGTTTCGCCGTCACCTTATCCGGGGTGCCATCGCTCTCGTGCATGTGCCACAGCCTGACGGCCATGAACATGACCCATCCTGCGGCGGCGAGTTTCATCACGATCGCGATGATCTGCCAACGTGCGAGAACCTCCGATCCCAGCCAGGCCAGCGGCAGGATCGCTGTGAGATAACCGAGCAGTTCGGCCGGGATCAGCCGTTGGGCCTTGCGAAGCCCGTTTTGCGCTCCCGCAAGGCCCATTAATGTATTGGTGGGGCCCGGAGAAAGCAGGAGTGCGAGGACCGCAAAAGAGAACGCAGCATAGGTCATGTCTGAAATCAGTTTCCGCTAGATGTCGTATCTCTACCAGCGCATACCGATGAACTTCCATCACGCATTGATGTATGTCATTGGATGATCGATAGACTGCTCTCCGCCGAATGTATGCCACGTCGCAGCGACGAACTTTGACGGAGATCAAGGTCGAGAACGATATGGAGCGACATCGTTATATCGTGCGTGGTTGATCTGGATCAACGCCCCAAAAACCAGCCGCGTTATGTTCCACCGAAACAACAGCGTTCGGACGGAACGGCTTCGCTCTGGTTGGGAATATCTCCAAGCTTCCCAGTGCATATCGCGGCCTGACGGGCTAGGGAGGCCCGGCAAGTGGCGGATTGCCGGGCCTTTTGCTCTTGCAGCAGCGTGGCGGATAGAGGTCCGGCCCACAAACTCCGATCGTGGCTATGCCGCCTTGCTGAAACTGCGGCCGGAGTTGCCGAAATAGGCATCGAATGCGGATGCCACCGCGCGGATCATGAACCGGTTGCCGTCGCTGACACGGACGTGACCTGCATCGAGTGTCACGACGCCATCGTCCATCAACGCCTGAAGCCTCGTGTTGCCGTTCGACAGGAGCGCTGAATCAAAGCCGTGGACGGAGGCTAGGCCTGCGATGTCGACGGTGAAATCGCACATCAGCCGCTCGATCACGTAGGCGCGGAACCGGTCCTCCGCGGTGAGAGCGTATCCCTTGGCGGTGGCCAGCCCTCCGTCAGCGATGCGCTTCGCATAAAGACTGAGTGGAACTTCGTTCTGAACGAATCCCTCCGCGAATCTGCCGATCGACGATGCGCCGAGGCCGATCAAGGTCCGGCATTCGTCCGTGGTGTATCCCTGGAAATTCCTATGCAGTCGGCCGCTGTCTGCCGCGATGGCTAGGTCGTCCTCCGGACGCGCGAAGTGGTCCAGGCCAATGTGCTTGTATCCTGCCGCCATGAGCGCGTGGGCGATCGCTTCCGCCTGTTCGTTCCTTTCCTGTGCGCCAGCAAGGGCAGCTTCGTCGATCAGCCGCTGATGCTTCTTGAAGCCGGGGACGTGGGCGTAGCCGAAGACGGCGAACCGCTCCGGCCGCATCGTGATCGCGGCCTCGACAGTGTCGATACAGGACTGCACCGTCTGGAAAGGCAGTCCGTAGATGAGGTCGAAGTTGAGCCCCCCGATCCCGTTGGCCCGCAGGCGGGAAACCGCCTCCGCCGTGATTTCCGCCGACTGGATGCGGTTTATGGCCTTCTGGACGATGGGATCGAAGCTCTGTACGCCGAGGCTCGCCCGACCGACTCCCGTCTGGCCAAGGGCATCTGCCATTTCGCCAGTCAGCGTCCGGGGATCGATCTCCACTGCGATGCGGGCGTCCGTGCAGACCGCGAAGTTTGCACGCAGAATGTCCATCAGCGTAACGAATTCCTCTGGCCGCACGATCGTCGGGGTGCCGCCGCCAAAATGGATATTACCGACTTCAAGACGTTCATTCCGCGATCCGCCGACCAGGACTATCTCCCGCTGCAGGATGTCGAGATAGTCAAGGATCGGCTGGTCTCTTTCGGAGATCGTCGTGTGACAGCCGCAGTACCAGCACATCGAGCGGCAGAAGGGGATGTGGAGGTAGAGGGAGGTGCTTTCACGCGAGGGCACGGACTGCAGCCACTCGACGCAGTCACCAGGGCCGATGTTGGGCGAAAACAGAGGCGCTGTCGGATAGCTCGTGTAACGGGGCAGACGCTCCTCTCCGTACTTCTCGATCAATGTCCTGGTCATCGGGTGCTCTATCCTGCCTATTTGGTTTCCTTGAGCGTTAGCTGTGGGCGCGCGACATGTCTTTGATCCATCGCAAGTGAACGCACTGAAAGACATGCGACAAAGTTTGCTCTCGAACAAAGTCGTACACCGACCTGCGATCCATTCTCTTTCCAAGGTCTGGATGATCTGGAGAAATGACGGGTATTCGCTTCGGCGTTTGTCTCAGATCAAATTGGATTCGATCACCTCCGCTATGTTCCTTTGCAACGAAGCCAAGTTGGCTTCTGTTTCAAGGAGCATTCACATGAGCAAGTTCATTAAGACTATCGTCGGCTCGATCATTCTGGCGGCATCGTTCGGCTTCGCGGCCAGTGCCGCGGACTTCGAGGTTCACATGCTGAACAGGGGCAAGGACGGCGCGATGGTCTTCGAACCAGGCGGCATCAAGATCGCCAAGGGTGACATCATCACCTTCATCCCCACGGACAAGAGCCATAACGCAGAGACCGTCAAGGATCTGATTCCGGAAGGCGCAAAGTCTTTCAAGGGTAAGATGAACGAGACCATCAAGATCACGTTCGACACTCCCGGAGCTTATGCGGTGAAGTGCGCGCCCCATGTCGGCATGGGCATGATCGCTGTCGTGGTCGTCGGGGACGCGCCTGCCAACCTGGACGCGATCAAGACCGCCAAGTTCCCCAAGAGGGCGCGTGAACGGCTTGATGCCGACATTGCCGCCCTCGGGCTCTGACCGAGCTTTGTCCAGTCGACATCGAAACTAGCCGACTGGACATCGAGGGCGCTGTGGGGAAGACGGTTCATACCGATATCCGCGAAAATGGTGACGCCAAAGCGGACGAGATGGTCGGTTGCCCCGGCGGGATCTCGGAGGGGTCTCCTGGCTTCAATATCGTCTGTTCGGCACCCCGTGATCGTGCAAGGTGAATTTGCACGGGTGTCCACGCGTGGACACCCCATCTTTCTGCATGCTACAACCCGCCACGTCGGCACGGTCCGTATTGATTATTGACACAAGGGTAACGGGTGAAGCCTCAGATGATGCCGCACAGGAACGGTGCCTCCGGGGCGAGCATTGCTTCGCTGATACTTGACAGGAAAATCTCGCGCAGGCAGGCGTATCTGTTCGCAGTGCTGGCGATCTGTTTTTCCATTCTCGTTGCCTTCCTTGCTCGCAACGGTCTGGCTGGTCGGACGGTTGTCGATCTGTTCATTCCTGCAGTGCTCGTCGTATCGGTAGTGGGTGGGTTGACGTCGACATTGATCGTCGCCGGCCTCTTGTGCATCGTCGTGGTCGCGATGGAAACCGGGACAGGCGCTCCGTTCCAAACGCTATGGGTCGAACTCGGATTCTTCATCGTGGTTGCCACCGCTATTGCGCTCATCAGCGAAGTGCTGAGAGATGCACTCCTGGCTGCGAAGAACGCCGAGAAGGCCCTCAGTGTGCGGGAGGCTCATCTCAAGTCCATTCTGGACACCGTTCTCGATGCAACCATCGTCAGCGAGCAGGACGGGACGATCGTGTCCTTCAATGCCGCGGCCGTCAGGCAGTTCGGCTATGCCGAAGAGGAGGTCATCGGCCAGAACCTCCGCATTCTGATGCCACAGCCCTATCGCAAGGAACACGACGGTTATCTCAACCGGTATCTGAGCACCGGGGAGAAGCGGATCATCGGTGTCGATCGCGTGGTCGTCGGACAACGCAAGGATGGTTCCACGTTTCCGATGAAGCTTGCAGTCGGCGAGATGCGTTCCGGAGACAAGATATTCTTTACAGGTTTCGTCCGAGATCTTACCGAGCGTGAGGAATCCGCTGCCCGTCTCGAAGAAATTCAAGGTGAGCTTGCCAGACTGGCCCGCCTCAATGAAATGGGCGAGATGGCGTCGACACTCGCGCACGAACTGAACCAGCCTCTTTCGGCGATCGCCAACTACGTGCACGGGTGTTCGCGCCTTCTGCGAGACATGGACACCGACGTCGCGGTGATGATGAGGGAGGCCCTTGAGGAGGCTGGCAGCCAGTCTCTGCGCGCAGGACAGATCATAAAACATCTGCGTGAGTTCGTCAGCAAAGGCGAGACCGACAAGGCACCGCAGAACATCCGACAACTAGTGGAGGAGGCAGGCGCGCTGGCTTTGGTCGGATCTCGTGAGAAAGGTGTCAGGACCGTATTTGACTATCACCCAGGAGCGGAGATGGTGATGGTCGACCACATCCAGATCCAACAGGTGTTGACCAATCTGATGCGCAACGCCATCGAGGCTATGAAGGACGCTCCTAAAAAGGAGCTGATCGTTCGGATCCAGCCAGGTGCCCCAGGACAGGTGACCCTGATCGTCGAGGATACGGGCTCGGGAATTCCCGAGGAAATCTCGGCACAGCTATTCAAGCCATTTACGACCACGAAGCCTGGAGGAATGGGAATCGGACTGTCGATATCGAAACGGATCGTGGAAGCGCATGGCGGAACGATGACCGTCTCGCATACCCCGTCTGGGGGCGCGAGCTTCCAATTCACGCTGCCTGCTTATGATGAGAGAGACGACCATGTCGAAGGATGATTTCACCGTCCATATCGTCGACGACGAGGAACCAGTCCGGAAGTCGCTTGCGTTCATGCTGACGATGAACGGGTTCGCCGTGCGGGTGCATGAATCGGCCACAGCGTTCGCGCAGTTCGCACCTGGCGCGCGAGACGCCGTTCTGATAACCGACCTTCGTATGCCGGACATGACGGGCGTCGAACTGATCCGAAATCTGTCCATGCTGACGAATAGAATTCCCTCGCTGGTGATCACGGGGCACGGCGATGTTCCGATGGCCGTCGAAGCCATGAAGGCCGGAGCTATCGATTTCATCGAAAAACCGTTCGAAGACAATGTCATCATCGACGCAATCCGCCGGGCGGCCGACCAGCTTCGCGACAAGCGCGTCGCTACAGATTCTGTCGAGGACGTCCGCGAGCGTCTTGCGACACTTAGCGAACGCGAACGTCAGGTGCTGTCGGCGGTGGTTGCCGGGCTGCCGAACAAGTCGATCGCGTATGATCTCGATATCAGCCCCCGTACGGTGGAGGTCCATCGCTCCAATGTTATGGGCAAGATGAAGGCGAAGAGCCTGCCCGAACTTGTCAGGATGGCGCTCGCAGCTGGATTCGGTCCCACTTGATGACTTTCGGCGTTTCCCTTGATTTAAAACAAGGCATGTTTTCCGGTTCGGAAGTTACTTGAGTGTTTGCAGCGGGTTCCCCGTCTGCGGACAACGGGATATCGAGTTGCAGCTATCACAGACCATTGTCGCGATCGCCACTGATGACGCCTTGCTGCGTTCGCTTGCGTTTGCGCTCGGAGTCGAGGGGTACGTGGTCCGGTCCTACGGCTCGTGGCAGACTGCTCGGGAATTGATAGAGACGTCGCTCTGCGTGATTGTGGATGTCGATATCTGCCGCGAAGACGTTGATGCTCGGCGGTCCTTGCTTGATCCGGCAAGCCGCATCGTCCTGCTCACCGACGGCATGCCGGCTCCAAACGTATCAGCAAACACCCGCCTCATCTCGAAGCCCTTGGAGGGGGCAGACATCGTCGAAGGCGTGAGCCACTTCCGCCGGGTGCGTACGTAGAAACCCTTAGTGGTACAACCGAATTTCGCCGTCAGCTTCTCTTGTCCATAGTTTCCTCACGATCACAAGGGGAAACGACAATGTTCGCAGGCGTAATCACCGCAACCCAATCACACCCAGTCCGAGCTCAGGGCGCGCTCGCCCCCTCATTCCTTCCGCGCGCCAGGCAGATCAGCCTGTTTGCGCCGGAGGGTGAGATTTATGCGCAAGGCGAACAGGCCGGAGCCCTGTACCGGATCGAGTTCGGTGCGGTTCGTGTGTATCGATTGCACACAGACGGCCGCCGCCAGATCGTGGCCTTTTATTTTGGCGGAGAGACCTTCGGTCTGGAGGCGGGCCGAACCCACAGCTTCTTTGCCGAAGCCACGGTCCATACCGGGCTGTCGAAATTCGCCAATGCTCCAGGGGAGCTGGCATCGCAGGAACTGATGACGCTCGCGCTTCGCAGCATGTTGCATGCCCAGGAACATTTACTCGTTGTCAGCCGCCAGAGCGCTGTTGAAAAACTGGGGGCGTTCCTTCTGGATGTTGCGGAACGCCAGGGCGACCTCGACCACATCGATCTTCAGATGACGCGCGTCGACATCGGCGAGTATCTTGGAATGACCATCGAAACGGTATCCCGCAGTTTTTCAAAGCTCCGCGAGGAAGGGATTTTGCGATTGCACGGTGCCAAGACCGTTGAAATCATCCAGCCGGAAAAGCTTGTGCTCCTTTGCAAATAAACACCGCGGACGGACGCGCGTTCAAGTGGACGCCATCCGACCGATTTGTTTGATCCCTGTCAAAGACTGCCTTCCCCTTTCGTGTTCAAAGCAACGTCAGCGCAGCATGCGCCTGAAGGGAAGCAAGCAATGGACGATCTCGATCTACGGAATCTGGTCTTGGCTACGTTGGAGCGCCTGCCTTTGATTGCGGCATCCCACATCGGCGTAGCCGTGCATCAGGGCGTGGTCGTATTGACCGGCCACGTCGTGGACGAAAGCCACAAGGCCATCACCGAGTTTGCTGTCATCAACCTGCCAGATGTCAAAGGGCTGGCGCAGAAGATTCACGTCTACGCCGATTTAGAGTTTCTCGATTCCGATGAAGAGATTGCACGGCGGGTGGTCCGGATGATCGAATGGAATATCTCGAATCCTCAGAACGATCTTCGGGTAAGGGTCGAGGACCGCTGGGTGACGCTCACTGGCCACGTCGGTTGCAGCCAAGACCTCGAGAAAGCCGAACAGTTCGCAAAGATCGTCCGAGGGTGCGCCGGATTCAGCAACAATCTCGCTGTTTCCAACCAAGCGCGGGGCGCCGCCGCCAGTCTGGAGACTGCCGCCTGACGTTGCAGCGACCCGGTTGAACGTCACACCCGAGGCAGAGCGCTTGCACGCGGAGCAAGCGCACCCCAGCACGACAGAGGTCGTTCCGGAGTGACCTCATTGGACCTTAGGAGAAGGCATGCGTCAGTATAGTGTTCTTGCGGCGTTCGCATATATCCAACGTGGCGTATCGCGGCCGCCCGACTGACCCGGCCTTCTAAAAGACTTGCAACGCGTTTTCCTGGAACGCCATGTGATCCCGCAGGTCATCGAGGAGTGCCGCGAGCTGGAAGCGCAGCGCATCCGGGTCTTCGACCGGCCCCCCATTCCCGATCTTTTCGAGGAGGTCTGCAAGGCGTTCGGCTCCATTATCATCCAGGGTGTGCGCGAATTCTGGCACGCGGAGGGTGCCGATCCTGCGATCTGCCTGGTCAGACTGCGCAAGGAGGGCAAAGTCCGCTTCTGCCCTCCGTTCGCGTTCGAGAAGCAGGCGCAGGTCGATGACGGTGAACACGCACAGGTTCCTGTCGATCAGGTCCGGCAGGGATTCACTGATCGTTTCCAGCTCGGCGCAAAGCGCTGCCTCGGATCCGTAGGACGACTTCATCTCTTCAATCGTTGACTTGAGCTCGACGCTGCCGTTGGTCTGCAAAAAGATTTCCGCACTGCCCGGCGACATGATGCACTCCATGGCTCCATGGCGACAGTGTCGCGTTTTTAAAATCTCCGCGCATTGATCCAGATCAAGAAACCTTCAGCGGACAGTCGTATCCTTACGTTGTCCACGTGGGATAGAGATTTTCGCCAATTGGCCATTTGCCACTGGTGAGCCTATCATCCAGGTGATTGGTCACACGTCTCCAAGCGTCGAACATTCGCGTCGGCGACGACAGCACAGAGGAGGCCGCAGCATGAAGATTCACGAGTTAGCGCCGGACGATTGCATGGAACTCGTAAGGGCGGGTCGACTGGCCCGGCTGGCCTGCTGCCGCGACGACCGTCCATACGTGGTGCCGATACACTACGCCGTTGATGGAAATGTGCTCTATAGTTTCACGATGCCGGGCCGGAAGCTCGACATGATGCGGGCAAATCCGTTTGTCTGTCTGGAAATTGACAAATTCGATCACGGTCACGAGTGGACGAGCGTCATCGTCGACGGCGTGTTCAGGGAATTGGAGAATGAGGAGAACCGGAACCAGGAAAGGATTCATGCATGGTCGCTGCTGCAGCTGCAGATCGATTGGTGGGAACCTGGGGCCTTGAAGCCGCAACAACAGCCAGTCCATTCAAAGTCTCCGCATGTGTTTTTTGCGATCGAGATTTCAGCGGTTTCAGGGCGGCACGCCAGCAAAGGCGATAGCTGACATTTCCGGCGTGATAGTTACGGTGCTGAAATTCGGGCATGCGGTTGCGCGACACGGCGGGGAGGCGGGTCGTCGCAGAGGCTATAACCGTCGAGGGTCCGGCATCACGTGCCAAAAACCATCAGACCTAAAATGGTATCCCTATTACTTCCGGTGCCAAGTCGTCATCGGCAGGCGGGGCTTGATTTAGCGCAATGCGGGTGTCCCCGGAATCGTTAATACTGATGCGGGCCATATCGGAAGAGAAACACAATGGAGCCCTGCCGACGACGTAGACATCACTCAGGAGAGGAGAAACGTGATGACATCAGCCAAATTGATCCGCAGCGTCATTGGTTCCGCGCTCATTGCCGCAAGCGCGATGGCCGTAGCCTTTGCGCAGACGCAAACACCCGAAACTGACGGTGCGATAACGCCAGACCACGGAACGCAATATGGTCAGCCAGGCATGATGGGCCGGAATATGATGCGATCGGGAATGATGGGCGGAATGCCAATGGGGGCAATGCGCGGGCATATGATGAAGTTTATGTTTGCCGTCGCGGATGCCGATGGCGATAACGCTCTCTCGTTTGAGGAAGTAACCACCATTCACAAGCGAATCTTCGACAAGGTTGATGGCGACAAGAACGGGAAGGTCACGCAAGAGGAAATGCGATCGTTTATGCGAGAATAGCGTATGGAAATTTGCCCCGTTCTATCTCGGATCTTTGAACCGCCCCGCAGAATAGTGTGAGGCGGGGCGGTGCAGCAGAAGAACGGCGATGATGAAGGTGTCGTTGGCGCGCTAACTGCTTTGGACTACATCGGTATCGTTGAGCTCTCGCCGCAGCAGAACGAGCGTCGGGTCGTCGTCGTAGTCCAGGGCTTTGAAACCCATATCCCGCTCCAACTCGATCGCTGAATGGTTCTCACGACTTTCGATGGACTCGATGCTTGTGATCTTGTGCCGTTCCGCATAGCGGCAAATATGGGCAAGCATTTCCCAGCTTATTCCCTGGTGTTTGAAATCGTCGCGGATTGTGAGTGCGACCTCGCCTCGCTGACCATTCTTGTCGGTCGCCAGCATTGCCACCGCAAGCAGCGTTTCGCTGGGAGATAGGGCAAGAAAATTGACGACGTGCGGATCGTCAATGCGTGTTATTTCGGCGAGCCTTTCGTGGGACACTGCCTTCATTCCAGCGAGAAACCGAAATCGGAGGTCTTCCGGCGTTACATGTGTGAAGAATTCCGCAACGATTGCACTGTCCTGTGGCGTGGCGTGCCGGACGTGGAAGCGGAATCCAGTGCGTGTGGTAAGGTCGTCATCGGTGTCGTGAACTTCCATTTTGCTTCTCCTTGGAGCTGGCTAGACAGCGCTTCGGTGGCGTCCTGACCGCAAGAGCGATGGCCTTCCATCCGATATTGACTTCTGGTGCGCCGTTCTCTTCCGCCAAGTGAAACTTTCGGATCCGATCCGGCAGTCCTAATTGCTATTGAGCTGCGCCGCGCGCGCATTCGACGCAATAGGGCGAGAAGGGCAGGGCTTCGAGCCGCTGTTCGCCGATTTCGGCGTCGCAAAGGACGCATCGGCCGTAGGTTCCACTTTCTATGCGATCAAGCGCCGATGAAATCGCCTTCAATTCTTCGCGGCCGCTCCGTTCCATGCCCATGAGGACTTCGTCATTCTCCGTTTCGATTGCGCGGTCGTCGCTGTCGGCATCTAGTTGTCTACCAAGGTCGCTCTCAATCGCTGCCAGCCGCCGCTCAATGCCGCGACGGCGATCTTCGAGATCTTGTTTTATCGCCATAATTTTCATTTTCATTCTCACTCAGTTGTGGCCGACTTGATCCCGGCAACGCCTTCTGCGCGCGTTGGCTGCGACCCCCATAACGGTTACAGAATACGCAGCTATGGGCTTTGCTCATTGACCAGGATCAAGAAAAGGAAACTTTGTGGCCCGTCACACGAGAAAGTCTTGCCCATCATACGCCTGCCGATCGAAAATACGATTGTCCGACAGAGGAAACTACTCCGCCAGCGCCTGTCGCAGTTTACGGATGACCACGCCTCTCGCTTTCTCGTCGGCACTCCTTGCCAATTTATCCTGTAGATCAAGGACAAGTGATTGTAGGTCGTTGTGCCAGTCCATATTGCCGACGCGAACAGGGTCGATGCGCGGCGGCTGCACCGCATCGGTTATATGGACCGCTCCCTCCGGTGTCAGTCGAAACGCTGCGTCCAAAAGGGGAGACGTGATCCGTTGCTCCGGCAGGAAAGCCAAGAGGCGCTGCCGAAGACCTAGAATTCCTGTGTCTTCTCCATGGACGAGAAAGACACCGGACCGAACAGGTTGGCGCGCGCGCACCCATTCAGCCAGTTCCGGTCCATCGGCGTGACCGCTGTAAATATCGAGCCTGCGAATACGTGCGCGAACCTTTATGTCATCTCCCTGAATGCGGACCATCGAGGCACCATCCTCGAGAATGCGACCCAGCGTTCCCGCCGCCTGATATCCGACAAGCAGCACTGTAGCTTCGTCCCGCCATAGCCAGTTCTTCAGCCGATGGCGGATGCGTCCCGCCTCGCACATACCGCTTGCGGCAATGACGATATGAAATCCCTTGATGAAATCGACAGCCTTGGATTGCTCGACGGTCTCGGTGAACCGCACGTTTCTGGCCTGCATGGCCTTGGCCAGCAATGCGCCGTTCTCCAAATCCCGTGCATGTTTGCGAAATACAGCGCTGGCTCGCGTGGCCAGCGGTGAGTCGATTATGATCGGGCACGTTGCGATCTCGCCAGCCTGCATCAGGTACACCAGATCGGCGAGGAGTTCTTGCGTGCGTTCGACCGCGAAGGAAGGGATGAGCAGTGCCCCGTTGGGATGCGTCGCCGCCACGACCTCCGCGCGCAATGCCTCGCGCCGAGTTGGGTCTGTGGCTTCGATGCGGTCTGTAGCGCCGTAGGTGCTTTCGCAGACGACATAGTCGCAGCCCGCTGGGGCTTCCGGGTCGAATTGCAGAAGTTTGTGGCTGGGGCCGATGTCGCCGGAGAAAAGCACCCTTACCGTGGGGGAACCGGCGATTTCCATTTCCACCGAGGCGGACCCGAGCAGGTGGCCGGCGTTCCAGAACCTGAAACGGATGCCCTCCGCCGCTGTCTCCCATACTTCGAGTTCCACCGCGCGCATCAACGTCACGGCAACGGCTGCGTCCTCAGCGGTGTAGATTGGCGCGACCGTCAGGCGATCACGACGTCGGTTGCGGCGGTTCAGGTGCTCGACTTCGCTTTCCTGGATGTGGGCGGAGTCAGGCAGCATAACGGAGCAGAGATCGATCGTTCCGGGCGTTGCAAAGATCGGCCCGTCGAATCCGGCTTTGGCGAGCTTCGGCAACAGCCCGGAGTGGTCGATATGCGCGTGGGTTAAAATGACCGCGTCGATCATCCGAGGGTCAAAGGGGAAGGTCCTATAATTAAGTTCCTTTTCCGTCTTGGAGCCTTGGAACAGACCGCAATCGACAAGGATGCGAGTTTCTCGAAATTCGATAAGATAGCAGGATCCGGTGACTGTGCCTGCTGCGCCATGAAAATGGATAATCGGCTGATGAGACATCAGGAGCAGATCCTTTGCCGGGGTTTCAAATCATCGGTTAGTATAGCGGCAAAAGTTGTATGCGACTTGATGTGCCTCAAACTTGAGCTGTGCCCGTTGACGTATGGGACAAGACGAGGCGTCGAATACGAAAAGGTCGCCGCTAGCCCTCCATGTCGGTGAGTGCATTAACTGCGGTGAACTTCATGCAAGCCAGACATTACACAATCCTAATCCAGATCGACCGAATAGCACGCCTTTTCAACTCCCTGGACCCCACGCCGTTCAGGGAACGCGACCTCGACGACGATGCGGAGCGATTTATCGTCGAGTGGGCACAGGAGGCGCCCGCGAACGTGCCGATTGAAATTGTTATCCAATTGCCGAAGGAAGAGGCAAATTCTGAAACCGAGCAAACTGTCACGCATGCTGTGAAATACAACTTCGAGGGCCGTACCACCCAAGCCAATCGGGAATTGCGGGAGTTGCTTCGGGAGGGACGGCGCGCGTTGATTATCGGCATCCCGATTTTGGCTTTCAGCCTCATTGCAAGCCAGATGGTCAGCAATTTGACAGGGACGGCCCAGTTCTCGCGCGTGGTCAGCGAAAGCCTGCTGATTTTTGGATGGGTTGCAAACTGGCGCGCTCTCGAAATCTTTCTTTATGGCTGGTGGCCTATTACGCGCCGTCGCGATCTTTATCGGCGTCTTGCGTCAGCGTCCGTGAAGGTTTTGTGGAGCTAGGATTTCAGATCAAGAGAAGCGCGCAAAGGGCGGTTTAATTGCCCTACTCTCGTGACCCAACCATGAGATTGCCGAGCACGGACTGCTTGTGCGGGACCGGCCTGTAGGACCAGGGCATCGGGTGTGTGCTCCTTGCCCACTTGAGGGACGTTGCCATGGCGGGCGGCCCGAGGCGTATCGAAGGCAGCGTGCTCAGCGAAAACCAGGAAATGGTCAAAATGTGCGGGGAATTTTGGTTCGTCGTCGTGCCGCACAAGCAGGATCCTTGCTGGTTCCTGGCGGCTCTGGATCCGAAGCACTCTTCCTGACTAATCGCGCGGAAATCCTTGATCAAGATCAATGTGGCCGTGGCAGGAGGGCCTATGCTGCGAACTCACAGTTCAACGGTCTTCGAAGGGGAAATTCAATGAGCTACAAAACTATTCTCAGTGTGACTGGAGTTCATCAGTCCGATGATGATCTGCGGGCAGCGGCCGAGCTATGCGGTCCGGCCGGCGCACATCTCTCCGCCCTGATAGTCGCCTTGTCGGCACCACCGCCGATTGGTGAATATGCGGCCACAGTGTCGGTCAGTTGGCTCGAAGAACGCAACCGCGAAATTGCGAAACTTGAGCAACAGGCGGTAAATGCCAAGGCCTTGCTTGCCCAAACCGGCATATCTTTCGACGTCGACACGATCTACACGGAGATGGCATGGTCCGACGATGAGATCGGGGAGCGAGCCTCCTATGCCGATATCGCGGTGCTTGGGCCGGGCCTTAAACTGGATCCGGAACTCCGGGCGCGCGCCATCGACGGCTGCCTTTTCAAGTCCGCGCGGCCTGTCTTCATTGTCCCAAAGCGCGGCACGCCAACGCTTTCTCCCAAGACGATCGTACTTGCCTGGGACTCCCGGCTGGAAGCTGCCAGGGCCGCGCGCGAAGCGGTCGACATGATGAAGCATGCCGACGTTCATGTGACCCTCGTTGACCCTCAGGCATCTTCCGCGAGAAACGGAGAGGAGCCCGGTGCCGATGTTGCCGCCTATCTTGCACGGCATGGCATCGCGGTCACGGTAGACCGGCTCGCGAGCGGCGGCAGGCCCGTTGCGGAAGTCCTCAATCAGCATGCGCTTGACGTTTCGGCCGATCTGCTGGTGATGGGTGGCTATAGTCACTCGCGTCTGAGGGAGCGCCTTTTCGGCGGTGTCACGAAGGCAATGCTCGAGTCGTCGATTGTCCCCGTGCTGATGACCCATTGATGCAGTTTTTCCAAGATGCCGGGCGGTACGCAATCGGCCGGCATCTTGGTCTGCTCCAGCTGATTTAGGTCAATCGCCTACTGCATAATTCCTTAAATCGGAATCGATTTAAGGAATTATGCAGCTGTAGTTATCGGCGGCGGCTACCGTCCTTCGGTTGTGGGGTGGAAAACACCAAGAAGGAGATTCCGGAAGACAAGAAGACGGCAGACGGCGAGATCGCCGGTCCGGGATTTCCAGCCTCCTCACCGTAGCGCACGCATTGCGTTGAGGATGACTGCGAGATCGATGATCTCCTGCAGCAGTGCGCCCTGGACCGGCGGGAGGTAACCGAAAGCTGCCAAAAACATTGCGGCCAACGAAAGACCGAGACCGGCGATCACACTTTGCCGCGCGATTGCAAGCGTCCGGTGCGCGATCACGATCGCCTGCGCGAGAGGCGTAAGATTGTCGACGAGCAGGACCACACCGGCGGCTTCGGAGGAGGCGGCCGCACCGCGTGCCCCCATGGCGACACCGACATCCGCAGATGCAAGAGCCGGGGCGTCATTCACGCCATCACCGACCATCATCACAGGGCCGAATCGACGAGCAGCTTGAACAGCCTCTACTTTCTGCTCCGGCACAAGATCCGCGAGAACCTGGTCAATTCCCAGTCCGTCGCTGATGACGGACGCAACGTCGAGACGATCCCCCGTTGCAAGAATGATCTCTGAAATCCCTGTTTCCCGGAAACGGGCAATGGCTGTGGCCGCGTCAGTTCTGACTTGATCGGCCATGACGATTATCCCGGAAACGATGCCGTCAATTGCTACAGCTACCACCATTTGACCCGGTTTTACAGCTGAGCGAAACGATCTCGGGTCGCCTTCGTTGCTGTTGGCGGCAACGTAACTGCTTCCGCCAATGACGACCCTTTTTCCCTCGACGAGGCCTTCCAACCCTGCGCCGGCATTTTCTCGAACATTAATGGGTGACGACAGCCGCAGCCCGCGCTTGTGCGCCGCGGCGACGAGCGCTGCCGCCATCACGTGGTTCGAAGCCTGGTCAAGCGAGGCCGCCAGTCGCAGAAGTTCGGCATCCGTGATCCGGTGAGCCGAACGAATTTCGACGATTTCGGCAGAGCCGAAGGTCAACGTGCCGGTCTTGTCGAGCACAGCCACACGCACGCGGCTGAGCGCCTCAAGAACATCGCCTCCTTTTATCAGGACCCCAATTTTTGCAGAACGGGAGAGGCCTGAAACGAGGGCAATCGGTACGGCAAGGATCAACGGGCAGGGGGTTGCCACAACAAGGACCGCCAGTGCGCGGCGAGGCTCGCCGGACAGAAGCCATGCTGCGACGGACAACCCAATCGTCAGCAGAAGAAACACGACGGCATAGCGATCCGCCAGGCGCGTCATCGGCGCTTTGCTTTTCTGTGCAGCCTCCACCAGTCGCAGGATGCCCGCATAGGTGCTCTCGGCCGCCGCCCGGAGAACCTGCATGTCGAAGGCGCGACCGAGCGAGGTACTGCCGCTGAGGGCTTCATCTTGGGGCCAGCGTTCTACGGGGAGGGACTCACCAGTCAGGACCGACTGATCCAGCAGGGCGGATCCCGATATGATCGAACCATCGACAGGTACGACCTCCCCCTGTCGAATGAGAAGACGATCACCAGGAACAAGTAAGGAGATAGGCACCTCCTCGAGCCGGTCACCGCTGTAGCGCATCGCTCGTTGCGGGACCCGCCCGAGCAAGGCGGTCATTTCCTGCGCTGCACGGCCGGATGCAAACGCTTCGAGCATTTGCCCACCGGCATACATGAGGGCAACGACGTTTGCAGCCAGCGTCTCGCCGAATGCCAGAGCCACAGTCATGGAGAGAGCGGCAATCAGGTCCAGGCCGAAGTCGCCGCGAAAAAGGGAGTTGCCGGCGGTCACAAGGAGTACAGCCAGTACAGGTGCTGTCGCACCTCCCCACAGAAGTCGCGATGACGAGAGCAGGCCCAGCAATTGAAGTGCAAATCCGCCAACAAGCCCGATCAGTGCAACCGCCACCAGGATCGATTGCATGTGATTTGATAGGCTGCTCAGGAGGACGTGACGGTGGAAACGTGGCTGCATCGGTGCCTCTCGCAAAAAAAACGGAGCTTTCGGCAGACGCCAAGTTTGAGCACCGGTTGGCAATACTACTGCTCCTGGTCGGTGCTCCAACACGTTTCGACGATTTGTGCGAGCGCGCCGTTCCGTCGACGGCGCGCCAGTGATCGTCTGAATCTGATCAGGCCGATTTGATGGCGATTTTCTTTTCGTTTGTTTGAGCTTCTGCCGATTTCGGCAACTTGATCGTCAGCAGCCCCTTTGTGAAGGACGCCTCGATCTTGTTGGCGTCGACGACATCGGGGATGGGAAAGCTGCGTTGGAACGAGCCGTAGCTGCGTTCGGAGAGGTAGTAGTCCTTTTCTTTTTCCTCCTTCTCCTCGGTCTTTTCGCCTTTGAGCGTCAGCATGCCGCTCGAGACTGTGACCTCGATATTGGTTTCATCCATTCCGGGCAGTTCGGCAGAAATCTCGTATTCCTTGTCCCTTTCGACGACGTCGACAGCCGGAGCGACCTGCCACCGGGTGCCGGCCGAGGTAGGGTCGCCTCTGAGTGCGCGGCTGAAGGGGGAGCGCCATGACAGGGGATGGAAGTCATCGAACAGGCGATCGATATCCTGACGCAGGTTATCCAATAGACTCCAGGATTGCCCGGTCGCCACCGGTGTCGTGGACTCGGTTTTGACTTGCAGTTTCGCAGGCGATTTAATCATTGTTTGGACTCCTTCCCAGACTTTGGGTTTCGTTGCGGTTCGCAGATCTCTCCGGCGTTCATCACGGGGACGCATCGAAAGACTGGCGACGGCAGGCTTGCCGGACACCGGACCACTCGCCGACAGCGTCAATTAGAGCGTATTTGACGACGAAGATCATTGATGGGAATCAAATCAACGCCAAATTCCCTTCGGCTTGCAATGACGGCAGAGACCCTTGATCCTCGATGGGTAGGCATTTTCACAACGTGTTCGAACCAGATTGAAACACGACCTTCGCGTAAATCAGACTCTGTCCGATCTCATTGCCCTCCACAGGTTTGGCATCCGCGACCAAATGAAGCTGCGCGAGATGTTGGATGTTGGCTAGAAATTGATCTCGATCAAATCTTCGAAAAATAAATGCTGACTATATGGCAGTCTCGAAGACCCTCGGAGGATATAGGATGGATTTGCGATGAACCACCGACAGGACGTGCATACGTCCGAAGTTCCGGTTCTCTGCGTTGCCTGCGAGGCCAGGCTCCGCGGCGTATGTGGCGCACTCGACGCGGACCAGCTTATGGCACTCTCGAAGACGTCTACGAAGAAGCGGTTGGAAACAGGGGCGGAGCTAGTCGGCGATGCCGAGATCATCGATGGTTATGCCAACATCCTTTCCGGGGTGGTCAAGCTCATCAAGGGCCTGCCCGACGGCCGCGAACAGATAGTGGGTCTTCAGTTCGCTCCGGACTTCCTGGGCCGGCCTTTCCAGGCTGAGAGCGCTGTCTCCGCGCAAGCCGCCACCAATGTCGTCCTCTGCTCTTTTCCCAAGCGCACGCTCGAGGCTCTGATCAAACAGTCGCCACAACTTGAGCACAGCCTGCTGAAGCAGGCGCTGCGTGAACTCGATGAAGCGAGGGACTGGATGCTGACTCTTGGTAGAAAGAATGCGCTGGAGAGGGTCGCGAGCTATCTGCTTTTGATCTCGAACTACATTGACCCCGCTCTGCAGCCACAATCGGAAGTGATCGCATTCGACCTGCCGATGTCACGATTGGAGATCGCCGACTTCCTCGGCCTGACCATCGAAACCGTAAGCCGTCAGCTGACGAAGCTCCGTGTGGACGGTGTTATCCAGGTCAGGCAAAGCAGGCATATCGTCGTCAACAACCCAGCTCGCCTGAAAACTTTCTCTGGTTGTTGAGAATGCTGTTCCTGATGATGGGCGCAACGTGTTCGTTCTCGAATGCCACGTGACGCCGCAGGCTGTCGAAGAAGCCGCGCAGCATGAATCCGAACGTTTCGGCCTGATCGACATAGCCGCCATGGCCAATTTTCAACAGAATTACCGTCAAATCCGCGGCAAAGCACTCGTCTGATATATGTTCACCACGCAGCCTGTCGACGGACATGCTCTGGCCAGTGCCTGCTATCGCCTTCTCATAGGCCGGGAATATGACGCTTTCCTCGTATTCGTGTGCCAGGCGAAGGATGGGCATCAGCTTCGCGGCAACTGAAAGGCACGTCAATTCATCGACATTCGAGGGAAGGCAATCGGCAATGTGCTCGAGCTCCTCGCACAAACCCACTTTCTTGTCGTGGATCAAGGTCATCGCCTCTACCAGACCCCGCTTGCCGAGTTCTTCGCTCGACAGACATCTGATTTCGCATGACCGCCGATGCGCTGTGCTTTCATCGTGGCAGACTGACATGGTTCCGCTCCTGACTTCCTTCGATCACAGAGACTGCTTCATGTCGAATGCGATTTCCTTGATATAGATCAAGGCCATCACGATCCAAATGAGGGAAATCTCCGACAACCAAAGAGTCGGGGATTTTTCCATGAGGCACGCAACGTCTATCGTCGGTCTGGGAGTTTTCAGCTTCCTGGCAATTCTTGCCGCCGCCTTCGCGCATGACAAGGCATTCGCGAACCACATGTGGGTCTTGGCCATCGTGCTGGTCATTTCGGTCATCGTGCTGCTGCGCCGGGAGAACTTCCAGCGCGCAGCTCCAGTCGATCCGTCCGCCTACATGGACGGACCGGTGCGTTACGGCGTGATCGCCACCATGTTCTGGGCGGTTGTCGGCTTGCTCGTCGGCGTTATCGTCGCTCTCCAGCTCACTTATCCCGCCTTGAACATCGAACCATGGTTCAATTTCGGGCGGATGCGGCCGCTACACACGTCAGGTGTAATCTTCGCATTCTGTGGCAACGCTTTGATTTGTACGTCACTTTACATCGTCCAAAGAACGTCGCGGGCGCGTCTGTTTGGCGGTGATCTCGCGTGGTTCGTCTTCTGGGGCTACCAGCTTTTCATCGTCATGGCCGCCACTGGATACCTTCTCGGCATCAGCGAGAGCCGCGAATACGCCGAGCCGGAATGGTATGTCGATATCTGGCTGACCATCGTATGGGTAGCCTATCTGGTCGTCTTTCTCGGAACCATCGTCAAGCGCAAGGAGCCGCATATCTATGTGGCCAACTGGTTCTACCTCGCGTTCATCGTCACTGTTGCGATGCTGCACCTTGTCAACAATCTCAGCATGCCCGTATCGTTTCTGGGTTCGAAGAGCTACTCGGCCTTTTCAGGTGTTCAGGATGCCCTGACGCAGTGGTGGTACGGCCACAATGCGGTCGGCTTCTTCCTGACTGCGGGCTTCCTTGGCATGATGTACTATTTCGTGCCCAAGCAGGCTAACCGGCCGGTCTACTCCTATCGCCTGTCGATCATCCACTTCTGGGCGCTGATTTTCCTCTATATCTGGGCTGGTCCGCATCATCTCCATTTCACGGCGCTGCCCGACTGGGCGCAGACGCTCGGAATGGTCTTCTCCATCATGTTGTGGATGCCGTCCTGGGGCGGCATGATCAACGGCCTGATGACCTTGTCGGGCGCGTGGGACAAGCTTCGTACTGATCCGATCATCCGCATGATGGTAGCAGCCATCGCCTTCTACGGCATGTCGACCTTCGAAGGCCCGATGATGTCGATCAAGACGGTGAACTCGCTGTCACACTACACGGACTGGACCATCGGTCACGTCCACTCCGGTGCGCTTGGCTGGAACGGTCTGATCGCTTTCGCGGCACTCTACTACATGGTGCCGAAGCTCTGGGCGCGGGAACGCCTCTACTCGATGCGCATGGTGAGCTGGCACTTGTGGCTGGCAACCCTCGGCATCGTCGTCTACGCCGCCGTAATGTGGGTTTCCGGCATCCAGCAGGGCCTGATGTGGCGCGAACACGACGAGCAGGGGTTCCTGGTCTACTCTTTCGTCGAAAGCGTTGCGGCGCTCCACCCCTACTATCTGATCCGCGCGCTGGGTGGTGCCCTCTTTCTGTCCGGGGCACTCTTGATGCCCTTCAACATCACCATGACCATCCTTGGATATCAACGCGACGAAGCTCCGATCGGCGGAACGCTTCCTGCCCCCCAGCCTGCCGAATAGGAGCCCGACATGGCCTTAATGGACAAACACGCGATCATTGAGCGAAATGCAACTCTTCTGCTGATTGGTTCGCTCCTCGTGGTCACCATCGGCGGCATCGTCGAGATTGCCCCGCTGTTCTACCTGCAGAACACCATCGAAAAGGTGGAGGGCATGCGTCCCTACACGCCGTTGGAACTCGCGGGTCGCAACATCTACGTGCGGGAAGGATGCTACGTCTGTCACAGCCAGATGATCCGGCCGTTCCGCGACGAGGTCGAGCGCTACGGACACTACAGCCTTGCCGCAGAGTCCATGTACGACCATCCCTTCCAGTGGGGATCCAAGCGTACGGGGCCGGATCTCGCAAGGGTCGGCGAAAGGTACTCGAACGAGTGGCACGCCCAGCACCTGGCTGACCCGAAGTCCGTGGTGCCCGAGTCGATCATGCCGAGCTACGCCTTCTTGAAGTCCACCCCGCTACAGATCAACGACCTGTCGGCGCATCTGACTGCAAATGCGCACGTAGGCGTTCCCTATTCGCAGGAAATGATCGACGCCGCAGTCGAGGATGCGAAGACGCAGTCCACGCCGGATGCAGACACCTCGGCGTTCGACGCCCGCTATCCCAAGGCAAAAAGCGGAGACTTCGACGGAGATCCGCAGGCGCTGACCGAAATGGATGCGCTCGTCGCCTACCTCCAGATGCTCGGCACGCTGGTGGACTTCAAGACATACGACGAAACCGGTGGCGACCGCTGAGGAGAAAGACAATGGACTACCACACGATGCGAACCTTTGCCGATAGCTGGGGCCTTCTGGCGATGCTGGTATTTTTCATTTCCGCGTCGGCTTTCGTCTTTCGTCCCGGAAGCCGGGACGCCAGCGCCGAGGCCGCACTCATTCCGCTGAAGGACGACTGTGATGAGCGATAGGCATGTTGACGAGGTTTCCGGCGTATCGACTACCGGACACGAATGGGACGGCATCCGCGAACTCGACAATCCGATGCCCCGCTGGTGGGTCTGGACGTTCTACACGACCATCGTCTGGGCGCTGCTTTACGCCGTGGCCTATCCCGCCTGGCCGCTTCTGACAGGTTCGACGGAAGGCCTGCTCGGATATTCGAGCAGAAGCGAGGTCAGAAAGGATCTTGCTGCGGCCGACAATTCTAACCGCGGATACATGGCCGCGATCAAGGAGAAGTCTATCGATGACATCCTTGCAGACGACGAGCTTCGCAGCGTTGCCGTTGCCGCGGGCGGTGCCGCGTTCAAGATGAACTGCGTCCAGTGCCACGGTTCCGGTGCGGAAGGCTCCAAGGGGTTCCCGAACCTAAACGACGACGACTGGCTGTGGGGCGGGACTGGCGACCAGATACAGCAGACGGTTGCGCACGGCATCCGGTTCACCAAGGATGGCGAAACCAGGGACTCCATCATGCCGCCGTTCGCCGACGTACTGGACGGCGACCAGATCTCTCAGGTGAGCACCTTTGTCGCAAGCCTCTCTGCACCTGTGCAGAATGTATCGCTTGTCGAACCCGGCAAGACCATCTTCGCGGAAAATTGCGCCGCATGTCACGGTGACAACGCCAAAGGCAACAAGGAGATGGGGGCACCGGACCTCACCGATGCCATTTGGCTTTATGGGTCTGGCGAGGATGCCATCGCTACACAGGTTCGCGCCCCGCGGGCTGGCGTGATGCCTGCCTGGGACGCGCGTCTTGGAGAAACGGCCGTTAAGGAGCTCGCGGCCTTCGTCCACTCGCTCGGCGGTGGTGAAAAGTAGATTGTTTGATCTCGATCAAGTTGGGTCTTCCGCTCGGCTGGCATGATGGATTCGTGCCAGCCATTTTTTGTGGAGTTGGTGAGTTTGAATGAAGGTGGGCGGTTCATGCAAAATCAGGATATGACAAGGCTGGATGCCGTCGCGACCAATTCGGCCGCCAACCGCCAGCCGCTGTACGCCCGCCGCAAGAAAATCTTCCCGAAGCGGGCATCAGGATCATTTCGGCAGTTCAAATGGATCGTGATGGCCATCACGCTTGGCATTTACTATTTCGTCCCATGGATCCGTTGGGACCGGGGTCCGTTCGCACCCGATCAGGCGGTTCTCATCGACCTTTCGAGCCGCCGCTTCTATTTCTTCTTTATCGAGATCTGGCCACAGGAATTCATATACGTCGCAGGCCTCCTCGTGATGGCTGGTATCGGACTGTTCCTGCTGACGTCGACCGTTGGCCGTGCCTGGTGCGGCTACGCCTGTCCGCAGACTGTCTGGGTCGATCTGTTTCTGGTCATCGAGCGCTATTTTGAAGGCGACCGCAACGCTCGCATGAAGCTCGATACTGCGCCTTGGTCTTTCACCAAGCTTCGCATCCGAGCCATCAAGCATGCAACATGGCTTGTCGTCGCCGTTCTGACCGGGGGCGCTTGGATCTTCTATTTCGCGGATGCTCCCACTCTGGCCAGGGACTTCCTTACCGGCAACGCTGTTCCGACAGCCTATGCGACCGTAGCCATTTTGACGACGACAACCTATGTGTTCGGCGGACTGATGCGCGAGCAAGTCTGCACGTACATGTGCCCCTGGCCGCGCATCCAGGCCGCCATGCTCGACGAAACGTCGCTGACCGTGACCTACAACGACTGGCGTGGCGAGCCGCGCTCACGTCATTCCAAACGGGTGATTGCGACGGGCGCAAGCGTCGGAGATTGTGTCGATTGTAATGCCTGCGTGGCGGTTTGTCCCATGGGCATAGACATTCGCGACGGCCAGCAGCTGGAATGCATTACGTGTGCGCTTTGCATCGACGCCTGCGACGACGTCATGGGGCGGCTCGGAAAGGAGCGCGGTCTCATAAGCTATTCGACGCTGAACGAATATAATGCAAACATGGATATCGCAACCCGCTCTGGAACGTGTGGCGTCACCCCAGAGCTCGTCCGCAATCCCGACGGAGCTTTTTCGGACAAACTGGCGCATTTCCATATCGGCAAGCTGCTGCGCCTTCGCACATTTATCTATTTCGGAGCATGGAGCGCTGTCGGGATGTCGATCGCCTTCGCCCTCGCCACCAGGGACCGGCTCGAACTCAACGTTCTCCATGACCGCAATCCGCTGTTCGTCCGGCTTTCGGATGGTGCGATCCGAAACGGATACACGGTCAAGCTGCTCAACATGGTGCCACAGCCACGGACAGTCGTTCTGAAGCTCGACGACGGCTTTTCCGGAGCCTCCATGACCGTGGCGGGTGCAGAAGCGACCAACGTTCTTGAAACCGAAGTCACGCTAGAGCCCGACAGGTTGAAGACGATCAGGGTTTTCGTGCGGGCTGATCCAAAGCACCTTCCGGGCGGGGCGAACGCCTTTGAGTTTGTCGTAACCGATCCATCGACGGGCGAGCGGGCCGAATACACCGCCATCTTCAATTCACCGGAGAAACCGCAGTGAGTACGCAACGACACGCAAAAGAGTTCACCGGGCGGCACATGCTGATGATCATGGTTGCGTTTTTCGGAGCGATCATCGCGGTCAATGTCGTAATGGCGAGGTTGGCCGGTTCTTCCTTCGGTGGGCTTGTTGTCGAGAACAGTTATGTCGCCAGCCAGGAGTTCAACGGTAGATTGAAACAGAGTCGGGAACAGGTTGCCCTTCAGTGGGTTGCCGCTTTCAAGATCGTCGACGGCACAATCCGGTATAGCCTGACTGACCACGATGGCAAACCAGTGTCCGTAGCCTCTGTCTCGGTCCAGTTCCGGCACCCTTCCTATGAGGCTGCGGATTGGAACGTTGACTTGCGGCCAGCGGGCGACGGCACGTTCGAGGCAGCGCACGCGTCCCGTGATGGCACATGGAATGTCCAGATTGACAGCGAGGTCGGACGAAGGGTTCCATACCGCGACGTCCGTAGGATCACGATCCGCAACGGAGAATTTCAATGACTTGCTGCGCGCCTTCCGCGGAAATGGCAATGGACATTGAGGCCTTAAAGATGGCAGGCCCCTCCGCCGACGAAATCATGTTTGCAGCAAAGAAGCTCGGAGACGGGAATTTCCAGACCGACCTTTCCGTTCCGTCGATGCACTGTGCAGCATGCATGTCCACGATCGAGACTGGATTGGCGTCGCTCGAGAACGTGGTCTCGGCGCGAGTGAATCTCTCAACCAAAAGGGTCGCGGTCAAATGGAAAGGGCCTGTTGCGCCACCGATGATCCAGAAGCTGGATTCCCTTGGATACCCAACGCATCTGACCGACGATTTCGTATCCGGTAAAGACAAGACTCTTTCCGAGCTCTTGCTGGCTGTCGCCATCTCAGGGTTTGCTACTGGCAATATTATGCTTCTCTCTGTATCGGTTTGGTCCGGCGCTGAAGGCGCTACCCGCGATCTCTTCCACTGGGTGTCTGCCCTCATAGCCATTCCGGTCATCGTGTTTGCCGGACGCATCTATTTCCGCTCAGCTTGGAATGCCCTGCGGCATGGCCGGATGAATATGGACGTGCCGATCGCAATTGGCGTGTCGCTGGCCTATTCCACCAGTCTTTACGAGACCATCACGCATGGAGAGTATGCCTACTTCGATGCTTCGGTATCGCTTCTGTTTTTCCTGTTGATCGGGCGGACTCTCGACCATGTCATGCGGGGCAGGGCACGGGCCGCAGTGAGCGGGCTCGTCCGCCTGTCGCCCCGAGGAGCTGTTCGTATTACCAGGGACGGCGGCCGTGAGTATCTGCCGATCGGTGAGATCGAGCCGGGCATGGAACTCGTGATTTCGGCGGGCGAAAGAATTCCAGTCAATGCCACGGTGATCGATGGCGTATCGAAGCTGGACTGCTCTCTGGCAACGGGTGAGAGCGCGGCTCGAAGCGTTTCATCTGGCACGGAGATCCTGGCGGGGACGCACAACCTCTCGGGCCCCCTGATTATCAGAGCCACGGCTGCCGCAAAGAATTCGTTCCTCGCCGAGATGGTTAGCCTCATGGAGGCCGCAGAGCATGGGCGAGGAACCTACAGGCGACTGGCTGACAGGGCGTCCGCAATGTACTCGCCTGTGGTGCACGTCACAGCGCTGGCGACATTTGTCGGCTGGATGATCGCAACGGGCGACTGGCACCACGCCATTACTGTCGCAACCGCCGTCCTCATTATTACATGTCCATGCGCTCTCGGCCTTGCGGTTCCCATCGTCCAGGTCGTCGCTGCGCGCAGGCTTTTCGAGAGCGGGATCATGGTGAAGGATGGTGGGGGGCTCGAGCGGCTTGCCGAAATCGACACTGTCGTCTTTGACAAGACAGGCACGTTGACGACCGGGAGTCCTATCCTGCAGTCGGCGTCCGACGGGGGCGGCGACGCGTTGGGCATCGCTGTCGCGCTCGCGCGCTCGTCGCTTCATCCTTTTTCCTGTGCCATCTCGAAGGCGCATCTTCACATTTCAGATGTCCGGCTGGAGGCTGTGAAGGAATACCCCGGACTTGGTGTCGAGGGCAAAGCGGGAGGGCACACCTGGAGGCTGGGCAGGGCAACTTGGGCGACGATCCCATTTCTTCCAAACCGCACGACGGTCGGCACGGTGCTGTCGAAGGATGGCAGAATGGTCGTTTCATTCGATTTCATAGACGTCCTCAGGAAGGACGCTGGCCGTGCCGTCGACCAGTTGCGTCGAGAGGGTATTCGGATGGAAATACTGTCGGGCGACAAGAAATCGGCCGTCGCGCAGGTCGCCTCGCAGCTCTCCGTCCATGCCTTCAGCGCTGGTGTGCTACCCGTCGACAAGGTGAAACGCCTGCAACATCTCAAGGCGGCAGGCGCGCATACGCTCATGGTCGGGGACGGCATCAACGACGCGCCTGCGATGATGGCCGCCCATGTTTCCATGGCTCCCGCATCGGCGGCCGATATCGGAAGGAGTGCGGCGGACTTCATCTTCCTGCGTGACAGCTTGAAAGCAGTTCCGCTTGCTTTGAAGATCGCAAAGCACGCCGAAAGGCTGGTAAAGCAGAATTTCACGCTGGCGATCGGCTACAACATCATTGCGGTTCCGATCGCAATCATGGGGCATGTCACTCCGCTCATCGCAGCCATCGCCATGTCCGGATCGTCGTTGCTCGTCATCGGGAACGCGATGAGGCTGACAGCGGGTGAGGGGTGGTTCCGGCGCGTCTTGCGGTCGGTCCACCGCCGGCGCAAACTGGTGGAAGCCTGATGGAAACGCTTCTCTATCTCTTGCCAATCGCGCTTCTGCTGGGAGGGCTTGGGCTTGCTGCGTTCGTTTGGGCGCTCCGTTCGGGCCAGTACGAGGACCTCGACGGAGCGGCGGAGCGTGTGCTCATTGACGACTGATCCAGGCATCAATGGTTGGGCTGCCGGTCCCACCTAGACGACGACGAAAGAGCCGTAACTCAGTCTCTGATAGGCAGGTTGTCAGACAAGGCGGACACGTTTTCGGTCATATTAGCTGAAAAGAAGCTATAAAACGCCCCGGCATTCAGGGCTCCTGCAACGGCGGCGAGATACGAAGGGAGGAGGGAATGGATTGCGCTGGTC
>UCML01000050.1:0-9266 GCA_900473675.1 Hyphomicrobiales bacterium | reverse complement strand
GGCATCCATACATGACCCGGCAAACGTTCACGAGGCTGCCGGTCAATCGAACGGTTGATGGGCATCTGGAGTCCGTGCGATCGGCGCGGCGAGCAATCACCACCGAAAGCTGCCTGTTCGGGCGCGATTTCGACACACAGCAAGCGAATACCCTGGGCTTTCGCGCCGAAACCGGCTTTGATGATGCCCTCATCAGGGCGCATATCGATGAGGAAATGGGTGGGAGGATTAAGGCGATGACAACAACGGAACACGACAAGATCGCACTGGTCACTGGCGGCGGCACCGGCATCGGCCGGGCAATCGCCGAGGCTCTTCTGAAAAACGGCTTCACCGTCGTCATCTCGGGTCGCCGCTTCGACATTCTCCAGGCCGCCGCCAGGGAACTCTCCGCCCAAACCGAAGGCACGGCCCGGGCGTTCGCCGCCGATGTCGGTGATCCGCAATCGGTCGCCACCCTGTTTTCGACCATCCGCCATGATTTCGGCCGTCTCGACCTGCTCGTCAACAATGCCGGCATGGGCCTGCCCGCCGTGCCGATGGAAGACATCACCTTCGAGCAGTGGAATGCGATCGTGGCTGCCAACCTGACCGGCGCTTTCCTCTGCACCCAGCAGGCGATGAAGCTGATGAAGGCGCAGACGCCACGTGGCGGCCGCATCATCAACAACGGCTCGATCTCCGCCTCGACGCCACGCCCAATGTCAGCGCCCTATACGGCGACCAAACATGCCATCGCCGGCCTCACCAAATCCACGGCGCTCGACGGCCGCCCCTTCGACATCGCCTGTGGCCAGATCGACATCGGCAACGCCTCGACGGAAATGACATCGAAGATGAGCGGCGGCGTGCTGCAAGCCAACGGCGAAATCGCCTCCGAACCCACCATTCCGGCTAACCTCGTCGCCGACGCCGTCGTCTACATGGCGAGCCTGCCGCTCGACGCCAACGTGCTGACCATGACCGTGATGGCGACGCAGATGCCGTATGTCGGGCGGGGATGATAGCGGGACTTTTGACGAGCGGAGATCAAACAAGCACGGGCGGCGAAGGATGGCCTGGTGGGAGAAATCCCGCCTCACTTCCGCCCCACGGAGCCGCAAGGATCTTGGTTTCCGTGTTCGGGAGATACAGCGCCATGCCCACTCGGCGACATTTCCTTATCGGCTTCGTTGCCACACCGATTGTGCTGCCGGGACTCGGCCACGCAGCCGGCGCTCCTGCGCAGCTGTCACTTACACCAACATGCGCTGACGATGACGATCTGACGCTAGCGCAGACAGAAGGCCCGTATTTCACCCCGGAAAGCCCGGAAAAACAGGACTTCGCGAACGATGCTGCCGGTGGTGAAAGGATGACGCTTGCTGGTTACGTGCTGACGGAAAACTGCCAACCCGTCGCAAAAGCGTTGATCGAGTTATGGCATGCCAATGAGAGCGGCATTTATGACAATAGTGGCTATAAACTCCGCGGACATCAATTCACCGATGGTGAAGGCAAATGGTGGTTCGAGACGATCGTTCCAGGGCTATATTCTGGTCGCACCCGGCACTACCACCTGAAAGTCCAACGGCCCGGCGGAAACGTGCTGACGACGCAACTCTATTTTCCCGGTGAGCCGGACAATGAGCGTGACAGGATATTCAACGCATCCTTGGTGCTCGATGTCAGGGCGACGAGCGACGGAAAATTCGGCCGCTACGATTTCATCGTAGCGTAACCCGAGGCTTTGAAGGTCTGGAAGAAATGGAGCGGGTGAGGCGATTCGAACGCCCGACCCCAACCTTGGCAAGGTTGTGCTCTACCCCTGAGCTACACCCGCTCATCAACCTCGGCCCGGGGGTAGTCGGTGGACCGTGGCGTCGCTGCGTTGTTGCTTGCGGCGACGGGCGCTATATGGCCCAGCCGTTTTTCAAATGCAACAGGGAAATGACGACTTGTGGAAGAAATTTTTGACGGAATGTCGCAAGGCCCTGAAAACAAGGCGTTTTGCAGCCTGCATCTTGTGAATGATTGCGCTTGTTTGCCCTTCGCCGTAAGGGAAGACCGTCATTTTTCGAGCGAAGGAAGCCGCCATGAGTGAAATGCAGCCGAAGACACAGGACGAATTGTTCCAGTTTCTGGACAGCCTCGGCATTCAGCACAAGACCATGCGGCACGAACCGGTTTTCACCGTCGCCGAATCGGTTGCGCTGCGCGACGAAATTCCCGGGGGGCACACCAAAAACCTGTTCGTGAAGGACAAGAAGGACAATTATTTCCTTCTGACCGTCGAGGAAAATGCGACGGTGGACTTGAAGACCGTGCATACGCTCATCGGCGGCGCCAGCAAGGTTTCCTTCGGCCGGCCGGAAAAGCTGATGGAATATCTGGGCGTCATTCCCGGCGCGGTCACCGCCTTCGGCGCGATCAACGACATCGGCCAGAACGTGAAGATCATCGTCGACGAAGAGCTGATGAAGGACGAGATCGTCAACTGCCATCCGCTCGTCAACGACGCAACGACCTCGATCGCTTCGAAGGACCTCATGCGCTTTATCGAGGCGACGGGACACGAACCGCTTGTCTTGAAAGTGACGTCCTGACATACGATCTTTGACGCAAGAAAGTCAGACGGACGAGGATGTCCGCGAGGAGACACGATGAGCGGCAACGACAATCCCTATGCAGGATCCTACGGCAACCAGATGACGGCGACTGCCAGCTATGGCGCAGCACCGGCGCAGACGGCGGCAACGACCCCGGCGGCAGTGCCGGCCGCCGATCTGATCAAGGAAACGACGACCGCCAATTTTTCCCGCGACGTTCTCGAAGCCTCCCGCCAGCAGCCGGTCCTCGTCGATTTCTGGGCACCCTGGTGCGGCCCCTGCAAGCAGCTGACCCCCGTGATCGAAAAGGTCGTCACCGAGGCGCAGGGGCGCGTCCGGCTGGTCAAGATGAACATCGACGATCATCCCTCGATCGCCGGCCAGCTCGGCATCCAGTCGATCCCGGCCGTGATCGCCTTTGTCGGCGGCAGGCCGGTCGACGGTTTCATGGGTGCCGTGCCCGAAAGCCAGATCCGCCAGTTCATCGAAAAGATCGCCGGCCCGATGATCGACGACCAGCAGGCCGAGATCGATGCGGCACTGGCCGAGGCAAAGGGCCTGCTCGAACAGGGCGACCTGCAGAACGCGGCCGGACTGTTCGGCGCCGTGCTGCAGGCAGCTCCTGAGAATGCCATCGCCCTTGCCGGCCTTGCCAATTGCCTGATTACCGCCGGCGACCTGGAGCAGGCGCGCGGGGTGCTGACCGAACTTTCCGAGGAACTCGCGAAAGACACCGGCATCGTCGCCGCACTGAAGAAGCTCGATCAGATCGAGGAAGCTCGCAAGCTGGGCGATCCCGACGCTCTGGAACAGGCGCTCACCGCCGATCCCGATGATCACGGCGCCCGCATCAAGCTCGCCAAGATCCGCAACGTCGAAGGCGACCGCGAGGCAGCGGCCGATCATCTCTTGAAGGTGATGAAGCGTGACCGGACATTCGAGGATGACGGCGCACGGCGCGAACTGCTGCAGTTCTTCGATGTCTGGGGACCGATGGATCCGGCAACGCTGTCGGCGCGACGGAAATTGTCCTCGATCCTGTTCTCCTGAACCTCGCCGCTTTTGCGTGTTTGTGACAGTCTCTCTTGAGATTTCCGCGCGGCGCACCATTTCTTGTCGATAAGCGACGCGGCGCGGCCGTGATTGTGAGGAATACGCGACAGCGACGGGGTACATTGCGAGATGCAGGTCGGAAATGCACGTTATCTCAGGCCGCAGGACCTGCCGGAGACGCTTCCGGTATTTCCGCTGACGGGCGTGCTCCTGCTTCCCGGATCGCAACTGCCGCTGAACATCTTCGAGCCGCGCTATCTTTCTATGTTCGACGATGCGCTGGCCGGAAACCGCCTGATCGGCATGATCCAGCCCTCTTTCGGTGAAGTCCGCGAAGAGGCGGGCCAGGCCCATGTTCAGGCGCTCTGCCAGGTCGGCTGCGTCGGCAGGATCACGTCCTTTGCTGAAATGGAGGATGGCCGCTATCTCGTGTCCCTGACCGGCATCTGCCGGTTTCGCCTCTTCGGGGAAATACACCTCGTCAAAAAGGGCTACCGCTCCTTCAGGATCGCTCCGTTCGCCACCGATCTCACCGGGCCGGACGACGAAGCCCAGGTCGATCGCGCAGCGCTGCTGGCCGCCTTCAAGGCCTATCTCGATGCCAACAAGCTGGAAGCCGACTGGGAGAGCGTCGAGCGGGCAAGCAACGCGACGCTGGTCAATTCCATGGCAATGATGTCGCCCTATGGCCCGGCGGAAAAACAGGCCCTACTCGAAGCCCCGGATCTGAAAACCCGTGCCGAAACGCTGATCGCCATTACCGAAATCGTGCTCGCCCGCAATTTCGGCGATATCGAAAACATTCTGCAATAGGGGAACGATGGAAGACAGGACCAGCCGGGTTGACCCCAAACTGCTCGAACTTCTCGTCTGCCCGCTGACCAAGGGCCGCCTGAGCTATCATGCCGCCGAGAACGAACTGATCTCGGAAAAGGCAAGGCTTGCCTACCCGATCCGCGACGGCATCCCGATCATGCTGATTTCCGAGGCGCGCAAGATCGAGGATTGAGCGTCAGATCGATCGATTGAATTTTCCACCAATCCTGTGGTCGCATGAACATCAGTCACCGGCACACGGCTCGAAGGCCCCTCATCCGCCCTTCGGGCACCTTCTCCCCGTCACAACGGGGAGAAGGACCGGTCGGCACACTCCGGGCAAATCCCCTCTCCCCGCTTGCGGGGAGAGGGTTAGGGTGAGGGGCATTCACCAGACTCACCGATTAACGGGATCCGGGTTCAGATCGGCTGCCCACCAAGCAGCTTCGGCTCGCTCTGCCCGCCAAGTCCCGAGGCCTGCCGGATGAAGAACGACTTCACCGATGGCAGCCGGTCGACGATGCCGAGCCCGAAATCGCGCAGCGCTCGCACGGGCGTAACATCGTTGGAAAACAGCCGGTTCAGCACATCCGTCGTCACGCCCATGCGGAACGTGTCGAAGCGCCGCCAGCTCTGGTAGCGCTCGAGCACGGCGAGCGAGCCGATATCGAGACCGAGGCGGTCCGCGTCGACGATTGTTTCGGCCAGTGCCGCCACGTCCTTGAATCCGAGATTGAGGCCCTGACCGGAAATCGGATGGATGCCGTGGGCGGCGTCACCGGCAAGCGCGAAACGCGGCGCGATGAAATCGCGCGCCAGCGTCAGGCCGAGCGGAAAGGCACGACGGCCGCCGACGACCTTCAGCGTGCCGAGCTTGTGGCCGAAACGGCGCTCCAGTTCTTCCTCGAACACCAGGTCGTCGCTGGCGATCAGGCGGTCAGCATCGCGGGTCCGCTCCGTCCAGACGAGCGAAGAGCGATTGTTCTTGAGCGGCAGCGTCGCGAACGGGCCAGCGGGCAGGAAATGCTCCTCCGCCGTGCCCTCATGCGGGCGCTCATGCTCGACGGTGGTGACGATGCCCGACTGGCCATAGTCGAAATCAACGGTCTTGATACCGGCGGCATCGCGCAGTTTCGAGCGCACGCCATCGCAGGCGACGAGCAGCCGCGCATCAAGGACATCGCCGCTCGCCAAGGTGACGGAAACCGCATGATCGCCGCTCTTGAAATCCGTGGCTGAGGTCGACTGCCGGATATCGACGCCAAGTGCATCCGCCGCCTTACGCAGTGCGCCGACAAGCGCCGTGTTCGGCACCATGTGGGCGAACGGCCGGCCTTCGATGGCCTCGTCCTCGAACGTCAGGAACACCGGACGAACCGGATCGGCGGTTTTCGAATCGGTGATAACCATGCGCCTGATCGGCTCGGCCTCCGGCTCGATCTCTCCCCAGATCCCGAGAACGTCGAGCATCTGCGAAGCGGCGGCGATGATCGCCGAGGCGCGCTCGTCCTTCTGCCAGGCGCCTTCCGGCGCGCCGTCGATCAGGGTCACGGCGAGGTGTGGTGCAGCCTTCTTGATGGATACGGCCAGCGACAGGCCGACATAACCGCCGCCGGCAATCAGCACATCGATCATCTCTCATTCTCCCTGTCGCTCTTGAGCATTGCTTGCCTCCTATATAGATCATTGGTGTGCTCCTTCCTACCACCGGGGCCGTTCTATCTCTGGAGATTGCCGAAATGTCGCGCCCCAACCCCGCCCCGATGGACGTCCTGCTTCAGACCCTCGATCTGGAGAAACTGGAGGAAAACTTGTTTCGCGGCCGCTCGCCGCAGGTCGGTTGGCAGCGGGTCTTCGGCGGGCAGGTCATCGGCCAGGCGCTAGTGGCGGCCCAACGTACCGTCAGCGAAGGCCGCTACGTACATTCGTTGCATGCCTATTTCATGCGGCCCGGCGATCCGACTGTGCCGATCATCTATGATGTCGACCGCATCCGCGACGGTTCGAGTTTTGCCACCCGCCGCGTCGTCGCCATCCAGCACGGCAAGGCGATCTTTTCGCTGTCGGCCTCCTTCCAGTTCGACGAGGAAGGCTTCGACCACCAGATCGCCATGCCGGATGTGGCGGCTCCGGAAACGCTGATGGGCGAACAGGACATCAAGGACAAGTTCCTGGCGAACGCGCCGGAAGCCATCCGCCGATACTGGGAACGCCCGCGGCCGATCGAAGTCCGCCCGGTCTCGCTCAAGCATTATTTCTCGCGCGACACGCTGGAGCCGGTGCAGGACGTCTGGGTGAAGACCGTCGGCGCCGTTCCGGACGAGCGCCATATCCAGGCGGCAGTCCTCGCCTATATCTCCGATATGACGCTGCTTGATACAGCGCTCTACGCGCACGGCACCTCGGTCTTCGACCGCGACCTGCAAGTGGCGAGCCTCGACCATGCCATGTGGTTCCACCGGCCCTGCCGCATGGACGACTGGCTGCTCTACACGCAGGACAGCCCGAGCGCCTTCGGCGCGCGCGGCATGACGCGCGGCAGCCTTTTTGACCGTTCCGGCGTGTTGATTGCCTCCGTCGCCCAGGAAGGCCTGATCCGGAAAAAGGCATCTGAATAAAAAAGCGCCACTTTTTTATTTTTGCCTGTTTTTTCATCGTTTAAATTGACGATTTTTTAACATTCCGGCGCCAGCAACCGCCGGAATGTGGCATTTACGTGTCTTTTCATGAGGTTAGAACCTCTGCCCGAATCTGGCACGCCCCTTGAATAGTAGTGGGCGGTCGTTGGGGATTTGTGCTCGGCGGCAAGGAGAGACGGCCCCGAGCCGAAGATGAACAAGGATGGGAAACCAGATGAAAATTGTGATGGCCATTATCAAGCCGTTCAAGCTCGATGAGGTTCGCGAAGCCCTCACTGCCGTTGGCATCCAAGGCCTGACCGTGACCGAGGTCAAGGGTTACGGGCGCCAGAAGGGACATACGGAAATCTACCGCGGCACGGAATACGCCGTAAGCTTCCTGCCGAAGCTAAAGATCGAAATCGCCGTCGCCACAGAAATCGTCGACAAGGCCGTAGAGGCGATCGCGTCGTCGGCCAAGACCGGCCAGATCGGCGACGGCAAGATCTTCGTCTATTCGATTGACCATGCCGTGCGCATTCGTACCGGCGAAACCGACACAGAAGCGCTGTAAGTCACGGCCGTTCAGGGAGCTACATTTCAATGTCCTCATTTAAACTTTCCACCTCTCTCGGACGCGTGAGCTCTGCAGCCGCAGCTTTCCTCGCCCCGGCCATTGCCTTTGCGCAGGAAGCAGCGCCCGCCGCCACGGAAGCCGTCGCGGCCGCAGCACCGGCCATGACGGTCGACAAGGGCGACACGACGTGGATGCTCGTATCGTCTGCTCTCGTCCTGCTGATGACGGTTCCCGGCCTCGCACTTTTCTACGGCGGCCTTGTGCGCAGCAAGAACATGCTGTCGGTGATGATGCAGGTCCTGATGATCGCCTCGGTCGCGATGCTCGTCTGGGTTGCCTACGGCTATTCGCTGGCTTTCACCGCCGGAAATTCCTTTGTCGGCGGCTTCTCGAAGCTCTTCCTGTCCGGCGTCGACGTGACGACGGTATCGGAAAGCTTCTCCAAGGGCGTGGCTATTCCGGAACTCACCTTCGTGATCTTCCAGATGACCTTCGCGGCAATCACGCCCGGTCTCATCGTCGGCGCCTTTGCCGAACGCGTGAAGTTCTCGGCCGTTATCCTGTTCACCGTCCTGTGGCTGACCTTCATCTATTTCCCGATCGCCCACATGGTCTGGTTCTGGGGTGGTCCGAGTGCCTATAGCGATCCGTCAGGCCTCATCTTCGGCTTCGGTGCAATCGACTTTGCCGGCGGTACGGTCGTTCACATCAATGCCGGCATCGCCGGTCTCGTCGGAGCCTTTATGGTCGGCAAGCGCACAGGCTTTGGCAAGGACATGATGGCGCCGCACTCGATGACGCTCACCATGGTCGGCGCTTCCCTTCTGTGGGTCGGCTGGTTCGGCTTCAACGCCGGCTCCAACCTCGAAGCCAATGCCTATGCCGCTCTCGCGATGATCAACACCTTCGTTGCAACGGCCGCTGCCGTTGTCTCCTGGTCGCTCGTCGAAACCTTCACTCGCGGCAAGGCTTCGATCCTCGGCGCGGTTTCCGGCGCCGTTGCCGGCCTCGTCGTCATCACCCCGGCCGCAGGCTTCGTCGGTCCGATCGGCGCCATCGTCATGGGCCTCATCGTCTCCCCGATCTGCTACTTCTTCGTCTCCACGGTGAAGAACAAGTTCGGCTATGACGATACGGCTGACGTCTTCGGCGTCCACTGCATCGGCGGTATCCTCGGCGCTCTCCTGACCGGCGTGTTCGTCAACCCGGCTCTGGGCGGCGCCGGCATCGTCGACTACTCGACAGCCGATTTCGCAGCCAGCTACGCCGGCACGGCAACCCAGGTCTGGTCGCAGTTCAAGGGCGTCATCGTCACGCTCCTGTGGTCGGGCATCGGTTCGGCGATCCTCTACAAGATCGTCGACGTGATCGTCGGCCTGCGCGTCCCGGTCGAAGCCGAACGCGAAGGTCTCGACCTCTCCTCGCACGGCGAAGCCGCTTACCACTCATAAGAAATTTGCGGAGCCAGAACACCGGCTCCGCATACGATCCCGTCGCGGTTTCGTCCTGCATGAAACCGCATTTGACCCGGACATTTTTGTCCGGGTCTTTTTTTGTCACCTCAGATGGCGGTAGGGTGAGGGTCGGCTGTTGGCCGATTTCGTTGAAAAAGTC
>UCML01000049.1:0-3147 GCA_900473675.1 Hyphomicrobiales bacterium | reverse complement strand
GAGTGACCCATGTCGGGATTGCAACTACCACAGGACAAACTCGTCGAGGTCTATCGCAACATGCGGATGATCCGCCGCTTCGAGGAGCGGGTGATGGACGAGATGGCGACCGGCGACATTCCGGGTAACACCCATCTTTATGCCGGTCAGGAGGCGAGTGCCGTCGGGGTCTGCCTGCACCTGAGCGAGGACGACTATATCTCGTCCACCCATCGCGGCCATGGCCATTCGATCGCGAAAGGCGTCGACATCGACAGCATGATGGCCGAGCTGTTCGGCAAAGCCAGCGGCACCTGTGGCGGCAAGGGCGGGTCAATGCACATCGCCGACCTGCGCAAGGGCATGCTCGGCGCCAACGGGATCGTTGCGGCGGGTGCGCCGATCACCTGCGGCGCGGCGCTCAGCGCCAAGCTTTTGGGCAAGAACCACGTGGCGGTCGCCTTTGCCGGCGACGGCGCGATGAACGAAGGTGTCATGTCCGAGAGCTTCAACCTTGCCAAGATCTGGATGCTGCCGATCGTCTTCGTCATCGAGGACAATGGTTTTGGCGAAGCCACAGCCAACGAGCATGTGTCGGCCGGCAGCTTCACCCGCCGGGCGGAAAGCTATGACATTCCCGCCATCGAGGTGGATGGAACAGATGTGTTCCGTGTCTATGAAGCGGCCGGCGAAGCGATTGCCCGCGCCCGCAACGGCGGTGGACCGACGATGCTGCACGTCCATGTGCCGCGCTACTACGGCCACTATAGCGGCGACCCTGACAACTATCGCACGCCCGAGGAAAAGGCCGCGATGCGTCGGGAGCGTGACTGCCTGATCAATTTCCGCAAGCGCGTCAACGAGGTGTCGCTGCTCGACGCTGCCGAACTCGACGCCGTCGATCAGGCGGTTGAAGCCGAGATCGACCGCGCTGTCGCTGCTGCGCGTGCCGCACCGTTCCCGCCGTTGTCGGCACTGACCACCGACGTCTACGTCAAGTATCTGTAAGGACGACGATCATGCCCAAGAAATCCTTCCGCCAGGCCCTCAACGAGGCCCTTCATTCGGAAATGGCCCGTGATCCGAGCGTGATCATGATGGGTGAGGACCTGACAGGCGGCGCTGGAGCCAACGGCGTGAAAGACGCCTGGGGCGGGCCTTTCGGCGTCACCCGGGGATTGCTCGATGCATTTGGCGCGGAGCGCATCCGCGATACGCCGATCAGCGAAGCGGCCTTCATCGGCGCGGCAGCCGGGGCTGCCTTGACCGGTTTGCGCCCAATCGCCGAGATCATGTTCGTCGACTTTGCCGGCGTCTGCCTCGACCAGATCATGAACCAGGCGGCAAAGTTCCGCTACATGTTCGGCGGTCGCGCCAAGACGCCGCTCGTCATCCGCGCCACCTACGGCGCCGGCAGCCGTTCCGGTTCGCAGCACACCCAGGCGCTTTATCCGATCTTCACCCATATTCCGGGGCTGAAGGTCGTCATTCCCTCCAATCCCTATGACGCCAAGGGGCTTTTGCTGCAGGCGATCCGCGACGATGACCCGGTCATCTTCCTTGAGCACAAGATGCTTTACGACACGGTCGGCGAGGTACCCGACGCCTCCTACACGATCCCATTCGGGGAAGCCCGGGTGGTGCGCGACGGCAAGGATGTGCTGATCGTTGCGATTGGACGGATGGTGGGCGTTGCCGAAGAAGCGGCCCGGCAGCTTGCTGCGGACGGCATCTCCGCCTGCGTCGTCGATCCTCGCACCACGTCGCCCTTGGACGAGGAGACGTTGCTCGATGTCGCTGAGAAGATCGGCCGCATCGTCATTGTCGACGAGGCCAATCCGCGGTGCAGCGTTGCGACCGACATCTCCGCCCTGTTTGCCGACAAATGCTTTGACGCGCTGAAGGCGCCGATCAAGCTCGTGACGGCGCCGCACACGCCGGTTCCCTACGCTCCCAATCTCGAAGATGCCTATGTGCCCACGCCCGAAGCCGTGGCCAAGGCCGCCAGATCCATTGTAAAGAGGTAACTCCCATGTCGCTTATCGAAGCAGTCACCGTTCCCAAATGGGGAATGACGATGACCGAAGGCACGATCACCCAATGGATGGTCAGTGAAGGCGACCCCATCGCCCGCGGTCAGGAAATCCTCGAGATCGAGACGACAAAGGTCACCAACGTGCTGGAAGCGGCAGCCAGCGGCACCTTGCGGCGCATCGTGCTGCAGCAAGGCACGACGGCGCCGGTCGGGGCGCTGGCCGGCGTCATCACTGACGATGCCGCCACTGCAGAAGAGATCGACGCCTTTATCGAGACTTATGCCGATCGGCTGGGTGCTGGCGAAGGTGGTGACGCGGGCATAGCCGCACCGCGCACCGTCAATGTCCAGGGCGGCACGATCAACCTGCTCGAAGCCGGCGAAGCGAGCGATGATGTCGTCTTGTTCCTGCACGGCTTCGGCGGCGACCTGACGACCTGGCTGTTCAACCAACCGCCGCTGGCGGAGAAGATCCGGACGGTCGCGGTCGATCTGCCGGGTCATGGTGCCTCGTCGCCCGTTGACGGCGACGTTCTTTCCAAAATCGCGTCTGCCGTCAGCGCCGCGGTTCAGGATCTTGCCCCTGGCAAACTCCATCTCGTCGGCCATTCCTTCGGCGGCGCCGTGGCGGCAAGGATCGCAGCCGACCAGCCGTCGCGGGTCGCTTCGCTGACATTGATCGCGCCGATCGGCTTGAGCAAGCAGATGAACCGGGACTTCCTGGTCGACTTCATCGCCGCCGAGCGCCGCCGCCCGCTCTTGAACGTGCTTGAGCGGCTGTTTGCCGATCCCTCCAAGATCACCAATGACATGGTCGAGGGCACCCTGCGCTTCAAACGTCTCGAAGGCGTGCCCGAGGCGCTGTCGGCGATCGCCAACGCCATCGCCGATGAAGGCGGCCAGTTGCAGTCGATCCGTGAACCGCTTGCCGGTCTTGGCTGCCCCGTCACGCTCATCTGGGGCGAGCAGGACCAGATCGTCCCGGTCCCGGATGCCGCAAACCTGCCGGCAAACGTCAACCTGCGCGTCATTCCCGCCGTCGGCCACATGCCGCAAATGGAGGCAGCCGCAACCGTCAACGAAACCATCCTGGAGAATATCCGGAAGGCTTGAATGTCATCGGGCAATGCCCA
>UCML01000087.1:0-17492 GCA_900473675.1 Hyphomicrobiales bacterium | reverse complement strand
TGCAGGGAAAATCGCGCTTACCACCTTTCTCGATGGCCTTCAGAATCATTTTGTGTTCCTGGATCGTTGCCAGTCGGCTTATGCGCCGGTTGTACGTGTAGGCTTCGTCCTCAGTCGCAACCAGGCACACCACTTCCCTTTCGCCACGCTTGGCAAGGACGTCCAATCGGATGTGACCATCCAGCAGGTGGAATTTGTCGGCCTCTCGACGGTCTCGGATGACGACCGGCGGCTCAATGATGCCGACTTCGGCAATCGATGCAGCGATCTGAGAATACTTGACCGATTTCAGAACCGAGGGAATGAGCTGCTTTAGCGGCATAATTTCAGCAATCGGTATACGAAGGCTGGTACTTTCAAATGATAACGGAACGGGGATGTCGCCGGAGAGACCCTTCATTGCAGCAATCTCCCCTAGTTTTCGAGCCTGGAGACAAGTGCCGCCGGAAGCGAAATCAAACCTTCCTCCGCCAACATGCCGGAAAACTGTTTGTCGGCCAGTAGGCTACGAACTGCCTCGGTGATGAATGTGAGGCGCGCCTTTGCGGTTTCGGCGCGACGTATTAGAATCCGTTTGCGATCCACGTCTTCCTGAAAAGCCTTCAATAGTGCTTCTGACGACAATGGGCGCGACTTCCGTTTGATGTCGTATTTCAAACCTTTTCCCTGCTGACGGCGCTGTTCAACAATACGTTTGGCGGTGATCAGCTTCTTGCCGCGAAGAAGCTTTTTCTCATAGGCAGACTGCAGTGCGTTTTGAATTTCGTGATCTTCAGATTCTGCGATTTCCAGAGCGACACTGAACGGGATTTGACCGGTTTCGACAGAGCGCAACAATCGCTCCTCTCCTTTTTCAAGAAGCCGAACGACGGCGTGCACGTACTCACTGGACAAACCTGTCATGCGAGCAATTTGCGGTACACTATGTCCACGCCCCTTCATTGCGCCAATGTCTTGAAGGAGATCGATTGCTCTGTGCTGCCGTCGAGCGCAGTTCTCTACGATACTGGCGACCAAACAATCTTCGTGGTTCGCGTTCACGACGAGAGCAGGAACTTCCTGTTGTCCCAATGCTTTGAAAGCTTCGAGCCGTCCCTGTCCGCAAACAAGATCGTAATACGGGCCACCCGCTTCCATGCGGCGTGTTACCGTGATGGGGCGTTTGAGGCCAACTTGCCCGATGTTCGCAATGATTTCCTTAAAGTGCTTTTTGTTTCGAACACGGGGATTAACCACCGTGATCCTCGCGATGGGGATCAACTCCACTTTTTGAGCAGGAACAGCGACCATTATGTCACCTCCATCAATGCCCGACGTGCTGCCATCGCATAGAAACGCGAAAGGGTCTCGCAGCGATATGCATCCAGCGACAGGCCGTTGAATTCGCAAAGCCTCAGCACGGCGTCGTGCATGTCCAGCAACGGCAACAGGTAATAGTCATGTGGTTCGGCGTTGCCCGGTTCCATGCGGACCACGACAGTGACATCCGGCCTGAGTACCGTGTCCAATCGTACTTTCCAGCGGAGGGACCCGGACGAGGTCTGAATGCAACGGACGATGACAATTGACGCGGTGAATTCCTGGTTGATCGTGAGCAGGTCCGTTTCTGGGTCTTGTTCAACTGCACCGCCGACAAAACGAAGGCCTTCGCATACCTCCTTCAACAACGTGGGGTGCATTCGCCGTAGTGCGCGGTTGATCTCCAAATAGCGGTAGTCGTGATCTGGCATGAAGCCGACCAAGGCATAGGCGCGTAGCAAACTGCCGAACCGGTGCGAGTACGAACTGCTGGACGGGCAATCCTCCGCTTCGTCTATTATGAGACCGGACAGGTAGCCCTGCTGTTGGAGCACCTCGGACAGTTTCCGAAGCATTGTGTCGTCTGACAGACGCTCAGACCGAACTGCGATGATCGCGCGAGCGTGCTGGAACAGTTCGGGCGAGACAACCCCCGTGAACACGCCGTCGGCACGAACCCAATCGCTTTCCGGATTTTTGACGTGAGAGTGCTTAAGCTTAAACGAGGTACGGCCCCAAACATTGTTGCCGACATACTTTTCGTTAATCAGAACCTGATGGACCGTGCCTCGGGTCCAAGGACGATCCCAGTCGGTCAATATTCCCTCCGTGTTCAGTAACGACGCGATTTCGGTCTCGGTCATCCCTTGGGTCACAAAGAGGTCGTAAATCCTTCTGACAATCTGAATTTCATTCTCCGGGCCGGGAACGAGGATAACCCTATCAGTTGCAATGCTCTTGTGTTCACCACGTGTAAGCTCACCCTTGGGATTGCCGTTTTGATCGACCAACTGACGGCGCAGGCCGAATCCCGGAGCCCCTCCCTGCCTGTATCCAAGCCGAATGAGATTGACTTGGCCGTTAAACACCTTCACCGACAACTCTCGGCTATATTCGCCCGCCATTGCCCGCTTAACAGTCTTTATGATGGATGAACCCATGCTGCCGTCGTTCTCGAATTGCTCGGCGCAATAGTGGACGAGAATTCCATTTCGCTTGCAGCGTAGCTCGACTTCTGCGGCTTCATCAGGGTCCTGAAATCTTCCCCATCTACTAACGTCGTAGACAAGGATGACTTTGTAAACGGCGCGGCCTTCTTCGACATCCGAAAGCAAAGTTTGCAGCGCATCGCGTCCGACCAGACGGAGCCCACTTTTCCCTTCATCGGCATACGAGCGGACGATTTCCAGCCCATTCTTATCTGCGTATCGGCGAAGAACCGCGATCTGGTTGTCAGTCGAATATTTCTGATGCTCGGTCGACATCCGAACATAAGTTGCAGCAGGAATTTGAGGTTCTTCGGGCGTTGCCGTGCGGCCGCCCTTCTGATTCCAATCGATGACCATCACATGTCAACAATTCTCGATACGTTGGACCCGGGTCACGGGGAGTATATATCGAGGAGAACAGGAACATGGTTCGGAAAAAGGGCACATCTGTGCCGCCCGCAGCGGCGGAAATTCGCCGCGAATACGCGCGTGCAGTCTCGTACGCCCTACAAAGCGAATTGGGCCAAAGCGCCCGAGCTTCGAAAACAATCATGAGATGGACGGGAGCCAGTGAACGAGCCGCGAAGTATTGGCTTTCGGGTTCACGAGCACCAAGCGGATCACAGCTCATCCTGCTGGCCAAGAACTCTGATACGGTTCTTCACGAATTCCTTCGAATGTCCGGCCGCGATCTATTCACGGTTTCCATCGAACTGGAAGCCGCAGAAGCAGCGCTTGCCAGAGCGAGCGCAATTGTGCACGCATTGCGTTCCAGCGGGTCATAGGTTGGCCTTCGAAGCAATTTTTCAAAACGGATTGCACGGTTGGATGAGGACGTATCTTGCAGTCCAAGGAACGGTAACCAAGCCTCGCAGCAGATTTTGCGATTAGGAAATCGGGGATAGAGTTTCGCTTTGAAAGCTTGGACAAAAGCTCCTACATAGCTCCGAAAAGCTGAGCCTTGCTGCGAAGCTGGGGCCTGTGTCTCAAGAAGAGTTGTGATTATGAACCCCACGAATTTGATCGCGGTAGGTGATGTGCACGGAATGGCACAAACCCTGGAACTCCTTCTCAACGGCTTGGAGGGAAGGTTTCAGCCGTCGGATTCGATGTTCGTGTTCTTGGGCGACCTAATTGACCGAGGTCCTGACTCGCACCGCGCAGTGGAAATGGTCGCTCGCGTCATAGATCGGTACCCTGGATCGGTGCTGATTATGGGCAACCACGACGAATACCTGTTAAACATGTCGTTGCTGTCCCTGGCGGCCGACGAGGAGCGTGCATGGATGCTTCTTGGCGGCGTGCAGACGCTCGAATCCTATGGGCTGAAAGACCACGGCGATCTTGTCGGTGCAGGAAAAGCATTTAACGCGATGCACCCGAGGCATGCAGCGCTCTTCAGGAATGCCGTCACCCATTTCGAGACTGAACGGTTCTTTTTCACTCATGCCGGGGTCAATCCGGCGGTCCCATTGGCAGATCAATATATACGGGACCTGCGGTGGATTCGGAGAGCTTTCCTAACCCACACCGGACCGTTCGAGAAATTGATCGTGCATGGTCACTCTATCACTCCGACAGAGCTGCCGGAGGTGCATCCAAATCGAATTGCAGTTGATACCGGTTCCTACAAAACCGGCCGTATTTCTGCGGCGATCTTCACACGCGACGTGCTGATGGGCTTCACCGTTGCGGAGGTCCACGGTAACGGGACTGAGGTCCGACACTTCGATGCCGATGTGAAGGAAGTGAAGCCTGCTCACGTGGGATGATTGACGAGATTTCCTTCTTAGGCAGGATTCCATAAGATGATCAGCAGGGCAACACCTACCACAAGCGCCAGGATCACCGCGATGAACCGTAAGGTCTGACGCTTGGTCGGCCCCGCAATGGCGTAATCGTTGTCAGGTCCTGGTGATTTGTCCCATCCGCTTACCATCGTCGGCTCCTTTCGTAGGGTGAAGGCAATCTACCCAATTCGACATGGGCGCGAAACGCCTTTCTTCTGCACCTTAGGCTTGTCGGAATTTGCCTTCTACGTCAAAGTCCTTGCGGGGGCTGAGGCATGCGGAAGCGGTACTGGATCATAGGGGTAATTGTTATCTATGCCATCAGTCGGCTGATGGGTGGCGGCCCAGGTGGGCACGATGTCGGTATCGCGAAAGGTCCCTCTGTCTCAGAACAGCAGAAGCAACCCGAGTCGGACAGCACCGCAACGTCAAAATCGGCTCCCGAGACCGCCTTATCCGAAACAACCTCTACAGATGCGCGAAATATTGTGCCAGAGGATCAGGCTGAACGTTTTCCTGTCCGGTTTATTTCCGGCAATCGCGTCGCGTTTCGAAAGGGACCTTCCACGGGTGACGACATCATTGATCGCCTGGACAGCGGACGACGAGTCCTTCTGATAAAGCAGTCCGGCGAATGGTCCCATGTCAGAGACCAACTTACCCAGCGCGATGGTTGGATGGCTTCACGGTTTCTGGCTAAAACGCCAAAGCCGCGTGATGAAAAACCTTCGGAGAAGGCATCAAAGGCGAAAGAGCGTGCGCCGATCCCGACAATTCCGGACTCGACGATTGTTCAGCGCATCATCGCTGAGTCTCTCGCGAGCTACCCCAGCTCCTGCGCGTGTCCGTACAATACAGACCGTGGTGGTCGGCGCTGTGGAAAGAGGAGCGCTTATTCGAAGCCGGGCGGTTACGCGCCGATCTGCTATGCGGAGGACGTAAGCCAAGCGATGATTGATGCGTTTAGGCGATAACAGCAGTTGTTCAGCAGCCTGACCTTTCCTACGGACGAAGGACGGATGGCGAAGGCTACCGGACATGCAAACCTAATGAATACGCTGTCCGCCATCGACAGTGGGAACGATCAACCTGACAAACCGGTCGAACAAAGCGGTCTTTCGGATCAGGCGCTCTTCGAGCTTAACATTGGGCTTCTGTTTGAGGTTGCCGTCGTCGATTAGCCCGAGCCAGCTCAACGGCCGCACAATCTCATGTGCGATGAATAGACAAGCTTCGAAGCGACCACCGAGGCTGCCTCGTTTGGGGAACAGTTCTGTTGGAATGGCCAGTTCTGAGAACTCCGCGACTGTAGTCCAGTTGCCGAGACCGGAACCTATCACACGCATGATATGCTCCAGGTTCCAAAAGAGGGCGTTTGCTTGAGGATCGTCACCTATCGGGGACCGTAGCATGTATTCCGTCAGGGCAACTTGCAGATCGCCGTATCGTCCGATCATGCCAATGCCCGCCTTGGTTAGCTTTGCTTGCCCCTTGTAGTGCCGGATCAGTCGGGTGTTCAGCAAGATTTCATGGATTAGGAAAAGCGGCGGAAAGTCCGGCTCATTCAGGACTTTGTTTACCGCGTAGAGTTCCGCCGGTTCATATCCGGGCCACTGGAATTCTTCAGCGGACCACTCCACGCATTTTCTGTAAAAGTTGCCGAGTTTGGTGATCTGGATGCCGCCAAGCTGCTCTGCATACCGCAGGAGCTTCATGGTGTTGATGCATATAGGGGAGGCTTTAAGCTCTTGCTCTGTCAGCGAGGCTTCAAAGAACAACACGGGAGAGAGATTTGAAGCTTTTAGCAAAACGGTCCCCAGTGATCTTGACTGGCACGGTGAGCACATACGACAGCTATTGCGCTGCGGCGAGGGACAATCGATCTGCTCATTCCGAAAGCTCGCCGGAAGCATAGACGGCCCAGATGGGCTGGTTGCGTTTCTCAATCATTTTTCTCCAATCGCCACTGATGCTGATTGGGAAAGAACTGACAACTTCGTCGGTGTACCAAACCCCGAATTCATAGTGCTGCCCCATCAGGCTGTCACAGCGATAACAACCATTGCTTAGGTACTCTTGCTGGAGGGTCTTGCTGTAGCGCCTCTTTAGCTTCCCCAGTTGCGGGTCTGCGGGCAAGTGTTCAATTATTGTGCTGAGTATTGCTGGTGCCTCGTCGAGGTATTTTACGGTCCATGAGTATGTGCTCGAACCGAACACTACGTCGACGCCGGTTACAATCTTGGTCGTCGCCGCACACTCGCGCCTCCAACAGTCGACTTCACCTGCTCGTATCTGGACAACTGCTCTGCCACCGGAAGGCAGACCGAACCGGAACCGACCATCAAACGCCGCATCGAGAAATGCGTGCACCGGCATCTTACTTTCATAGAGACTCGTGGCGTAATCATCAGCCTCTGCAATCACCTGGATAGCCGGAAGCTCTTCGCTCACAGGAAAGCCTTTGTGCCGGAACAGCTAAAGACAGCGCACTCCGGACTGTCGATAGCGCTCCTGCCTTCTTAAGGTTTCTTCGGGCGTCTGTGGTGACCATTGAATTTCGATTGCGACCTTCGCGTTGTTTTTGCGCGCCAGCACGTCGGCAATCCACTCTTCTCCATCAGGGGTGCTACCCCTAATTTCCGTTCCGACGCTCCACCCGTGTCGGCGCGCCACCTCGACGGCAATCTGCTTCAAGCGACGATGGTCCTCAGTCTCGGGTGCAGACGTACAGCTCCCAATGACTTTGTGGACAAAGTGTTGGGTGCCTCGGCGTGACCTCCGCAGTGTCACACCCGCATCGCAGCAGGGCATTTTCAGGAAGGGCGCGCGCCGGTTTCGGGACATGAGCGCTTTCCACTCTTCGGGGCTCATGTCGAAGGCAAATATGTCCGCTCCATTCTCGTCGACACACCGCAATGGCATTTCAATCTCTCAAAAATCGTTCTAACGATCAGCCACCCGCAAGGCAGGCCTGAAGCGAACCCAGTCCGGCGCAACCGCTGTGCTTCTCAGCCGGTGGTGGCAGCATCATCCTGCCAGAACCGCATGCTGAAGTTATTCAATCCGCCTGTGCGAGCATCAGGAACGGCCTGGAAAGTCTTAGGGATTTTACTTCCGTCACCGCCACCCTGAAAATAATCGCGCAGGGCATAAAGCGCGTCCTTCACAAGGCGTTCCCATGCCGACTGCAGCTCATTCTGGAGGTTCTCCTCCTGTTTGGCTTTACTCGGCTTCCTCTTGGGTTGTGGCTGCAGGTAGGCGGGCCTGGGAACAAACCTGTGTCGAAAGGTGATGCTGTCAAAATTCCACTCGTCTTCGACCGCTTTGCGCCATCGATAGGAGACCGTGACAGACAGATCATTTGTGAAGTGACGTGGCCAGAACACGTTATCGTCCACACGCCAGAAGAGCCGCTGCCGCTCCTCGGTCTCCATTCGCTCTCTCATTTGCGAAACGGCAAACCGTACATCGCTCCCAGTTCGCAGCGTGTACGAATAGGTCTCTTCGATCTTTTTCGCAGATTTCGCGTCGCGGTAGCTACTCAGAGCCTTCTCGAAATAATGCAGTTGGCTGGCGACATATTGGCCGCAGTCTCGCAGCCTGAGCCGGTAGAGGTCTCCCGCGCTCTTTGTCCGAATAGCTTCATCAATCAGTCTTGATAGCTCGTGTTCATCGACGCCCTTAATTGCTTCGATCTCTCGTTCATCCAGGTTGATTTCACCCATCGAATACAGCTCCTGCACTTACCGAGGATGCTCGGTGACAAACCCATAGATGGCAAGCGATCATATTTCTTGTTCACAACGCATATACGTGGCCTCTAGGTAGATTGAGATGATCGCGAAAATTGAGCTTGACGCAATCTCTAATGTTCTCTATTTGTTCGATTTATGAAAAAGATCGCTCTGCACACCCTACGACTATCGCTTTGATCCACCGCCTCTGCGGAGGCTGAGATTACTTGCGTTTTAGGGTTTGCGTATGAGCAGTCATCTGTCGGCTCCACCGGAGCAGTCGGTGTCATCAGTGACACCATTTTTCCCCTTTCATACAGTTCGTTGCGATGGCCCTGCCGTTTTCCGCAACCAGTTGGCACGAGACATCGGATGCCTGCTGGATGTGGATGACGATGTCAGCTCCTGGTCCTGTGGGACCGTCGAATTGGCTATGGACGGTGTCACCCATGTTCCAGACATAGTTGCCGAAAGCCAGAGCGGGATCGTGCTGATCGATGCAGTCAGCAGGGCCAAACCTCCGACTCTGATCGCGGAAATAGCGGCGGCAGCCGGATACCAATATCGCCCGTTATCCAGACCGGAACTGCCCGCTATACGATTGCGCAACGCGAAGGATTTGCTGCGGTACGCACGATACAGTGTGACCCTTGATGACCGTATTCGTGTCCTGGCTGCCTTGGATGAGTGCGGCACGATGACTTTGGCTGAATGCCTATCCGGATTCCGCGCGACGCAGCCCCTACCGGCTTTTGCGTCGATGGTCCTCCAGCGCTTCATCGCCATCGATCTTGATGAAGCGCTCATAGGACCGGATACCACCGTTCGCCGCTTTCGTGGCTGACCACTGGAACTTCGTATTGCGACATCGTCGCCGGAAACAATCCAATGTCGTTTATCAAAAAGAACATCAGCGTCACAAAATCAGTTAGGGATTACGCCCTGTTTTGCACATTCAGGCATGCCCTGCGTCGTCATCCTGTCTTCGCATCCGGTCGGTCGGGGCTGATGTTACTGAATGCTCCCGAGGGATACTCGCCGAAAGATTATTCGAGCGCGATACTGGCCGAACTCTACCCGGATGATGATTTTCGCCGGAGCGACACCGGGTTCATGTACATTTGCGTCAATGACAAGCCTTCCAAGGCCACGGGTGACTACGAGGAGGACTGCCAAAACAAAAAAAGAGCAGTCATTGTCGTGGAAAAAGGCGCGACCGTCCCGCAAGAAGTAATTCTGGGTGCAGACATCATTGTCGATGTATTGCCAATCGCTGCTCGCGACTTCCGGGCAGCGTGCCACGTCGTTCTGGGAATGAAGGTTAGCGACGAACAAGCGAACCGTATCCTGCAGTTCCCACATGATCACGTTTGGGCAGCACTGCGCCGTGGACGACCGGTTTCCGACGTCATACGTCGGCTGTCCGAAGTCATTGTCCAACAGGACTTAACCGCACCGAAAAAGCCCGAAAGAGATGTGCCTCCATTGTCAGGGATGCACGGCTACGGAGACGCCAAAGAATGGGGCATCAACCTGGCACGGGATATCAACGATTGGCAAAACGGTCGGATCACCTGGGATGATATCGACAGGGGTATTATCTTGAGCGGGCCTCCCGGCGTGGGCAAGTCAATCTTCGCGAAAGCTGTGGCAAAGGAGTGCGATGTCAAATTGATCGCCACTTCCCTGGGACGCTGGCAGGCTCGTGGGCATCTCGGAGATTTGTTGAGGGCGATGCGTGCAGACTTTGCTGCTGCCAAAGACGCTGCGCCAGCCATCCTGTTCATCGACGAAATTGACTCAGTTGGAGACCGGGAAAAATTCACGCACGACAACAAGGATTACAGCGTTCAAGTTGTGAACGGATTTTTGGAGTGCCTCGACGGCCTGGACGGTCGTGAAGGTGTCGTGGTTATCGCGGCGACCAACAATATTGCGAGGATTGACCCTGCGGTCCTGCGTGCTGGTCGCCTGGATCGCCATGTCAAAATACCCTTGCCAGATGGGGAAGCGCGATTGGCGATCCTGCACCAACATATCGACGGTATTATTCCGATTGATGTCCTCGCACCATTGCGTGCTGCCACAGTTGGTATGACCGGTGCCGACTTGGCCAAAGTTGCTCGGGACGCTCGACGTTTGGCGCGCCGCGAAAAACGAGAGCTGACTGTTGACGATTTACGGGCGGCATTGCCCGAGGTCATCAGGATCGAAGGTGATTATCGTCGTTCCATTGCTGTGCATGAAGCAGGACACACGGTTGTCGGGAACGAAGTGAAACACGGAACGTATCTGGGCACACGGATAGTAGACCAGGTGGTCATGAATGGCGCAGATCAGCAAGGGGGCGCGGCCTATTTTGACATGCCCAGAGTGTGTCGACGTGACCGTGACTTCTATCATGGCCAGATCGCCATCATGCTTGCTGGATTGGCGGCGGAAGAAGTCGTTCTGGGAAGCACAGGTGACGGCGCAGGTTCCGGCAACAATTCCGATTTGGCAATGGCGACAAGAGTGGCAACCATCACCGAAACGATGTTCGGCATGGGAGCCAGCTTCCGTCACAGCTCGGCGACAAGCGATGAAGAACTGGAAAAGCTGAGAGCCGGTGATCGTGAACTGGCATTCCGTGTCGATTGCAAACTTGCCGCTCAATTTGTTCGCGCCAAGGAAATCCTGGAAAGCAACAGGCCGCTGCTGGACGCTGTCACGGGTGAATTGGTGGAAAATGGATCGATCACGCCCAAGCAATACGACGAATTGGCCCGGCAGCATCAAATGCGACAGGTGGATCAGGTTGGTGGAGTAAATAATTTCAAAACAAACACTTACAAAGACGGGACGTCCTTGCAGCAGGATAGCCTGAGTGGGGCGGCGTAGTCGTCACCGGTCGAAAAGTTGCTACCAGCCTAAAACCGTCAAACAAAAGAGAACGATCTATGAAATGAGGCCTTAGCCATAATTCAGAAATGCAGATGACTCCTCGGTACCACGTCGCATACGCTTTCATCACGTTTGAATGGAGAACCAAACCGTGAAATCGGCAGCGCAAACACACCGAGGTCTATGGGCGTCTAGCCTGTAAGCGCGCTGAGTTCTTCTCGGCCGCTCACAGGCCGAACGTCCGCCAAAGCCAACTCTAACAGTGGAACGGTGGATATGAACGTGAAGAGTATGACATCGCCGATTTATCTGTGCTGCCTTGCGACCCAGTCGGGCCCTGAGGCAACGATTTGGTTTGTCCGCAAGCTCCTATCGCACATCGCGAACTGAATTCCGCAAACAGTCCGAAGTGTCCAAGGCTCAACCAAGAGGTTGCGCCAACGATGGAGCATGCCTTGAAGTATCCTGTGTTTCAATTTTTGCGTGGCGTAACGCCCGTCCAACCAACCGAGGTCGTGGCCCTCGGCATTCCCCATGAGCTGATCCTGAAAATAGCTGAGCTGCAGGCCGCCGCCAACACTGCCCAGAACCGCTTGCCTGTGCCTTCGGGCAAGGGAGGTGCACAATGAAAACCGGATTTGAACTTGGTAGCGAGCCGGTTTTCGAACCTCCACGCAGGGTGATGCATAAAACGTTGCCCGGTATTTTCCCGAGCAAGAAGGTGAAGGGCGGGTATGTTCGAACGAAATCGCCGCTGATGATGGACGGACTCTACCACCTCGACACCAATCCGGACGTCGTACGCATTCTGCCGTACCCGATCCGTATCGAATATCCGTCCAATCAAGATCAGAGCGTCTTCTGCTTGCGTGACCATACCTTTCAAATGGGTGTGGAGCTGCGCAAGGGGAAACGCATCTACATCGACTACGAGCCGTACAACATTCAGATGGAAAGGCCATGGATCGCGGAGCGTACAGCAAACCTCGTTCAGGTGGCGCGTAACGAGTTGGGTGCAACCTATGCCTTGCTCGATGAGCGAACAATCTACATTCAACCACGCTTTTCAAACCTGAAAGTGATGTGGGGGCATCTGCATGTTTCCGACGATGAGGCACTCATGGCTGTTCGTCGGGCCGTTCAATTCGTCGAACTGCCGACGACCATTGCTGCCGTACGTCGACAAGTCAAAGTGTCAGGCGTCAAATTCGAGGTCCTGGACCTTCTCGGTCACGTTGTGAGCCAGCGATCCCTGCACGAGGTGGATCGCGTGTTCACGGCCGTCATGCAGATGATCAGCAAGGGCGAAATCGACATCGATTATTCGAAGCCCTTCGACGATGCCTCTCTCTTATTCGAACGTCGTTAGGAGCGCCAAATGTCGATCCGTGAACACCCTGGCGCATTCCTGAATCCAGAATCCCTGCCGGTCATCATGACTGCAGATGAACTCGACTTGCCGTTGCCTGAAAATGGCCAGTTCCAGCAAAAATATGATGTGGCGGCAGGCATCCGGTACAACATCTGGTCGGGAGACCGGATGCGCATCGGATACTACATGGTGCAATCCTGCTTGAAAGATGACCGCTTCGGCGTCGTGATTACGATGAACAACATCGTGACCCAGAGCACCGTGCATCTGACCACGTCGCAGCTCGTCTTCCTGGAAACCCATCGGCGGCTGCGGCAGGAAAACGGCAAACGGTTGAACGAAAATGCGCCGGGTGCTGCCTTCCGCTATACCGATGCCCAGTTGGCAAAGGGCAAACTCTACCTGAGCTATGTAGAGGCCATCTTGCGCGCAGCAGAGCGAGAAGGGGTTGAACCAAAACGAGGCCTGATCGAACGCATCGCGAAGGCCCACGCATTGGAGCGAGGAGACGCCCTGCCACCTTGCTACAACACGCTCAACGAGAAAATCAAAAAATATCTGCAGGCTTCGTCTGACATCGTCGGCGCGTTGGCCCCTGGCATCAGTTCCGGGAACCAGAATGATTACTTCGGCATGCATGTCGAAAATCTGATGGCCGATGCCGTCGAAAAGGCGTGTCGTCTCGACAAGGGCGACTGGCGAGACGTCAAGAAGTTCTTTCTGGCATCGTTGCATGAGCGCCCTAATCGCCATCTGCTGACTGAACTCTGCGACGAAAAGGGTGTGCTGATTACGCCCGGCGACCACACCCTTCAGCGCCGTTTCGGTAACGTCGACAAGTTTCAAAAGGCGTTGTGGCGACACGATGTGGACTACGCACGCCGCAAGTTCAACATTTACATCACCCAAGCCTTGCCGGATCATCCGCTCGACATTGTCGACGTTGATTTCACGCCCATCGACATCGTCGTGATCGACGATGAGCGGCCGATCATTTACGGGCGTCCCCACCTCATCGCTTTTCGAGACCGAAAGACCGGGTCAATCCTTGGGTATTCGATCAGCTTCAAGGGAGCTTCATTCGAGCATTTCCTGGAAGGTTTGGTGCACGCCATCAGCCCAAAGGATATGTCGCAGTTTCCTGGCTTGGAATGGAAGCAGTTCGGCACCTTCCGAAGACTTGGCGTCGACAATGACATGGCGCTGATCAACGATCATGTCCGTGAATCGTTGGCGCAGCTGGGGATTCAGCTGATCGAGTACCGACCAGGACATCCTTGGGAAAAAGGAGCGGTTGAGCGACTGTTTCACACGGCGAACCAGGACATTATCCACAATCTCCCCAGATCACCCAAAGGGAGTCCGAAGGAACGTGACTCGTACGCCGAGAAGAACCCCGACCTCCCCATGCTCACGCTGTCAGAGCTGAATGAATTCATCATCCGGTACATCTGCGGCGATTATCATGTGAACCCGCACAAGGGTCTTGGAATGCTCAGAACTCTGGACGGAATTCCGAACCAGCTCTGGGATGACGGAATTCGCCATTCTCACGCACGGCGTCCGGTTGATCCCGACGTCATCACGCGGATGATTGGCAACACGAAAGACGTTACCGTTCGTCAGGGCTGCGTACGATGGGACAATATCATCTATTGTCATCCCGATCTTGTGGTCGTTCAGTCCGATGCCCGCAATCGTACAGCAGTGTCCGGGGTGCAGTCGACGACCTACAAAGCTTGGCGAAACCCAAGCGATCTTGGTCAGATTTATGTCCTGAACCACCACACAGGTCAGACCATCGAGGTGCCCGTGCAGGAGGCTGATGCCTGGTACGCGAAAGGTCTTCGCCTGTATCAGCACCAGCAGATCATGGCTTATCTGCGTGAGAAGAATCGAGACGCCCGAGATTTTCGCGGTGCGTACAACGACTTCGCCAATAAGCTCGAAGAGATCAACAAGATCAGGGTGAACAAACGGACCCGCCAACAGCTGGCAAAATTCCACGCGAGGGCCACCCAAAAGTATCGGCGTACGCGCGTTGTCGAAATCGATCACAACGATCCGTCGGGTTCGGTGCCGATGAACCTTTCTGCGGTTACGACCGAAAATCCGGCGGTGCAGCCGGTTTCACCAGCCCCGCGTCCGACGACTTCTCCTGCACCTGACGTGACTCCAGCGCGCCAGGAAGACGGCCGCAAATATTCGTTCGACCTGAGCCAGGACGACGACGACATCTCCAATTTGTTCAAGCGTAAGGATGATAACGCATGATCTATCCGGATTTTCACACCAGAGCATTCGAGACTGACGAAGAACGACGGGCGGCTGCAAGTCTGCCTGCGGCAACGCGTCAGGCAATGATCAAGAACGTGCTCTACCCCTATGAGAAATTCGTCGAAATCAGCGACAAGATCATGAAATTCCATCGTCCTGTGGCTGGCGGAGAGCCGGACACGGGATGGATCGCGGGACTGCTGGGCGAATACCGATCTGGAAAAACGTTCATCCTTCAGAACTTTGCGCGGCAATTCCCGCCTCGTTTGACCGACAACGGCTTCGAACACGACGTAGTTTACGTCCGGGCCCGTCAGGATTGGGATTCCCTGGAACTTGGGAAACAGATTTACATGATGACCGGGGTTCCTGCGGTCCCCCGGCTGACCATTGCATCGATGAACTCAAAAGCTGCGAGGCGTCTGATCGAATGCAAGACGAAGCTGCTCATCATTGACGATGCACACTGCCTGTTCGGGGCGGCCGGGAAGCGACGAGCGGTGTACGCCTCGCTCATCAAGTATCTGGTCGATCAGACGAACGCCTGCAACGTGCTGTTGGCTGGCCCTGCGAGTATCGAGGCCCCGATGGACGCCGATCTTCAGATGAAGGGACGCGGTGGCTTTCCGCGATTCCGCGTGGAAAGTTTCGATCCCAAGACTCCAGAGGGGCGTAATAAGTTTCGCATCTTCCTTTATGGCGTGGACCAGCGTCTGCCATTCCGCCAACTGTCTGACCTCGCCGCAAAACGTTATCTGCCGGACCTCCTGGAGATGACCGACGGGTCTTTGGGCTTGGCGATGAACATCATAATCGCAGCGGGATATGAGGCGATCAACGATGATGCTGCGTGCATCATGCCGCATCATCTCCGTTCTGCGGCCGAGGATCGATTGCCGAGTGGAAAGACCTTCCAGCCGTTTACGGAGGTCTAAGCCTGATGACGATTGCATTTGATTTGCGCACAGCGCCGTTCAGCAGGTGGGATGTCATCAATCAGGTGGCGGAACCTGCTCACGGATATTACGCACGCTTGGTCGCAGCAGAAGGTCATACGAGCGTGACCACGTACAGCGATTGGATCGATGTGCGGGCTCGCAACATTAGCCCTGAAAACCTGTTGGATGTTATCGAAAAGCTTCCGCTGTCTGCTGACCGTGTGACCAGGTTACGTCGTGCGACACCGAAGCGGCACGGTGCGAAAGTGATGCTGTGCGATGAGGTATTTCGTTGCAGCGATTTCTCTTACACCAAGCGGCGGTGGTGTCCCGGTTGCATTCACGAGCAACCGTTTCATCGGATTTGGTGGGATATCCAAGCGATCAGACGGTGTCCTTTCCACGGGACGCCCTTGGTCGACACATGCGCCGACGGTAGAACGTTGCATTGGTGGTGGCCAAACTTCGATGTCTCGCCCGAGGGAGAGGTTCTCGGTCGCCCGATGGCTACTCGTGCTTCCGGTCCAACGCTGGACAGCTATGTCCTTGGTCGTCTGGGCGTTGCCGACAAGTTTCCTGCACCTCTTCTTGATGGCTGCGATGCCGGTACGGTCATAGAGGTCTGCGATATCATTGGAAGGTTGCTCTGCAATCCTTGGTCGGCCGATCTGCCCGAAATGCCGTGTGACGCGCCCGAAGTTGGCTTCCAAGCTTTGCGCAAGGACGGTCCTCATCTGGTAGAAGCGCTGCGAGCCTGGATTCGTGCGCGAGTGCCAGATGTCATGAAGACACGGGGATGGACTATTGTTTTCGAATGGGTCCGGATTCAGCAAAATGCCCTGGCGGACCGAAAAATCGCCGGGGTCGTAAAAACCGCAATCCGCAAGGCACTCGCGCTCGAAGCTCGCGGAGCCGTGGAACCGATCCAGTCTAATGACTTCTTGAAAGAAGAAATCGGGTTGACCGAGTTGGCCGCTAGGATTGGGGTCAACAGGAAGGGGCTCCCTGCCATAGCGGATACTCTTGGTCTTTTACCAGAACGTGAATGGTACCGTGCTCCGGTCAAGTTCGATCCCGTAGAGGCTGACACTATCGAACATCACGTGCGGCTGATGATGACCCGCGTCGAGGCCGCCGCTGCATTGGGCATGGCTTCCCAGGATATTCAGCCTCTTGTCGATACGGGTTTTCTGCGCTCATTCAGCAACATTATCGGTGAGGGTCCGGTTGGCCACCGTTTCCTCGCTATGGATATTGCGAAACTGTTGGAACTCACCACTGCAGCGCCGCAGATCGAACATGCGAAGTCACAGTCATTTTTCACTTTCGCAAGGAATTCTGGAAGCCGCCTCGGCGAGGTAGCGGTTAAAATCCTTCAAGGCGAGCTTGAATTCATCGCGGGCAAGAACGGTAAGCCAGGGTTCAAGGGCCTCCGTGTAATACTTGGTTGACGCAACGCTGGTGTGCAGGCAACAGTCGAGGCGACTTCTTCGCCTCCCTATTCGAACCGCCCCCCGGAGAGTCCAGCTCAACCTAACATATTTTCAATTGACACCGTACGCTTTCGCTGACTCATTTTGAGGTGTTTTTGTTTTCTTCGTGAGCGAAGTTCCGGAAAAGGCGTCGCGCAATGTAGACGCGGTTGCCATATTGCTCTGAAGTGTCTCCAAGTCTGCCCAGTCGAATTCATAGATTGCGCGGTCTAAGGCATCTGTTGGCAGAGCTGCACCGAAGCGATTTTTTAGCTCCTCAAATGACCGGAAGATTTCCAAGTGTAACTTCTTTTGGTTGTTGTCGATTTTGTCCAGGAAAATCGGCCAGAAAGGGTCTCTAATAATATTGTTTTTTTCCACGGTAGTGACCTCTTGCCAAATTAATTCTGCTCTCCCTCTAAGAAATGCAATGGTGACGCAATGGACAAGCTTATGGAAGCGGTCAAGTCCTGTGAACTGCACCCGCGCAAGCGCCACTAGTGGATTGATCGAAACAAA
>UCML01000020.1:0-18500 GCA_900473675.1 Hyphomicrobiales bacterium | reverse complement strand
CGACCAGCTTGGCCTTGATTTCGGAAACAACGTCGATGGCGGCGTTCAGACCGGTATAGGCCGTGTCCGTCTTGGCAGCGCCGAGACCGAGAGCGTCCTGAACGGTGGAGAGAGCCTTGTTGTCCGAACGCATGGTCGTTGCGATCGACCAGTAAGCAGCGTTGTCGGAAGCGTCGCCAACGCGCAGACCGGAAGAAATACGACCCTGGGTCGTTTCCATGTCGGAGCTGATGGAGCGCAGCGTCGAGAGTGCTGCCATTGCAGAAGAGTTCGTCAGGATGCTTGTCATTGGGGTTGTCCCTCTAGATACAAAATACAAGATTGGGGACATACCGGACTATAATACTTACCGGTGATAACGGCTCGGCATCATGCCACTCGGCCCCTGTTCGTCAGGAGGTCCAAATCCGTTATGTGAGGGTAATGTCGCAGGGAAACGTTGCGATATGTTTAAATGCGGCTCGGGCATTGGAACATACGAGATTTGGAAATCACGCAGAGCCGCGCAATCAACTATTATATTTATTCATACGATTCAAAGGCTTGAAAGTTTTCACGGCACGACGCTGAGGTCCGGAAATAGACGAACCGTTAACCACGCTGGCGAGATCAGTTAAAAGACCGCACGAGGCTACCGACGAGCAGGTTCCAGCCGTCGATGAGAACGAAGAAAAGGATCTTGAACGGCAGCGAGATGGAGGTGGGCGGCAGCATCATCATGCCCATGGCCATGGTGATGGTGGCGACGATCAGGTCGATCACCAGGAACGGCAGCATGATCAGGAAGCCGATCTCGAAACCACGCCTGATTTCGGAAATCATGAAGGCCGGTACCACTGCGCGCAGATCGACCCTGTCGCCGACGACGACGGTCTGGCCCTTTTCCTTGGCGATGTCGATGAAGAGTTGCAGGTCTTTGTCACGCGTATTGGCGAGCATGAATTCCCGGAACGGTTCCGAGATCCGCGTCATCGCCTCCGTTTCGTTGATCTGGTTCTGCAGGAGCGGATTGACGCCGTTCTGCCAGGCACGATCGAAGGTCGGCGCCATCACGTAGAAAGTCATGAACAGGGCAAGGCTGACCATGATCATGTTGGAGGGCGTCGTGGCGAGCCCCATGCCGGTGCGAAGGATTGCAAAGGCAATGACGAAGCGGGGAAAGCTCGTCACCATGATGAGGATGCCCGGAGCGACCGACAGGACGGTCAGAAGGCCGAAGGTCCGGATGATCCAGGACGCAACGGAGCCGTCGATAGGCGTGTTCAGGATGTCGGCGGGAAAGCCTTGCGCTCCCGCGATACCCGACATCGCCAACATGGCGGCTATGAATGCGATAGTCCGGATCATGGGCGAATCATTGAATAACAAATGTCCTGAAGATGACATTGGTTACGCGCCCTTCGGAGCGCAGGTCAACCCGTTCCTCTATGTCATCCTTCAGATACTGGAATCCGCGCGGTCCCTGTATCTGCTGCAGCGACACCGTTTTGAGATAGGCGGCGATGTCCTGGTGTATCTGCTCGGCCATGGCCACATCGGGCGCGCCCTTGAAAAGCAGCGCAACTTCAAGCCTGATCCAGTTTTCGGTGGGATAGGCAAGGTTGGTCGTGATCGCCTCGAGCTGGACGACACCGTTGGCCTCGGTCGCGATTTTCGGAAGCCCCTCATCTTTCTTTCCGCCCTCTTCCGCAGGCTTCGCCTGACCGGCCTTTTTCAGGGCGATCGCAGCCTTGGCCTCTTCGATGATCTTTGCTTCCTCGGTGCTGACGGGCGCCGGGGCAAGAAAGCCACCCACCAGCCAGCCGCCACCGCCGGCGATCAATGTCAGAACGGCGAGCGCCGCGATCATGATAACCGGGGATGATTTCTTCGGACCGGCACTGGCGGGTTCGGCGTCTTCCATCTTCAAAATCCATCAAGAGTTGGCCGCAGCAAGCGGCACTGTCGTGCCGTCAGATCGGCGAAACGATATCCATGACCTGCTGGCCCCATGGCGGCTGTTGAACTTCGGTCAACCGACCGCGTCCGCCGTAGGAAATGCGCGCCTCGGCGATCTTTTCGTAGGAGATCATGTTCTTCGCATCGACGTCGTAAGGCCTGACTATACCAGCGACATTGAGAATGCGGATTTCGTGGTTGACCCGGACCTCTTGCGAACCACTGATCAAGAGGTTGCCGTTTTCGAGGACGCCGGTCACAACGGCCGCCACGAGCAGAACGAGCTTTTCAGAGCGTTCCGTCGTCCCCTCACCCTTGGATTTGGTGTTCGAGCCGTAGTCGAGTCCGCCCTTCCAGCCGAAATCGCTCGATTCGGACTGACCGTTGGCACCTATATTGAAGCCGCTGTCATTGGTCCGGCTGCGGTCTGTCTTGTTGTCGAACGAGGCCTTGTCGTCGATGCGGATATCGACGGTCAGGATATCGCCGACCTTCAGCGCGCGCGCATCCTTGAACAGGGCCGACTGATTGTCGCTCCAGATCGAATAGCCGTTCCGGACCTGGCGCGGCTCCTTCGGATACATCGCCATCTGCGGTGTCTGCGCATATTGCAGACCGCTACCGATCGGGCTCATGGCCGGTGCCCTGCCGATCTCGTTGAACGTCTGGTTCTGGCATCCCGACAGCAGGCTGGCGGCGAGAAGAACCGAAATCGGATATCTCATGACGGTTCCTTCGATGTGTCAGGGTCGGTGGCGCTGGAGATGACGTTGGTGACAACCGCTGCCTTCTCATTGCTCATTTCGCTGAGGATAAGGCTCGACAGGCGCGGCGGCAGTTGCATGATGATCGCCGCTGCGACGCCGGGATTGACAAGCTCCAGCTTGCTGGCCGCCGCATCCGCCTTCATGGTCTTGTAGATTCCCACCAGGCCGATCTGTGCCTGCTTGAGAAAATCGTTGCGGCGTTTCAGCCAGTCTTCGTATTCATCGCGGCGCTTCTCGAGCGTTGCGATGCGCTCATCGACATCAGCCTGCAGCTTTTCCAGGTCTTTCTTCTGCAGAAGGTACCGCTGGTCACGTGCGGCATCGGCGATGTTGGTGCAGAATTGCTGGATCTCGTCGCCGTTTGCGGGGATGCCGGTGGCAGGTGCCGCCACTTCCTGGGCAAGGGCGCCGGGCATGGCCAGCATGGTGCAGCCGGCGGCGATCATGATCAGGCGGTGACGCAGGCTTCTTGATGCGCCGGGAATGGTGTGTGCAATCATTGCAGGACGAGCTCCGCCTGGAGGGCGCCAGCTGTCTTGATGCCCTGGAGAATGGAAATGATGCCGTCGGGTTTGACGCCGATGCTGTTGAGACCGGCAACCAGCGAGCGCAGGTTCGAACCGTCGAGAATGGCAACCGTGCCGCCGTCCTCCGATGCCTGGATCGTCGTATTCGGCTCGATTGCCGTCTCGCCGCGCGAGAACGGCTCCGGCTGTACGACGGTCGGCGTTTCGGTGACCTGAACCGTCAATGTTCCGTAGCTGACGGCAACCTGATTGATCCGCACATCCTGCCCGATCACGATCGTGCCTGTTCGTTCGTTGATGACGACCCGGGCGGGAACATCGGTTTCGACGACGAGATTCTCGATGTCGGCCATCAGGCGCGAAAGGTCGGCCATCTTTGGCTTGTCGATGATGACCGACTGCGAATCCTGAGCCTCGGCTATGCCACCGCCAAACTGCGTCTTGCCGTAACGATTGATGGCAGCAGCCATGCCGACGGCGGTCGAGAAATCCGGGTTGCGCAATTGCAGAACCAGATTGAAGCCGTCCTTGAACTTGGCCGGCAGTTCGCGTTCGATGATGGCGCCGTTCGGCACGCGGCCCGAGGTCGTCACCCCCTGGGTCACGGAAGACGCATCGCCCTGGGCACTGAAGCCGGTCACAACGACCGATCCCTGTGCGACCGCATAGATCTGACCGTCAGCGCCGGAAAGCGACGTCATGACCAGCGTGCCGCCGCGAAGCGATGTGGAATCGCCCAGCGAGCCGACAGTCACGTCGATACGGCTGCCCGGGCTCGCAAAGGGCGGCAGATTTGCCGTGACCAGAACTGCGGCGATATTCTTCGAGCGGGATTCGTTGTCCTGCGTCGAGATGCCGAGGTTCTGCAGCATGGCGCGCAGGGATTGCGCCGTAAACGGTGCCGAGCGCAGGCTGTCGCCAGTTCCCTGGAGACCGACCACGAGACCATAGCCGATCAGCTGGTTTTCGCGCCCTGACTGCAGCGATGCGATGTCCTTGATGCGCGAGGCGGCCTCAGCCGGCGCGATCGCCATCGAAAGAACGGCGACAAATGCCAGGCATAATTTGCCGAAACGAAAGATCATTTTGCCACCACGTGAATTGTGCCGTCGTCCATCACCGTTCCGGAAACGATGATGCCGGAATCGGTGTTGCGCACCCGGATCAGATCGCCGACCGCGGCGTTCTCCAGCGGTGCACCACCGGCGGTGATGGTCAAAGGTCCATTGGTAAAGACGATCCGCACGGCCTTGCCGCGTTCCACCGCATAGGGTTCGCGCAATGCCGAAACGAGAATGACGCGACCTTGAAGCAGCGTGCGGCTCGTCACCTTGCCGACCACCTGCTCGGTTGCGGTTGCATAGTCGCCGGTCAGAGCAGGGTTGGTAACCTCGACTTCTTCCAGGCGATTGGCATCCACGATTTCGCCGGGATAGATCGTTTGCGTCGGAATGACCGCCATGCGTTTTTCGGCACTTGCCACCTCCGGCGACATCAGGCCGGCGGCAAGCGAACCGGTGAGTGCCAGCGCCCGCAGAAGAAAACTTCCGCGGGTGGCAGCAGCTGTCAAAATCGATACCTTGGCAGTCCGGCGAAACGTCATGTTTGCCATTCCCTCTTTTTATCTCAGGTTCTTGCTGACCGTCGCAGCCATTTCGTCGGCGGCCTGGATGATCTTCGAGTTCATTTCGTAGGCACGCTGGGCGGAGATCAGGTCGGTAATTTCCTTGACCGGATCGACGTTCGACGCTTCCAGGTATTTCTGCTTGATCTGCGCATAGCCCGGATCAGCCGGAGTGCCGATCACTGCCTCGCCGGACGCCGGCGTCTGCTTGAAAAGGTTGTCGCCCTGTGGCTCGAGACCTGCCTCGTTGACGAAGTTTGCAATCGTCAACTGGCCAAGGACCGTCGGGATCGTGTCGTTACCGACGCGGACCGATACTTCGCCCGACGCGCTGACTGTGATTTCGCTTGCGTTCTGCGGCACGGTAATGGCCGGCACGACAGTGTAGCCGTCGATGGTCACGAGCTGGCCGTCGGCATTGGTGTTGAAGGCGCCGGCTCGGGTATAGGCCGTCTCGCCGTCCGGCGTCTCGATCTGGAACCAGCCACGTCCGACCAGTGCCATATCGAGATCGTTGCCGGTGCTGATCAGGCTTCCCTGGAGATGCAGGTTGCGGACGGCGGATGTCTGGACGCCGAGACCGATGATGGCGCCTTCCGGAACGATCGCCTGGTTGGCGCGGTTCGGTACACCTTGGGCGCGCTCGGTCTGGTAGAGAAGGTCAGAGAACTCTGCCCGCGCACGCTTGTAACCGGTCGTGTTGATGTTCGCGATGTTGTTCGCGATCACTTCCAGGTTCAGCTGCTGGGCATTCATGCCGGTCGCGGCGATGGAAAGAGCTTTCATTATAATTGTTCCTTAAATCGGCATACGTGCGATTTCGAGATAGGCGCTGACCACCTTGTCGCGGATGGCGATGGCGGTTTGCAGCGACTGCTCGGCATTCATGACGGAATCGATGACTTCGCGGGTGTTGGCCTCGCCGCGGATGCCCTGGATCGAATTGACTTCCGACTGCTTGAGGCTGCCCACCATCTCGCTTGCCATGTTACCCATGACCTCTGCAAAACTCTGCGATTTGCCTGCCGTGGCAGCGCCACCGAGAATGCTCTGGGCTGACGAGGAACTTGATGTGGATGCCACGTCCTTGACGGTAGAAAGGGCCGCGCCGATGGTTTTGATTGCGTCGATCATTATTGCGAAGCCCTCAGGAGGTCGATTGTTGCGGAAATCAGGTCACGTGCCTGTTTTGTTGTCTGGAGATTGGCCTCGTAGGAACGGTTCGCTTCCCGCATGTCGGCCATTTCGATCAGCACGTTCACATTCGGCAGCTTGACCATGCCCTTGTCGTCAGCAGCCGGGTTGCCCGGATCGAACTCGACGCTGAATTCGGAATCATCAGTTCCGAGGCGCTGGATTTCGACAGTGGATGCGCCGCTGGCGCGATCAATTTCGGCAGCGAAGCTGACTGTCTTGCGACGGTAGGGATCGGTGCCCGGTGCGTCGCCGGTTGAACGCGCGTTGGCGATGTTTTCCGAAACGATGCGCAGGCGCGTCGATTCCGCTTCGAGACCGGAGGCCGAGACCTTGAGAGCTGAGACCAGAGGATCCATCGCTGTTACTTCCGTACCGTCATGAGCATCATCCGGTGAAACGCCTTCACGAGCCCGGTATTGAGCTCATAGTCGCGCTTGACTTCGCCGGTTTTCATCAGTTCCTTTTCCAGCTGGACGCTGTTGCCCGACTGCTGGACCTCGACATCATCGAGCATGCTGGTTTCCGTCACCTGTGCCGAGCTGCTGCCGTCGGTAAAGTGCGCAGGATTGGTAGCCGCCATCTGGAAGCCGGTCTCCTGCATCACGCTTTCGAAGGGTTTGACGTCCTTGGCCGCGTAGTGCGGCGTATTGGCGTTGGCGATGTTGCCGGCCACGACGTTCTGGCGAACTGCCAGCCATTGCGCCTGCCGGGACGCGAGATCGAAAAGCTGTATAGGTTGCATCATGCGACTCCATGCTTGTTGCTGCCGAACCTATGGAAGCAATCTTGCGTGGGACTGAATTGGATGCCGCATTGCAATGCGCTCAACACCGGCACGGCAAAGGCGCGCGTTTTGCCCCCAATTGGGCCGCGCGAACCGGAAAGATGAGGACGGGAGACGCACTGGCGCGTCAGAGGCTGCAGCTGCCCGCTTGGTTCACAGGCGGAAGCGGACGCAGGCATATCGGTGACCAGAGCCGTCGAATCAATCGGCCTGATAGACGTCGCCCTTGGAGGTGATCATCACCCAGCGCCCGTCGCGCTGCTCCAATGTTGCGAGGCGGCTGTTGTCCGGCAATGTCGAGCCGATGCGGACAATATACATGCCGCTGCCGTCCTCGATCAGCGCGCGGCCGTTTGCGACATGCATCAGCTTGAAGCTGTTGGCGGAGGGAAACGGCTGCTCCAGGTCTTCCTGAACGCCCGGCTTCTTGGCTTCGCTCGCATTTGGAACCGTGGCCGTGGTCAGCTGGTCGATCGCCGCCTGCGTCGCCGCGTCGCGATCCATCATCGCCACGGGTGACGGAGTGCCGCCATGCCCATCACGGCCTGGCACCTCGCGCGCCTCTCCCTGCCACAGCGTCGGTATGGAGAATTTGTCCTGATGCAGAAAGGCGTACCAGGGAAAGAACGTGGCAAGGGCGGCAAGCGCCACGCCCGTCGCACCCAGCGCCTTGTCGATCAGCGGTGTGCGTTCGCCACGCTTGCGCTGCGGAACGATTTCATCGGCATCATAATCTGTCATCGCTTATCCTCTCCGCGCGTTGCCGCCCTGGCCGCCGAGGTTCGCCGCCGCCTTCAGCGCATTTGCGAGGTCGGTGAACGCATCGAAGGCCGGCCGCTCGCCGGGCGTCTGTTTCAGAATGTCGTAGATGACGGGAACCTGCTTGATCGCCATGTCGAGGTCCGGATCGCTGCCCGGCCGGTAGCCACCGATCAGACGAAGATCGCGGGTTTCCTCGAAGCGATGGATCAGCGATTTCAAACGTGCCACAAGCTTTTCCTGATCCGGTGACCAGGCCTTTCGCGCCAGACGGGAGACCGAAGCGAGGGGATTGATAGGCGGATAGCGGCCCTCTTCGGCAAGACTGCGATCCATGACGATATGGCCGTCGAGAATACCGCGCGTCGAGTCGGCGATCGGGTCGTTGTGATTGTCGCCGTCGACGAGAATGGAGATGATCGCAGTGATCGTCCCTGCCCCTTCGGCGCCCGGACCGGCACGCTCGAGGAGACGCGGCAATTCGGTGAAGACGGAGGCGGGATAACCGCGCGCAATCGGCGGCTCGCCCGAGGCAGTCGCGACCTCGCGGATCGCATGGGCAAAGCGGGTGACACTATCGACAATCAAAAGGACGTTGTCGCCCTGATCGCGGTAGTGCTCGGCAATCGTCACGGCCGTCAGCGGGGCCATCTTGCGCAGCATCGGGCTTTCGTCGCTTGTCGCGACCACGGCGACCGACTTGGACAGGTTTTCGCCGAGCGTATCCTCGATGAATTCACGCACTTCACGGCCACGTTCGCCGACCAGCGCGATGACGACCTTGTCGAAAGCATCAGCGCGGGCGAGCATCGACAGCAGCGTCGATTTGCCGACGCCGGAGCCTGCGAAGACACCGAGACGCTGACCAAGGCAGAGCGGGGAAAAGATATCGATCGCCCGTACACCGGTGCGGAAACCATGCTCGACACGCTTGCGGGTCATCGACGGCGGCGCGGTGTTGGAGATCGGCCGACGGATATCACCTTGCAGCAGCGCGCCGCGTCCGTCGATGGGCTCGCCGAGCGAGTTGATGGTGCGGCCGCACCAGGATTCGGTCGGTGCGATGCGAAAGGCACCCTTGCGGATCACCGTGTCGTGAATGCCGATGGGGTCGCCCGGCTCGATCGGGCAGACCACCACCGTTTCCTGCTCGACTTTCACGACCTCGCCGAGATGAACGCCTGTCGAACTCTTGTGAGCAACAAAATCACCGAGGCGTACATGCCGGGAAAGCCCGGTCACCGTATAATGCCCTGCCGAAATCGTCTGGACATGGCCGCCGGGCGCGATTGAGAACTCCGGATTGGAATAGCGTCCAACAAGGCCGGCGAGCGCTGCAAGCGACGTCGACGAATTGCGAATCTGGATTTTCTCGTTTTGCATTCCGGTTCCTGCCGTCTGCCCCCCTGCTCTAAAGAGCCTGTCCGGGTGTGGCTTCAGTCATTTCAAGGGCAATGATGCTATTTGCTGCCGCCAAGCGTCTTGATCGCTTCGCTCATCGAGGTTTCGCTGTCGCGCATCAGCGCCGTGATGTTCTCGAATGCGCGCGACACCATGATCAGCTGCGACATTTCCTGAACCGGATTGACGTTGGACTCCTCGACATAGCCCTGCATCACGCCGACATCGAAGCGATCGACGACCGGCTCCTGTGCGGAATTCGGCATGACGGCGCTATTGTCGTAGCGGGTAAACCCGTTGCTGAAATTGGCTTCATAGAGGCCGAGCGCGGCAACCTGCGTTCCGTCCTGCTGAATGGCACCGTCCGCGCCCACCTTGATTTCGCTGGCCTGAGAATTGAGCTGGATCGGTGCCCCGCCGGCGTCGAGAACCGGATATCCCCTGAGGGTGACGAGATCGCCTGATTCCGTCAGCGTAAAGCGGCCGTCACGGGTCAGAGCCGTACCGCCGGGCGTATCGATCTGAAACCAGGCATCGCCCTTGATGGCGAAATCCAGCTGGTTGCCGGTGCGGTTCAGGCCGCCATTGTTGGTGTTAAGAAATTCCTGGCCCTCGGAGACGAAGGAGACCTTAGCCGGCCGTGTATCGCCGATCAGCTGGTTGAACTTCACTTCCGTCGAACGGAAGCCGACCGTGCTCGAATTGGCGACGTTGTCGGCCAGCGTGTTCATGCGTTTTTCAAGCGCCATCTGGGAGGAGACGGCGACATAGAGACCGGTTTGCATATCAGCGTCCCCCGAGTTTCAGCGTATTGATGGAGAGAAGGAGATCGGAGGAGATTCCGTAACCGCTGGACGAACCGAAGACGGCGAGCGGATCGTAGGGATCCGAAGAATTGTTGATTTCCCAGAGGGCGGTGAAGCGTTCGAGCAACTTCGACAGCTTGGCCGGATCCTTGAAATCCGCGATATCGATTGCCTTCTCGATCGTCGCGGCCTGCTTGTCGATATCGGAAGCGGCAAATTCGTCGGGCATCTGCAGTAGAGTGCGGGTAACCTGCGCCAGCGCGTCGTCGGCCAAAAGCCCGTAGGCATTGGTGATCGAGGGCGCCATGCGCTCGAAGTAAAGCGCCAGGCGAACACCAGCATTTTCCTCGCCAGCTTTCTGCTCCAGAGTCTGGCGCGCATATTTGTCGGCCACGCCCTTCTGGGCTTTGTCGAAGGATGTCGCAGCCGTGCCGTTGCGGGCAAAGTTGAGTGATTCCACCAGGTCCGAATAGCGGCTGTCGGTCAGCTGCTTGGCAAACGCATCGTCGGTATCGACGCCCTCGGTCAGCACCTTGCGCATGAAAGCCTTGGCATAGCCCATGTCTTCGAGGCCGTGCGCCTTGATTGCGTAGTTATAAAGCCGCGTATCGGCAAAGAACTCGTCGATCGTTTTCACGTTGCCGATATTGGCCAGGTAATATTCGGTCTCACGCGCCACATCGGGCTGCTCGGACACCCGCTCCAGCGATTTGGTGAGGTTGCCTGCTATCATCTGGTAGCTGGTGTATGTCGTCGTCACGACGTTTCCCCGTTCATCCATTAGAAATGACGCAATAAGCGCCGATTGAACGGAAACCTGACGGGTGTTGCTTGCGCGAACCTGTTTCCCCGCAAAGGCCGAAAATGAGGCCTACAGCCAGCCTCACGCAAGGCTGGCGGCCTAACGATACGGTCGAAAATCCACCATTGCGGCAGGTATCGAAATGAACATCATCATCGGGCTCCTCTTGACTATGGGCTGTATTCTCGGCGGCTTCATTGCCATGGGCGGCCATATGGAGGTCCTGAACCAGCCATTCGAGCTCGTCATCATCGGCGGCGCGGGCGTCGGCGGCTATATCATGGCCAATTCGATGAAGGTGCTGAAGGATACCGGCAAGGCGCTCGGCGAGGCCTTCACGCACAAGGTGCCGAAGGAGCGCAACTATCTCGACACGCTAGGCGTTCTCTACAGCCTCATGCGCGACCTGCGCACGAAGTCGCGCAACGAGATCGAAAGCCACATCGACAATCCGGATGAATCCTCGATCTTCCAGTCTGCTCCGACGGTGCTGAAGAACAAGGAACTGACCGCCTTCATCTGCGATTATGTCCGTCTCATCATCATCGGCAACGCCCGCAGCCACGAGATCGAGGCGCTGATGGACGAAGAAATCAATACGATCACCCACGACAAGATGAAGCCCTTTCACGCGCTGACGACGATGAGCGACGCCTTCCCGGCCATCGGCATCGTCGCCGCCGTTCTCGGCGTCATCAAGGCGATGGGCGCCATTTCCGAAGCACCGGAGATTCTCGGCGGCAAGATCGCCGCCGCACTCGTCGGCACCATGCTCGGTATCTTCCTGTCCTATTGCATTGCGAGCCCCGTGATCGCCAATATCAAGGCCGTGCGCGACAAGCAGAACCGCCTCTACATTATCGTCAAGCAGACCCTGCTTGCCTACATGAACGGCTCGGTCCCCCAGGTCGCGCTCGAATACGGCCGCAAGACAATCTCCGCCTACGAGCGTCCGTCGATCGACGCCGTCGAACAGGAAATGATGAACCCCGGCGGCGGCGGCGAAAGCAAGGCGGCTTGATCCGATGACCTCAGCGAGCAAGAACAACGTGTATACCTTCGACCGCAAGCTGCTCGCCCGGATGACCGGCGCGCTCGGCGACACAAAGACTGTCGGCAAGCTGTGCGGCGAAATCGGACACGTCTTCGCCGAATTCCTGCCGGACATCTTCCAGAACGAGACCGGTCTTGGCATCGAGATCGGCTATGCAGGCTTCGACACGGGCCTCAAGTCGGAACTGATCAAGAAACTCGGCAACGGCGTGGCACTTGCCGATTCCTCATTGCGCAACTGGTGCCCCGATTTCGTCATCAGCTGCGACAGCCCGGTCATCATCACGCTGATGGAAATTCTTCTCGGCGCGCCCGCAAACACCATCGAGGAACCCAAGCCGCGGACGCTGTCCAACATCGAACTCGATGTGGCAACGATGATTGTTGAAAAGATCGCCGAAGTGCTGAAATCAGCCGTCAGCGTTGCCGGTAGTTTCGAGCCGGTCGTTGGACGGCCTTACAATGCCAGCGAACGGCCGGCAGCGGACCCCGACGTCGCCGATGTTTATGCCGCCTGCATCAACGTGACGATGGGCCTTGGCCCGGTCCTTTCAACTTTCTCGATCATTGTCCCGCAGCAGACCTTGCTGAAGACGACGGTTATTGTTCCGAAGGGCGTCGGACACGGTCGCAAGGCAAAGAGCGAATGGGGCGAACAGCTGGAGCAGCAGGTCCGTCGTTCCGCAGTCAATATCGAGGCGCGCATCAAGCTGCAGAGCCTGACCCTCGACACGATCAGCCGCCTTCAGCCCGGCGACGTCATTCCCTTCCAGGATGCCAAGGATGTCCGCGTCGAGATCAATGCCAACGGCCGCGACCTTTATGTCTGCGAGTTGGGACGGTCGGGCGCGAAATATACGGTTCGGATCAAGGATACCCACGGCTCGGAGAATGACATTCTCCACCACCTTATGAGTTAAAAACCCCCTGCCTTACCCGGCAACATGGTTGGGGCAAGTTTCAACTGGAATAGTTTGCACATGGCACCTAAGAAAGCACCAATTCAAGACCAGACGATCCTGAACGCCGGCGATGCCGAGCTCGATCAGGCCATCGACGATCTGCGTGGCGTCCTGCAAAGCGATGCCACCGGGACTGTGCCTGAAACGGATTTCGGCATGGATTTCGCCGCCACATCGACGATTGGCGAGACATCGGATTTCGGCAGCACCTTCGAAACGTCCGAAAGCGACCTCGGCAGCTTCGGCGGCGATTTCGGCGGCGGCAGCAGCTTCGGCGACCTGGACCAGGGTACCGCGTCATCGTCCTTCGACGCAGGCTCCTTTGGAAGCAGCACTTTCGGCGGCGGCAGCACCTTCGAGGATCAGACTTCCAGCGAACCCGGCAGCGGCATGACAGCCAACCTCGATCTGATCATGGACATTCCGATTGATGTCCAGATCGTTCTCGGGACAAGCCGCATGCAGGTCTCGGGCCTGATGAACCTGACGGAAGGCGCAACCATTGCGCTCGACCGCAAGATCGGCGAACCGGTCGAGATCGTCGTCAACGGCCGGGTTATCGGTCGCGGTGAAATCACCGTGCTCGACGGAGACGAAACACGTTTCGGTGTAAAACTCATCGAAATCAAGGGTACCAGTAAAGTTTGAACCCGGTTAGGGTCATGAGGATTAATCCATGATGGATTTCGACAATTTCGAGGCTTCGGCACTCTCCCGGCCACTTACCCAGATGGACAAGGCCGCTGCGGTTCTGCTTGCAATGGGCAAGCCCATAGCTGGCAAATTGTTGAAATTCTTCACGCAGAGCGAGTTGCAGGGAATCATCGCCTCGGCCCAGTCGCTTCGCTCAATCCCTCCACATGAGCTGGAAATCCTGGTGAACGAGTTCGAGGACCTGTTCACCGAAGGCGCTGGCCTCATGGACAATGCCAAGGCCATCGAGGGCATTCTGGAAGAAGGCCTGACGCCGGACGAAGTGGATGGCCTGCTCGGCCGCCGCACTGCCTTTGCCTCCTACGAAGCCAATATCTGGGACCGCCTGCAGGATTCCGACCCCGTTTATGTCGCGGAGAGCCTGGGCAAGGAACATCCGCAGACGATCGCCTATGTCCTGTCGATGATGCCATCGACCTTCGGCGCCAAGGTTCTGCTGCAGCTGCCGGAAAGCGGCCGCGCCGATATCATCAACCGTGCCGTCAACATGAAGAACGTCAGCCCGAAGGCCGCGCAGATCATCGAGACCCGCGTGGTCGAACTGATGCGCGACCTGGACGCCGATCGGAACTCGGTTGGGTCGATCAAGATCGCCGAAGTCATGAACGAACTGGAAAAGACCCAGGTCGACACGCTTCTTGCCTCGCTCGAATCGATCAGCACCGAATCGGTCAAGAAGGTCCGCCCGAAGATCTTCCTCTTCGACGACGTCCTTTACATGCCGCAGCGCAGCCGCGTGCAGCTGTTCAACGACGTATCCGGCGACATCATCACCATGGCGCTGCGTGGATCGAACATGCAATTGCGTGAATCGGTCCTTGCCTCGATCGGCGCACGCCAGCGCCGGATGATCGAATCGGACCTTGCAGCCGGCGACGTCGGCATCAATCCACGCGATATCGCCATTGCCCGCCGCTCGATCACACAGGAAGCTATCCGGCTTGCCGCCAGCGGCCAGATCGAACTCAAGGAGAAGGAAGCGGCGGCGGCCTGACTGGGCCGCCTCGCTTTTACTGTCCAGCCGATACACAAAGCCTCTCAATCGATTTCGGTTGAGGGGCTTTTTGGTTGGAGTTACGCCCGCCCCTTCTACTTTCTGTGAAGCGTCGGATTTCCGCGCATATCTTTCTTGCATGCCCTGCGGCCCCGGCTCACAACAGGCCTGACAGCAACGACTGCTGCCAGCAGAGGCGAGAGGTCTTCATCCGATGTCGGACGATCAGGACAAAGACAGCAAGACAGAATCGCCGTCCGAGAAAAAGATGAGCGACGCCATCGAGAAGGGCAACACGCCTTTCTCGCGGGAAGTCACCATGTTCGCCTCGGTCGTCGCCATCTATATCTTCGTCGTTTTCTTCCTTCCTCAAGGGTTCGCCACAGTCGCGGAATCGTTGAAGGATATTTTCGAGCAGCCGGAAGCCTGGCGCATCGATACGGCAACGGACGTGGTTGCGCTGATTTCTCACCTGCTCTGGAAAGCGAGCGCATTACTCATTCCGTTTTTCACGCTACTGGTCGTTTTCGGGATCGGTTCGTCCATCCTGCAGAACCTGCCGACGCCGGTCCTTGATCGCATCGCGCCGAAGATGAACCGTATTTCGCCGGTTGGTGGCTTCAAGCGAATCTACGGCATTCAGGGTCTCGTTGAATTCGCCAAGGCATTTGCCAAGGTCGCCGTCGTTTCGCTCATCATCGTGCTGACGCTCTGGAACGACTACTACGCCACGCTCGATTCGATGTTTTCGGATCCGCTGACGATCTTCACGACGATTTCCAAAGACTTCAATCAGATCATGATCGTCGTCCTGATCTCGACAGCCATCATCGCGATTGCCGATTTCTTCTGGACGCGGCATCACTGGTACACTGAACTCCGGATGACGAAACAGGAGGTCAAGGAGGAGCTGAAGCAATCCCAGGGCGACCCCATCATCCGCGCCCGGCTTCGCTCGATCGCCCGGGACCGCGCCCGCCGGCGCATGATTACCTCGGTTCCCCGCGCCACGCTCGTCATCGCAAACCCGACACACTATGCCGTTGCGCTGCGCTATGTGCGCGAAGAGGGCGATGCGCCGGTGGTGGTTGCCAAGGGCCAGGACCTCGTCGCGCTAAAGATTCGCGAGATCGCGGAGGAAAACGGCATCCCGGTTTTCGAAGACCCGCCTCTCGCACGCTCAATGTTTGCGCAAGTCTCGGTGGATAGTGTGATTCCACCGGTGTTTTATAAGGCAGTCGCCGAACTCATTCACCGGATCTATGCAACGCAGCCGAAACGGATGACGTGATCCCAATGAAAAAATGCGAATATTCGGAACAACGCGAAAAAATAGTAGCCGACGCCATTCGTCCTGTTGCGACCGAATTGCGCCTGATCGATGCGGCCGACTTTATCGCGCTGCTCCGCTTTGAATCGCATGGGAGCCTGGCCGACCTGGTATCATCCGCAGCAGAACTCTATTTCCTTCCCGGCACCGTAAACTTCGGCATCGGCGGCAACTACTCGCTGGATTGGGATACGGAGCCGGAAATCACGCTTGATCTCGAATTGAAGCCGGATGGCGTGACAATCTACGCCCAGCTTGCCTTGGGCAAGGACTCGGCCGGTCTAGAGATCAACCATATTGCGTTTCAGAGCCCGTCCAGCGACCCGGACGAGAACACGGCGTTCCTCGCCAAGAGCCTGAACGCCGCTAAATTCGTCAAATCCTATCCGACCGCTCTTGCGAGTTGAGTTCCGGATACCGGCCATGATGGCCAAAAAAACCAATCAGCTGATATAACCAAGACGAATGGCTTTGGCGATCGCCTGGATTCTGTTGACCGAATCCAGCTTGGTCGTCGCAGCCCCGAGGTAGGCGTTCACCGTATGAACCGACAGCCCCATCTTTTCGGCGATCTCCTCGCTGATGTAGCCGTCGCCGGCCATTTGCAGGCAGCCGATCTCGCGATCGCTGAGCATTTCGGCCGGGAGCATGCGCCGTTCGTCTGCCGCCAGCAGGTCCGTCATGATCTGGCAGCTTCGGCCGTGCAAATCAATGATAACCTCGCTCGACAGGTCGATATAGCCGGCGGTGAAGACGACATAGCCATTGCCTTGAGCGCCGAGCCTTACCGGCAATGCGATGCCGGAATACGGAAGTATCCGAGCGGCCAGGCGTTGGGTGAAGCGACCGAAATCCGACGTCTCCGCTGCCTGATGCTCGCCCGTGCCGTTCCACATGATCGGCAGCAGCGACGCATCCAGATGCGCCAGCATCTCGTCGCCATAGGCCGAGGTCAGTTCGTGCGCCATTACCTCGGCGTCAGCACCCCAGTTGTCGAGGACGCAGGTCAGCTTGCGCGAGGCCGGCAGACCGTTTCCGTTCAGGCGCAGGACGGCAAAGTTCCTGGCGCTGATCTGCTTCTGCATCGCCTGCAGCCGCGCCACGAGCGTTGCCGCCTTTGATGCCCTGGCCTGCTGCCGCCCGGCCTTGCCGTCGTCTCCTGCTCGCGTATTCGGAAGGAAATAGGTCATGGCCGGCTTCCTAAACGAGGTTGTTGCGAACGGCATAGGCGATGGCTTCGGATCGGGTCTTCGTCGCCGTCTTGCGCATCACGCTGGTGATGTAGTTGTTGATGGTATTGCGAGAGATACCGAGGATGACGGCGATCTCGTCACTGGTCTTGCCTTCGGCGATCCAGAAGAGGCATTCGAGCTCGCGTTCCGTCAGTTCGAATTCGCGATCTACGCGCGCGCCGCGCTCGCTGGTAAAACTGGCGAAGTAGCCCGCCAGCAGGCCGACGTCCCTCAGGCTCTCCTGAGAGAGGATCACGTCCTGCGGAAAGAGCAGCATCAGCGACAGACGTGCACGCCCGACGTTGAAGGTTATGGCGCAATATTCGCGGCTGATGCCGCGGCTGATATCGATGTCATCAGGCAGGCTCATAAAGACCGGCTGCATCACCGAAAGACATTTCTCCATTTCATTGGTCTTGGAATGGAGCTGCGACATCACCTTGCCGAGACGTTTGACGACGTCGAACGGCCAGTCCGAACACACGACGAAGTCCAGACCTTCGTCCTGAGACAGATCATAGCGCGCGAGAAGATAGTGGGTGGCGCCCACATAGTCCGTCAGCGCTGCGAGCCCCTTGTTCAGATTACCGCGCTCGGCGAATTCGCCAAGCCTGCGAATGAGCTGTTCCTTGGAGAGCGTCCGTCCAACACCACGCACGCCAGCGACCGGCGTAGGCCAGATCGCAATCTCTGTATGTAGAGCATCCATGACATTACCCCCGTGATGGATTCGTCCGTGCTCATTCAAGCGCTTTTCACCGCCGCCGCCGGCAACTGTATCGAGGCATTCCGCCTTCCCCGACATGCGCAAACCAGTACGCGAATCACTACATAAAATGTACATCGCCGCCTGCGAAAAACTACTGCCCGCTTATCGGGATTTACTTTTTGAAAATTCCATGAAACGATTCGTATCAGAATGATTTGCAAGACAAAATAAGGACTCAACCCCGGCAGGCGCCAATTTTAACTTATTGTAATTGTATGATATTTCATATTTCCTTATATTTTTGACGCCCTGTTTCACATGGATGTGACTGCGCGAAGCCCTACCTAGCGCGCCAAATTGGCCGTGCAAATCACAATTTTTTCGACCTGTCGAATTTGTCAAGTTTTCTTTTTTTTATTTGTTTTTCGCAATGTTGCCGAATTACATCAGCGTCATGCACCGTTTAAATCGGCACGCCACGGGAAAATCCAAGTTAAATTCCGAATATTATTATTGTAATAGTTTACTTACGGCGAATCTTGGCGGATTCCCGGAATCAATACCTGAGTCACAGCCCGCAACACGCCAGACAAACGGGCTTTTCCCCAGGGGGAAATTAACGTTTTGTTAAATATAACGAATTCCAAAATGGATCATTACGTCGTCTGAGTGCAGCAAGATTCTTGGTGGCCTGCCATTGCGCCAACGCAATACAGAGAACTACCGCGGGTCTATTTTCGGCCGGGTCATGGAATCGACGATGTTCAGGCGATATCGTCAAAATCCGATGCGAAGCCAGGCACTCGCGCCTCAGTGCAGCCGCATGTCTCAGCAATTACCTTGGATTGTACAAACTCTTTTTCTATGGAAACTGGAAAACCCGCCGGCATCGGCGGGTCTC
>UCML01000048.1:0-139889 GCA_900473675.1 Hyphomicrobiales bacterium | reverse complement strand
GGTCGCTAGATCCCCGCCACAAGGGCGAGGATGACGGCGGAGAGAGTTGGCGCGCCATCACGGGCCTTCCAAGGCGCATCCGTTCCAGCGCTGGGACGAACCGATCCTGTCTTTCATAGAACTACCGGTCGTCGTATCTGCTGCGACGTACCGGCGCACCATCCGGCTATGCCGCAACCGGCGTCACCTCGACCGTCAGATGCGAGAGCCCGGCGAGCTCGGCCAGCTTTTCCTTGTAGAAAGCCGGCGGATGCGGACTGGCAGTGGCGATCGCGACGATTGCCGCGTTGTGTCCCGGTCCCACCTGCCAGACATGCAGATCGGTGATCGTTTCTCCGGGCGTTTCGATGCGCTCGCGGATTTCCGTCTGCAGGTCGGTGACGGCGTCCGTGGCGTCGATGAGGATCAGGCCGGCCTGGCGGATGAGGCCAAAGGACCAGCGGGCGATGACCAAAGCGCCTATGACGCCCATGGCGGGGTCGAGCCAGATCCAGCCGTAAATGCTGCCCGCCAGAAGTGCTAGAATGGCAAGCACCGAGGTCAGCGCATCAGCCATCACATGCAGATAGGCGGCGCGCAGGTTGTTGTCAGCGCCGGGCTTATGAGCCGCGTGGCTGTGGTCGTGATGGCTGTGGCCGGCATGATCGTGATGATGGTGGCCGCCGGCATGATGAGCATGACCGCCATGTAAAGGACTGGTATGTGAATGGCCATGATGCTGGTGATCATCCTTGAGCAGGAAGGCGGAGAGGAGATTGACGGCAAGGCCGGCCACCGCCACGGCAATCGCCTGGGAGAAGTTGATCTCGACCGGGTTGGCAAGCCGCAGCAGGCTTTCCCAGCCGATCAGCGCCGCGATCAAGGCGAGAACGATGGCGCTGGCAAAACCGGCGAGATCGCCGAGCTTGCCGGTGCCGAACGTGAAACGCGGATTGCGCGCCTGGCGCCTCGCATAGAGATAGGCCAGCGCCGTGATCAGCATGGCGCCCGCATGGGTCGACATGTGCCAGCCATCAGCGACCAGCGCCATCGACCCGTAGATGCTACCTGCAGCAATCTCGGCGATCATCATCGCTGCCGTCAGCGCAATGACCAGCCAGACGCGGCGCTCGTTGCGCTGATGATCGACGCCCAGAAAGACATGTTCGTGGACCAGTTGTTCCGTGGGCATGGAGCCATCCTTTCAAGGTCGGTTCGTCGCCGTTTCAGCGCACATAGGTCCGCAGCACTGCGGACAACTCGTCAACGGCCCTCAAGCGGTCCGCATCGCTTTCGGCCATAAGCACATGTTCCCGCAGATGATCTTCCATCACCTCCCCCGTCAGCCCATTCAGCGCGCCGCGGATGGATGAGAGGAGTTGAAGGATGTCACCGCAGGGTGTTTCCACCTCCAGCGCCCGCTCGACAGCCTCAAGCTGACCTTTCAAGCGACGCGCGCGCGCCAGCAATTTTGTCTTCTCACGAACGGTATGGGACATCGGTGCCTCCAATATAATATAGGGGGGTATAGTATATTTTGCGAAACAGGGAAAGATGGCGTTGGGCTTGCGGGCCTGCACGTTGCTCCGCCGGGCGTCCGCCATCAAAACAGCCGGCGCCGATACGGGATCGGCGCCGGCTGTGTTTCGGTATTCACGGCGATGCTGCGGAAGATTGAAAGGGGCCTCGGCCCAAGCCTTAAGCCATGCCGGCGATCAGCTTGCCGACTTCGGCAAAGACCGGCTCCAGTTCCTTCGTCGGTTTCTTGCCCTCGGCGATATAGACAGACGCCAGGATCGTATGACCCTCGCGGGGCCGCATGAAGCCGATGTCGCCGGCCTCTCCCCGGCCGCTGGTGCCGGTCTTCTCACCGATCGTCCAGTCCTGCGGAAGCCCTGCCCTCAAACGCCGGTCGCCGGTCGTGTTGGCGACAAGCCAGGCGGTGAACTGATCGCGAGACGACGGCGACAGCACATCCTGAAGCAGCAGCCTGCCGAGCGTCTGTGTCATTGCCATCGGCGTCGTCGTGTCGCGCGGATCGCCGACCTTTGCCTCGTTGAGTTCCGGTTCCGTCCGGTCGAGGCGAGTCGTCTCGTCGCCGATCGAGCGCAGCCAGGTAGTCAGCCCCTTCGGACCGCCGAAACTTGCCAGAAGCAGGTTGGCAGCGGCATTGTCGCTATAGGTGACGGCCGCATCGCAGAGTTCGCGCACCGTCATGCCGCCGCCAACGTGCTTTTCGACGACCGGCGAATAGGAGAGCAGGTCCTTTTTCAAGACGGGAACACGCCGGTCAAGTTTTTCCTCGCCCATGTCCGCGCGCGCCAGCACGAAGGCCGCCGCCAGCGCCTTGAAGGTCGAGCACATGGCGAAGCGTTCGTCCGGCCGGTGGGCGAAGGACACATTGTTCTTCGTATCGAGGACAAAGACACCGAGACGGCCGCCGGTGCGCTTTTCCAGCGCGGCAAGCTGCTTTTCAATATCGTTGCCGGTGGCAAAGGCTATTTTCGGCGCCAAACCGGCAGCCGGCAGAAGCAGGCTTGAACCGATGATGAAAGACCTGCGATTGAGCGTTAGCGGCATATGGTTGGTTCTCCCTGGATGATTCAGAAGGCGACGCCAAACCATTGATAATGATAGCTAATATTAGCCATTACTCAATCGGATACACCGTCGCTTGAGACAAGGCGTAGGGAGCGAATGTGGCCGGTCTTGGCCAGAAAGGAGGCGGTTCAAAATCTTGTTTCGGCCGCAAAAATTAACGCGGGCACGATTTGCCGTTGACAAATTTCCGGAAAAGGCGACATTGCGCGGCATGATCAGAACCGCGAACATCGCCCGTTGGTATTTTACGCTGCTCCCATAGGTGCGGCTGTCTGATCTCGTTCAACAAGCCGCCATCAGGCGGCTTTTGTTTTTGGACGGCACCTGATGGCGCAAAAGCCATAAGGAGCCTCGAAATGCTGCAGACCGCCACACCGACAATACTTCTCCATCCGGCCACACGCGCGCCCATGGTCACCATCCGTACCGCCAAGCAGCGCGACCTGCCTGCCCTGCGAGAGATGATCGCCGAGCTTGCCGCGCACCATGGCGACGCCGCTGCCGTTACCCCGGAAAACCTCGAGCGCGACCTCTTCGGCCGCATGCCCTGGATCACGGCTCTGGTGGCCGAGGCCGGCGGCGAGCTGATCGGCTACGCCATTCTCGTGCCGCTGTACCGCGCCCAGCAGGGCGCGCGCGGTATGGAACTGCATCATCTCTATGTCCGCCCCGCCCATCGCGGCACCGGCATCGGCCGCCATCTGGTCGGCAAGGCCCGCGAGCAGGCCCGCATGGCCGGCGCCACCTATCTCTCCGTCAGTGCCGCCACCGGCAATTTCCAGGCGCACCGCTTCTATGAATCGGAAAACTTCACGCCGGGTCCGGTGACCGGCATGCGGTATATGCAGACGCTGGCCTAAGTCGGCGATTTCGTGGCAGCAGCATTATGGCGATGGGCGCGTCCGCAAGGGCGCGCCTTGCCGTCACAAACATTTCTTGCAAATGCAAGCACCTACTCCCTCGTCGGCACCGCCTTCAGATAAGCCGCAATCGCCTCGCGATCGCTTGCCGGCAGCTTGGCCATGTTCTTCTGCACCTCGACCATCGAGCCGCCGACGGAATCGAAATCGGGTGTGAAGCCGGTTTCAAGGTAGTTGACAATATCGCCTTCGCTCCATCCGCCAATGCTCTTCGAGCCTGGCGTGATGTTGGGGATGCGGCCCTCGCCTTCCGGATTGGGGGCGCCGGCCAGCCAATCAGCCGTCTCGAAACCGCCCAGCGCATTGCGCGGCGTGTGGCATTCGCCGCAGTGGCCGGGGCCTTCGACGAGGTATTGGCCGCGGGCGATCTTCGGATTTGACGCATCGACCGTCACGCGCGGCTTGTCGGTGAAGAACAGCAGTTTCCAGCCGCCGAGCGAAAGGCGGATGTTGAACGGGAACGGCAGGTCATGCGGCGGCTCGACATTGGCGCTCTTCGGCAGGGTTTTCAGGAAACCCCAGAGGTCGTTGATATCCTTCGACGTTATTCGGGCATAGGAGCCGTAGGGGAACGAGGGATAGAGATGCTCGCCCTGTTTTCCAACGCCGCGGGTCATCGCGTTGCCGAAGTCGGCGAGCGTCCAGCTGCCGAGACCGGCCGCCTCGTCCGGGGAAATATTGGGAACATGGAAGGTGCCGAACGGGCTTTTCAATGGTAATCCGCCAGCCAAAACCAGCTTGGCATCGCCTTCGGATTTCGGTGCAGCATGACAGCTGGTGCAGCCGCCCGCCCAGAAAACCTGCTCGCCATTGGCGAGATCCGGCTCTCCCAGGTTTTCCCAATGGGCTGATGGCCAGGGTTCCGGCTTGGTGACGAACCAGGCGCCGCCACCGACGACCACGCCAAGGAAAATCACCGACGACAGCAGCTTTCGAACCCGCGCGCCCATAGGCCCTATCCTCTTGCCTCATCCGCAAAACACGTTTGGCGCGCCAGGCTCAAGCCCGGCGCGCCAAAGGATTCCATTCTGGGGGACAGACCCATCGTCTCATTTCTTGAGGCGGTAGGTCTCGTGACAGGTTCCGCAATTCTTGCCGATGACGCCGAGGGCCGCGCCGACGCCGGCCTGGTCCGCCGGAAGCTGGGCGAGCGTCGCATCCGCATCGGCGCCAAGCTTGGCAGCCTTGGCCTTGAAGTCGTCCATGTTTTCCCAGATCTTCGGGCTGGCTTCCGATTCCATGCCGGTTTCGGAACCAGCCGGGAACAGATCGGGGAAGGCCTTGACGTTCTTGCTGATCGTTTCCAGCGATGCGGTGACGACGGCGGCATCATAGGGTTTTTCACCCTTGGCGATCGCAACAAGAGCGCCCACCGATTGGCCGACACCCTTCATCAGCCCCTGGCGGACTTCCTGCGGCTCTCCGGCGGCCATGACCGCGGTCATTCCGCCGCTGGCGATAGCAATGGCAATAAACACCGTTCTCAGTTTCATGAAGTTCTCCCGGTCCGACGAGGCCGCGGCGGATTTTGGCGCGGCCTTCCTGTCAATGCGCGGGCATGATTGCATTTTGCGATCACGAAGGAAGTAACATTTTTTTGAGATCGAGTTTATCACCACCTGCTGCAATGGCTTGAATTAACAGGAGTATCTTACTCATGTTAAGCTCCGTTCAGGCCAGCGACACCCAGCCCTGCCATGCGGTCAGCGCCGCCACGGCGATGAGCACGACGCCCACCGTCTTTCCGATGATGGCGGTTGCGCGCGGGCTTGCAACAATAACATCGCGGCTGCGTCCGGCGGCAAGCGCCAAGCCGCCATAGACAGCAAGCTGGGTCGCCGAAATCATGATCGCCATGATCAGGACCTGCGACCAGAGCGGCCCGAACTGGGGTTTGAGGAACTGCGGATAGACGGCAAGCATGAACAGATAGGCCTTGGGATTGAGGATGCTGGTGAGCGCCCCGCGCCGGAAACTCGTCCAAAGCGACAGCCGCGCTCCGGGCTCGACCGACGCGATGGCGATACTGCTTCTGGCAAGCGACAGGCCGATCCACGCGATGTAGCCGGCGCCCGCAAGAAGCAGCACGTTAAAGAGTTCCGGCACCAGATGCAGCAGGAAGCCGACGCCAAGCGCTGCATAAAGCGTGTGGAAGACGCCGCCCGCCATGATGCCGGCCGTTGCCGTCAATCCCGACGCCCGGCCACCGGTCAGCGCATTGGCCATGACGAAGACCATGTCCATGCCGGGCACGATGATGATGCCGAAAAGGAGGGTGAAGAAGAGCCAGAGGTTTTCAGCGTAGGTCATGTCAGTTGTCCGTCTTTCAAGATAAGGAGTGCTCTTGTCGGGATGCTTGTTTTTCAAGCACTTGAGGACATGTTATACCGAGGTCTAACTGACAGGGTCCTGTCAGGAGCGTTTCGCTTGACGACAAAAAGGTGGCCCATGCGCAAGGCATCGCGACTGTTCGAGATCATCCAGATTCTCAGGCTGGCGACGCGGCCCGTCACAGCGGCACAGATCGCCGAAACCCTCGAAGTGACCGTGCGTTCGATCTATCGCGATATTGCCGCTCTGCAGGCGATGCGGGTGCCGATCGAGGGCGGGCGCGGCATCGGCTATATCCTGCGCCCAGGATTCGACCTGCCGCCGCTGATGTTCTCGATCGAGGAGACGGAGGCGATCGTGCTGGCGCTCGCGCTTCTGGAACGCACCGGCGACGAGGAACTGAAGGACGCCGCCAAGCGCGTCAACCAGAAGATCGCCGGGGCGATGCCGGCACCTCTGCGCCAGGCGCTGCGCTCCAATGCCCTGCATGCCTGGGGCACGATCGCACCACCACCCTCGGGGCTAGATTTAGCCCTGGTGCGCCGTGCAATCCGCGACGAGCGCAAGCTCACGCTCGACTACCGCGACGAATTCGGTCGCGCCAGCGAACGCACGATCCGGCCGCTGGCGCTGATCTATTATTCAGCCACCGCTGTCGTCGTCGCCTGGTGCGAACTGCGCACCGCCATCCGTAATTTTCGCGCAGACCGGGTGGAACATTGCGAGGAGGCGGAGGGATATTTTCGCGGTGAAGGCGACGGGTTGCGGGATCTGTGGATCAGGGGGTGGCGGGTGAATGGGACGGCGGTTGGGGAACACGTCGGGTGATGATGGGAGCTGGGTACGGCCTGCGCCCTCGGCTCAGCCCACTGAGCGGATATCGCGCGCGACATCGCTCATATCGTTGTTGAACTGGTGATCCCTGTTCTCGAACGTGCGCACCACGGCACGCGGGATCGTTTTTGCGTAGAGATCGACGTGAGCAACAGGAACCTCCTGGTCTGCCGTCCCATGATAGAGATAGGCGGGGATGTCAGGCAGGAGGTGCTCTGAGAGAGCCCGGCAATCGTCGAAGTCCTCGCTCGGCCATCCGCCCTCGCCGATAAAGGGCGCAGCGACGACAAATAGCCCGCCGAAGCTTGGTTTGGGCCGCAGCTCGGCAAGCGCATGAATCAAAACAGTGCCGCCGAACGAGTGGCCCACCAGAACTGCGCCTTCCTTCAGCGCGGCGAATTCCATCACCAGCGCAGCCTTCCAAGCGGAAAAGCGCGGATCGGCCTCGTCGGGCATTCGGGGATAGCGGATGCTGTAGCCTTCACCAAGTTCACGCTCGAGGCTCGCCACGAGCTTGCTGTCCCAGCGATCGTGAACGTCTTCTCCCGCGCCTTGAACAAAGAGGACCTGTCTAGCCATGGCGTCATGGTATTCGACGGTCCCGAGCGGCACAAGGCCGGGCTGAGCGTCCGTTCTCGATGCATGCCTGTCAGCGGCCGGCGCTAACGGTGGAGACCGTCTTGGCGATTTGGCCCTGATCCCGCCGTTGAAGACGTTGTTCCCGGCATTGCCGATCAGGGAGTGGTTGCCCGCGCCGGGCAACGCCGTCACCTCAATGTGCCGGCCGGCTCCGTTGAAGCTGACCGCGCTGTTGACCCGATCGACACCGCCGCCTGCCGCTTCGATCACCCGATCGCCGGCGTTATCGACGGTATAGATGTCATTTCCCGCGCCGCCGATCATCCGGTCAGCGCCACCCAATCCGTTCAGGCGATTGGCGCCGGCGTTGCCGGTCAGGACGTTGTTCAACTCGTTGCCGCTGCCATCAGTCGAACTGCTGCCGGTCAGCGTCAGATTCTCCAAGGCTTGGCCTCTGAGGTCATAGTCGATAGCGCTCCGCACCAGGTCAGTACCTTGGCCCGCCGTTTCGTAGACAAAGGCGGAGGCGCTCTTGACCACATATGTGTCATCGCCTTGACCACCGTAGAGCCGATCCGTCCCGCCGCCGCCCTCCAGGCGATTACCGCCGACATTGCCAACGATGATGTTGTTCGCGTATTGCCGGTCCCGTTGATATCGGCAGCCCCAGTCAGGGTCAGCCGGTCCAGGCCGATACCGAGCACATAGCTGATTGAGCTCTCGGCGAAATCCACGCCGCCGCCCAGAGCTTCGACCACCACGTCGCCTGTATGGTTGACCACTTAGGTGTCACCGCCCGCGCCGCCCTCCATGCGATTGGCACCGGCCCCGGACAGGCGGTTGACCCCTGCATTGCCGATGATTTCGCCATTGCCTTGCGAGGCACCGTCGATATTGGCTGACCCAGTCAGGATCAAATGTTCAACCGTGGCGGCCACCGTATATGTGACCGAAGACCGGACGGTGTCGTCACCGGCGCCACTCAACTCCACCACCACATCGCCGATATTGTTCACGTCATATCGGTCGTTGCCATCGCCGCCTTCCATGCGGTCGGCGCCGCCCAGGCCATTCAACTGATCGCCGAGGTCTTCGCCGATCAGGCGGTCAGCGCCAGCCGTACCCGTCAGGATGCGGGCCTGTGCCGTGATCGCAACATCCTGATCGCTGAAACGCAGGAGGTTGATATCGTAGAGGACGTCGTTTCCGTCGGCACCGCTGACATGGATGGAGCCGTCGGCATTCTCGACGATGGAATAGTCGGCACGCACACCGGAGAACGTCGCGACGTCATTGCCGGGACCGCCGATGATCAAGTCGTTGCCGGACCCACCGTCCAGCGTGTCATCGCCCAGCCCTCCGCTGACCTCGTCATTTCCTGCCCCACCGAAGGCCTACGTGCTGCCCGATCGCCCGAGCAGGCGGTCGCCCATGGCACCCCCGCGCAGTTCGCCGCCGCCGATCAGCGTCAGGACCGCGTCAGTTTCGCTTGTGCCATTGATGTAGTAGGCCTCCACCCGCAGACTTCCGCCTGCGGCAGTCGCATCGCCGATCAGGACCGAGCCGGTCGCCCCCGGCCGATGTTCACCTCAAAGCCGGTGGAAAGTGTGCTGTCGAAGCTGGCCGTCTCGCGTACGTCCAGAGTATCGTGGCCGGCACCACCGTCGGCGACCAGCTGTGGATTTGTTGCATAGTCGTAGATTACCAGGTCGTCGCCATCGCCGCCGTTGATCCGATAGCGGCCGTAGAGCGTATCGCTGCCCGCATCGCCATTCAGCGTCGAAGTGCCAAGACCGGCAATGTAATCGTCGCCGTCGCCGCCACTGGCGAATGCCCCGTCGCGTGCTCCGAGGATTCTGTCATTGCCGGCGTCGCCGAAAACACTGCCGTTGTAAATCGCCCCCTGGATGAGATCGTCGCCATCGCCGCCCGATGCGGTGTATGATCCGGCCCCGTTGCTGCGGACAGTCAGCGTGTCATCGCCAGCATCTCCGAACTGGAGGCCATAGTTGCTCAGCACGTCGTTTCCGTCACCCCCACGCGCACTGATCGCCTGAGTGATCTTGTCGTTACCGCCCTCGCCGAAGGCATGACCGAAAGGGGTGATGATAGTATCGTTTCCCTCACCTCCGTAAGCGAGCCCCTCCGGGCGACCCCCGTCATCCAGGGTGTCGTTTCCATCGCCGCCAAGCAGCAGGTCGGTGCCGTCCGTAAAGGTGGACCCGCTGTGCAGGCTGTCGTCTCCTGCGCCACCCTCCAGAGAGTCGTCTCCCTGGGTGTCATTGATGTTCTGGTGGCCGGGCGCTCCGCCGATGGCGAGGCCCACAGTGGAGGTTACGCCCAGCAGGGTGACGCTCCCGGAGATGCCGTCGATCGTCCAGCGAATGACCAGATTGCCGCCCTCGACCGAGGAGGCCGCAAGGAGCGCATTGGTGTTGCTGCAGATCGAACTGAAGAACAGCCGGTCGTCCGGGCCGAAATCGGTGATGACGTCATGCCCGCTCCAGCGGCTAAACGCGTAACGATCCGCGCCTCCTCCGCCGATGAAGCTGTTGTCCCCCTCAAGACCGCGAAAAGGTCATTGTCGACGGTGCCCGAGACCGTCGGGTTAACATAGGTCGCCATGTCGTTCTCCACTCAGGCCAACAAGTACCGAAGGCATCGTGACGTTCCGCTCCGCCCGCTGCGCTCGCTCGATGAAGGCTTACAGCGCAATACGGCGTCGTCTGACCGTCGATCCAGCCGCCGGTTCGCGGTGTTTCGACAGCCTCTCATATGATGAGAATGTCAGGTGGATGTCACCCGCGCAAGATGTAAAACCCTATCGCCCGATACGCGACTAGGTGAACACGAGCCTACAAGAGGAGAGAACGGCATGCAGATGAAGGTCGGCTAGCCGCTTACCATCCAAGCGATCCCCGGAGCGAAGCGGAAAATCCCGCACCGCAAGTACATCCGCGCAGCCACACCGCTCAAGCAACAAAGAAATCGGCGTAAGTCAGCGCCACCCCGGTCCCGACCTTTACGAACAACACCCCAGCGGTCCCGCCGCTGCCGTCAGCGTCGTAGAACAGCTTGCCCGCGTCCTTTTCGTAGATGATGCGGTCATCGGCATCCTGCGCCACACCGGTGGTGTTGGCACGAAATACGGCTGCGGCCAGCATGCCCGGCGCAAGCGCCGTGAAGATCGCGTCGGAGAGCAGGAAGCGATCGTCGACGGCGTTGAAATCGATGATCGTGTCGACATTGCCGGTGCCGGGTGCGGCATTGAAAACGAAGGTATCGCTGCCAGCAAAGCCGCGCAGGCTGTCATTGCCGCCCCGGCCCTCCAGCCGGTTGTCACCGGCGTTTCCGAGGACCTGCTGGCCGAACTCGTTGCCAGCCAGATCGATCGCTGAAATGCCGGCCGAACCATTGGTCGTCAGTAGTTCGACGTGAACGCCCGCGCCCAGCCTGTAATCCACCGCCGCCATCACCCTGTCGGCGTCGCCGAGTGCTGCACCTTCCACAATCACGTCGCCGGGATTAAAGACGCGGTAGGTATCGCTGCCGCCACCCCCCTTCATCACATCCGCAGCACCTTTGCCGCCATCGTGAAGGATGTTCTGTCCCGCGTTGCCGGTTATCTCCTGGCTGAGTGCGTTACCCATGAGGTTGATCGCCGCGGTGCCGCCGCTCGATGTCGTGCGCAGAAACTCCACGTGGGCGGTCTTGGACAAGGCATAGCTGGAGGAGGCTGCCACCCTGTCGGCGGCGCCTTCGCCGGCGGCCTCGATGACCACGTCCGACTGGACGTTCACGTAGATGATGTCGTTTCCGACGCCGCCCGACAGGCGATCGGCACCGGCACCGCCATTGAGCACGTCATCACCGCCGCCGCCGCTGATGATATCGTCACCGCCAAGTCCCGACAATGCGTCCGCCCCCGAGCCGCCGGCGATGGTGTCGGCAAAGTTTCCGCCGGCCCAGGTCTCGCCGCTTGACGTGCCGTTGAACACTTTCGGATCGAATATCTGCTGGCGGATGCAGGTTCCGTCGCCGTCACCGGCATCTTCGGATTGCCATGTGACCACGAAACGCCCGTCGGCTAAGGCGGTCGCCGATGGATTGTATTGCTTGCCCGCGGTAGTCGTGTTGACGATGAAATCGTCTCCGGACGGGCTTCCATCGACATTGAAAAGTCGGGCGCGCACGCAATAGGACGAACCGTCGCCGGTATCGCCCGAGTACCAGACGGCCACGGCGCGGCCGTCGGCAAGCGCTGTGATTTTCGGGTCGGCCTGGTTGCTGGCGGCGGTGGAATTGACGATGAAGTCACCCTCGCCGGACGGGGTGCCATCAGGATTGAGAAGGCGCGCGCGGATACAGCCGAAAGAGCCATCGCCCGCGTCGTCGGATTCGAAGATCGCCAGCACGCGTCCGTCGGCAAGGACGGCGAGGCCGGGGTTCGTCTGGCCGCCGGGGACGGTGCCGTTGACGATGAAATCGTCGCCCACTGCAGTGCCGTCCGCATCGAATATCCGTGCACGCACGCATCCACCGCTGCCGTCGCCGTCATCCTCCGATGCCCAGGCGATCATGAAGCGACCGTCTGCCAGGGTTGTGATGACGGGGCTGATCTGGGAGGCGGTGAATGTCGTGTTGACGATGAAATCTGAACCTGTGGGGCTACCGTCAGCGTCGAACAACCTCGCCCGAACACACGCCGGCTCGCCGTCGCCGGTATCGTAGGATTGCCAGACGGCGACGAACCGCCCGTCGTCAAGCACGGTGGCGGCCGGCCGCGTCTGGCTTGCTGCCGGCGTCGAATTGGCAATGAACTCGACACCTGCGGGCTCGCCATCCGGGCCGAAGATCCGCGCGCGGATACAGGAGGACGAGCCGTCGCCTGCATCGAAGGACGCCCACAGGGCAATGAAGCCACCGTCGGGCAAAGCCGTAACCGTGGAGATCACCTGGTTCTTGTCGGTGATGGCATTCAAAACGAAGTCGCCGCCCTTCGGGCTGCCATCGGCGTTGAATATACGCCCGAAGACGTCCTGATCGCTGGTCGCCGTATCGGACCTCCAGATCACGACATAGCCGCCATCGGCAATGCCGGCCACCTGCGGCACGATCTGGCCGCCAGCGGCCGTTGTGTTGACGACGCTATCCGCACCGAAACGTCTGATCGGCATGGATGTCCCTCCCGCCCGTGCCGTCTTTCACTAGCAGCAGGCGAAGTGCGTCTCAACCTGTTTTGCCATTGATGCCCTCCAGCGTTGCGTCCGAGCCAGAAGCATCCGGATTTTCTCCGCAACCAATCTGCGTAAGATTACGAGGACCGTGGGAACTGCTGTTCCCAACACCCCGATTGCGGGAGCGGGGTTGCCGGCCGGCTATACGCGCACGACCTACAACGGTGTGCCGGTCACTTTCAATGGTGCGGTCGTCTTCGATGACGGCAAGAATTTCTATTACGTGAGGGCGAATTGATGAGCGACATCGCGACCGTCTTGGGCGGAAATGACGCGCAACTGAGAAGCCAGATCGGCGGCGGCTCGAACCCACCCTATAAGCGGTGGCGAGCAGCACGGGCCAATGTAAAGGCCGGGATCGACCACGCCGATGTTCTTTTCGTCGGTGACAGCACCACGCTGGGATATGGCTCTGCATCCGGATCGCCCGGAGATCAGCGCAAGAATTCCGTGCCGGCGATCTTTGCGCGCATGCTCAACTACAATGGGAATATCATCGGGCAATCTCAGAACTTCATCGGCAACGGCAGTTTTTCGCCGGCCAACGAAGTTTCGGATCAATATGACGCCCGTATTGTGAAGGGTAACGCGTGGTCGCAGGGTGTGCCCGGTCTTGGCGGGGCGATGCTGACCGCCACGACGTCCACCAACGCGCTTTCCTTCACGCCGGTCGGTTCCGTCGATACCTTCGATATCTACTACTTGCGCAATGGCAGCCTTGGGTCTTTCGCCATGGACATCGATGGCGGATCGGCAACGGTGGTTTCAACGGGTGGCGGCGTTGCCATCCGAAAGGCCACGATCACCGGATCGTTGGCAGCGCACACGCTTAACCTCAAATGGTCCGCCGGCAACGCCGTCTTCATCATCGGCGTCAACGCCTACGACAGCTCGAAGAAGTGGGTCCATTGTTTCAACGCCGGATGGGTCGGCGCGGATACCGGGGACCTGATCAGCGGCGACGCAAACTATGGTGCGTTGAAGTCGATCGAACTCTTTGCGGCTGATCTTACCGTGATCAGCGTCGGCATCAACGACTGGAACCTTGGCACCGCGCTGGCGACTTATGAGAGCCGCGTGCAATCGCTGGTGAACAGTGCGCTGGTCAACGGGGATTGCGTCCTGATGAGCGGGGCGCCTTCGTTGACTGACGTCGCGTCAGCCCTTACCCAGCAACTCTACATCGACGCCATGGCGAGGGTGGCAAAGGCGAGCAATATCCTGTTCGTAGACAACTTCAGCAGGCTGCAGTCTTATGCCATTAGCCAGCCGCTCGGCTTCTATGCCGATACGCGGCATCCGAACTATGTCGGCTACGTCGACCTGGCCGAGAACCTCTACAACGTCATCGGGCGTATTTGAGCGGCCCCATCGCCCTCTGATCATCAGCGGGGTTCATCTTCATCCACAGTTAATCGCCTGACAGAAGGTCGAACAGGTGCAAACCTGCGGCCCTCAAAATGCAGGAATATGCCGAAGCCGGGGACCGTTTCCCCTATCAGTGCAGAGGCAGTCCCATTTCTACACCGGACAAGTGACTCTTCATCAATCTGGCAGTCAGTGGCGGCACCTTTTGGTTGGCGATATGTGAGACTTTTTTCTCTCCAAACTATCTCTGCTCCGTCATCGGAGATGAACCGCGCCGACGGACCGCAGCCCGAACAGGCGATTAGGATGGCTGCAATAATAGCGGCGAGTTTTACTCGAGACATCCTAAGACTGCTCCCCCTGAGTGTCGATGGCTACCAATGCACAACAAGCCGAGTCTTGCAACTTGGCATAAACATTCGCCAACGACATCAGATCCTTACACCCTCACAGAATCTGCAGTGCAGATGCCAAGCGCTTGCCTTGGTCCAGAAATTGAGCTTTTCATCGCCTAGTAACAACCGGAGTGATGTTTATGGACTCTCTGCTCGGGACGATGGGCGGCTTGCTGCTAGGGTTGGTCCCCTTATTTTTCGTAGTCGGTGTTTTCCTCAGCTTCACTTACTTTTTTAAAATGACGCGCTGGACTGAAGGCGCGACATTGCGAACAATGGTCATTGCAGCGACTGTCGGCGCTCTCGCGGCGATTGTCGTCAACATGTATTTGGTTGAGAGGCGCGCACTTTCATCTCTGCCCTATGGCACGGTGCTTCTCCTCGCCGGAGACGCGGCATGTCCAATCGGATGGTTCGAGAGGGCAAATTTTATTTCGACATTAGATGGCAAAGGGAATGACGACTACGAAGGGCAGGACTTCCACTATATCGAGCAGGGCGGAGACCGGAACGTTATCCGGCTGAGAAGTTGTGTGAGAGTTAAATAGCGGCCGCCAGCCCCATCACTCCTCCATCATCAGTGATGCCAGACCAGCATGTAAGCGATCGGCCGACCGTCTCTCACTACAGCAACGCCTTCGTTTCCGATCAGGACCGCTCTTTTCTCGCTTTGGCACCACCACAGCTGGTCGCCCTCGACCATTTCCTTAAGTAACGGCGACAACTCTTGCTCGGGGTTGCTGATGCGATCGATTAAGCGGGGCGGGAAACCTTCCATCGCTCCGCCCACGAAGGCGATCAACCGATCGCGGAAGCCTGCCGGGGTGATTTCTTCAACCAACTCCAGCCCCGTCGGACTGTAGTTTATGTTCCAATCGTCGCTCATGATGTGACTTTATCCGAAAGCTCCGCGGTCACCACCCTCAGATCACTCTGATCATCAAGGCCTGCATCTTTTGTTTCGTACATATTCCGGCAAGGCAAACGAACCTTCCCGCTCCTCGTAACTGAGATCGCTTCTCGATTTTACCTTGATGTCAAAGTATTTGCCGCACACCATCGACAGGAAATTCAAGCCTCCGAACGCCAGGTATTTTTCTTTATCGTTTTCAGTGACGGTCACCATAAAAATTTGCTGCTCGGAGCAAAGCTTCTTGTCATGCCCTGTGATGTCGGCGTGAGCGTCATTTTTTTGTTCCGGCCTCCTATCGAGTACGAGATAACAGGACCGAGTCCATTCAACACAGTCGGCCGAGCCCGAGAGGGACCAAACTGTTGTGCCCTTTCGTTTGACATCGAAACGGACGTCCCATCCACGCCCCAGACTGGCCGGTTTTCCCTGAGAGAACACCACCCTTGTTTTACCACCCGTAGTTTCACCATCGCTTAGATCTAGAGAATATTCACTTTTCTCAAACGGACATTCCGCTGCCATTGCTGAGGTCATCAAACACGCCGAAATCACGGCCACTATGACTGTTCGGAACGAGCGCGCCAAGGCGCACCTGGTACCCTTGCGCAATGCGGAGCGAACGATGAGCTTGGTCGGATTCTTGTTTGCCATCTTTCCCTCCCTTGGTGTCGGTTAAGCTATGCCCTCACCTTGCAGACATCTCGGAGGTCATAGCAATTGCAAGGTACCCTGTCACGATCTGACGACCCGCGCCCTGAGATAGTGGGCGTGTTAATTGTCGAAATGAATGCCGGAAGCATGGCCATAGACTGTGAAGAAACCATCTTTCTCCACAAAAGGTATCCGAAGTCTTTTCAAGACGAGACGGAGTTGTTCTGAGCAATCTTGAAGCTCGGTTTCCGGTCTTCTGTCATCAACGTATTTTGGAATAATCCGTATCCACTCAACATGCAGGCCTTTGAGACTCTCCGGGGAAATCCCCCAGTCTCCGAGTGTCTTAGGAAACGGCTCATCTTCCATCACCCATTTTTCTTGGTAGGATGGTGGAAACGGCAGTTCATTGTTCATGGCGGAACAAAGCGCATCCCATTTTGTATCATTCATATGAGACGCAAGCCCACGGTCACTCAGCGTTTCTCGCAGCTTCTTGCTGAAACCATCCTTGTCCATCAGACTGGCTAAGATCAGCATATCCCTGCTAAGATGCGGGTTGTTCATGGGGAGGCTTCCTTTTCCGCAAATCCGAGTTGTGAAGACTTTAATCAGTCCAAGCCCCTTTGCCAATTGAGCTCTAGCCCCGCGCCTCTCGATCATCTGCGGGGCAGTCCGATAAGAGTCGGTGTCAGCCACCGCCCCCCATCCACAGCACCCTGCCCTCTTCCCGGCCAAACCCCTCGATTTCCATCCGGTCCGGATAGAGCGAGACGATCGCAAACGTGTTCTCGTCGGCCGCATCGACCATGCCCTTGAACGTCACGAACGGACGGCCGGCCACTTCGCCGAAATTGCCGTCATGGTTGTGGCCGCAGAAATAGCCGCGGAAGCAGGAAAAGTTCGTCAGGAGATCGATGATGCACTGACTGTCCCACATATTGTGCTTGTTGGGCGGAAAGACGGGATAGTGGCCGAGGACGAGAACGGCTTCGCCATCGGCTTCAGCCTTTTCCATCACCCCGGACAGCCATTGGAACTGCTCGTCGCTGAGCGAGCCGTTCCACGGGTGCGCGTTGATTGCACCTTCAGCCTGCAGCGCACGCAGCCGTTCAGCCGCGAGTGCGGTGCGCGGATCGCCGGCAGGTGCCGAGAAGACGCTGACGTCGTTGCCATCGAGGATGACGAAGCGCCAGCGGCCGATGGCGAAATCATGGTAGCTGGCCGGCATGGCGAGGCGGGCGGCAACCTGTCCGAGATATTGCGGAGCGACCGCGAAATCATGATTGCCGAGCAGGAACAGGTGCTTGTGGCGCAGCGTCTCATAGACCGGCAGGACATCGTCGAAGCTCTTCCAGTCGCGGTCGATGACATCACCGAGCGTCACGACGAAATCGAGCTCCGTCGCGTTGAACACCGAGATCGCCTCGGCGAGTTTCGGCAGGCTCCTGGCATAATACCGGTTCAGATCCGGATTCGGCTCGATGTCGGCATATTGCGGATCGGCGATGATGCCGAAACGGAGGATGGGAGGATTTTCAATCATGGGCGGTGGCTATAACGTCTGTGTGAAGGTGCGGTGACACGGTTTTCTGGAAATTCGCGCCGGAACTCAGGGCCTTTGCAGCAGGGCGCGCCCGATGATTTTGCCCGGCTCGCTGCGCAACACCAGTGATGTCGTCACAGCTCCGTATCGGGCAATCGTATCGACGATCGTCTCCAGCTCTGCCGGCGTGGGAACCAGCACCTTCAGGAGAAAACAATCCTCCCCGGTCAGGCGCAGGACCTCCATGACGTGCGGCATTTCGGAAAACAGCTTGAGGCAGGCGCGGATATGCTCATGCGTCGTGCGCAAGCGAACGACCGCCATCATTCCCAATCCAAGGGCGGCAGCATCGATGCGCGCACCATAGCCGGAAATTACCCCCTTCTCCTCCAGCCGCTTGACCCGCTCCGATGTGGCCGGCTGGGAGAGCCCGACCCGGCGCCCCAGCTCCGAGATCGCAATGCGCCCGTTTTCCTGCATCACCTCGATAATCGCGATATCGGTCGGGTCGAGGACGGATCGTTCAGTGTCTGCAATTCCCATATCGCACCTTTAATTCATCGGCAATCTGTGACGTTTCCCGATGAATTCTCATTCCAAACCAGCCGCATGTCCATCACCTTTACCAACGGGCAGATACTTCAAGGAGAGAAAATGACGGACATCATCATTTTGCCGGGGATCGGCGGATCGGGCGAGAGCCACTGGCAAACGCATTGGGAAAGAATACATCCAGGGATGCGGCGCTTCCAGCCAGCGGACTGGGACCGTCCGGTACTTAAGGACTGGATTGCCGCGCTGGAGCACGAGGTGAGCCTTTCGGCAGCCCCGCCGTTGCTGGTGGCGCACAGCCTCGCCTGCCTTCTTGTTGTGCGCTGGCAGTGGCGTTCGGCCTTGCCCGTTGCCGGCGCGCTTCTGGTCGCGGTACCCGATCCCTCTTCCGAAGCCTTCCCGAAGGAAGCAAGGGACTTCGCCGATCCGCCGGCCGGAGCGCTGCGCATGCCGTCGTTGATCATCGCCAGCAGCGACGATCCCTACGGAACGATGAGCCATGCGAAAGAGCAAGCTGAAGCATGGGGCAGCGGTCTCGTCGATATCGGTGCCGCTGGCCACGTCAATGGACAGAGCGGGCTCGGCGACTGGCCGCATGGCTGGAACCTGCTGACCGCATTCGCCACCGGACTTGCGGCGCGGCATCGCTGAGGGCAGCGCGCCATGCGGCGAATTTATCTCACAAAAAACCCGACATCACTGCCGGGTTTCCTGTTCGTCACGATGGAAAGCTTACGCAGCGGCTTCGTAAAGCTCGAGCACGTAGTCCCAGTTGATCAGGCTGTCGACGAAGGCTTCGAGGTACTTCGGACGGGCGTTGCGGTAGTCGATGTAATAGGAATGTTCCCATACGTCGACGCCGAGGATCGGGGAAGCGCCATGCACCAGCGGGTTCTCGCCGTTCGGGGTCTTGGAGATTTCGAGCTTGCCGCCCTTGACCGAAAGCCAGGCCCAGCCCGAACCGAACTGCGTGGTGCCGGCAGCGATGAAATCGGCGCGGAACTTGTCATAGCCGCCGAGATCGGACTTGATGGCTGCGTCGAGCTTGGCCGGAAGCTGTGTGCCGCCGCCGCCCTTCTTCAGCCACTTCCAGAAATGCAGGTGGTTGTAGTGCTGGCCGGCATTGTTGAACAGCGGCTGGTTGGTGCCGTAGGACTTCTTGACGACTTCTTCGAGCGACAGGGCGGACAGACCGGCTTCTTCAGCGAGCTTGTTGCCGTTGGTCACGTAAGCCAGGTGATGCTTGTCGTGATGATACTCGAGCGTTTCGCGCGACATGTAGGGCGCAAGCGCATCGTAGTCGTAAGGCAGGTTCGGCAATTCGAAAGCCATGGTGGTATCTCCTCTTCGTGGTGGTGGATTTCATGAAAGCCGGGTTGCAATTCATGAAGGAAATCTATGAGGCGGAACATAGGGACCACTGCCGCAACAGGCAACCGCCGTCATGCCAAATTTCACTACAGGCTTGGAAAATACTTCTCGACCGCGATTGTTCCATTTTGCCTGCCAGGGCACAGAATGGACATGATCCTCCGACAGGGTCGCGAACCGTTCGCATCAGCATAACGCAAGGAAAACAGATGATTTTTCAAAACCGTACCGCCTTGATCGCCCTCATCGCCACGGCATTGCTGCCGTCCGTCTCGTTCGCTTCGTCGGATGACGCGTGGGAAGCCATGCGGGCCGATGTTTCCGCGAAATGCCTGGAGGCTGCGGCCGGATCGATCGAGACACCGCAGGCCGTGGTCGATCCGTTCGGCTCGGAAAGTTTCGGGCTGGCGCTGGTCAGCGGCAAACCGAAGGGTGCCGATGGCAGGATCAGCCAGATCTGCGTCTACAACAAGCAGACCAAGGCGGTGGAACTGGGCGGTGAACTGACGGACGAGATGCTCAACGCGCCGGCAAAATGATACCGGGACAATCCCGGCGTTGACCTTTCCCGGTCAAGCCGTCACACCTGCAGGGATCCCCTTCCAGCGCAGAGACCCGATATGCTGTTCCATGGCCTGTCCGCCTTCCCGATCACACCCGCCGATGCGCATGGGCGCGTTGATACCGGCGCGCTGAGTTCACTTCTCACGCGCATCGACAAGGCCGGTGCCGATTCCATCGGCCTTTTGGGCAGCACCGGCTCTTATATGTATCTCAGCCGGGAGGAAAAACGGCGGGCGATCGAGACCGCCGCCGCTTGCCTCGCCGGACGCACGCCCGTCATTGTCGGCATCGGTGCCCTGCGCACCGACGAAGCGGTCGCTCTTGCTCGGGATGCGCGGGATGCCGGCGCGCAGGGGCTTCTGTTGGCACCGGTATCCTATACGCCGCTTTCAGACGATGAAGTCTTCGAGCATTTCGCCGCGGTTGCGACCGCGACAGAGCTTCCCGTCTGCGTCTACAACAATCCCGGCACGACGCATTTTTCCATCAGCAATGCGCTGCTGAGGCGTCTCGCGGTCGTCCCGTCGATTGTCGCGGTGAAAAACCCGGCTTTGCCGGTAGCCGATATGGCTGCAGCCCATCAAGCGACGCTGGCAGCCGTGCCCGCCGATTTCGCCGTCGGCTATAGCGGCGACTGGCTGGTGACGGATGCCATCCTCGCTGGCGGTGTTGCCTGGTACAGCGTCATTGCCGGGATATTGCCGGAACCGTCCGTCAAGCTGATGCGGGCAGCGCAAGCAGGCGATCGCGCCGAGGTGCAGCGCATCAACGCGCTTTTCGAGCCCTTCTGGGCGCTGTTTCGCGAATTGAGCAGCTACCGCGCCGTTCACGCCGTCGCAAACCTGCTTGAGCTCAGCCGCTTCGACCCGCCGCGCCCGATCCTGCCGCTTTCACCGGCCGACAGGCAACGGGTGAAGGCGGCGTTGGAAATTCTGTCATCGGTCTAACAGGTTACAATCTGCGGATAGGCCGGGCAACGAGCGATGCGACGCGCCTGACGGGCACGGTGAGAAGTCCGTGCCCGTCAGCCAGCTCCTATTGTGCGAAGGCGATGACGGCGGCGGCCGCACCGATGGCAAGAAGCGCCACAACGCCAAGCCGCAGCAAGATGGCGACCTCTTCCCGCCCCGTTGTCGCGGGGAGATGGGTGACGGCAGTGTCGCTGCGCCTTGGAACCTGACGAGACACGACGGCCTGCGAACCACGACCATACAGCATTGAACGAAATCCTTTTCGGTTGGTCTGCGCCTGTCCATCCCCTCAACAGCGATAGCTCCGGGCGCGCTCCCTTCTACGGCGAACCGGCATAGGAATTCGATTGCACTGTCATCCCGAACATATCAAAATCCTATAGGTTCGCGGCTGCCCGGCAACATTCCGCCGGACAACGGCAGGCGGCGGACCAGCTGATTTTCTGTGCATCGATAGTCATCATTCAGGGGGAATTTCATGGCCAATCCGTTGTCCACGCTCGGCATCGTCCATACCGTCATCAGTGTCGTGCCCATCGTCGCCGGCCTCTACGGCTTTTCCAAATATGCAGCGATCGTTCCGAAATCCAATTCCGGCCGGATCTACATCATCACGCTATTCCTGTCCGCCATTACCTCCTTTGGCCTGTCGAGCACCGGCGGCTTCAACGCGGGACATGCGATCGGCATCATCGCCATGCTTGCGGTGATCTTCTCCATCGTCATCGGCAAGCTCGGCTGGTTCGGTCGTCTCAACCGCTACCTGCAGGCCCTGTCGATGTCGTTCACCTTCTTCCTCTTGATGATCCCCGGCATCAACGAAACCCTGTCGCGCCTGCCGCCATCGAGCCCGATCGGCAACGGTCCGGACTCGCCGCCGGTGCAGACCGCAACGGCCATCTGGGCGGTGATCTTCCTGATCGGTCTCTGTCTTCAGGCATGGACGATGCACCGCCGCTCTGGTTCCGGCGCCCTGCCCGCTTGAGTATCCCGTTGCCATTCTGCCGCGCCGGACTTGTCGGCTCGGCAGCGTGACACCAATCCCACATCACATGCGCGGAACCTGGCACACCCTCCCCGCGTTGATGGAGCGCCCACAATTCAGGGAGAGCGGCAATGGAATTTCATCGAGGCCGGCTGATCGATCACGTGCATCTGCGCGTAAAAGACGTTGCGACGTCGAAAACCTTCTACCGGGCCGTCTTGGCAACGGTCGGCGTCAACATCCAGCATGAGAGCGATACGGCGTTTGCGGCCGACGAACTCTATGTCGATGCGGCGGAAGACTATGTCACCCGCGTCCATCTGGCCTTTCAGACCAGGACACGCGAGGAGGTGCACGCTTTTCACGCGGCGGGCCTCGCCAATGGTGGCACGGACAACGGCAAACCGGGAGAACGCAGCTACCATCCCGGCTATTATGCCGCCTTCCTCATCGATCCCGACGGCAACAATATCGAGGCGGTACACCATGGACCAAACGTCCGCTCCGCCGTCGATGTGGTGGTCAAACCCGCCTGACCCACAGGGCGAATGGCGGTCCGGTCCGCCGTTTCCCCAAGCCTTGATTTCGCCGGTATTTTAAGGGTTTGTTAAGGCATAACCAGCCGGAGAAACCCCATGGCGCTTGGCGCATCGCATCGCTTGCAGGACGGGATCGAAGCCGTCGAGACCATGACCCGTTTCGCGCTTGCCGTGCTGGCACTGGCGTCGGGCGTCTATACCTATCTCGGGGTCCGCTCCATTCTCGACGGCTCGGCAACGGCCGTCTTCTTCGCGGCGCTGATCTATTCCTGTGCCGTCTCGGTCGCCATCTATGCGTTCTGGACCTACATGGCGCGGTTCTATCCGCACATCATCGGCGCTGCGGCCCGCACCGCGATGCTCGGTATCATGGCGCTCGGCTGCCTGATGATCATCGCCATGGCAAGCTGGCTGAATGCAGCGGCCCTTGCCGGCTCCGCAGCGCTTGAGCAGCATCTCGCCGAGACGGTGGAGGATTACACCGCCGACCTCGACAAGGCGCACCAGAATGCCCTTGCCGCGCAAAGCCTGTTGCCCGACATCCAGCGCGCCTCCGAACGCTTCCAGCGCCTCTCCGACCAGGAACGCGAAAGCGGCGCGCTGACCGGCACGACGGGCGCTGGCAGCGTCGTGCAACTGCTTGGCCAGATGGCGGCGCAGCTGAAGGAACTCGAAACCGGGATCAGCGCCTCGCGTGAACGCGTCACCACGCTGTTCGACGAAGGCCGCGCCCATCTTGCCACCATGCGCGGGCTCGTCTCCGCCCCCGGCGCCATCGATCCGCGCGCCGACCAGTTCGCCGCCGAAGCCGTGGCGCTGACAGGCACGATCACCGCTTTGGAACAGACGTCGATCGCGGCTTCCGTCAAGCGCGCCGCCGAAGATCTGTCACTCGGCTTCATCGCGCCGGTCGCCAGTGGGCTGGAGGCCGATCTCGCCAACCGGCAGGACCAGGTGATGGAAACCATCCGCACGTCGGTCGCGGCGCAATCCAAGGTTCTTTCGGAAGCCGCCGACCAGATCCTGACACGTGAGCCGGTCGGCGAGCGCCGCTTCGTGCCCTTGTCTTCGGCAGCGGCCGTCCTGCGCTACGCTTCGGATTTCATCCCGAGCTGGGCCGGCGCCATTTCCATCGACCTTCTGCCCGCCGTCCTCGTCTTCATGCTGTCGATCGCCCATGGGGCGCTGCGCCGGCAGGAACAGAGCCTGCCCTTTGCCGAGCGGATCACCGCCGCCGAACTGCTGGAAGCGCTGGAAGTCCAAAAGGCGCTGCAGCGCAGCGGCATCGATATCGAAACGGCATTGAGCGAGGCCGAGGCGAAGGAGCAGTCCAACATCACCAGCTTCGATCTCTCCGGCAAGGGTCCGCGCAAATGATCGCCCGCGCACGGCTGTTAGGGTTCGGACAGAGGCTGAAAACCTATCTGCTGTCCGCCGATGACGGCACGCTGATGCGCCACTTCTTTCATGGCCTGCTGGTCACGTCGCTCGTCTTCATCATCATCGACTGGAACGAACTGAGCTCCGCCAATCAGGCTCTTCCCGGCTTCGACCCGATGCAGCCGGAAGCAGTGCCGATCCTGCCACCGGCGCTCACTGACGGCGAGCCGCAAAACGCGCCATCCGACATCACCGCCGATCCGGCGACCTTGAAGCAGCCGATCCGCTTCGACCTGCAGCCGGGCGGCATCCTTTCCGCTCAGGGTTCGATCGAGCCTGGCGCTGCTGCACGCTTTGCCAGTGAAATCGAGGCGCGCGGCGAATATGTGAAGACCGTGCTGCTCAACTCCCCTGGCGGTGCCGTCGGCGATGCGCTGGCCATATCGAAGCTGATCCGCGAGAGGAGGCTCGGCACGAAGGTTGCCAGCGGCGCGCTTTGCGCCTCCTCCTGCCCGATCGTCATGGCCGGCGGCGTCACCCGCGAAGCTGAGGATGGCGCCGTTGTCGGCGTCCACCAGATCTTCAACGGCTCGAAGGAAAAGCTCTCGCCCGAACAGGCGATGTCGGACGCCCAACGCACCACCGCCGACGTCAGCCGCCACCTCGAGGAAATGGGCATCAAATCCGGGGTGTGGCTGCACGCCATGGAGACGCCGCCGGATCGGCTGTATTATCTGACGGCGGAAGAGATGAAGGGGTTTGCGTTGACGACGGATGGAGAGACACCAGTGGCGAAAGCGAAGTAGCTGAGGCGCTTGCCTGTGCTTCGATATCGCCAGCGGTATCGCGCCCTGCCCTTACTCAGCCGCCTCCACCTGATCCAAGCCAGTGGCGATAGCTTCCTTCACCGCCAGCTCCGCCATGGCGAGAGCAGCCTGCCGGGTCCGGGCAGCCGCAACGAAACGGCCATTGTGGCAGAAGCTCGCGCCCTCCACCCCACACGCCGCCTCCAGATCGCCATTGGTCAGGCCAGCCCAGGCAGCCGGCAGATCGGCGCGCACCTCAAAGCCTTCATCCGCGCGGCGGATGGTGGTCAGGCACCAATCCTTGTCACGCGGATGGACGACGAACAGCAGGTGATCGGCGCCCGCCTTGACGATGGCCGGACGGAAGGGCATCCCCATCGGCAATTCCAGAATGCGCCCTTCGCCCGTATCCACGATGGCCTGGTGCACCAGCGCCTCGGCCCGGAGCTTTGCAGCACTTTGGGCGATCCTTGCCTCGACGAAGCTGCGGGCAATGGACAGGGCCGCGTGGAAAGCGCGATCGTCGGCTTCAGGATCGGTCTCGTCGAAAACAGGTTTCAGGGTTTCCAGCAGAACCGGCAAGGTCAGCCCGCCCAACAGCCCGGCAACCGACGGACTGAGCGCACCATTGTCGACCAGATCGACGGGCAGCACGAAGCTGGCATCGAAAGACGCATGCACCGTTTCGACATGCGCTTCAGGAACACCGGAAGCCACGAGATAGTCACGCCCATAGTGCTTCCAGATCAATCCGAACGAACTGTACGGCTGGCTGTCGTCGCGCAGCGGCGCACCGCGCTGATGGTGATCGAAGATACGCGCATCAGGATCATAGGCGCCGCCGACATCATAGATGATGCGGTCTGTACCGGGCGTAATCCATTCCGGAGCGCGGCTGCGGATGATGCGCGCCTGCGGGAAAAGCCGGGTGAGGACGACGCTGGACAACAGCTCGTCGGCATGGAAACCACCGGAATGGGTGACGAGGAATTCTGGGGTCATGCCGGGATACGCCTTGTTGCTCGCGAAGGGTCGCTTGGGGTTTGCACCAGATAGCCATTGCGGGAGGAGAGCTCAACCCGTCTTTTGCATGTTCGGTGTTCGGTGTGCGGAGTGGTGACTTTTCTGCGAACGCGGATGGCAGCTTGGTGCCACAAGCGGTCTTCGAAGCATCTGGCCGCGACCCGCCTTTCGGCTGATTGCAAGGGAGCTATTGTGATCTATTCGGGTTCATCGAATGCAACCAGTGCGTTTCACGAACTTTTATAGGTTTCCAAACATGATGCGGCCTCAGCTAAAATGGGGAGCGGCAAATGCTTAAATCGGCCGTGTGGGCAGCGCTTAGCTTGGCTTTCGCTCCAGCCGCGATAAGCGCGCCACAGTTGATTAACTGCGCCGGTGACAACTGGGCCAGCACTGTGGAGTTGCTTGAGCCCAAACCTGCGGGGCCGATAATATTGTCGGCAATCCGTTGCCTACCCATCACTCGCAGCGGCTACCCGGTTTCACTTTCGCCCGATGGAAGCAAGATATTCAGCTTTCACAGTATTGAGGGGCTATGGGTTGGCGGCCTCAATCAGACCGATGCAAGCCACACTTTTCCAGGACGTGTATTTTCAGCCGTCTTCGGGAATAAGACGATGCCCTTTGAATGGCTCGCTGACTCGTCCGAGGTCATTGGTGTCAAGCAGAACAGTAATGACAGAGGCTTTGTGCTTGGGGCACAGCAACCATACCTGTTCACGAACGCCGGTAGGGAAACGCGTTTGCCACCTCTCTCACATCCGAACGGACCGCTAGACGAAGTCTTTTGGATCGGCGGCGCTGGCTTGGCCTTCGCGACATTCGGGACCAAGGGCGCGTACTACAACCCCGAACACGAAGACCCAAACCCGACGATATCTCTCATCGATGCGAAAGCGGGTGAGGTTTTGGAAGCAGTTGAAACCGCAGCGATACCCGGTCTACCTAGCTATAAAAACCTGGCAGCGGTGGCCTCTCGCGTCGACAGGAGGGGGCGAGCGCGTGTTTTGGCCGCTTGGGTGCCAGATGCTTGGATGCTCTGGGATCAAGGTGAGAACCCGCGCATTCTGCCGATCCACCACAAGACAGCTAACGCGAGTTACACGCTTTCCATGGACGGCACCAAGGTGCTGATCATGGGAAACCTGAGCGCAACTGGATTGATGTGTGAGTTTGATGATTCCTGCCCGTTGCCGACGCCGCAGTCAGGAATGATCGCGGAGTTGAGAGAAGTAAGCTCGGGTCGGCTGGTTTGGTCTATAACGGGAACTGCCAACCAGTTCTCGAGCAGCAATCTCCCTGCGATCAGCCCTGATGACCAATACGCTCTGATAACGATGCCCGGCGACCATGAATACGTCGCGCTTGTGTCGATGACTGACGGCTATGTTCTTCAACGATTTCGGATGCCAGGCTGGGGCAGCCTAACGCTTGGCTTCTCGTCGGACGGCAAGCAGGCCTGGATCACCGGCGGGGCGACGATGGCCTTTTTCAATATCGGTACACAGAAATGAAATTGTTTGGGCATCCCTTTTGGTCGTGCGCTAGGGGACGGCAGCCAATGGGCTTCGCGCGACCGATTGGACATCGCATAACTCGAGGACCGCTTCGGGCCGCAAGCAGCCCCCTGTCCTACCGCAGAGAAAAAGCCATCCGCTTTCGCCGCGGATGGCTGATCTGCAGCGTCCTCACAAATCCGACGCCGCCGAATGCGCCCAGTCCATGTAAAGATCCTTCGCCTTGGCGGCGATCGGGCCGGGCTGGAGGTCGCGGTCCTCGAGTTTGGTGACGGGGACGACCTTGGAGTAGTTGCCGGAGGTGAAGATCTCGTCGGCGGCTTCGAAATCGGACAGCGTCAGGGTCGTCTCGACCACCTGGAAGCCGGCGTCGCGCAAGAGGCCGATGACGCGCAAGCGGGTGATGCCGGCGAGGAAGGTCTTGTTGGCGGCCGGCGTGAAGACGACGCCGTCTTTCACCATGAAGACGTTGGAGGAGCCGGTTTCGGCGATGTTGCCGAGCATGTCACGCACCAGGGCATTCGAGAAGCCGCGCTTGCGCGCCTCGATCAGGATACGGCCGTTGTTGGGATAGAGGCACCCGGCCTTGGCGTCGGTCGGCATGCACTCGATCGTCGGGCGGCGGAAGGGGGAAATGGTGAGCGTCTGGCCGCCCGGGCCTTCACCCATCGGCGCTTCGAACAGGCAGAGCGCGAACCGGGTCGATTCCGGATCGACGGCAACGACGCTGCCGGGCGTGCCATGTTCGCCCCAGTACATCGGCTTGATGTAGATGGCCGTCTGGCCGTCGAATTTCTTCACGCCCTCCCAGGCGAGGTCCTCGATGTCTTCGGCTGATACCACCGGCTTCAAACCGAGCGCCAGCGCCGAGCGGTTGATGCGCTGGCAATGCAGGTCGAGATCGGGCGCGATGCCGTCGAACCAGCGGGCACCGTCGAACACGGTCGAGCCGAGCCACATGGCATGCGATGTCGGGCCGATCAGCGGCGGATTGCCGGAGAGCCATTCGCCATCGACATAGGTCCAGGTGGTGCTGCGCGGGGATGTATCGACGGCCATGACGGTCTCCTGTTTTTTGTGTTTCCCGCATCCGGCATAACCGGAAAATCGAGAAGTAGGGTAAATAGGTACATCAAAAAAAGTCATGCCGTCCAATCTGGATCGCAAAGGATTGCTCGCCTAGTCTGCCGCAGCAAAGCAAAAGGACCCTGCGATGAAAGCCATGTATTACGACGCCTTCGGCAAGACGCCCGATATCCGCATGCTGCCCGACCCGACGCCGAGCGCAGACGGCGTCGTCATCAAGGTGGAGGCGACCGGGCTTTGCCGCAGCGACTGGCACGGCTGGATGGGCCACGATCCCGATATCAACCTGCCGCATGTGCCGGGCCACGAACTGGCAGGCACGGTTGCTGCCACCGGCAAGGGCGTCCTGCGCTACAAGGTCGGCGACCGGGTGACCGTGCCTTTCGTTTCCGGCTGCGGGCGCTGCGGTGAGTGCCATTCCGGCAACCAGCAGGTCTGCGTAAACCAGTTCCAGCCGGGCTTCACCCATTGGGGTTCGTTTGCCGAATATGTCGCCATCGACTTTGCCGACCAGAACCTCGTGCACTTGCCCGACAATCTCGATTATGCCACGGCGGCCAGCCTCGGCTGCCGTTTCGCCACCTCGTTTCGCGCCATTGTCGACCAGGGCCGGGTGCGCGGCGGCGAGTGGGTGGCGGTGCACGGCTGCGGCGGTGTCGGCATCTCGGCGATCATGATTGCCACTGCACTTGGCGCGAACGTCATCGCCATCGATATTTCCGAGACGAAGCTGTCCTTCGCCCGCGAGATCGGCGCCGTCGCCACCATCGACGGCAGCGTCATCGGCGATGTGGCCGAGGCCGTGCGCGAGATCACCAGAGGCGGCGCCCATGTCTCGATCGACGCGCTCGGCTCCCCCGTCACCTGCTTCAACTCGATCAAGAATCTCCGCCGCCGCGGCCGCCATGTGCAGGTCGGCCTGATGCTCGGCGAACATGCGGCGCCGCAGATCCCGATGGCGCAGGTAATCGGTCATGAGCTTGAAATCTACGGCAGCCACGGCATGCAGGCCTGGCGCTACCAGGCGATGATGGCAATGCTGGAAACCGGCAAGCTCAACCCGCAAAAACTCATCGGCCGCCATATCAGCCTGGAAGAAGCCGTGCCGGCGCTGATGACAATGGACACGGCGCAGGATCTGGGGATCAGTGTGATCACACGGTTCTGAGATTCGCCAGACTGAAAGTCCGAAACAACGGATTTCACTGAAACATCAGACAATACTAAAACGTATTAGAGTAGATCTTGCAGCGCAGGAAATGTCGCCAGTATTTCGCTAACGCATGTCTGCAAAAATGAACTATAGTTCCCGAAAATCCATACGAGGATGAACGGGAGGAAATCATGGCGACGTTTCAGGCCGGCGGTTCCGGCATCAACATGCTGTCGATGCAGATTCAGAAGCTTGATCCATCCGAATTCAACCAGTTCAACTCGGTCACGACGACGAGCACCAAAGTCGAGTATTTTCTCTATGATGGCGACGGCGGCACCAACGGATTCAACATCTACGACAGGTTCTTCGGCCAGTTCACCTATCAGCGCGATGGGGCCAACAAGATCATCGACATCGATGGCACGGTGACCAGTCTTTCCTACAGTCTGAGCGGTTATTACAACGACGGCCAACCGGACAGTTGGAGTTGGTCCATCGGCGACGTCAGCATCGATGTCGACGACTTCCAGACCATGAGCAGCGGCCTGCTGCTCGCCAAGATGTTTTCGGGCAACGACACCCTTCGCGGCTCCTCGAAGGCCGACGTGCTGCTCGGCTATGCCGGCGATGACCTCATGTACGGCAACGGCGGCGGCGATACATTGGACGGCGGTGCCGGTGCCGATATCATGATCGGCGGCAGCGGCAACACCACCTATTATGTCGACAACGTCTACGACGCTGTGGTGGAGTTCTTCGGCGGCGGAACAGATACCGTCGTCAGCAGCATCGACTATACGCTGGGCCAGGCCGTAGACCGCCTGATGCTGACGACAACCGCAGTCTCAGGCACCGGCAACGAGATGAACAACATCGTCTACGGCAATAGCATGAACAACATCCTCAACGGCCGTGACGGCAACGACGACCTGCGTGGCGGCGTGGGCGACGATATCCTGATCGGCAGCTATGGCGCCGACAAGCTCGACGGTGGTGACGGTAGCGACACGGCCGACTACAGCACGTCACGCACTGGCCTGACGGTCAGCCTGCTGTCACGCAGTATTAACACCGGAGATGCTGCCGGAGACAGCTACGCCTCCATTGAGAACCTGACGGGCAGCAGCTTTGCCGACAGTCTTTTCGGCAACAACAGCGACAACATTCTGCAAGGCGGCAACGGCAATGACAGCCTGACCGGCAATAACGGCGCCGACACGCTGAATGGCGGTAACGGCAACGACACGTTGATCGGCGACGGAGGCGATGACACGCTGAATGGCGACGGAGGCAACGACCTGCTGGTTGGCGGCAGTGGCGCAGACGCGCTGTTCGGTGGCGTCGGGACGGATACCGTGTCGTATGCCGCCGCCGGCAGCGGCGTCACCGCCAGCCTCGCGAACGCATCGATCAACACCCAAAGCGCCGCGGGCGACACCTATAACCTGATCGAAAACCTGACGGGTTCGGCGTTCGACGACTATGTCTACGGCGACAATGGAGCCAACGTCATCGATGGCGGTGCCGGCAACGACATTCTCAAGGGCTATGCCGGCAACGATCAGCTGATCGGCAATTCCGGCGACGACGTATTCATGTTCAACACGACATTGAACGCCACCACCAATGTCGATTCCATCGAGGGCTTCAATGTCTCTGACGACGCGATCTGGCTGGATGATTCCGTGTTCAAGAGCCTGAAGATCGGCACATTGTCGGCAAGCGCCTTTCGTATCGGCTCGGCAGCCGCGGACGCCTCCGACCGCATCGTCTATGACCCGACAACGGGCAAGGTCAGCTACGACATCGATGGCGCCGGGGGCGGCAGTGCGACGCAGTTCGCGCAATTGTCGAAAAACCTGGCGTTGACCTATGCGGACTTCATCGTCGTGTGAACGGCGCGTAAAACTACACCGGCCACCTAGTCGACTTTTCGACGAAACGAGTGGATGAAATGGCATCAGTTAACGTACGTGGTTCGCCAAATTGGAACGACATTTTCAAGACGCTGAAACCTTCGGATTTCGGCAACTCCACATCGGTCGAGACGACGAGCACCAGCATCGCCTATCAATTTCTCGATGGCCTGGATGACTGGTCCCTTGGAGTTGAGAACACATTTCACGGAAATTTTTCCTATACGTATGGTCCAGGCTCCCAAATCGCCACCATTACCGGCATGGTTACCAGCCTGTCCTATTCCTATTCGTACCGAGAATTTAGCCCTGAAGACTACTCCTTCTATGAGGGTTTCAGTATAAGCGGCATCAACGTGGACGTTGCCGACTTTCAGACAATGACACCGGCAGCAATCATGGCCCAGCTTCTTTCCGGCGATGATACGATCCGCGGATCGACCAACAGCGATTCATTGGATGGCTTCGCAGGCGACGACATCCTGGATGGCAATGGCGGCGCAGATTTTCTCAACGGCGGAACCGGTGCCGACATTATGATCGGCGGCAGCGGCAACACGACCTACGAGGTCGACAACGCCTTCGATGCCGTCATTGAATTCTTTGGCGGGGGAACTGACACAGTCTATAGCAGCATCAACTATACGCTGGGCCAAGCCGTCGATCGCCTGACGTTGACTGAAACGGCAATATCCGGGACCGGCAACGAGATGGCCAACCGGATTAGCGGTAACAGCATGAACAACGTCCTCAACGGTCGCGACGGCGATGACGACCTGCGGGGCGGCACCGGCGACGATGTCCTGATCGGCAGCTACGGCGCTGACAAGCTCGACGGTGGCGCAGGCAGCGACGCTGCTGATTACAGCACCTCACGCAACGGCCTCACCGTCAGCCTGCTGTCCAGCAAGCTCAACACGGGGGATGCGCAGGGCGACACCTACAAGGCCATCGAGAACCTGACAGGCAGCGGCTTTGCCGACAGCCTTTTCGGCAACAACGGCGCCAACCAGCTGCGGGGCGGCAACGGCAATGACGGCCTGACCGGCTACAACGGCAATGATCAACTTTACGGCGATGCCGGCAACGACGTGTTGATTGGCGGCGGCGGGGCGGACGCCCTTTTCGGTGGGGCGGGGACGGACACAGCGTCCTACGCCAGCGCCGGCAGCGGCATCATCGCCAGCCTCGCGAACGGATCGATCAACACCGGCGACGCGGCGGCCGATACGTACGTTGAGGTCGAAAATCTGACGGGTTCGGCGTTCGACGACTACCTCTATGGCAACAGCGGCAACAACGTCATCGATGGCGGCGCCGGCAACGACATTCTCAAGGGTTATGCCGGCAACGATCACCTGATCGGTAACTCCGGCGACGACGTGTTCATGTTCAACACGGCGCTCAACACCACCACCAATGTCGATTCCATCCAGGGTTACAACGTCGCGGACGACGCCATCTGGCTGGATGATTCCGTGTTCAAGAGTCTTGCGACCGGCACATTGTCGGCAAGCGCTTTCCGCATCGGCTCGGCGGCGGCGGACGCATCCGACCGCATCATCTACGACTCTTCTACCGGCAAGGTCAGCTACGACATCGATGGTGCGGGAGGGGCTGGCGCGATCCAGTTCGCACTGTTGTCAAAAAACCTAGCGCTGACCTATGCGGATTTCATCGTCGTGTGAACGGCTGTGACAGGCAGGAGACTAATCGGCCTGCTCCGCTTTCATTCGGGAAGGTGCGCCCTAGTTATGCACTGGGCGCCCTGTCCCGAATTTTTCAAAGCGAGTTCATTCCATTGACCTATAAAAACGATGTCAAAGTTGCTGCCAAACCGACCGTGCGCCGAAGTCAGGACGAAACGTCCGCGGCGGCACTCGACATCATCAATGCGGAACTGCTGGCACGAAACAAGAAGACCGCCAAGCTGAAGGCCTTGCGGCTCGGCCAGGAACAACCGGTCGAGGAAATGCCGGTCAAGAAGGCCGCAATCAAGAAAAAGAAATGAAGATTGCAACTCTGCCAAATCGCAAGGGCAAGCGACCGGGTGGCTATAATGTTTTCGCTAAAACATTATAGCCACCCGGTCATTTCAAGTCGGAGCCGCTATGGCTCCCTCTGGATGTGCGTCTTTGTTTCGGCTTGATGATCCGAAGTCTCGGGGGGCAAACAGGCTGTAATCATCCGGATTTTCGCCGATCTTCCGCATGCCCTCACGTAGCACGGACATCAATTCTTCGCGGCGTTTGGCTGCGAGAAATGAAAGTCCCTTTCTGATCCCGTCCTGCCAAGCTCTTGTCGTCTTTCTTTTTAGATGGGACAGGCAATCTTGCAAGCGGCAAAACATCCGCGATGTCCCGCGCCGGTTGTATTCGGCAAAAACCCTCTTCCCCCACCCCCGCTCCCGCTGATATTTTCACCCGCAAGGCAACGGAATCACGAGGCGACCCATGGCACTTGCAGCTGAAAGGCAGGCGACCGAGAAGCAGGCGGATGCGCTCTATGCGCCGCTGCTGGAGAGCAATCCGTCTCATCCGAGCGGCTGGCCGATCCGGGTGATCGTCGCATCACAGACTGAGGCGCGGCACAACAAGGCTCTCTGGGCGCCGAGCCACCTGATCTCGATCCGGGCGCCGGGCACAAAACTCCTGTCGATGATCGACCTGCCGGCGGAGCGGCACCTGGAACTTCTGTTCGGCGATGTCACCGATCCCGATGAGCCGGATGGGGCGCGGCCGGCGGCGATCGAACAGGCCTTTGCCTTCATCGATGGCCTGCCGGAGGATGCGCACCTGCTGGTCCACTGCCTGCGCGGCATCGGCCGCTCGACGGCACTGACGCTCGGCATTCTCGCGCGTTACATGGAGCCGGAGGAGGCCGCGGCAGCGTTGCATGGCCTGCGGCCGGAGGCCAAGCCGAATCGGCACGTGACGGGTCTTTGCGACACGGCGCTCGGTCTCAAGGGACGATTGGCCAAGCAGGCGCTGCGTTTTCCTGCCAAGGTCTGGAAAACCGCGAAGAGTTGATCCGGCTTTCCAACGACAAACATTGTGCATCGCACAAATTTTTGACATGATCCCGGCAAAGAACCGTATTCAAGCGGCGATCGTATCATGCCTGCGACCGGCAAGGTCCAACGGCGAAATAACGCGATCAATCAAGGCGCTGTCATCTCTCTTTCGCATTTTGGAGGAGAACGGCGCGAAGGAAATGACGGGAGGGTTTTATGTCTCATGCGGCCTATGTGTTCGATGCCTATGGCACGCTGTTCGACGTGCATGCGGCGGTGCGCAAGCATGCGGCCGCGATGGGGCCTGACGGCCAGGCCTTTTCCGATATCTGGCGAGCCAAGCAGCTGGAATATTCCTGGATCCGGACGCTGATGGGCAACTATACCGATTTCTGGACGCTGACCGAACAATCGCTGGATTACGCCTTTGCCCGGTTTCCCTCCGCCGACCGGACGCTGAGGGCAGCGCTGCTCGATGCCTACTGGCATCTCGACTGCTATCCGGAAGTGCCAAGCGTGCTGAAGCACCTGAAAGATCGGGGGGCGCGCATCACCATCCTGTCGAACGGCACGCCGCAGATGCTGCAATCGGCGGTGAAGAAGGCGGGGCTCGATCTCATCATCGACGATATCTTTTCGGTCGAGACGGTCAAATCCTTCAAGACCGCGCCGGCAGTCTATGACATGGTGACGACCACCTACCGGCTTTATCCCGATGCTGTCTCCTTCCAGTCTTCCAACCGCTGGGATATCGCCGGCGCCACCAAGTTCGGCTTCCGCACCGTCTGGATCAACCGCGCCGACATGCCTGACGAATATGCCGATTTCGGCCCGTCACTGATCCTGCCGTCGCTGGAAAGCCTCTAAACACAACGGGAGAAGAGATGTCCTGGTCTGCCGAACAATATATGAAATTCGAGGATGAGCGCACGAGGCCGGCCCGCGACCTGCTCGACCAGATCCCGAACCTGCCGGAGGGGCCGCTCTACGATCTCGGCTGCGGGCCTGGCAATTCGACGGAACTGATCCACGATCGCTTCCCGGCCTATCATCTGACCGGCATCGACAGCGACGAAAACATGCTGGCGGCGGCGCGCAAGCGGATGACGCATACGCGTTTCCAGAAAGGGGACCTCGCGCAATGGACGCCACCGGAACCGGCCGTCCTGCTCTTCGCCAATGCCGTCTTTCAATGGCTGCCGGACCATCTGGCCACCCTCGACAGGCTGATGGACGCGCTGAGACCCGGCGGCACGCTTGCCGTGCAGATGCCGGACAATTTGGATGAGCCGTCCCATGCCTCCATGCAGGATCTGGCGGAAGACCCGCGTTTTTCCAGCTTCTACGCCAATGGCAGCCGTCGCCGCGATCCGCTGCCCGCGCCCGCCGCCTATCTCGACAGGCTGGTCGCGAAATCCATCAAGATCGATGTCTGGCACACGATCTACTACCACCGCCTGGCCAATGCCGAGGCGATCGTCGAATGGGTGAAGGGCACCGGTCTTCGCCCCTATCTCGACGCCCTCCCGGCCGATGCGCGTGAAGCCTATCTGTCCGCCTATCTCAGGCGCGTCCGCGAGGCTTATCCACCGCTTGCGGATGGCCGCGTGCTCTTGAAATTTCCAAGACTGTTCGTGGTGGCGGTGAAGCGGTAATCCGCCGAAGGCCGACTACTCCATTCACAAGGAAAAAATCACCCTCTGGCGCGATGCGTCGGTTCAGGGCATCCTGTGTTGGCTAAGAATTGTGCTTATGGCAGGTGGAGGACCGACCATGCGCTGCTTTACCGTACTTGGACCCTCGCAGACCGGAAAATCGACGATTGTGGAAAAGCTTGGCTCGCTGGAGGGGGCGCCGAGAAAATCCATCTCTCCTTATGGACTCGTTCTCACGGAATTCACCTTTGGAAACGAAGCGTGGTGCGCGCTGGATGCGCCCGGGCTCAACGAGGTGCTGGCGCACGCGCAGCATGCGCTTCTGGCCAGCGACGCCTGCATCTTGTGTGTGTCGCCGGCTCCCGAGGAGGCGGTACTCGCGGCACCCTATCTGAAGGTGATCGAAGCTTCGGGAACGCCCTGCATCCTTTTCGTCAACCGGATAGACGAGCCGAGGGGACGGTTGAGGGACGTAATCGCAGCGCTTCAGGACTATGCCGGCCACACGCTCCTGCTGCGCCAGGTGCCGATCCGGGAAGGCGACAAGATCGTCGGCAGCTGCGACCTGATTTCGGAGCGGGCGTGGCGCTACCGTGAAGGCCAGACCTCGGCGCTGATCGCCATCCCCGAAAGTGCCGCTGAGCGGGAAAGCGAGGCGCGCACCGAACTCTTGGAACATCTGTCGGAATTCGACGACTGGCTTCTGGAAGAACTGATCGAAGACCGCGAGCCGCCGAGCGATGCGCTCTATGCCATCTCCACGCGAGTACTTCGCGAAAACAGGATCATCCCGGTCCTGATCGGTGCTGCAAGCCATGGCAACGGCATGATGCGGCTGATGAAGGCACTGCGCCACGAGGCGCCGGCGGTGGATGCGCTTCGCGAGCGCCTTGCCGGCGCAGGCAACATCGATCAGGCAAAGCTGGCAGCCGTGAGCTTTCACGCCTATCACCGCCAGAACATCGGCAAGACCGTGCTTGTCCGTGCGCTCAGCGGCGGGCTCAGGCAAGGGATATCGCTTGGCGGCGCCGGATTGGGCGCCGTGCAGGATCCGGCAAACGGCAAGGCCAATTCGGCGTTTGCGCCTTCAACGGGCGATCTCTTCGCCACAGTCAAATCGGACCACCTGACCGTCCCGTCGCTTCTAACATTCGACACGGCGGTGGAACCGCCGGAGTGGACGACGGCACCGACGCCGATGCTGGAAAGAATCCTGGTCCCGGGCAGCGAACGCGACGAAAACAAGCTCTCCGAAACGCTGGCAAAACTGTCCGAAACGGATCGCAGCCTCAAGGTCCGCCAAGAAGAAGGGACAGGCGCGCAGCTGGTCTGCGCCCAGGGGCCGGTGCACCTGCGCGATATCTGCAGGACACTCTCCGACGTCTTTCACGTCGCCGTCACCGACCGGACGCCGAGCCCGGTTTACCGGGAGACGATTTCGAAGCCGGCGGAAGTGCATTATCGACACCGCAAGCAGACCGGCGGCGCGGGGCAATTCGCCGACGTGAAGCTGACCATCCATCCCAACGAACGCGGCAGGGGTTTCACCTTCGGCGAAACCGTCAAGGGCGGCGTCGTTCCGCGCAACTACATTCCCGCAGTCGAAGCGGGTGCACGCGAAGCCATGGACAAGGGGCCGCTCGGTTTCGAGGTCATCGATGTCGGGGTGACGCTGACCGACGGCCAGCATCATACCGTCGACAGTTCTGAACATGCCTTCCGGTCCGCGTCGAAAATGGGGGTGCGGCAGGCGCTATCCGAGGGAGCGGCCGTGCTGATGCAACCGGTCTTCCGCAGTGAAATTCACATTCCGTCGATCTATTCGGGCAGCCTCGTGCAGATCGTCTCGGCCCTCAAGGGCCAGGTTCTTGGCTTCGACCGGGATGAAAGCGCAAAAGGATGGGATATTTTCCGGGCTCTCGTTCCCGGTGGCGCGCTCGACGACCTGGCACGATCACTGCGTTCGGCAACGCAGGGGATCGGCTATTTTTCCAAGACCTTCGACCATTTCGAGGAACTTTACGGCAAGGAAGCGGACGCCATCGTCAGGGCACATGGAACGCAACGCGCCGAGCACTAGAGGCAGGCGTTCAGGTTATGACCGTTTAGCCCTGCGCGGATGGATGGTTTCGCCGCGCGCGAGCATGGCAATCAACCTCTCGATCATGCGTGCGCGCGTTTCCGGTTTCACCGCAGTGTGGACGCGGTAGAGCACTGAATAGCGGTTGGCGCTGTCCAGCGTGCCGAAGAAGGCTTTTGCGCTTTCGTTGTCATCAAGCGCCCGCTGCAGGTCGTCCGGCATCGTGATGTTGCCCTGTGACTGGTATGCCATCTCCCAACGGCCATCCGCCTTGGCCCGCTCGACCTCCGCAAGACCGGCCGGACGCATGCGGCCTTCCTCGATCAGCGCCTCTGCCCGCTTGCAATTGATCGCAGACCACTTGCCTTTGGGCCGGCGTGGCGTGAACCGGATCAACCAGAAGTTTTCATCGAAGGGCTTGAGCTGGCCGTCGATCCAGCCGTGGCAGAGCGCCGCGTCGATCGCCTCCGGCTTCGAGACGGTCGGCACGCCGGAAGCCTTTTTGGCGAATTTAAGCCAGAGGCCGTTCGATGCAGCGGGTTCGCGGGCAAGCCAGCTCTCCCATTCGGCGGCATCAGCAAAGGCCAGCACAGGCAGGTCTGGTTGATCGCTCGGCATGGCGTGTCACTTCCAACTTCGTCAACAAGCCTGCGAGGCGGCTGGTTGTCGATGGATCGCACTGATCTCCTCGGCGACGAGCTGTTGCAGGTGCCAGAGGTTGCGGTCGTGGATGCCGAAATCCTCCAGATGCGAAACAGTGTTGTAGAGATATTCGGCGCAGGAGCCGAGATGTCCGCAGGCCCGCGCCAGAATACCCGCGACCTCGTCCAGCGGCCGGCGGGAACGGATCCGCTCGCCCGTTGCCCCCACCCAGAAACCCAGCGCCCTGCATGGGCCGCTCTCGGATTTCACCGGCAGCCACCGGACGGAATCGATATTCTCGAAGGCGCTGACTTCCCGCCGCAGCATGCGTTCGATCTGTGCGGCACGATCGTTGTCCGGCAGGCGGTAGATGACGCCGTCGCAGCGGCCGCCGCGTTCCAGCGCCATCATCAGTCCCGGCTGTTCGTACGAACCACGCCAGCGGTTGATGTGCAGGCAGAAGGACCGGTGCCAGCCGAAGGCGGTCGCCCTCTGCTTGTCGATCGCCTCGAATTCCGGCTTCCAGATCAACGAGCCATAGGCAAACACCCAGAGCGGCTCGCCGTGGCTCTCCCGCTCAAGCGCTTCCGCGAGTTCCCGGTACTGCGCATCGCTGATCGCCGTCCATCGCCCATCGGGACCGGGATCGATCAAGTCCTTATGGCAGAGCGCCACGAGATCGGGCGTCAGGGACATGGTTCTCGGCTTGGGCATTGGTCGGGGACTCTGCTGCAGGTGTCGGGAATTGAATGTGGGGACCTGCCGCCAAATTGCCAGAGCGGTCTCGCCAGTCAAGCACCCATCGATCGATGAGCCAAACGCCTATCGGCTCCGCACGAAAATAACCGGCACCAAACGTGATTTGCCCCAAATTTGGACCCTATGGCCGCAGAAATTTCAGGTATTTCTGGTCACCGGGGAGCCTTCTCGACATTGCCAGGGCCTTGATGCCGACGGGCAGAACGGAAACGGCATCCCGTTCCGGTTTCGACCGGCGAAATTGCCTTAATGAACCCAACGATATCAGCCCGTCAATCGAACCAATGAGGAGGTAGTCCCCCATGAAAAAGCTTATCACCGCAGCACTCTTTGCCGCGTTTCTGCCTGCCGCGTCCTATGCCGCGACCATGGAATTTCCGAGCGACGAGCCGGTCGCCTCGATCACGATTCCCGACAGCTGGGGACCGAAGGAAACCGATTCCGGCATCGAAGCCAATGCCGGTGACGATGCCATTTATCTCTCCATCGACGTTTCCGACGAAGAAGGTACGCAGGAAGTCATCGACGGCTGCGTCGAATTCCTGAAGAAAAGCGGCGTGACGGTCGATCTCGCCACCCAGAAGGAATCGAACGGCGAACTCAACGGCATGAAAGCGACCAGTCTCGATTGGGACGGCAAGGATAATGACGGCGATGTCAGCATCAGCCTGACCTTCGTATCGCCGAAGCCGGGCAAGATCCTGGTCATCACCTATTGGGGCACAAAGGGCATGCAGGAGCAGCATGGGCCGGAACTGCAGGCGATGATCACCTCGCTGAAGGCCGCCGAATAATCAGGGTCAGACGGGCGGCTCAAACTCCACCTGTCACCTTTCCGGCGAGAAAATCGATAAACGCCCGGATGCGGGCCGCGAGATGCTCGTGGCCCGCAAAAACCGCGTGAACCTGCTCCGGTTCGCGCGGATTGTAGTCTTCGAGAACCTCCACCAGTATTCCCTTTTCGATATACGGCTCGACATCGAATTTGCCGATACGGGCAATTCCAAGACCGGTGAGGCATAGGTTGCGGGCAATCGAACCGCTGGACGCCTGCACATTGCCGGGGGCCGGCCGATTGTAGAGCGCCCTGCTCGCAGGATCGCGAAACAACCATTCGCCTGGGTTTCGTCCGAAGGTGAACGTGATGCAATTGTGCGCGATGAGGTCGTCCGGGGTGTCCGGTACGCCGTATCGCACCAGATAATCCGGTGTTGCCACGGTGATACGGTGGCTTTCAAGCAGCTTTCTGGCCTTGAGACTTGAATCCCGCATCGGACCGACGCGGATGGCGATGTCGGTGCGCTCCTCGATCAGGTCGATGATGCCATCGGTCAGGGACAGTTCCAACCGGACTTCCGGATAAAGCCCGAGGAATTCACCGGCCAAGGGCAGGATGTAGCGCTCCCCGAAACCGACCGTGGCGTTGACGCGCAGGAGGCCGCGTGGAGTTGCCCGGCCGCCGCCGGCAACGAGTTGTTCTGTCTCCGCGATTTCCGCCAGAATCCGCTGGGCCCGTCCGAGATAAACCTCGCCCTCTGGAGTCAGAAGCAGCGATCGCGTGGTGCGCACCAGAAGGCGCGTGCCGAGCCGGTCCTCTATGCGGGTGACCAGCTTGCTGACGGCCGACGGCGAGAGCTTCAGCCGCCGTCCGGCCGCCGAAAAACTCTTCAGCTCGGCCGCGGTGGCAAAGACTTCCATTTCCCCGGCGCGGTTGTCCATCGGCTTCCCTGTGAATTTGTTTCACAGGCATTTATCCATTCCTATGGATTATCGCGCAAGTGGCTTTGGCCCATATTCCGCTCAACGAAACCCAACGACGGCACGATATCCTGCGCGCCGCCACCAACCGTCCGGCCTCCCACCGGCGATAAAGGTGCTCCCATGCCTCTTGCCCTCTTCGCACTGACGATCGCGGCCTATGCGATCGGAACCACGGAATTCGTCATCGTCGGCCTGTTGCCGACTGTCGCCACCGATCTCGGTATCACCCTGCCGCTCGCCGGGCTGATCGTCTCGATCTACGCGCTCGGCGTCACCTTCGGCGCCCCGATCCTCACCGCGCTCACCGGCCGCATTGAGCGCAAGCCGCTGCTTCTCGGGCTGATGGCGCTGTTCATCGCCGGCAACACCATGGCGGCGCTTAGCCCCTCCTACGAGACGCTGCTTGTTGCCCGCATCCTCTCGGCCTTCGCCCACGGCGTGTTCTTCTCTGTCGGTGCGACCATCGCCGCCGATCTGGTCCCGGAAAACCGCCGTGCCTCGGCCATCGCTCTGATGTTCATGGGGTTGACCGTTGCCATCGTCACCGGCGTTCCGCTCGGCACCTTCATCGGCCAGACATTCGGCTGGCGCGCCACCTTCTGGGCTGTTGCAGGCCTTGGCGCCGTTGCTTTGACAGCAATTGCCGTCCTCCTGCCTTCGACCCTGTCGAAGGCGGCACCTGCCAGCATTCTCGATCAGGTCCGCGTGCTCGGCTCGGGCCGCCTGCTTCTCGTCTTCGGCATGACCGCGCTCGGCTATGGCGGCACGTTCGTCACCTTCACGTTCCTTGCGCCGATGCTGCAGGAAGTCACCGGATTTGCCGCCTCGTCCGTCAGCCTCGTACTGGTGCTCTATGGCCTGGCGATCGCCGCCGGCAACATCATCGGCGGCCGCATTGCCGACCGCAATCCGGTGAAGGCGCTCACCTGGCTGTTTGCCGCCCAGGCTGCCGTGCTGGTGATCTTCACCTTCACCTCGGTCTCGGCCGTCCCTGCCCTGATCACGCTCGCAGCCCTCGGCTTCCTGTCGTTCGCCAACGTGCCCGGCCTGCAGCTCTATGTCGTACAGCTTGCCAAGCAGCACCGCCCCGGCGCCGTCGATGTCGCCTCGGCGCTCAACATCGCCGCCTTCAACCTCGGCATCGCCGCCGGTGCCTGGATCGGCGGTCTGGTGGTCGCCTCGCCGCTCGGACTGCAGGCAACCCCGTGGGTTGGGGCAGTTCTGGTTGGCGGTGCGCTGGTGCTCACCGTCATCAGCGGCATGCTCGATCGCAAACCGGAGCCAATCGCCCAGGCTGCTTGACGCGTATTGCTTGACCGGCGCCGCGCACGCCACATCTATTGCAACATCATTCCAGACCCGGCCGACTGCCGGGTCTCCTCCCAGAAAGGACAGTTCCATGCAGACAGTCGGCGCCAATGGCGCAAACATCCCCGTTCTCGGCTTCGGCACCTTTCGCATACCCGGCCCGGACGTGCTGCGCATCGTGCCGCAGGCGATCAAGCTCGGTTTCCGTCACATCGACACGGCGCAGGCGTACCGCAACGAAGCGGAAGTCGGCGAAGCCATCGAGGCCTCCGGTGTCGCCCGCAATGACATCTTCCTCACCACCAAGGTCTGGGTCGATAACTACAAGCACGACGCTTTCCTCGCCTCCGTCGATGAAAGCCTGAAGAAGCTGCGCACCGACTATGTCGATCTCCTGCTTCTGCATTGGCCAAGCAGCGGTGTGCCGCTGGCCGAGCAGATCGGCGCGCTCAACGCTGTGAAAAAGGCTGGAAAGGTGAAGAATATCGGCGTCAGCAATTTCAACACCGCGCTGATGGCGAAATCGGTGGAACTGAGCGAAGCTCCGATCGCCACCAACCAGATCGAGTATCACCCCTATCTCGACCAGGCCAAGGTTCTGGACGCCGCCCGCGCCACCGGCATGTCGATCACCGCATACTTTGCGATGGCCGATGGCAAGGTACCGAACGAGCCGTTGTTGAAGGATATCGCTTCCAAGCACGGCAAGACGGCCGCACAGGTGGTGTTGCGCTGGCTGATCCAGCAGAAGGATGTGATTACCCTATCGAAGACGGCAACCGAAAGCCGCCTGCCGGAGAATTTCGACATCTTCGACTTCGATCTTTCCAGCGACGAGATGGCCGCTATCCACAAGCTCGCCCGCCCGAACGGCCGCATCGTCAGCCCCGGCGGCCTGGCGCCCGATTGGGACAGGGCTGCCTGAAAACCTAATTCATTGCGAAGGGGTCGCCGGTCAACCGGCGGCTCAATCTACTAACAAACCTCTTCGTTCAGCCTGTCGTAGAGGTGTTTCTGAAAGACATCCTCATATTCCGTCATCCCTGTCCTCGGGCTTGACCCGAGGGATGTCACAGGGATCCAGCCGGCCCAAGTCCTTGGGCCGAAGGAGTCTTTTGACCCGACGGCCGTCGGGTCGCTGGATCCCCGCCACAAGGGCGAGGATGACGGAGAGGAGGTTGCAAACCGGCGGTTTCCCCCCCCGCTCGTTATCCTCAGACGACAATGAAGTCCGCTTCCGTCAGAACGAGGTTCTTCGACAGCAGCGCGAACTGGATGCCCGCCGCCGATCCGCTGCCGTCGGCATCGTAGAACAGCTTGCCCGTATCCTTCTCGTAGACGATCCGGTCGCTTGCATCGCCGGCCAGGCCGGTCAGGTTGCTGGCAAAGGCTGGCGCCGCGAGCGCGCCGGTTTTCGACAGGGCAGTAAAGATCGCGTTTTCCAGCCGGATCGTATCATCGGCCACGCTGAAATCGGTGATGGTGTCGATATTGCCGGACGATAGCGCCGTATTGAAGAAGAAGCTGTCCTTGCCCGCTCCACCCAAGAGCTTGTCCAGACCAAGGCCACCGTTCAGCGTATCGTCGCCATCCCTGCCGGACAGCGTGTTCTTGCCGCTGTTGCCGGTGATGACGTTGGCAAGGACATTGCCGGTGCCGTTGATATCCAGCACTCCGGTGAGCGTCAGGTTTTCGACATTGGCGGCCAGCGTATGCGCCCACGACGACTTCACCAAGTCGGTGCCCTCGCCGGCTGCCTCGACGACAGTATCGCCGCCATCAATGATATAGGTGTCATTGCCGATCAGCCCGGTCAACATATCCGTGCCGCCGCCACCGTTCAGCGTGTCGTTGCCGGCGCCGCCGATGATCGATTGCCGGAGATTGTTGCCGGTCAGCACGACGTTTTTAACGGTGTTCGACAGATTGGCAAAAACCATCTGCTCGACTTCCTGGTCGGCTTCCAGCGCGAAGCTGACAAGTGCGAAAATAACGTCGGTGCCGCCGCCCTTGGCCTCGATCACGCTATCGTTGGCGTTGTCGACCAGATATAGATCGCTGCCAGCGCCGCCGACGAGAAAATCCGCCCCGGTGCCGCCATCCATGGTGTCCTCATTGGCGCCACCATAGATTTCATCGTCGCCCGCGCCGCCGGTCAGCCGGTCCGTACCGGCGTCGCCGACGATGTAGTCGTTACCGGCGCCGCCATTGATGTCATCGGCATCCGCGCCCCCCTCGAAACTGTCAGCGCCCTTGCCGCCAATCAGGAAATCCTGGCCGTCGCCACCAAACACCGTTCCGTCCAGCAGGCCGAGCGATCCGTCATAGCGGTCGCTGCCCTTGCCGAGCAAAACATCGCCCAATATCGTTCCGTCATTGAAGATGGTGTCGGTGGCAGTCCCTTGCGAGGAGAAAGCGTAGGTTACGCCCTCGATCGTGCCCGTGTTGACGAGATAGAGCGCGTCCGTGTTCTTGTGGAGAACAGCCGTATCGCCCTCGATCGTGCCGCTGTTGCTGATCTCGGTCGTGTTGAAAACACCGGCCGGCGATTTGGCGTTGATTTCGATGCCGGTGCCAGCGCTCCAGATCGAGCCGCGATTGTCGATGCTGCCATCGTAGCTCGCCATGGAAATGCCAGTCGTAAAGCCGCCGACATAACCGTTTTTGCCGACAAAGACATTGTTACCGTGGTTGCTGGTCGCACCGAAAGCGACCGCCGCGGCCTGGCCGATGACGGTGCCCTGGATATTGACGCTGATGCCGTCGCCGATGCCATTGATGGCGGTGCCGTCCGTCGATCCGACCGTGACGCCCAAGCCGACGAAAGCGGTCTCATTGGTGATCAGTGATGCCCGAATTCCCGTACCGACTGAATCGAGGTTGAAGATACTGGACGTCATGGTGCAATTCCTAATCGTTAAATGAAAAGAATGGAGTTAAGTCCGAGTCGCGCGGAAGCTTAGCGATAGCCAATAAAATGTCTTCGGGATTCACTTGGCGGCGATGACTATTTTTGGGTGGGTGAATTCGGCGGCGAAGTATAACCGAGCACGCACCGACCTCTGCAACAATAAGCCGTCATGCCATTTCAACGCGGCCCATGTTCGGATAAGAGAGACGCGGAGCCACGTCTGTCGCTGGCCGCGAGGATATCATGCAGTCACCGCACGCAACCGCCGACTTCATGCCCGATTGGGCCGCGATCGTCGCCGTCATTCTCGGTGCGTCGGCCTTTTCCGTGGCGCAGGGCATCACCTATCCGCTGATCTCGCTGACGCTTGAAAGCCGCGGCGTGACGCCGGCGATGATCGGTTTCAACGCGGTCGGTTTTGCACTTGGTCTTGCCGCCTCGACGCTCATGCTCGGACATCTGACGGCATGGCTGCGCACCGACCGGCTGATCATCGTCAGCCTTGTCGGCTGCTCGCTTTGCCTTGCGACCTTCTCTGCAACCGCCTCGCTGCCTGTATGGTTCCTCGCCCGCTTTTTCCTTGGTTTCTTCGCCAGCCTGATCTTCATGCTGGGCGAAGCCTGGATGAATGCCGCCTGCCCCGACCGGCTGCGCGGCCGTGTCTCCGGGCTCTACGGCGCCGGCGTCTGCGGCGGCTTTGCCGCCGGTCCGCTGGTCATTCCGCTGATGGGCACGGAGAGCGGCTTCGGCTTTGCGCTGACCGCCGTCTATGTGGCGCTCGTGGCCTTTGCCACTGCCGTGCTGACGCTGTCGACCCGGACCACGCCGGAAGCCTCCTCGACACGGGATGTCTTCGTCTTCTTCGGCAAGGCGCCTCTGCTGGTCGCGATGGTGCTGGCCTTCGGATTTGCTGATATCGCGGCCATCTCGGTCATGCCGGTCTATTTCGTCAAGACCGGGCATTCGCAGGCCTTTGCAGCCTTGAGCGTCACCGTGCTGGCCTTGCCGACAGCCTTGGCCCAGCCCTTCATTGGCGTGCTGCTCGACCGGCTGCCGCGCCGGCGCGTGGCGATCGCCATGGGTGGGATCGGCGCTATCGCTTTCCTGATGATACCGTTCCTAACCTCGCCGATTGCCATTCTCGCAGATTTTGCGCTGATCGGCGCTGCGAGCTTCTCGCTCTATACCTGCGCGCTGACCATGCTCGGCGAACAGTATCGCGGCGGAATGCTGGTGGCAGGCAGCGCTGCCTTTGCGCTTGCCTATGCGGTCGGCAGCGGCATGGGCTCGGGCGCAACGGGATCGATCATGGACCTTTTCGGTCCATCGGCAGCCCCGGTCAGTGTTGGGCTGATCCTGGTGATTTTCACGTTGTTCCTATCTTTCTTCAGGCGGCCGAAAACGGCCTGAATGCACCAGCTTACCCTTTCGTTGCGGTTCCCTGATGAAAGGCCATGCGCCAATAGCCGTTCGTGCGGCGCCAGATCGATGACCGCAGAACACGCCGTTCTTCCGTTGCCGTTTCATAGGTGAGCAGCGCAACGGTCTCCGACAGGCGTTTCAGCCGATAGTTTTCCGATCGTACGGGTGGCCCGGGCTGCCCGGCCTCGGCAACCAGCGCCGCGATGGTATCGGCGCGACCATAGGCCTGACCCGAGCTGCCAAACTCGGTGAAATCCTCATCGAGAAGTGCTCCGGTCAAAAATGCAGAACCGCGCAACTTCGGGTCGTGGAGACGTTCCTCCAGTGTCCTCAGATGCGCGGCCAGATCGTTTTCGGACAGGTCGTCCATTACAATTTCAGGCTATCAGACGAACTGGCTGAGGCCCGGAACCGAAGCCACGACTTCGTCGACCACATCGGCACCGGCCTTTTCCTTGGCATAGCCGATGGTTTCCTTGGCGAGCGAGGTGATCTCGCCCATGCCGAGGCCTTCCGACATCAGCTGCTGACCGAGCGCCATGACGCCGCCGCCGGCACCGACTGCGCTGAGCAGTCCACCAAGCAGACCACCGCCACCGCCCGAATCCGCCCCATTGAATTTCGCGACCATTTCCGATGCGCCGGGAATGGCTTCAATCATCTTGGCAACCGGACCATCGGCTGCTTCGCGCTGCAGGAAGCCGAGCATCATGCCGATGGCCTTTTCAGCGGTTGCCGGATCGATACCGACATTTTCCGCAACGCGGGTGACCAGTTCGTTCATGGGTGATTCTCCTCGTTTATTTGACGTTGACGTCAAGGTAAATTATCTCGAATTGAAACTCAAGCACCGTTCGGATCGGCTATCCACAGCGCGAGCCCGAACATCGTTTCATGCCTTGGTGGCAATTACAATGCGGCCGTCCGGCACGTTGCAGAACCGTTTGCTCCACAATCCTTCTGTTGCCGGTGGCCGGCAGTCCTCCTATAACAGCGTTGAGAAAACAATGTGATGAAGGCTGGCGAAGGCTGGCTTTCATTGGCGAAACGGAGACAAGGCCCACATGCTTGAGGACGGGAAGCTCTATATCGGCACCAGCCGCAAACCGGACGACACGATCAACAAGGGCGAATATCTGGATTTCAAATTCGGCAACCGCCACGGCCTCGTCACCGGCGCCACCGGCACCGGCAAGACGATCACGCTCCAGATCATGGCGGAAAGTTTCTCCAATGCCGGCGTGCCCGTCTTCTGCGCCGACGTGAAGGGCGATCTTTCCGGCATTGGCGCGATCGGCGAGACGAAGGACTGGGTGACGAAGCGGGCCGAGCAGATCGGCTTCACCGACTTCGCCTTCCAGGAGTTTCCGGTGATCTTCTGGGATCTCTACGGCGAAAAGGGCCACCGCGTGCGCACCACCATCTCGGAGATGGGACCGCTCCTGCTTTCCCGCCTGATGAACGCCACGGACGCACAGGAAGGCGTCATCAACATTGCCTTCAAGATTGCCGACGAAGGCGGCTTGCCGCTGCTCGACCTGAAGGACTTTCAGGCGATGCTCAACTACATGGGCGAGAACGCAACCGAGCTTTCCAACAAATACGGCTTCATCTCGAAATCGTCGACCGGCTCGATCCAGCGCGAACTGCTGATCCTCGAGCAGCAGGGCGCCGAGCACTTCTTCGGCGAGCCGGCGCTGAAAGTCTCCGACATCATGCGCACGACCCGCGACGGCCGCGGCGCGATCTCGGTGCTGGCCGCCGACAAGCTGATGATGAACCCGCGCCTCTACGGCACATTCCTGCTCTGGCTGATGTCGGAACTGTTCGAGGAACTGCCCGAGGTCGGCGATCCCGACAAGCCGAAGCTGGTGTTCTTCTTCGACGAAGCGCATCTGCTCTTCAACGACGCCCCGAAGGTGCTGCTGGAACGCATCGAGCAGGTCGTGCGCCTCATCCGCTCCAAGGGCGTCGGCGTCTATTTCGTCACCCAGAACCCGCTCGACGTGCCGGAAACCGTGCTCGCCCAGCTCGGCAACCGCGTCCAGCACGCACTGCGCGCCTATACGCCGCGCGAACAGAAGGCGGTAAAGACGGCCGCCGACACCTTCCGCCCCAATCCTGATTTCGACTGCGCCACGGTCATCACCAATCTCGGTACCGGCGAGGCGCTGGTCTCGACGCTCGAAGGCAAGGGCGCGCCCTCGATGGTCGAACGCACGCTGATCCGCCCGCCATCCAGCCGCGCCGGCCCGCTCACGGAAGCCGAGCGCGCCAATATCATGAAGATCAGCCCGGTGGCCGGCCAGTATGACGAGGATGTCGACCGGGAATCAGCCTACGAACTGCTCGCCAAGCGCGCCGCCAAATCGACCCAGGAGGAAAGCCGAGAAACCGCAGACGCCCCGCCGCCCGCCGCCCCCGGCGGCAGCCGCTGGACCCTGCCAGGCTTCGGTGACGATGCGGCTCCGGCCGAGCCCAAGCCGAAAGCCCGCTCGGGCTACCAGCGCGAAACCGTCGCCGAAGCCGCGATGAAATCCGTCGCCCGCACGGTTGCCTCCTCGCTCGGAAGGGCTTTGGTGCGCGGGATATTGGGAAGTTTGAAGCGGTAGGAACGCTTGGAACTGGAAATGGAAAACGGCGGCCCTTGTGAGGCGCCGTTTTTGTTTGTGTTCAATCAACGCCGTCCGATGGGCGGCGTGGCTTCGGTGCGTTACAGCACGAAATAGCCCTTCGACAGGGTCAAAGCGTCATCGAGATGAATGGCAAAGTCGGCTTTCTTATCGCCGTTGGTGTCAGCATAGATATAGGTATCAGAGGCTGTCTTCTCGTAGCGCAGTTCACCCGCTTTGCCGGTGAAGACTCCCGTGCCGAGGAAGGCAAAGGCCTGGTCACCGGAAGTTTTCGTGCTGGCGTCGATGCCGAAAAGGTCGATCCGGTCGCCCTCCTTGCCCAGGAAATCGTAGATCGTGTCGCGCGCCGCTTCCGCTACTTTCGATTCGGAAACATGATTGTAGAGAAAAACATCCGCGCCTTTCCCGCCAGTCAAAGCATCGGCATCCAGGCCGCCATAGAGCAGATCGTCGCCATCTCCACCCAAAAGAACATCGTGGTTCTCCATGCCCGCGAGAGCGTCGTCGCCGGCACCACCGATAAAAGTCTGCGCATAGCCATTTCCGACCATGATATCGGCTCCATTCGAGCCATCGAAGATTTCAATCTCACGATACTGCGAGCCTAGCGCTTCCCCCGTGTTGAATGAAGAATCCAGCAAGCTCAGGGTGACCGGCTTCGAAAAGTCGACCGTATCGCTCCCCCATATGCCACCGCTCACGTCATCGAAGGTGCTGGCAATGATCAGATCGTCGCCATATCCACCGTCGATCTTGTCCTTGCCGACGCCGCCATACAGCCGGTCGTTGCCCGCACTGCCAAACACCTTGTCGTTCCCATCGCCACCGTCCAGCCGATCGTCGCCGTTTCCGCCTTGGAGCCTATCATTTCCGCCCATGCCCTTCAGGATGTCGCTGCCAGCCTCGCCGTAGAAGCTGTCGTTGAGAGCGCCTCCCGTCATCCGGTCCGCTGCTGCCGAACCGTGAAACTCCTCGATGTTGAGGTAGGTGGTCAATTGCGCTTCGCCGGTACTGTTGGCCGGGTTGCTGAAATCCAGAACGACTTTTGACGTAAAATAGACCACGTCCAGCCCCGCGCCACCATCGACCGCGTCTTTCCCGAGGCCTGTATAAATCGCGTCATTTCCTTCACCGCCGCGGATGGTGTCGTTGCCCGCATCGCCGTAAAGAACATCGTCACCTTCGCCGCCGTCGATAATGTCGTTGCCGATACCGCCGTAAAGGATGTCAGTAGATGTTCCACCATCCAGCGTATCATTACCATTTCCACCGAAAAGATGATCGTTACCCGCCCCTCCCTTCAACACGTCAGCCTTGACACTACCGAAGTACCAATCGTCGCCATTCGTCCCGGCAAGACTGAGGGCTCCCCGCTTGGAAAAGATAAAATCACGCGATGTGAAGGCGGAAAGATCGACGTTCTTCCAGGTTATCGAGACAAACCTGTCATCCACCCCGATGGCGAAACCGACATCATCTGCATTCCTTGACGTCATGATGGCTTGGATTTGATCCAAACTCGATATGCCGAGGGTCGAGAGATCAAACCTTTCGACGCCGACTTCGAAATCAGCGATCACCATGCCTACAGAGTAACGATCGGACAGAAAGAAGGTGTCGGTACCCGCCCCGCCGTACAAAATATCTGCGCCGGTTCCGCCATCCAGAACATCGTTTCCGGAGCCGCCGAACAGCTTGTCGGCACCGTCGCCGCCAAGCAGATGGTCGTTTCCGCCGCCGCCGTAAATTTCATCGTCGCCGGCGACGCCGTTGATTTTCTCTCCCTCTCGACTACCGAACATTCGTTCCGAATACCGATAACCTGTCAGGTTCTTGGAGCCGCTCGTCGAAAAAATGAAGTCGGAAGCCTTCAAATCGGTTATCGAAACATTCTTGAGCGTCGCGCCAAAATTGAATTCTTCGGATAAATAGGCGTCGAAAACGGTATCCTTGCCGTTCCTCATTTCGAGGATCGCCTGCATCTGGTCGAAGCTCGATATGCCCATGGCGGAGACGTCGATCTTGTCTTTCCCGACCTCGAAATCAGCGATAACGTCCCAAGTGCCTTGCGTCTCGGTGTAAAACCGAGCAGCCAACTTGAAGGTATCCGCGCCACCCATTCCGTAGAGCGTATTCCATCCGCCCTTGCCATCGATGATGATGTCGTCACCGGCGCCAGCGAACACTTCGTCGGAACCGGCACCAGCGTTCAGGACATCGGCGGCGTCGCTACCGAAAATCCGATCATTCAGGGCGGTCCCATTTTTTGGCGTTACAGCGGATGACGCGAAAATGAAGTCAGAGGCGCTGAGATCACCAACCTTGAGATCGCGGATCCTGTGCTCGTGATGATTGTAATAGTTGAGTTCGTCGGAACCATAATAAGCATCGAAAGAGGCAAAGCCGCCGCTGAGTGAGGGTTTCAGAATCAGTTTCAGCTGGTCAAAACTGTAGATTCCGAACTCGGAAAGATCGATCTTGTCCACCCCGATCTTGAAGTCTTCAATCGTAGAGGACGAACCGTTGTAGGGCGCTGCCTTCCGTGCAGCAAGCTTGAAGATATCCTTGCCGCTATCGCCGTAGACAGACCCGTTGCAGACCAGGGTATCGTTCCCCTTGCCGCCGTAGGACACATCGTAGCCGATCAGCGTATCGTCGCCCTCTCCGCCATAGAGCGTGCCACTTCCCTTCAAGGTGTCGTTGCCGTCTCCGCCGTAAACAGTGTCACTCACACCGCCGGTCAATGTATCGTCGCCCGCACTGCCGAGCAGGATATCGATATATTTGGTGCCGGACAGAACCCGGGGGCCGGACGTGTCGAAGATGAAATCATCTGCGGAAAGTTGATCGAACGTCACGTTCGACAGGGTCAGGGTATGCTGAACCTTGTTGTATTGCAGACCAAGGCCGACGGAGGTTGCGCCACGGTACAAAAGGGACTGCAACTGATCCCAGCTGGAAACACCCAGCACGGACAGGTCGATTTTGTCGACACCGACCTGAAAATCCTTGATCGTATCGTAGGTCGAACTTTTCGTCGTTACCAGGTTTGCCTTGATGACAAACGTATCGGCCCCACCCTTGCCATAGAGGATGTTCGTCCCGGGTCCGCCGATGATGATGTCGTCTTCGGCAGTGCCGATCAGCGTTTCCTTCGCGCTCGTCGTTCCCACAATCGTCGCCATGCCGCAATCATCCGCCCGATTCGAAACCATATCAGGCGGTTAAGCTATGACGAACCTAATGCCTTCCCGCAGGAGCGGTGAAGGATTTATAGCAAGGGTTGTATTGGAAACAATCGGTGCGGGAGAAATTCTTTTTTAATGTTAACCGGCAAACGCTGCTGGCAGGCGGGGAAGGTCCGCCAGCGGGCATTGCGTTCAGACAAGGTCACCACATCATTCAGTTGGCTGGTGAATGACGCTCGCAGCGGTCTTACAATATGAAATCTCCCGCCGTCAGCGTCAGCGCATCGTCCAGATGGATAGCAAAATCAGCAGTCTTGTCGCCGTCGACGTCGCCGTAGACGTAGGTGTCAGACGCCGCCTTCAGAAAGCGCAATTCGCCTGCGATACCGTGAAAGGCTACAGCGCCAATGAAAGCGAAGGTCTGGTTTTCCGAGGCGCTCGAGTTCGCGTCAATGGCCGAAAGGCTGATCCGGTCTCCGCTGGTCAGGGAAAAATCGAAGATCGTGTCGGCTCCGGAAACAGTGCTGTCCGCCGCGGCCTTGTAGACGAAAGTATCGGCACCGTTGCCACCTGACAGGTCATCCCGGCCCGCAAGACCGGTCAGAATGTCGTTGCCGGCTCCACCTTTCAGAATGTTGCGAAGCTCGCTCCCTGTCAGATTGTCGGCAGCCAAACCTCCCGTCAGGTTTTCAAAACCAGTCACCACGAAAGAGCCAGCGCCGGTATCGACCGCCGTTGCGTTGGATAGCGAAATGTTGGCGGCTTTGGTGAAGCTCGCAAAACTGATCGAATCCGTGTTCTTGCCGCCATCGATGACAACCGTTTGGGTCTTGTCGCTCAGCATGGCGACCGTGACGCTGTCTTGCCCGCCATTTACCGAGATGGAGTTGGCTCCTTTTGACCCGATAGTGACCTTGTCAATGCCGTCATAGCCAGTGATGGCACCAACCCAGCCGGCTGCAATCACCGTATTGTTGCCGCTGCCGGCAACAACCGAACTTGCGCCGCCACTACCGATTTCGAACCTATCATCGCCGCTATACGCGACGATGGAACTGACAAACCCGCCGGCGGTCTTGACCGTGTTGTTGCCGAAACCGACCAGGATATTACCCGCCTCGCCTAGCCCGGTAATGGTCACTTTGTCGTCGTTGTCATAGCCCACAACAGCCGCCATCCACCCTCCGTTGAGCGTCACGGTGTTGTTGCCACCGCTGACACGAACCATGTTGTAGCTGCCGCCGTTCAGAGTGACCGTGTCGTTACCCTCGTTTGTGTCAAGCAGCGTAACATCGCCGACAGCGGTCACGACGTCATTGCCTTCGCCAGTGCGGACGGAGCCGGCGCCACCACTGCCGATAGCGATGGTATCCACGCCCCCATAGCTGAAGATCGATTCGACAAAAGCACTGCCGGTCTTGACCGTGTTGGTACCGGAGCCCACTGCGATACTGCTGATGCGACCTGATCCGCTGATCGTCACCGTGTCGTTGCCATCATAGGCGACCAACGCCTCGACGCTGCCGCCGTTGCCCACGGTCACCTTGTTGTTGCCGTCGCTGACCCTCAGCATCTCGATGCGGCCGCTGCCGACATTGACCGTGTCGCTGCCGCCGGCGGTGTCGAGCATGGCGACATCGGCACCGTTCGCCGTGACCGTGTCGTTGCCATCACCCATTGATGCCGCAGCGACATAGCCCGCGCCGAACGTCAGTTGATCATTGCCTTCGCCGGTATCGATTGCGCTTACGTCACCCGCGCCGGTCGTGACCACGTCGTTGCCGTCTCTGGTCTGAAGGAAGCCAGTGTAGCCGCTGCCCAGCGTGATCGTATCGACGGCATCTCCGCCGACTATAAGCTCGACGCCGGTGGTTTTCAGCGTCACGGTACTGCCCGCATTTCCATTCAGCTGCAGATAGTTGATGTGTCGCCCAGTGCCGGTGACCGCATCGTTGATCACCACCTTCAAATTCGCCTCGCCCGAAAAGCGCAGCGTCGAGATACTCCAATCCGAGCCTGACAGGGACACGGTCGCCGTATAGGATTTGCCGACGTCCCCTGAATACGTGGAGACATAGCCCAGCCATTTGTCGTCCCAGATGTATTGATCGCCACCGATGAGAAAGCTGGATGTTCCATTGAGCGTGAAGGTGACATTTGCGTGAATAGTCGACATGCGTTCCCCCCCTTGCGCCGGGCAAGATTCCGTTTGTCCATCCGGAATGAAATCACTCGAGCGACAGTTTATCTAAGGTTGAAATATGAAGATCGCAGCACTATCATATATAACTAAATCATAATATAGCCAATAAGGACTACACCTATACTGCCAAGCGGCAAGCTCATTCTTGAACTAACCAACAAAAGAAAAGCCCGGCGGAGCCAACCGCCAGGCTTTTCTTTTGTGATTTCAGTTGCTGTCTCAGGCGAGCGTTGCCGAGATTTCCGTCGAGGTGCGCAGCGCGTGGCTGTAGGGGCAGACGATGTGGGCGGCGGCGACGAGCTTTTCGCCGACTTCGCGATCGACGCCCGGCAGGCTCACGGAAATCGAGGGGTTGATGTAGAAACCGGTGCCGTCTTCGCGCGGGCCGATGCCGACGCTCGTGGTGACAGTCGCGTCTTCCGGGATCTTCACCTTTTCCTTGCCGGCGACGAACTTCAGCGCGCCGAGGAAGCAGGCGGAATAACCGGCTGCGAAGAGCTGTTCGGGATTGGTGCCGGTGGCGCCATCGCCGCCGAGTTCCTTCGGAACGGTGAGCGTTACGTCGAGAACACCGTTTTCACTGACCGCGTGACCGGCGCGGCCACCGGTTGCCGATGCCTTGGTTGTGTAGAGGATGGGCATTGTCTGTCTCCTTGGTTCTAGGCGGTTGATTGCGGGACAATTTACTGTCTGGAATTTTTAATAGCGCATAATTTAATTGGACGCAATATAATTTTGCAAATTGCAAAACGTTGCTAAAACTGCGAGAATGCAAGGTATGACCAATGATAATGACATGCGTAAGGACGATCTGAAAGATGGCGATGCGCTCGCGCTCGGCCAGCAACTCTGCTTTGCCGTCTACTCCGTGGCGCATGCGTTCAACCGCACCTACAAGCCCCTGCTCGACAAATTTGGCCTGACCTATCCGCAATATCTGGTGCTTCTGGCGCTCTGGCAGAAGGACAAGATGACCGTCAAAGGTATCGGCGAGGAGCTGGGGCTGGATTCAGGCACGCTTTCGCCTTTGCTCAAGCGGCTGGAAACCGCCGGCTTCGTCAGCCGCGTCCGCGACAAGAGCGACGAACGCCAGGTGATCATCACGCTGACGCCCAAGGGCGTGGCGCTGAAGACGGACGCCTTCGGCATCCTGATGGAGATCGGCAAGGCGACGCGATGCAGCATGGAGGAAGCAGCCGCCCTGCGCTCCGCGCTTCATGACCTCAACAGGAACCTCGACGAGAACCCGCAAATCTAAAGCGACGGGCCAGCCTTCCAATATACAACCGGTGCGCTAATATCCATTCCTAGCGATTCACATCGCTGGGAGGCGATGCCCTTGCGCCAGGACCATCTAGCCACATTATCCGGCATGCTGACGGGATGGATCAGCATCGTCGTCGGCGCGGCGATCATGGCACTCTGGCTCGCCCGGCCTGTCGATCTGGCGCTGGCGGTGCCGATCCTCTTCGCAATGCAGTTCAACACGGCGCTCTGTTTCGTACTCACGGGCAGCGCGGCCTGCCTTTTGCAGGCGAATGCACCGCGAAAGTCCATTGCGCTCGCGAGCCTTGCCACCCTGTTTGCCGCGGCGATGCTGGCGGAACATATTTTCGAAATCGATCTGAAGATCGACCAGCTGTTCATCAAGCCCTTCGTGACGGTCGGCCGCAACCCTCCAGGCCGCATGGCGCCGAATGCCGCGCTCTGCTTCATCCTGATCAACGCGGCGATCATGCTCAGCGGCCTGCTTGGCCGCACGTCCCGCCTGAGGATCGCTCTTGCGGCACTGGTCTTTCTGATGTCGGCCAGCGCCCTGCTCGGCTATCTTCTCAGCATCTCCACGGCTCATAACTGGCTGCCGCTGGCACGCATGTCGCCGCAGACGGCCTTTTGTTTTTTCAGTCTTTCAACAGGGTTGATCTTTGCCGGCATTGAGCGGATCGGCTATCATCCGTCCGTGGTCGCAGCAACGCTGGCGGCGGCGACATACTTCCTTCTTTTGATCGTCACCTATGTCGAACTGCTGCGGCAGGAGGTCCTGTTTACGCAGGAGCTTCCGGCAAGCGAAAACAGCAATGCGCGCTCGACGTTGCTGGCCGTGCTGCTCCTGTCCGGAGCGGTCTATGCCTGCCTGATCATCTACGCGTTTCAAAGCTCGGAGAAATCCAGAAAGATGGCCGCGCAACTCAGCGAGAGCCAGAAGCGGCTGGCGGCTATCATCGACACCGCCGTCGATGGTTTCATCACCATCGACGAGCACGGCATCATCCTGTCGGTCAATCCGGCCTGCGAGAAAATATTCGGCTATTCTGCCGCCGAGATGGTTCGGCAGAATATCAAGATGCTGATGCCGGCGCCCTATCACGACGAGCACGATCAATATCTGGCAAACTACAAAAGAACCGGCGTGGCGAAGGTCATCGGCGTCGGGCGCGAGGCGGAAGGGCAGCGCAAGGACGGCTCCACCTTCCCCGTCGATCTTTCGATCGCGAGAATCGATCTCGATCGTCAGGTGGTTTACAGCGGCATCGTGCGCGATATTTCCGAGCGCAAGGCCTATGAGCGCGATATCCTCGATGCCAATGCCGAGCTTGAGGAATTCTCCTACAGGACATCGCACGACCTGCGCTCGCCGATCGCCTCGTCGCTCGGGCTGATGTCGATCGTCCATGACATGATCCGGCAGGGAGCCGGCGTGATTGAGATCCAGCCGGTCCTGTCGCGGATCGACCAGAGTTTCCACAAACTCGACCACCTGATCCAGAACATCATCCTGCTCACCCGGACCAAGGTGATGGACGAGCCGGAGAGCACCATCCCCGTCGCCCACACGGTGCGGGAAACGCTCGAGCGACTGCGCAACATGGACGGCAGCCGTCTCTCGACCGTCCATATCGACATTCCCGACACTATGGTCGTGCGCAAGAAGGCGAGCCGGTTTCAGATCATCGTCGACAATCTCCTGTCGAATGCGATCAAGTATCACGACCCGGCGGAGGCCGCGCCCGAGATCTTCGTCCGCGCCTCGTCCGTCAAGGGACGCTTCGTGCTGTCTGTCGCCGACAACGGGCTTGGCATTCCGCCCGGCAACGAGCCCCAGCTTTTCCAGATGTTCAAGCGCTTCCATCCGCAGCACGCCCAGGGCAGCGGGCTTGGGCTCTATATCCTGCGCAAGAGCGTCGAACATCTCGGCGGAACGGTTGCATACCGGCGGCAGGACAAGGGCAGCGTCTTTACGGTGACATTGCCGGAGGAAAAGAGGAGATGAAAATGCACTCGATACTGACCGTCGACGACGACGAGAACGACCAATTCATCTGCACTTATACGATCCGAAAATTCGACCCTAACATCAAGGTGCTGAAAGCCATGAACGGACTGGAGGCGCTGAAGCTGCTCAAGAGCACGACACCCGCGGCCATCATCCTCGACATCAACATGCCCATTATGAACGGCTTCGAGTTCCTCGAGCATTACACCCGCGAATTCGACACGCATGCGCCCGTGGTCGCCATGTTGACCAGCTCGCATCACGCCGCCGATCGGGAGAGGGCGATGCGCTACGATTTCGTCAAGAGCTATTTCGAGAAGCCGCTGACGCCGGACAACCTGCGGATCATGGCCATGCTTCTGGGAGAAGAGAAACACGGGGCATGATCGAGGATAACTGGTTTAACGTACGAGGCTTTAGATCACCAGAATGGGGGCACCGTTGCGGACGCGATCGTAGAGATCGATGACATCCTGGTTGATCAGGCGCACGCATCCAGACGACACGGCCTTGCCGATCGATTGCCATTCCGGCGACCCATGCAGACGATAGAGCGTGTCCTCGCCGTTCTGGAAAATGTACATCGCCCGAGCACCGAGCGGATTATCGATGCCTGGCGGCATGCCGCCATTGGCGATCGAGTATTTTTCCAGATGCGGCTGGCGCGCGACCATTTCATTCGGCGGTTTCCAGCGTGGCCATTTCTGCTTCCACTGGATCACGCCCCTGCCCGACCAGGCAAAGCCCTCGCGACCGATGCCGACACCATAGCGCATGGCGGAACCATTGGAGAGAATGAGGTAGAGGAAGCGCTCGCCGGTATCGACGATGATGGTGCCGGGGCGTTCGCCGAAGGTGTTGTCGACCTCTTGACGATAGTAGCGCGCATCGATCTGCTCGTAGGGAACCGCCGGTATGTTGAAGCCATCGTCGAATTTCGGACCATACATCTCTGCATAATAAGCCGACTGTGGCGGCAGGCCTGTCGGCTCGAAGCCGTTGCCGACCGGGCCTTCCAGTTCGGCTCCATAGCGCGGATCGGCAAAACGGCCTTCGAGCGCCGGATTGCGAAAATAGGGCGCGGTTTCGGCGCGAAAACGATCCGTATTCATCGACGACGCGCAGCCTGCAAGGCCGGCTGATGCCACCGCAAGACCCGACATATTGAGGAACTGCCGGCGGGAGAGAGGTTTTGAGAGGGTCATTGAACTCTATATATTCCGTTGACGCGGATTGGCGAACACGCAGCGGAAAAGCCACGCAGAATGTATCCCGGCAATAGACACCGGTCCCTTGCCACAAGTATGGCAATTGCGGCTGGAACGGGGCTTGCGCTAGTCTTGTGCATTCACGACTGCGCGAGGCTGTCCAAGCGATGCAAAAAGAGCACAGCAATCAACTGCCGCTCACCCTGCCAGCAGGGCGACAAACGCCGCCGACCCGACCGGCCGGCTGATGAAATAGCCCTGGATGTCGTCGCAGCCGCTGGCCGCCAAGAAATCGACCTGTTCCTGCGTTTCGACGCCTTCAGCGATGACCTGCATCTGCAGTTTTTGCGCCAGCGAGATGATCGCACCGGTGATCGCCTTGTCGTCTTCGTCGCCCGGAATGTCCTGAACGAAAGAGCGGTCGATCTTCAAGCGGCGGACCGGAAAGCTCTTCAGGGCGCTCAGGCTGGAATAGCCGGTGCCGAAATCATCGATGGCGAGATGGACGCCGAGCGCTTCAAGCTCGTGCATGGTGGCAATCGCCGTGCCGACATCCTGCATGATCAGGCTCTCGGTCAATTCCAGCTCAAGGTAACGCGCCTCCAGCCCGCTTTCCTCAAGAGCTTCCGCCACGCGCGATACCCAGTTGCGTTCCTTGAACTGGCGAGCCGATACATTGACGCTGACGACGATCGGCGGCAGGCCGGCATCCTGCCACGCCCTGTTCTGACGGCACGCTTCGTTTAGCACCCAATCGCCGATCGGCACGATCAGGCCGGTTTCTTCGGCAAGCGGGATGAATTCGCCCGGCGAAACCAGACCACGCTCCGGATGCTGCCAGCGCAAGAGCGATTCGGCGGCGAAAATTCTGCCCGTCTTCATGTTCATCTGCGGCTGGTAATGCAGCACAAACTCGCCTCGGGTCACTGCGTCGCGCAATTCCTCGTGGCGCAGCAGTTTTTCATGGGCCTTCGAGGCCATTTCGGCGTTGAATACCTGCAGATTGTTGCGGCCGACTTCCTTGGCCCGGTACATCGCCGAATCGGCATTGGCCAGCAGTTCGGTCGCGCTCTGACCGTGATCGGGATAGCAGACGACCCCCATCGAGCAGCTGACCTGCAGGCTGCGCCCTGCCAGCACAAGAGGGGCGCCGATGGCCGCGCGGATAGCCTCCAGCCGGGACAGCATAATGCTGGTTTCGGGCGGCAGGCCATTGAGCAGGATGATGAACTCGTCGCCGCCGACCCGCACGATCATATCCGACTTGCGCACGCAGGCGAGCATACGGCCGGCGACGATCCTGAGAAGTTCGTCACCGGCGTGATGCCCGAGGGTGTCATTGATCAGCTTGAAATTATCGAGATCGAGGAATGCGAGCGCCACCCACTGGCTGGTCACCCGCGCCTGCTGCAGCGCGCTGGCGACGCGTTCATCAAACAGCACCCGGTTCGGGAGGCCCGTCAGGGCATCGTGATGCGCCATGAACTGGATGCGCTCTTCCGACTGACGGCGCTCGATGGCGATGCCGGCAAGGTGCGCCGCCATGGAAATCAGGTCATTCTGCTCGGCGGAGGGAACACCGACTTCACGCGAATAGAGGGCGAACGTACCGAGCACCTGCCCCTGATAGGAGCGGATCGGCATCGACCAGCAGGACCGGTATCCGAACGGCCTGACCAGTTCGGTATAGTCCTCCCACAGGGGATCGGACAGAATGTCGGCGACGAAAACCGGCTCGCCGCGCCAGGCGGCGGTGCCGCAGGATCCGACCTTGGGGCCGATGGCGACGCCATGGATCGCAGCGCAATAGGCGTCGTCGAGCCCGGGCGCCGCGCCGGTCAGAAGATTTCTCCCATCCGGTGACAGAAGCAGAATCGAACCGATGATCCCCGGCAGATGCGCCTCGATCATCAGGATCAACTCGTTGAAAAACTCCGTGAGCGGCGTGCTCGTGGCGATCAGTTCCAGCAAACGCGCCTGCCCTAATAGCAGGCGCTCGGCTTTCTTCCGATCCGTGATGTCGCGCGAGACGCCGACAATGCCGATGGTTGCGCCCTGCTTGTTGCGCAACGGAACCTTCGAGGTCATCAGCCAGCGCTCGTATCCCTTGCCGACGAACGCCCGCTCCTCCATGCCGAAGATCGGCTGGCCCGTCTCGATGACTTGCCGTTCCGTCGCCGCCATATGCCCGACCATTTCGGCGGGATGCAGGTCATAATCGGTCTTGCCGATGAGATCGCTCATTTCCTCGAAGCCGTTGTCGGCAACGGTCGCCCGATTGGCGATCAGGAAACGGCCTTCCAGATCCTTGGCGTAGATATAGTCGGGAATGTGGTTCACCATCGTCTCGAGCCAGTAATGGCGATCGGCGATGTCTGTTTCCGGGGCGAACATGCGCGAGACTTCGGCCGCAAGCCGCTGGCTTGCCGCGATCAACCGCTGCGTGTCGTCGTTGCTGGCGACCCTGGCTCCGTTATCCCGCCGATAACGGTCTAAACTCTTCGTCACGCAAGCCTCCAAGGACGGATACGCCGTTCGAGCCGTCTCTTCCTTGTTCCCCATCTCGATTTTTAACAGCCAGAAGTTATTCTTCCCTAAAGACAGTATCACCGAAAGAACGTTTACCGGCCGCACCGGCCGCCATTTCAACGTCTTGCCGCCAATGCGCCCACGGATTTCGTGTCATTCCGGCACACTTGGCACTGGCACGATCCGTGCTTCGCCGCCGCAAAGGATATGCCATGCTGAACCGACGCCTGCTTCTGTCTTCAATCGCCTCGATGGGGTTTTGCGCGGCGACCAGCGCGTCCATTGCAGCACAGCTCAAACCCGCGCAGAACGGCTTGCGCGGCACAATGGATATCTCCGGTTATGGCGTCAGAGCCGATGCGCCCGAAGACCAAAGCGACGCGATCAATCGACTTTTCCGGGACGCCGCCGAACAGGGCATGCCTGTCTTCCTGCCTGCCGGCGACTATCTGCTCTCCGGCCTTGCCCTGCCGAACAATCTCTGGCTGAGCGGCGTTCCCGGCCGCACACGGCTGATCCATGCCGGCGGCGGCCGTTTTCTGACAGGTGAAGGGCTCGGCATGCTGACACTGTCAGACCTCGTTCTGGACGGCGGCGGCAAATCGCTGGGTGCAGATGCCGAAGGGCTTCTCAATCTGCGCAGCGTGACCGATCTCATCATCGAGAATTGCACCATTACCGGCTCATCCAAGCACGGCATCAACGCGGAGCACTGCGGCGGCAGAATCGACAGAAACAGCATTTCGCAAGCCACCGCCTCCGGCATCTATGCGGTCGAAAGCGAAAAACTCTCGATCACGGCCAACACGGTGTTCGACTGCGGCAATGGCGGTATTCTGGTGCACCGCTGGGAAGCCGCGGAAGACGGCACGATGGTAAGTGGTAACCGGGTATTCCGGATCGCTGCGCGGGATGGTGGAACGGGGGAAAACGGCAACGGCATCAACGTTTTTCGCGCTGCGAATGTCATGGTGACGGACAACCACATTTCCGATTGCGCCTTTTCCGCTGTCCGCGCCAACAGCGCCACCAACGTGCAGATTTCCAACAATCAGTGCCTGCGCTCCGGCGAAACCGCCATCTATTCCGAATTCGGTTTTCAGGGCGCGATCGTCTCGGGTAACCTGATCGATGGTGCTGCCAACGGCATTCTCATCGTCAATTTCGACGAGGGCGGCAGGCTGGCGACCGTCAGCGACAACATCGTCCGCAACCTGCATCTCGACGGTCCCTATGTCCATGACGGCGCCGGGTTCGGCTTCGGCATCGCGGCGGAGGCGGACACAGTGATTTCCGGCAACGTCGTCGAGAATGCACCCAAATGGGGCCTGATGCTCGGCTGGGGGCCATACATGCGCAATATCGTGGCAACCGGCAATCTGGTACGCGGCGCAGGCGGCGGCTGCGCCGTCACGGTGGTTGAAGGCGCCGGCACGGCGCTGATTGCCAACAACCTGTTCCAGGACGTCAAGGACGGCGCCATCATCGGCTATCGCTGGAACGACAAGGCGACGGGCGATCTTCTGGCAGGTGGAGGCGAGGCTTTCGCGCATCTCACACTTTCCGGCAATCGCGCCGCTTAGAGCACGTCATATCAAAACATTTCATGGCTGACATCAACGCTCCCCGCTTCAAGCGCCGGCGTGCTTGCCATAGCGTGCGGCAAAATCCAGCCTGAGGGAACAAACATGCTGACGATCTATGGTGTTTACTGCTCGCGCGCCTCGCGCAACTACTGGATGGCTGAGGAACTCGGCCTTCCCTTCCAATCCGTGCCGGTGATCCAGGCGCGGCTGGTTGCGGATCCGCTAGCGCCCGACGCCCGGCTCAACACGAAATCGGCGTCGTTCCTTGCCGTCAACCCGATGGGGCTGATCCCGGCAATCGAGGATGACGGGCTGGTACTGGCGGAATCGCTTGCCAACAACCTTTATCTCGCCCGTAAGCATGGCGGACCACTGGCCGGCGCCGATGTGCGTGAAGAGGGCGAGATGCTGGCCTGGACGCTTTGGGCAGCGACGGAGGTCGAGCCCTACACGGTCAAGGTCGTGCTGACCTATGACAACGCGCTGGAGAATACGCCGGACGGCAAAGCCGTGATTGAAACCTCGGTGAAGGGCCTTGAGAGGCCGCTGGCACGGCTGGAACAGCACTTACAGGCACAGGACTACGTCGTCGGCAACCGCTTCACCGTCGCCGACCTCAACCTGGCGGAAGTGCTGCGCTATGCCATGAGCGAGGCTTATTTGCTGGACAGGCATCCTCAAGTAAAAGCCTGGCTTTCTCGCTGCCATGCGCGGCCGGCGTTCGAAAAGATGATGGCCGGACGGCGCAAGGAAGCGGCGGCAGCCTGAGCCCCTGCGGGCTTGGCTCAAGCAAAGCCGAGCCGCTGCATGCTCCCGGCGATTTCCTCGCGCACCCATTGCTTGAACGCCGAGACGACCTTCGTTTCACGGCGCGATGGCGGGGTGACGAAATAATGGGCGAACCCCGTCTTCACCCGGACGGGATAAGGCACCGCCAGCCTGCCTTCGATGATCGAGTATCCGGCCAGCGTCTGCCATGCGAGCATGACGCCCTGGCCGGCAATCGCCGCGTCGAGGCAGAGCGAGGCATCGTTGAAAACGTGCCTCGCCACCATCGGTTCGCCGGAAAGGCCGACCTCGCGCAGCCAGGTCTCCCAACTGAACATCGAACGGCCATCGATAACAGCCGGAATGTCGAGAATATCCCGCGGCTCCTTCAGTTTTTCTGCAATGGCTGGCGAGCAGACCGGGAAGACCTCCTGTTCCAGCAACAGCTCAGCCTTGACGCCCGGCCAATTGCCCGAGCCGACGCGAATGCCGACATCGACGCCTGCACTTTCCAGATTGACCAGCGCCGTCGTCGCATCGATGCGCAGACGGATGTCCGGATGTTTCTCGGTAAAATGATCGAGCCGATGCACCAGCCATCGCGCCGCGAAAACCGGGGCGACGGAGATCGTCAGGATCGTCTCGTCCCGCCGCCTGGCCGATGCGACCGCCTGATCGAGCGTTTCGAAACCGCTGGTGAGCCGCGGCAGGAAACTCTCGCCATAGAGCGTCGGCACAAGGCCGCGCGGGCTGCGCTCGAACAGCACGCGACCGAGCTGTTTTTCCGTCTTGATGATCTGCTGGCTGACCGCGCCGATGGTGACGCCGAGTTCCGTCGCCGCTGCCTGCAACGAGCCCAGACGGCCGGCGGCTTCCACGGCGCGCAATCCATTGAGGTGAACGGCGTTCAGATCTTTCATATAGTTTTTCTATATCACCGTCACTGCAATCTCAATTGAAAAGACCGCCAGCAAGGAGGATTATGGTCCCATAGAAGAAAGATGGTGATGCCATGTTGAAGATTTTCTCCATACTCGACCAGCTGCTTCCCGCCCCGGCAGAGGACGAAACCGACACGCCTTGGGTCAGCGATCTCTTGCGCCACCCCGACATCGCCCGGATGGATACGCGGGAACTGGGCGACCTGCCCTTTCCCGGCAATGCAGTCCGGCTGGCGTCAAATCTGCCCGGAGAGGCCTGTCGGGCCCGAGCCGGCCTCGTCTGACACTTGAACCGGGTTCCGTTTCGTCCGAAACTGCCCGGGATCAGCGAGCAGAACGATGACCGGCAACCAGGAAACGGATTTCGAGCGGATAGTGCGGCTCGCCGAAGCGGCAGGCCTTCCGGAGGTGACGGTTGGTACCTCCTACGGAACGTCTGCCCTTGAGGTCCGGGGCAAGAGCTTCGTGCGCATGAAAGAGAGGGGCGTCCTCGTCGCGATGTGCGCGCTCGAGGAAAAGGAAATGCTGATCGAGCTGGCGCCCGATCTCTATTTCGAAACCGACCACTACAAGGGCTGGCCGGCCATGCTCGTCCGCCTTGACGTCATCAGTGATCAGGACCTGACGCAACGGCTGATCGCCGCCTGGCGGCAAAAGGCGCCGAAGCGGCTTGGCGCCAGTTTCGTAACCTCGAACGGCCTGTAATTCACCCACCCATCGCAGCCAAGACCTTCTTCACCGCAGGACGCTCGGCCATGCGCCCGCGATGATCCAAAACCTTCGGGAATCGCGCGGGATCGACGCCATCACCCTCCAACCACCCGGCAAGCGTGAACAGGTAGGGATCGGCGATCGAATAGGTTTCGCCCATCACCCAGGGACCGGCGAACATGGTCTTTTCGATCAGGTCGAAGCAGTCGCCCATGTTGCTTGCGACCTTCAGCACCATTGCCTCGATCGCAGCCGGATCATCGGCCCAGCGGCTGCCACGGCGCTTGTGGGCATGTGCCACATGCACGGTCGAGCAGAGGTAGGAGTTGAAGGACTGGATGCGACCAAATTCGAACGGATCCGACGGGACGCCGATCGGGGAACCCGCAAAGCTTTGGCCGACAAAGGCAAGGATGGCCGGCGTTTCCGTGAGCACGCCGCGATCCGTAACAAGCGCGGGCACCCGGCCTTTCGGATTGACTTGCAGGAACTCGGGCGAGCGCTGCTCCTGCCTGGTAAAATCGATCCTTTCGACCTCATAAGCCGCGCCGGATTCCTCAAGCGCGATATGCGACGCCAGCGAGCAGGTTGCAGGCGTGAAATAAAGCTTCAGCATCTCATTCTCCATCCTGTTTGCCAGCGGCAGTCCGACATTTCCGGCGCAAGTGATAACAATCGCGCCGGATGTTTGCCAGCCGCTTCCGCGCTGATCACGCCATCGTGGTCACGGCACAGCCCGGCACGTCTTCCAGCCGGAAATAGACCGGAATTCCGCGCTCTCTGGCGATCCGGACATCGTTATCGGCGCCCTTGCTATCACCCGGCAAGCGCAGAACAGCCTCGCAAAGCTGCAGAAGCCGGCCGGCGACCGGATGAAAGATTTCCTCATAGAGATCGTCGCCGACCGACTGGCCGCCGGCCGCATGCCAGACTGGCAGCGCCACCCATTCACCGATCATCGGCACATGGCCTGCCTGGAACAGCGCATGCGATGGCGCCTCCAGGCGCTTCAGGTTTGCCGCCATCTTCGCGGGATCATCATCCGTGCCGGAACGATAAGGCCCAGCAATCAAAATAAGCATGGTTCTCTCCATTATTGCACGAATATTCCAGATATATCTGGATAATTCACGATAAATCATGCAGTATCGTGCAGAGTCAAGAGTAGTTTGGAGATTGGAATGCTGACTTCACAACGGCGGGCACTGATTTCCACGCGGCTTGCCAGTGACGGGCAAATCATTGCCGGGGAACTGGCGGAAGAACTGAACCTGTCGGAGGATACGATCCGGCGGGATCTGCGCGAAATGGCGGCGGCTGGTCTCCTGAAGCGGGTTCATGGCGGTGCGCTGCCAATCGCGCCGCCGCTTCCGGACCTGGAGGCCCGCCAGACAATCTCCGCCGATGTCAAGAAACGGCTCGGACGCAAGGCGGCGGAACTGGTGCGGACCGGCCAACTGGTCTTCATCGATGGTGGCACCACCAACGCAGAAATCGTCAGGGCATTACCGCGCGAGATGAGGCTGACCATTGCGACCCACAGCCCGGTGATCGCGACCCTGCTGGAAAAGCACCGGGCCGAGGTCATCCTGATCGGCGGCAGCCTCTACAAGCATTCGATGGTCGCGACAGGTGCCGCGGCGCTGGCGGCAATCGGCACGCTTCGCCCGGACATCTTCTTTTTAGGAGCCACCGCGATCCATCCCGTCCATGGGCTTTCGACCGGAGATTACGAGGAAGCGGCCGTCAAGCGCGCGATCCTGTCGCAATCAGCGGAAACCATCGCCCTCATGACAGAGGAAAAATTCGACGCGGTATCGCCGCATCGGATCATGGGGGTGGAAGAGACGGCAGGCCTGATCGTGCCTGCCGGCATGGCGCAGGAGGTCATCGAGCCCTATCGCGAGAAAGCGGTCCGGATCATCGAAGCATGAGCAGGATCAGGCGGCGAAAGCGTCCGTCACCCTGACATCACCGACATGGATGCCGTTCCAGTTCCACATGGAATGGTTGGCCTGCGCCATCAGGCTGGCGTGGAGTTCCGGCTCATCGGCGAAGAAGCGCGCGAGCGTAGCGGCGACCATGGCTTCAGCGGCGCGGGTCGTGCCGTCCTCGCATTTGAGCGCGATGGCGATACCTTTTTCCGGGATGGCGGCGCAGAACACACCTTCCGCACCGGTCTTAGCAAAGATGCGGCCGGGCGCCGTCTGCATCAGCCGTGTGCAGGCGCGTCGTGTGCCGGCGACATAGAAGGGCTCTGCCATGCACGCCTCGATCAGCCGTTTCGAGGCCTTGGCACGGACACCATCCAGACCAACGCCTGTCGCCATCTTGGCAAAACCGTGGGCAAGCCCCTTCAGCGGCACCGCATAAGTGGGGATCGAGCAACCATCGGTGCCGCAATTGTCGTGGGCAAGGGCCGCACCCGTCAGGCCTTCCATTACGCCGCGGATTTCGCGCTGCAGCGGATGATCGTAGGTAACGTACCCCGCCGTCTCCTCACCGCTATGGCAGCAGGCGCAGACGAAGCCCGCATGTTTTCCCGAGCAATTGTTGTGCAGCGCGGTCGGTCGCTCCAGCGACCGGGCCTGGCCGATGATCGTATCCTGGTTGAACGACCAGTGCTCGCCGCATTCAAGCGTCGAAACATCCCTGCCCGCCGCCGCCAGCATCGCTGCAGCCAGTCCCACATGCTCCGGCTCACCATTGTGAGAGGAGCAGGCGAGCGCCAGTTCCTTGTTGCCGAAGCCGTAGGCATCGGCCGCGCCGGTCTCCATCAACGGCAGAGCCTGCATGGCCTTGCAGGCCGAGCGCGGGAAAACGGCCGCATCGGTCTCGCCAAGCGAAAAGACGGTTTTACCGGAACCATCGACAGCTATCACCATGCCGCGATGACGGCTCTCCACCAAATTGCCACGCGTGACTTCGACAAGTACCGGGTTCGACATGCTCATGCCCTCAAAAATCCAATTTCTGCCCGTGTCTTAGACCAAGATCGTGCAACACAAAACCCGGACCACCACATGAAATTTTTCAAGAGGCTGCTTCTCGTTATCCTGTTCATCTATCTCTTGCCCGCACTCGCCTCGGCCGGATGGTGGTATGTCAGAGAAAGGCCGGAAAACTGGCGGGAGGCGGACTGGTCGTCGGCCAATATCCTACCCAAGCCGAAGGCGAGCGACGAAGCGGCGATTTACATCTTTTCGGCCACGACAGGCGGCATGAAGGGTGCGGTCGCCAGCCATTCCTGGGTCGTCACCAAAGGCAAGGCGAAACGACATACAATCGCTACGACAAAGTCGGCTGGGGATCGCCGATCCGCCGCAACGCCTATGTGGCTGATGCGCGCTGGTACTCGAACACGCCGAACCTGGTGGTGAGCGTCAAGGGCGAGGAAGCGACCGAGCTCATTCCGAAAATCGAGCAGGCAATACAGTCCTATCCCTATTCCAAGCCCGGTGCCTACCGGATCTGGCCGGGGCCGAACTCCAACACCTTCGTCGCCCATGTGCTCCGCTCGGTGCCGGAGCTCGGTGCGGTGCTGCCGCCTGATGCCGTCGGTCGCGACTACCTGCCGGAAGGGCGACTGTTTTCGATTGACGCCGATGGGCTGGACATGCACGCGACGCTTTACGGACTGCTCGGCATCTCGGCAGGCGCTCGCAGCGGTTTGGAGGTGCATTTCATGGGGCTGGTTGCCGGCGTCGACGTGCTGCATCCGGCGGTCAAGATACCGGCGCTGGGGCGGTTTGGGGTGTGAGCGGCAGTGGGTCTGGCAAAATCCAGACAAACAAAAAGGGCCGCACAAGGCGGCCCTCCATGAGTTTTTGGCCGGGTAACAGGCCCGGACCGCATCCACGATGCGACCCGCAGGAAGGGTGGTTCAGATCGAGGGCTGCCTCGTTCCTACCATCACAACTCCCATGCCCATTACGAGGTCCGAAATCTCATTAGACATTGGATCACCTTCCTTTCGTTCAGTTGAAGATGACCTGAAGGTAGTCCGATTCTTGCCGATTGCAAGGGCAGCACGCCTTAGACTTTAGAACGTCAGGACGATCTTGCCGATGTGATCGCCGGCTTCCATCAGCCGGTGCGCCTCGACGACCTCGGAAAACGGGACGACCGCGTGCATGACAGGGGCGATGTCGCCATCCTCCAGTAGAGGCCAGACATTGTCCTCCAGATCGTCGCGGATCGCTTCCTTTTCCGCTGCCGTGCGCGGCCGCATCGCCGAGCCCATGATGTGCAGGCGCTTGCCGAGAATGGCTGATATATTGGCGTTTTCCACCGTCGCGCCGCCGAGAAAGGCGATGATCGACAGGCGGCCGTCCTTGGCAAGAGAAGCGATGTTGCGATCGAAATAAGGAGCGCCGACCATGTCGAGGATGACATCGACGCCGCGTCCGCCGGTTTCCTCCAGGATGACCGACTTGAAGTCCTCCTCCCGATAGTTGATCGCCCGCCTGGCGCCAAGCGTCGCACAGGCATCGCACTTGTCCTTGCTGCCGGCGGTGACGAAGACCTCGGCGCCGAAGGCGCGGGCAAGCTGGATGGCGGTGGTGCCGATGCCGCTGGAGCCGCCATGGATGAGGATTTTCTCACCCTCGACCAGATCGACCATCTGGAAGACGTTGGCCCAGACGGTGAAGAAGGTTTCCGGCAGGGCCGCGGCGCGCGCCGCGTCATAGCCCTTCGGCCAAGGCATCGCCTGTGTCGCCGGCAGGGCGCAGAATTCGGCATAACCGCCGCCATTGGCAAGGCCACAGACCTTGTCGCCGACGATGAAGCCTTCGGCCCCCTCGCCCATGGCCACCACCTCGCCGGCAACCTCAAGGCCGAGGATCGGACTTGCGCCCGGCGGTGGCGGATACATGCCCATCCGCTGCAGCACATCCGGTCGGTTGACGCCGGCAGCCTCGACGCGGATCAGGACATCGCCGGGCTTGATATCCGGCAGCGGCCCGCGTGCCAAAACCATCTTTTCCGGCCCACCGGGGGACGGAAGATCGACATAGGTCATTTCGGTCGGCAGGGTCACGGTCGTCTCCTTGCATTCTTGATGACGGTTATCTAGCGCAGGAACACCGAACGGCAAAGCAGCCTTTTAAGTATGCAGCACAGGCCCGTCGCGTTCCAGAAAAGCGAGGACGAGGTCTGCGACCTTGTCCGGGTTTTCCCAATGCGGATTATGACCGTGGTCTTCGAGGACGACACCTTGGGCGTTTTCGAAAGCCGGCAACAGCGCCCGCCTGTGACCGGCATCGAACAGGGCATCGTCGCTGCAGCCGATGCACAACACCGGCTGCGCCACTTGCCGGGCCATGCCGGTAAGGTCGGTTTCGGCAAATCCGCGCAAGATTCCCTTCCATATGGACGCCGGAATCGCAGCCGCCTCGGCGCGCATCCGCATCAGAAACGCGGCATCGACCGTTCGCGCGCAGGCGTGCCAGTCGTCAAAGAAGGGATCGGCCGGATCGATCGGATCAGCCAGCGCCTCGATCTCACGGACTATGTCGCTCTGCGGAGCAAACTGAGGCCGCAGCGTGCCCGAAATCGTCACCAGGCGCGTGACGTCATCCTGAAGCCGCGCGGCAAGATCGATCCCGATCATCGCTCCCATTGAATGCCCGATGACAGCGAAACGCCGCAATCCGAGGGTGTGCACAAGCGCACTGATATCCGTCGCGAAATCCGAAACCTCAAATCCCGTTCGTGCAGCCGAGCCACCATGCCCCGGCACGTCCGGAATGATCAGCCGGTATTGCCCAAGCCTAGGAACCATCATGGAAAAGCTGCGGCTCGAATCCGTATAGCCGTGGACGAGCAGCAGGACCGGCCCCGGACCGCCGCTATCGATGAAGGCCAATGGGCGGCCATCAGGCAAATACATGATGCGCTTGCGGGCAACCCAACATTCCTGATCAACAGCAGTCACGGAAAGAGCTTCGCCTTCACGGCCGCAAGAGCAGGCTTGCCATCAAAGGTCGCCACGCCGTCGAGCCAGGCGTCGAGCCGCTCGGGTTCTGCGGCAATCGCCTTCAACCCGGCCTCCTCCGGCTGCAGACCGTCAGTCATCAGGTAGCTCATTCCCTTGTTTTCGAACGCGATGTCGAAAGAGAGGTTTTCGAGCAGCTTTGCCACATTGGGGCATTCCTGCAGGTAGCCCTGACGCACCTGCGTCGAGACGGTCGCAGCGCCGAAATCCGGACCGTAGAACTTGTCGCCGCCGGTCAGATACTTCATGTCGATCACGGTGTTCATCGGATGCGGCGCCCAGCCCTGAAAGACGATGAAGGCCTTGTCCTTGGTGTGGCGGCTGACCTCGGCAAGCATGCCCTGCTCGCTCGATTCCACCACTTCCCAACCGGATAGGCCCAAGGCCGGATCCTTGATGGCGTCCAGCATCAGCTGGTTCGAGCCTGGTTCGATGCCATAAAGCTTCTTTTCGAACTGATCGGGGAATTTCTGCAGGTCGGCGAAATCCTTGACGCCTGCATCCCAGACATAGGCCGGAACGGCGAAGGTGTATTTCGCGCCGGTGAGGTTGGTGCGGACATCTTCGACCGAACCGTCCTCCTTGTATGGTTTGTAATAGGCGATCATCGCCGGGTCCCAATAGCCGAGGAAGACATCGAGGTCCTTGTTCTTCAGGCTGAGGTAAATCACGTCGATGCCAAGCAGCGTGCTTTGCGGCTCGTATCCGAGCGCCTTCAGGAGCGTCAGCCCGACGCCGGTCGTGAAGGCGAGATCGTTCCAGCCAGGCTCCGCCATGCGCACGACCTTGCAGCTTTCAGGATCGGCAGCCAGCACCGGCGTCGCCGCAGCGAGGAAGATGAGTGTCAGACCTGCTTTCAGATTTTGCTGCATATCGCAATTCCTTTTCCGATAGGTTAATTTACTGACCCATTGGTCAATAATTGATCTTTGCGGAAAATTTGTCAATCTGCGAATCGACGAGGAGGCGCCCGGAAATGAAACTGACGAAAATTAGCGAGATCAGACGCAAGGAGTTGCGGCAGGCAGCCTTCGAAGTTCTGCAGCAGGAGGGCATGGCCGGAGCGACGCTGGAAAAGGTGGCGGCCCATGCCGGCGCCTCCAAGGGCATCGTGCTGCATTACTTCCGCAACAAGCAGGACCTCTTCGAGCACGCGATGCGCGAAGCCAATGCATCGCTTAGGGATGCGGTCAACGCGCGCCTCAACCGGGCAAGGACGCCGCATGAACGCCTGGAGGCGATCATCGAGGGCAATTTCGAAGAGCGCTTCTTTCGCCCTTCTATCTGCCACGCGTGGTTGTCGCTCTGCGCCGAGGTGCCGCGCGAACCGCAGCTTGCCCGGATACAGAAGGTCATTCATGCGCGCATGCGCTCGAATTTGATGTCGGCGCTTGTGCATCTCCTGCCAAGGAATGAGTGCGATGCCGTAGCGCTTGCCATCACCGCGCTGATCGACGGGCTTTGGCTTCGGCTCGGCCTGCAATCGGAGGGTTTGACGCGCGAGATGGCGCTGGCACAGATGAAGGATTATGTGGCACACCGGATTGCGCGCTGCGGAGATTAAATATCGCGGCAAACATGGCGAAGCAATGCTGCGCTGTTTCATGGCAAAATTGGGCCATTCAAAGCCTTGCAAAAATTAAGTTTCTTTAATTTGAAACCTGAAAAACCCGGGTCTAGCTTCGTCCTCGAAACCGGGAGACGCCGGCGGTTCCCCAGCCGCGACGCGACGTGATCCGGACGGTTTCGTGACGATCGGTCCACAACGAATTGGGCCAAACAAGGACGACACCCATGCGTGCTCTTCTGACCTCATTGACGATCCTCTCTGCCATCTCCCTTTCGTCAGCCGCCTTTGCGGCCAGCACCACGACCGGCACCATCCGCGCCTACGATCCGCAGGCGATGACCCTGACGTTGAAAAACGGCACCAAGTATCTGCTGCCGGCGTCCTTCAAGGATCCGGGCCTGAAGGTCGGCGAAAAGGTGACGATCGCCTACGAGACGATGGGCAAGAAACACCGGGCAACGGCGGTGACGCCGCTGACGCCGTGACGCGCATCCTGTCCAGCATGAGCGTACCCGATCGCGGCTAGACGCTTTGGGATCATGCCGAACCGGGCTGGAATCCATGACGGGTTCCAGCCCGTTCTCGTTTCAACGTATCGAAAAAGGCGCCTGGTCAGATTTGCACTGCGCCACCGAACGTATCGAAGACCAGGCCCGTGTCGCTTTCCTTGGCCCGGCTCTTGATCTCGGCGATCCGGGCGCTGACGGCTTGGGCGTCGGAGAAGACGAACCCCTCCGGCAGGATGAGCACGGCGATCGAGCAGCGCATCAGCGGAAAGATCGTCGCCTCGCCGCTGCGACCGTGGCCGGTCATGTAGCCGGCCTGCTGGTGCTCCGGCGAATAGAGCTGGCGGACGTCGCTGCGGAACTCGGAGAGAACCCGGGTGAGCACCGAACCGACCTCCTCCTGCGTCCAGCCGCTGACACCGATGAAGAAATCGTCGCCGCCGACATGGCCTAGAAACTTTTCCTCGCCGATGAAATGCCGGCGCATCAGGGCGGCAAACAGCGAGATGGCCAGATCGCCCTTCTGGAAGCCGTAGTAGTCGTTGAAAGGTTTGAAGCTGTCGAAATCGCAGTAGCAGAAATAGCGCGCCTCGTCGGCGTCGAGGACCGCGCCCTGTACATAGTCGCGAATGGCGCGGTTACCCGGAAGGCCGGTCAGCGGGTTCTGCTCCTGCGCGTTTTTCAACTGTTTCTCGCTGATGATCTTCAAAAGAGAGGACGCCGACAGGATGCCGGCATACCGCATGTTCTCCGTCAGGATAACGCAGTCGCTACCATCCATGCCGGCAAAGATCTTCAGCATCTCGTCGGCCGGCGTTTCCAGATCGGCGATTGGTGCTGGACTGACGAAATGCGAGATGTGGCGCTGGTACAGGTGGTTCTTCAGGAGGTCCCGGCCGAAGGGGTGATAGATCATTTCCTTGACATGATACTCATGCAGCACGCCGCGCGGCTCGCCATTGGCGTTGAGAACCGGAAAGAAGCTGCGTTGCGGCGAGCGGCGAAACAGTTCGAACACCGAATCCAGATCGTCGTTCTCACGCAGCGCCGGCACCTGCTCGATCTGCTTGCGGATGAGAATGCTGTCGAGCGAGGCCGACTGGCGCCGGGCACGGGCGGTTTGTTCCAGATGCGGATAGGCCGGCTGCAGGTCGGCAAAATGCACCGTTGGGCGGGCGACGAAATACCCCTGGACGAGATCGCAGCCGAGATCACGGCAGGTGGCAAATTCAGCCTCGGTTTCGACGCCTTCGGCGATGACGCGCGTGCCGAGCACATGGGCCGTGTTGACGGTATGGCGCACCATATGACGCTTGCGCGGGCTGGATTCGATGCCGGAGATGAAGTGGCGGTCGATCTTCACATAGTCCACCGGCTGGTCGCAGAGCAGTTTCAGACCGTTGAAACCGACGCCGAAATCATCGATCGCCAGCTTGAAGCCGGCCTGTCGCAGCTTTTTCACCAGACCGGAAAAATCCGGCATCTTGCCGCTGTCGAAGCGTTCCGACAATTCAAAGCAGATCGACGACGGCGGGATGGCGGAGCGTTTCAGGTGGTTGCCGAGCCGCTCGACGACGTCGCCTTCCAAGCCGATCAGGCGGCTGTCGAAATTGACGAACAGGGTGCGCGAGGCAAAGTCCGGCAGGCTGGCAAAACCGGCAAACGCGCGGGTGTTGATCATGTGTTCCAGCGCCAGAAGCTGGCCGGCCTCCTCAGCCTTGTCCAGCAGTTCGAGCGGCGACTTGAAGCCCAGCCGCTCGAAGCCGCGCATCAGCGTCTCATAGCCGAAGACTGCTCCCGTCGCGATCTCGGCGATCGGCTGGAAGGCGTTTTCGATTGCGAGCTTGGCAAGCGTGACAATCTGGTCATCGCCGAAACGGCGCAGGGACAGCATTTCGGCGGCGGCGGACATACGGAAACTCCGGAAGCGGACATGAGGTCGCGCGAAAGATCGTTCCCGAGGACTGAATATTCCGTTTCCCCAGCATGACAATTTGATGAAAGTTCAATGACTGCCGTGAGTTAGCGGGAAGAAACACAACCCATTTCCACCCTGCAAACCGTCATTCACCCCTTGGCGAGCACACCGAATGCAATGAGGGCGAGGCCCTGCATGACCAGATCGATCGCCAGGAACAGGCCAAGTATCCACAGGCTATTGACCGGCCATCCGGCAGCCAGGACGAGGCCCGCGACAAGCGTCACCAGCCCGCCAAGCGCGATCCATCCCCATCCGTTCAACGGCCGCAACTTGAACGCCGTCCACATCCGGAAGGCGCCGGCGACGATCAACGCTATGGCCATCAGGAACGTGAGCACGGCAGAGGCAAGCAGCGGATTGAGGAAGGCGAAGACGCCGGCGACGGTGTAGCAGGCACCGCTGAGGATCCAGTAGAATACGCTTTCCCATTTCTTGACGCGGAAGGCCTGCCCCAGATGCAGCATGCCGCCGAGCAGCATGACGATGCCGACGGTGTAGACGGAAGCCACTGTTGCGGCCATGACGTTTCCAAACGCGATGCCGCCGGCCATGATCATCGCCACGCCGAGCGCTACGAACCATCCCCATTTTTCACTGAGGGCCGGCCTGAGAGCGGTGTCGGAATCCTGAACCATGACGCAACCTCCAATCATGTTATTTTAGTTTATGTAATCCTAGATAGAATAACATCCGTTTAAAATGCGATGCGCGGTTGCCAATTTCGGCATTTAAATCTTCAGCGCCAAAAGCACTGCGCCACAGCCAACCATACACACCCCAGCCCAATGGGCGAGTGACAGCCGCTCGCCGAGAAAGAATACGGCAAAAACGGCAACAAGCACCACGCTCAATTTGTCGACCGGCGCAACCTGGGCGGCATTGCCCAGCTTGAGGGCACGGAAATAGCAGAGCCAGGAGGCGCCCGTCGCCAGCCCCGACAGCACGAGAAACAGCCAGCTTTTGCCAGATACAGTACCGGGCGCCTGCCAATTTCCCGTCAGAAACAGCATCAAAGCGATGGCAAGAAGGATGACGATCGTGCGCACGAATGTGGCGAAATCGGAGTTGACGTTCTCGATGCCGATCTTGGCGAAAATGGCGGTGAGCGCGGCAAAGGCGGCGGACAGAAGCGCCCATGCCTGCCAGTAAAGAAAAAACGATTTCAATGGCATCTCCGATCGAAGCAAAGCCGGTTTTTCTGCAAACCTTCTATCATGGGAACATGGGAATTTTGCTTTCAAAGGAAAGCCGGCTACTCCGACCCGATAAGAGGGCGACGGGAAGAGTTCTTGCTCTTGCCATCATAAAACCGGCTGGTCATTAGATCCGTTGCCAGAGGCGACCATTGACCTCCCGTGATCGTGTTGCTACTGAACGACACCGTTCTTTTATGCGGCACGCGGTGTCCGCTTTTCCAATGCAAATTTATTATAGGGTTGTATCGGGCTCCAGGGGCGGATTGACCTTTAATTTCATCCCTTGTGATCATTCTTTTTGCGGTGCGTATGACTATGACCGCTCCCATCCCGATGCTTTCAGCGTAAGGGAGGAAGCTTTCCTTTTCATCGAAGGGGTTGTTGCTCGGTCCTTCCCCGACTGGGGGATGAACTACGGCCACTGGGGTGTCACATGGGTCGCGCGAGAAACGTGGTTTGAAATTCTGGCTCGATTTCCCGAATTGCGCCGCGATGTTCGGAGGAATACTCGCTTGAGGGCAGTCGTCAGGAAGCATGTCATGGCCGCTGCCTTGCTGCCGCGACGATATAGGTTTCATCAAATGGCGTTGTTAAGATTTCTCGACCAATTGGAGTCCCGAATTCGGAAGATTCTCGATCGTCATGTGTACTTGCTCATTAGTGGCATTTGAGTTTGGAGTAAGGGGCCGCTGTCAGCCTAAACTAACAGAGCGTTGCCCTATTGGCGCAGCGCAAGTAAGTATCAACCGTTGCATTCAGGCATGGCGCTGAAGCCGCGCAAAAATCATGATCAAAATATTGAGACCGTTACCTAACGAAGATTATTTCTTCGTTTACGATGACGACCGTTATGTGGCGCATTTTTACCTTCTCGAAGAACTTGCTTATAAGCAGATATGGGCTGTCTCGGGCTGCGAAAAGCCTTTTTCCGCCAACTGTGACGATTTCGATAGCTACAACGACGCTCTGGGCTTCATACTCGCTCATCGGTGGCGTCATTGAAGGCTGCTGTCGATGTGTCGAGAGATGTTTGGCTGGAGCATGAAGTTATGCACGGCCCAAACCTCCGATGCCCCGCAGGTGGGTGAGACTATAGAGCGAAGGTAAGTCAATATCCTTCGGCATAATGGCCTCCCTCTACAAAGCCTGCAGCTAAATGATCGAGGCTGTCAAAGACCCGGGCACAACTCCCAACCCGCAGACATTCGTTGAAAACGCAGCCTCAAAGTTTCCCGAAATCCGCCCAAGTTTTTTATTGATTGATGGATCAATCAAAAATACATTGCTTCCATCAGGGAGATCGACAGTGCCGAAAATCGGAATGGAGCCGGTGCGCCGCAAGGCGCTTGTGGATGCAGCGCTGCATGTCATAGGCGACCAGGGCACGCTGTCCGTCACCATGTCCGACATCGCCCGCAAGGCCGGTGTTTCGGCAGCCCTTGCGCATCACTATTTCGGCAGCAAGGAGCAGTTGCTGGTCGAAACCGTACGCTCTCTTCTGAAGCAATTGCGCGACGATACGGTGACAGCGCTCAAGGCAGTAGGGACGCCGCGGGAGCGCCTGTCGGCGATCGTGCGCGTCAGCTTCCAGGCCGACCAGTTTGCCCCGGAAACCATCGCCGCTTGGCTGGCCTTTTATTCCGATGCGCAGCGCTCCGAAGAGACCCGGCGGTTCCTGGTCATTTATGCCCGCCGGCTGCGTTCCAATCTCGTCGACAGCCTCAAGAGCCTTTGTGTCGCAGATGACGCGCAGCGCATCGCAGAAGGCACTGCCGCGATGATCGACGGGCTTTATATTCGCCGTTCGCTCGGATCTTCGCCCGTGACGGCGGAGGCTTCGATAGCGCTGACCGACGACTATATCACGCTCCATCTGAATGCTCTTTCGAGACAGGAAAACGCCGCATGACTTCCGGACGGCCGAACATTCTCATCATCATGGTCGACCAGCTGAACGGAAAGTTCTTTCCCGACGGTCCGGCGGAGTTCTTGCACGCGCCGCACATGAAGGCGCTGGCCAAACGCTCGGCGCGCTTCCGCAACAATTACACCTCCTCGCCACTCTGCGCCCCTGCCCGCGCGTCCCTTATGGCAGGCCAATTGCCGAGCCGTACGCAGGTCTATGACAACGCTGCCGAATATGTCTCCTCGATCCCGACCTATGCGCATCACCTGCGCCGCGCCGGCTATTACACCGCTCTGTCGGGCAAGATGCACTTCGTCGGGCCGGACCAGTTGCATGGTTTCGAGGAAAGGCTGACGACGGATATCTACCCGGCCGATTTCGGCTGGACGCCGGATTACCGCAAGCGCGGCGAACGGATCGACTGGTGGTATCACAATCTCGGTTCGGTCACCGGCGCCGGCGTTGCCGAAATCACCAACCAGATGGAATATGACGACGAGGTCGCCTTCCTCGCCAACCAGAAGCTCTACCAGCTCTCCCGCGAGCACGGCGACGAGGCCCGCCGTCCCTGGGCTGTGACTGTCTCCTTCACCCATCCGCACGACCCCTATGTCGCGCGACGGAAATTCTGGGACCTCTACAACGACTGCGACCAGCTTCAGCCTGAGGTCGGCGAAATCGCGATTGAAGATCAGGACCCGCATTCACAGAGGCTCATGCACGCCTGCGACTATTCGAATTTCGCCATCACGGAAGAGAATGTGCGGCGGTCGCGCCAGGCCTATTTCGCCAATATTTCCTATCTCGACGAAAAGGTCGGCGAACTCGTTGATACGCTGACCCGGACGCGGATGCTCAACGATACGCTGATCCTGTTCTGCTCTGACCACGGCGACATGCTCGGCGAGCGCGGATTGTGGTTCAAGATGAACTTCTTCGAGGGCTCGGCCCGCGTGCCACTGATGGTCGCCGGCCCTGGCATCACACCCGGCCTGCATTTGGCGCCGACATCCAACCTCGACCTGACGCCGACGCTCTGCGATCTCGCCGGCATTTCCATGGACGAGATCATGCCCTGGACGGATGGCGAAAGTCTTGTGCCGGTGATCAACGGCGCCGAGCGCGTCGCGCCGGTGCTCATGGAATATGCCGCCGAAGGTTCCTACGCGCCGCTGGTCTGCATCCGTGAAGGCAAATGGAAATACATCCATTGTGCGCTTGATCCAGATCAGCTCTACGATCTGGAGATCGACCCGCTGGAGCTGACGAACCTCGCCGGCGTGCCCGCCCACGCCCCGACGCTGCGCGCGTTCCAGGCGATGCGCGACAGCCGCTGGGATATGGAAACGTTCGATTCCGCCGTGCGCGAAAGCCAGGCGCGGCGCTGGGTGGTCTACGAGGCGCTGAGGAACGGCGCTTATTATCCGTGGGATCATCAGCCGCTGCAGAAGGCGTCCGAGCGCTACATGCGCAACCACATGAATCTCGACAATCTCGAAGAATCCAAACGCTTTCCGCGAGGGGAATAACATGAAAGCCCAACCGCCAGCCTCCCATTTCATCGACGGCGAATATGTCGAGGATATCGACGGCGCCGTTTTCGAAAGTATCTATCCGGCGACCGGCGAAGTGATCGCCCGGCTGCATGCCGCAACGCCTGCCATCGTCGAAAAGGCGATCGCTGCCGCCAAGCGCGCGCAAGGCGAATGGGCGGCGATGAGCCCGACCGCGCGCGGCCGCATTTTGAAGCGCGCTGCGGACATCATGCGCGAGCGCAACCGCGAACTCTCCGAGCTTGAAACGCTCGACACTGGCAAGCCGATCCAGGAAACCATCGTCGCCGACCCGACCTCGGGCGCGGATGCGTTCGAGTTCTTCGGCGGCGTTGCGGCGGCCGCTCTCAACGGCGACTATATCCCGCTGGGCGGCGACTTCGCCTACACCAAGCGCGTTCCGCTCGGCGTCTGCGTCGGCATCGGTGCCTGGAACTATCCGCAGCAGATCGCCTGCTGGAAGGGCGCCCCGGCGCTGATCGCCGGCAATGCCATGGTCTTCAAGCCTTCGGAAAACACGCCACTCGGCGCGCTGAAGATCGCCGAAATCCTGATCCAGGCCGGCCTGCCGAAGGGTCTCTACAACGTCATCCAGGGTGACCGCACCACCGGCCCGCTGCTGGTCAACCACAAGGATGTCGCCAAGGTGTCGCTCACCGGCTCGGTCGAGACCGGCCGCAAGGTGGCGGGTGCAGCGGCATCGAACCTCAAGCATGTGACGATGGAACTTGGCGGCAAGTCGCCGCTGATCGTCTTCGACGACGCCGATCTCGAAAGTGCCATCGGCGGCGCCATGCTCGGCAATTTCTATTCGACCGGCCAGGTCTGCTCGAACGGCACCCGCGTCTTCGTCCAGAAGGGCATCAAGCAGCAGTTCCTGTCGCGGCTCAAGGAGCGCACCGAAAAGATCATCATCGGCGACCCGATGGACGAGGAAACTCAACTTGGTCCGATGGTGTCGCGCGCCCAGCTCGACAAGGTCTTTTCCTATGTCGAGAAGGGCAAGGCCGAGGGCGCAACACTGGTGACCGGCGGCGGCATTCCCAACAATGTGTCGGCCGAGGGCTCCTATATCCAGCCGACCGTGTTTGCCGATGTCACCGACGACATGACCATCTGCCGCGAGGAAATCTTCGGGCCGGTCATGTGCGTGCTCGACTTCGACAATGAGGACGAAGTTGTCGCGCGGGCGAACGGCACCGAGTTCGGGCTTTCGGCCGGTGTTTTCACCTCCGACCTTACCCGCGCCCACCGTGTCGTGGATCAACTGGAAGCCGGAACGCTCTGGATCAACACCTACAATCTGGCACCGGTCGAAGTGCCGTTCGGCGGCTCCAAACAGTCCGGTTTCGGGCGGGAGAACTCTCTGGCGGCGCTCAATCATTACACCGAGCTGAAGAGCGTCTACGTGGCGATGGGGCCGGTGCAGTCGCCGTATTGATCATGCTTCTCCCCTGCCGGGGAGAAGCAAATGTCCCCGTCATTCCTGTGCTTGTCACAGGAATCCAGCCACGCGGCGTCCGCCGCGTGAAAGAGTCCTTTGCACCGCAGACGCGGTGCTGCTGGATCCCCGCCACAAGGGCGAGGATGACGGGAGGAAAGTAAGCGACCATCAAAACCAGCCAGCGGATGCCAGCAGGAAAGAACACCACCATGCAAAGCGCAGATTACGTCATCATCGGTTCCGGCTCCGCAGGCTCCGCACTCGCTTATCGCCTGTCGGAAGACGGCCAGAATACCGTGCTGGTGCTGGAATTCGGCGGCAGCGATTTCGGGCCGTTCATCCAGATGCCGGCAGCCCTTGCCTGGCCGATGAGCATGAGCCGCTACAACTGGGGTTACCTCTCCGAGCCCGAGCCGAATCTCAACAACCGGCGCATCACCGCCCCGCGCGGCAAGGTGATCGGCGGATCGTCGTCTATCAACGGCATGGTCTACGTGCGCGGCTCGATGGAAGACTATAACGAGTGGGAAGAGCTTGGCGCGCGCGGTTGGGGCTATGCCGACGTACTGCCGTACTTCAAGCGTATGGAAAACTCCAAGGGCGGCGAGGATGGCTGGCGCGGCACCGACGGGCCGCTGCATGTCAGGCGCGGCTCCTACAAGAATCCGCTGTTCAAGGCCTTCGTCGATGCTGGCCAGCAGGCCGGTTTCGAGCTGACCGACGACTATAACGGCTCCAAGCAGGAAGGCTTCGGCCTGATGGAGCAGACGGTCCACAATGGTCGGCGCTGGTCGACCGCATCCGCCTATCTGCGGCCGGCGCTCAAGCGGCCGAATGTCGAGCTGCTGCGCTGCTATGCCCGCAAGATCGTCATCGAAAACGGCCGGGCCGTGGGTGTCGAGATCGAGCGTGGCGGCAAGATCGAGGTGGTCAAGGCGAACCGCGAAGTGATCGTCTCGGCATCCTCGTTCAACTCGCCGAAGCTGCTGATGCTGTCCGGGATCGGCCCGGCGGCGCACCTGAAGGAGATGGGCATCGAGGTGAAGGCCGACCGGCCGGGCGTCGGCGCCAATCTGCAGGACCATATGGAATTCTATTTCCAGCAGGTCTCGACCAAGCCGGTGTCGCTCTATTCCTGGCTGCCCTGGTTCTGGCAGGGGGTTGCCGGCGCGCAATGGATGTTCACCAAATCCGGTCTCGGCATTTCCAACCAGTTCGAAGCCTGCGCCTTCCTGCGCTCGGCTCCAGGCGTCAAGCAGCCGGATATCCAGTACCATTTCCTGCCGGTCGCGATCTCCTATGACGGCAAGGCGGCGGCGAAAAGCCATGGTTTTCAGGTGCATGTCGGTTACAACCACTCGAAATCGCGTGGCAGCGTGACCTTGCGTTCGCCCGACGTGAAGGCCGATCCAGTCATCCGTTTCAACTATATGAGTCATCCGGAAGACTGGGAGAAGTTCCGCCACTGCGTGCGCCTTACCCGCGAAATCTTCGGCCAACAGGCGTTCGATCAGTATCGCGGCCCGGAAATCCAGCCGGGTGAGAGCGTAAAGACCGACGACCAGATCGATGACTTCCTGCGCGAGCACCTGGAAAGCGCCTATCATCCCTGCGGCACCTGCAAGATGGGCTCGAAGGACGACCCGATGGCGGTCGTCGATCCCGAAACCCGGGTCATCGGCGTCGATGGCCTGCGCGTCGCGGACTCGTCGATCTTCCCGCATGTCACCTACGGCAATCTCAATGGTCCCTCGATCATGACCGGCGAAAAGGCCGCTGACCATATCCTCGGCAAGCAACCCCTGCCCCGCAGCAACCAGGAACCGTGGATCAATCCACGCTGGGCGGTCAGCGACCGGTAGGTTTACTGCCGTCGCATCCGAATAATTGCACCACGTTCGCCGTTTCGAAGGAAACGGCGATTGCCGTTGATGGAACGGTGAGCCCGGTTTACGCTGTGGCCCGTATCCTGCGAGGAAACCGGCATGCGGCTGACTGCATTCGTGACCTGCGCCTTTCTGATGCTTTTCCCGCTTCCGGCATCTGCCGGGGAAGCAATCATGATGCCGGGAACAAGCTGGAGCATAGAGCCTCCGGCGGGTTTCTCCCTCACCCGCGACCCGATCGCCATGTTCCTGCATCCGACCAAGGCCGTGCTGATGATCGCGCAGACGCCGATTTCTCCCTTGAAGCTGTCCGACCTCGGTTCAATCGGTAGCATTCAAGGCGAAGGCAACAACATCGCCCGGCTCGAAGAAACACGCGAACTGACCGTAGCAGGGCGACATGCGCTGTTGTTCAAGGCATATATGGCAGTCCGCAACGCCAAAATGATATCGATTCTCATCGAAGGCGAAAACAGCAATGCGATGGTCGTTGCCGTGGTTCCCGCCGCCGCCGAGGGTCAGGTGGACATGGCTGCGGTCGAAGCAGCGATGCTGACGACGGTCGAGCAGAAACAGACGATCGAGCAGCGCGCCGATGCCTTGCCCTACCGCCTTGACGATCTGGCTGGCATGCGCATCAGCGACATTCAGGTCGGAGCAGTCGCCGTCGTCACGGATGGCCCAAGTTCCGATATCGGCAAAGCCATCGATCAACCGTTCGCAACCATTTTCGTGAGCGATGCCGACGGTCAAGGGAGCCTTGACGCCGAGCGCGACGGCGAAGTTGTACGGCAACGGATCCTGCAGGAATATCCAGGCGCCGATTTTCTCGGCACGACCATGCGCGACACGTCAAAAGGCAGGGTTCTCGAGATCACCTACACGCGGGCGCACAAAGATAGCGGCAAGACGCTCGGAGGCGTTGCCTGGCTCAGGGTGGACGGAAACAAAGGCGTGCTGATGATCGCGCAATATCCGCTCAAGGGGGGCTATTACGATCGTCTCGCCAGCATCCGCGATGGCGTCTCCGTCAAATAATACGCGACGATCGAGGAGTTCGACGTGGTTCTAAATCTGCAAACGGCATACCTCGGCCTCTTTCCGTCTGCGACATCAGCCGTTGCTGCGACCGTCTCGCTCAATTTCGTGCAGAATGGTCATGAAATAGCTTCGCCTGCCCACGAACTGCCGACCGCAGCCAAACCGCCAATCCGGTTGAAAACCTCAATTTCGCATGACAAGGCACAAATAAACTATACAAATTATAGATTTTAGGCATAAATCGTGTCTTTTCACTCACTATTCTGCATTTTTTGCTGATCGGAGAGATATTTGCTCTGATCCACCGACTTTAGAAATCCGTTTTTCTGTCTTTTGTCACACACGGCTGCGATATTCCGTGACAAGAAAATCAGGATTTCCTCCCATGACATCCGCATTGCTCGAAAATCGCGCCGCAGCGCTCAACAGCCAACTGGAAAGCCTCGACCTTGCCGGCCGGCTTGCGCTGGTTGCCTCGCTCGACGGAAAATCGGTTTTCACCACCAGCCTCGGCATCGAGGACCAGGTCATCACCGCCGCCATCGGCACAGGCAAATTCGGCATTGAAGTCTCGACGCTCGAAACCGGCCGCCTGTTCAACGAAACCGTGGCGCTGATCGACAGAACAGAAGAAACCTACGGCATTCTCATCAAGCGCTTTTATCCCGAACAGGACGATATCGACGCCTACGCCGCCAAGTATGGCATGAACGGCTTTTACGACAGCGTCGAAGCCAGGCATGCCTGTTGTGGCGCGCGCAAGGTGAAGCCTCTTGCGCGTGCACTCGAAGGGGCATCCTTCTGGATCACCGGCCTGCGTCGCGGCCAGTCTGGCAATCGTGCCGAGACGCCGTTTGCCGAAGCTGATCTCGACCGCGGCCTGATCAAGATCAATCCGTTGGCCGACTGGGACATCGAAACGATCCGAGCCCATGTGACGGCGGAAGCGATCCCGGTCAACCCGCTGCATACCCGTGGTTACCCCTCGATCGGCTGCGAGCCCTGCACCCGCGCCATCAAGCCGGGCGAGCCCGAGCGGGCCGGCCGCTGGTGGTGGGAAAACGACGAGAAGCGCGAATGCGGCCTGCATGTGCCGGAAACCGCCGCCTCGCAATCCGCCCTTCCGCAATCCTCAATTCTGGCGACAAGCATTGCGCGCTGATCCGCGCGGGCTGCCCGCCAACCAAAACTTCTCCCGGAGACTTGAAATGCCCAGTACTCTTCCGGAAACGGAACTGCACAATCCGCAGACGACAAAAACACCGCTTGATCCGCATCTGAAGGCACTCGAAAACGAAGCGATCCACATCTTCCGCGAAGTGGCCGCCGAATTCGACAAGCCCGTCATGCTCTATTCCGTCGGCAAGGATTCGTCCGTGCTGCTGCATCTGGCGCGCAAGGCCTTCTATCCCGGTCGCGTCCCCTTTCCGCTGCTGCATGTGAACACCGGCTGGAAATTCGCCGAGATGATCGCGTTCCGCAACGACATCGTGAAGAAATACGATCTCGATTTCATCGAGCACATCAATCCGCGCGGTGCCGCCGAGAACGTTACGCCATTCACCCACGGTTCGGCGCTGTTCACCGACATCATGAAGACCGAGGGTCTTCGCCAGGCGCTCGACGCCGGCGGTTTCGATGCCGCTTTCGGCGGCGCGCGCCGCGACGAAGAGGCGTCCCGCGCCAAGGAGCGCATCTATTCGTTCCGTACGCCGGAGCATCGCTGGGATCCGCGCGCGCAGCGTCCGGAACTCTGGAATATCTATAACGGCATGATCCGCAAGGGCGAAAGCGTTCGCGCCTTCCCGCTGTCGAACTGGACCGAGGTCGATATCTGGCGCTACATCCAGGTGGAAGAAATTCCGCTGGTGCCGCTCTATTATGCCAAGGAACGTCCCTATATCGAGCGCGACGGCATGATGATCCTAGCGGAAGACCCGCGCCTGGAACTCCTGCCCGGCGAAACCGTCAAGTACGGCTCGATCCGTTTCCGTACACTCGGCGATTTCCCGCTGACGGGCGCTATCCCGTCTGAGGCCACCAATCTGGAAGAGGTCATTGCCGAACTGGAAATCGCCACGGTTTCCGAACGGCAGGGCCGCGCCATCGACCGCGATCAGTCCGGTTCGATGGAAAAGAAGAAGCGTGAAGGATATTTTTGATGACCGTTTCCGCAATCGCACAAGCCGCAGCTGAAGCATCGACCGGCAGCGTCACCGCTTTCCCGGCCGTCGACGCGGCGCGCGTACCGCGCGATACCCGCCCGCTGCGCCTCATCACCTGCGGCTCGGTCGACGACGGCAAATCGACCCTGATCGGCCGCCTGCTCTGGGATACCAAGGCGGTCAAGGAAGACCAGGCAGCGACGCTGCGCCGTGACAGTGGCAAGCAGAACGACCTCGGCCTGCCCGATTTCGCGCTGCTGCTCGACGGTCTCCAGGCGGAGCGCGAACAGGGCATCACCATCGATGTCGCCTATCGCTACTTCGCCACCGACAAGCGCTCCTTCATCGTTGCCGACACCCCCGGCCACGAACAATACACCCGCAACATGGCAACCGGCGCGTCAACCGCCGACCTCGCCGTGCTGCTCGTCGATGCCCGCACCGGCCTGCTCGAACAGACCCGCCGCCACGCGACCATCGCCACCCTTATGGGCATCAAGCAGTTCGTTCTCGCCGTCAACAAGTTCGACCTGACCGGCTACGACCGCGCCCGCTTCGACCAGATCAGCCACGAATTCAAGGAATTGGCGCTGTCTCTCGGTGTTCGCCAGATTACCGCCATCCCGATGTCAGCCCTGAAGGGCGAAAACGTCGTTTATGACGGCAAGGAATCGATGCCCTGGTATGACGGCCCGACGCTGGTCGAGGTTCTGGAGCTGGCGACGGTGCGTTCCGCACAGACCGTCGGCTTCCGCCTGCCGGTCCAGCGCGTTTCGCGTCCGGGCGAAAGCTTCCGCGGCTACCAGGGCACGGTTGCCGGTGGATCCGTCAAGCCGGGCGACAGCGTCGTCATCCTGCCCTCGGGCATGGTTGCCAACGTCACCAAGATCGTCACCTTCGACCTCGTGCGTAACGCAGCTGTTGCCGGCGACGCGATCACACTCGTGCTGGACCGCCAGGTCGACGTTTCGCGCGGCGACATGATCGTTTCGCTCGAAAGCCAGCCGCAGACAGGCCTTGCCTTCGATGCGCAACTGGTGGCGCTTCAGTCGGACGGCATCCAGTCCGGCAAGCGCTACTGGCTGAAGAGCGGCTCGCGTCGCCAGCGCGTCGCCGTGCAGCCTTCGAGCCTGCTCGATCTCAAGAGCGGCAAGTGGAACCACCACACCGACGGCCTCTCCATGAACGCCATCGGCAAGGTGCATCTCGCCTTCGACGAACAGGCGGTGTTTGACAGTTACGAGCAGAACCGCACGACCGGCGCCTTCATCCTGATCGATCCCGACACCAACAACACGGTGGCCGGCGGCATGATCACCGGCAAGCGCTCGTCGCTTTCCGGCATCCACACCGAAGACAGCCGCGTCATCCTCTCGCTGCCGGCCGATCTCGCCGATCAGCTGATGGCGACCGAACTCTTCGCCAGCCGTCGCGAGGAAGCCGACATCCGCCGCGTCAACGCCGGCAAGGCCGCCGAAGTGCTTGACGGAATTGATGGCTAGGCAGGCTGCCGATCTGATTTGATGAAAAGGGCCGGTCGTTTCGACCGGCCTTTTTGTTGTCAGCTACGAGGTCCCGCTTTTAATCGGGGATGCAGGTCTGCTGCGCTTTGCTCCATTGTCCGTCCTGACAGGGAACATCGCCAAAACCGGATATGAGCAGGAAGATGAGCGCGGCTGTGGCGACTACGCCGCCGGAAAGCAATGCCCACCGCATTCAGCCAGTCCGGGCCTTTGAACGGGAAGCATCCGCTTCGACGATAGCCTGCAGCTTCTCCAAATCCGCCACCTTCAGCGCTTCAGGCTCCATATCACGCAAGGGCCTGAACCATGCAGCGGCTTCGCGCATCGGCTCGGCATAAGGCGCCGGGTATCCGCCAAGACCGAGCACCCATTCCCGCACCGTCTCTCGCTCCATGCGGCCGCCCTTGTAGCGGTCGTGAATGCTGGTCACGGAAGCGATCAGGTCGTCTATCTTTTTCAAAATATGTCCTCAAGCTCAGTTGCGCGAATGGCATAGCATGGGATGAGCGACGGCAAGAACCATCTTTCTAACCGATGAGAAGTGCTGTTCCATACATGCCGGCGGCGAAAACCGTGTGAGAGACAAGATTGAGCAAACGCACCTTGTTGGCATTCGGAAGCTTCGAGGCAGCCCAGCCGATTCCGAGCCCCGGCTGCAGCAGGAACCAGCCGGCGCCGACCGTGACGATGCCGATGATCCAGGCCGGAAGGAAGGTTGGCGCTGCAAGCCAGGATGGGCCTGCGAAGATGACCAGCAGGATGCCGTAGAGAATGCCGACCACATAATGGCCGATCCAGCCCAGAGCGAGCTCGTGCTCATAGGGCGTGGCCTTGCCGATATCCTCGTGGAAGACTTTTCCCGTGCGAAGATGCCAGAACCAGCGCCCGACCGGCGCCCAGTTCGGCCGCGCCTGGACGGCCAGCAGGAACAACAGAAAGGCCCACAGATCCATAAGCACCGTGCCGCCCACGCCGATCGTCACACTACGCCAGAGGATATCGAACATGGGCAAGGGTTCCTGCTGGTGGGCCGACGTGAGCGCCGGAAGCTGAAGCGGACGCGGGAAATGACGAGGACCTGCGACAAATACAGGTGTCAACGGTTGTAGGTCATCTTTCGTTTTTCGGTCAAGGAAGACGACGATGTGATACACGGCGATGTATCGAGAGAGAAGTCATCAAGCTAGGTCGAGGGATAGACCCAGCCCCCGGCCGCAGCGCCAACGGCCGAAGCATGCTTCACGCCATTGGCCGGGATGCCGCAACAGTCGCGATATGAGATCAGTTTGTTGCCCTCGCGTTGCGCTATGGCTGCCTGGCCGGCGTAAGACGTCTCCATCGCCGAACGCGGTCGGATCGCCCGTGGGCGCCCCTGCGGTCGGGAATAGCTCTGCCAGCATGCGCGGCCCTGCGAGCCATCGGCCACCAGACCCTGCGCACGCTCGTGCCGTCTTCAAGCCTCTGTTGTCTTCGGGCCTGCAACGCCGTCTGCTAGCCTTGGCCTGTGGCCGAGCGCCGTCAAGCGCCGCTGGATTTCGGTGATCATTTTCGTCTTTACGTGCTTGGTTGAGGAGTTTGGAATTCTCCGCTATGCGTTGGCAGATTCAGGAGAGAACGCCACGATGAAATCGATAGCAGACCTGATTTTGGACCTTCAGCACGCCGATGGGCCTGATCGGAACCTCGACATAGCCATCAGCGAGATCATGGGGTATGAGCGCCAAGTTAAGGTTGATAAACCAAGTAAAAAACAGAAAGTCGTGTGGCTGTATTCGGTCAGCGGCGAGGAAAGTAGCAACCTCCCATATTTCACCGCAAAAATCGACGCTGCGAAGCTGTTGGCCCTAGCGTTGGTTCCCGGCTGCACCGGAGGATTTTCCTGGAACCAGAGAAACGCCACCGCACGGATCAATGATGGACCGATCTTTTCGGCAGCTACACCAGCCATTGCAATATGCGTTGCCGCCCTAAGCGCAAAACATTTCAATATGGATGAAAAAATATTGCATGCCATTCAAGACGACGATTTTTGACAATAACCCTTAGATAAAAGGCAACCGAGTGAGCGAACAACCCGATTTTCGAATGCTCCTTGAGAAGTATATGATGTCCGTCGGGTTCGCCAACCATGGGCAGACATTCGTCGGCGCGCGGCATCAACACTTTCAAATCTATGCCGGCCTCACAGAAAAGGATATGAGCGCGCTTCGCCAGATCGAAGAAATGATCCCCAAGACGTTCGTTGATGAAGATTTTGGGGATGATGATCCGACACGTCACCTAGAGCTTGGCTTTGATGACGACGCCTGATGTTCTTAAGCGGTCACGCCGTGCCGGGCGATGTACCGCAAGGTCATGGGCACGCTCGGAGAGGATGTGACACTGCACATCCTGAGGCCTACGCGGCTGGCGAACGCCGGCATCGACGTTCAGGAATCAGCCGCCTCACTCGTCACTATGTCGGATAAATTCGAGCGGGCATACCGGCACAATCATCAGAGTTTGCAGCAAATGCGTTCTGAAACCGTACGGGAGAAACATCAAGGCTCCCTGAAAGCCTTGTTTAGCTGGTCGGAGTGAGAGGATTCGAACCTCCGACCCCGTCGTCCCGAACGACGTGCGCTACCAGGCTGCGCTACACTCCGTGACCAGCGGCGCCTCTATAGAACAGCATTTTCCTTTCCACAAGGCGCAAATTCGAAAAATTGCCAAGTTGACTGAAAACAACGGGATAAGTCACCTGTCGTGCTACAATCGGCAGCATCAACACGACCGCATCACCAGCACCCGGGACAGCAACGACGCGACGGGTGCCGGCCTTAGCCTGCCGCCCTGTGCCGAGGTTCTGGATACCGCCAGGTAGCCCGGAACCCCGCTGCTGGGGCCTTTCGGCAACGCTTGCGAATTTATGCGCGGAACCGCGCATATAAGTCATTCAGCCGATTTTCTTTCAATCGGTTTAGCGTTAGAGGCAGGGTCGAAAGCCTTGGCTACAAGTGTATTGCGCCGCCTTGGCAGACCGATGTTTCAGAACGAAAGCCAAAGGGACGTGACCAGATGAATTTCCGCTTGATGACCGTGGCCGGCCTTGCGCTGGCGCTTGCCGGCTGCACCACCGTGGGCCCGGCCAGAAATGCCGTCGAAGCCCGCTGGAAGGGCCAGCCCGCCGGCGTCTTCTTCGCCGCCTTCGGCCCGCCGCAGTCGGACGTCGCAAGCGGCGACATGACGGTCTATTCCTGGAAGGGCGGCTACAAGAAGCGGACGATCCCGGCGCAATATGCCGAAGGCGAAAACGGCAAGAAGGGCAAGAAGATCGCGTCTGCCCGCACCGAGTTCCTCAGCTGCTCTGTCCAGCTCAATGTCTCCTCCGACTACGTGATCCGCTCAGTCCACGTTCTCGGCGATGTCAAGAAATCGTCTGGCCCGAGCTGGTGCGACGAATTCCTCGCCGGCGACAAGGCGAAGTAGGACCTTCCGCCATCCGAGCTGACATGAACGCACCCGCCGGTTCCAACCGGCGGGTTTGCTTTGCGAACGTTGTCTTTTCCGGAAAGTAAGGCCCGGCAATTTCTGCAAGCCATCGCCGTTTTGACGAGCGCGTCATGATCTAGGCCCCTCTTCAGGGACCTAGACAAAATCCGGTCGCCAGCTATCAGCGGCCGGTCATCTTGAGCGCGGCCTCGGGCAGCCGTTCGCCCATGACGTCGATCTTCGAGGCCGCGGCATCGATCTCACGCAGGTCGTCGGTCGTCAATTCCACGTCCACCGATCCGAGGTTTTCCGCGAGGCGATGAAGCTTCGTGGTGCCGGGGATCGGAACGATCCAGGGTTTCTGCGCAAGCAGCCATGCGAGCGCGACCTGCGCCGCTGTCGCGTCCTTGCGGTCGGCGACGCCCTTGATCATATCGACAAGGGCAAGGTTTACCTTCCGGGCTTCCGGCGAGAAGCGGGGCACGCTGTTGCGGAAGTCGGATGCGTCGAACCTGGTGTTCTCGTCGATCTTGCCGGTCAAAAAGCCCGCGCCAAGCGGGCTGAAGGGGACGAAACCGATGCCGAGCTCTTCCAACACCGGAAGCGTCTCGGTTTCCGCCCCGCGGTAGAACAGCGAATATTCGCTCTGGATGGCCGTCACGGCTTGAACCGCATGGGCCCGACGAATAGTGGCGGCACCTGCCTCGGAAAGCCCGAAGTGCTTCACCTTGCCCTCAGCGATCAGGTCCTTGACCGCGCCGGCGACGTCCTCGATCGCAACATCCGGGTCGACCCGGTGCTGGTACAGGATATCGATCCGGTCGGTCTTCAGCCGCTTCAGCATCGCGTCAACAACGCGTCTGATATGCTCCGGTCGGCTGTTGAGACCGCTGCGCCGCTCTCCAGTCGCCATGTCGATGTCGAAGCCGAATTTGGTGGCGATGACGACACGGTCACGGATCGGGGCGAGCGCCTCGCCGACGAGGTCCTCGTTGACAAACGGGCCATAGGCTTCGGCGGTGTCGAAGAGCGTGACGCCACGGTCATGGGCCGCACGGATAAGCTTGATCATCTCAGCCCTGTCGGCAGGCGGCCCATACGCGGCGCTCATGCTCATGCAGCCGAGACCGAGTGCGGAGACTTCGAGGTTTTGGCCGAGTTTGCGCGTTTTCATTGGTCGCTCCTTAGAGAATTGGATTGAGAGATGGGACAGGCAGCCGACTTCTTAGATCGGCCTTCCCTGCCCGTGTTGTCGAGGACTATCTAGCGGATAGAACAGAACACGATTAGAGTGCAAAGTGAGCATGCGGTACTGAATAGGATTCAAAAATGGCGCGGGATACCATCAGTGATCTGAGCACCTTTCTCGTCGTCGCCCGTGAGCGGAGTTTCACCAAAGCGGCCGCCAAACTTGGCCTTTCACCGTCTGCTCTCAGTCACACGATCCGTCTCCTGGAAGAACGTCTGGGCGTTCGGCTGCTGACGCGCACAACGCGTAGCGTTTCGCTCACCGAAGCCGGCGAGCGGTTGCTTCAGACAATCAGACCCCAGTTCGAGGAAATCGAAGCGGCGCTTTCGGCGCTCACCGAACTGAGAGACAAACCTGCGGGAACCGTACGCATCACGGCGGGTGAGCATGCTGCCGAGAAAGTCCTCTGGCCAGCCGTCGAGCGGCTGCTGCCGGACTATCCCGATATCAAGGTCGAGATCGTGGTGGACAATGGACTTACGGACATTGTCGCTGAGCGCTACGATGCGGGTGTCAGGCTGGGGGAGCAGGTCGACAAGGACATGATCGCGGTCAGGATCGGTCCCGAAATGCGGATGGCCGTTGTCGGTGCGCCGTCCTATTTCGAAGGGCGCCTCAAACCTCTTACGCCGCAGGATTTGACGGCACACGCCTGCATCAACCTGCGGCTACCGACCTACGGAGGCTTCTACGCCTGGGAATTCGAAAAAGACGGGCGCGAGCTTCGGGTCCGCGTCGACGGGCCGCTCGCCTTCAACGTCTCGCGAATGGCGCTCAACGCTGCCCGGCGCGGTGCGGGACTTGCCTTCCTCCTGGAAGACCATGTACGCGAGGAGATCGCCGACGGGCGTTTGATCCGTGTCCTGTCGGACTGGTGTCCGCCATTTTCGGGCTACCATCTCTACTATCCAAGCCGCCGCCAACTGTCTCCGGCATTCGCCGTTCTGATGGACGCGTTACGCAACAGCGAAGCGATAGACCCTCCCAGTGCTTTGTGAGTGTATCGGGCTTGCGGCCAGCTGCGAGTGGAAGCAGCAGTAGCTGCGCCATGCGTCTGCTCGCAACATTCATGAATGCCATTCACGGGTTCATGCGGTTTCCTCCATCTAATCGGGTTACCTGCCCGGTGTTATTTGTCCTTCCAAGATGACGGCGACATTCGCCCTTACATGATTGAGGAAGGAACATCCCATGGAAATCAGAAGAGCAGGAACCCAACCGTCGGGCCAGGGACCGTCTGACTGGTTTGCCGGAACCGTCCGCATCGATCCGCTGTTCCCTGTCCGCGATCCTGCCCGTGTGGCCGGCAATTCGGTGACCTTCGAACCGGGTGCGCGTACCGCCTGGCACACACATCCGCTGGGGCAGATCCTTGTGGTCACCGCAGGGTGCGGCCGCGTACAGCGGGAAGACGGGCCGATCGAGGAAATCCGTCCAGGCGACGTGGTTTGGTTCGAGCCGGGCGAGCGCCACTGGCATGGAGCATCGCCGACCACGGCCATGACCCATATCGCCATACAGGAATTGCTCGATGGCAAGGCCGTCGACTGGATAGAGAAGGTGACGGACGAGCAGTATCTGTCATGACCGCCATTGAACAGGCGAGAAAAATGTCACCCACAAACGCCACGCTCAACAAGACGGCGATCCTCGCAATCATCCTCCTCAGCTATGTGATGATCGTGCTCGACACCTCGATCGTGCTGACGGGACTTCCGAACATCCATCGGGAACTCGGCTTTTCCGACGCTGAACTCGCCTGGGTCCAGAGCGCCTATACCCTGACCTTCGGTGGCTTCCTGCTGCTCGGCGCCCGGGCGGGCGACATCCTCGGGCGCCGGCGGATGCTGATCGCCGGCCTGGCTCTCTTCACCGTTTCGTCCCTCGCTATTGGCCTGGCGCAAACGCCTGCCTGGATGATTGGCGCACGTGCTGTTCAAGGCCTGGGCGGCGCGATCCTCGCCCCGTCTACGCTGGCACTGCTGCAGACGACCTTCCCGGAAGGCAGCGAACGTACCCGCGCAGTTTCCTATTACAGTGCGGTGGCGGGTATCGCGGCGAGCGTCGGCCTCGTGCTCGGCGGGATTCTTGCCGATTGGCTTTCCTGGCGGGTCGGGTTCTTCATCAACCTGCCTATCGGTGCCGGCCTGATCCTGGCAGCTCTGCACACCATTCCCGAACCCGCGCGCAAACCAGGTCAGTTCGACGTCGCCGGCGCCTTGGCCTCCACCATAGGCATGGTTGCGCTGGTCTACAGCCTCATCCGGTCGGCGACCCACGGCTGGAGCGACCCTGGGACCATCTCCCTGCTCGTTGCCTCGCTTGCTCTGCTCGCACTCTTCATTGTGGTCGAGCGCCGCGCCTCTCATCCCATCATGCCGTTGCACCTGTTTGCCAGCCGTGAACGTGCCGCAGCCTATGCAGCACGCGTCCTGTTCCTCGGTGCGATGATCGGTTTCTTCTTTTTCATCACCCAGTTCATGCAGGGCGTTTCCCACTATCGGCCAGCGGTTGCGGGAATGGCGTTCCTGCCTGCCACCCTCGTGAACTTCGCGGCAGCCATGGTCGTCCCTCAGTTGACACGCCGATACGGAAATGCCCGTCTTCTGGCAGCAGGCTTTGTCATCGGCCTCGTTGGGATGATCTGGCTCAGCCAGGTCTCGCTTGACACGACCTACCTGACGGGCATCGGACTGCCGATGGTCCTGATCGGTCTGGGTCAGGGCTTTGTGCTCAGCCCTCTCACGACATCGGGCATCTCGGGAGTGGCCGGCAACGACGCCGGGGCCGCCTCGAGCGCGGTCAACGTGGCCCACCAAACCGGCAGTTCACTTGGCCTCGCTGTCCTGGTGGCCATCGCCGCCTTCGGCACATCGGGGCTGGAAGGGACGGAGCTGCTCGCCCACCGCGTTAGCATGGCGTTGACAGGTTCGTCCGTGATGATGGCTCTCGCACTCGTGCTGGTCGTGGCGTTCATCGTGCGCCAGCACCGGGCCACAATCATCGGCACCGATGTGAGACCGCAAAATGCCTCCTGAGCGATCACCAAGGCACCGCAGGGAAAGAGCGCCACGACAACACCTTCCTCGAAACCTTGACCAACGGAAGTAAGGCTATGAAACCATTTCCAATTCGCACCATTCTGCTTCCCGCCGCCGCGGTCGTTGCCACCATGGTCGGCTGGCAGGCTGTTGCGGAACCCAATCGCACGACGTTTCCTGAGAATATCGACAAGCTCACCCACTACACCACCGTCAAGCGCGGAAACGTGACCGAGCACATGCTGACGACGCCAGAGGCTATCGCCGCCGTCAAGAACGGCCAACCGATCCCGAACGGCACGCATTTCGTGCTTGTCGACTATCGGGATGGGAAAGTCTTCCGCTACTTCGTCATGGAAAAAGGCCAAGGATGGGGCGCGGAATATCCGGAAGACCGGCGAACGGGTGACTGGCAGTTCCAGTGGTTCAAACCCGACAGGTCCATCAACATGGCCGAGAACACCGCGCGTTGTCAGTCCTGCCATCAGGGACGGTCGGACAGCGAATTCCTCTTCACCTACGATCGTATCCCGGGCTTCGACGGAACGATGATCGATTAGGCATCGCCAAGCGTGCCGACGTCTGAAAGGAACCCGCCTTGAACCCTATGTTCCTCCTGCGACTGGCCCTCGGCTTCATAGCCGTGGGTCTGCTGCTTGCAGGCCTCGCCTATTATTGGCTGGACAACGTCTCCCACGAGTTGATCGGCACGGCTATGTTCCTGCTGATCATCGTCCACAACGTCTTCAACAGACGCTGGTACGGCAGGCTTTCAAAAGCCCCTCGGGAAGCGCTCGGGTTGAGCAACACGGTGACCATCGCGTCTCTCGCGTCAATCATGCTGGTTCTATTGGTGACGAGCCTGATGATCTCGCGAAGCGTATTCAGCTTCCTGCCTCTGAGCGGCGGATACAGTATTCGTCAAATCCATGCGCTCGCCGCATATTGGGCGCTGGTTATCGTCTCCATTCATCTTGGAATGCGCTGGTCGATGATCATGGCGACGATCCGAGGCCTCTGCGGGATCACCACCCCGAACACAGTCCGCGTTGCTTTATTGCGCATGGCCGCCATTGCGATCGCCGCCTATGGTATCCATAGCTCGGTCGTGATGGGGATCGGATCGAAACTCACCGCCCAGGTCACCATGGACTTCTGGGACTTCGAAGCGTCCACCCTCGGCTTCTTCGTGCACAACGCGTCGATCCTGGCGTTGTTTGTGTTTCTAGGCCACTACGCGACCAAATGGCTTCGAAGATGGAAAGGAACGCGCCGAGCCGCAGCCGCCGTTTGAAAAACGGCTGTGTTTTCAGCTAAGGCAGAAGTTCTGGAAACTCGGATTCTTGACTTGAAAAGGAAGCGTGGCTGGGGCGCCTGGATTCGAACCAGGGATGGCGGTACCAAAAACCACTGCCTTACCGCTTGGCTACGCCCCAACGTTTGGCGGTCGGCAAATCGCCAAGCCAAATCGAGAGCCGGTTTAGCAAAGCCGCACGCATGCGACAACGCTTAAGTTGGGGTTTTGCGCGGATTTTTCGAATGGATGGCGTCGAGCCGCACGCTGGCGAACACATAATATTTGTGACTGCCCCTCATCCGGCCTGCCGGCCACCTTCTCCCCTTGAACGGGGAGAAGGGAAAAGCGACAAGGCTCCGTCGTCCCCTCTCCCGCCTGCGGGGGAGAGGGCTAGGGTGAGGGGCAGCGGCATGCAGACAATGCACGACGTTCAGCAGCACCGGAACAGCGTTGAAAAGACGCAAGGTCGATACCGGAAATCCGTTTCTGTCATCGATTTTCTAGGCTAGGGTCTCGCTCCAGAACCGGAGACCTCCATGAGCATTTTTCGCGCCCGCCCGCCTGCCAAGCCGACTGTTCTTCTCGATGACGACGTGGTGCGGATCACGCGATGGGATTTCGAGCCGGGGGCCGATACCGGTCATCATGTGCATGGCATGGGCTATGTCGTCATCCCGATGACTGATTGCCGGTTCCTGCTGGAAGAGCCGGGCGGTGAGAGGCGGGTGGATATCGCCAAGGGTCAGGCCTACCGGCGCGAGGCGGGCGTCGAGCACAATGTCGTCAACAACGGCAAGGAATTCATGTCCTTCATCGAAGTCGAGTACAAGTGAAGAGACGGCGCATGGAAGGCCCAGACTTCGACCTGAATTTCCAACCCGCCCATGGCGAAGCGGTGACGGTGGCGGACGGTGTCCAGCGCATCACCGTCAACAATCCCGGCCCCTTCACCTTCCACGGCACCAACAGCTATATCGTCGGCGACAGATCCGTTGCGGTGATCGATCCGGGGCCGGAGGACGAGGCACATTTCCAGGCTTTGATGGCGGCATTGAAGGGTCGCGAAGTCACCCATATCGCCGTCAGCCACACGCATCGCGACCACTCCCCGCTTGCCCGCCGCTTGAAGGCGGAGACCGGCGCGCTCATCGTCGCCGAGGGGCCGCACCGGGCGGCACGCCTGCTGCACGCGGGCGAGATCAACCCCTTCGCCGAGAGCTCGGACATGGATTTCGTGCCCGATATCGCGCTGGCCGATGGCGACAGGGTGGAGGGTGACGGCTGGTCGCTGACGACACTTCTGACGCCCGGCCACACCGCCAACCACGCGGCTTTCGCGCTCGGGGATAATGGACCGAACGATACCGGCATCGTCTTTTCCGCCGATCACGTCATGGCCTGGGCGACCTCGATCGTCGCGCCGCCGGACGGATCGATGACCGACTACATGGCCTCTTTGGAAAAGCTGCTCGGCCGCGACGACCGGCTCTACCTGCCCGGCCATGGCGGCCCGGTGAAGGAACCTGCCGCCTTTTTGCGCGGTCTTCGCGCCCACCGGCGGATGCGCGAGCGCGCCGTGCTGGAACGGGTGCGCGCCGGCGACGCGTTTATCCCCGATATGGTCAAGGTGATCTACGCGACCACGGATCCGCGCCTGCATGGCGCCGCGGCGCTGTCGGTTTTTGCGCATATCGAGGATCTCGTTGAACGTGGCCAGGTCGAGACCGATGGCCCGCCGTCGCTGACCGGCGCCTATCGCCTGGCGGCCGGAGGGGCGAGCTGATGCAAGCCCGGCCGGCCCACAGCTACCGCAACGATCCGGCCGTGCCGACCTTTGCCGACGATCATCCCATCATCGTCTTCGACGGCGAATGTATTTTCTGCTCCGGCTGGGTGAACTTCGTGCTGCGCCACGACCGGCAGGGCCGATACCGCTTCATCACCGCGCAATCGCCGCTCGGCGAAGCACTCTACCGGCACTATGGCCTCGACAGCCGCAACTACGAGACCAACATCCTGATCGAAGGCGGTAGCGCCTATCTGAAATCGGGGGGATCGCTGCGCATGGCAGCCGGGCTCGGCTTTCCATGGAACCTTGTCAGCGTGTTGCGTCTGGTCCCAACGGCGCTGCGCGATCCGCTCTATGAGCTGGTGGCGCGCAACCGCTACCGCATTGCGGGCCGCCGCAATGCCTGTTTCGTGCCGACGCCGGAGCATCGCAGCCGGTTTCTCGCATGAATGCCGGACGGCTGCGGATTCTCATTCTTGGCGGCTACGGCACCTTCGGCGGCAGGCTGGTGCGGCTGCTTGCCGACGAACCACGGCTGACGCTGCTGATCGCCGGGCGATCGCTCGACAAGGCGAAGGCTTTTGCCGGAGCGGTCGAGGCCAAGGCGACGCTGGAGCCTGTTGTGATGGATCGCAGTGGCGACGCGGGCGTGGTTCTGTCCGCGCTCAAACCCGATCTTCTCATCGATGCCTCCGGGCCGTTTCAGGATGCCGGTCCGAACCCGTATCATCTGGTCAAAACCTGCGTCGCGCTTGGCATCTGCTATCTAGATCTTGCCGACGCGACTGCGTTCGTGGCCGGCATCTCCATCCTCGATGAAGCGGCTGTGGAAAACGGCGTCTTCGCCCTTTCCGGCTGCAGCAGCTTTCCCGCCCTCTCCTTCGCAGCGCTGGACGCGCTGAAACCGGGATTTTCCAGTATCGAAACGGTGACATCCGGCATCGCTCCCTCTCCCAAGGCCCGCATGGGTCTGAACGTCATCAAGGCCGTTTCGAGCTATGCCGGCAAGCCGGTGGCGGTCATCCGCGATGGACGGCAGACGATGGGGTACGGCTTGATGGGCGGCATCCGCCGCACGATCGCCCCGCCGGGCGGTATTCCCCTGAACAGCCGCCGCTTTGCTCTTGCCGATACGCCGGATCTTGCCCTGCTGCCGCAGGCCTTGCCGGGATTGAAAGCGGTGTTCACCGGCGCCGGCGCCGAGCCGCAGTTCCTGCAAAGCCTGCTCGGTCTCTGCGGCTGGCTGGCGCGGTTGCGGTTGCTACCGTCCCTTTCGCCGTTCGCATCGTTGTTTCATCGGGTCTCGCAGCGCCTGGCCTTCGGCGAACATCGCGGCGGCATGTTCGTTGCTGCCACGGGCACGGCCGCCGACGGCAGCAGGCTCGCGCGATCCTGGAATCTGGTCGCCGAAGGCGATGACGGTCCATTCATTCCGGCGATGGCGGCCGAGGCGATAATCCGTGGCTGGCTTTCGGAACGGAAACCACCATCCGGCGCGCGTCCGGCGGCAGGCGAACTGACTCTTGCAGATTTTGCGCCGCTGTTTGCCCGTTTTGCCATCCGCTCCGGCATTCGCGACGACAGCCCGCCCGCAGAGGCCGTGCCGCTCTATCGGCGCTTGCTGGGGAGCGCCTGGATGAGCCTGCCGCCCGCCGTTGCCGCCCTGCATGACAACGTAGTGACGCGAACCGTCGAAGGACGCGCCAAGGTCGAGCGCGGCACTGGCCTGCTGGCCCGATTGATTGCCGCCGTCATCGGATTTCCGGCTGACAACCCTGATATTCCGGTCAGCGTCCGCTTCGAATGCGAAGATGGTCGCGAGACCTGGATCCGTACATTCGGGACAAAATCCTTCCGCAGCGTGCAATCCGCCGCTACCGACCGCGACGCCTGCCTGCTGGCCGAGGATTTCGGACCATTCCGAGTACTGATCGCACTTGTGCCAGACGAGGGCCGCCTGCGGCTGGTGATCCGCGGCTGGTGTTTTCTTGGCCTGCCGCTACCGCTGTTCCTCGCGCCCGGCGGCGACACATTCGAGAAGGAACAGGACGGCGTCTTCCGCTTTCATGTCGAGATCACTAGTCCGCTAACCAGTTTGATCGTTCGTTATACCGGCTGGCTTCGCCCTCCGGCCGACTGAACCATTCGGCATTGCCATCCGTGGACGGCCTGTGTCCGACGTTACGCTGCAAGGTCAGGAGCAGGATGACGTCCATCCAAAGTCTCAGGATCGCATTCATCACCGTCGTCCTTTTCAAATCCATCGATGCCCCGAGTGTGATCCCGCTTGCCCATGGCCGACAAACGAGCTTATTGTCACCTTCGAATGACTTGAGGTTATGCGATGAAGCGCGGACGATTGCCCCTGACGGCCCTGCGCAGTTTCGAGGCGGCGGGAAGGCTGGAAAGCTTTACGCTCGCCGCGCAGGAACTGTTCGTTTCGCAAGCGGCGATCAGCCGACAGGTGCGTGAACTGGAGGCGCTGTTGGGAACGGCGCTGTTCACGCGACACCATCGCAAGGTGCGTCTCAGCGCCGAAGGATCGCGACTGCTTGAAACCCTGGCAGCCGCCTTCGACACTATCGATGCCCGCCTCGAGGAACTTCGCGCAAAAAAAGCCGTCGCGCTGCTGACGGTCAACGCCGAGCCCAGTTTTGCCGGCTGCTGGCTGGTACCGCATCTGGCGGATTTTCGCACGCTTCACCCCGGGATCGACGTTTCCGTTGAATCCGAAGGCAGACTGGTCGAGTTTCGCAGCGATGATGCGGAGCTTGCCATCCGCCACAGTGCAAAGGCGAGCGCCTGGCCGCGCACGCAATCCCGCCACCTCTGCGATGCCGCCATGGTGCCGGCCGTATCGCCGGCGCTCCTTGCGGGCAAGCCACCCCTCGAAACGCCGGCCGACCTTTTGTCCTACACGCTGCTGCACGAGGAAAACCGCGATGTCTGGACACGCTGGTTTGCCGCGGCCGGATTGGCGCCGGAGGCGGACATCATGCGCGGTCCGATCTATACCGATGGATCACTGACGCTGCAGGCAGTCCTGCGCGGCCACGGGGTGGCGCTTGTCGATGCAGCTCTCACCCGGGACGACCTGGATGCCGGCCGCATCATTCAGCCGTTCGGCCCGTCTGTGGGCCATGGCGCCTACTTTCTGGTGGCACGCGACTTCGATCAGCTATCGCCGGAAGCCTCAGCCTTTGTCGCGTGGATCACTGCCTGTTTCGCCGCACCAGCGGCCTGACGGTAACGGGAAAAGACAGGATCAATCCCCCGCGATGCCCAACAGCTCCGCATCGAGAGCGTGCAGGAACTGGTCAGCGAAGGCGGCACCGAGGCCCAGATCGTGGGCGCCGTAACGGGACGCCACGCGCATATCGACGAAGGTGGTTTCCGCTTCTTCCCGTAACCGGATCAGCACATCGAAGCGAAAACCGACGATCAGCGTCCGCCACTCTCCCTGCACCAGGATATCGGACGAGCGCCGCCCGGGCTGCATCTCGCCCGGAACCCGATCCGGACGCGTCAGCGGGATCGGTACGTCGTCCGGCTCGCTGTCGGTGGGCGCCGCATCCGAGGGCTTGACGACCATGTCTTCGAGATCGGCCTCGGCGTTTTCCTCGCCTTCCTGCGCAACGATGCTGATGCCTGTCTTCTCAGCGACGATCTTCACCCCTTGGAACACGCGGTCAAGCGCGCCGTCGTACCGGCGGCCGGTCACGCCCGGATAGGCGACGATCTGCGCCTCCCGGTCCTGCGGCGTCACATCGCGCGGGCGCTTCAGCCAGCCCTGCTCCGCATCCGGCGGCTTGATCCAGGGCGGCGGCGTCACGGTGTCGGTACTGACATCGTAAATCGCCGGCTTGGAGAAATATTCACCGAGCGCGGAACCGGCGGCACCGATTGGCAGCGCCGCATAAAGAAGGGCTACGAACGAGGCAACGCCGCCGACAGCGGCCACTTGCCAGAGCCGGACGAAGCCGACGATCGCGAGCCCCACGGCCAGAAGTGCAAGTCCCGCCGAAAACACCGCAAGCGCCACGAAATGCGGTGTGAGCAGCGGACCGAAACGATGCGCCAGCAGGGCCGCGGCAAAGAGACCGAAGGCAAAGCGGGCGATCCGGCGCGCCCAGCGGGCGGCAAGAGACGTGGGGCGCTCATACTTGATCATCATCTGGCAGAATCAATCCCTTGGCCGTGCGCGGCAACCTTTCTCCTGTTTAGAGCATGATGCCGAAAGGTGTGAAGCGGTTTTCACCAAGATCACAGGAGAACCGTGAATGTGGCAGGCAAGCACAGCCCAGTATTGGCAATCCGCAACATGCCGCAAATTCGCCATTCTCCTTGACCATGTCTTAACGAGGGGGATCAGCCGTGTTTCCCCGGTCCATGCGCTGTTGGGCCGGTTAGCACACACATCAGGATTTCCAGGCACGTGGGAAAGGTTTGTCTTTCCGGCTGCCTGAAAGGAGAGAGAACATGCTATCATCCGAACCCAAGACGGGAGCGGCGGCCACACAACCGGTTGTGCCTGCTGCAGATTCCGGCCTGACGATGGAACTTCTTGAACTCGAGCTTTCGCTCGACGGCTTCACGACAGGCCCGGATGGCTTCTCCGCCCATGTCCGTGGCGCCGCTGCCGCCATCGACGGAGCTTTTCTGTTCGAGCTACCAGCATCCGGTCTGATTGATGATTGCGACCGGATCGCGGTTCTACGCATTCCGCAGGACGGCAGTACGGCGATGGCGACGATCTTTGCCTGCCTTGAGACCGACGGCGCCACGATCCGCATCGAGACGCCCAATGAGAAGACGGCGGGCCTGAAGAATTTTGCCGAAGCCTTTGTGGATGTACTGCAACGCATCTGATAGACGGATGGGGTCTGCAAACCACTACAAGGTCTGAGTATGCATATCCGGAAAATCCTGTCGCTTCTGGCCCTTGGCGCAACCCTTGCCAGTTGCGCGACGATGACGCCGGAAGAGCGCCGCGCCGCTGATGAAAAGACGTGCATGTCCTACGGGTTCCGCCGCAACACCGATGCACTCGCCACCTGCCTGCAGCGTATCGATCTCGACCGACGGGCGGATTCACGCGCTTTCAGATATGGTAACGATCCGATGATGTGGGGCTGGAACAGGCCAGTCGTCGTCCGCTAACGGCACGTCCGTTTCCCTCCCAGCAAGAAATTTTCCCATTTCACCCGAAAAGGCCACGGCTTTTGCTTTGGCAACGGCGATTGCCGCCTATGATGGGTGCAATAATGAATGGGATATTTTTCATGAAAGCCATACTGAAGATACTCTGCGCCTTCTTCATCTTCTCCGCGGCACCCTCGCTGGCGGCGGAACGCTGGCAGGAACTCCCCGAACCTCTACCACTGCCCAAGGCCGACAAGAGCGGCACCGCGCCGGTCAACGGGATAGAGATGTACTACGCCGTCTACGGCTCCGGCCCTCCGGTCCTCCTGATCCATGGCGGACTTGGTTATGCCGATGTCTGGGGCGCACAGGTGACCGATCTTTCGAAGGATCATACCGTCATCGTCGCCGAAAGCCGCGGCCATGGCCGGTCGACCCGCAATGCCGATCCTTATAGCTACGACTTAATGTCGTCGGATTATCTGGCTCTGCTCGACTATCTGAAGATCGACAAGACGGCGATCGTCGGCTGGAGCGACGGCGGCATCATCGGCCTGGATATCGCCATTCATCATCCCGAACGCCTGACCCGGCTGTTTGCCCAGGCCGCCAATTCCAAGACCGAGGGCGTCATTCCGACGGTGATGGAGAACAAGACCTTTGCCACCTACATCGAAAAGGCCGGCGAGGTTTACAGGAAGATTTCCCCGACACCGACCGAATATGATGCCTTCGTCACCCAGATCAGCGGCATGTGGGCAAGCCAGCCGAACTGGAGCGACGACGACCTGAAGAAAATCACCACGCCGACGGCGATCGTTCTCGGCGACCATGACGAGGCAATCACCCGCGAGCATACGGATTATCTGGCAAAAACCATTCCCGAGGCAAAGCTGGTCATCCTCGAAAACGCCAGCCATTTCGCCATGCTGCAGGACCCGGACGGGTACAACAAGACGGTGCGGGATTTCATTGATAAGTGACGGTCAAATATGGTCCAGTCGCGGCGAGCAACCTTCCGCGGCGCTTTAGAAAGCCCTCGACAAAACCGCCTGTTTGAGGACCAAAGCTCCGCGGACACTCACGCGCGCACCCGGACCACCGAATGATCACCCCACCTGCCCCTACATCGGGGGCATCGCTGGCATAATACCGTGACGGTGCATGATTTCCGCCATCCTGGCCCGGTCCGGCGGACCACCGCCCGCCGCGTTGAGCACCGCAAAAGCCTCGCGGAAATACTCCGGGCCGATCGCTGCCGGCGTGACCACACAGAGCGCCTTCACGTCCTGGCTGCCGTTGTTATCAAACCTATGAACGGTGCCGCGCGGAATGCAGAGTGTTTGCCCCGGCCCGACGTCGACCTGCTTTTCGTCGACCGTCCAGGTCAGCACCCCGTCGAGGCCGTAGATCGTCTCCTCGTAGTGGTCGTGGCTGTGCGCCGGCGCCGGCAGTCGCAGTGCGGCCGGGACCATAAGCTCGAAGGCCGCAATGCTGCCGTTCGAGTTGTCCGCAGTCACCAGGAAGCGAACCGCGAACCCCTTGGCACCAATGATTTCGTCGGAAGGATTGACGCGAGGATCGATAGTTCCATGTGGCATTGTGGAATTTCCTTCGGTAAACTACGTTTACCACCTAGCAGTAAACTCAATTTACCGGATCGTCAATGCTCACCATCCACGAAGGTTTACCCATGAAAACCGAGGACTTGCTGATCGGCGCCCTGCTACGCGTGCCGGCCCAGGCGATCCAGCGCCGACTGATCAAGGGACTTAACGACGCCGGTTTTGACGAGTTGCGCCTGCCGCATATGGCGGTTCTGCAGTTTCCAGGGCCGGACGGGGCTCGGCCAGGCATCATCGCCGAGCGCGCCGGCATGAGCAAACAGGCCATCAACCAGCTGCTCCGCAGCCTCGAGGGTTTTGGTTACATTGTCCGCTCCGACGTTCCGGGCGAAGGAAGCGCGCGCATCGTCCGGTTTACCGAACGCGGACACGCCGCATTCTGGAAGATGGTCGACATATTGCGCGACATCGAAGACGAGTGGCGCGCCGAGCTTGGGCCGGAGCGTTTCGCCCAACTCAAGGCGCTGCTGTTTATCGTCTGGGACAGTCCATTGGTGCGCTAGCCAAAGCCATTTGCAAACTCCTCACTCTTTCACGGCGGCATATGATCTCTTCGGAGACCGGCCGTGAAAGTCTGTCTGCCCAATGCCATATAGCGGAGCCCTCGCCTTCACCCCTTGCCGTTGATCGCCGCCTGCGCCGCGGCCAGACGCGCGATCGGCACGCGGAAGGGCGAGCAGGAGACATAGTCGAGGCCGGTTTCCTCGCAAAAGCGGATGGATTCGGGGTCGCCGCCGTGTTCGCCGCAGATGCCTAGCTTCAGACCGTTCTTGGTACGGCGGCCGCGTTCGGCGGCGATCTGGATCAGCTCTCCGACGCCATCGAAATCGAGCGAGACGAAGGGGTCCTTCTCGACGATGCCCTTCTGGATGTAAGTGTTGAGGAATTGAGCGGCATCGTCGCGGGAGATGCCGAAAGTCGTCTGCGTCAGGTCGTTGGTGCCGAACGAGAAGAAATCGGCGCTCTCGGCGATGACATGGGCACGAAGGGCCGCGCGCGGTAGCTCGATCATGGTGCCGACGAGATATTCGATCTCGACGCCTGACTCCCCGATCACCTCCTTGGCGACCGCGTCGATGCAGGCCTTCACATAGTCGAGTTCGGACTTGAGGCCGACAAGCGGCACCATGATTTCCGGCACGACGGGAGCACCGGTTTCGCGGGCAGCCTCGACGGCCGCCTCGAAGATCGCCCGAGCCTGCATCTCGGCGATCTCCGGATAGGAAATCGCCAGCCGGCAGCCGCGATGGCCGAGCATCGGGTTGAACTCGTGCAGCGTATCGACCCGCTCACGCAGGTCCGACGGTTTCAGGTCGAGAACGGCAGCGACATCGGCGATCTCCTCGTCGGTCTTCGGCAGGAACTCGTGCAGCGGCGGATCGAGCAGGCGGATCGTCACCGGCAGACCGTGCATGATCTCGAAAAGTTCCGTGAAGTCCGAACGCTGCATCGGCAGGAGCTTGGCCAGCGACGTGCGCCGCCCGGCCTCATCGGCTGCAAGGATCATTTCGCGCATGACGTTGATGCGGTCACCCTCGAAGAACATGTGCTCGGTGCGGCAAAGACCGATCCCTTCGGCACCGAAAGAGCGGGCGGCGCGGGCGTCGGCCGGTGTCTCGGCATTGGTGCGCACCGTCATGCGGCGGCTTTCATCCGCCCAGGCCATGATCTTGCCGAAGTCGCCGGAAAGCTCCGGCTGCAGCATCGGGATTTCACCTTTCAGCACCTGGCCTGACGAGCCATCGATGGTGATGATGTCGCCCTTCTTCAGCGTGACGGCGGGAGCGATCAGCAGTTCGTTGCGCGCGTCGACGCGCAGGTTGCCGGCGCCGGAGACGCACGGGATACCCATGCCGCGGGCGACCACGGCCGCATGGCTGGTCATGCCGCCGCGCGAGGTCAGGATGCCTTCGGCGGCGTGCATGCCATGAATGTCTTCCGGGCTGGTTTCGACACGGACCAGAATGACCTTTCGGCCTTCCTTTTCCGCCAGAACAGCTTCTTCGGAGGTGAAGACGATCTCACCCGTTGCAGCACCCGGCGAGGCCGGAAGGCCGGAGCCGATAATGTCGCGGCGCGCGCGCGGATCGATGGTCGGATGCAGCAGCTGGTCGAGCGAGGCCGGATCGATGCGGGCGACGGCCTGCTCCTTGGTGATCATGCGGGCTTCGGCCATATCGACGGCAATCCGCAGCGCGGCCTTGGCGGTGCGCTTGCCCGAGCGGGTTTGCAGCATCCACAAGGTGCCACGCTCGATCGTGAATTCAAGATCCTGCATATCGCGGTAATGGCCTTCAAGCCGGTCGCAGATCTTCTGGAACTCCTCGAAGGCCTCCGGCATCAGCTTTTCCAGCGACGGCTTGTCGGAGCCGGATGCGATGCGCGCTGCCTCGGTGATATTCTGCGGCGTGCGGATGCCGGCAACGACATCCTCGCCTTGCGCGTTGACGAGGAATTCGCCGTAAAGCTCGTTCTCGCCGGTCGATGGATTGCGGGTGAAGGCAACACCGGTCGCCGACGCGTTGCCGAGATTGCCGAAGACCATGGCCTGGACATTGACGGCGGTGCCCCAGGCGGCCGGAATATTGTGCAGATGGCGGTAGGTGATGGCACGCGGATTCATCCAGCTGGCAAAGACGGCGCCGATCGCGCCCCAGAGCTGGACCTCCGGATCCTGCGGAAAGGCCTCGCCGAGTTCCTCTTCGATCGCCCGCTTATAAAGCGAGATGACATGCTGCCACTCGACGGCAGAGAGATCGGTGTCGTTTTCATGGCCGAGACGGCCTTTCTCGTCTTCGAGGATTTCCTCGAAAGCCTCGTGATCGAGCCCCATCACCACATCGGCATACATCTGGATGAAACGGCGATAGCTGTCCCAGGCAAACCGGGCGTCGCCGGCATCGTGGCCGAGGGCCTGCACGGTGCTGTCGTTGAGGCCAAGGTTGAGCACGGTATCCATCATGCCCGGCATCGAGGCGCGCGCACCGGAGCGGACCGACAGGAGTAGAGGGCGTTGCGTATCTCCAAAGACACGCCCGGTAATCGCCTGCATCTTCTCGATGCCGACCGACACTTGGGCTTTCAGCTCATCGGGAATACTGCGGCCATCTGCGTAATAGCGGCCGCAGGCTTCAGTGATGATCGTCAGGCCGGGAGGGACCGGCAGGCCGAGATTGCACATCTCTGCCAGATTGGCACCCTTGCCTCCGAGCAGATCACGATCGCCCGCATTTCCCTCGGCTTCTCCCCCGCCGAAGGTATAAACCCACTTTGTCATGCTCATTCTCCACCCAAAACGGCTCCCACCACAGGCTACAGTATCCTCTTCAGGTTTAAAATGCACCGGCGGCAGAAATTTGCTGCATCGCAGCAAATTTAAGACAAAACCTGCCACAAAAGGACGGAACGGGCTGTCAGGCGGCCGAGCGACTGCGGCGCCATGTGCTCTTGCCGGATGCCTTTGCCTGATAAAGGGCGGAGTCTGCGGCGCGCATCAGTTCATCGGGATCAAAGCCGTTTTCCGGCGCGACTGCGACGCCGATGCTGACGCTGATGCCGATCTGGCGGTTTGCAATGCCGAAGGGTTTTCCGAGTGCCAGAATGCAGCGGTTGGCGACCTCCGCAACCCTTGTGGCGGAGGCGTGCTGGAGAATGGCGAACTCGTCGCCGCCGAGCCGAGCCACGAGATCGCCGGTGCGCAGCACCGATTTCAGCCGTTCGGCAACCTGCTTCAGCAGCATGTCGCCGGCGGCATGACCAAGGGTATCGTTGACCGGCTTGAAGCCATCGAGATCGAGATAGTGCACCGCCAGTTCCTCGCCGTCGCGCGCAGCGGTCTGGAGCGCTGATTCGAGCCTCTGGCGAAACTGCATGCGGTTCGGCAGCCCCGTCAGCGGATCATGGTGGGCAAGATGGGTCGCATGCGCCTCGGCGCGGACGCGGTCGCTGACATCGGCGATCGTCAGCAGCAGCCGCCGGGACGGGCCCTCGTTGAGGATGCGGACATAGATGAGCACGTGGTGTTCGCCGCCGCTTGCCGTCTTCTGACGCCAGACCGTGCGGGCCTCGCAGTCCGCCTCAAGCCCGCGTAACGTGGCGCCAAGCCGCTCGCCTTCAGCGGCGGCATGAAAATCGGTGACGCGCTTTTCCAGCATCGCCTCGGCTGCAAAGCCATAGAGCGTGACCGCTGCGTGGTTCACCGCCAAGATGTCGAGCGTGACCGCATCACAGACCATCATCGGCATCGGGTTGGCGTCGAACAGCAGCCGGGACGATTCTTCCCGGCGTTTCAGGTCGGTGATGTCGATGCGCATGCCGATGGCGCCGCCATCGGGCGTGCGGCGGTCGTCATGGCGCAGCCAGCGCCCGTCGCGCAACATCTGCTCCTGCTGGGAGACCGGAAGCATATGGCGCTTCATCCGCTCCTCGATCCAGTGAACCGGATCCGTCACCTGTTCCGGCATTTCGCCGCTGTTGAGACTGATTTCCAGAATCTCCCGGAACGGCATGCCCGGACGCAGATACGCGGCGATCTCCGGATAAAGAGCCGCGTATTTCTCGTTCCAAAGAACGTAGCGATCCTCGGCGTCGAAGACGCAAGCCGCCTGCGGCAGCATGTCGATGATGAACCCCAGGCGCCGATGGGCGGCTTCCGCCTCCGCCAAAGCCTCTTCGTTCTGCCGTTCCAATTCCAGGCGCATCGATTCCAGCGCCCTTTCATCGATCAGATCCCGGATCACGACACCCGTCGGACCATCGACATCAGCGCTCAGCCGCACGAAAGACAGCTCGACAGGAATGGCACCACCGTCATCGCGCAATAGCGTCGCTTCGCGGCGGAAGGATTTGGCAGTCGCCGACGACAGTAAATGCCATTCGGGCAGCAACCGCGAGACCGGAGTTCTGACGAGGCTTGCGCTGGTGCCGGCCATGGTGGCGGCGGCCTCGTTGGCAAAGACGATGACACCGCCTGCGTTCACGCACAGGGATGCGAAGGGAACGGCTCCCAGCATCGTCAAAGCGTCTACGCCCGTGAAATCCGTCAAGCTTTCCCACCCTCGACAGCCGACAATCGCCTCTCCACAAGGCGCTGCCAGGATTGTGCGCCGAGATATGAAAGATTCCCTTACCGGCCTGCCCCGCCAATGTATTGAGGCAGAGCAGCCTCGGCTGCCGTCTTTGCGCATCACTTAGTCAATGCTAATATTGTTGCTCGAGCTGGGATATATCGAGACTAGGGCCTGCACCGCCGAGTGCTGCGAATTTTTCCAACACACCACGCGTTCCACTCTGTGATAGCCGGGGAGTGATCACGATGAGATGCCTGCTATGCCTGTACCTGCTGGCTCTCGCTTTTGCCGCGCCGCTTGACGCAATCGCGGCCGAAACGGGAAAACGGATCGCGCTCGTCATCGGGAACGGACAATACGAAGCCGCCGGCACATTGCCCAATGCAGTCTACGATGCGCGCGAATTCGGAACGTTTCTTTCAGCCCGCGGATTTGACGCTGATGTGGTGACCGATGCGGATCGCAGCCACCTGGCAGCGGCGGTATCACGCTTTGTCCGCAAGATCAGCAAGGACGATGTGGCGCTTTTCTATTTCGCCGGTCATGGCATGCAGCTTCGCGGCGAAAACTATCTGGTCGGAACAGATGCGCGGCTGGCGAGCGAATTCGATGTCGCAGCCGAGACGCTGGCGCTTGCAGATGTCATCGAAGCCATTGAGAAAAAGTCGAAGATCGCTCTCTTCTTTCTGGATGCATGCCGCAACAATCCGCTCGCCAACCGTCTCAACCAAGAGATCGAAGGTGCCACCAGAAGCATCGCGACACGAGGACTGGCGCCCGTCGAAACAGAGAGCGCCGGGACAATGGTCGCGTTCGCGGCGGCACCTGGACAGGTCGCATCTGACGGGAGCGGCAAGCACTCTCCCTTCACCAAGGCATTGATCAGCCATCTCGCCGGCCCCGGCCTCGAAATCGGCACCGCCTTCAAGCGGGTCATCCGCGACGTTCGAAAGGCGACGGACGGCAAGCAATCGCCGCAGATCTTGTCGTCGCTGGCATTGGAATTCTATTTCAACCCCTCTTTGCCGGAAGACGAGCAAGCGCCAGTCGCCACACCGACGATCGATCCTGAAACGATCGAGGTCGAGGCAGATTTTCGCAAGGCGTTGCGGATCAATACGCCGCGCATCTGGACGTTCTTCCTGGAAAAACACCAGACGGGCGAGCAAGCGGTTCTTGCACGGCAGATGCTGACGCAGCTGCAGCCGGGCCTGGTGCAGGGCAGCGGCACTACAGCTGAAACGCGCGAAGGCGAGCTGAGATTAAGCAAGACCCAGCGGCAGGATATCCAAGTGGCGCTGACCGGGCGGGGCTTTACCGCCGGCAAACCGGACGGCGCTTTTGGCCAGCAGACGCGGCAGGCAATCAGCGGTTATCAAAAATCCGTCGGCATCTCCGACACCGGCTATTTCGACGAGGCGACCGGCAAACAGCTCGGCATACAGGTACAGACATATAACAACGGCCTCTATTCCTCGCCGCTGGCGCGCTGGTACGACCCAAAGGATTTCGCAGGGCTCGAGACCGATCCGCGTGTTCTCAAGGCCGTCGCTTGCAGTCCCGTGTACGAAAAAGTCTACGGCTCTTTCCAAGGGCATTTGTATCTTGTCATGAGAGCAAGCATCATCACCCGAAACTCGGCGTCGGCCATGGCAGAACGCTGCGGCGGCTATCTGGCAAGCGTGACCTCGGAAGCCGAAAACAGTTTCATCGCTTCGCTCCTGAACGCTGATCAGCGCCTGTTTTTGAGCGGCTACGACATCACCTCGAACACATCCTACAAGATCGGTGCCTGGATTGGTCTGTCCCAGGACCCGTCCAGCAAGGAACCGCGTGGCGGCTGGAAATGGGGAAACGGCGAACCGATGAGTTACGCCAAATGGTACAAGAACAGACCGAACAACGGCAAGGCAGCCAACAACTATGCATTGTACTTCAGCGAGCGGCGGGGAAAGTCGGGTCTGACAACGCAATATGTCGATGCGTGGGACGACATGGGCGAAAGCGACCGAGGCTATGCCTTCGTCGTCGAGATCGAGTGAGGCTCAAACCGCTTCGCGCAGCTGCTCTGCCGTCTGCAAGTCGACGGAGACGAGCTGGCTGACACCTTGCTCCGCCATGGTAACGCCGAAGAGGCGGTTCATGCGGGCCATGGTGATGGGGTTGTGGGTGATGATGACGAAGCGGGTCTCGGTCGAGGCTGCCATCTCGTCCATCAGGTTGCAATAGCGCTCGACATTATGGTCGTCGAGCGGCGCATCGACTTCGTCGAGAACGCAGATCGGCGCGGGATTGGTGAGGAAGACGGCAAAGATCAGCGCCATCGCCGTCAACGCCTGCTCGCCACCGGACAAAAGTGTCATCGTCTGCGGTTTCTTGCCGGGCGGACGGGCGAGGATTTCAAGACCGGCGTCGAGCGGGTCCTCGCTCTCGATCAGCTGCAGTTCGGCCGTGCCGCCGCCGAACAGGTGGGTGAACAGGCGCTGGAACTGGGCGTTGACCACGTCAAACGCGGCAAGCAGCCGTTCGCGGCCTTCGCGGTTGAGGCTCTGGATCGCCGAACGCAGCTTGCGGATCGCGTCGATCACGTCCTCGCGCTCCTTGAGCATGGCATCAAGCCTGTCGGAAAGCTCCTTCTGCTCTTCCTCGGCACGCAGGTTGACCGCGCCCAACCGCTCGCGCTCAATCTTCAGGCGTTCAAGCTCCCGCTCGATCTGGCGGATATCCGGTAGTCCGGCATCGGCGGCAAGACCGGTCAAACGCATGACTTCGTGCGGCGCACAGTTCAACGCTTCGCGGATGCGGGCTTCGACCTCGACCCGCTTTTCCCGGGCGGAGACAAGCCGTTCCTCGGCGCGGCCGCGTTTTTCGCGTGTCTCGGCAAGCTCGGAGAGTGCCGTGACAGCGATCCGGTCAGCATCGCGCTGCCGCGTTTCGGCAAGGGTCAGAATATCCGCCGCCTGCCGCCGGGCCTCTTCGGCTTTCGACAGTTCGCTCATCAGCGCCCGACGCTTCTCGTCGAATTCGTCCGGCGCCTCGAGCAGTTCCTCGGCTTCCTCGCGGGCTTCGCTTTCACGCTCGCGCAGCGTCTCGATATGCTCCTGGGCGCTTGCTGCCCGAGCATTCCAGGTCTGCCGCTCGGCAGCGATCGCGCGGATACGCCGTTCGCGGGCTTCGTTTTCGCGGGCAAGGCCGTCGTTGATGGCGCGCGCTTCCGCCACCAGCGCACGGTCTGTTGCAACGGTGGTCATCTGGGCGTTCAGCTTCTGCTCCAGATGGGCAAGATCCGGTGCATCCTCCAGAGCCTCGCGCGCGCCTTCCATCTGTTCGCCGATTTCCTCGACCTGGAGCGAAAGCTGGCTGCTGGTTTCGGCCAGAACCGCGCGGCGGCGGACGAGATCGCCGGAGGCGCGCTCGGCGGCAGCCAGCGCATCGCGGGCTTCGGCCAGCTTTCGCACGACCATGCGTTGGGATTCACGCGACAGGCGCAGGCGCTCATCCTCGGCGCGGATGCGGGCGGCAGCGGCTGAAAGCTCGGCTTCGCGTGCTGCCAGCTGATCGCGGGCTTCGGAAAGCTCACCTTCGAGTTCGGCAAGACGGTTCTTCTGCTCAAGCCGCAGAGCCGCGGCACTCGGCGCATCCGCGCCCGTGACGTGTCCGTCCCAGCGCCAGACGGCACCCTCTCGCGTGACCAGCCGCTGGCCAGCTTTCAACAACGGCAGCAGCCGCTCCGCCGTGGCGTCGTTATCGACAATGCCGATCTGGCGAAGACCGCGATCAAGCACTTGAGGAGCACGAACATGCTGCGTCAGCGCAATTGCGCCGTCGGGCAGTTGCGGATCGTCAGACGCATCGCCGGGTGTGCGCCAATGGGCCGGAGCCCCCGGATCAAGCGGTGATTCCAGGTCTTCGCCAAGTGCGGCACCCAGGGCCGTCTCGAAACCACGATCGACCTTCATATCATCGACCACCGGAGGGGCCGCCCCCTGCACCATGGAGGCATCCAGCATGCGCCGGATAGTGCGGGCTTCCGTCTCGATGCCGTTCAACCGGCCACGGGCCGCATCGACCGGCGGACGCGCCTCGATTTCGGCCAGACGGGCCGCGTTCAAGGCATCCTCAATGTCGGCGACGGCATTTTCTGCATTTTCCAGCGCGATCTCGACCGCCTCGACTTCCTCGCGCTTTTCCTGCGGATCGGGCAGCGTGGAAATCTGCCGGTCGAGCTCATCAAGATCGCGGTTCTGATCGGACAATTGCCGAGCAAGCCGCGCCTGCCGTTCGGCGAGATCGCGAATGGTCTTTTCGAGCTGGTTCCTCGATGCCTGTGCCTCGGCGCGCTCGGCGGTCAACAGACCGAGTTGCCGTTCGCTCGCCGCCAATGTCTCGCTGACCTCGGCAAGCCGCTCGCGCGCTTCCTCCGCCCGCTCTCCGGCTTCGGCCAGCATGTCGGCAAGCTCGCTTTCCTCCTCATCCAACCGGGCAAGGATGCCGGCATTGTCGGCGACCATCCGCTCTTCGCGAACGATATCCTCGGCCAGCTGCGACAGACGGCGCTGCAGCTCGTCGCGGCGGCGCAGGATGCGGCCGGCGTCCTCCTCGAGCTGTGACTTGGCGATCTGCAGCCGCTGCAGGGCAGCCGCCGCCCGCGCCTCGGCTTCTCGCAGTTCCGGCAGCTTGATGCTTGCGATAGCTTGCGCCTTCGCCGCCTCCATCTGGACTTGTGCCTTTTCAGCCACCAGCGACGTCGCCTGGTTCAGCTGGCTGTCGGCTTCGCCCTCGGCCTCTTTCGCCTGCACCCAGCGGATATGCAGGAGCATCGCCTCATGGCGGCGGATGTCGGCTGACAGCATCTTGAAGCGGTTCGCCTGGCGCGACTGGCGCTTCAGGCTTTCGATCTGGCTTTCGAGCTGCGAGGTAACATCCTCCAGCCGCTCGAGATTGGTCTCGGCGCCCCTGAGGCGCAATTCGGCCTCATGCCGGCGGGAATGCAGGCCGGAAATGCCGGCTGCCTCTTCGAGCAGTTGCCGGCGGGCCTGGGGCTTGGCGGCAATCAGCTCGCCGATCCGCCCCTGCCCCACCATTGACGGCGAGCGCGCACCCGTCGAGGCGTCGGCAAACAGCAGCTGCACGTCCTTGGCGCGGGCTTCCTTGCCGTTGATGCGGTAGACCGAACCATTCTCGCGCTCGATCCGGCGTGTCACCTGAATTTCATCGCTATCGTTGAAGGCGGCAGGCGCGGTGCGATCGGTGTTGTCGAGATAGAGGCCGACTTCGGCGGTGTTGCGGGCGGGGCGCTTGCCCGAACCGGAAAAGATCACGTCGTCCATCCCGGACGCGCGCATGTTCTTGTAGGAATTCTCCCCCATCACCCAGCGCAGGGCCTCGACCAGATTGGACTTGCCGCAGCCATTCGGCCCGACAACGCCGGTCAGCCCGCGTTCGATGACGAATTCGGAAGGTTCGACGAAGGACTTGAAGCCGAGAAGGCGAAGTTTGGTGAATTTCATACTTGCACCCTCCGCTTGAGGAGGAGGAGGTACAAAAAAACGGGCGCACAAAGGCGCCCGCTGATCGTTCCTGAGAAACGCGAGGGATCAGAGCATCGTGTCGATAAGGGCCGACATGGTGTCAACCGACATTTCTCCGGAATATTGCTTGCCGTTGATGAAGAAGGTCGGGGTGGCCTTGACGCCGAAATCCTTCTCGCCCTTCTGCATCGTTGCCTGCACATCATCCAGAAGTTTCTGGTTCGTCAAGCAGGCCTCGAAGCTCTCCTGTGTAAAACCGGCGAGTTTCGACATCTGCAGCAGCGCATCGCGACCGTTCGGCGCGGCAGCCCAGGTTTCCTGCTGTTTGAACAGCATGGAAACCATCGGGAAATACTGGCCTTCCGGCGCGCAGCGCGCCAGCATGAAGGCGGCGGCCGCGCGCGGATCGAACGGGAATTCGCGGACGACGAAACGAACCTGGCCGCTATCGACATATTTCGTCTTGATCGCATCGAAAGTCTGGTTGTGGAAGCGCGCGCAATGCGGGCAGGTCATCGACATATATTCGACGATCGTCACCTTCGCATCGGCCTTGCCGATCGACATTTCCGGCAGCGGACCCGGTTCCATCAGCTTGGCAACATCGACCTCGCCTTCCGACTGCGGAATTTCGACCTTTGTTGCCGGTGCGGCGGCCTGCGCCACCTGCGTCTGGTTGGCCTCGGCGGTTGCAGGCGTGGCGGTGGACGACATGGTCGAGGCGGTCATCGTGCCATCGACGGGCTTCGCCTCGGTCTTGGTCGCCGCCATCATCGAACCACCCTCGGCAGGTTTCATCGCAGTCGTCGACGACATCATGGAGCCGCCATCCGCAGGCTTGATCTCGGTCTTGGTGGCCGTGTCGGTGGTTTCCGTCGCAGGGGTCGTCGAAGCCGCATCCTTCTTCTCGTCGCTGCAGGCAGCAAGTGTGACGGCGATGGCAGCCACGGCGACGCCGCTCAGGAGACGCTTGAAGGGGCTCAGTTCAGAAAAGGACATGGTTTCACCTGTGCAAGGGGATGAACGAAAAACGGTCGAAAATTCGATAACTTGAGTTCTACCGGGCCACAAGGGGCTGTCGCTCACCAAAGTTCAAACAATTGTGACCGGCTGATGGTCCCGCTTACTTTTTGCGGGCCGACAGAACGGCCGTGCCAAGCCGCGTCAGCGCCGCCTTCAGCGCGTCGTTTTCGATGCCATCGACCATCGTCTCCAGATGCCGTGCCCGCTCACCGGTCAGGGGTTTCGGCTTGCGATAAGGCTTTGGCGGCGGGGAGACGGGCTTCTGGACGATGCGCATCTGGCTGATCGCCGGGAAACCGAAGAAGCCGTTGATCCGCTGGATCAGTTCGCCCTCCGCATGGGTAAGGAACAGGGCACGCGCGCCTTCACAGGCAATCGTCAGCACGCCGGGCTGATAGCCGCCCTCACCCGTCATTTCCGAAGCGCGGCGCGGCCAGGCGATCTTTTCCGGCCGGGTGCAATCGGCAAAATCCTCGCCGGCGATCTCGTCCCAGGAGCCCAGCAACAGCGTGTTAATGCCGGCGCGCTTGGCCAGCACCGGGTCGATCAGGCCATTGGCAATCTCGCTGATCTGCATGCCGCCCTTGCGGGTATAAGGTTGTTTCAACTGAACGCTTCCGGTTTTCGGCCTTGAAGCAAGGCCGACACTCCGCCAAGTATAGGCTTCAACCAACCGCCCGGCAAATGATGCAGCAGACAATGAAATCGGCCGATGCGGCCAAACGGCTTCTTTCCTGGTACGACAGGCACCATCGCGATCTGCCCTGGCGCGTCTCCCCACCAATGGCCCACGATGGCGTGGTTGCAGATCCCTATCACGTCTGGCTATCGGAAGTGATGCTGCAACAGACCACCGTGCAGGCGGTGAAGCCCTATTTCCACAAGTTCCTGGCGCTCTGGCCAAGGGTCACGGACCTGGCGGTGGCCGATACCGAAGAGGTGATGAAGGCCTGGGCGGGGCTTGGCTACTATGCCCGTGCGCGTAATCTGAAGAAATGTGCCGAGGCCGTCGCCCAGGATCATGACGGGGTATTTCCCGACACAGAGGAAGGCTTGAAGGCGCTGCCCGGCATCGGCGACTATACCGCCGCTGCCGTTTCCGCCATTGCCTTCAACCAGCAAAGTGCCGTTCTCGACGGCAATGTCGAGCGGGTGATTTCACGGCTGCACGCGATCGAAACGCCGCTGCCATCAGCCAAGCCGCAGATGCGGGCGCTGGTGGCGGAGATGACGCCGGCGGACCGGCCAGGCGATTTCGCGCAAGGGATGATGGATCTCGGTGCAACGATCTGTACGCCGAAGCGGCCGGCCTGTGCGCTCTGTCCGCTCAACGACGACTGTCTGGCACTGACGACGGCCGATCCGGAGACCTTTCCGCGCAAGGCGGCGAAGAAGGACAAGCCGTTGCGCGTGGGGGCGGCCTTCGTCGCCAGCAGTGCCGACGGCGCGGTTTACCTGCGCAAACGCGGCGAAACGGGCCTGCTCGGCGGCATGACGGAAGTACCGGGGACGGCATGGACATCGCGTATCGATGGCGACAACACGATCTCGGCCCAGCCTTTTGCCGCGCCGTGGGAACCCTGCGGAACAATCACGCATGTGTTTACGCATTTTGAATTGCGCTTGTCGATCTATCGGGCCAATGTCGCCACCCAGAACAAAACAGGAAACGGCTGGTGGGAGCCATTCGCGTCTCTTCAGGAGCAAGCCCTGCCGACCGTCATGAAAAAAGCAATCGCCCAGGCTATACCGCACGCTTTCAAAAGCAGCACAGGCAGCCGGCGACATTGAGGGACACGGAATGAGCATCGAGATTCGCCATATCGTCTTCGACATCGGCAGGGTGCTGATCCACTACGATCCGCATATCCCCTTTTCCCGGATCATTCCCGACGACGCCGCGCGCAACTGGTTCTTCGCCAATGTCTGCACGCACGACTGGAACATCGAGCAGGACCGTGGCCGCGGCTGGCAGGAAGCGGAAGACCTGTTGATTGCCGAGCATCCCGAGCATGAAGAGAGCATCCGCGCCTTTCGCAAGCATTGGCACGAGATGGTGCCGCATGCCTATGTCGAATGCGTCTCGATCATGGAGAGCCTGATCGCCAAGGGCTATGACGTGACCATGCTGACGAACTTCGCCTCCGACACCTATAAGGAAGCGCAAAAGCTCTATCCCTTCCTCACCCTTCCGCGCGGCGTCACGGTCTCTGGCGATACCCGGCTGATCAAACCGGACGTGGCGATCTACGAAACCCATGCGAAAGCCTTTGGTCTTGATCCGGCGGCAACGCTGTTCATCGATGACAGCATGGTGAATGTGGAGGGTGCGCGGGCGGCCGGCTGGCATGCCGTGCATTTCACCGATCCGCAGACGCTCCAAGCCGACCTTTCGGCCTATGGGCTGGCGGTGTGACGACGGGGCCTGGAAGTACCATGTCCCTCGACCCCGTCGCCCTTGCGACGCGTTATCACGCCGCCATCAGCGATCTTGATTTCGCTGTCATAGAGGATTTCTTCACCGAAGACGCGACCTATTCCTCCGGCGGGATCGGTGGTTTGAAAGGGCGTGCCGACATCATGGCGGCGTTCCGACGTTATTTCACCGAGTATCCCGACCAGGTCGCCGAAGACAGCCTGATCGAGGCAGTATCTGCCGTCGCGGCGCGCTCCGTCTGGCGTCTTGCCGCCACCAGCACCCTGACCGGCATACGCCTTCAGCGACAAGGCGAAGAGACGATCACTTTCAACGGCGAAGGCAAGATCGTCGGTGTCGATGTCACTGATTTGTGACATCAAATGCCCTCTTTGAAATCATCAAATCGCCGCAATTGGTTCAGGTATCATTCACCTTATGGGCGGCATGATCGGCCTCGAAATTCAGCGTATCAACAGAAAGGTCGCACCCCATGGCAACAATTATCGATGGCACCGACGGCTACGACAAGATCGTGCAGGGTAGCCGCAGCTTCGTCGAGATCTACGCCTATGACGGCGATGACGACATCTATCTCAATCGCACCGACAGCAATGGCGGCGGCAACTATGTCGAGGCCGGCGACGGCGACGACTATGTCCTGAATTACTTCGAAGGCGGGAACGACATCGACCTCGGCTACGGCAACGATCTCTATGTCGCCGATATCCGGGCCGGCGCTGCCAGCGAGCACGACGTCGTCCACGGCGGCTATGGAAATGACCGTTTCGAAGTCGACAGCGAGCGCAGCAACTATTACGGCGATGCCGGCAACGACGTCTTCCTGTCCGTGGGCGTCGACAACTATTTCAACGGCGGCAGCGGCATCGACACGATCAGCTACGAACTGCAGGACGACTACGCCTCGCAGCGCGGCAAGGGCGTAACAATCGATCTCGATGCCAAGTGGGCCTCGACCACGACCGGCCACCGCGAGGACCTGATCAGCATCGAGAATGCAACCGGCACGCATTATGGCAATGACGACATCACCGGTAGTTCGGGGCGCAATATCCTGAAGGGCCTCGGTGGCAACGACATCATCTACGGGCTGGAAGGCGCCGACGATATTTATGGCGGCTCGGGCGCCGACGATCTGTTCGGCGGCTCCGGCGACGACGATCTTGTCGGCAGTTCGGGTGATGACCTGCTGGTTGGCGGCACGGGCTTCGACTTCCTGAGCGGCGGCACCGGTGCCGATATTTTCGACTTCAACTCGATCAGCGAAACCGTCGTCGGCAGCAAGCGCGATATCATCGATGACTTCCACCGGTCGGAATTCGACGTCGTCGACCTGAAATCGATCGACGCCAACGAACTGCGCACCGGCAACCAGACCTTCGTCTTCATCGGTGGCTCTTCGTTCCACGGCAAGCCGGGCGAACTACGGTTCGGCGGTGGCGTGATCTCTGGAGATACCGACGGCGACGGCTTTACCGACTTCCAGATCAAGATGAACGGCGTCACCAGCATGTCTTCGGTCGACTTCATCCTGTAAGCCAACGCGCCGCAGGGACATCAGAGCTCCGCCCCGCGGGGCTCTTTTTGTTTGGCGATACAAGCCGCAAAAACAGAAACGCCCAGGACCGTTGCAGATCCTGGGCGTTTAAGTCTTCTTCCGGGACTGAAGGTACGAAAACCGGACGAAAACTATCTCTGAACCGGGCAGTCTTTCGACCGCGCCCTCAAGCAATTTACGGGCTGCCCCGCGCGCCTCGCATGGTTGATCATGCGGTCGTCCTGCTTGTGAGCAGACTACGCGCGGGATGGTTAAATTGTTCTAAAGGCTTCGCCGCTCGATAGCCCCGGCTCCACCCGAAATACGGGAAACACGCGTTAAAAATGCTTCGCAAGCTGAGCATTCGAAAATATACACTAAACCTAAAATACTGAAATCAATGAATTTTTAACGGAGATTTAGGCCTGATTCCACGAATTCAGACGGCACGCACCCCAAAAAGTTGCAGACAAGAAAACGGTTTGGTATCCGGCTTCGGGGGTTTTTCACGGAGCGAACATGGCAAAAATCAATCTGAGCGGCTTCACGAAAACCGCAGGTCTCAATCTACAGGATATCGCCGCGACAAAGCTGCATACCATTCTCGATTACACCAATGAAAATTTTTCAGCGACGGGAATTTATCTCTCGGACAATTCCAAGAACTATATGAAATTTTCCGGCACCGATCTGAAGTACACGTATGTCGATGGCGAGGTTTTCGGCATCACCGCGGGCACGCTGACCTCCTTTTCGATCGTCAAGAACGGCGTCACCATTATCAGCGAAAGCGGCCTTTCGCTTTCCGGCAGGGCACTTGCGGCTGCGTGGGACAGCGGCAGCACGACGAAGTTTCTCGACGTCCTGCTCGCCGGCAGCGACACGATCACCGGCACGAACTACACCGACAAATTCTGGGGCGGCAACGGCAATGATACGCTGAACGGCCTGTCCGGCAACGATGCGCTCAGCGGCAATGCCGGAAACGACAAGCTCCATGGCGGTGCCGGAAATGATGTCCTGTCGGGCAATGAAGGCAATGACAGCCTGAACGGCGAGAGCGGGAGCGACAAGCTTTCGGGCGGCGACGGCGCGGACAAGCTGATCGGCGGCGCTGGCACTGATATCTTGAGCGGCCAAGGTGGTATCGACACATTCGTGTTCACGGCCAAGTACGGTATCGACACCATCAAGGATTTCGACGCCATCGGCAGCGATCACGATTTCATCGATTTGTCAGGCCTCGCCTCGATCACCGGTTTCGCCGATCTCAAGGCCCATCATATGACCACGGTCGGCACCTCCGTCGTCATCGACGGCGGCAATGGCGACAAGCTGATCCTGGAAAACGTCAAGTTGGCCAATCTCGATGCCGGTGACTTCCTGTTCTGAGCCGGAGCGTCCATTCCCAAAAACGGCCTGAGTGGAACTCCGGCCGTTTTTGCATGTAGTGGTCAAAGCAGGGTCAGTTCGCCATGATATGCTCGATCTGCGAGCTCTTCCGAATCAGCCAATTTTCTTCATTTCGCAGAGGCAAAAAACTCAGTTTTCTGAAACTTGTCTTTTCCCGAACTCGTTCCTGTCCGCAGGCAGGAAAGGCAGTGCATATGAATGGAAATACGGACGCTTCAAAAAAGCTCATGCACCAGCAGCAACATACGCGGGAGCTCAATACAGAGTGCCCCTCGCGCTGGGTCATCCATTGCATCTGTTGCGAGAATCCGGTCGAGCCCTGGCAGACCATCGGTTATCAGCATGGCTATTGCGGCGAATGTTTCGAGGTGCTCATGGCCCCCATGGGGAAATCATAGGCCCGGAACCGATTTCCGCACCGGACCGGTCCGCTGCATCAACCGAAACGCCGCGCATCCTTGCGGATTGCGCGGCGCCGATTGATATCTCAGCCTCGGATCAGTTGATCTTGGCCATGTCGCTGCGGATCACGGCGCGCAGGTCGTCGATCGGACGCAGGGTCTTGCCGTCGTCGACATGCCAGAAGGTCCAGCCGTTGCAGGCATCCAGCCCCTGCACCTTGGCGCCGAGGCGGTGGATCGAGCCGGCGTCGCCGCCACTGGCAATCGTTCCGTCGGCACGAACGATGGCGCTGTAGCGGCGGCGGGCATCCGTCAGCACCGTACCGGGCTTGATCATGCCGCTTTCGATCAGCGTGTTGAAGGCAACCCGCGGTTCGGCCTTCTTGCCGGTCATGACCGACAGCGTTGCCTTGCCGAGCGGCTCGACTGCGGCGATGCGCTCGGCGGCTGCATCGATATAGGCCTGCTCGCGCTCAATGCCGACGAAATGGCGACCGAGGCGCTTGGCGACGGCACCGGTCGTGCCGGAACCGAAGAACGGATCGAGCACCACGTCGCCGGGCTTGGTCGAGGCCATCAGGATGCGGGCCAAAAGGGCTTCCGGCTTCTGGGTCGGATGCGCCTTCTTGCCGTCTTCACCCTTCAGCCGCTCGCCGCCCGAGCAGATCGGAAACAGCCAGTCGGAGCGCATCTGCACGTCGTCGTTGGACGCCTTCAGGGCATCGTAGTTGAACGTGTAGCCCTTGCCCTTGGCGCTGGGGCTTGCCCAGATCAGCGTCTCGTGGGCGTTCTGGAACCGGCGGCCCTTGAAGTTCGGCATCGGATTGGTCTTGCGCCAGATGATGTCGTTGAGGATCCAGAAATTCAGGTCCTGCAAGGTCGCGCCAACGCGAAAGATGTTGTGGTAGGAACCGATGACCCAAAGCGTCCCAGTGGGTTTAAGAACGCGGCGGCAAGCGAGCAACCACGCGCGGGTAAAAGCGTCATAGGCCTCGAAGGAAACGAATTGGTCCCATTCGTCATCGACCGCATCGACCAGCGACTGATCGGGACGATGCAGCGAACCGCCAAGCTGGAGGTTGTAGGGTGGGTCGGCGAAGACGACATCGACGGAGTTGTCGGGGAGCGCTTCAAGGGCAGCGACGCAATCGCCCTTGATGATGGAATCGAGCCAGCCGGCAGGGCTGACGCCGCGGGAGATTTCGGCCAACGAAACAACTGATGACATGGACAACTCGCACCTACGCTTACTCGGAACTGATTTCGACCCTTATGGTTACCGAACTTGGTTACCAAATGCTGAAGGTGCTTTGGAAATTTGCGAAATGATACAGGAGGATGGAAAGGACGTGGCTCATTTTGAACAGGGCAGCGGCTCTGTCCGTCAAGGCGAAGAAGGAGGTTCGGGGGAACGGAAGACCACCAGGCAGCAGCAAAGGCGGTGGAACGGACCGAGGTGGCGTTACAGTAGGTAGTCACAAAGTTTGAGTTGATGAAAACCTTTTACGGCAACCCAATCTCCGTCATCCTCGCCCTTGTGGCGGGGATCCAGCGGCGCCGCGTCTGCGGCGCCGAAGACTCACTATGCGAAATGAACCACGCCTTCTCACCGCGCGGACGCGCGGTGGCTGGATCTCCGCCACAAGGGCGAAGATGACGGAGATTGGGGAGCGCCTCTGAAAACCAGCCATTTGATATGCAGGGCGGATGCGCCCACGGGCTTAAACAATATCTTGTTCGCTTGTCTCGTGAAAGCTCCGGCTGTCTTCTGGCGCCTCGTCGCGCTCGGTCATGCCGTAGTCGCGTATGACGCTGGCGATGCGCAGGCGGTAGTCTGCGAAGGTGCCGTTTCGCCCGGCATGCTGGGCTGCCCGGTGTTCCTCGCCGTTGCGCCAGGTGGCGATCGCCGCCTCGTCGCGCCAGAACGACAGGGAGAGTATCTTGCCCGGCATCTTCAGGCTTTCGAACCTCTCGATCGACAGGAAGCCGTCGATCTTGTCGAGTTTGGTGTGAAGCTGGGCTGCGAGATCGAGATAAGTGCTGCGCCGGCCATAGACCGGCGTGACCTCGAAGATGACGGCGATCACGACGAAATCCCGCCCGTATGCAGACCCCGGGCATGCGGAGCCGAAATGTTCTTTAGGAAAATCCGGTCTTCCTTGAGGATGAACCGCTCCTTCCGGGCGAACTCATAATTTTCGACACCCAGCGGATCGGCGGCAAGCTTTGCGCGGTAGATTTCGTAGGCGGCGAGGTTCTCGATATTGTAGGCGGCGTAAGCTGTCGTGGCCGAGCCTTCATGCGGGCCGAAATAGCCGATCAGGTCGGCGCCGTTGCGCGGAATGCACTGGCCCCAGTTGCGGGCGTAAGTGGAGAATTCCTCGCGCTTGAACGGGTCGATCTCGTAGCGGATGAAGCAGGTGATCATGGGTCTCTCCTTCGTTTGCGGATGTCCCTTTGTGCCAGCTTCCAGCCGCCGGATGCTTCGATGATGATCGAAGTATGAAGTCTTGCCGACGTCCGGTGCAGCGGGTAAAATCCCTGTATGAAAGAAGGTCCAGATATTGCTCTCATCGGCTCGCTGATCGGCGATCCCGCCCGCGCCAACATGCTGACCGCGCTGACAGGCGGCAAGGCGTTGACAGCGACGGAGCTTGCCGGAACGGCGGGGATCACGCTGCAGACGGCAAGTTCGCATCTGTCGAAACTGGAGGCCGGAGGCCTGATCGCCCAGCGCAAGCAGGGCCGTCACCGCTATTTCACGCTCGCCGACGATGATGTCGGCCTGATGATCGAGGGCCTGATGGGGTTTGCTGCTTATCGCGGTTTCACCCGCCATCGCACCGGTCCCAAGGACCCGGCGCTGCGCAAGGCCCGCGTCTGCTACAATCACCTGGCGGGCGACTATGGTGTGCGCGTGCTCGACAGCCTCGTGGCCGAGGAGGTGATCGCCGGTGTCGGCGACAAGCTGCAGCTGACGAAATCAGGTGAAGGCAAGATCACCGCGCTCGGCATCGATCTTGCCGCATTGGTGAAATCCCGGCGCCCGGTCTGCCGCACCTGCCTCGACTGGAGCGAACGCCGTTCGCATCTTTCCGGCTCGCTCGGGCAGGCCTTGCTGACACTTTTTCTGGACAAGGGTTGGGCCAAGCGTGAGCCTGACAGCCGCGCCGTGCGCTTCACCGGCACCGGCGAGAAGGAATTCGCAAAGCTCTTTCCCCTACCCACGCCCTCAACAGTCGAGCGGTTTAACCAGCACACCGTCGAAGCCTGAAGCGGCAATGCCGGTGCAGAGCGGCGACCATTCGCAGCGGACGCAGCCCTCGCGGATGGAGCCCGCGCTGAAAGCGTCACGCATGCGCCCGAGAAAATCCGCATCGGGGCGGATAGAGGCGCCTGGGCCGGCGGGTATTTTGAGCAAAGCCTCGACGGCTCCGCTCGCCTTCAAATCCCGCTCCGTCACGCTGTCGCACAGACAGTGATGGTCAACCTCGCCCAGCATCGGCGCGCAGACGTCGTCCGGCCCTTCGACCACAAGGATATCCTCGCCCTCGGACAGGCGGGCGGCGATGCTGATGTAGTTTTCTGTGAAAGCAACCGTATATCCCTTGCCGACGAAGGTCAGCATGCAAAGCAGATGATGCGGGCGCAGGCGGATGGTCATGAAGCCTTATACTGGGAAGACAAATGCGACGCTACGCGGCAAATGCCACCTGCGGCAACTTACGGCCCGGAACAGAAGTTGCTGTATGCTTGAACACCAGACGGTGGCCAAGGCCCTGCGGCAACGCTGCCCCCCAACATTGTGGCGCGTCCCTGGAATCTTAGTCTGGGACGCGCCTGTCGAAGGATTGTCAGGCTTCCACGCGGACGCCGGTCATTTTCTCGCTGACGGTCCAGAGACGTTCGGCGGCTTCGCGGTTGATGGCATAGGCCTCGACGCCGGCAACGCGGCCGGGCTCGGAATTCCGCGCAATGGTGAAGGCGGTGCCTTCGGAAAGTACGGGCGCGATGTCCGAGTCCATGCAGAAGACGCCGCCCTTTCCATCGAGTTGCCGGCTGGTCGCGCACCATACTTGCGTCGCAGCCCCTTGCGGCACGGATTTCAAATCGAGGGAGGGATCGAGGATCGGTTTGCCGTTCGCATCCAACACGCCGTGGGCCTGCAGCGTTTCCACCGAGAAGTGACCGGTAAGCCCGGTTCCGACGATGCCGCCAGGATGCAGCGAAAAGGCCCGAATGCCGTGTTCCTTCCCGCGTTCGTCAACCGCCACCGCAAGGAGCACGTTTGCGGTCTTGGACTGGCCATAGGCCGCCCAAGGGTCATAGGCGCGGCGCTCGAAGTTGATGTCATCGAAGACCACAGGCGAAAAGCGGTGCCCGAGCGACGAAACGGAAACGACACGTGCGCCTTTAGCGCGGACCAAGGCTGGCCAAAGCCGCGCGATGAGTTGGAAGTGGCCCAGGTGGTTGGTGGTGAACTGGAGTTCGTTGCCGCGCGCATCACGCCGCAGGTCGTCCAGGGCCATGATACCGGCATTGTTGACGAGGATATGGAGGGGCAGCCCCGAGTTAAGGAAGTTCTTGGCGAAGGCATCGATGGACGCCGGATCGGTAAGGTCCATCGGCTGAATTTCAATGCCTCCGCCAATCTCGGCGGCATTCCTGCGGGCGCGTTCGACATCGCGGGCAGGCACGATCACCCTTGCGCCCGCCAGGGCGAGCGTTCTCGCCGTGTCGAGACCAAGGCCGGCGTAACCGCCCGTGACGATGGCTACTTTTCCAACCAGACTGATGCCAGAGATGACATCCGAAGTGGTAGAGGCGGCGGTGAAGCCGGAGTTGATAGGCTGTTGCACTGTAGACATGCTAGGGGGTCTCCTGTTTTGGACCCGCTGGAGATATTGCCCGTCGGCAGGATTTTGAATGCTTGAAAGTCCGGACTTCCTTCGCCATAGTTCAAAACATGATCGGTGATCCACTATCCGCAATCCTGTCGATGATCGAAGCGCGAGTCGTCTACGGCGGCGGTTTCACTGCTGGCGGCGAATGGGCCATCCGCTTCCCTCCACCGGAGAAGATCAAATTCTTCGCTATTGCCCGCGGTTCGTGCTTCGTCGCAGTCGACGGGATTTCCACGCCTTTCCATCTGCGGTGCGGCGACGTCTTCCTGCTGTCCGAGCAGATATCCTTTACCGTCGCCAGCGATCTTGCTGTGTCTCCAGCCGACGCGTTGCAGGTATTCGACGAGGGTCGATCCAACTTCGCGCACCTTGGGCAAGGCGATGAGTTCCTTTATCTGGGAAGCCATCTCGACTTCGCCTCCAAGGGTAGTCGCCTCCTCATCGACAATCTGCCGCCGGTCATCCACCTTCGTGCGGAGGAAGTGGGCACTGCCCAGTTACAATGGCTGATCGAAGAACTTGTGCGAGAAACGACGTCTTCCGTTCCGGGAGCAGATGCGGCCTGTTCCGGTCTCGCCAATCTGATGTTTCTGCAGCTTCTGCGAGGGTATCTTTCGCAGAAGCGCGGCGTGGACGTCGGCTGGCTGCGTGCCGCCTGCGACGCGAAACTCGCGCCGGCACTGGGCCTTATGCACAGTGATCCTGCCCGCAACTGGCATCTGCCGGAACTGGCAAAAGCGGCTGCGATGTCGCGCACGACCTTCGCCACCTATTTCAAGGCGATCGCCGGTGTTGCCCCGCTCGGCTATCTGACGGAATGGCGCATGTGGCTTGCGGAGCGAAAGCTGCGGGAAGGCGGCCAATCGGTCGCAGTGATTGCTCGGTCCGTCGGCTATGCGTCCGAGGCGGCTTTCAGCACCGCGTTCAAACGGGTCATGGGCCGCTCGCCGCGACGAAGGGCGCAACCAACCGCAGCTGAGTAGTTCAAGCCGCCGTCCGGATTGAGAAAGATCCACTCGCGTCACCGCTGCGTCGGTAGGCCGGCCTCCCCTCCCTGCATGGCAGCTTCCCGCTTCGCGCGGTTGAGCTTTTGGGCCGCATCGTGTACATGGCCACCATCTCCCCCAAGGACACTCCCCGCATGACCAGCATTGATCTCATCATCTTCGACTGCGACGGCGTGCTCGTCGATTCGGAAATCATCGCCAGCGAAGTCGAGGCCGAGCTTCTGACGGAAGCCGGCTACCCGATCAGCACCGAGGAAATGGCCGAGCGCTTCGCCGGCATGACCTGGCACAACACACTGCTCGCCATCGAGAAGGAAGCCGACATTCCGCTTTCGGCAACCCTGATTACCAAGAACGAGGCCATCCTCGACAAGCGCCTTGCCAGTGACGTGCAGATCATCGACGGCGTCAAGCCGATGCTGACGCAGATCACGCTGCCGCATTGCATCTGCTCGAACTCGACGTCGGCGCGGCTTGCCATGATGCTTGCCAAGGTCGGCATCAAGGATCATTTCGGCAAGCACATCTACTCGGCCCGCGATCTCGGCGAAGACAAGGTCAAGCCGAAGCCGGACATTTTTCTGCATGGCGCCAAACAGTTCGGCATCGATCCCTCGCGCGTGCTGGTGATCGAGGATTCTGTCCACGGCGTCCACGGCGCCATCGCCGCCGGCATGCGCGTCGTCGGCTTCACCGGGGCGTCGCACACCTATCCCTCCCATGCCGACAAGCTGACGGAAGCCGGCGCCGAAACGGTGATCTCGCGCATGAGTGCGTTGCCGGGCGTGATTGCGGCGCTGTCGGAATGGTCGGAATCGCTGATTGCTTGAGAAGGGTTGGCGGGTTGAACGCTCCGTCAAATACTGACTTAAAATCAGTCAATCATCATCAGTCATCCGGCCTGTGACCTTGGTATACTCGTCCTCGGCGAGCCAAAAGCACGCATCCTCATACGTCTTCAATATTTCGCACGTCCTTTTTTCTGCGGGATCATAGATATGAAAACTAGAATCACTCTCATAGTGAAGTAAAATAAGGACATATGGAGGAATGGCAGACCAGTCGTACCACACCTCAAACCAGGTGAAATAATCGGTAATTTTCTTGGCCTGCATCACGCCTCCAACCAATTTCAGCATCTACGCAAGGACGGCCGGCCCTACAACAGAGTGCGAACGCTGGCAACTTCTTTGCACCGAAACCGGCTTTTCTCTCAAATAAAACCACAGTACGAACAATAAAAAACGGCGCAATCTTCTTGCGCCGTTTTTCGTTCAGAAAACAAGCTCCAGCTTACTTCTTCTTGCCCGCAGCCGGGCCTTCGTCGAAGCCGACGTAGATCTTGGCGAAATCGCCGGCACCTGCGGGAAGTGCAACCTGGGCCTTGGTGAAGATGAACTGGGTGGCGCCGGCGCCGGCTGCGACTTCAACGGGATACTGCGTCAGTTCGGAATAGAGCGTGTTCTTGCCGTCGGTCGCCGCGACGCGGATCGGCAGGTTGACGGTACCCGCGCCACCGGCCGGGCCTGAGACGACGCGGCCCTGGACGACGACGGTCATCACCAGCTGGCTCTCGTTCTGGACGCACTGGCGGGTCGTATCGGCCAGCGACGCCTGGTAGACGATCTTGGTCGGATCATCCTTCGCGCCCTTGGCATAGGTGCGGTAATTGGCGGTTCCGTCGAGCAGATAGACCTGCGGGCAAGCGCCCTGGATGACGGCCGGGGTCGGCGCAGTGGCGTTGCCGCCAGCATCGATCGCGCCGCCGGTGTCTGTCTTGTTGCAGCCCGCGATGACCACGAGAAGTGAAATTCCGAGAAGACGGATGGAAACTTTACCAAACACCAGACTTGACCCCCTGCCTTGCACAATTGATGCCGCGGAGCGTGACTGACCGCAAAATAAGGTATTTTTCGGTTTTTCACCCCTGCAACTTGAGCCTTTCAAGACCCTTGGCGATGGTCTATAGCAGCGACGCATTGAAAAATCGATTGGAGTCTGAAGCCGGAACGCCAATTTTTCAGGACGCGCTGAATTGGCCGGCAACGGATGAAAACCCGATATTTCCGTCAGCTTTGCCAAGGCTTGACGCAAAAAGAACCGCGATTTGCCGATGGTTCGACTAGGGTGCCGCTCAATTCCCGCCGCGCCCTCAAGCGGCAGCAAACAGACGACGAAGGATGGTCACGGTGAAGTATGTGTCGACGCGGGGCGAAGCCCCTTCGCTGGGTTTTTGCGATGCGCTTCTGGCGGGTCTGGGCCGCGACGGCGGCCTTTATGTTCCGAAGGAATGGCCAAGCTTCTCCAAGAAGGAAATCCGGGCGCTGCGCGGCAAATCCTACCAGGAAATCGCCTTCACGGTCCTGAGCCCCTTCATCGATGGCGAAATCCCGGACGACAAGTTCCGCGCGATGATCGACGAGGCCTATGCCACCTTCCGCCATCCGGCGATCGCTCCGCTCGTCCAGACTGGCCCCAACGCCTTCATCATGGAGCTGTTCCACGGCTCGACGCTGGCCTTCAAGGATGTCGCCATGCAGCTGCTCGGGCGGCTGATGGATTATGTGCTGACACAGCGCAACCAGCGCGCCACCATCGTCGGGGCGACGTCGGGCGATACCGGCGGCGCGGCGATCGATGCCTTTGCCGGGCGTGACCGGACCGACATCTTCATCCTGTTCCCGCATGGCAAGGTGTCGCCGGTGCAGCAGCACCAGATGACCACATCCAAGGCAGGCAACGTCCATGCGCTGGCGATCAAGGGCAATTTCGACGACTGCCAGAGCCTCGTCAAAGAGATGTTCAACGACGTCGCCTTCCGCGATGGCGTGGCGCTGTCCGGCGTCAACTCGATCAACTGGGCGCGCATCATGGCTCAGATCGTCTACTACTTCACCACCGCGCTGGCGCTCGGTGGCCCGGACCGGAAAATCTCCTTTACGGTACCAACGGGCAATTTCGGCGATATCTTCGCGGGCTACGTGGCCAAGCAGATGGGGCTGCCGATCGACAAGCTGGTGGTTGCCACCAATGAGAACGACATTCTCGCTCGCACGTTGAAGACCGGCCGCTACGAGATGCGCGACGTCAAGGCGACCACCTCGCCCTCGATGGACATCCAGATCTCCTCGAACTTCGAGCGGCTGCTGTTCGAAGCATACGACCGCGACGCCTCCAAGGTGCGCGGCGCCATGGCCAGCCTGAAGCAGTCCGGCTCCTTCGAGATCGAGGAAAAGGCGCTGAAGGCCATCCGCAAGGTGTTCCGCGCCGGCCGTGCGTCCGAAAAAGAAGTGGCAAAGACGATCCGCGCGACACTTGAGGCGACCGGTTACCTGCTCGATCCGCACACCGCCATTGGCGTCTTCGTTGCGGGCAAGCATGAAAAACCAAACGCTCCGATGGTGACGCTTGCGACCGCGCACCCCGCGAAATTCCCCGCCGCAGTAAAATCAGCCAGTGGTATTGACCCGGCGCTTCCGACGTGGCTTGCTGATCTGATGGTCAGGGAGGAGCGTTTCGATATTCTTGACGCCGAGCTTAAAGTCGTTGAAACCTTTATCAACGAGCGTGCCCGCATCCGGAAGTAAGGACGCAGAAAGACGTATGATGAAAGTTGAGTGCACCCGGCTCCAATCCGGGTTGACGGTCGTCACCGAGAACATGCCGCATCTTGAAAGCGTCGCGCTCGGGGTCTGGATCAAATCCGGTTCACGCGATGAAACCACGGACGAGCACGGAATTGCCCATCTGCTGGAACACATGGCGTTCAAGGGCACCGCACGGCGAACAGCCCGCGAGATAGCCGAACAGATCGAAAATGTCGGCGGCGAAGTCAACGCCGCGACATCAACGGAAACAACCTCCTACTACGCCCGCATTCTTCAGGACGATGTTCCCCTCGCTGTCGATATACTTGCGGATATCCTGACGGAATCGTCCTTCGAGGAAGACGAGCTGCAGCGGGAAAAGCAGGTCATCCTGCAGGAAATCGGCGCTGCCAACGACACGCCCGACGATGTCGTCTTCGACAAATTTGCCGAAACCGCCTTTGCCAACCAGACGATCGGCCGCCCGATCCTCGGCACGCCGGACACGGTTCTTTCCTTCACGCCACAGCAAATCCGCACCTATCTCGACCGCAACTACACCACCGACCGCATGTTCGTCGTCGGTGCCGGTGCGATCGATCATGATAGTTTTGTGCGACAGGTTGAAGACCGATTCTCCAGCCTGCCGCAGAAGCCGGCCGCGCCGCCAATTGCCGACGTTGCCCGCTACACCGGCGGCGACGTGCGCGAGGATCGCGACCTCATGGACGCGCAGGTCCTGCTCGGTTTCGAGGGCAAGGCCTATCACGCCCGCGATTTCTACTGTTCGCAGATTCTCGCCAATATCCTTGGTGGCGGCATGTCCTCGCGCCTGTTCCAGGAAGTGCGCGAACATCGCGGCCTGTGCTATTCGGTCTACGCCTTCCATTGGGGCTTTTCCGATACCGGCATCTTCGGCGTTCACGCGGCAACCGGCGGTGAGAATCTGCCGGAACTGATGCCCGTCATCATCGATGAACTGCGCAAGTCGTCGATGAAGATCGAGCAGCAGGAAATCGACCGGGCGCGCGCGCAGATTCGTGCCCAGCTTCTGATGGGCCAGGAAAGCCCCGCCGCCCGCGCCGGCCAGATCGCCCGCCAGATGATGCTGTACGGTCGCCCGATCCCGAACGAGGAATTGATGGAACGCCTGTCCGGCATCACCATCGAGCGTCTGACGGATCTTGCCGGCCGGCTGTTCTTCGACACGACGCCGACGCTTTCGGCGATTGGACCAGTCGAAAAGCTGGCGCCGATGAGCGATCTTCTCGGCGCACTTTCCAACAAGACCGTTCAAGCTCGCGCCGCCAACGGTTAATTCTTATATTGAAGGGCGACCTCCGGGCGTTCCTCGAGCGCCCGGCACTCTCGCATCTCGGCAACATACACGCTGCGGAGGCATATATGACACGATCGGTCTTTCGGTTTCTGTCGCGGCAGCCGGACCCGGTCGAGATTGCCAATGCGACGCATTTGCTGCGTTTGCCCAAAACATCCGACTATCGCCAGTGGTATCAGTTGCGCAACGAAAGCCGCGCCTTTCTCGAGCCGTGGGAGCCAACGTGGCGGGCCGACGAGATGACCGAGAGCGCCTTTCGCACCCGCGTCATCCGCAACGAGCAGGAATTCGCTTCCGGCCAGGCGGTGCCACTCTTCATCATTTCGCGGCCCGACGAGCAGCTGATCGGCGGCCTGACCATCGGCTACATCCGCCGGGGTGCTGCCCAATGCTGCATGATCGGCTACTGGATGGGCGAGCGCTATGCCGGTAAAGGCCATATGGCTGCAGCCGTCAAACTGGCTATTCCCTACATCTTTTCGAGCCTTCAGTTGCACCGTATTGAAGCAGCCTGTATTCCCGAGAACCACAGAAGCATCCGGCTCCTTGAAAAGGCCGGGTTTCAGCGCGAAGGCTACTTGCGGGAATACCTGAAAATCAACGGGCAATGGCGGGATCACCTGATGTTTTCCCTTCTCTCGCAGGACAGCATGCAACATAAGAATTCGAGTGATTGATGTTTTTGAACCGCCTACCGCTTCCCCCGTCAGCACGAAGGCTCTTGGCGCTTCTCTGCGCCATGATGATCGCGTTCTGCCTGCTCGGTAGCGGTGCGGCCCTTGCGACGGAACCGGTGAAGATTTCGCGCGAGGACACGGCGCTCGACCTGACTGCCACAACAGAAATTTATACCGGCCGCGGCGAGGCCTTCCAGGTTTCGACGGCGCCCGGCACAGACGGCATCGTCCGGCGTATCGAGGTGCGTTCCAGCGCCGAAAACCACCAGGGTGACTGGGCCGTGTTCGCGCTTGCCAACGTTTCGGAAGAGCAGTTGGAGCGCGTCATCGTCGCCCCGCATTTCCGGTTGGTGAATTCGAAGCTGTTCTGGCCGGACCTTGGCTCGCAGCGCATCCTGTCGATTACACCGAGTGAAGGCTTTGCGCTCGACCGGCAGCCGAGCGACGAAGCGGACGTGTTCCGTATCACACTCAACCCCGGTTCCGTCATCACCTTCGTGGCCGAACTCGCAGGCCCCGACCTGCCGCAGATCTATCTTTGGCAGCCCGACGCCTACAAGGACACGGTTAACGCTTTCACACTCTATCGCGGCATCGTGCTTGGCATTGCAGGCCTGCTTGCCGTGTTCCTGACCATTCTCTTCGTCGTCAAGGGAACCTCGATGCTGCCTGCGACGGCAGCCCTTGCCTGGGCGGTGCTTGCGTATATCTGCGTCGATTTCGGCTTCCTGTCGAAATTGATCTCGATTACCGCCGGCGACGAGCGAATATGGCGGGCGGGAACCGAGGTGTTCCTCGCCGCGGGCCTCGTGATCTTCCTGTTCACCTATCTCAACCTGAACCGCTGGCACCAGCATCTGAGCTATGCGACGCTCGCCTGGATCCTCGGCCTCGGCCTCCTGTTCGGCGTTGCTATCTATGACCCCGCCATCGCATCGGGCATCGCGCGCCTCTCCTTCGCGTTGACCGGCACCGCCGGCATCGTCCTGATCGCCTATCTCGGCTTCAATCGCTACGACCGCGCCATCCTGCTGGTGCCGGCATGGCTCTTGATCCTCGTCTGGCTGTTCGGCGCCTGGATGACTGTCACCGGGCAGCTTGCCAATGACATCGTCCAGCCGGCGCTTGGCGGCGGCTTGGTGCTGATCGTCCTTTTGATCGGCTTCACGGTCATGCAGCACGCCTTTGCCGGTGGCGCCTACAGCCAGGGCCTGTTCTCCGACCTGGAGCGCCAGTCGCTGGCATTGACCGGTTCCGGCGACACCGTCTGGGATTGGGACGTGGCCCGTGACCGTGTCGTCACTATTCCGGACATCTCCGCCCAGCTCGGCCTTTCGCCCGGCACCATGCACGGTGCCGCCCGCAACTGGCTGCCGCGCCTGCACCCTGACGATCGCGATCGCTTCCGCGCGACGCTGGACGTTCTGCTCGAGCATCGCAAGGGCCGGCTGAACCACGAATTTCGGGTACGGGCCGAAGACGGCCATTACCACTGGCTGTCGATCCGCGCGCGGCCGGTACTCGGCGCCAACGGCGAGATCATCCGCTGCGTCGGCACCATCGTCGATATCACCGAGCAGAAGAACTCCATCGACCGGCTGCTGCACAACGCGCTCAACGACAACCTGACGGGATTGCCGAACCGGCAGATCTTCCTCGACCGACTGCAGTCGATCCTGTCGCTGGCACCTGGCTCGACCGCGGTCAGGCCGACCGTCATCACCATCGACATCGATCGCTACAAGCAGGTCAACGACGTGCTTGGCATCGCCGCCGGCGACAATATCCTCATCGCGCTGACCCGCCGTCTGCGCCGGCTCGTCAAGCCGCACGACACGCTCGCCCGTCTCGGCAGTGATGAATTCGGGTTGATCCTGATGTCGGAGCGTGATCCCGCCAAGGTTGCCGATTTCGCCGATGCCGTCTCCAAGGCGATCATGGTGCCGCTCAATTTCGGCAATCGGGAAATCAGCCTGACGGCCTCGATCGGCCTCGTCTCCTGGGTTGATCAGCAGGAAAGTGCGGCCGGGCTGCTCGACGATGCGGAGCTTGCCATGTTCCGCGCCAAGAAGGCCGGCGGCAACCGCGTCGAACCCTTCCGGCCCGCGTTCCGCGCCTCGGGAACCGACCGCCTGCAGCTCGAAACCGATCTGCGCCGCGCCATCGAGCGTAAGGAACTGAGTCTTGTCTATCAGCCGATCGTGCGCCTTGCGGATGCGGAGATTGCCGGCTTCGAGGCCCTGATGCGCTGGGAGCATCCCAAGCGCGGCAGTATTTCGCCGTCGGAATTCATCCCGATCGCCGAAGCATCGGATCTCATCAACCAGCTCGGTATGTTCGCCTTCGAAAAGGCGACCAGCGACCTGACCGACTGGCAACTTCAGACAGGCGACCTACCGATCTTCGTCTCGGTCAACCTGTCGAGCGCGCAGCTCCTCAACAACGACCTCTATGACGATATCCGGGGTATCTTGAACAAGAACCATTGCGACCCGCACAAGGTGAAGGTGGAACTCACCGAATCCGTCGTCATGGAAAATCCCGAGCAGGCACGTCTGGTGCTGGAGAAGCTCAAGGATGCCGGATTGCGGCTGGCGCTCGACGATTTCGGTACCGGCCATTCGTCGCTCGCCTACCTCACGCGCTTTCCCTTCGACACGATCAAGATCGACAAGTCGCTGGTCAAGGACCCGAGCGACAAGCGTACGATCCTTCTGCGCTCGGTCATCACCATGGCCCGCGAACTCGACATGCAGGTCGTTGCCGAAGGCATCGAATCGGAGGAAGACGCCATCCAGCTCGCCCAGATGGGCTGCGACTTCGGCCAAAGCTTCCTCTTCGGCCCGCCGATCGGTTCGGAGTCGATCCAGCGGCTGCTGAAGGAGCGATTTCCGTTGATGAAGCGGGCTTGAGGCGCGAGCAGAATTTTCGATATCGTGTAGTTAAATCGACGGACGTCTGCTTGCGGCCCCAAACTGGTCATTCATCCAAGCGGAGCCGATGTCTTTCATTGGCGCACTCCCGCCCAGACCTTCGTCGCCTTCGGGGCCAGTGAAAGACACCCAGCTTCCAAGCTAAGCTGAGAAGCCGTCAAGCCATCTCAACGTGCGAGGATTCCGCCCCATGCGCGATCAGCGGCGCGGGAGATTTTGATTGCGGGTGGGAAGCGTTAAGTCGCCGAGCCACGATATCGTGGTTGAGCCACTGGACGGGACCGGAGGGTTCTGAAGATTCGCCAAAAATTAGCTGCCCGGTTGCCTTCACAACGAGACCGCTCAGGAGGTCGCTGATCATCAACTTGCTATCCCGATGCATCTGGGTGATCTCGTTGGACGTGCCGATGGTCAGATCGGCCTGTGCCTGGCTGTTTGCCATGGGCCATGCCGAAAAGTCATAGAACGGACGCATGACCTCGCTGGCCTGCATGTCGGTGATCTTCCGGAACACATCCTTCATGGTTAAGCCGTCTGCCAGAAGCTGCTGGCAGGCCTGCCACTGTTCGTCTGCCCATTGGCCACCGTTTTCTTTCTTCAACGCAAGCAGCAGCGGTATCAGGGGCAGCTCGATACCCGTGAACACATCGGACGAATTGGTCCGGATTTCGGGACAGTTATAGACAGTTGCCTTGATCCCTGTCGCCCAGGCCTCCTCTGCAATGCCTTCGAGCCGCATCTTCGCATAACCCTGGGTGTAGTTGGTGTAGGTCTGCCAACGATAGGTTCCGTCAATCAGGACTGCCGTTCCGTGGTAACCGTAGGCCGTATACCGGACCTGACCGCCCGAAGCTTCCACGCGTTCGCGGATCGCCGCGCTGAAATCAATGAGATGTCGAAAGGTGATTGAGGAGACTTCGTCAAAATTCTGCAGGATGAGCTTACCCATGTCACTGTCGAGCAAGGTCTGCGACGACATGTGGCGGGTTCCGGTCCCCTTGTAGATTCGATTGGCGACGACCAAGAATACCTTCGCCTTCGGGATGCCCCCGGCCATTGTGTGGGCGAAGAAAACATTGCGGCCAGCGGCGATCATTCCGTCGAGAACGGTCATGACTTTTGAAAGCGACTCCGTAAAACGCGCAGTGGCGATGTCGCGGCATTGCCCGACATAGTCCCAGTCGAGCTTGTCGTGTTCCCAGCTCTCAAGCGTCATCTTTGCCAGGAGATCGGTGGGAGTTGGGCCGTCTGCGGGCGCATCGAGATCGAAACCCGCCATAAGAGGGATGTTGATGATCCTGCCACCCAACCGGGTCTCCGCCAAAGATAGTTCCTCGGCATCGAGCGGCCGCAGCGCGTTGCTCTCATCGCGCCGCCCGACCGTGATCCCCACGATCTCCATTCCAGCCCGTCTGGCTTCGTCGAGCAAGCCAGTGGCGTATCCGCGACCGAACAATTCGCCGAAGAGTACGAAAACATCGCCTTTACGGAAGACTGTGTTCTCGGAAAGACGATTCAGTGCGATCGGGTTTTCCATGTTGTCAGCTCTTTGATTCGTTTGTCGTCGAGCAACGGCTCAGACGAGCTTTCACAATGACATGACTGCATCGGCACAAAATGGGAACTCATTTTCGGTGACCGTTCATTTCAAAACGTGAAGTCGGTCTCTGTTGTTCCTACAATGCAGCGAAATGCCGAGGCCGTTGGAGATCGGCGCGCCGATACCGAAACGAGTTCGCTGGAAACGCTCGTCCTATGGATGCTTGCGAGGCTATTGGCGCTGTCCGAGGCTATCATCGTCGAAGTCCGCAATCGGCCGATTTCGTTGAAAAAGTC
>UCML01000047.1:0-2550 GCA_900473675.1 Hyphomicrobiales bacterium | reverse complement strand
GGCATCCATACATGACCCGGCATTGAAGTGAACCCTTCCGGCTGGACCACTGGGACCGGATAAACTGATACAGTCTCTGGGCTTTGAACGGAGAAGGCTCATGAAATCACGATTTTCCGCTCGAAACAGTTCTGCGATGAAATTTGTGGTGGCGGTCATTTGCGGCAGGTTTGCGGAAGCCTAAAGTTGACCCAATCCAGCGCCAAGAAGAGGCCGACAGTAGCCGGCCTCTTCGAGCGGCCACGGGGTCGCTAGACGATAAAATATCCCTAGTGTGAAGGTCTTATCGGCCAGAATCCAGTAAGTTACCGACTGCCTCTTTAGGCGTCAGCGCGGGCTAGCAAAAAATGTGATGCTTACGGCTCCGACGTTGATGTCGACATTTTCCGCTCGCAGATCGAGGGCATGGGAAGCAAACACACCGTTCCCTCAGGCTAAAAAGTCGGTGACGCTTGCGATGTACCCGGCATTTTGGTTTCGGGTTGATGAGATCAGAGCCTGTGATCAGGGATGATGAAGAGTCCATCGAGGTTGTCGATATTCTGGCAGTTCAAGACCGGGCACGTCTTGTCATCGCGAGTCGGGATATTCTTCCACTCCGCATATTGATTGCCGTCGCAGTAGCCGCTGTCGCGAACGAAACGGTCATAAAGCGGAAGGCCGCGAGGCGACGTCCACCGGAAGATCACGGCGCCGTGATTGTGGACAGCCGCTCGTGCGCTCTCGCAACTCATCGAGAGCGGGTTAAGGCGCGAGATGGCGAACATAGGTGAGGCGGCGGAGGCCGCGATGACAACAGCAAGTACGAGCGTGCGCATAACCTTGTCCTCGATCGTTGTACGTTAAACCCTCAGCGGGTGCTTCTGGTTCCTGCCGTGCTGCCAGAAGACAACATCTCGGCTGCGTACGCCTGAGAACAGCTACTGAAATGCAGGCAGAGAATGCCAGTGCAGCGGGCGACGCGAGTTGGGCGACAAGCAACTGTCAAATCGTTCGATGACAAATCGTTGTTATGAAAGCTTCGGCCGCCGCTTTTCGCCCGACATCGGCGGAAATTCCTCCCAGTCTCGCGTCGATATTACATCAGTGGCGACTAGACCCCGTCCAGGGAGAGAACCCCATCCGCCGTCTTTACGTCGTTGGCGGCGAATGAGGCGATATTCCGTGCGTCTCGGTCAACCTGTTATCAACGGAAACTCCTTAGCGATCGTCGCTGCCGGAAAATTCAACGTGCAGGCGCGTTCGTTTTCTTAGGAGCTGAGACACCGCTTTCGCGTTCTAGCTTTTTGCGAGCCATCTTTCTCACGCGCCGGACGCCCTCGGCCTTTTTCCTGGCCCGTTTGACTGAAGGTTTTTCGTAATGCTCCCGGAGGCGCATTTCGCGGAAAACGCCCTCCCTTTGCATCCTTTTCTTCAGGACGCGGAGAGCTTGCTCAACGTTGTTGTCACGGACATCTACCTGCAATTTACACTCCTTAGATTTAGAGGCGCTTTTACAGCCAAATGGGATAGATGATCAATGCCACAAATATGGATGAAAACTGCGCGGGTTCGGCGAGAGCAATACCAGAAACCGCTGCTCCGCGGGCGGTCGGCCCACGTTGTCGCGCTGAACAGGCCGCTGCGATTCGGCGTGTGCACGAATTTCGTCGTGCAGTCTTCACGTAACGCTTGAGGCTTTGCCCATTCCTGAAAAAAGCCGATCGCTCCAACTCCGCCTCGCTGATCATTATCGCGACTCTTTGAAGGTTGTCGTAGCCCAGTGTTCGTAGAGCGGCATTCATCCGCTCCTGAAACAATTCTGCCTCGGTACCCCTGTTTTCCCAAGCTCGCGCCCACCAGCTCATTCACAACTGACGCACAGCCACCTCTCGATGCTGAATGGGTGGCGATATTAACCTTCGCAATAAAACGGTCTTCCATTTCAGAGTATATATGTTAACACTTTATTAGGTGGGGAGTAATTTTTTCTGATTTTAAACAAAACCGTCGCGCAACGGATTGATTCGCCGTGAATCAACTCGGGGTTACTTCGTTTGAGGTATGGGGGGTAATTACAATGGGTACGCAAAGCACTGGTGGTGGCAGCACGACTTCTTTCGCCAATACGCCACAAGCGAAAGACGACTCTTATAACTGGACGGAAGACCAACTGATCAGTTTGCAGCTCTACAATGTGGCCAACAAAACCATCACCCTCGATGTAATGTCGAATGATCTCGGCGGGAATGCCAAATCCCTCTTTTCAGTAGACGATGGTGACGGCAATGCGATTACCGCGGACTATGACCTTCTTGCGAAAGACGTCGGGACAAACGGGGTATCTACCTGGGAGAGGACCCTGCTCGGTAATTGGGTCAGGATCAATAACGGAAAAATCGAGTACCGCCTGAGCGACGGAAGCGGAACCCCTGGAGCGGGAGCGGATATCAATACGCTCACGGCTGGTGAAATCCTTAAAGACAGTTTCGTCTACGCGATACGGCTTGGCAATGGCACCCTGAGCGAGGCAAATGTATCTATCTCCCTCACCGGCGCCAATGATGCCGC
>UCML01000037.1:0-89050 GCA_900473675.1 Hyphomicrobiales bacterium | reverse complement strand
CGCCGAAATACTTCGTGATCGCCGCCGTCAGCGACGTCTTGCCATGGTCGACGTGGCCGATCGTGCCAATGTTAACGTGCGGCTTGTTGCGCTCAAATTTGCTCTTTGCCATGGGGTCAAGTTTCCTGTGATCAATGAGAATGCACCATACCGGCGGCGCCGGTTTGGGGAGGCGTTTAAGGGTTTCGGACGGATTGCGCAAGACTTAATTATTTTGTGCTCCGCCAAGCCTTTGGGCCTTGGATAGTGCCTATGTAGGGATGGCCACGCACAATTCCAATGCCAATCACGGCAAACGCGGAAGCAGCTACAAATCAACGATTTGCGGAAATGTCTTAAAGTGAGACAAAAGGCGGGAAAGGTCTGGGGCTTTTGCTGGAGCGGGTAGCGGGAATCGAACCCGCGTATTCAGCTTGGAAGGCTGCTGCTCTACCATTGAGCTATACCCGCGGGTCAAGATCCGTCTGACAGAATGGTGGAGGGAGTTGGATTTGAACCAACGTAGGCTGAGCCAACGGATTTACAGTCCGTCCCCTTTAACCACTCGGGCATCCCTCCATTATTCTGTCGGGATCAAGCGACCAAGCATTTCAGATCAAAGCGTTGTCTGCCGGGGCAAGTCAGCCCTTCAATCTGCGCCGGGTATATGACGGTCCCGTTTCGTCCTGTCAACACGGCGCCTCAGAAAAAGTTGGGAAAATCGCGATAAAGATTGCGAGCCACCGATTTCGCGAAAAACGGTTCCACGGGCGGCCTATCCTCAGTATAAGACGCGCATGAGCAAAGATAATCCGGGCGACAAGAACGCCAAAGACACCCACTACGCCACTCTCCGCCGCGCCCATCGTGATGCCCGGCGCGAGCGCGGCGAAATCCCGACACCCGTGCAGGACAAGCGCAAGAAGAGCGGAAATGCCGACTGGAAGGCGCCGCAACTGGCTCCTGACCAGGTGCTGCTCTACGGCATCCATACCGTGCGGGCGGCACTCGATAATCCCGAACGCAAGATCATCAAGCTTTCGGTGACGCAGAACGCGCTGGTCCGACTGGAAACCGGTCCCGTCGAAGAACTTGGTTTTCCCGTGGAAATCGTCACGCCGCAGGACCTCGACAAGATTCTCGGACCGGATGCGATCCATCAGGGCGCGATGCTGGAAACCGTCCCCCTGTCCGTCCGTCGTCTTTCGGCCCTCACGGACAGCCCTCTTGTTCTGGTGCTCGATCAGGTCACAGACCCGCACAATGTCGGCGCCATCATGCGTTCCGCCGTCGCGTTCAATGCCGGCGCGCTGATCACGACGCAGCGCCATAGCCCGACCGAATCGGGCGTCATGGCCAAGTCCGCTTCCGGCGCGCTGGAAATGATCCCCTATATCCAGATCACCAATCTGACCGACGCACTGGACGAACTGCACAAACTCGGCTTCGTTTCGATCGGGCTCGATTCGGAAGGACCGGCACCGCTCGAACAGACGCTGTCGGGCGAGAAGATCGCCCTCGTTCTCGGCGCTGAAGGCAAGGGTTTGCGGCAGAAGACGCGCCAGACCGTCAGTGCGCTCGCGCGTCTCGACATGCCGGGCGCCATCAAGTCGCTGAATGTCTCGAACGCCGCCGCCATCGCGATGTACGCTGCACGCGGCCATCTGGCCAAAGCCTGAGCGACGGCTACTGGGTCATAGGCAGGACGGCAACCGACAATCGCGCTTCGGGGCATTCGTCCCGGAGCTTGCGCCACGTCATGACGTTGAGCTCTTTCTCGCAGCGCGCCAGATAAGCGACGTCGCCTACCCGGATACAGGTCGTCTGGCCCAGTTCGAGTTTCGAACCATCCCGATTTCTGCAGGTGCAAATCGCATCAGCAGCAAGGGACACGCCGGGAGAGGTTCCGGCAAAGGCCGAAACAAGCGCAACCATCAAGAGTGCCGGAACGCTTTTCATAAGCACAGTGTAATACAAAAACGCCGGGCGTCCAGCCCCATAGGCGTGCCGGCGCTGGATCTGCGGCAAGCGCGATCCTGTTCGTTCAGGCCTTCTTGAGGAACTCGGTGCGCAGCACAAGCCCCTTGATCTTGGCGTGGCGGCACTCGACCTCGTCCGGATCGCCGGTCAGGTGGATACCCTTGATCATCGTGCCGCGCTTCAGTGTCTCGGAGGTACCCTTGACCTTCAGGTCCTTGATCAAGGTGACGTTGTCACCCTCGACGAGGATCGTGCCATTGCTGTCCCTGACATCCGTCATTGCCATTCCAATCCGCTTGCTGTTGGCCGAAGGCCTGTGGTCCGGGCTCTATCGCCTCAGGAGGAGCCTGTCCAGCCTGCGTCAGGATGGCAACAGGCAGCGTGTCGGTCCGTCCTGCGGCGTCACTATTACCTCGTTCGCTGCCCAGCGCAGTACGACGGGATACTCGACCACGCTCGGCAACGCCTTGATTGCGTCAGCATAATCTGGCGTGCGCTTCATCTCTGCCTCATAGGCGGAGGTGCAAATGGGAATGCGAGCGCTGTCCAGACCTGTGTCGACAGCAATCTGTTTCGCGCATGTTTCCGGCGCTGCGTAGAGCGAGCAAGACGATGTGACGTTGCGGCGAAACTGCAGGGATAGGCCGTCATCCTCGGCGCTGATCGAGGACAGGCTGTCGATTGCCATGGAATCATCGAAGAGTTTCGCGGTTGTCTTTCCGTCGTAGACCACAAACGGCAAGCCGCCATTCCATCCGTCCGCGGCCTGAAAGAAGACAAAACGCCCCGCCACACCAAGGAAATATCCGGCAATGTCGTCGCGGATCACCCGTTCGCCGCTCCCTTCCCGCTCGCATGGCGCATCGGGCGCCATCAGCGCCAGCCTGTCGGCGCCGACCTCACCAAGATCGACTTCCTTGACCATGATGTCCGCATAGCGGCTGCAGGTTATCTTCGGCTCGGCCGACGGGTTGTTCGGATCGGCGGGAAGTTTGACGATGTCGACGGCCACAGGCTTGTCGAACGGAGCCAAAGAGGCTGCGGCGGCCAAAGTCGGAAAAATGGCAAGGACAACGCTGGCAAGAATGTAAAGTCGGCGCACGGCAATCCCCTCCGCTATATTTGTGGGACCGTAGCCGATGGGTCAGCAAAAGAACAACACCGTTCTGCTCCGCCTGCGAGGCGCGAAAAGACCGGACACGCCTGTGCCCGGTCCTTCAAACTCTTCTATCCCGCAGGTGATCAGGCGGCGATATCGAAATGACCGCGGCCGGCAATGGCCTTTTCAGCCTCGGTGATCGCAGCTTCCTTTGAATCCGGGCTGACGGCGAGGCCTTCGGCGCGAACGAATTCGACATCGGTAATGCCGATGAAGCCGAACACGGTGCTGAGGTACGTTTCCTGATGGTCCATAGCGCTGATCGGGGACGCACCGGAATAGTGGCCGCCACGGGTCGAAGCAACGATGACCTTCTTGCCTTTTGCCAGGCCTTCGACACCGGCCTCGGTGTAACGGAAGGTGGTCCCGGCAACGAGGATGCGGTCGATCCAGGTCTTCAACTGGCTCGGAATGGCGAAATTGTACATCGGCGCACCGATGACGACGACATCGGCAGCGAGGAATTCGGCGAGCGAGGCGCGGCCGGCATCAAGCTCGGAGACCAGCGTCGCATCGAGACCTTCCGGATTGGCGGAAGCCGCCATCAGGTGCGAACCGTTGAGATGGGCAAGAGGAGCGGCAGCAAGATCGCGGTAGGTGACGGTGTCGCCCGGACGCTCTGCTTTGATCCGCGCAACGATCGATGCCGTCAGACGGCGGGATACGGAATGATCTCCGAGAATGCCGGAGTCGATATGGAGAATGTTCATGGTGGCACCTTCATTTGATTGTTTGGCGTATGCTTGTGTGGCGTTTGGGTGCATCACATATGAATTTAAAACAATGAACCGATAAGCCCGCCCTTTTTCGACAGCCCGTTTCCTGATAGAAACAATGAAGTGCCGGTTTGGATCTATAGAAAGGTATGACATGCAGGACCTGAACGATCTCGCGCTGTTTGCCGCCGTGGTGAAGCACAAGGGCTTTTCCGCAGCTGCACGTGTCCTCAACATTCCGAAATCCAAGCTCAGCAAGCATGTGGCACGTCTGGAGCAGCAGCTTGATGTTCGCCTTCTCGAACGTTCGACCCGCAAGCTGCGGGTCACCGAGATCGGCCAGGCCTTCTATGAGCGCTGCGAAACGATCTTGTCCGGCGTAGAGGCGGCCGAGGCGGTGGTTGCGGCCGCGAAAAGCGAGCCGACCGGTATCGTTCGCCTCGCCTGCCCGATCGGCTTCACCCCGATGGTCGCCGCTATTCTGCCCGCCTTCCACCGGCGCTATCCCGGCGTCCGCCTGTTGATCACCACCACCAACCGCCGGATTGACCTGGTCGAGGAGCGCATCGACATCGCGCTCCGAGCCCGCGACCAGCTGGACACCGACAACAATCTTATTGTGCGCAAGCTTGGCGAGGCGCGCCAATTTCTCGCGGCAAGCCCGGCGCTAATGGCCCGGATCGGCAATGTGACGATCGACACGCTCGGCAGCATGCCGACGCTGTCGATGAACGAGCAGCATCTCTCCGACACCTGGCAACTGAACCATACCGATGGAACGAAGCGGGAAATCGCCCATCAGCCCATCATCGGCTGCGGCGATTTCGGCATTCTTGAGCGTGCGGCCATCGAAGGTGTCGGCATTGCGCTTCTACCGGATCATATCTGCGGCCGGGGATTTCGAACCGGCGTCCTGATGCCCGTGCTGCCGGAATGGTCCTCGAACGCCACCATCGCCCATCTGGTCTTTACCTCACGTCACGGCATGCTGCCCTCAGTTCGCGCGCTCATCGACTTCCTCGCGGAAAACCTGCCCGGCGCGATGTCGCGCTGCACCGAAATCAATCCGTCGCCGGCGATGCTGGAAGCTGCGGAATGATATGACTGCGGTTCGACCGCCCCCTGTTCGAACGGTTCTGGAGCGAGCAATCTGACGCCATCAGCGAATCGGCGGCGGCGGGGAGCAGCGAATCATGACAATAGAACGGCGGCGGCGCATCATCCGCAGGCGCAGAACCGCCATCGGCACCGTTCTCGTCGCGGCAATCTCTTTCCTCGCCGGTATGACGGACGCCGCGGGGCTTCTCATTGCCGGCAGTTTCGTTTCCTTCATGAGCGGCAACACGACCCGCGCAGCCGTCGCGCTCGCAGATGGGCAAACGGGATATGCCGTCATCCTGCTGGGTGCTCTTCTGACGTTCGTAGCTGGCAACGCGCTTGGAATCATCGTTGCCCACAATGCCAGCCGGCGCACCTTCCGCGTCCTTTCCGGAGTGACACTCATTCTCGCCGCTGCGGCCGCGAGTACCGGCCAGTATCTCGCGACGGTTCAATTCTACGGGATCGTGCTTGCCATGGGACTGGTCAATGCCGCTGTCGAGCACATCGAGGGGTTGCCTATCGGGCTGACCTATGTGACCGGCGGCCTTTCCCGCTTCGGCAGGGGCATCGGCGCCTGGATCGTTGGCACGCCGCGGCCCGACTGGGCCATGCAGATCATTCCCTGGCTCGGAATGGCGGCCGGCGGTATATGCGGCGCCTTTCTCGAAAGGGCGCTGGGCGCTGGTGTGCTTTGGCTCGCCTGCACCTTGTCTGCGATCATTGCAATCGTCGTATTTTTCATTCCACCACGGCTGCAGAAACGCCACGCCCATCGTCCGCCAAGCCATTCATCAGGACTTCGATCAACAAGAGCCAGCGCGTAACCGCACTTTCATTCAGCTGGGCGTGCGGCCGTCGGCAACGGCTCAAGTGTTGGAAAAGCCGCCGCCTCATTGCATTTCCACTTTACACACGATCAAAATATGGTAACTCCCTGCCGCAAGTGCTGCCCTTATAGCTCAGTTGGTAGAGCACCTGATTTGTAATCAGGGGGTCCCGGGTTCGAGTCCTGGTGGGGGCACCATTTTTTCACACGCGGTCCGGAAGTTTCAGACTTTCCAAGCTTCTCAGGATCTGCTGACGGTTTCAACGAATTGCCGCGACGAACCGGAGACAGGGCATGGATCGCCACCAAGCTTGCCGTTTCGGGCCAAGTTCAGGTTTTCTCCCTATTCGTCTGCATGTTTTCTTGGAGTGCAGGTGTCAGCCCTGATTGAGAATGAGAGTGAGCCTCAATATCCCGGCGCGATTTCAGGACCGAACTTTCGTTTCTTTCCGCGAAGAGGATCTACGAAGCTGGTGGTCTTCTTTTCCGGAACAGGAAAAGACAACGGCAAGTTCGATTTCTGGAATACCGGCCGCAAAATCCGCGAGAACCTTCTTTTCGTCAGCGATGGCAAAAACCTCTGGTATCAGGATGGCGTGGCCGGGTTGGGCACGACGATCGACGGCACGGCCGGCAAGATCACCGAGTGGTGCAAAGCTCTTGGGGCAAATGAGGTCATTACCATCGGTGCCAGCATGGGCGGTTATGGAGCCATCCTGTTCGCCCACAAGCTGGGCGGCAGGGCGTTTTCGTTCGGAAATGATACCATCCTGAAACTGCCGATGAGCCGGAGCGAGCAACTCATGCCACGCGATGCGAAAATCAATGTCAACGATCTCAAGCCTCTGATCGAACAGAACGCCACGCCTGTCGACATCTATGCGGGAGAAATGGACCCGTTGGACATGGTCGGGGCAAGGCGCATCGCGCATCTCCCCAGTGTTCGCGTCGTCACTTTGCGCGGTGTAACGCATTGGTGCGCACGATATCTCCACGACGTCGTCGGACTTGTCGAAATGCTGGCGCGCTACGTTCGCGGTCGCCAGTTGCCGAAGCTGGATGAGGCAGGCAATTACATCGAATCCCCTGAGTTCGTCGAATTTATGTACAGGGCAAATCTGGCATACTCAGCCCTGAATTTCGAAGACTGTCTTCGCTTGTGCGAAAAGGCGATCGCAATCTCGCCAATGAACGAGGCAGCACTGTTTCTGAAAGGGCTCGCTCTTTTGAAGCTGAAGCGCGTGCCGGAGGCATTGTTACCGCTGTCCATCGTCGCGGCGGCCCTGCCGCACTTCGAGGACGGTCAGGTTCAGTTCGCAGTACTCATGCGCCTGCTCGGCGACTATCCAAAGGCCATCCACGCATCCAACAGGGTGATCAAGCAGTGGCCCGGCGCCGACAAGGCGCACCATAATCTTGCGCTCAGCTACGCGGTGATCGGCGAAAAACGGAAAGCCTATATCCACGCCGCCGAGGCTGCCAAACTGCGCCCTAAAAATGCGACCTATGCCAAGCTGCAGAAGAAGCTCAAAGCAAGAATCTGACCATAAAATCCTGCTCTCCTATTGATTGCCCTTGCGATTCTTTCCCTTTCATACCCGGGTCTTTTGTGCATGATACCGCTTGCATTGCCGGCGGCGGCGTGTGTTTTCGTGTTGCCCGACTGATGGATGGGCCGCTTTTCAGGGCACTCCGTCTGGAGTGGCCGATTTCATAACCTACAGGCATTTCATGGCTCGCACGTTCAAAACCATCGCCTTCGCCGCTTCCGCCACCGACGAGGCACAGAAGGCTGCGGAGGAGCTGATCGCTCTTTACGGCCAGGAAGATCCGGCCGAAGCGGACGTGATCGTGGCGCTCGGCGGCGACGGCTTCATGCTGCAGACGCTGCACAAGACGATGAATTCCGGCAAGCTCGTCTACGGCATGAACCGCGGCTCGATCGGCTTCCTGATGAACCGCTACAGCACCGAGAACCTGCGCGAGCGCCTGGCGGAAGCCGTCGAAAATGCGTTCCGGCCGCTGGAAATGCAGACCGTCGACACGGAGGGCAATCGTTTTCGGGCGCTGGCCATCAATGAGGTCTATCTGTTTCGCCAATCCTACCAGGCGGCAAAGCTCAGGGTCGTCGTCGACGGTCGCGTGCGGCTCGAGGAACTGATCTGCGATGGGGTGCTTCTCTCCACCCCCGCCGGCTCGACAGCCTACAATCTCTCCGCCCATGGCCCCATCCTGCCGCTCGAAGCGCCGCTTCTGGCGCTGACACCGGTCAGCCCTTTCCGGCCACGGCGCTGGCGCGGCGCGCTGCTGCCCAACAAGGTTACCGTCGACATCGCCATTCTCGAGCCCGACAAACGCCCGGTCAACGCCGTTGCCGATCATATCGAGGTCAAGTCGGTGGTCCAGGTCCGCATCGCCGAATCGGAGAACATCACCGCGCATATCCTTTCGGACCCCGATTACTCGTGGTCGGACCGCATTCTCGCGGAGCAGTTCTCGAATTAACCCCCCGCGTTCCGCGCCGAACCTTGCCGCAATCTCTTGAACTGGAATCGATTTCGGCCGAAAGTCGTTCCAGGTTTCAATGTGCCTCGGCGCCCGCAAGGGATGCAGGCACCGAGCATCCGGCTTTTCAAGTACGCTCCCAAAAGGCAAAGACGATGCTCCAGATTCGACATTTCAGCGCAGCCAGTGCGCTTTCGCTTGACCGGAAGATAGCGTCACAACCGACTGCGGATGGCCACTTGAACCGGGCAACACCTCTTTTCGTCAGGGGTATTGCCGCCTGTTTTCTGATGCTGCTTTTGATAACTGGGGCACCGGCCCAAGCTGACGATACTGTCCTGATGCCAGCCAATATCATTTTCGTCATGAGCACAGGATATTGGGAGGAAAGCGGCGATCCTCTCAACGTAATCGATCCGAACGCCACCAAATCGACAGAAAATCAATCGAATGCGCCGGCGCAACGCGGTTACTACAAGCTCGTGGCGGTGCGTCAGCCGGAAGGCAACGCCCATGTCTTTCTGCAGCAGATCGCTCTGGACGCCTCCGGACCAAAGGTCGTCTCTTCGGCGGAACTTGAAGAATTTTCGGCCATAAAGGTCTACGTCACGGATATCAGGCCAGAAACGTCCGACGGTGTTGCGCGCCAGCCCGGACTCTTTGCCACCGTCTATCTGAAGACCGACCCGACAGCGACGGAGTCGGAGACCTGGACAGTGTTGATCGACGACATCGGCGACATCAAGGTCGAGCGCGAAACGAACTGACTGGCTGCAAGCGCCAAAAGAAAAGCCGGGCAATCGATGCGCCCGGCCTTCCCTACTAATACAAATGGCCTCAGATCGCCTTAGGCCAGATCGTCGACCACTGCATCGGCGCCGCCGTTGACGCGGTGGGCGAGCGCCGCCTCCATGAACTCGTTGAGGTCGCCGTCGAGCACATCGTCTGGCGCGGTGCTGGCGACTCCGGTGCGCAGGTCCTTGACCAACTGATAGGGCTGCATGACGTAGGATCGGATCTGGTGTCCCCAGCCGATATCGCTCTTGGAGGCCGCTTCCGCATTGGCTGCATCTTCGCGCTTCTTGAGTTCCGCTTCATAGAGACGTGCGCGTAGCATGTCCCAGGCCTTGGCCTTGTTCTTGTGCTGCGAGCGTTCCTGCTGGCACTGCACGACGATGCCGGACGGCATATGCGTGATACGCACCGCCGAGTCGGTCGTGTTGACGTGCTGGCCGCCGGCGCCGGACGAGCGGTAGGTGTCAATGCGGCAGTCGCTTTCGTTGATGTCGATCTGGATCGAATCGTCGATGACCGGATAAACCCAGATGGACGAGAACGAGGTGTGACGACGGGCGTTGCTGTCGAAAGGCGAAATCCGAACAAGACGATGAACGCCCGATTCGGTCTTCAGCCAGCCATAGGCATTGTGTCCCTTGACGAGCAGCGTCGCAGACTTGATGCCCGCTTCTTCGCCGTCATGGACTTCCATGAGCTCGACCTTGTAGCCTTGCCGCTCGGCCCAGCGCGTATACATACGCAGAAGAATGTTCGCCCAGTCCTGGCTCTCGGTGCCGCCGGCGCCGGAATGGACTTCCAGATAGGTGTCGTTGCCATCGGCTTCACCGGACAGCATCGCCTCCACCTGGCGGCGCGCCGCTTCGATTTTCAGCACCTTGAGCGCGTCCTCGGCTTCCTTGACGACATCGGCGTCGCCCTCTTCCTCACCAAGTTCGATAAGGTCGATGGCATCCTGCATCTGCTGCTCGAAAGCCCGCACGCTGTTGATACCGTCGTCGAGTTGCTGGCGCTCGCGCATCAGCTTCTGTGCTTCGGCAGCATCGTTCCAGAGGTTCGGATCCTCCGCCTTGTTGTTCAACCAGTCCAGCCGTCTTACCGCCTGATCCCAGTCAAAGATGCCTCCTCAGCAGGCTTATGGCCTGCTTGATTTCGTCGACGATATTCTCGATTTCAGTCCGCATGGTCCTGCTTCTTGCGCTCGGATGGAAATGTGCGCCGTGAATAGCGACGCCTGCCGCTTATGTAAAGACCGGCAGGCGTCAGGAAAGGTGGAGGATGACGTTAAAACAGGCCGCTTGAACCGCGGTTGATGGCGTCATTGGCCTGGGGCGAAGCCTTCAGGATTTCTTCCGGCGGAATATATTGGTCGGCGCCGCCGATGACGGAGAATGTATCGGCCGGGCCGGTGCCAGGTTTGAACGCCTCGATGATCGTATCCGGATCGCCCTCGGCGGCGGCCATCCCGGTCTTGCGGTTGACGGGGATAAGGCTCATGCCTTCGGGAACGACGAACTTGACCGGGCGCGAACCCTGCATCGCAGCCTGCATGAAATCGTTGAACACGGGCGCTGCGAGACCGCCACCCGTCGCGCCGCGTCCAAGCGGCGCCGGGCTATCGAAACCGAGATAGAGGCCGGCGACCATATCCGGCGTATAACCGACGAACCAGGCGTCCTTCTCGTCGTTGGTGGTGCCGGTCTTGCCGGCTACGGGACGGTCCAGCTTGATCTTGCCGGCGGCGGTACCACGCTGGACGACACCTTCCATCATCGAAGTGATCTGATAGGCAGTCATCGGATCGAGAACCTGCTCGCGGTTGTCGGTCAGAACCGGTTCTTCCTGATCTTCCCAATCTGCCGCATTGCAATTGTCGCAGGTGCGTTCCTCATGACGGAAGATGGTCTTGCCATAGCGGTCCTGAATGCGGTCGATCATCGACGGCTTGATCTGCTTGCCGCCGTTAGCGAGCACGGCATAGGCCGACACCATGCGCAGCACCGTCGTTTCGCCTGATCCGAGCGACATCGCCAGCACCGGCAGCATCTTGTCATAGATACCAAACCGCTCGGCATATTCCGCAACGAGGTTCATGCCCATGTCGTTGGCAAGCCGCACCGTCATCAGGTTGCGTGATTTTTCGATACCGAGGCGCAGCGTCGAGGGGCCGGCCGAACCGCCGCCGTAGTTTTCCGGGCGCCAGACCTGACCGCCGGTGACAAGCTCGAAGGGCGCATCGAGAATGACGGATGCCGGCGTATAGCCGTTGTCGAGCGCCGCCGCATAGACGAACGGCTTGAAGGACGAACCGGGCTGGCGCATCGCCTGCGTCGCGCGGTTGAACTCCGACTGTCCGTAGGAGAAACCTCCGGCCATGGCGAGCACGCGGCCGGTCTGCGGGTCCATGGCGACAATGCCGCCCTGCACCTTTGGTGGTTGGCGCAGGCGATACTCGCCTGCTTCCTCTGTCGCCTCGACATAGACGACGTCGCCGGGACCGACAACGCCTTCCGGCGACTTTGCCGACTTGCGGTCCCCGGTCGACGAGCGATAGGCCCATTGCATGTTCTTTGCGGTGATGTGCCCGGTCAGGCGATCGGCGCCAACCTTGCCGCCGCCATCCTTTTCCGGCTGGATGCCGATTTCGGCACCATTCTCGTCAACCGAAAGCACGACGGCCAGCTTCCATTCCGGCACGTCTGCGAGCGCTTCGAGCTTGCCAAGCGGCTCGCCCCAGTCTCCGCCGATCTCGATCGTCTTCAGCGCACCATGGAAACCGCGGCGTTCATCATAGGTCACCAATGCGTTCTGCAGCGCCTTGCGCGCTTCGACCTGCAGCCGCGGGTCGAGCGAGGTGCGTACGGACAGGCCACCTTCGTAGAGAGCGTTGTCCCCATAGCGCTGGATGATCTGGCGGCGAACCTCTTCGGCGAAGTATTCCGACGCAAACAGGTGGGAACCGCCGCGTCGAACGGTAACACCGAGCGGTTGCTTCTTGGCCTCATCGCCGTCGGCCTTGGTCACATAGCCATTCTCCACCATACGGTCGATGACCCAGTCGCGCCGCTCGATCGCTGCCTTTTCGCGGCGGAACGGATGGTAGTTGGATGGTCCCTTCGGCAGCGCGGCCAAATAGGCCGTTTCAGCGATGGTCAACTCCGTTACCGACTTGTCGAAATAGGTGAGTGCCGCACCGGCGATGCCATAGGAATTCAGCCCGAAGAAAATCTCGTTGAGATAGAGTTCGAGAATACGATCCTTGCTGTAAGCCTGCTCGATGCGGAAAGACAGGATGGCTTCCTTGACCTTGCGATCGATCGTCTGGTCGGCGGACAGAAGGAAATTCTTGGCGACCTGCTGGGTGATCGTCGAGGCGCCGACGGGGCGGCGGCCGGAGCCGAAATTCTGCAGGTTGACGGTAATGGCACGTGCCAGCCCGGTGATGTCGACGCCCGGATGCTGGTAGAAATTCTTGTCCTCGGCCGAGATGAAGGCAGCCTTGACGCGATCCGGAATAGCCTGGATCGGCAGATAAAGGCGGCGCTCGCGGGCGTATTCAGCCATCAGCGCGCCGTTGCCGGCATGCACGCGCGTCGTTACCGGCGGCGCATAGCTGTTGAGAACCTCATAATCAGGCAAATCCTTGGTGACATGGCCAAGATAAATGGCCGCTGCCGCAGCCACGCCAAGCACCAGGAATGCGCCAATTCCGAAGAAATATCCAATCAGTCTGATCATCAGCCAGATACCGGTACCCTGTTGTCGTTTCTTTGTGCGGAGCACGCGTTCCCGGTGGGCCTACCCCGCACCTCGCTCGAATGCAATCACGCCTACGAATTAAACAACGAATGAAGGTCGCGACCGGATGGCCGGCGGCACCTCTTCCGCGTTGCAAGCTTACGACCGGTCACCCTCTTTCAGATCACCAATCACACAATTCAGGTTTCCGGATAGCGACCGGATTGTGAGTAAAATAGGGCTTGCGGTGCATTATACGTAAGCCATCCCCTTGAAAACGATATCGCTGTTACCTCGGCGACACAAATCACAACAAGCGTTATTGCCTGCCAAAACCCGGGAACATCGAAGGGCGAACCTCTTAAACGCGGTACTCAGCCGCCGTTTGCCACCGCCCCGCCCCGATAATTGCGCACGGCAACAGCCAGGAGACCCGCAACCTTCCGACGCCAGACCGGATCAACAAGCAGCTTCTCGTCCTGCTTGTTGGACAAAAAACCCAGCTCAAGCAGAATCGACGGCACGTCAGGCGCCTGCAGGACACGGAAGCCAGCGTGACGGTGCGGGTTATTGATCAAATTGATCTGCCCCTCGAAGGAGGAAACGACGGAGCGCGCCAGATTGACGGAGAATGCTTGCGTTTCGCGGCGCGTCAAATCGATGAGAATGTCAGCAACCTCCGCCGGTTCGCTTTTGAAGGCGACGCCGGCAATCTCATCGGAGAGGTTTTCACGCTCGGCGAGGTTGGCGGCCAGATGGTCGGATGCCTTGTCGGAGATGGTGTAGACCGTGGCGCCGCGAATATCGCGCTGTTTCAACGTATCGGCGTGAATGGAAATGAACAGGTTGGCGCCGTGCTGGCGGGCAATCTGCACCCGCTCCGGCAAGGACAGGAACTCGTCCTTGTCCCGCGTGAGGAACGCCTTGACGCCACTCTCCTTGTTGAGGGTCTCGACCAATTCACCTGCGAAAGCGAGCGTAACGCTCTTTTCCTCCATCTTGGTGTCGCTACCGATCGCGCCCGTATCGATCCCGCCGTGCCCGGCATCGATCGCCACGACGAACGACCCGGCGGCGGGCGGCTCCACCACCCGGCCGGTTTTCGTCGATGCTACGGTGCCTGTCCACTTCTGCTCTTCGAGAAGGGCGGAGAAACGCTCCTCGGTCACCCGCTCCGCGTCGAGCACAAGACGGAATCCCTTGCCGTCCTCGTCGGCCTTCACATCGGCGACAGTGATCGCCACCGGTTTTTTCGCCGTCAGGACCACGCGCGAACTGCCGGCGCCCATGGCACCATAGCGGATTTCCGTAAACAGCCCCCTCGCCTTCAAGTCTTCCGGCTTCAAGCCGAACGATGTCTCGGGCAGGTCGACGATGACGCGAGCGGGATTTGCGACGTAGTGGACGAAGAAAACCGGCTTGCGATCGAAGTCGATCACCACCCTGGTGCGAGCGTCATCGCCGGCTATCCGGGCGCCATAGGCGAGCAACGGTGCATCGGCGGCATGGGCATCCAGCGCCGAGCACAGGCAGAAAAGGCCAAGCAGGCATCGCCGCATCATCGCAGATAGGAACAAATCCGCTTTCCCTTGTCACCAACGCCCGTCAGATACCTGAAGGGCGCGTCATTGATAACCGATTGCGACATCCCATTTCAGGGCATCGCCGATGCACATGACGAACTGCCGCTCCGACTATCCATGACGCCATATGGTTAACCGAACCTTGCTTTCCGTGCCCAAGGCACTTTTGCCGCTGTCTTCCAACTCAAGAAATACAGATCGAGGCGAGCAAAAACCGGCACTCCGGCAGTACACACCCCGACAAGCGAATCAATCAATATTATGGCCGTTCCGGCTTTTCCCTTGCCATTGTGACATAGAAAACATAAAAGCTTCACAGGGAGAAAGTGTTGACGGGATAGAATCGACGACCGGCAGCCATAGGGTTTTTTGAAGCCTTGGCGCCAGAGCGTGATCGGGACGGGTAAAACCGCTTCAACGCAGATCATGTCTCGGACAAGCAGTCGCGCTTCATCCGCCGTCGCTCCACTTTTTCCTCGCATGCTGAATCGTGAAATTCCGGCGGTGGCCGGAGCGTTTATGGTGACGATCACCGAAGGCCCGTGACCGGGCACATTCATCGGGCCTTCAGGGCCTAGTACATTGGCATTCTTGTTTGGTCATTGACGTTGTCCCAGCAGTATCGGTCAGAAGTAAATAGGCCCCGGAACAAAACCGTTCCGGCTGCCGTCTGGCTGTTGGACCATCTCCCCGACCGTACAGGAACATTCACATCCGGCGAAAAACCTGAGCTGCATGGAAAGTCTCCTCCGGGACTCGATTTTCCTGCCGTTTTACAGGTGCGCCGAGGAGCACCACCCACATGGCAGAGAAAATGCTTATCGATGCGTCTCACGCTGAAGAGACGCGCGTCGTTGTCGTACGCGGAAACCGCATAGAAGAATTCGACTTCGAATCCGAACACAAGAAACAAATCCGCGGCAATATCTACCTCGCAAAAGTCACGCGCGTGGAACCATCGCTGCAGGCCGCGTTTGTCGATTACGGCGGCAATCGCCACGGCTTCCTGGCTTTCGCTGAAATCCACCCCGACTACTACCAGATTCCACTCGCCGATCGGCAGGCACTGCTGAAGGCGGAAGCCGAAGAAGCGCGCCGTGACGACGACATCGAGCATGTCGAGACCGGTACCGATCTCGGTCCCGATTCCGAAGAGGAAACGGTAGAGACGACGGAAGAAAACGTTGTCGAGGTTGTTGAGAGCGCTCCCGAGCCGGTCGAGGCATCGGAAGCGGCTGTTGAGGCCGAGGAAAAGCCGAAAGCCAAGGCCAAGCGCCCGCGCCGCACCAAGAAGGCCGCTGCGGCGGAAGCCGAAGCGGCCGTAGCCGATGCGGATGGCGAAGAAAGCTCCGGCGGCGAAATGGCCGCTATGGTCGATACCGACAGCATTTCGGAAGACACCCGCGGTCGCCGCCGCAACAACGATGATGACGATGATGACGATGGTCATCATGAAGAAAAGGAAGTGATCGAATCCGTCGGCGCCGAAGACGCCATGGAAGAGGTTCCGGATCGCCAGGTGAACCGTCGTCCGCGCAAGCAGTACCGCATCCAGGAAGTCATCAAGCGCCGGCAGATCCTGCTCGTTCAGGTGGCCAAGGAAGAACGCGGCAACAAGGGCGCGGCTCTCACCACCTACCTGTCGCTCGCAGGTCGTTACTCGGTTCTCATGCCGAACACGGCGCGCGGCGGTGGTATTTCCCGCAAGATCACCAACCTGCCGGACCGCAAGCGCCTGAAGGAAATCGCGCGCGCGCTCGACGTGCCGCTGGGCATGGGCGTCATCCTGCGCACAGCCGGTGCCAACCGCACCAAGGTCGAGGTCAAGCGCGATTTCGAATATCTGATGCGCCTTTGGGAAAACGTCCGCACGCTGACGCTGTCCTCGACTGCGCCCTGCCTCGTCTATGAGGAAGGCAGCCTGATCAAGCGCTCGATCCGCGACCTTTACAACAAGGACATCAGCGAGATCATCGTTGCCGGCGAGGAAGGCTACAAGGAAGCCAAGGGCTTCATGAAGATGCTGATGCCGAGCCACGCCAAGGTGGTTCAACCCTACCGCGACGTTCACCCGATCTTCTCGCGCTCGGGCATCGAAGCCCAGCTCGACCGTATGCTGGTGCCGCAGGTAACGCTGAAGTCCGGCGGCTACATCATCATCAACCAGACCGAAGCGCTGGTGGCGATCGACGTCAACTCCGGCCGTTCGACCCGCGAACATTCGATCGAAGACACGGCGCTCCAGACGAACCTTGAAGCCGCTGAAGAAGTCGCCCGCCAGCTGCGCCTGCGCGACCTTGCCGGTCTTGTGGTCGTCGACTTCATCGACATGGAAGAAAAGCGCAACAACCGCGCTGTCGAGAAGCGCCTGAAGGATCATCTGAAGAACGACCGCGCCCGTATTCAGGTCGGCCGCATCTCGCATTTCGGCCTGCTCGAAATGTCGCGCCAGCGCATCCGCGCATCGGTTCTTGAATCGACGATGCAGACCTGCCCGCACTGCAACGGCACGGGTCATGTCCGCTCGCAGTCCTCCGTTGCCCTGCATGTTCTGCGCGGCGTCGAGGAGTATCTGCTGAAGAATACCACCCACAACATCACCGTGCGTACGACGCCGGATATCGCGCTGTACCTCTTGAACCATAAGCGCGGCACGATCGTTGATTATGAGGAGCGTTTCGGCGTTCAGATCATCATCGAGGCGGACGCCCATGTCGGTGCCCAGCATTTCGCCATCGATCGCGGCGAAGCCGTCGAAAATCCGGTGAAGATCGAGCAAATCATCCAGTTCGAACCGGAAATCGACGAAGACGATGATATCGTCATCGAAGAGGACATCGAGGACGAAGAAGAGGTTGTGGCGGAAGCCAAGCCGGAACGTGCCGAGCGGGCGGAGCGCAGCGAACGTGCGCCGGCCGAGCAGAGCGACGACCAGGGTAACCGCAAGCGCAAGCGTCGTCGCCGGCGCCGTGGCGGTCGCCCGGGTGGCGATCAGGGCGCTGAAGCAGGTGCCCGCTCCGACGACGCATCGGATGAGGATGGCGACGAGGACGAAGGCGACGATGTTGCCGCACAGGCCGGCGCCGAAGACGCACAGGAAGCAGGCCTGAGCGAAGAAGAACGCCAGAAGCGCAAACGCCGCCGCCGTGGCAAGCGTGGCGGCCGCCGCAACCGTCCGGACGAGGCAGAAGGTGAGAACCTTGCCGCGGGTGGTGAAGCGGACCGTGAAGACGGTTCGGCAAACGGAGCGGAAACACCGGTTGCCGAGGAAACGGTTGCTGCCGCGACGGACGCAGCCGATGTTCTCGTTGACGCTCCGGCGGTTGCCGAAGAAGAAGCAAAGCCTGCCAAGCCGAAGCGCAGCCGCAAGAAGGCTGTGACCGCTGTGGAAGAGGCCGTTGTCGAGAAGGCTCCCGTAGCGACCGCCGATGCAGATGCCCAGGCTGCTGTGGAGGCGACACCGGAACAGGTTTCCGTTGCCGAAGAACCCGTCGTCGAAAAGGCTGCGGCGGCGCTCGAAGAAACAAAGCCGGTGCGGGCCAACCGCGATATCGATGCGATCGCCAGCGAGCCCGTGGTCAAATCGTCCACAGTCAAGAAAGACGATGGCGATGGCGAACCGGCAAAGCCCAAGAAGGGCGGCTGGTGGCAGAAGCGCGGCTTCTTCTGAGCCGTACCTGAAAATCGACACACGAAAAAACCGGCCAAGCGATTGGCCGGTTTTTTCGTTTCCGTGTGTGTTGCACAAAGTGTTCCATAAGTAACAGCGAAAATACGATTCATGCGGCAGATTGTGCTTCACTGGGTGGGGTGGGCTCGCCTAGCGTCAACCAGAGGAGGCAATCATGCGACATTTCCCTGTCGCCGCAGCCCTTGTCGCCATCCCGGCGATTTCCCTTGCCGCAACATCGCAGGCCGAGGAGCACGGTCGACGACGTCACAATGACTATTACTACAATAGCTACGACACGGCTTATGAACCCGTCTGCGTCATCCGCAAGATCCGCACCACGGACGATAAGGGCAACCCTGTCACGCAAACGGTTCGGATTTGCCGCTAGCAAGCCAATCAGCCAAATATTGCGCGTCCGCTGGACGCGCATTGGCTCTCAACCACTCCACAGCCCTTCCCCCATCTTGAAGACTTGAATCAAGGTCATCAAGACTTGAATCCGAAAGCCCGCACAATCATCTGATATTGTTACGATATCATGCCAGCCAGCGGGCAATGCGATCCATCGCCTCGATCATGTCGGCCTCCGCCCCAGCATAGGAAAACCGCATCGTGCGATGTCCTTCCAAGGGGTCGAAATCCAGTCCTGGCGTTGCCGCGACATTGATCTCGGCGAGCATCTTCCTGGCGAAATCCATGCTGTCATTGGTGAAGCGACTGACATCGGCATAGGCATAGAAGGCGCCATCCATCGGCGAGGCGATGCTAAAGCCGATTTCCGGCAAGCGTTTGAGCAGAAGGTTACGGTTGGCGGCATAGGAGGCCTTGTAGACATCAAGCTCCGCCTCGCAGCCAAGGGCAGCTTCCGCCGCGATCTGCGACAGTTCCGGCGGCGAGATATAGAGGCTCTGGGCGATCCGCTCGAAGGCACGAACCTGGCTCTCCGGCAGCACCATCCAGCCGATCCGCCAGCCGGTCATGCAATAATATTTGGAGAAAGAGTTGATGATCACCGCCTCATCGGTGACGCTGAGCGCAGTGGTCTCCTCCCCCGCAAATGTCAGGCCGTGATAGATCTCGTCAGAGATGAAGGCGATGCCGCGATCATGGCAATAGTCTGCCAATGCCTTCAGTCCCGCTTTACCGGTGACGGTACCGGTCGGATTGGCCGGGCTTGCGAGCAGAACACCATCCAGCGGCTTCCCGGCCTTTGCCGCAGCGGCTTCGAGGCTTTGCGGCGTCAGCGTGAAACCGCTTTCGGCATCCGCTTCGACCTCGACGACCGTCAGACCCAGCGCCGCAAGGATATTGCGATAGGCCGGGTAGCCCGGCCGGGCGATGGCAACGCAGTCGCCGGGATCGAACAGGGCCAGAAATGCCAGGTTAAAGCCTGCCGATGATCCCGTCGTTACAGCAACGCGCTGCGGCTCTATATCGACCCCATAACGCGCGCGATAATGCTGCGCGATCGCGATCCTGAGTGATGATGTTCCAAGCGCGTCGGTGTAACCGAGACGGCCGTGTCCGAGCGCCGTTCGCGCCGCCTCCAGTGCCGCCGTGGGTGCGGGATGGCTTGGCTGGCCCACCGCCATGGAGATGACAGGATAGCCCGCTTCGCGGCGCTTGGTGGCCTCGGCCAGAACATCCATGGCATGGAAGGGTTCGACGGAACTGCGGGCGGAAAGAGGCTTCAACGGCACATCCTCGATGTTTTCGACATTTCAGGCATGTGCCTGATCGCAAAGGCCTTCACAAGTGCGCGAGCGCCGCATTTCCGCCGATTTTGCAGTTTCGTTTGGCGCCGCGCCACCTTATGCTTGGCATGGAAATTTTGTTGTCCTTCAAACAAGCCTGTTGACCTGGCCTTAGCACTTGAACGACAGACTGCAGCAAAGAAAGACAACGAGGACGACATGGCATTCAACGCCCGAAAGATCATCGCCGCAACACTCATCCTGCTTTCGGCGAACACCGCACTGCCTCAAGGAGCGTATGCGCTGGATGCCAAGCAAAAGCAGGAGATCGGCGATTTCATCAAGGAATACCTTGTCGCCAATCCGGAAATCCTCTTGGAAGCGCAACAGGCGCTGAAGAAGAAGCAGGCTGACGAGCAGTTGCAGCAGGCGCAAGCTGCCATTACCGACAATGAAAAAGCCATTTTCCAATCGCCCTACGATGTCACGCTCGGTAACCCGAATGGCGACGTCACCATCGTCGAGTTCTACGACTATAATTGCGGCTACTGCAAACGCGCCCTGTCCGACATGGAAACCATCCTCGAAAAGGACAAGAACGTCCGCTTCGTGCTGAAGGAATTGCCGATCCTCGGCCCGGACTCGATGGCCGCTCACAAGGTCAGCACCGCCTTCCGGGCAATTGCACCGGAGAAATACGGAGACTTCCATCGCGCCCTGCTGGGTGGTGAGGACCGGGCCAACGAGGAAACGGCAATGGCCGTTGCCACCGGCCTCGGCGTGTCCGAGGCGGATCTCCGCAAGAAGATGGACGAGAACACCCAGGACGATGCTGTCAAGGAAGTCTACACGCTTGCCAATAGCCTCGGCATTACCGGCACGCCCTCCTATGTTGTTGGCAAGGAGGCCGTCTACGGTGCGGTCGGTGCGGAAGAAATTGAAACCAAAGTCACGAACGTCCGTACCTGCGGCAAGACCGTCTGTTAAGCCTGACTTTTCAGGCAAGGCGCGTCATGGCTTGTGGACAAATATTGCCGAGGACCAAAGGGCTTTTCCTTGGCAGGCCATCCGTCTATAGGTAACGCTCGATTATCGGACCCGATCCCTTATGCCATCGACTATTTTCGTGCTGAACGGCCCCAACCTCAACGCGCTCGGCAAACGCGAGCCCGGAATTTATGGCGGGCAGACTCTAGCCGACATCGAGGCGATGTGCGTGGCGCATGGCAAGACGCTCGGTCTTGATGTCGTCTGCCGCCAGAGCAACCACGAAGGCGATCTCGTTGACTGGTTTCACGAGGCCGGCAACGTCGCCCAGGGCATCGCTATCAACGCCGGCGCCTATACCCACACATCCATCGCGCTCCACGATGCCGCAAAGGCGATCGGTATTCCGGTCGTCGAAGTGCACCTTTCCAATGTGCACGCCCGCGAGGAGTTCCGGCACAAATCGATGCTGGCACCCGCCGCAAAAGGCGTGATCTGCGGTTTCGGCGCCGACAGTTACATTCTCGCGCTCAATGCGCTAAAGACACTCACGCAACAGACGAAATAAAAAGAACACGAGGCTCATATCCATGGCTGACAAGAAACCCGGCATCGACCAGTCGCTGATCCGCGATCTCGCCAACATCCTGAATGAAACCGATCTCACCGAGATCGAAGTGGAACAGGACGACCTGCGTATCCGCGTGTCGCGCGCCGGTACGCCGCAATACGTCTCCGCTCCGGTTCCGGTCGCAGCACCGGTTCAGGTGGCGTCAGCCGGCGTTGCTGCAGCCTCCGCCGTGGAAACCGCGAGAACCTCGAAGAATGCTGTTTCCGCGCCGATGGTCGGCACGGCCTATCTCTCGCCAGCTCCGGGATCGCGTCCGTTCATCGAGGTCGGTGCTGCTGTCAAGGAGGGCCAGACCATCCTGATCATCGAGGCCATGAAGACGATGAACCAGATTCCGGCACCGCGCTCCGGCAGGGTCACGGAAATTCTCGTTGAAGACGGCGCGCCGGTCGAATACGGCGAAGCGCTTGTTGTCATCGAATAGGCCGGCAGAGATGATTTCAAAGATCCTCATCGCCAATCGCGGCGAAATCGCCCTTCGGGTGCTGCGCGCCTGCAAGGAACTCGGCATCGCAACCGTCGCGGTTCATTCGACCGCCGACGCCAATGCGATGCATGTGCGGCTTGCCGACGAGAGCGTGTGCATCGGCCCGCCGCCCTCGCGCGACAGCTATCTGAACATCCATCAGATCGTCGCCGCCTGCGAGATCACAGGCGCCGATGCCGTGCATCCAGGCTACGGATTTCTGTCGGAGAATGCCAAGTTCGCCGATATTCTCGATGCGCACGGCATTACGTTCATCGGCCCGACCGCCGATCACATCCGCATCATGGGCGACAAGATCACCGCGAAGGAAACGGCAAAGGCGCTCGGCATTCCGGTCGTGCCCGGTTCGGCCGGCGAGGTAAAGCCCGAGAACGCGCTGGAGATTGCCCGTCAGATCGGCTTCCCGGTGCTGATCAAGGCGACAGCCGGCGGTGGCGGACGCGGCATGAAGGTGGCCAAGAACGAGGACGAACTGTCGGAAGCGGTTTCCACCGCGCGTTCCGAGGCGCTGGCTGCCTTCGGCAACGACGCCGTCTATATGGAAAAATACCTCGGCAAGCCGCGCCATATCGAAGTCCAGGTCGTCGGCGATGGTGAAGGCAACGCCATTCATCTCGGCGAACGCGACTGCTCGCTGCAACGCCGCCACCAGAAGGTCTGGGAAGAAGCCAATTCGCCCGCTCTCAATGTCGAGCAGCGGATGAAGATCGGCGAAATCTGCGCCGATGCCATGCGCAAGCTGAAATACCGCGGCGCCGGCACGATCGAGTTTCTCTACGAAAACGGCGAGTTCTTCTTCATCGAGATGAACACCCGCCTGCAGGTCGAGCACCCGATCACCGAAGCGATCACCGGCATCGACCTCGTGCACGAGCAGATCCGTGTCGCGTCCGGCGGCGGCCTGTCGGTGACGCAGGACGAGATCGTCTTTTCCGGCCATGCCATTGAATGCCGCATCAATGCCGAGGATCCACGCACCTTCGTGCCCTCTCCCGGCACGATTACGCATTTCCATGCGCCCGGCGGTCTTGGCGTTCGCGTCGATTCGGGCGCCTATCAGGGCTACAAGATCCCGCCGTACTACGACAGCCTGATCGGCAAGCTGATCGTGCACGGGCGCACCCGCGTCGAATGTATGATGCGCCTGCGCCGCGTCCTCGACGAATTCGTCATTGACGGCATCAAGACGACGCTGCCGCTGTTCCAGGACCTGATCAACAACCAGGACATTGCCAACGGCGACTATGATATCCATTGGCTGGAAAATTACTTGGCCCAGCCGGCCGAATGAGGTTTTGAATGAAAGGGACCCGCAGCAGGCAGCCGGACATCACACCGGATTTGCTGTTGCGGGCCTATTCCATCGGCCTTTTCCCGATGGCCGACAGCGCTGACGACCCGGAACTCTTCTGGGTCGAGCCGGAATTGCGCGGCATCATCCCTCTCGACGATTTCCACATCTCGAAAAGCCTTGCGAAGACGATAAAACGTACGCCCTTCGATATCCGATACGACACGGCCTTCGAGGACGTGATGAAGGGCTGTGCTGCCCCTGCCCCGGATCGTCCGACCACCTGGATCAATGCCAAGATCCTCTCGCTCTATGCCACTCTGCACAAGATGGGCCACGCGCACTCGGTGGAAGCCTGGGACGGGGATGAACTTGTCGGCGGGCTCTACGGCGTGTCACTCGGGTCTGCTTTCTTCGGCGAAAGCATGTTCTCGCGCCGCACCGACGCCTCTAAAATCTGCCTCGTCCATCTGGTCGAGCGCCTGCGCAAACGCGGTTTCAAATTACTCGACACGCAGTTCACCACCGAGCACCTGAAAAGCTTCGGCGCCGTCGACGTGCCGAAGGCGCGCTACGAAAAGATGCTGGCTCGGGCGATCGCTTCGCCGCATTTGCCATTTTAACCAATGATGTTGATTGAGACATCCTCTAGTTGAATGCCTCCGTCTCCATGAGCTACTGATAGCTTGGAGATAGGGGACCACTTGAATGTCAAAAAAATATATTGTTTCAGCGGCTTTACTGCTGCTGTCCTGCACCCTTGCCGAGGCAAAGACCTACCGTGAAATCTTCGGGAGCGAAGCGGAGCTTCCGGCAGAGCTGAAAACGCTGGTTGAATCCCTCGACTACAGGCAGGGCATCGTCGACCTTCCGCTTGCGCATGCCAAGCTCAACGTTCCACCGGAATTCTATTTCCTCGATCAGGCCGACACGGCGCGTGTCCTCACACAGCTTTGGGGCAATCCGCCCGCCGCTGCCGAGGGAAGCCTCGGGATGATTTTTCCGGTCAAGTATGCGCCGGAGTCCTCGAACTCGTGGGGTTCTGTCATCGACTATATGGAAGATGGCTATGTCTCCGACATCGATGCACAGGCGACCGATTTCGATGCCCTCCTCACGGAGTTGAAACAAGCCGCGATCGAAGGAAATCTCCAGCGTGAAAAGGACGGTTACGATCCGATCACCCTGGTCGGCTGAGCCTCCCCGCCATTCTACGAGAAATCCGCCCACACCCTGCATTGGGCACGCGATCTGCTCTTCGGCAAGGATCCGAACTCACCCCATACCTTGAACTACTCCTTGCGTATCCTGGGACGTGAAGGCGTTCTGCAGCTCAATTTCGTAGCCGGGCTGGAGCAATTAACGGAGATCAAGGCGGCCATTCCGAGCATGACGAAGCTCGCTACCTTCGATTCCGGCAAGGCCATACCGACTTCCGCGATGGCGACAAACTGGCCGCCTATGGCATGGCGGGGCTCATTGCGGCCGGCGCAGGCGCCAAGATCGCCTTCCTGACAATTGCTTTGGCGTTCTTGAAAAAAGGCGGCGTACTGTTGTTTATCGCCGGCGCTGCAATCGTCCGCTTCGCCAAAGGCCTGTTCGGACAAAAACGCCCCCGTCCGCCTGACCGTATCGCCCGGTGCAAGCCGGGCGACCGCCATTACGCAGGTCACTGCTGGGCAGCGGTATCCGGCGGCGGCAGGTCCGATTTTGCCTTGCAGCTGTTCAGCCAGACGTCATAGACCGGATGCTCGACGGCGTTGAGACCTGGGCTGTCGGCAAACATCCAGCCGGTGAAGATGCGGCGGATCTTGCGGTCGAGGGTGATCTCGTCAACCTCGACGAAGGTATCCGTCTTCGGCGCCTCGGTATCGTCTCGGCTGTAACAGACGCGCGGCGTCACCTGCAGCGCGCCGAACTGGACGGTCTCGCCGATATAAACGTCGAAGGTGGTAATGCGGCCGGTGATCTTGTCGATGCCGGAAAACACCGCGACCGGATTGGTGATCCGTGCAGCATGCGCAGCAGCGGTCATCGAAAGAAGCGAGGTGCCGGCAATCGCGAACAGGGCGGCCGCCGCAAACAAGCGGCGCGTCTGATTTCGCTGATTTGAAACTACCATTAACGCCCGTCTCCCGCGCGATCCCGATCAAAGTGCCGGGTATCAGGCGCTAAACATCAAATGTGGCCGAGGCATGATGCCCGGCATTCAATCAACAATCAGGAAGCCCCGTTCCGAAAATCCGGCTCAGGAGCGCGGTGTCCAGGCATCATAGTCGCCGGTAACGCGCGGGCGCTCGCCAGTGCTGCTGATCGAGCCCGGCGGCCGGTAGGCCTGTGCGGAGCCGGTACCATTCGGCTGGTGCGGCTTCTGCCACTCACGCGGTTTGTAGCTTTCGTCCGCCGGCGAGACGTCGGTACGGTGGTGCATCCAGCCGTGCCAGCCCGGTGGAATAGCGGAAGCATCGGCATAACCGTTATAGATCACCCAGCGACGGGTACGGCCTTCGGAATCCTTGCCGCCCTGATAGTAGACATTACCGGCCGCATCTTCGCCAACCCGTTTGCCAAAGCGCCAGGTATGAAAGCGGGTGCCGATCGTCTGTCCATTCCACCAGGTAAAAATCTGCAGCAGAGACTTCATGATGTCCGTCCTTGACCGCGCCAAACAACCGCGCGGGATATCCTAGAGTGCTGCTCCGCTTATGCCGCGCAGCCTGCCGCTTGTCCAGTGATTCCGTTGCGGCGCCGTTATTTCAACCGGATCTTGAAGCCGAGATGGGTGGACTGGAAACCGATCCGTTCATAGAACCGGTGTGCATCCTTGCGGTCTCTGTTGGAGGTCAGTTGTACCTTGGAAAGGTCCAGACGGCGAGCCTCATCGATGGCAAAGCGTATCATCACCTCGCCGATCCCTTTGCCGCGCATATCGTGGCGCGTCTGCACCGCCTCGATCATCATATTCGAAGCGCCACGTCCGACGAGGCTGGTCAGAAGGGTCGTCTGGAACGTGCCGACCACTTCGCCGTTCAGTTCGGCAACATAGAGCGCTTCGTGGGACGCCGCCGTGATGCGCTCAAATGCCGCGAGATAATCAGCGAAGGCATCCGGATCACACGTATCGCCATGACCGCCCAGCGCATCGGATGCGAAGAGAGCAATGATTTGCGGCAGATCCTGCCGCTCCGCCCGCCTTATCGACGGCTTCGATTCCATTCGGTGCATTTTCTCAGATTCCCGTTTTCTTCCCGATGCTTGACAGCCGATGAAGAAGGAAATGTGACAGCAACGCGAAGCCGCGCTTACCTGCACTCAGCCGAGTGGTTTTTCCATGATGATCGCCGGAATGCCCGACTGGCCATCGCCGCAATTTGCGGTCTCGCCAATTTTCACAAAGCCATGCGCTTCGTAGAAGGAGATCGCTGCATAGTTCTGCGGCTCGACCTCGAGCTGCATGAACTCCGCATCCGGAAAACAGGTTTCGAGTTCGGCGAACATGTCGCGGCCAATGCCTTGGCGCTGTAACTTCGGATGCACATAGAGCTGATGCAGGATCGCGCCCTTTTTGAGCGTTTCGGACATGGCGGCATAGCCCATGCCACCTATGTCCTTGCCGTTGTCCGCTACGACGAATTCGGCATTCTTACGGGCAAGCCGGGCCTTCAGCGCCGGCACGGAATGCCATTTCGCCGTCAGCTCCGCCACCTTGTCGGCGCCATAGAGCGCGTCGTAGGTCGCGTGCCATGTTTCGCCAAGAAGCGCGCTCACCTTGGCGAGGTCGCGCTCTGACGCTGTGCGGACGAAGAACACCGGTTAGTCCTCGATCCCGAGCTTGGCCTTGACCAGCGCCTGAACGGCCTGGGGATTGGCCTTGCCGCCGGTCGACTTCATCACCTGGCCGACAAACCAGCCGGCAAGCGACGGTTTGGCCTGAACCTTGGCGACTTGATCCGGATTGGCAGCAATGATCTCGTCGACGGCTTTTTCGATGGCACCGGTGTCGGTCACCTGCTTCATGCCGCGCGATTCGACCAGCTCGGCCGGATCGCCGCCTTCGTTCCAGACGATTTCGAACAGGTCCTTGGCGATCTTGCCGGAAATGACTTCCGACTTGATGAGGTCCAAAATACCGCCGAGCTGGGCGGGCGAAACCGGTGTCTCTTCAATGCCTTTGCCGGCTTTGTTCAAGGCGCCGAGCAAGTCGTTGATCACCCAGTTTGCGGCGATCTTCCCGTCACGGCCTTCGGCTACGGCTTCGAAATAATCGGCAATTGCCTTTTCCGAGACCAATACGGAGGCATCATAAACCGACAGCCCGAGGTCGCGCACGAAGCGCTCCTTCTTGTCATCAGGCAGTTCCGGCAGATGTGCCTTCAGGTCCTCGATAAAGGCGTCATCGAATTCGAGCGGCAGCAGGTCCGGATCGGGGAAGTAGCGATAGTCATGCGCATCTTCCTTCGAGCGCATGGAGCGGGTCTCGCCCTTGTTCGGGTCGAACAGGCGGGTTTCCTGATCGATTGAGCCGCCGTCTTCCAGAATGCCGATCTGGCGGCGGGCTTCGTATTCGATCGCCTGGCCGATGAAACGGATCGAGTTGACGTTCTTGATCTCGCAGCGCGTGCCGAAATCCTCGCCCGGGCGGCGCACGGAGACGTTGACGTCGGCGCGCATCGAGCCCTCGTCCATGTTGCCATCGCAAGTGCCGAGATAGCGCACGATCGAGCGCAGCTTCGTCATATAGGCCTTGGCCTCGTCGGACGAGCGCATGTCGGGCTTGGAGACGATTTCCATCAACGCCACGCCGGAACGGTTGAGATCGACATAGGACATGGTCGGGTTCTGGTCGTGCATCGACTTGCCGGCATCCTGCTCCAGATGCAGCCGTTCAATGCCGATCTCGACGTCCTCGAACTGGCCCTGGCGGTCCGGTCCGACCGAAATGACGATCTTGCCTTCGCCGACGATCGGGTCTTTGAACTGGGAAATCTGGTAGCCCTGCGGCAGGTCCGGATAGAAATAGTTCTTGCGGTCGAAGATCGAGCGCTTGTTGATCTGCGCCTTCAGACCGAGCCCCGTGCGCACGGCCTGCTTGACGCATTCCTCGTTTATGACCGGCAGCATGCCGGGCATGGCCGCATCGACCAGCGAGACGTTGGAGTTCGGCGCATTGCCGAAGGTCGTCGACGCACCCGAAAACAGCTTCGAATTGCTCGTCACCTGGGCATGGACTTCCATGCCGATAATGACTTCCCAGTCGCCGGTGGCGCCGGGAATATAGCGTTTCGGTTCGGAGATGCGGACGTCGACGAGGGTCATGGAATGCTCTTCTGTAAGCTTAAAATCGTGTGTCTCTGGGTAGAACAATTGGCTTGGGGGTGCAAGGCTTGTCACATCCGGCGCAACGCATTGGTGCCTGCGATCCGGGGCGTTTGCGATCTGTTCAATTTTTTCCGCCACACTGTCACGATGACCACCTGCCTCTGGCTCATCGTTCTATTGCTCATCCTGAACATCCTGACGTTCTGCGTCTTCTGGTGGGACAAGACGGCTGCGCGCGGCGGAAAATGGCGCGTTTCGGAAAACGATCTTTTGAGCCTTGCTCTTTTCGGCGGCAGTCTTGGCGCCTGGGCCGCTCAAAAGTTTTTACGGCACAAGACCCGCAAGGAACCGTTCCGGACCCGGTTGACGGCGATCCTCGTTCTACACGCCGCCATTCTTTCCGTCGGGCTTCTGGCATTGCCATGGGTACTGGCTGGCCACGTTTTCAATTCGTAACGCGCGACGAATAGCCGTCCTCTAATTCTGCAGTGCCGGCTTGACGTACACATCGATTCGTAACTATTATTATTACATGAAAAGAAACAGCCGCCTTTCCGCGGTGCTGCACGCGCTGCTGCATATGGCAGAACGCGATCGGCCAATGACGTCGGAAGAACTCGCCGCCTGCCTGCACACCAATCCTGTCGTCGTCCGGCGCACCATGGCCGGGCTGCGCGAGGCCGGGCTCGTCACCTCCGGTCGTGGCCATGGTGGCGGGTGGACGCTTGCCCGCGCTCTGGAAGACGTCACCATGCGCGACATCTATGCAGCACTCGGCGAGCCTATGCTGTTCCAGATGGGCAATGCCACCGAAAGCCCCGGCTGCCTTGTCGAGCAGGCGGTCAACCATGCTCTGGACGACGCATTTCGCGATGCCGAGACCATACTGATTGCCCGGCTGGGGGAAGTGACCCTTGCCACGCTGGCCGACGATTTCAAGCGGCGCTTTGCCGAACACAAGGCCGCGCTGAAACAGCCCGGCTGACAGTCAACATCTCCGTTTTGCGCTCTCCGGTTTCCCTCTCTGGCTTCCGGCCGGCGAAGCCATGAAAGGAAAGACCATGCAACAGGACGCAATCATCATCGGCGGCGGTTTTGCCGGATTGTCCGCCGCCTACATTCTCGGCCGCGCGAGGCGGCATGTGACGATCATAGACAGTGGAACGCCGCGCAATCGCTTCGCAGCACATTCGCATGGCGTGCTGGCACTCGACGGCAAATCGGGGCTGGAGATCCTGGCCGACGCCCGGAGACAGCTTGCCGCCTACCCGACGGTGACGTTTATCGAGGGCGAGGCTGACTCTGCGGAAGGCGTGATAGACGGCTTCCATGTTCGCGTTGCGGGGCAAGATACCATGGAGGCCCGGCGACTGCTTCTCGCCAACGGCACGGAGGATCGCCTTCCCGATATTCCGGGCCTGAAAGAACGCTGGGGCAAGACGGTGCTGCATTGCCCCTATTGTCACGGCTACGAAATCGGCGGCGGTCCGCTGGGCGTTCTGGCAACACACCCGATGTCGGCGCATCAGGCGGCGGTCGTTGCCGATTGGGGTGATGTCACGCTGTTCACCAACGCCATGCCGGAGCCCGACGAGGCAGCTCTTTCCCTTCTTGAACGGCGCAATGTCAGCCTTCAGGCAGGTGCCGTCAGCTCGATCGAGTCCGGGGCGGACGACATGCTGAGCGTGCACCTGGAAAACGGCCGGATTTTCGAGATGAAGGCTTTGTTCGTCGGTCCGGATCTGCATATTCGCGGCTCGATCGCCAAAAGCCTCGGCTGTCAGCTGGAGGAAACGCCGGCCGGCAAGATCATCGCCACGGATGCCGTCAAGGCAACCAGCGTTGCGGGCGTCTACGCCGCGGGAGACATTGCCCGCGCCTTTGGCAACATCACGCTTTCTTCTGCCGACGGGGTCATGGCAGGGCTCGGAGTTCATCAGTCGCTGATGTTCGCCGGAGCACATCCTTGACGGACTGACAGGTTTCCGCTTAAAAAACGGCCGTCCGTATGGAGTTTTGATGTTCTCCCTGTCTGAGATTGCCTGAGGGCCCTGCCCGCATTTTTTTGCGCGCAAGGGCCGGAAAACGAAGCCCTGACGTTCGACCGAACGCCAGACCCGTTTTCATGCGTTCAACCGAACGCCTCTCGGATCTCACAATCAATGGACATTTCACGCGACGAACAGCGTATTCTTCACCTCATGGCCCAGGGCGGCCGCATCGAAATCACTCGCTCGAACGGTAAATCGATCGACGATGCCCGATGCTTCACCCGCGACGGCTGGCTCTACCCCGGCTTTGGCCTCGACATGTTTCGCAGGCTGAAGCGAAAGAAAGCAATCTCGTCATCCGGCGGTAGACCCTACCGGATCACGCAACGCGGGCTCGTTCTCGTGCGCGCGCAGTTGAACAACCGCTGACCGATATCCAGGCGAGAGCGAATAGATGCTCTCGCCGGTCTTCACAACGCTACGCGCAACTACTTAGCTCAAAACCACTGCTGGCCCGATTGAGGGACAGGCTCTTCCAGCAACTTGCTCATACCGACTGACTCGACATCCCTGTCAAGCTTTGGCGCATATGCGGTCGAAAGCCAGCTGATCGAATATCCGTGCTTGCGGAAGAAGTCGATTGCCGGGTCATTTTGCGCATGGGTCTTGATGACTGCGGCCTCGAACCCTTCGGTGGTGATCCTCGCCTCCAGTTCGGCAAGCAGAATGGAGCCGAAGCCGCTCCGCTGGACAGCAGGTCTTACCCAGAGATCGGAAATATGGCCGTCATTGTCCTCGCGGGCTGCCCAGCCGACAGCTTGCCCCTCGAACTCGACGACGCTAACCGAAAGCCATCTCGATCGCAGGAACGACAGGAACGCCACCTCCGCCACATGGCGCATCGCCCGTGCATCGGCAACACCGGAGACAGCCCTCTCCCACGCCTGCAGACCTATGTCGACAAGCACGGATACATCGTCTTCTCGAGCATGACGGGTGACAATCATGAAGCACCTCTCTTACCCCATGAAACCATTCGAATCGATTCTTGGCGAGTCGCCGGCACGTCCTGGTTTCATTTGAGAAACCGCCGCGCGGACAGCGTTGCCGCCGATCGACCAATCTGAACCTTCAGACCTTCTCGCGGTCCGTTATCATTATAGCTCTCTCCATTTGGCTCATCCGGCAACCACGCACTTTTGACTTACAAGCCTCATCAATTCAGACGCAATTCCGTCCAAATGAGAACCATTGCACTGCTGGAAACCGCCGCGGCTTTCAGCGATGCTTCGTTCATCGGCCTGCCTGCACAGTGCAGCAATCGTCCCGGCCCATGCCGGAGAACAAGGCGACGAAGGGTCACCACCCCTGCCAGAGACACGATCGTGCCCCCGGAGGTTCAAGAAAAGTTCGGGGTACTGGCAGCATTTGCCAAGATGGAGGAGAAGATGGTGATTTTAGGCGTAGCGAAAAGCCAGTCAACTCAACGGGCAACGAGTATCAGCAAGCTCCTTGCGGATATCACGTCGATTGAGTGGCTTTCCCTCATCGATCCATCCAATGTGATTGTTGGCACCCAGCGCAACGACACGCTCAGCGCAAAAGCCGAAGGCGACATTGTCTTCGGGCTTGCCGGTAATGATGAGCTGAGCAGCACGTTCAACCGAACGGCACTGGTCGGCGGCAGCGGCAGTGACAAACTGACGACCAAAATCACCGTCCCGCTACAAGGCGCTCAACCTGTTCACGGGCTCGCAATCCAGAGCGGCGGCACAGGCAACGACACTCTCTGTGCTATCGTAACCCTTCAAGGCGGAGACGTGACCGTTCAGGACAGGGACTTGACCGCGAAGGTCTTGCTCGATGGCGGCCACGGCAACGACGTTATCACCGCAAAGGCGAATGTCGCGCTCCCCGTATTCGCAAATGTAAGCGTAACAACCCGCGTTCTTGGTGGAAGCGGCAACGACACGATCAATGCGGTTGCCGACGCCAGTGGCGCGCTCGACGGCAACTTCGCCAAGAACTCCGTCGATGGCGGTTCCGGTAACGACTGCATCACAGCTCGCGCTCAAACTGAATTCAACGGGTTCACCGCCAAGGCCATCAACGTTCTCTGCGGCGGGAACGGTAACGATGTCCTGGATGCCTCAGCCAAGGGGGTGTCCAATGACACCGAACTGGTGTCGAACACCCTTCACGGCGGTCGGGGCGATGACGTGCTACGCGCTTTCAATCTGACAGATTCCAACTCGGGGGCACCGGTCGGTATCAACGAGCTGTGGGGTGATAAAGGCAATGACGTCCTGAAGGCAACGCATTTCACTGACGGCGAGAATACCATCACGGACGTCACCAATCGCCTGGATGGCGGCAAAGGAGATGACTGTCTCAAGGCGGTTTCCACCGCGCATGGTGGATTTGTGCTGGCCTTAAACCAGCTGAAGGGCGGCAATGGCAAGGACGTTCTGACAGCATGCCTCGATGTCGACGCTCATGGCGGACGCAGCATTCCCGACGTTAATTTGTACGATGTTTCGAATGTGTTGGACGGTGGATCCGGCAATGATCATCTCAAGGCCGTCCTCTCTGTAAAGGCTTTCCCCTTTGTGACAGATGATTCCCGAGCCGAGAACTGCCTGAACGGTGGCTCCGGCAACGACACACTGTTGGCCACCGTCGCGTCCGGTTCCGTTGGCGCGAGCTTTCTGAATGGCGGTTCGGGGAATGATCAGCTCACCGTCTTCGGCGGCTCGGAGAATGTCCTCAAGGGGGGAGACGGAAAGGACACGCTGACGGGCGGCATTGGCAATGACGACCTGATCGGAGGAAGCGGCGACGACCAGTTCATCTTCGTTCTGCAAAACGGGCACGACACGGCCGACTTTCAAAAGGGCAAGGATGTAATTGACCTAACGGCCCTTGCCGCAATCGACATTCACAATTTCGGCGATCTTGACATCGAACTGTCCGGGGGAAACAGCATCATTCATTTCGATGTCGATAACGATCTCACCATTGCCGGCGTGAGCAATCTGAGCGCGAGCGATTTCTGGTTCGCGTGACTGCATAATTTCTACTCGCGGACATCGGTCCCAAGACGCGGATCGTTAGCAACATAATTTTGCGCGGCACAGAAACGACGAAGGGTAGCGTCACAACACTACCCTTCGTCGCGAACTCAACCCTGTGAAGCGAGTATCTATCCCGCAATCACCACCACTTTGTCGGCGTGAACTTTCCGGCCGCCTGCTCGATGACATGCGCCGTCTTGAACAGGGTTTCTTCCTCGAACGGCTTGCCGATCAGTTGCAGCCCAAGCGGCAGGCCCTTGTGGTCAAGGCCGGCCGGAACGGCGATGCCCGGAAGACCGGCCATGTTCACCGTCACCGTGAAAATGTCGTTCAGGTACATCTTCACCGGATCCGACGCCAGGTCCTCGTCGGCGATGCCGAAGGCGGAGGATGGGGTGGCCGGCGTCAGGATCGCGTCGACACCGGCATGGAAGGCAAGTTCGAAATCGCGCTTGATCAGCGTACGGACCTTCTGGGCCTGCAGGTAGTAGGCGTCGTAATAGCCAGCCGACAGCACATAGGTGCCGATCATGATGCGGCGCTTGACCTCGGTGCCGAAGCCGGCAGCGCGGGTCTTTTCGTACATGTCGGCGATATCCTTGCCATCGACGCGCAGGCCGTAGCGAACGCCGTCATAGCGGGCAAGGTTTGACGAGGCTTCAGCCGGGGCCACGATGTAATAGGCAGGCAGCGCGTATTTGGTGTGCGGCAGGCTGATGTCGACGATTTCGGCACCGGCGTCCTTCAGCCAGGCGATGCCCTGCTGCCACAGCGTCTCGATCTCTTCCGGCATGCCGTCGACGCGATATTCCTTCGGAATGCCGATCTTCATGCCCTTTAGCGACTGGCCGAGCGAGGCCTCGTAGTCCGGCACCGGCAAATTGACGGAGGTCGTATCCTTGGCATCAACGCTCGCCATGGACTTGAGGAGAATTGCCGCGTCACGCACGTCGCGGGCGATCGGGCCGGCCTGATCGAGCGAGGATGCGAAGGCAACTATGCCCCAGCGCGAGCAGCGGCCATAGGTCGGCTTGATGCCGACGGTGCCGGTGAAGGCGGCCGGCTGGCGGATCGAGCCGCCAGTGTCGGTTGCTGTGGCACCGGCACAGAGAAACGCGGCGACCGCGGCGGCAGAACCGCCGGAAGAGCCGCCTGGAACCAGATCGAGGTTCGAGCTATTGGCACGCCAGGGGTTCTTCACCGGGCCGTAATAGGAACTCTCGTTCGACGAGCCCATGGCAAACTCGTCCATGTTGAGCTTACCGAGCATGACGGCGCCATCGTTCCAGAGGTTCTGCGTGACGGTCGATTCATATTTCGGCTTGAAGCCGTCGAGGATGTGACTGCACGCCTGGGTGTGAATACCCTCGGTGCCGAACAGATCCTTGATCCCGAGCGGAATGCCTTCGAGCGCCCCTGCCCTGCCGGCCGCGATGCGGGCGTCCGACGCTTTTGCCATCTCGCGTGCCTTGTCCGGCGTGGTGACGACGTAAGCATTCAAAGCGCCATTGGCCGCATCGATCGCACCGATGTAGGCTTCCGTCAGTTCAACGGCGGAAATTTCCTTGGCGGCGAGCTTCGTGCGCGCTTCGGCGATGGTCAGGCGGGTCAGGTCGGTCATGGCAGGCTTTCAAAATCAGGGGCGTTCGGGCGACGGCTACGAAGGACTTATTCGACCACTTTGGGGACGAGGAAGAAATTGCGGTCTTCGTTCGGCGCGTTGGCAACGATATCGTCCGCCTTGCTGCCGTCGGTGACGACATCCACCCGCTTCTTCATTTCCATCGGCGTCACCGAGGTCATCGGCTCGACGCCGTCGACATTGACTTCAGAGAGTTGTTCGACAAAGCCGAGGATGCCGTTCAGTTCGCCGGTCATGCGCTGCGCGTCCTCTTCGGTCACGGCAATGCGGGCAAGACGCGCGACGCGCTTCACGGTGGCGAGGTCTACTGACATGGATATTCTCCGAGTACGAAATTTCCTACCCGCTATAATCACCAAGCCCGAGGCACGCAACGGGGGAATCGCCGCGTTGCGTGCCTCTTCGAGCATTTGGGCTTGTCAGAAAGAGACGATGCCACCGACCGCGGGTGTCTCTACCTTTGTCGATGCGCCATCCATTCCGGCGACGAACAGGTCCGGCGTCTGGTCGATGATGCCGAACGAACCGTAGTGGCAGGGAATGACCGTGCCGAAATTGAAGAAGCGCTGGCAGGCAAGAGCGGCCACGGCACCGCCCATGGTGAAGCGATCGCCGATCGGCACCAGGCCGATCTCCGGCTCGTGTAGTTCATGGATCAGCGCCATGTCGGAAAAGATGTCGGTGTCGCCCATATGGTAGAGCGTCGGCTCGTCTTCAAAATGCAGGACCAGCCCGTTGGCACTGCCGAGCGAATGCGACACGCCGTCCTCGGTCAGTTGCGCCGAGGAATGCAGTGCATTGACGAATGTGGTCGAAAAACCATCGAGATGGATAGTGCCGCCGGTATTGCCCATTTCCAGCGCCTTGACGCCCTTCGATCCAAGCCATGCCGCAAGATCGGCGTTGGCGACGACGGTGGCTCCTGTCTCCTTCGCCAGCCCGATCGTATCGCCGACATGGTCGCCGTGGCCGTGGGTCAGGAGAATATGAGTGAGGCCCGCTGCCGCATCCTTGCGCGAGGATTCGTCGAAGGACGGATTGCCGGTGAAGAACGGATCGATCAGGATTTTCGCCTTGGCGGTCTCGAGATGAAAGGCGGAATGCCCAAGCCATTTGATCTTCATGAAAATACTCCTTGGTGATTTGTCTATAGGATGCGGATATGGGTTACCCGGCTAGCCTCTTAAAGATCGAATCGGTAAATCGCATGACTGTTCTCACCATTGAAGACCTGGCATCTACCCTTGCCTCCGGTCAGGCGATCGCCGGGCTCGATCTCGGCACAAAAACCATCGGCATTTCCGTCTCCGATCTCGGTCGCCGGTTTGCCACGCCGCGCGACGTGATCAAGCGGGTAAAATTCGGCATCGACGCCGAAGCATTGCTAACCATGGCCGCCAAGGAAAAGATCGCCGCCTTCGTCATCGGCCTGCCGATCAACATGGATGGCTCGGAAGGCCCTCGTGCGCAGGCGACAAGGGCCTTCGTGCGCAACATGGCTCAGAAAACGGAGCTGCCGTTCGTCTATTGGGACGAAAGGCTTTCGACGGTGGCGGCCGAAAGGGTGCTGATCGAAATGGACGTATCGCGCAAGAAGCGGGCAGACCGGATCGATTCGGCTGCCGCCTCCTTCATCCTTCAGGGCGCGCTCGACAGATTGGCGTCCTTGGCAAAGGACGCAATTGCGGATTCGGCGGGCTGACCTGCCGGGAAGCGCTTGCCGTACCACGCACGGATTTCACGCCGCTTGCGGAAGGCGATGATTGCAAAGACCACCAGACTGTCGAAGGCGATGGCACGGGCGACGAGCGGCGGAATGGTTTCCGGCGGCAGGCCGAGCACATGGCCATAGACAGCGAAGACCAGATCATGCGCCTGGCGGGTGAGCATGAAGATGCCGAAGCTCATGTCGTAATAGGAAAGTCCATACCAGCCGGTGAGAAGGATGACCGGGCACGCCCAGAGGATCAGGAACCACTTCACGCCGTTCTCCCCTCAAAGTTCGCGCCGTACTTGAACTGTGTCGAGGCTCGTTCGATTACAAGCAGCCCCAGCAAAATAACGGCTGGAACCGCAAGGTCGAGCGCGAGGCTCGAAAAAAACATCGTCATGACGATCGTCAAGCCAGTTCTCACCGAACGTGCTCCATTCCGGAAATCGTTAAATTGTCTTCACACTTCACTTTTGCCCGTTAACCCTGCCCGCGCAACGTAAACCATTTGTTAAGGTTAATTTCCGCGGCGCGCGGTTGCCGTCCTGTGGACAAGGGTCTATCGATGGGCCTTCCCTCCTTCAGGCTTCCCCATGACGATCATCTTCGAAAGCATCCTGCCGATCTTCCTGCTCGTCTCGCTGGGCGTCTGGCTGAAGCGTTCGCCCTTGATCGACTTGACGCTCTGGGAAGGGCTTGAACAGCTCGGCTACTACATCCTCTTCCCTGCCCTTCTGTTTTCGACGCTGGCGACGGCCGATTTTGCCGGCATGAAAACCGATGCGACGGCATTCGCCACGATCGGCAGCGTCACGCTGATGTCGGCCGCTCTGCTGCTCCTCTGGCCGCTTCTGCGGGCCCGCCACGTTTCCTCCGCAGCCTTCACATCCATCTTCCAGACGGCGACGCGCTGGAACGGCTTCATGGCGCTAGCAATCGCCCAGAAGCTTTACGGCCCGCTCGGCCTCAGCCTGACGGCGCTGGTGATGACGCTCGTCATCATCCCCATCAATCTCTACAATGTCGGGGTTCTCATCAGTTTCAACGGTGGGCCGAAAGGGTTGAAATTCTTTGTCTTCAAGATTGCCACCAATCCGCTGATCGTCGCCTCAGCGCTGGGTATTCTTCTGAATTTCTTTCAGGTTCCCGTCTACGGGCCGGTCCTGACCGCCATCGAGATGCTCGCCAGCGCCTCACTCAGCCTTGGGCTCGTCATGGTCGGGGCTGGGCTGAAAGTATCGGATGCGCTGAAACCAAGCCTCATCGCCCTTCTCGCGGTCTTTTTGAAACTGATCATCATGCCGGTCTTCATGGTCGGCACCGCGTATCTGTTCGGCATCCGCGGCGATGCCCTGCTGGTGATCGCGCTTGGTGCCAGCGTGCCCACGGCCATGAACGGCTATTTGCTCGCCAAGCAGATGGGTGGCGACGCGCCGCTCTACGCGGCCGTCGCCACCGTGCAAACGGTGGTGTCGTTCTTCACCATCCCGCTGGTGCTGACCGTGACCGGTTATGTCGCCGCCGGATAGAGCAGATCGACGATGTAGGAAGAATCGAAGCGCGAATCGAGCATGCCGTAAGTCGAGCGCCAGCCTGCTGCCAGGCGGGATTCGAGGAAGGCGTCGGCGATGCGCCCTGCCCCCAGCCGGTAGAGTTCGGCAGCGGCGGCGGCAAGCGCCAGTTGCTCGACAAGCATGCGCGCGGCACCCTCGTCGCGCTCGCAGAGCGACATGGCCGCCCTCAGCACGTCGACGGTCTTCTTGGCGGATGGTCCGAGATCGCGGCTGATCACCTGGAACAGTAGCTCGAACAGATCCTTGCCGCGCGTCAGCACGCGCAGCACGTCAAGCGCCATGACATTGCCGGAGCCTTCCCAGATGGCATTGACCGGGGCTTCGCGATAATGCCGGGCGATCGGCCGTTCCTCGACATAGCCACTGCCGCCGAGGCATTCCATCGCCTCGTAGATCAGCGCCGGCGCGATCTTGCAGCTCCAGTATTTCGCGACCGGCGTCATGATGCGGGCATAGGCTGCGTCCTCGGCACTGTCGCGGGCCTTGTCGAATGCTTCGGCGAGCCGGAAGGACAATGCGCTGGCAGCAGCCACATCGAGCGCCATGTCCGCCAGGACGCGTGTCATCATCGGTTGGGCGACCAGCGGCTTGCCGGAAACCTTGCGGCCACGCACATGATGCACGGCTTCGGCAAGCGAGGCGCGCATCATGCCGGCGGACGCCAGAGCACAATCGAGCCGTGTCAGCGTGACCATGTCGAGGATGGTGCGGATGCCGGCATCGGGCGTACCAAGCACGAAGCCGAATGTATCGGAGAATTCGACTTCGGACGATGCGTTCGAGCGGTTGCCCAACTTGTCCTTCAGCCGCTGGAAACGCAGGCCGTTGGCCGAGCCGTCTTCTAAGAGGCGCGGAACGAGGAAACAGCCAAGACCGTCGCGTGTCTGTGCCAGCATGACGAAGGCATCGCTCATCGGCGCCGACATGAACCACTTGTGGCCGTTGAGACGGTAGATGCCCTCGCCCACCCGTTCGGCAGTCGACGTGTTGGCGCGCACATCCGTGCCGCCCTGTTTTTCTGTCATGCCCATGCCGACGGTGACCGACGACTTCTGCATCCACGGCCGATTGGACGAATCATACTTCCGCGACAGGATTTTTGGCGCCCATTCCTTCTGGACAGCGGGAGACGCGGAGATCGCCGCGACCGATGCGCTGGTCATGGTCAACGGGCAGAGATGGCCGCATTCGAGCTGTGCCGTCAGGTAAAAGCGGATCGCACGGGCCTTGTGGGAACGGCCGCGCTCGTCCGCGATATTCTCCCAGGCCGAGGCATGTAGGCCGGATGTCATCGAACGGCGCATCAGGGCGTGCCAGGCGGGGTGGAACTCGACCACGTCGAGACGTTCTCCGCGCGGCCCATGGGTGCGCAGCTTCGGCACGCCTTCATTGGCCATGCGCGCCAGATCCTGCGTTTCCGGCGCGGTCACATAGCGACCGATTGCCTCGAAATCGTCGCGCAACGGGCGCAGCATCGACGCGGCGATATCAACGACCAGCGGATCGGAGCGGAAGGCATTGATCCCCGACCAGGGTTTCGGCTGGTTCAGTTCGGCGAGTTTCTGTTCATTTCGGTTCAGAGTCATGTCGCGTTTCTAACCCAAGTCCTGATGCTTAGGAACAGCACCGGGAGGGGATAAACGCCGCTTCCCGCAACAATTTATGCGAAGCGCGCAAACAGCCACAAAAGCATGGGGATGCGTCCGGTTTAGCATGCCGCCGCCTTGCCGGCTGGGCATACAGCCATTATAGACCCACGCAACTTCACCATATGAGGCGGCTCCCCATGGATTTCTTTCCGCATCGCCACCTGCTCGGCATCAAGGGCCTGAGTGAACAGGACATCACGCTCCTGCTCGACCGGGCGGACGAAGCCGTCAAGATTTCCCGCCAGAGAGAAAAGAAGACCTCGACGCTGCGAGGCCTGACACAGATCAACCTCTTTTTCGAAGCCTCGACCCGGACGCAGTCCTCCTTCGAACTTGCCGGCAAACGCCTCGGCGCCGATGTCATGAACATGTCGGTCAGCAATTCTTCGGTGAAGAAGGGCGAAACGCTGATCGATACGGCAATGACACTGAACGCCATGCACCCGGACGTGCTGGTCGTGCGCCATTCCTCGGCCGGGGCCGCCGCCCTGCTCGCTCAAAAAGTCTCCTGCTCCGTCGTGAATGCCGGTGACGGCCAACACGAGCATCCGACCCAGGCGCTGCTCGACGCGCTGACCATCCGCCGTGCCAAGGGCAAGCTGTCGCGCATCATCGTCGCTATCTGCGGCGACGTTTTGCATTCGCGCGTTGCCCGCTCCAACATCCTGCTCCTCAACCAGATGGGCGCCCGCGTTCGCGTCGTGGCCCCTGCGACACTCCTGCCCTCCGGCATCGCCGACATGGGCGCCGAGGTCTATCACTCGATGGAAGAGGGCCTGAAGGACGCCGACGTCGTGATGATGCTGCGCCTGCAGCGCGAGCGCATGGCCGGCTCCTTCGTGCCCTCGGTGCGCGAATATTTCCGCTACTACGGGCTCGACGCCGAAAAGCTGAAAGCCGCCAAGGAAGACGCGCTCGTCATGCACCCCGGCCCGATGAACCGGGGCGTCGAGATCGCCTCGGAGATCGCCGACGGACCGCAGAGCGTCATCGAGCAACAGGTCGAAATGGGGGTCGCCGTGCGCATGGCGGTGATGGAAACGCTTCTTCTTTCCCAGAACCAGGGGCCGCGCGCATGACCAACTCCCTCGTCCTGAAGAATCTGCGCATCATCGACCCGTCCCGCAACCTCGACGAGGCCGGCACCATCATCGTCGAAAACGGTGTCATCCTCGCTGCCGGCAATGGCGCCCAGGGCGCTCCGAAAGGTGCCGAAGTCAGGGATTGCAGCGGCCTCGTCGCAGTGCCTGGCCTCGTCGATGCCCGCGTCTTCGTCGGCGAACCCGGCGGGGAATATCGAGAAACCATCGAATCCGCGTCCCGTGCCGCGGCGGCGGGTGGCGTCACTTCGATCATCACCATGCCGGATACCGATCCCGTCATCGACGACATCGCCCTTGTCCAGTTCGTCCAGAAGACGGCGCGCGACAAGGCGCTGGTCAATGTCTATCCGGCGGCGGCGCTCACCAAGCATCTCGACGGCGAAGAGATGACCGAATTCGGCCTGCTGCGCGAAGCCGGCGCAGTCTGCTTCACCAACGGCCGACGTCCGGTGCATGACACGCTGGTGCTCCGCCGCGCCATGACTTACGCCCGCGAATTCGGCGCGGTCATTTCGCTCGAAACCCGCGACAAATACCTCGGCGCCGATGGCGTCATGAACGAAGGGCTTCTGGCCAGCTGGCTCGGCCTGTCTGGCGTGCCGCGCGAGGCCGAGATCATTCCGCTCGAGCGCGACCTGCGCATCGCCGGACTGACCAAGGGTGCCTATCACGCGGCAAAGATTTCCCTGCCCGAATCGGCGGAAGCCATCGCCACGGCCCGCAAGCGCGGCGCCAACGTCACCTGCGGCATCTCGATCAACCATCTGACGCTGAACGAGAACGACATCGGCGAATACCGCACCTTCTTCAAGCTCTCGCCGCCGCTGCGCGGCGAAGACGATCGCGTGGCGATGGTCCAGGCGCTCGCCGACGGCACGATCGACATCATCGTCTCCTCGCATGATCCGCAGGACGTCGACACCAAGCGGCTCCCCTTTGCAGATGCTGCCGATGGTGCGATCGGTCTGGAAACGATGCTCGCCGCCGCCCTGCGTCTGCACCACAGCGGCGAAGTGCCGTTGATGCGCCTGATCGATGCGCTGTCGACCCGTCCCGCGCAGATATTCGGGCTTGATGCCGGCACGCTGAAACCGGGCGCAAAGGCCGACATCACATTGATCGATCTCGACGAGCCCTGGCTTTTCTCAAAAGACGCGATCGTTTCCCGCTCGAAAAACACGCCCTTCGAAAATGCCCGCTTTACCGGCCGGGCCGTTCAAACCTATGTTGCGGGAAAACTGGTCCACTCCATTTAAGCGACGTGGACCACGGGAGGGGAACGTGGAAATTTTTGTCTGGCAACTCGGGCTGGCTTTGACGGCCGGTGCTGCGATTTTCGGCTATCTGCTCGGCTCCATCCCCTTCGGCCTGATCCTCACCCGCATGGCCGGACTTGGGGATGTCCGCAAGATCGGCTCCGGCAATATCGGCGCGACCAATGTCCTGCGCACCGGCAACAAGAAGCTTGCCGCAGCCACCCTGCTGCTCGACGCGCTAAAGGGAACTGCCGCAGCGGCAATTGCCTCACGCTGGGGGATCGAGGCCGGTATTGCGGCCGGGTTTGCGGCCTTCCTCGGTCATCTCTATCCCGTCTGGCTCGGGTTCAAGGGGGGCAAGGGTATTGCGACCTATATCGGCGTGCTGCTCGGACTTGCTCCGATCATGGTTCTCCTTTTCGCGGCGATCTGGCTCGGCATGGCCAAGCTCACCCGTTATTCTTCCCTCTCGGCACTGGTTGCAACGCTCGTCGTTCCGGTTGTACTGTTGGTTTCAGGATATGGAAAAATCGGCCTTCTCTTCGTGGTGATGAGCATCATCACCTGGATCAAGCACCGGGCCAACATCCAGCGTCTGTTGGCCGGTACCGAAAGCCGGATTGGGGAAAAGGGATAAGAATGTCGGCTGGCAGCGCAGGACGGAACGGGATTGCGCTAACGGAACGACAAAGGATTGCCTGGCTGAGGCTGATCCGCAGCGACAATGTCGGTCCCGTTACCTTCCGCGATCTCATCAATCATTTCGGCTCGGCCGAAACGGCTCTGGAAATGTTGCCAGAACTGTCGCGCCGCGGTGGCTCCACCCGCGCGATCCGTGTCGCCTCCGTTGCGGAGGCGGAAAAGGAGTTGGCTAGCGCCCATCGGTTCGGTGCCCGGTTCCTCGGCATCGGTGAGCCCGATTACCCCCCGGCCCTGCGTCAGATCGACGGCGCGCCGCCACTCCTTGCCGTCAAGGGCAACCCTGCCACCGGCACCGTCCCTTCGCTCGGCATCGTCGGCTCGCGCAATGCCTCGATCAGCGGTACCAAGTTCGCCGCGATGATCGCGCGCGACGTCGGCCGTGCCGGCTACTCCATTATATCGGGGCTTGCTCGTGGCATCGACACGGCCGCACACCGGGCGAGCTTGGACACGGGCACGATCGCAGCGCTTGCCGGTGGTCTCGATCAGCCCTACCCGCCGGAAAATATCGGCCTCCTGGAAGAAATCACCGAGGGCAATGGCCTGGCGATCAGCGAAATGCCGTTCGGCTGGGAGCCGCGCGCCCGTGATTTCCCGCGCCGAAACCGTTTGATAGCGGGCGTCAGCCTCGGGCTGGCCGTCGTCGAGGCAGCCTCCCGTTCCGGTTCACTGATCACCGCACGTTATGCCGCCGATTTCGGCAGGCTCGTTTTCGCAGTGCCTGGCTCACCGCTCGATCCGCGCTGTCACGGCACCAACGGGCTGCTGAAGGATGGAGCGATCGTGACGACGGAAGCTCAGGATATTCTGCAGGCGCTGGCGCCGCTCAGCCGTATCGACCTCTTCACGCCACCGCAGGCGGAGGAACCGGGTGAACATGATGCCGGGCCGATGGCCCCACCGCCGAATGAGAACGATCGCGTGCGCATCACCGACGCGCTTGGGCCTACGCCCGTCGAGATCGACGACATCATCCGGCACACAGGGCTTTCAGTGTCGGCCGTCTATCTTGTCCTTTTAGAACTGGACCTTGCCGGACGGCTTCACCGGCATCCCGGCGGGCTTGTTTCCCTCAGCATTGGAGAATGACAGCTGCCGTTTGCCGGACAGGATGTCGCCTGCCTCCGCAAAGGCCATCTCGATCAGATAGCAGAGCATGTCCGCCCCTTCATTGGTGGCAACCCCGCGCAGCTCGCCCAGCATCTGGCGGATGTAAGCGATCTTTTCACGTGCCTGAGCGTCTTTCTTGCTGGGCCCGGTTGAATTCGGAATCATCGGTTTTCCCTGTGGTGCATTCAAATCCGCCCGTAGACAGGGCACGTATATTCGAGCGGAACCCACTACTACGCCGTTCGGTTGTGTTCGCCGCAAGCGCGAAACCGTGGCCGAAAGCAGCGCTTTCGACCAACTTTTTGCAAGAACAGACCACACTCAAAGAACGATAACGCATTTATCTTTAATTGCAATACGCACGTAATCTCTTATAGGTTGTATCACGTTGTATGGGCTTATTTTTGGCCCGGCACTTGACCGCAGACGAATCCCTGTCCATGTCGGGGCATCGATATTTCCCAATGTGCCGCCTCTTTCCGGCCTGGCACAGCTTTGAACGGTTGCTTTGAGAATATGACCATGAATGTCGTCGTCGTGGAATCGCCAGCAAAGGCGAAGACCATCAACAAGTATCTGGGTCCCGGCTACAAGGTGCTCGCCTCCTTCGGTCACGTCCGCGACTTGCCAGCCAAGGACGGTTCGGTGCTCCCGGACGACGACTTCGCCATGCTGTGGGAAGTCGACACGGCATCCGCCAAGCGCATGAAGGATATCGGCGACGCGTTGAAAACGTCCGACGGCCTCATTCTCGCAACCGACCCGGATCGCGAGGGAGAAGCGATTTCGTGGCATGTGCTCGATCTTCTCAAGAAGAAGAAGCTGATCGGCGATAAACCGGTCAGCCGTGTGGTCTTCAACGCCATCACCAAGAAGGCCGTGCTCGACGCAATGGCCAATCCGCGCGACATCGACGTGCCGCTGGTGGATGCCTATCTGGCGCGCCGCGCGCTTGATTATCTCGTCGGCTTCAACCTGTCGCCGGTGCTGTGGCGCAAGCTGCCCGGCGCCCGCTCGGCCGGCCGCGTGCAATCGGTGACGCTTCGCCTCGTCTGCGACCGCGAATCCGAAATCGAGCGCTTTGTTTCCGAAGAATACTGGAACCTTTCCGCGCTCCTGAAGACCCCGCGCGGCGATGAATTCGAGGCGCGGCTGGTCTCTGCGGATGGCAAGCGGCTGCAGCCTCGCTCGGTGACCAATGGCGAGGACGCCGGCAAGCTGAAGGCCCTGCTCGACGGGGCCGCCTACACGGTCGAAAGCATCGAGGCGAAGCCGGTCAAGCGCAACCCGTCGCCTCCCTTCACCACCTCGACGCTGCAGCAGGCGGCCTCGTCCAAGCTCGGCTTTTCCGCGTCGCGCACCATGCAGGTGGCGCAGAAGCTCTATGAAGGTGTCGATCTCGGCGGCGAGACTGTCGGTCTGATCACCTATATGCGTACCGACGGCGTCCAGATGGCCGCGGAAGCGATCGATGCGGCCCGCAGCGCGATTGGCAGCCAGTTCGGCAGCCGCTACGTGCCGGAAAAGGCCCGCCTCTATTCGACCAAGGCAAAAAATGCCCAGGAGGCGCACGAGGCCGTGCGTCCGACGGATTTCAACCGCACGCCCGACCAGGTGAAGCGCTTCCTCGATGCCGACCAGTTGCGTCTCTATGACCTGATCTGGAAGCGCGGCATCGCCAGCCAGATGGCGTCGGCGGAAATCGAACGTACCACTGCCGAGATCCTTGCAGACAACAACGGCCAGAAGGCCGGTCTTCGAGCCGTCGGCTCCGTCATCCGCTTCGATGGCTTTATCGCGGCCTATACCGATGCCAAGGAAGACGGTGAGCAGAGCGACGACGGCGATGAGGATGGCCGCCTCCCCGAGATCAATGCGCGCGAAAACCTCGCCAAGCAGAAGATCAACTCGACCCAGCATTTCACCGAGCCGCCGCCGCGCTATTCGGAAGCATCACTGATCAAGAAGATGGAAGAACTCGGCATCGGCCGGCCGTCCACCTATGCGGCGACCGTCACGACTCTGCTTGATCGGGAATATGTTACCAACGACAAGCGCAAGCTGATCCCCGAGGCCAAGGGCCGGCTGGTCACGGCGTTCCTTGAAAGCTTCTTTGCGCGTTACGTCGAGTATGATTTCACGGCATCGCTGGAAGAGAAACTCGACCAGATTTCCGCCGGCGAACTGAACTGGAAGGACGTGCTTCGCGACTTCTGGAAGGATTTCTTCGCTCAGATCGAGGACACCAAGGAGCTTCGCGTTACCAACGTACTCGACGCGCTGAACGAGGAACTGGCGCCGCTGGTCTTCCCGAAGCGCGAGGACGGCAGCGATCCGCGTATCTGCCAGGTCTGCGGCACCGGCAAATTGTCCCTGAAGCTCGGCAAATACGGCGCCTTTGTCGGCTGCTCGAACTATCCGGAATGCAACTTCACGCGCCAGCTGTCCTCCGACAGCAATGGCGGTGATGAGGCGGCGGTTTCCAACGAACCGCAGGCACTCGGCAAGGACCCGCATACGGGCGAGGAAATCACCCTGCGCTCCGGCCGTTTCGGGCCTTACGTCCAGCGCGGCGACGGCAAGGATGCCAAGCGTTCGAGCCTGCCAAAGGGCTGGACACCGGCAACCGTCGATCATGAGAAGGCGCTTGCGCTTTTGTCGCTACCGCGCGATATCGGCGCGCATCCCGAAAGCGGCAAGATGATCTCCTCCGGCCTTGGCCGCTACGGGCCGTTCATCCTGCACGACGGAAAATATGCTAATGTCGAAAGCATCGAGGACGTGTTCTCGATCGGGCTCAACCGTGCTGTTTCCGTTCTCGCCGACAAGCTGGCGAAGGGACCCGGCGGACGCGGCGCTTCTGCTGCGCCCTTGAAGGAGGTCGGCGATCATCCGGACGGCGGCCCGATTACGGTCAAGGATGGCAAGTATGGTCCTTACGTCAACTGGGGCAAGGTCAATGCGACGCTGCCCAAGGGCAAGGACCCGGCGTCTGTAACGCTGGAGGACTCGCTTCTGCTGATTGCCGAACGTATCGCCAAGGGCGGCATCAAGCCGGCCAAGGGCAAGGCAACAGCAAAGCCGAAGACTGCAAAAGCCGAAGGCACCACGGCAGCCAAATCGACCAAGCCGAAAGCTACAGCCAAACCGAAGGCGGCCGCCAAGCCAAAGACAGCCGCAAAAGCCAAGAAGGCCTGAACGTGACCAGAATACCGCGCGATCCGACCGAACGGCCCGGCAAACCCGCAGTCCGGATCGGACGCGCGGGAAAGAGGGCAATTTCCCCGGCGGATGATGTTGTGATCATCCATGGTGCGGTGCCGCCGCGCGATGTGCTGTTGCGCTTTATTTCGGAAAATCCCGAAAAGGCCTCGAAACGCGAAATCTACAAGGCTTTCGGCCTGAAGGGGGATGCGCGCATCGAGCTGAAGGCTTTGCTGCGCGAGATGGAACAGGACGGGCTTCTAGAGAAGAAGCGCAATGCGCTCGTACGCCCCGGGGCCCTTCCCCCTGTCACGGTTCTCGACATCACTACACGCGACAAGGACGGCGAACTGATCGGCCGCCCGGCCGAATGGCCGGAAGATGCCGGCGTCGCGCCCGCCGTTGCGATCCGCCAGTCGAGCGTCGGCCAATCCAAGGGCAAGATGCCCGTCGGTGGCATCGGCGACCGGGTGCTTGCGAAGATCTTCCCTGCCAAGGATCGCGGCGGCCCGGCCTATACGGCGCGCATCATCAAGGTGCTCGACCGCAAGCGAAACAACAATGCAGCGCTCGGCGTCTTCCGCGCCATGCCGGATGGCGGCGGCCGGATCATGCCGATCGAGAAGCGCGGCGAGGAAATGCAGGTCGATGCGGAGCATCAGGGGCCGGCCAAGGATGGCGATCTCGTCGAAGTCGAAATCGTCCGCTCCGGCCGGTTCGGCTTGCCGCGCGCGGCGGTCAAATCCGTCATCGGCTCCGTAGCCACGGAAAAGGCGATCTCGATGATCGCCATCCACGCCCACGGTATCCCCTATATTTTCCCCGACAGCGTGATCAAGGAAGCGGACGCCGCAGGGCCAGCGACCATGTCGCACCGAGAAGACTGGCGCTCGCTGCCGCTTATCACCATCGATCCGGCCGATGCCAAGGACCATGACGACGCTGTTCATGCCGAGCCCGATCCCTCGCCCGACAACGAGGGCGGCGTGATCGTTACGGTCGCCATCGCCGATGTGTCCTGGTATGTGCGGCCGAAGTCAGCGCTCGATCAGGAAGCGGCCAAGCGCGGCAATTCCGTCTATTTCCCCGACCGCGTCGTGCCGATGCTGCCGGAGCGGATTTCCAACGAACTCTGCTCGCTGAAGCAGGGCGTTGACCGGCCGGCGCTTGCCGTGCGCATGCGGTTCTCGAAGGAAGGCCGCAAGGCTGGTCATACCTTCCACCGCATCATGATGAGGAGTGCCGCCAAGCTCTCCTACAACCAGGCGCAGGCCGCGATCGACGGCAATCCTGACGATCAGACCGGGCCGCTGCTGGAGCCGATCCTGAAGCCTCTCTGGGACGCCTATGCGACGCTCACGCGCGGCCGCGAACGGCGCCAGCCGCTCGAACTCAACATGCCCGAGCGCAAGATCATCCTGAAACCGGACGGCACCGTCGATCGGGTGTTCGTGCCGGACAGGCTCGACGCCCACAAGCTGATCGAAGAGATGATGATCCAGGCGAACGTCGCGGCGGCGGAGACGCTGGAGATCAAGCGCCAGCCGCTCGTTTACCGCGTCCACGATGCCCCGTCGCTTGCCAAGCAGGAGACCCTGCGCGAGTTTCTGGCCACGCTCGATCTTTCACTCGTCAAGGGCGGCAACCTGCGTTCCAACCATTTCAACGGCATCCTGTCGAAGGCTGTGGACAAGCCTTACGAGACCATGGTCAACGAGATGGTGCTGCGGTCGCAGAGCCAGGCGATCTACAGCCCGGAAAACATCGGCCATTTCGGCCTCAACCTGATGAAATACGCGCATTTCACCTCGCCGATCCGCCGCTATGCCGACCTGATCGTGCATCGCGCGCTGGTCGGCACACTCGGCTTGGGCGAAGGCGGCATCACGCCGGCCGAGGAAGCGGCACTCAACGACATCGCGGCGGAGATTTCCACCTTCGAGCGCCGGGCAATGGCCGCCGAGCGCGACACGGTCGACCGCCTGATCGCCCATCACCTTAGCGGCCGCGTCAACGAGGAATTCGACGGACGCATATCAGGTGTGACCAAGGCGGGACTATTTGTCACCCTTCCGGCCTATGGCGCAGACGGTTTCGTGCCTATATCTACGCTCGGACGCGACTATTTCATCTATGACGAGGCCCATCAGGCCCTGTCCGGCGAAAAAACTGGACTTGGCTATCGTCTGGGAGATCAGATCCGCGTCAAACTAGTGGAAGCCGTGCCGCTCGCCGGCGCGCTCCGCTTCGAAATGCTCAGCGAAGGACGCAAGATGCCGACGGCAACCCGCTCCTTCCACAAATCCGGCCGCCGGGATCGCAGCGGCGCTCGCAAGATGCCGGGGACGCGACCACCGCGCGGCAGGCGATAGAGGACGTGAAGGCAAGCCTCGCGTCCGCAGATTGAGGATATGGACATGCAGGCAACTGGCAGCACTCCGGACACCGTCCGTTTCGAGCAGACAGGCGAGAGCGACCGTCCCGTCGGACGGTCGATTAAGCGCGGTCTTCTGAACACCTGCCCGGCCTGCGGCAGCGGCAAACTCTTCGGCCGCTTCTTGAAGACCGTGCATGCCTGCTCCGCCTGCGGCGAACAACTCGACCAGCACCGCGCCGACGACTTTCCGCCCTACATCGTCGTGACGATCATGGGCCATCTGGTTCTGGGCGGTTTCATGATGACCGAGATGATCCTGCCGCTCTCCAACTGGGGCCACCTCGCCATCTGGGTGCCGATCACCATCCTCGGCTCACTCGGGCTTATGCAGCCCGTCAAGGGCGGCGTCATCGGCCTGCAATGGGCCCTGAAGATGCACGGCTTCGGCGGTCACGACGATGCGCCCGAAGACGTCCTTCCCGCGGCGACGGACCGCACTGCGTGACGGGCACCGCTGGCGGGCCGGTCAAAGGCCCGCTCTCCGTTACGCCAAGACCGCGGCCGCGCGATGCCGCCTCGATCATGCTGCTCGATCGTTCACAGGCTCATGTGCGCGTACTCGTTGGCAAGCGCAACAAAGCGCATGTCTTCATGCCGGATCTGCATGTTTTTCCCGGCGGACGCCGGGATAGCTCCGACCGTAGACTTGTCTGGGACGGAGACATTCATCCGGCGGTGCTGGAACGACTGAAAAACTGTCACGGGCAACGCGCTTCCGAAACGCGGCTGCGTGCAATTGCCCTGGCTGCCCTTCGCGAGCTTCACGAGGAGGCAGGCATTGCCATCGGCCGCAAAGACGTCGGAAACACAACGTTACCTTTCCTTCCCGATCTGACAAACTTGCGCTATATGGCACGGGCGATTACCCCTCCGGGACATCCGCGCCGGTTCGACACCCATTTCTTCGCTCTTTTCACGGACGAGGCGGGTGTAGAGCCGACCGATGTCCGCGACAGCCGGGAGCTCGAAGATTTGAGATGGATTGATGTAGACGATGTTTCGGCCGTGCGGATGCCCGACATCACGGAGATCATCCTTGGCGATTTGAGGGCGAGCCTTGAATCGGATGCGTCTCTACCTTTTGGAAGGCCGGTGCCGTTCTACTACACGCGTCATGGACGATTCGTCCGCGACCTCCTTTAAGGAATTTCATTGCATGTCACAGCCGCCGTCCGGCACGCCAGCGCCGGTTGAGGAGATACACTGGCCATCGCTGATCGCTGCGATTGCCGCCATCACGGCGGTGGGGATCGCGATCGGTCTCGGCCTGCCGCTGCTCAGCATCATTATGGAAAAGCGCGGCATTTCCTCGACGCTGATCGGCTTGAACTCGGCCATGGCGGGGCTCGCCTCCATGGCTGCAGCCGCCGTGACGGCAAAGACCGCCCACAATTACGGCGTCGCCAACACGATGCTGCTTGCAATCGTCTTTGCGGCAATCAGCGCGCTCGGCTTTTACTATATCGAGAATTTCTGGCTCTGGTTTCCGCTGCGCGTCGTCTTCCACGGCGCCATCACCGTTCTCTTCGTCCTGTCCGAGTTCTGGATCAACGCAACGGCGCCACCGAGCCGCCGCGGGCTGGTGCTTGGCATCTACGGCACCGTCCTGTCGCTCGGATTTGCCACCGGGCCTCTGCTCTTTTCCATCCTCGGTAGCGACGGCATCCTGCCGTTTGCCTTCGGCGCAGGCGTTATCCTGCTGGCGGCTATTCCGATCTTCCTTGCCCGCAACGAAAGCCCGGATCTCGACGAAAAACCGGAGCTGCATTTCATGCGCTACGTGTTCCTCGTCCCGACCGCCACAGCCGCCGTGTTCATTTTCGGCGCCGTCGAATCGGGTGGTCTCTCACTTTTTCCGATCTATGGAACCCGCAGCGGCTTCACCGAATCGCAGGCAGCGCTGCTTTTGACGGTCATGGGCATCGGCAATGTGATCTTCCAGATTCCCTTGGGCCTGCTGTCCGACCGTATGAAGGACCGGCGCAATCTTCTGGCCATGATGACCGTTGTCGGCCTGATCGGCGCGCTGTGCCTGCCCCTGCTGCAGGGTAACTGGTGGCTGATGGCGATCGTGCTGCTGTTCTGGGGCGGAAGCGTCTCCGGCCTTTATACCGTGGGCCTCAGCCATCTTGGCTCGCGCTTGACCGGAGCCGACCTCGCGGCCGCCAATGCCGCCTTCATCTTCTCCTATGCGGTGGGAACGGTGGCCGGGCCGCAGGCCATCGGCGCAGCCATGGATATTTCCGGGAATGACGGTTTCGCCTGGGCGATCGCCGGTTTCTTCGGGCTTTATGTGGTACTTTCCATCGTCAGGATCATTTTCAACCCAAAACGGACTTGACTTTTCGGGCGCGATTTGTAGTTTCGCGCCAAGTTTGCCGGGACCCTTCCCTTGGAAGTCCGCGGCTTTGTTTTTTTTATAAAGGCAGGACGACCATGGCGAAAGCTGCAAAAATCAAGATCAAGCTGCTGTCGACGGCCGACACGGGTACTTTCTACGTCACCACCAAGAACAGCCGCACCAAGACCGACAAGCTGTCGTTCACGAAGTACGACCCGGTCGTACGCAAGCACGTCGAATTCAAGGAAACCAAGATCAAGTAAGGTCTGTTTCCATTCGGAATAGGAAGGCGCCGGCTGAAGAGTCTGGCGCCTTTTTTGTGCCGCGCGGAAACCAATCCCCACCTTTAGCCGATTGTTGCCAGGAACGAAAAACGCCGCCCCCATGACGGAGACGGCGTTTTGATGGGCGTCGGCTGACCGCAACCGCGGCACGAGGAACCGCATTGGTTACAAATCAGCCGACAAACCCCACGACCCAGGAGATGCGGCGGACCTGAGCATCATGGGGTAACCGGCGGGAGTTTCTCCCTTGCCTATGAGAATTGACTGAAAATGAAAAAAAATCAACGAATTCTTAACCACGGCGCATGGATGCGCCCAGACATGGTTAATTTTACCATTGCCTTATAGACGCCCGACGCTGATTCTAGGTTGAGCCAATCCCCAAATGGCTGTTTCTTAAAAGTAATATTATAGTTTCATAAAATTAGGAAATGGCAATATGGAAAGTCGACGCAGACTCTGCAACCGAGTTAATAACTTGAATTTGTTATATTATTTAAAATGACAACGGTTACCACTGCGGATTTCCTGCCGATTTCTGACAAAATCCACTGCCCGATGCCACTACTATCGCGCGATATCGCTCCGCTAGGCGCCCCTTCCCGCCGACAGGAACGAGCGACTCACTTTTTCTTGTGGAAAACTGCAAAGAAAGACTGAGATGTTGCGCCGGCGCAATTCAGGCGGCGGCGGCGACCACCTGATTCCTGCCGTTGTTCTTAGCCTGGTAAAGTGCCGTATCCGCACGCTTCAACAAAGCTTCCGGCGTATCGCCCGCCGGGTTGAGCGTGGCGATCCCAAGAGAGGCCGTTATCGACAGACGAGTCTCGGAATTCGGCAGGGTAAAAGCCCTATCCTCGACGATCATGCGCAGGCGCTCGGCAATCGCGGCGGCCGCATCGGCGGGCGTGTCCGGCATCACGACGACGAACTCCTCACCGCCAAACCGGCAGGCAAGGTCTGCCCCTCGGACCGTGGAGCGGACGCGATGGGCGAAATCGCGCAAAATCTCATCACCGGCATCATGGCCATAGGTATCGTTGACGCTTTTGAAGCGATCGATATCGGTGATGCAAATCGACAGTGGCCGCCCGCGAACAAGGGCACGATCGATCAAAAGTTTCAAATGGTTGTCGAGATAGCGGCGATTATGCAGCCCGGTCAGCCCATCGGTGACAGCAAGCTCGATCGTCTGCCTTACGCTAGCGCGCAGCTGATCGTTGCAATGCTTGCGGCGGATTTGCGTCAGGCTTCGCGCGACAAGTTCATTCGGATCAACTGGCCGCATCAAATAGTCGGTGACGCCAAGATCGAGGGCGCGCACGATCATCTCATCATTCCCCTGCTCGGCAATGATGAGGAGCGGGATATAGCGCGTGCGCTCCAGCGAGCGCAGCTGCGAGCAGAGCCGCAAGGGATCGTAGTGGTCGAAGTTCGAATTAACGATGACAAGATCGAAGCTGTTTTCGGCCGCTTCGAACAGCGCTGCCTGCGGATCGGACATGGCCGTCACGTCGGCGACCGGCTTCAGCGCCCGGATAATGCGCTCCTGCGAACTGCCCCTGCCATCGACGAGCAGGACGTTGCCGAACTGGTCCGGCCGGTCCGTGGCGGTCAGGTCCTGCAGGCCGACGTTGTGGGCTGTTTCGGCGCGGAGGCGCAGTTCGTCGCTGACGTTCTTCAAACGCACCAGGCTCTTGACGCGGGACATCAGCTGAAGGTCGTTGACAGGCTTGGTGAGGAAATCATCGGCACCGGCCTTTAACCCCCTCACCCGGTCGGAAGGCTGGTCGAGCGCGGTCACCATGACGACAGGAATATGCGCGGTACGCGGGTTCGACTTCAGGCGCTCGCAAACCTCGAACCCGTCAATCCCGGGCATCATGATATCGAGCAGGATGAGATCGACCGGCTGCTTCTCGCAGATCGCCAGCGCCTCATAACCGTCGGCCGCCGTCAGCACGTCGAAATACTCAGCCACAAGCCGCGCTTCGAGCAGCTTCACGTTGGCCGGTATGTCGTCGACGACAAGAATACGCGCAGTCATGCAATCTTTCCTGCCAATGAGCGCCTGCAACAGAAAGCCGGTTCAACTCTCAAATTTGCTTCATGCGCAGAATATCGTTCAGAGCGAAATTTTTAGAGTCGCCCACAGCGCCGCGTCACGCGTCGCCCAAATAAGTCTTGATCGTCTCGATAAATTTCGGCACCGAAATCGGCTTGGAAACATAGGCCTCGCAGCCGCCCTGCCTTATCCGCTCTTCATCACCCTTCATCGCGAAGGCCGTGACGGCGATCACCGGGATGACATGCAATTCGTCGTCTTCCTTCAGCCACTTGGTCACCTCAAGCCCGGAAACCTCCGGAAGCTGGATGTCCATCAGGATCAGATCTGGGCGATGTTTTCTTGCAAGATCAAGGGCTTCCATACCATTGCGGGTCTGGATGGTCGTGTAACCGGACGCCTCGATCAGGTCACGAAAGAGCTTCATATTCAGCTCATTGTCTTCAACAATCATCACCTGTTTGGGCATTTCGATCCCTTGTTTTGCGGTTCCAGCTTGCAAGCCCGACGCATCCCTATAAGTTGCGGCGCGGCCGGGTTCACTGTTCCCGGAAGCCTGACGCTAAAGCTATTTGGTTGAAAAACAGGTAATATCCAGTGAAAAAATTACCCGAATGCGATAAGGATTGATGCTTGTGACACCGGCTGAAGAAACAGCGATCGCCATCCTTGGATGGCTGGCCAACGAGCCGGAACTGCTGGGGCGTTTCCTGGCGCTGACCGGCACCGATCCCACGTCCCTGCGCCATGCAGCCGCCGATCCGGGCTTCCTTGCCGGCGTTGTCGATTTCCTGATGGGCCACGAGCCAACTTTGCTTGCCTTCTGCGAGGCGACCGGCACGCGACCTGAAGATGTGGTGCGGGCGCATGCCATGCTGTCAGGCCCCGATAATCCCGGGGATTTCTGACGGTGGCGGATGCGCTCGACCTCAACCATATCCGCCTGACAGAACGGCCGCTGATCGTCTGCGATATCGATGAGGTGGTGCTCGAATTCCTGACACCGTTCCGCAATTTCCTGCGCTCGTCCGGCCGCGACCTGCTGCCGCGTTCCTTCCGTCTGCATGGCAATGTCGTGCAACTGGAAACCGGCGAACCGGTTGTCGACCAAACGACGACGAATTTGCTGGAGGAGTTCTTCACACTGCAGGACGCGTGGCAGACACCGGCCGACCGCGTTGTCGAGATCCTGGCTGAGCTTTCCGCGGATGCCGACATCATCTTCCTGACGGCAATGCCGCCACGCCACAGCGGTGTACGCAGGACGTTGCTCGACCGGCATGGCCTTCACTATCCGCTGCTTGCCAGCGAAGAGCCCAAAGGCCCGATCATCAAGCGGCTGCATAACGGCCGCGACGTGCCGCTGGTCTTCATCGATGATATCCTGCGCAATCTCCAATCGGTGCGCACCCACGCGCCAGAGTGCCTGCTGGTCAACCTGATGGCCAACGCAGAATTTCGCGCCATGGCGCCTGATCCGGGCGACGGAATCCTGAAAGCAGACAGCTGGACGGATGCAGCCGCGATCATTCGCAAGCACTTCCTGCGCTGAACGCAGACCGCCAAATGAGGGCTGAGGAAAAACTCCACTTAACCTCACCTTTCCTGCGAAGACCATCGAGATCACCTATCCCTTGTCTTGAGACTCGGAAGCTTACGGCGTATCGTGCAGATGTTCAACTTTTGTTCTGATCAATGCAAACAGACGCGCCGCAATTTCCGGGTTTTTGCCGAGACTGCCTGATGGGCCAGCCGGCCGGCATTCGCCGTTGCCGGGCCTGCGGCAGCCCGCGCCTGCTGTATCACGCCGAACTCTATCAGCTGACCCTCGCCCATATCGATTGTGATGCCTTCTATGCGTCGGTCGAGAAACGCGACAATCCTGAGCTTGCCGACAAGCCGGTGATCATTGGCGGCGGCAAGCGCGGCGTAGTCTCTACCGCCTGCTATATCGCCCGCATCCACGGTGTCCGCTCCGCCATGCCGATGTTCAAGGCCCTGGAGGCCTGTCCGCAAGCGATCGTCATCAAGCCTGACATGGAAAAATACGTGCGGGTCGGCCGCCAGGTGCGCACTCTGATGCAGGAACTGACGCCGCTGGTCCAGCCGCTTTCGATCGACGAGGCCTTCCTGGAACTGAAAGGAACGGAGCGCCTGCATCACGATCCCCCTGCCCGGACGCTTGCAAAATTCGCCCGCCGCGTGGAACAGGAGATCGGTATCACCGTTTCCGTCGGCCTCTCCTATTGCAAGTTCCTCGCCAAGGTCGCCTCCGACCTGCAGAAGCCGCGCGGCTTTTCCGTCATTGGCGAGGCAGAGGCGCTGGATTTTCTGAAAGAACGACCAGTCACGCTGATCTGGGGCGTCGGCAAGGCGTTTGCGGCGACGCTGGAGCGCGACGGCATCCGTACCATAGGCCAGCTGCAGACCATGGACGAAACCGAGCTGATGAAGCGCTACGGCACGATGGGCCAACGCCTTTATCGTCTCGCGCGCGGACAGGACGAGCGCATCGTCGAAATCAATGGCGAAGCCAAGAGCGTTTCTTCGGAAACCACCTTCAACGACGACCTGTGCGACTATGACGACCTGGTGACGCATCTGCGACGTTTGAGCGAACAGGTGGCGCATCGTCTGCGCAAGGCCGGCATCGCCGGCCAGACCGTCGTGCTGAAGCTGAAAACCGCGGATTTCAAGAGCCGGACCCGCAACCGCCGCCTCGACAGCCCCACCCGCCTGGCCGATCGTATCTTCCGCACCGGCATGCAGCTTCTCGACAAGGAAACCGATGGAACGAAATTCCGCCTGATCGGCATCGGCGTTTCCGACCTCTCCGATGCCGACCTTGCGGATCCACCTGATCTCGTCGATGCGCAGGCCACACGCCGCGCCGCGGCGGAAGCAGCGATCAATACGTTGCGAGACAAGTTCGGCAAGGCGACGGTTGAAACCGGCTACACGTTCGGCAAGGGGCGCCGAAAATAGGGGCCGGCGAAAGTAGCCGGCTTCACGTTCTTGTGTTCCGCGCGAAACAGCAAACCTTCCTTAAATCTCTCAGGCTAGGTTCATCTGCGTTTTATTGCGTCCGGATGTTCCAATGGTTTTGCGTCTTGCATTTGGTATCGGCATTGCCTTCGCCCTCTCCGCCAGCACCGTGCTGGCGGCCGGCGATCAGGCGCCCCTGCAGATCGTCGTTTCCAAGGACCAGCAATCGCTGGTGGTCTATGACGGTGACACGGTCGTCGCCACCTCCAACGTCTCGACGGGAAAAGCCGGCCATTCGACGCCGACCGGCATCTTCTCGATTCTGGAGAAACGACGCTTCCACAAGTCGAACATCTATTCAAACGCCCCGATGCCCTTCATGCAGCGGCTGACCTGGTCGGGCATCGCTCTGCACGCGTCCAATCATGTCCCGAGCTATCCGGCGTCGCACGGCTGCGTCCGCATGCCAGATGACTTCGCCAAGCAACTCTTCAAGATGACCGGCCGTGGCCTGCATGTCCTGATCTCCGATCGGCAGCTGACACCGGTCGTCATCTCCGATCCCTTCCTGTTCCAGCCGGTGGCAGAAGAGCCCGCGCTGCTTTCAGATGCGGTCTTGCGGCCGAGCGTATCGCAGGTTCACACCCAATCCGTCGAAGTCGCCACGATCGAGCCCGTGCCCGCCAAGGCGGCTGCCGCCGAGACCCCAAAAGAGCCGCCGATCCGCATGCTGATCACGCATCGCGGCGCGCGCGAAATCACGCTCGATATCCAGACCCTGCTCAACCAGCTCGGCTATGCCGCCGGCATTCCGGACGGTTATGCCGGCACGCAAACTGTGGACGCCGTCAGGGCCTTCCAGACGGCGGAAAAGCTGATGGTCGACGGCAAGGTGACGCCCGCCTTCGTGGAGGCGCTCTATCTCAAGGCAGGCAAGGGCAAACCGCCGAACGGCCAGCTTCTTGTTCGCCGCGATTTCGAACCGCTGTTCGAGACGCCCGTCGTGATCGACAGGCCGGAGATTGCACTCGGCACGCATTTCCTGCAGTTCCAGAACATCGACGCTACTACCGGCAAGGGCGAGTGGTTCGCCGTCACACTTGACAACGCCCTGCCCGGCCCGATGAAAAAGCGGCTGGGCATCACGATGGAAGAAGACGCGATGGCGTTCAATGCCGCACAGCGCGCAATGAACCGGATCACCATCCCCGACGAGGCACGCCAGCAGATCAACGGGCTTTTGGCCGAGGGTTCATCGTTGACGATATCCGACATGGGACTCGGACAGGAGACGGGCGACGGCACGGATTTCGTGACGATCACCCACAGCTCACCGAAATCCTGACCCGCAGGGCCGCTGCCGTTATACCAGCTCCACGTCGATCACACCGGGCGCCGTCCGGAGCGCCGCTGCGATCTCCGGGGAGATACGGTACTTCTCGTTCAGCTCCACCTCGATCTCGCGCTGGCCGTTGTCCTTGATGACGATGAACGACACGAGGCCGTCGCCACGCGTGTTCAGATGGGTGGCGACCGAGCGCAAGGGGCCGCTGTCGCGGACATAGACCCGGAGTGCCTTCTGCATCTGCAGCGACCGCTCCTCCAGCGACTGGAGCGTCTGGATGCGCAGCCCGATGCCTTCCGGCCGCTCTTCGGCCTGGACGGTCATGACCAGCGACTTGCCGGGCTCCAGCAGGTCGCGATACTGGTTGAGCGCTTCCGAAAACAGCACCGCCTCGAACTGACCGGTTGAATCGGAAAAGGCGATGATGCCCATCTTGTTGCCGGTACGGGTCTTGCGCTCCTGCTTCGAGGTCACCGTGCCGGCGAGACGCCCGGCCGTTGCCCCTTTTTTCACGGAAGCGGCAAAATCGGCAAAGGTCTGGACACGGATCTTGGCGAGCAGTTCGTTGTAGGTGTCGAGCGGATGGGCGGAGAGATAGAAGCCCAGTACCTGGAATTCGCGATGCAGCTTTTCCGACGCCAGCCAGGGTGAATAGGCCGGGAGGCTGATCTTTTCCGGTCCGGTGGCTGCCCCTGCCCCGAACATATCGCTCTGGCCGCTCACCTTGTTGGCCTGGGCAATCTGCGCAAAGCCGAGGATGCGGTCGAGCCCGCCCACCAGCTCTGCCCGGTCATGGCCGAAGCAATCGAAGGCGCCGGCGCAGATCAGGCTTTCGAACACCCGCCGGTTCAGGAGCTTCGGATCGATCCGCAGGCAGAAATCCTCCAAATTGGCGAAGGGCTCTTCGCCACGCACATCGACGATGTGATCGACAGCCGCTTCGCCGACACCCTTGATGGCGGCCAGCGAGTAGTAAATGCGGTTGTCGCCGGTCTCAAAGCGCCGGAACGAGGTCTGGACGGACGGCGGGATGACCTGGATGCCGAGCCGCATCGCATCCTGGCGAAAATCGTTGATCTTGTCGGTGTTCGACATGTCGAGCGTCATTGACGCGGCGAGGAACTCGACGGGGAAATGTGCCTTCAGATAGGCCGTTTGATAGGAGACGATGGCATAGGCGGCCGCGTGCGACTTGTTGAAGCCGTAGTTGGCGAACTTGGCCAGGAGATCGAAGATCAGATCGGACTGCGGCTTCGATACGCCATTGTCCACCGCGCCGGTGACGAAACGGGCGCGCTGCTTGTCCATCTCCTCCTTGATCTTCTTGCCCATGGCGCGGCGCAGAAGATCGGCCTCGCCGAGCGAATAGCCCGACAGGACCTGGGCGATCTGCATCACCTGCTCCTGGTAGACGATAACGCCCTGGGTTTCCTTCAGCAGGTAATCGATCTTCGGATGGATCGATTCGATCTCTTCCTCGCCATGCTTGCGGGCGTTGTAGACCGGGATGTTTTCCATCGGGCCGGGGCGATAGAGCGCCACCAGCGCGATGATGTCCTCGATGCAGTCCGGCCGCATACCGATCAGCGCCTTGCGCATGCCGGCACTTTCCACCTGGAACACGCCGACCGTGTCGCCCTTGGACAGCATCTCGTAGGTTTTCTGGTCGTCGAGCGGCAGCGCCTCCAGCTTGACCTCGATGTCGCGCTTCTTGATGAAATCGACAGCGACTTTCAAAACCGTCAGCGTCTTCAGGCCGAGGAAGTCGAACTTCACGAGACCGGCCTGCTCGACCCATTTCATGTTGAACTGGGTGACCGGCATATCCGAGCGCGGATCGCGGTACATCGGCACCAGTTGCGACAGCGGCCGGTCGCCGATGACGATGCCGGCGGCGTGGGTCGAAGCGTGGCGGTATAGACCCTCGATCTTCTGGGCGATATCGAGCAAGCGGCCGATCACCGGCTCCTTGTCGACCTCCTCCTGGAAGCGCGGCTCCTCCTCGATCGCCTTTGACAGCGGCGTTGGATTGGCCGGGTTGTTCGGAACCAGCTTGCAGATCTTGTCGACCTGGCCATAGGGCATTTCGAGAACACGACCGACGTCGCGCAGAGCCGCGCGCGCCTGCAGCGATCCGAAGGTGATGATCTGCGCCACCTGCTCGCGGCCGTATTTGCGCTGGACGTAGCGGATCACCTCTTCGCGGCGGTCCTGGCAGAAGTCGATGTCGAAGTCGGGCATCGAGACGCGGTCCGGATTGAGGAAGCGTTCGAACAGCAGAGAGAATCGCAATGGATCGACATCAGTGATCGTCAGCGCATAGGCGACCAGCGAACCCGCGCCCGAACCACGGCCCGGGCCGACTGGGATATCTTGCAGCTTCGCCCACTTGATGAAGTCGGCAACGATCAGGAAGTAGCCGGGGAACTTCATCTTCTCGATGACGCTGAGCTCGAAATCCAGCCGTTCGCGATAGTCGGTTTCCGTATAGCCGGGAGACATCCCGAGCGTTCGCAACCTGTCGTCGAGACCTTCGACCGCTTGGCGGCGCAGTTCGATCTCCTCGGCGCGTTCGGCTTCCTTCGGATCGTCCGATGCACCGGTAAAGCGCGGCAGGATCGGCGCGCGCGTCTTCAGTACAAAAGAACAGCGCCGGGCAACTTCCAGCGTATTGTCGAGCGCCTCGGGTAGGTCGGCAAACAAAGCTGCCATGTCCTTGCGGCTCTTCAGGTAATGGTCCGGCGTCAGCCGGAAGCGGCTGTCATCGGACACCATCGCATTGTGTGCCACCGCCATCAGCGCATCATGCGCCTCGAATTCGGCGGGTGACGGAAAGAACGGCTCGTTGGTCGCCACCAGTGGCAGTTCAAGCTTGTAGGCGAGATCGACAACCCGGTTTTCGTGGCGACGATCATATTTGCCGTGGCGCTGGAGCTCGACATAGATCCGGTCGCCGAAGACCTCGGCAAGCGCCTTCAGGCGCATTTCCGCCAGCGCCGGATGACCTGATTTCAATGCCATGTCGACCGGCCCGCCCGATGCACCGGTCAGCGCAATCAGGCCTTCCGCTCCGCCCTCCTGCAGCCAGGACAAAGCGATACGAACCGACTGGTTTCCCTCGCCGCCGAGATAGGCCCGGCTGACAATATCGACGAGGCGGACATAGCCCACATCCGTGGCGGCAATCAGCACGATCGCAGGCAGCTTTGCCAGATGCTGGGCGTGTCCACGCTTGTCGCCCTCGCCCTCATCCTCCATATCGATCGACAGCTGGCAGCCGATCAGAGGCTGCAGGCCGTCATCCATACATTTCTGCGAGAATTCGAGGGCGGCAAACAGGTTGTTGGTATCGGCGATGCCGATCGCAGGCTGTCCGTCGGATACGGCCTTGCCGATGATCTTCTTGATCGGCAGGGCGCCCTCAAGCAGCGAAAAAGCCGAATGAACGCGAAGATGAACAAACTGCACCGACGCATTGCCGGGGGCGGCGCTATCCTGCCGCTTGTCGTTTACCGCATCCGCCATCGCACACCCCGATTCCCATGAAGGCCCGAGGATATCCTGTTTCCGTCCGCAGATGTCCAGATTTCATCCGCTGCGCGACCGCTTTTTCCAGCCATCGACCGCTTGTCCACAGCCGGGCGTGCGAAGCGCCCCACGGCGAGAAAGCTGCGATGAGGATAGGGCTCGTCACATGCCCATAACGATGATTGAAAAGCTGGCCACGAACATGGCGATTGAGGTGAAAGCAGCGAGGTCCCGAATAAAGTCAGTCATTGCAAGGCTCCATTTTCCGTTATGTTCCTATATTGTTCTATTTATGTTCATGCGTCAACCAGCAACGGCAAATCTTCCGTTCCGGTGTTCTGGAGATGGTAAACAGTTTCAATCTGGCCCTCCTACAGGGCAGACGGCCTCTGGACGCCTGCAGGCGAGCCGATTAGTCTCACGCCGATGACAATCGAGGGGCGAAGAATGAGGATGTCACTGGCCGTCATGACGGCGTTTATCGGCTTTTCCGCAACTGCTGCGCAGGCTGCCGAAGCGATCGATCCGGATCGCATTGTGTCAGCCGCCACCGGCGACTGGGACAAGGACGGCAGCTCGGACCTTGCGATGCTGGTTTCGGCGCCTGAGGGCAGCGACGAGGATCACGCGGTCTATATTTATCTCGACGACGGCGATACCGCGCGGTTGAAACTGAAAACTGTGGCGCCGAACAAGGTCTGGGGAGACGTGGTCATGGCCGGTCGAGCTCCCTCGATCGCTGCCTTGCCGAACGGCTCGATTCTGATCGAGTCACACAATGACTCCGTCGGCCGCAACCGCTGGGAGCAGAAGCTGACCGTCGCCTACCGCAATTTCGATTTTGTGGTCGCCGGATACACTTATTCGTCCTACGACACGCTCGATCTCGACAACACCTCTGAATGCGATTTCAACGTGCTCACGGGCAAGGGCAAGAGCAACGGCAAGCCGATCGTCACCAAGGGCGAAATCGTGCTCCTGAAAGATTGGTCGGACGATCGCGGCCAGTCGGTCTGTGGCAACGAATAGGGTTGCCTCGTAGAGCCGTGTTCGCTGCTTAAAGTTCCACGACCTTGCCGTCTTCGATGGTAACGCGGCGATCCATGCGCGAGGCCAGCTCGTAATTATGCGTGGCGATCATCGCCGCGAGGCCGGACTGACGCACCAGAGCTTCCAGCGCCTCGAACACATAACCTGCGGTTTCCGGGTCGAGATTGCCCGTCGGCTCATCAGCCAACAGCACCAGAGGCGCATTGGCAACCGCTCTGGCAATGGCGACCCGCTGCTGCTCGCCGCCCGAAAGCTCTGAAGGACGGTGCTCCGCGCGGTGGCCGATGCGCATGTAGTCGAGTAGCGCCGCCGCACGTTCGCGAGCCTCGGCCTTCGCCAAGCCGGCGATCAGCTGCGGCATCATGATGTTTTCGATCGCGGTGAATTCCGGCAACAGATGGTGGAACTGGTAGACGAAGCCGATGTCGTTGCGGCGGATCGCAGTACGCTGCTCGTCGCCGAGCGTGCCGCAGGACTGGCCGTTGATCAGCACTTCGCCCGCGTCCGGCCGCTCGAGCAGGCCAGCCAGATGCAAAAGTGTCGACTTGCCGGTGCCGGACGGCGCCACGAGCGCGACCGTCTGCCCGCCATACAGCGAAAAATCCGCACCCTTGAGGATCGACAGGGTTTCTTCGCCCTGGCTGTAATGACGTTCGACGCCGGAAAGCTGCAATGCCACGCGCGCATTCATCGTGTCTGTAATCCCTAGTTATTCGTAGCGCAGAGCCTGAACCGGATCGAGGCGCGAAGCGCGCCAGGCCGGAAAGATCGTGGCGAGAAAGGACAGGCTGATCGCCATGATGACGACCGAAGTGGTTTCGCCCAGGTTCATATCGGCCGGAAGCTGGCTTAAGAAATAGAGTTCGGGATTGAACAGCGTCGTGCCCGAAATCCAGGAAAAGAACTGGCGGATGGACTCGACGTTGAGGCAGACGATAACCCCCAGCAATACGCCCGCCAAGGTACCGACAATGCCGATCGCTGCGCCCGTCATGAAGAATATCCGCATGATGGCGCCGGATGACGCACCCATGGTGCGCAGGATGGCGATGTCGCTGCCCTTGTCCTTCACCAGCATGATCAGGCCCGAGACGATGTTGAGCGCCGCCACCAGAACGATCAGCGTCAGGATCATGAACATGACGTTGCGCTCGACCTGAAGCGCCGAGAAGAATGTCTTGTTGCGGTCGCGCCAATCGCTGATCAGCACCTGGCGGCCAGCCGCATCCTCCACTGGCTGACGCAGATCGTCGACCAAATCCGGATTGGTGACGAACAGCTCGATCGACTGGGCAATGCCCTCCGCGTTGAAATAGAGCTGCGCTTCTTCCAGTGGCATGAAGATGATGGAAGCATCGTATTCCGACATGCCGATCTCGAAGATCGCCGAGACTGTATAGGACTTCACACGCGGGTTGACGCCCATCGGCGTAATGTCGCCCTCCGGCGCCACCAGCGTGATCGTACCACCGGCGGTGATGCCGAGCTGTTCGGCCATGCGTGAGCCGATCGCCACACCGGTTCCCGCGGCATAACCGACGAGATCGCCGGATTTGATATGATCGGAGATGGATTTCATCTTGGCGAGATCGTCGGCGCGCACGCCGCGTACCAGAGCGCCCGTTCCGGCGCCGCCGGGGCCGGAAGCAAGCGTCTGCCCCTCGATCATCGGGATCGCCATGGTGACGCCCTTGACGCCGGAAAACTTCGTGGCGAGATCAGCATAGTTGTCGAGCGGCCCATCCAACGGCTGGACGATCATATGGCCGTTGATGCCGAGGATGCGCGAGATCAGCTCGGTACGGAAACCGTTCATCACCGCCATGACGATGATCAGCGTTGCGACGCCGAGCATGATGCCGATGAAGGAAAAGCCGGCGATCACCGAAATGAACGCTTCCTTGCGGCGCGAGCGCAGGTAGCGCCAGGCCACCATGCGCTCAAATGTGGAAAACGGACGGCTGGACGGCGGCTGGGCGGCCGCTGCCTTTTCCTGCTCTAGCGTCGCGGCGCTCATTCCTTGGTCCCTTATTTCGAGGCGGTCAGCTTGTTGATGGCAGCCTCGATGGTCAATGTTTCGCGAGCGCCGGTCTTGCGGTCCTTGAGCTCGACCTCGCCATTCGCGACGGAGCGCGGGCCGGCAATGATCTGCACGGGTACGCCGATCAGGTCGGCCGTCGCAAACTTCGTGCCGGCGCGGTCGTCCTTGTCGTCGTAGAGCGTATCGATTCCCGCTTTGCTGAGCGCAGCATAGATGGTTTCGCACGCCGCGTCGCAGGCTTCGTCGCCGGATTTCATGTTGATCACAATTGCATCGAACGGCGCGATCGAGGCCGGCCAGATGATGCCGCTCTCGTCATGCGAGGCCTCGATGATGGCAGGGACCAGCCGGGTCGGGCCGATGCCGTAGGAGCCCATGTGCACGGTATGCTCCTTGCCGTCCGGCCCCTGCACCTTGGCGCCCATGGCTTCGGAATACTTGGTGCCGAAATAGAAGATGTGACCAACCTCGATGCCGCGCGCCGAAACCTTCGAGGTCTCATCGATCGCATTGAAGGCAGTCTCGTCGTGCATCTCCGAGGTGGCGGCATAGAGCGACGTCCACTTGTCGAAGATCGCCTTCATGGCGGCCGCGTCCCAGAAATCGGTGTCGTCGGCCGGGATATCGAAATCCAGGAAGTTCTTGTGGCAGAAGACTTCCGATTCACCGGTGTCTGCAAGGATGATGAATTCATGGCTGAGATCGCCACCGATGGGGCCGGTGTCGGCGCGCATCGGAATGGCGCGCAGGCCCAGGCGCGAGAAGGTACGCAGATAAGCTGCAAACATGCGGTTGTAGGAATCCACCGCGCCTTCGCGGTTGAGATCGAAGGAATAGGCATCCTTCATCAGGAACTCGCGCGAGCGCATGGTGCCGAAGCGCGGACGGATCTCGTCGCGGAACTTCAGCTGGATATGGTAGAGATTGAGCGGCAGATCCTTGTAGGACTTCACGTAGGAGCGGAACACATCGGTGATCATCTCCTCGTTGGTCGGACCGTAAAGCATTGGCCGGTCCTGCCGGTCCTTGATGCGCAGCATTTCCTTGCCGTAAGCGTCGTAGCGTCCGCTTTCCTGCCAGAGCTCTGCCGATTGCAGTGTCGGCATCAATAGCTCGACGGCGCCGGCCCGGTTCTGCTCTTCGCGGATGATGGCGTTGACCTTGTCCAGAACCCGCTTGCCCAGCGGCAGCCAGGTATAGATGCCGGCCGACTGCTGGCGAACCATGCCGGCACGCAGCATCAGCCGGTGCGAGACGATCTCCGCTTCCTTCGGGTTTTCCTTCAGAATAGGCATGAAAAAGCGGGACAGGCGCATGGATGGTTTCCGGAACTTGATGCACTTCGCACTATCGTTGGATTCGGGCGAAATAACGTTGAGCTTGCAGACCCTGCGCGCTTACCGATCGCGCAAACGGGCACTGCCGTTTGATTGTTTGCCGCGACCATCCGGCCAGTTGATTCCACAGGAAGGATGCACCGCGCTCAAGCGTTCATAGACGCTTCGAGGCAGGAAGAAAACCCGTCATCTTTGCGGGCGCCACACCTTACGGAAGCCGGAATTTCAAGGCCGGGAAAACGAAAAAGCCTGCGTCAAAAAGGCACGGTAGTAACAGGATTTCGACTGAAGTTGTCAACGGAAAAATTTTATCCAACTGTAGCAAAAATGCAAAAAAATCTGATGACAACGCATAATGTTTGAGCTAGTTTTGGCTCACAAAAGAGGCAGGGAGATTAAATTCTTGTCGATTTCGCGGTCAAGTCTTGGGAGGATAAGATCTTAGGCGCGGTTACACGCAGCCACCGGTAACGGATAAGGATCACGCGATACTTTAAAGAACAAGGCTTTTAGCCTTGTTTTTTTTTGACTTTTTTACAGAGCCGCACCTAAGCAAGAAAAGCATCCTGCCGAGTCGTGACGTTTTTATGACAGGCGTCTCAAATGGCGCTGCTTGACTCATGGTAAGCCGTCGCTATCGCAACAGAAGATGTCGCATGAGCAACAGGCAGCCTCAGTAGAACTTCGGCGCGAACTGCGGGATGGCGTCGAGGCCATAGCCGAAACGCACGGAGAGAACATACCACGCGAAGTGGATAACGGCAGCGAGTACAGAGGTCATCAGGAAGACCCGAAGCGGCCGAAAGCGAGCCGGCGCACTCTCTACACTTCCCGGCACGATCTCATTCTCCTCTGCCTGCGTCCGCAAGCCGATCGGCAGCACGATGAACAGCGTCAGCCACCAGATGATGAAGTAGATCGCGAAGATGGAAAAGATCGGCATGGTGGTTTCTCACTGCGAAGGGAGATGAATTCTCCCCTTGGCATTACGCTTTGGAGCGGTGTTATAGCGCTTTCACGCCTGCCCGACAAACATATGGCTCGCGCCCTTCTGTCACACCTGTTCCAGTTCGATCAGCGTGCCGAAGAAATCCTTCGGGTGGAGAAACAGGACCGGCTTTCCATGCGCCCCGATCTTCGGGCTGCCGTCGCCGAGAACCCTGCCTCCTGCAGCAACGAGGCTGTCGCGCGCGCCTAAGATGTCATCGACTTCGTAGCAGATATGGTGCATGCCGCCGACGGGGTTCTTGGCAAGGAAGGCTGTGATCGGCGAGTCTGCGCCGAGTGGCTCCAGAAGCTCCACTTTCGTATTCGAAAGCGTGACGAAGACGACGCTGACACCGTGCTCCGGCAGAGCTTCCGGCTCCGTGACCGAGGCGCCGAGCACCGACCGATATCGCTCCACCGCTTCTGCAAGATCCGGCACGGCGAGAGCGATATGATTGACACGTCCAAGCATGTATCCGCCTTTCGCGTAACCTTTCAGGCCGTCAGAGCTTGTTGATGAATACGGTAACGACCGGCTTCTTGCCCCAAACCTCATTGGCGGTGCCGCGGATCGCGCGGCGCACCGCTTCCGTCACCAATGCAATATCCTTGCGCTTGCCGCGCGGGATGCTTTCGACGGCGCCAAGAACCGCATCATAAAGGGTGTCGTTCATGTCCTCGCCCTCGTCATCGAATTCCGGCAGGCCGATCGGAACGACAATCGGGTCGGACGCGAAATCGTAGCGCGCGTCGAGAACGACGTTGACCGAGACATGGCCGGCAAAGGAGAGCTTGCGGCGCTCGCCGATGCCCATTTCCTCGAAATCGCCGATCAGGCTGCCGTCCTTGTAGATGCGGCCATGCGGCGCCGTGCCGATCACCGTTGCCGGTCCCGGCGCAACACGCAGAATATCGCCGTTGCGCACGCGCGGAACCGTCTTGATGCCGGATTGAAGACCGAGTTCGGCCTGGGCCGTCAGATGCGCCGCCTCGCCGTGCACCGGCACCAGCATTTGCGGACGTGTCCATTGGTACATCTGCTGCAACTCGTTGCGACGGGGATGGCCGGAGACGTGAACGAGCGCTTCGGTGTCGGTGATGATGTGGATACCCTGCTCGACAAGGCCGTTCTTGATATCGTTGATCGCCTTCTCGTTGCCGGGAATGGCGCGCGAGGAAAACACCACGGTGTCGCCCGCCGTCAGAGCGACGTTGCGCATCTCGTCACGCGAAATTTTCGCCAAGGCAGCGCGGGATTCACCCTGGCTACCCGTGAGGATGACGACGACCTTGTCGCGCGGGATATAGCCGAACTCGTCTTCGGCGATGAACGGGTTCAGTCCTTCCATCAACCCGACGTCGCGGGCCACATCGCAGACACGCTTCATCGAACTGCCCAGAAGCAGGACTTCACGCCCAGCGGCAGCCGAAGCCTTGGCGATCGACCGGATGCGGCCGACATTGGACGAGAAGGTGGTGATCGCCACGCGGCCCTTGGCGTTCTCGATGATCTTGGTGAGGCTCGCTGAAACCTCCTCTTCCTGGGGCGACACGCCATCGCGCATCGCATTGGTGCTATCGCACATCAGCGCCAGCACGCCCTCGTCGCCGATCGCACGGAACCGCGCCTCGTCCGTCAACGGACCGAGTGACGGCGCATGATCGATCTTCCAGTCGCCGGTATGGACGATATTGCCGAGCGGGGTGCGGATGACCAGCGACATCGGCTCCGGGATCGAATGGTTGACGCCGACCGCCTCTATTTCGAACGGACCGACATTGATGCGGTCGCCTTCCTTGAAGATGGTGATCGGCACTTCGGCGCGGCTGCGCTCGTAAGAGCGCTTGGCTTCCAGCATGCCGGCGGTGAACGGCGACGCATAGACCGGCACATTCAGGCCCGGCCAGAGATCGGCAAGCGCACCATAGTGGTCTTCATGGGCATGGGTGATGATAATGCCCTTCAGGTTCCTGCGCTCTTCCGCGAGAAACCGGATATCGGGCAGCACCAGGTCGACTCCGGGCAGATCGAGGCCCGGGAAGGTCACGCCGCAATCGACCATGATCCACTGGCGGTGGGAGGGCGTACCGTAACCGTAAAGGGCCAGGTTCATGCCGATTTCCCCAACTCCGCCCAGCGGCAGGAAGACGAGTTCGTCTTGTTTGCTCATTGAATGATTGCGCCTTGTTTCTTCTAAAGAAGTCTTATCCAAAAAATACATCACCCGCGGCGATGCGTTGAACCACGCCTGCACCCATATCGAGCATCAGCCGGCCGTCTTCATCTATGCCTTCGAACCGCCCGGAAAGCGAGCGATCCGGCAGGTTGACCGTGATCTTCTGGCCTATTCCGCCAGCGGCAGACCGCCATTGTGCAATAATCTCTGCTATGCCGTCGCCGCGATTCCAGACGTTCAATGCCTCGGCCATGCTGCGGAACAGGTGGGCGAACAATTCGTCCGGCGAAACGGCAGCACCCTCCGCCTGCAGGCTCGTCACGGGGTAGAGCCCATGGTCGGGCGCCAGAGCGACATTGATGCCGCAGCCGATGACCAGCGCATGATGCCCGTCTGGCAATCCCTCGCCTTCCAGCAGGATACCGCAGCACTTCTTGCCTGCAATCAGAATATCGTTCGGCCATTTGATCGAAACCGGATTGGAACCGGATGGCATCACCGCCTGGATCGCCCGGTGCACCGCCACAGCAACCGCGAGCGGCAGAGAATGCAGCTTGTCCATCGGCGCCGGATCAATCAACAGCAACGAGGCGTAGAGATTTCCCGGCTCGGACGCCCAGGCGCGACCGCGCCGGCCGCGCCCCTGAATCTGCCGCGTCGCGGTGATCCAGTGAAGTCCAGCGTCACCGGCGCGAGCCCGGATCAGGCATTCCGTGTTCGTCGATCCGACATCGCCCAAGGCAGTGTGCCGGAAGTCATCGAGCGCGATCCTGCCGATCCGGTCCTGTCCGGTCAAAAGAAGGTCCGCGCTGCGACTTCGGCCGCCGTGCCAATCGGTCCACCGATCAGCACATAGGCAAGAACGAACAGACCAGAGAGACCATAGACGAGGCGCAGTACGCCGGAGGGACGCGCAAATTCGTCCTTCGCATCATCGAACCACATCAGCTTGATAACACGCAGGTAGTAGTAGGCACCGACGACGGAAGCTAGAACGCCGATGACGGCCAGCGCGTAGAGATGCGCTTCAATGGCGGCCATGAACACGAAATACTTGGCGAAGAAACCGGCCAGCGGCGGGATGCCGGCCAGCGAGAACATCATGACCGTCAGTACCGTCGCCATGAGGGGATTGGTCTGCGAAAGGCCGGCGAGGTCATCGACGGCTTCGACATGATTGCCGTCCTTGCGCTTCATCGCCATGATGCAGGCAAACGTGCCGAGCGTCATGACCATATAGACCAGCATATAGATCAGCACGCCACGCACACCGGCCATCGAACCGCTGGCCAGACCAACAAGCGCATAGCCCATATGCCCGATCGAGGAATAGGCCATCAGACGCTTGATGTTCTTCTGGCCGATCGCCGCGAAAGAACCGAGCAGCATCGAGGCAATGGAAATGAACACGACGATCTGCTGCCAGTCAGTGACAATCGACTCGAACGGCGTGATCACCAGACGGATCAGCATCGCCATCGCAGCAACCTTCGGAGCCGCCGCGAAGAATGCCGTCACCGGTGTCGGCGCACCTTCGTAAACGTCAGGCGTCCACATGTGGAAGGGAACGGCGGAGATCTTGAAGGCGATACCGGCCAGAATGAAGACCAGACCGAAGATCAGGCCGAGCGAGCGACCCTCTGCCGACAGCGCAGCCGCGATGCCCTCGAAACCAGTATGGCCGGTGAAGCCATAGACCAGCGACATGCCGTACAGCAGCATGCCCGACGACAGGGCGCCGAGAACGAAATATTTGAGGCCGGCTTCCGTCGAGCGGAGATTATCACGGTTCATCGCGGCAACGACGTAAAGCGCCAGCGACTGCAGTTCGAGCGCCAGATAGACAGAGATCAGGTCATTGGCCGATATCATCAGCAGCATGCCGAGCGTGGCCAGCACGATCAGGACAGGAAATTCGAACCGGTCGATACCGGTCGAACGCGCCTCGCCCGCCGACATGATCAGCGCCACAATGGATCCGATCAGCGTCAACACCTTCATGAACTTGGCAAACGGATCAGACAGGAATGCGCCGCCATAGGCCTGACCGTCGCCGGTCTGCCAGATCAGCCAGACGCCAGAAAGGGCGAGCAGCCCGACGGCGAGGCCGGTGACCAGACCTGACGATTTCTCGCCGGAGAAGACACCGATCATCAACAGGACCATGGCGCCAACGGCAAGGATCAGCTCCGGCGTCGACAGGTGCAGGCTAGCGAGGAATGTTTCAGCAGTCATTTCAATCCCGTCCTGTCGTCATTTCGCCGAAAGCGCAACATCTTGCGCTGCCTGCACGGCCGCAGTGTAGTTGTTTACGAGCACATCCACCGAGGCTGCCGTCGCATCGAACACCGGAGCCGGATAGACGCCGAAGAAGATGGTCAGCACGACCAGCGGATAGAGCAGAGCCTTTTCACGGCCGGAGAGATCCAGCAGCGACTTCAGGCTGTCCTTCTCCAATGCACCGAAGATCACGCGGCGATAGAGCCACAGCGCATAGCAGGCTGACAGGATCACGCCGGTCGTCGCAAAGAAAGCAACCCAGGTATTGGCCCGGAAGGCGCCGAGCAGCGTGGTGATTTCGCCGACGAAGCCGGAGGTACCGGGAAGACCGACATTGGCCATGGTGAAGACCATGAAGGCGACTGCGTATTTCGGCATGTTGTTGACGAGACCGCCATAGGCGCTGATCTCGCGGGTGTGGGTGCGGTCGTAGACGACACCGACACAAAGGAAGAGCGCGCCGGAAACGATACCGTGCGACAGCATCTGGTAGATCGCCCCCTGCACGCCCTGGATATTGGCAGCGAAGATACCCATCGTCACGTAACCCATGTGGGCGACGGATGAATAGGCGATCAGCTTCTTGATGTCGGACTGCATCATCGCCACCAGCGAGGTGTAGATGATCGCCACGACCGACAGCGTGAAGACGAAGGGCGCGAAATATTCGGAGGCCAGCGGGAACATCGGCAGCGAGAAGCGCAGGAAGCCGTAGCCGCCGAGCTTCAAGAGAACGCCGGCCAGGATAACGGAACCGGCTGTCGGCGCCTGAACGTGAGCATCCGGAAGCCAGGTATGAACCGGCCACATCGGCATCTTCACCGCGAAGGAGGCAAAGAAGGCAAGCCACAGCCATGTCTGCATCTGACGCGGGAACCGATAGGCGAGCAGTTCGGCGATATCCGTGGTGCCCGCCTGCCAGTACATCGCCATGATGGCGAGCAGCATCAGCACGGAACCAAGCAGCGTGTAGAGGAAGAACTTGTAGGACGCATAGACGCGATCCTTGCCGCCCCAGACGCCGATGATGATGAACATCGGGATCAGGCCGGCTTCGAAGAACACGTAGAACAGCACGATATCGAGCGACACGAAGACGCCGACCATGAAGATTTCCAGAAGAAGGAAAGCGATCATGTACGCCTTCAGGCGCTTCTCGATCGTCACCCAGCTTGCCAGAATGCAGAAAGGCATAAGGAAAGCCGACAGCACCACGAACAGCACCGAGATGCCGTCAACGCCGAGATGGTAGGAAATACCGGTACCGAGCCAGGCATGATTTTCGACCATCTGGAAGCCGGGGTTCGACTTGTCGAAATTCCACCAGATAATAAGCGACACGATGAAGGTAGCGATCGTCGTCACAAGCGAAATGTTCAAGATGTTACGGCGGCCGGAAACGCTGTCTTCACGCGTCAGGAGCAAAAGAAGGACACCCGCGAGCGGCAAGAAGGTGACCAACGAAAGAATGGGCCAATCGGTCATCAGAAGGAGCTCCCGAGCATCATCCAGGTAACAAGCGCCGCGATGCCGATGAGCATTACGAAGGCGTAGTGATAGAGGTAACCGGTCTGCAGGCGAACGACGCGGTCGGTGACGTCCATGACGCGGGCGGCAATGCCGTTCGGGCCGTAGCCGTCGATGACGCGGCCGTCACCCTCCTTCCACAGGAACGTACCGAGGCGCTTGGCCGGGCGGACGAACAGGAAGTCGTAGATTTCGTCGAAATACCACTTGTTGAGCAGGAACTGGTAGAGAACGCGATGCTGATCAGCCAGGTACTTCGGCGTTTCAGGCGCACGGATGTACATGTACCAGGCGGTGAGCAAGCCGAGAAGCATGGCGATGAACGGGCTCAGCGCGACCATAGCCGGGACGTGATGGAAATGCTCGAGCAACTCGTTTTCAGGCGAGGTAAACAGCGCCCCCTGCCAGAACTCCGCATATTCGTGACCGTAGAAGCGTCCTTCGAACGCCATGCCCGCGGCAACCGCACCGACCGCCAGAAGGAACAGTGGCACCAGCATGACCATCGGCGATTCATGCACATGGTGCATGACCTCATGGCTCGCGCGCGGCTTGCCGTAGAAAGTCATGAAAATCAGGCGCCAGGAATAAAAGCTGGTGAAACAGGCGGCAATCACAAGGAGCGCGAAGGCAAAGCCAGAGACCGGTGAATGCGATGCGTAGGCAGCCTCGATGATGATATCCTTGGAAATGAAGCCGGCAAGACCAATCCCTGAGAAGGGAATACCAACGCCGGTAATAGCCAGCGTGCCGATCATCATCGTGGCGAAGGTCCATTTGATGTGCTTACGCAGGCCGCCCATGTAGCGCATATCCTGCTCGCCATCGACGGCATGGATGACCGAGCCGGCGCAAAGGAACAAAAGCGCCTTGAAGAAAGCGTGCGTGAACAGGTGGAATATCCCGGCGCCGTAGGCGCCGCTGCCGAGCGCCACGAACATGTAGCCCAGCTGCGAGCAGGTCGAGTAGGCGATGACGCGCTTGATGTCGTTCTGAACAAGGCCGACGGTCGCCGCAAAGAAGGCGGTGATCGCACCAACGATGGTCACGACCATCAGTGCCGTATGGGACAGTTCGAACAGCGGCGACATGCGGGCGACGAGGAAGACGCCGGCGGTGACCATGGTTGCGGCATGGATGAGCGCCGAGACCGGGGTCGGGCCTTCCATTGCGTCCGGCAGCCAGGTGTGCAGCAGGAACTGAGCCGACTTGCCCATCGCGCCCATGAAGAGCAGCAGGCAGATCGCGGTGATCGCATGTGCCTTGTCGAGATGCATGCCAAAGAGGTTGATGACGGCTTCGCCGGCCGCATGGGCGCCTTCCGTAGCCGCGCCATGGGCTTCGCCGGCCGGCAGATAGGTCGAGGCCGCCGCAAAGATCGTTTCGAAGCTGATCGAGCCGAACAGGACGAAGACACCGAAAATGCCGAGCGCAAAACCGAAGTCGCCGACGCGGTTGACGACGAAAGCCTTGATGGCGGCCGCGTTCGCCGACGGCTTCTTGTACCAGAAGCCGATCAGCAGATAGGATGCCAGACCCACGCCTTCCCAGCCGAAGAACATCTGAAGCAAGTTGTCAGACGTGATCAGCATCAGCATGGCGAAGGTGAACAGCGACAGATAGGCGAAGAAGCGCGGCCGGTTCGGATCGTGGTGCATGTAGCCGATCGAGTAGATGTGGACCAGGCAAGAGACCGTGTTGACGACGACGAACATGACGGCCGTCAACGTGTCGACGCGGAAGCCCCATTCGGCATCGAAGCTGCCGGACTGGATCCAGCGCATCACCGTGACCTTGAGCATCTCCGTCTCGCCCATCGCGACGTTGAAGAAGACGATCCAGGACAGGACTGCCACGATGATCATGAAACCGCTGGTGACGTATTCCGAAGCCTTGGCGCCGATCGAGGTGCCGAACAGACCCGCGATCAGGAAGCCGATCAGCGGCAGGAAGACGATAGCTTGAATAATCGTATTCATTGGCCGCTCAGCCCTTCATCATGTTGACGTCTTCCACGGCGATGGAGCCGCGGTTGCGGTAGAAGACGACGAGAATTGCAAGACCGATGGCGGCTTCCGCGGCCGCAACGGTCAGAATGAACAAGGCGAACACCTGGCCGGTGATGTCGTTGAGGAACGACGAGAAGGCGACCATGTTGATGTTTACTGCAAGCAGGATGAGTTCCACCGACATCAGAATGATGATGACGTTCTTCCGGTTAAGGAAGATGCCGAAGACGCCCAGCGTGAACAGGATGGCGCTGACGGTCAGATAGTGGGAAATACCGATTTCCATGATGTTTGTTCCTTGACCTCGCGTCCGTCTTAAAGGCCCTGCCCCGACTTCACCTTGACCACTTCGACAGCGGTCTTCGGCGAGCGGGCAACCTGTGTGGGAATATCCTGGCGCTTGATGTTTTCGCGGTGGCGCAGCGTCAGCACGATAGCGCCGATCATAGCGACCAGCAGAACAAGGCCGGCGATCTGGAAGAAGTAGACATAATGCGTGTAGAGCACATCACCGAGCGCTGCCGTATTGGTGCGATCGGTCACGGCCGGGATCGGCATCGAGATCGACTTGGCGATTTCCGGCGAGAACGAACTGCCGCCGACCACGATGATCAGTTCGGCAGCCAGAATGAGGCCGATCAGCGCGCCGACCGGCGCATAGTCCAGCACCCCTGCCCTCAGTTCGGTGAAATCGATGTCGAGCATCATCACGACGAAGAGGAAGAGAACCGCAACGGCGCCGATATAGACGACCAGCAGGATCATCGCCAGGAACTCGGCGCCGGTCAGAAGAAAGAGACCAGCCGAATTGAAGAACGTCAGGATCAGGAACAGCACGGAATAAACCGGGTTGCGCGCAGAGATGACCATGAACGCCGACGCAACCGCGACGAATGAAAAAAGATAGAAAAAAAGAGCCTGCAGACCCATGATCGGTGCCTTTTTCGTCTTCCCCGGGCAGGCATGACCGACTGGCCACCCTTCCCACTGGCGCACCGGATGTCCCGGCAAACGCCCTAAATCTGATTGACGCCCGCCCCAAGGGCAGGCGCAGTCCGGTTGCAGCGGCTCAGCGGTAAGGCGAGTCCATTGCGATGTTGCGGGCGATTTCCCGTTCCCAACGGTCGCCGTTGGCGAGCAGCCGGTCCTTGTCGTAGTAGAGCTCTTCGCGCGTCTCGGTGGCGAACTCGAAGTTCGGGCCTTCGACGATCGCGTCTACCGGACAGGCTTCCTGGCAGAAACCACAATAGATGCACTTCACCATGTCGATGTCATAGCGCACCGTGCGGCGGGTGCCATCGTTGCGGCGCGGGCCGGCTTCGATGGTGATCGCCTGGGCAGGACAGATCGCCTCGCACAGCTTGCAGGCGATGCAGCGCTCTTCGCCGTTCGGGTAACGGCGCAGCGCATGCTCGCCCCGGAAACGCGGGCTGATCGGCCCCTTTTCGAACGGATAGTTCAGCGTCGCCTTCGGCGCGAAGAAATAGCGCATCGACAGGAAAAACGCGCCGACGAATTCCTTGAGGAACAGCGAACTGACGGCTTGCGAGATACTTGCCATCATCAACCTCCAAACATGCCGGCTTGGGAGACGCCAGCTGATTTTGCGAAACGGGAAACGGACATCAGGCCCACACCACCAGTTTCAGCACGACTGCAACAATGAAGACCATGGCGAGCGACAGCGGAAGGAAGACCTTCCAACCGAGACGCATCAGCTGGTCGTAGCGATAGCGCGGCACGAAGGCCTTCACCATGGCGAACATGAAGAACACCAGCGAGGCTTTCAGGATGAACCAGATGATGCCCGGAACCCAATTCAGGAACCAGACGTCGACCGGAGGCAGCCAGCCACCGAGGAACAGGATCGTCGTCAGCGCGCACATCAGGCAGATGGCGGCATATTCGCCGAGCATGAACATCATGTAAGGGGTCGAACCGTATTCGACCATGAAGCCCGCAACCAGTTCCGATTCCGCTTCGACGAGGTCGAAGGGCGGACGGTTGGTCTCAGCCAGCGCCGAGATGAAGAAGACGATGAACATCGGGAACAGCGGCAACCAGTACCAATCGAGGAACGAGCCGGGGAGCCCGATCATCGTGCCGAGGCCGTCACGCTGAGAGTCGACGATATCCGTGAGGTTCAGCGAGCCGGCACAAAGCAGCACGGTAACGATGACGAAGCCGATGGAGACTTCATAGGAAACCATCTGCGCCGCCGAGCGTAGCGCCGAGAGGAACGGATATTTCGAGTTCGATGCCCAGCCGCCGATGATGACGCCGTAAACCTCCAGGGAGGAAATGGCGAACACATAAAGGATGCCGACATTGATATTGGCCATCACCCAGTTCGCATTGAGTGGAATGACAGCCCATGCAGCCAGGGCAAGCGTCACCGAAACCAGCGGCGCGAGCAGGAATAACACCTTGTTGGAGCCGGCCGGGATGACAGGTTCCTTGAAGACGAACTTCAAAAGATCGGCGAAGGACTGGAAAAGGCCCCAAGGCCCCACCACATTCGGTCCACGGCGCATCTGCACTGCCGCCCAGATCTTGCGGTCGGCCAGCAGAATGTAGGCGATAAAAATCAGGAGCGCGACCAGAAGCAGAAGCGACTGGCCGATCATGATGGCCGTTGGCCAGACATAGGTCGAAATGAAAGCGTCCATTTTGTCTTATTCCCCCGCGCTCATTCCGCCGCAGCTTTGAAGTTGTTGCGTGCCAAAGCCGAACATTCGGCCATGACGGCGGACGCGCGTGCTATCGGGTTCGTCAAATAGAAGTCTTTGACCGGAGACGCAAATGCCGATTTGGCCATCTCACCGGCTTTTTGTGCCAGTGCGGCAATTTCACCGCTACCACCCGGCGCAATCGTATCGACATCGGCGAAATGCGGGTGCGCCGCATAGAGCTTTGCACGCAATTCGCTCAGCGAATCAAACGGCAACTTTTTGCCGAGCACATCGGAAAGAGCGCGGATGATCGCCCAGTCTTCGCGCGCATCGCCTGGTGCGAAGCCAGCGCGGTTGCCCATCTGGACGCGGCCTTCGGTATTGACCCAGGTACCCGATTTTTCCGTATAGGTCGCAGCCGGCAGGATGACGTCGGCGCCATGTGCGCCCTCATCGCCGTGCGAGCCGATATAGACAGTGAAGCCGGCGGTCTTGCCCGAGAAGTCCATTTCGTCGGCGCCGAGCAGGAACAGGACATCCGTGCCGGTCAACATCTCGGCAGCAGTCTTGCCCCCCTCACCCGGCACGAAACCGAGATCGAGGCCGCCGACGCGGGCGGCGGCGGTATGCAGGACGGCAAAGCCATTCCAGTCGGCAGTGACCGCGCCAACAGCGCCTGCGAGCTTGGCGGCGGCGGCCAGAACCGAAGCACCATTGCCGCCGGAGATTGCGCCCTGACCAACGATGATCATCGGACGCTGCGCCTTCTTCAGGACGCTCAGGAACTTGCCCTTGCCGCCAACCAGTTCGGCAAGCGAGTCCGTACCGGCACCGAGATACTCATAGGAATAACGCAGTTCGGCCTGCTCGCCGATCACCGCGATCGGGAAATTGGCCATCCGGAACCGCTTGCGAATGCGGGCGTTCAGAACGGAGGCTTCGAAACGCGGGTTCGATCCGATGATCAGCAGCGCGTCGGCGCTTTCTATGCCCTGGATCGTCGGATTGAAGATGTAGCTCGAGCGGCCGAAGGCAGGATCGAGTGCTGCACCATCCTGGCGGCAGTCGATGTTCTTCGAGCCGAGCGAGGAAATCAGTTCCTTCAGCGCGTACATTTCCTCGACCGAGGCCACATCGCCAGCGATCGCGCCGATCTTGTCACCGCTGGTCTTGGCAACCGCTGCCTTGATCGCCGCAAAAGCCTCGTTCCAAGTCGCTGGCTGCAGGCGACCGTCCTTCTTCACGTAGGGGCGGTCGAGACGTTGCGTCTTCAGGCCATCCCAGATGAAGCGGGTCTTGTCGGAAATCCACTCTTCGTTGATCTCTTCATTGACGCGCGGCATCACACGCATGACTTCGCGGCCGCGCGTATCGACGCGGATCGCCGAGCCAACGGCATCCATCACGTCGATCGATTCAGTCTTGCCGAGTTCCCAGGGACGGGCGTTGAAGGCATAGGGCTTGGAGGTCAGCGCCCCGACCGGGCAGAGATCGACGACGTTGCCCTGAAGCTCGGACGTCATCGCCTGCTCGAGATAAGTGGTGATCTCGGCATCCTCGCCGCGGCCGATCAGGCCGAGTTCGGCAATGCCGGCCACTTCCGTGGTGAAGCGGACGCAGCGCGTGCAGTGAATGCAGCGGTTCATCACGGTCTTGACCAGCGGGCCGATATACTTGTCTTCCACGGCGCGCTTGTTTTCGGTGTATCGGGTCGAATCGACGCCGAAGGCCATGGCCTGGTCCTGCAGGTCGCATTCGCCGCCCTGGTCACAGATCGGGCAATCCAGCGGATGGTTGATCAGCAGGAATTCCATGACGCCTTCGCGGGCCTTCTTGACCATCGGCGTGGTCGTGAAGACTTCCGGCGCTTCGCCGTTCGGGCCGGGACGCAGATCGCGTACGCCCATAGCGCAGGAAGCAGCCGGTTTCGGCGGCCCGCCCTTCACCTCGATCAGACACATGCGGCAGTTTCCGGCGACCGACAGCCGCTCATGGAAACAGAAGCGCGGAACCTCGGCGCCGGCTTCCTCGCACGCCTGCAGCAGCGTGAAATGATCCGGTACCTCGATCTCTTTTCCGTCGACTTTCAGCTTTGCCATCTTCGCACTCAATCCTGTCCTTCATTCGCCAGCCAAAGCGGCGAACAGATATTATAAAGGCACGCTAACCTCTTGAACGGAACCCAAAACGGCCTCCGCTCGAAACTTCAATCTCAATCCTTCAGCAAGGCCTTTGCCTGCTCGACCCAGCCGTCCCGCGCGATGCGGCCACCAAAGCCGAGCTGCGCGTCGATACGCTGCACATCCTTATCGCTCCACATCGCGACATCCGCGTAACGCCGCACGCCCATCCCGTTCAGCACCTGCTCCAGCTTCGGGCCAACCCCCGAAATCCGCTTCAGGTCATCGGCCTGCGTTTCGACAACGTGGGCCGCAATCTTTTGTCGCTTCGGCGTTTCAGCCTTCACCGGAGCGGTCTCTACCGGCTCGGCCTTGACTGGCGCAGTCTTCACGGGTGCAGACCTCGCCGGCGTAGACTTTACCGGGGCAGCCTTGACCGCTTCTGCCGTTACAGGCTTCACAATCTCCACCACCGGCGCCGTAACCGCCGCCTTGGCAGTGCTTGCCACCAGTTCGACAGGTTTCGCCGCAAGTTTTTCGTCCGCTACGGCGCCGGTCTTCTGCCCCGTCTCAGCCATGCCCTGCATCGCCCCGAACATGAAGCCGGCAATATGGCTGGTGACACCGAGACCGATCGCGGTTGCTGCCGCCATCGCCGCCGCGGGGTGCTGCATAAACGGATGCAGCGGCACCTTCGGCATGTCCTTCAGCCACTCGGTCATGCCGAACGGGTCGTTTCTTCCGGCCGGGGAGCCGATGGAAGGACTGGCAGATCCTGCCCGTGTACCCTTGTCTGCTTCCTGTTCCGGCCTGTTCATATCGCTTACTCCGCCGCTTGCAGCACCGCCCCATGCGATGTCGAATTCCGCGTGTATTCGTCGATGCGCTTTTCCATCTCAGGACGGAAATTGCGGATCAGGCCCTGGATCGGCCATGCCGCCGCGTCGCCGAGCGCACAGATCGTGTGTCCTTCGACCTGCTTCGTCACATCGAACAGCATGTCGATTTCGCGTTTCTGGGCGCGGCCCTGAACCATGCGTTCCATGACGCGCATCATCCAGCCGGTTCCTTCGCGGCACGGCGTGCACTGGCCGCAGCTCTCGTGCTTGTAGAAGGCAGCCAGCCGCCAGATGGCCTTGATGATGTCGGTAGAGCGATCCATGACGATGACGGCGGCGGTCCCGAACGACGACTTGACGTCGCGCATGCCGTCGAAATCCATCGGCGCGTCAATGATGTCCTCGGCCTTGACCACTGGGCAGGACGAGCCGCCCGGAATGACTGCCAGAAGATTGTCCCAGCCGCCACGGATGCCGCCGCAATGGCGCTCGATCATCTCGCGAAAAGGCACACCCATCGCGTCTTCAAAGGTGCACGGCCTGTTGACGTGACCGGAGACCATGAACAGCTTGGTGCCGACATTGTTCGGACGGCCGATCGCCGAGAACCAGCCGGCGCCACGGCGCAGGATGGTCGGGGCAACGGCAATGGATTCGACGTTGTTGACCGTCGTCGGGCAACCGTAGAGGCCCATATTGGCCGGGAATGGCGGCTTCAGGCGCGGCTGGCCCTTCTTGCCTTCCAGGCTTTCGAGCAGCGCGGTTTCTTCTCCGCAGATATAGGCGCCGGCGCCGTGATGGACGTAAATGTCCATGTCCCAGCCGTGCTTGTTGTTGATGCCGAGCAGCCCGGCGTCATAGCATTCGTCGATCGCCGCCTGCAGTGCCTCGCGCTCGCGGATGTACTCGCCGCGCACATAGATATAGGCCACATGCGCGCCCATGGCGAAGCTCGCGACCAGGCAGCCTTCGATCAGCGTGTGCGGATCGTGGCGCATGATGTCGCGGTCCTTGCAGGTACCGGGCTCGGATTCGTCGGCGTTGACGACCAGATAATGCGGCCGGCCGTCGCTTTCCTTCGGCATGAAGGACCATTTGAGACCCGTCGGGAAGCCGGCCCCGCCACGGCCGCGAAGACCAGAAGCTTTCATCTCGTTGATGATCCAGTCACGGCCCTTTTCCAGGATCTGCTTGGTGCCGTCCCAATGGCCACGGCTCATGGCGCCCTTCAGGGACTTGTCATGGATGCCGTAGATATTGGTAAAAATGCGATCTTTATCGTCGAGCATGGTTCACCTGTCTATCGCGGCTTCTTGCCGAAAACTTTGATGTATTCGGCTTCGCCGCCCTTGGCCAGCGCCTTGGCCTGCTTGACCCAGTCGTCGCGTTCGATGCGACCCTTGAAATTCAGATAGCCGTCCACCCATTCGCGCTCGACCTTCTTCCAGCCCGCGACCTGCGCAAAGGTGAAGATGCCGAGTTCGTGCAGCGTGCCTTCGATCTTGGGACCGACGCCGGAGATCAGCTTCAGGTCATCCGGAGCATCCGGCTTGGCGATGCCGGCAGGACGGTTCTTGTCCTCGAGCGACGGCTTTGCGGCGGTGGTCGCAGGCTTGGCGACGCCGCCGCCTTCAGCCTTGGTGTCACCGGCAATCTTGTCGTTCGCCGCGGACTCCGCCTTTGCCGTTGCCGGCGTCTTCAACGTCGGATCGGTTTCTGGCGCATCGGTCTTCGGACGCGCCGCATAGGATGGAGGCACGCTTACAGCCGCCTCGCCGCTCACCTTTTTGGCGCGCGGCGCAGCAGGCTTCTTTTCAGGTGCCAGCAGCGTCGTCGGACCGCCGACGGGAGCCGAGAAAATACGGTCGATCTGCGGACCCGGTTTGACGTCGGAGCCTTTGCCTGCGTCGAAACGGTCGATGATGTATTCCAGCTGCGGAACCGTCAAATCTTCGTAGGTATCCTTGAAGATCATCACCATCGGCGCGTTCACGCAGGTGCCCTGACACTCGACCTCTTCCCAGGACAAAGTACCGGCTTCGTTCGGTGTCAGCGGATTGGGATGAATGCGCTTCTTGCAGAGGTTGATCAGGTCTTCGGAGCCGCGCAGCATGCAGGGCGTGGTGCCGCAAACCTGAACATGGGCGCGCGTGCCGACCGGCTTCAGCTGAAACTGGGTGTAGAAGGTCGCGACTTCGAGCACACGGATATAAGGCATGGTCAGCATGTCAGCGACGCTCTCGATCGCCGCCTTGGTGACCCAGCCATCCTGCTCCTGCGCCCGCATCAACAGCGGAATGACCGCTGATTGCTCGCGGCCCTTCGGATATTTCTTGATCGTTGCCTTGGCCCATGCGGCGTTGTCCTTGCTGAACGCAAAGGCCGCTGGCTGGACATTTTCTTCGGCTAGTCGACGAACGGACATTCTTCCCGCACCTTATCAGTTAATCGAACCGCACCGCGAGCTCGTCAGGGAGACGAACTCGCAGGCATAGGCTGACTGGTCTTTTTGCAAAAATACGATGTAGCGCTTGCCGTTTGGCACTGCGGCCCTGATCTCATAGCCTTGGGATAGCAGCTTGCTCATGCCAGTGCCCGACGAACTGCTCAGCGCAGGTTGATCGGACGTGGACTCCGTTTCCTGCGCAGAGGCCGGAGCGGCAAGCAACAATCCAACAAGCGCCAGGGCCATACGCATCAACGATCAACCTCGCCGAACACGATATCGAGCGAACCGAGGATGGCCGACACGTCAGCCAGCTGGTGGCCGCGACAGATGTAGTCCATCGCCTGCAGGTGCGCATAACCCGGCGCACGGATCTTGCAGCGATACGGCTTGTTGGTGCCGTCGGAGATGAGATAGACGCCGAATTCGCCCTTCGGCGCTTCGACAGCTGCATAAACCTCGCCCTCGGGCACATGATAGCCTTCGGTATAGAGCTTGAAATGGTGGATCAGCGCTTCCATGGAGCGCTTCATCTCGCCACGCTTCGGCGGCACGATCTTGCCGTCAAGCGAGGAGACCGGACCGACCTTGGCATCGCCGAGCAGGCGATTGACGCACTGGCGCATGATCTTCGCGGATTCGCGCATTTCGATCATGCGGATCAGGTAACGGTCGAAGCAATCGCCGTTCTTGCCGATCGGGATGTCGAAATCCATGTCGGCATAGCATTCGTAAGGCTGCGCCTTGCGCAGGTCCCATGCGGCACCCGAACCGCGCACCATGACGCCGGAGAAACCCCAGGCCCAGGCATCATCCAGCGACACCACGCCGATATCGACGTTGCGCTGCTTGAAGATGCGGTTGCCAGTCAGGAGTTGGTCGATATCGTCGACGGTCTTCAGGAACGGATCGATCCACTTGCCGATGTCTTCGACCAGTTCATGCGGCAGGTCCTGATGAACGCCGCCCGGACGGAAATAGGCAGAGTGCATGCGTGCGCCGCAGGCCCGCTCATAGAACACCATCAGCTTTTCGCGCTCTTCAAAGCCCCAGAGCGGCGGCGTCAGCGCGCCGACGTCCATTGCCTGGGTGGTGACGTTCAGGAGATGCGACAGGATACGGCCGATTTCCGAATAGAGAACGCGGATCAGCTGGCCGCGGATCGGAACCTCGGTGCCGGTCAGCTTCTCGACCGCCAGCGCATAGGCATGCTCCTGATTCATCGGCGCCACGTAGTCGAGGCGGTCGAAATAGGGCACGGCCTGCAGATAGGTCTTGGTCTCGATCAGCTTCTCGGTGCCGCGGTGGAGCAGACCGATATGCGGATCGACGCGCTCGACGATTTCGCCGTCGAGCTCCAGCACAAGACGCAACACACCGTGCGCCGCCGGATGCTGCGGGCCGAAATTGATGTTAAAATTCCGGACGTTATGTTCGTTCATGCCGCTTGCTCCGAGCCGAAACACCTTCACGATAAGCGTAAGTGCCGGCCTTCCTTGTTCTTACTGCTTTGCCTTCTCGTCGCCGGGCAGAACGTAGTCCGTTCCTTCCCAGGGCGACATGAAGTCGAAGTTTCGGAATTCCTGCTTTAACTCGACCGGCTCGTAGACAACCCGCTTGACTTCGTCGTTGTAGCGGACCTCGACGAAACCGGTCGTCGGGAAGTCCTTGCGCAGCGGATAGCCTTCGAAACCGTAGTCCGTGAGAATGCGGCGCAGGTCCGGATGGCCGGTGAAGAGGATGCCGTACATATCGTAGGCTTCCCGCTCGAACCAGTCGGCACCCGGATAGACGGAACAGGCTGACGGCACAGGCTGGTCTTCGCCGGTTGCGACCTTGACGCGGATGCGCAGGTTCTGCTTCGGCGACAGGAGATGATAGACGACGTCGAAACGATCTGGGCGCTGCGGCCAGTCGACGCCGCAGATATCCGTGAAGTTGATAAAACCGCAGCGAGCGTCGTCACGCAGGAACGTCAGCAGCGCAATCAGATTGTCGGACGTCGCCGTCAGCGTCAGTTCGCCATAGCTGATGACGGCATCGGAAATCAACACACCGCGGGTCTCGCGGATATAGGTGGCAAGTCCGTTCAGGGCTTCACTCATTGTTCAGGTCCCCTGCCCTTACCGTTCGATCGTGCCTGTGCGGCGGATCTTCTTCTGCAGCAGAAGCACCCCGTAAAGGAGAGCCTCTGCCGTGGGAGGACAGCCTGGCACATAGATATCGACCGGCACGACGCGGTCACAGCCGCGCACCACCGAATAGGAATAGTGATAGTAGCCGCCGCCATTGGCGCAGGAACCCATCGAGATGACGTAACGCGGCTCGGGCATCTGGTCGTAGACCTTGCGAAGCGCCGGCGCCATCTTGTTGGTGAGCGTTCCAGCAACGATCATCACGTCGGACTGGCGCGGTGAAGCGCGCGGCGCAAAGCCGAAACGCTCGGCGTCATAACGCGGCATCGACATCTGCATCATTTCGACGGCGCAGCAGGCCAGACCAAAGGTCATCCACATCAGCGAACCGGTACGGGCCCAGTTGATCAGCTCATCGGTCGAGGTGACCAGGAAGCCCTTGTCGGCGAGCTCGTTGTTGATCTCGCCAAAGTATTTGTCATTGCCGCCGATCGGCTTGCCGGTCGAGGGATCGACGATCCCCTTCGCCTTCGGCGCAACGAGCGTGGTGCTGGAGGTCAGTTCCATTCCAGCGCTCCCTTCTTCCATTCATAGATGAAGCCGATGGTCAGCACGCCGAGGAACGCCATCATCGACCAGAAACCGAACCAGCCCATTTCCTTGAACGACACCGCCCAGGGAAAGAGGAACGCCACTTCAAGGTCGAAGATGATGAAGAGAATCGACACGAGGTAGAATCGGATGTCGAATTTCATGCGGGCGTCGTCGAATGCGTTGAAGCCGCACTCATAGGCCGACAACTTTTCATCGTCAGGTGCCTTATAGGCAACGGCGAACGGCGCAATCAGCAGCGCCAGGCCGATAACCAGCGAAATACCGATGAAAATCGCAATCGGAATGTAGGAGCCGAGAAGGTCTGTCATTGTATCCGTCCCTGCCTGCGAGGCGCGCTGGAGAAGCGCAAAACAAAGGCTCACAGGCCGAAAATATGTTGCAACGCCAAAGTCGTTAGCGCAGCCAGCGCCGCTGTGCAAGCCTTGAGAACGGTTTTCATCCCCTTCATTGACCGGAATGAAGACCGGCCAAAAGCTAGCATCCCCGGCAGGCAGGCGCAAATGCGACAAAACCTGAGCAGAGGCAGCTGCGACAGGCGACGAGCCCCTTGCCCGGAAGCCCCGGAGACATATGGTCGCGCATGCTAAAATCGATTGAAATCGGCGACCGTGCGGCCGAATTGGCACGCATAAGCCGCGCCCTTCCCGCATCAAAGACACGACAGCGCTGCATAACCGATAGCTGTGATTTGCATGGGTCCCGCCATCACGAAACGGCCCTCGTCCACAATCGTCGCGCAAGCCTCATCATGTAATGTGTCGCTAATTGAGGGCGAGCGCATGGATGACATTCCTTGGAATGAAAGTGTTTTGTTCGAACTGAATGATCGTCAGGACGTGGTGACGGTTTCCAGCTCAATGGAGGCAGCCGACCTGCTCCTGAACAAATGGCCGAAAAAACGCGGCCCCAGCTACAAGCTTGCCGTCATGACGTGCCTTGCTTCCTTCCAGGGAAAACAACCGCCGGAACTGGTGCAGCAGGATCTCATCGCGGCGGCCATAGAGGCGCATATCTATGTCAAGCCGCGCTCGATCAGCATCTGATCATGCCTGGGACGTGGTCACGCGTCACTTGTGACGGTGGCTTTGCGATACAGGAAGGCCAAAGGCAACCATCATAGTCGCCTTTGGCCAAACACTGATCAACAGATATGGGGACTGGAGGCCGCACAAGGCGGCCTCTTCGCGTTACAGCACGAAGTAGCCCTTCGACAGCGAGATCGCATCATCCAGGTGAATGGCGAAATCAGCCGTCTTGTCGCCGTTGGTGTCACCATAGACATAGGTGTCGGAGGCCTGCTTGACGGTGCGCAGTTCTCCGGCCTTGCCGGTGAAGGACGCGGAGCCCACGTATGTGAACGCCTGATCGCCGGCGGCAGCCTCGTTCGCGTCGATGGCCGACAGGTCGATCCGGTCACCGCGGGTACCCGAGAAGTCGAAGATCGTATCGCGACCGGTGGTCGACACAGTCGAGTCGGACAGCGCTTTGAAGGCGAAGGTGTCTGCACCCCTGCCACCCGTCAGATCGTCGGCGCCGAGGCCGCCATAAAGCGTGTCATTGCCGCTGCCGCCGTCAAGGACGTCATCGCCTGAACCGCCGGTGAGCACATTGGCAACGTCATTGCCGGTGAACTTGTCGGCGTAGCTTGAACCTGTCAGCTGCTCGATGGAGACATAGGCGTCGCCCTTGGCATCGCCGGTGTTGATCGAACTGTCGACGAGACTTGCGGTCACGCTGGCCGTGGCACCGATATAGGACGCAGTGTCCGTTCCTGTCCCACCGTCGAGCTTGTCGGCACCGGCACCGCCGTTCAGGACGTTGCCGCCGGCATTGCCTGTCAGGGTGTCGGCGTAGCTGGAGCCGAGCACGTTCTCAATGCTCGTCAACGTGTCGCCCGTTGCATCGCCACCGGTTGCGGTACCTGCCAGAAGGCTGACCTTCACGGCCGCCGATGATCCATCATAGCTCGCGACGTCGGTATCTGCGCCGCCATCCAGAACGTCCGCGCCAGCACCGCCCTTAAGGAGGTCGTTACCCGCGAGACCTTTGTAAGTCTCGTTACCGGCGCTTGTCTTTCCGGCCAAAGGCAAACTGTCGTCGCCTGCGGTACCGGTATAGACAACTGCATCGGGCGTGTCTGGCGTATCTGGAGTGTCCGGCGTATCCGGAGTGTCTGGCACCGTCGGCAACGTGTCGAGGTCGGTATTTCCGGACACGATCGGCTTGTCGTCGTAGAAGGCGAAATCGCCCCAATGACCGTCGCCGATCTGGTTGTTGGTGATCTTGATCGTATCGTCGACAACGGTGCCGCCGCCCTTGCGGCCATCGAGATAGACGGTGTAGCCGCCGC
>UCML01000008.1:0-200984 GCA_900473675.1 Hyphomicrobiales bacterium | reverse complement strand
CCTTGGGGTACGTTCGAGCCGATCGCCTTTGTCCTGACGAAAAGATGCCCGGCCCTTCGGGTTGGCTGAAACGGGCCGTCTGAGCCAACAGAATGCTTCAATCTAACCCGGAAAGGCTCTAGAACGCGTTGAACGTCAGCGTCGTCAGCGACCGGTTGATGCCCGGCACGGTCGCGATGTTATCGTTGATGAACTTGCCGATGTCCTGCTCTTCATCGACATAGACCTTGATCAAAAGATCGTAGTCGCCGCTGGTCGAATACATCTCCGAGACGATCTCTTTCTTGTAGATCACGTCGGCGACCTCGTAGGTCTTGCCGGGGGCGCATTGCAGCTGGACGAAAATCGGCTTCATGGCAGAGGTCTCCTGATCTTTTGAACGCAAATAGCCTGTTTTGACGGCGAGGCAAAGCCGGATCATGGCGAGTTGCAGCAAGGGAGGCGGCGCGGTCGAATGGACATTTGACCCGTCGTGCCCTATAAATCGCGCCAAGCGACTGAAAAGGAGATCGTTTGATGAGAACCCTTGGCACATCACGCAGCTGAACAAGCGGTGCCGGGATCGGGCTGCCTGTTCGGCTCTTTCCATCAAATGATTCAATTTTCCGGCCCCATGGAGGGCATTCATGTTTCGTCGCTTCTCAAGCCTCGTCGATCCATTCCAGTCTTATGACCAAAGCACGCCGCCCGGTAACGCATGGCGGTTCCTCGTTCGAAACCTCTGGCCATTCCGCCATGTGACAGCGGTGAGCCTGATGCTGACGGTGATCGGCGCCGTTATCGAGGTTTGGCTGATTGGTTACGCCAGCGCACTTGTCGATGCCTTGGCCGCCACCCCGCCGGCAGCATTCTGGGCCAAACACGGCCACGAGTTGCTGCTTGCCGGCGCCATCGTGCTCGTCGCGCGGCCGCTTGCCGGACTGCTCCGGGAAAGCCTCGACGATATCGCCTTCCGGCCGAATGCCGAATTCCTCGTCCGCTGGCGGGCGCATCGGCACGTGCTCGGCCAATCCGTCGGATGGTTTCGCGGCGATCTTGCGGGGCGCATTGCAGCGCAGGTTCGCGATCTCGGAGCTGCGGGCGTCGGCGTTGCCTACAGCATCCAGCACACGCTCTCTTTCGTGGCGGTCTATGTTGCCGGCTCGGTGTGGCTCATGGCCTCCATCAATATCTGGCTGACGATCCCGCTGTTGATCTGGGCGGGCTGCTATGTCGGGCTGATGGCCTATGCCGTTCCGAGAATCCGCGACGCTTCCGAGCGATATCAGGATGCGTTCTCAAGCCTGACGGGGATGATGGTCGATACCTATGCGAATATCGACACGTTCAAGATGTTCGCCAGCCAGGCGAGCGGCCGGGAGGACGACGAACAGTTCCAGGAAGCGCGCGCCGCCATGGTCGAGGTACAGCGCCTCGAAGTGACCATCAATTCCGGCATGCTATTTCTCGGCAGCGCGCTGATCGCCGGACTTGTCGGTTATTCGCTGGCGCTGTGGCAAACCGGCCTTGCACCGCTCGGGTTGATCGCCGCGTCCCTGACGCTGAGCTTCCGCATCACGGCGATGGCGGAATGGATGCTCGATGCGGTCTCCTCCCTGTTCGGCTATCTCGGCACGATGCGGCAGTCGCTGAAGACCGTTGCCCAGCCGCTCGATATCGTCGATACCGCTGATGCCGAGCCGTTGATGCTGACAGGCGGCGAGATCCGATTTGAGCAGGTCAGCCATCACTACGGCAAGGATGATGGCGGGCTCGATCATGTCTCGCTGACAATTGCTCCAGGCGAAAAGGTCGGCCTCGTCGGACGTTCCGGCACCGGCAAGTCGACGCTGGTCAATCTGCTGCTTCGTTTCTTCGATCCGGAGGAAGGAACAATCCGCATTGATGGGCAGGATATCCGCGCTGTTACCCAGGAGAGCCTGCGCCGCCATATCGGCATGGTCATGCAGGATGCCTCGCTGCTGCATCGCTCGGTCCGAGACAACATCGCCTATGGCCGGCTGGACGTTTCGCAGGCTGCAATCGAGGCTGCCGCAGAAAAAGCCGAGGCCGGTGTCTTCATCCCGCAGCTTCGGGACCAGCACGGGCGGACCGGCTATGACGCCCATGTCGGCGAGCGTGGCGTCACCTTGTCCGGTGGCCAGCGTCAGCGCATCGCCCTTGCGCGGGCGATCCTGAAGGACGCACCGATCCTCATCCTGGACGAGGCGACGTCGGCGCTCGATTCCGAGGTCGAGGCAGCGATCCAGCAGACGCTCTATCAGGTGATGGAGGGGAAGACCGTGATCGCCATCGCCCACCGGCTTTCCACCATCGCCCGGATGGACCGGATCGTCGTACTGGACGGAGGCCGTATCGTCGAAGACGGCACCCACGAGGCGCTGATGGCACGAGACGGCATCTACGCCATGCTCTGGACGCGGCAATCCGGCGGTTTTTTCGGCGTGGACGACGTCGTGCCAGGCGAATCCCGCTGAAGGCATCCAGCGGACCCGGCCAATGGCTGGGTCCGTCAATCCCTGCGGAAGACGATGCTGGCCAGCCAACCGGTGATGACGGCGAGAAGCACGGCGGTGATGCCGTAGAAAAACGGCTGCTCATGCGCAGCGCGGGTGATCGCCTGCTCCAGCCCGGTCTTGACGACCCGCAGCGGCAGGGCCTTGGCGGCGACGAAGACCCCCTCCCGGAAAAGATAGGCGCGCACGACATGGACACCATTCGGCACATCGGCCGGCAAGCGCACCGAGGCCTTGAACAGGCTGGAACTGATGAACTGCACGCCGCCCGGATCGCGCTGGTAGACGCCCGTCGTCTCCCGAAGCCGCCGGAAGGCGTCGCGGAATTCGGTGAGGTTGCTGCCGTCGCCAATATAGCCGATCGGGATCAGCGGCATGTGCGCGACGCCGATACCCATATTGTTCATGTCGCCCGGCGGCGCGATCGTCTCGATATCCCGGGTGCTCGACAGCGAGTAGGATTCCGGCACCAGCTCGAAGGTCATCGAATTGGTGTTGATCCAGATGCCGAAAACGCGCTCCTTTTTGCGCACGGTAGTGTTTTCCTTCGGCCCTTCCAGCGCCACGACGATGTTGTACTTGCCCTGGGCCAGAAGATTGGCGTCGAAGCCGTCAATGGCTCCGAAGATCGTCAGGTCCGCACCGCGGAAATCGGAGGTGATCGAAATCTCGTCGGTCGAGATGCCGATATCGAGCTTTTCGGTAAAATCCATCGGTTCCGCCTGCGCGATAACCGGCGCGGCGAGAAGCAAACCCAGCAGCAGAAGGTGCGAGACGAACCGCATCAGAAGCCGAGCCCCGCGGAAACTACCGAATAGATTTCCTTCGGCGGGATGATCAGCTCGATGGCAAGACGGATGCCGACGGCGAGAACCAGCAGCGCCAATAGCGCCCGCAGCTGCTCGCCGCGCAATCTCTGGCCGACGCGTACGCCGTACTGCGCCCCGATCACACCGGCGATCATCAGCACGAAGGCGAGCACGATATCGACCGTGTAGTTGGCGGTCGCCTGGACGATAACGGTATAGGCGGAAACGAAGATGATCTGGAAGAGCGAGGTGCCGACGACGACATTGGTCGGGATGCGCAGCAGATAGATCATCGCCGGCACCATGATGAAGCCGCCGCCGACACCCATGACCGACGTCAGGATGCCGATGCCGAAGCCGAGTGTCGCGACCGGGATGATGCTCAGGTAGATCTTCGATTTTTTGAACCGCATCTTCAGCGGCAGCCGGTGTACCCAGTTGTGCTGTCCCGGCCTCTTCAGCGTTACCGTCTCGTTCTTCGCGGCCCGGCGCAGCGCGATGATGCTTTCCCACAGCATCAGCGAGCCGACGGTACCGAGCAGAAGCACATAGGCGAGCGAAATGACGAGATCGAGCTGGCCGATACGGCGCAGCATCGCGAAGATCCAGATGCCAACGGTCGCGCCCGCCAGACCGCCGCAGAGCAGCACCGTCCCCAGCTTGATGTCGATCGTACCGCGGCGGAAATGGGTGATGGCGCCGGAGATGGAGGACGCGACGACCTGGTTTGCGCCGGTGGCAACCGCGACGACCGGAGGGATATTATAGAAGATCAGGAGCGGCGTGATCAGGAAGCCGCCGCCGACGCCGAACATGCCGGACAGGAAGCCGACGGCCGCGCCCATGCCGAGGATGATCAGAATGTTCACCGACAATTCTGCGATGGGCAGATACACTGTCACGGCCAGACCTCTAAATATGCCAATAGCCCGCAAGGCGGGCGGAAAACATCAAAGTGGCAAGTGATTCACCACGGGGGAATTAGGAATGGAACAGGTTGGAAAACCAATTCAAAATTGCGAATTCAACGTCGTTCCGTCATGCGCCCCAGGGTCGGACCTGTCAACCTTTTGCAAGGTTTGAGCCTAACCCGCGGCACGCCCCTTTGTCCGGCCGGTCTGCGGCATTATTGGGGCCGCAGACGCCGTTCTGAAATACAGTTGGCCCAGGCGGGCCGCCTGTGTCCGAATGGACACTGAGCGGCGCTTCAAGTTTCTGCTTGATGCGTGTCGCTCCCCCAAAACCGCTACGCACTTTTGGGCGACACACACTAGCCGTTTCGCTTCAGGAGTTCCTTGACAAGCGCGTCGGTGATCTGTCCGGTCGGCTCCTGGCCGATCGACTTCTGGAAAGCCTTGATCGCCGAAATGGTCTTGCTGCCCATTTCGCCATCCGGCTTGCCGGCGTCGAAGCCGTTATTGTTGAGGATGGCCTGGATGTTGCGCAGCGCCTTCTTCATGTCGATCGAGGCGGTCTTCGTGCCCTTGCCGACCCAGGTATCGGGCACGTCGACCGAATTGGCCTTGGCATCGAGCGGCGTCAGCTTCCAGGCCTCGAATTTCGCCTTGGCGCTCTTCAACTGATCAGGCTTGAGTGCCTTGCCGACTTCGTCGCGCTTCTGGGCCGCATCGGCATCGCCGTCGCGGGCGGCGACCGCGAACCACTTGTAGGACTCCTCAAGGTCCTGGCTCACGCCATTGCCACGGGCATAGAGGATGGCGAGGTTGAACTGGCTGTCACGAATGCCGCGATCGGCCGCCATGGCAAACCATTTGCCGGCACCGGCAAAATCCGGAGCCGCGTCGCCGCCGCTTGCCAGCATGACGGCCAGGTTGTGCATGGCGCTGGCATTGCCCTTTTCGGCGGCCTGCTGGTAGAGCGTGCGCGCCTTCTTCAGGTCACGGCCCACGCCGGTACCCTTTTCATAAAGGCTTGCCAGCCGGTATTCGGCGGGGATGACGCCCGCATCGGCGGCACGCTGGTACCATTTCGCAGCCTCGGCCAGATCGGCCTTGATGCCGCGGCCTTCGGTATAGACAGCACCGATTTCGAACAGAGCCAGAGGATCACCCTTCTTGGCGGCTTCTGCAAGCGCTTCCGGCTTGATTTCAGTCGGAACGCTGATCGCCGTATCGACTGATGCCGGCGGCGTTGCGGTTTCGGCCGTTGCCGTCTCGTCCTTCGCCCCGTCAAAGCCCGTCGCCGTATCCGGTGCTGCACCTTCGATAACCGGCGAAAGCAGCTTGGCACTGGCCTCCCCCGTCTCAAGCGTAGCCGGCAAGGCGTCCGGCAGCTTTGCCTCCGGCTCTGCTGCTTCGGACATTGCCGTTTCCGGCTGCGCCATCTGCGGCTCGGTCGCGGGCAATTGTTCTGCCGTATTTTCCTCAGCCTGCGGCTGCAGCGTGCTCAGCGGCTCGATGTCGTTGTCGCCGGCCTCGATCGCCGGTGCGACATTGGCCGTTTCCGGGGTTTGGCTGATCACCGGCTGTTCGATGGCAGCCACCGGCGCCTCGACGGGCGCCCGGTCGCCGCGGATCAGCGTATTGACCAGCGGATAGGACATGATCGCCAGAAGAACGGCGCCGACGGCCATCAGGATCGGGCGGCGATGGCGGGCAAAGGCACCACCGATCGGCGACGCGGCAGCGGCGCCCTTGCCCTTGTTCAGGGTATCGGCCTCTTCGGCGGCAAGCTGAGCGGCGCGGCGGGCGGCGGCAATGAAATCCGCCTTGTCCGATTCGCTCGGCGGCGCGTTGCGCCCCGTCTGCCCGGCGCGAACCCGCTCCAGGATCTTCTTGACGTCCGGGACGCCGGAGCCGGGCTCCAGCAACTGGTTGGCTACATCCGGCTCGATCGCCTCGGATGCGTCGATCGACGGCGCCGGGTCGACAACCTGGCGTTCCACCGCCCGTGCAGGCTCGGCCCGCTTGCCGGTAAACCGCTTGGCGAGCCCGGCAAGAAGGCTGGGCTTGGCGGCACGCACTACAGTCGATTTGACATCACCCTGACGCACGGTTGCCTGCTCTGCGGCGACGGAAACGGCTTCCGCGACCTCATCACGCGAAGGACTGGAAGGTTCGGTCCCGACCGCAAGCCCGTGCATGTCACTTTTCAGGTCTTCATAGCGGTGTCCGAAATCAGCCTCGGCGAAGGGATCGTCCTGCGTCTCGAAAACCGGCTGTGCTGCTCTCGGCATCTGCGGCTGGCTGTCCAGCCCGCGCATACCGAAGGCGCGCGGCGCTTCCTGCTCAAATCCGCGCTCTTCCAGCCGTTCAAGCTTTTCAGCGATATGAACGAGCGTCTCGTGCAGCGCTTCGAAGGTCCGCGCCGTGCGTTCCTCGCTTGAGCGGCTCATGTTTTCAAGCACCTTGAGATCGTCGGCCAGCGCCGAGATCGCAGCCAGGTCGGCGCCGCCAGAAACAGTATGGGCTACGCCATTCTTCGAATAGGCTTCCATCACCGCCTCGGCGGCCTGGCGGGCCGCTTCGATGATATATTCGTCGCTGGTCGCCAGGTAATCCTCGAGCGCGCTCATCCGGCCTTCGAATTCGGCGGGAACCGCAGTCGTTTCGCGCGGCAGGCTGACGAGGCTCGAGAGGTTGGCTATCTGGTCCTGCAGGCTGCGCAGTATCTCGCTATCGTCATAGGGCGCCGCGTGGGTTTCTTCGAGGCGGATGGCAATATCGGAAAGCTGGCCTTCGAGCCGGTCGAAACGGGCATCGCCGACATAGGACGTGGGCGGCATGTCCAGCTGGTCGATCCGGCGCGCCAGATCGTCGAGACGCTCGGCCAGCGCGTCGTTGACGGCCCCCTGATCAAGCGCATCGATCTTGCGGGAAATATCGGAAAGGTACCCAGTCAGGTCCGGCTGGGCGGAAACCTTCTGCGAGCGTTCGAGCATCAACGACAGCTGGTCAAGGCGTTCTTCAAGCCGCACCGTGGCTTCTTCGTTGGCCAGTTCCTCGACGCGGGCTGCCAAAGCCTCGATCCGTGTACCAACCCCGTTGTCGGTTGGACGCTGGAGGCCATCGATCTGACGCGCAAGGTCGGCAAGGCGGCCTTCGACGCGTGTCACGCCGGCGCTGTCGGGTACGGCAACACGGCCGCTGGCGACAATGGCGCGGCTGATCTCGTCAAGACGCGCATCCAGATCGGCAAACTGTGACGCCATATGGCGGTCGTCCGGCTGCATATGACGGCCGATCATTTCGATCGCCTGGGCGACAGAAACCAGCTTGTCCTCCAGGGCGTGGATGGCCGGGCCGCTGTTCATCGTACCGATCTGCGACTTGATCTCATCGAGCCGGTAGGCCAGTGCCACCAGTTCGTCGTCGCGGTTGGAATCGAAAGCGTTCATCCGGTCTTCGACACCGGTCCAGCGCGTTTCCATCCGGCGCACGCTGTCTTCGCGGGCAAGACCGTCGATCATCAGGCGCAACTCGTCGAACTCGACCTTGAGCGCATCGGCCTGCGACGGCGACGCCTGCCGGCCGAGCTGGTTGATACTGTCGGACAGCCGCTGCAGATCGCCGCGGATGTCTTCCGCCATTGTCTGGTCCTGGGCCGCGTCGACCGTGATGCCGCGGATTTCGGCGCGAAGCGTCGTCATCTCGCGGGACAGGCCGTCGGCAATGTCCTTCTTCAGCTCCTGGCGCAAGCCGACCAGTGCCTGGGCGATCTCGGCCATGGCCGGATCCGGACGCTGTGGCTCGCTGCGGAATTGTTCGGAGCGCAAAGATTCGCTACGCGCCGGCTCCTGCCGCTGGGTTGTCTGCTGGCGTGCGATTTCCGGACGCAGGTTTTCCTGGCGCATGTTTTCTGGGCGCATGTTTTCTGGGCGGGCCGATTCGCGGCGGAACGGTTCGCTGCGATAGGCTTCGCCGCGCAACTGTTCACTGAGTGGCGGCACAACCGGCAGCTCGCGACGCGGCTGGACCGAAGGAATACTGCGCTCGTCATAGGCGCGTACTTCCGGGCGTTGCTGGACGCGGTCACGGATAAGGTCGCGTTCGCGGACAGCATCGCGTTCCCGTGTCGCCGTCAGTGTCCGTTGACGCTGCATGATCTCGGAGATCGGGTCCGGACGGGTGGCGGGAACCTCGCGCTCCGCCAGCGTGCGGGCACGCGGATCACGCGCGGCCGTTCCCATCAACCCTTCGATACGCGCTTCCAGCCCTTCGATCGTGCGGTTGAGCGCATCGAGGGATGACCTGTCGCCATAGGACTGGGCGCCGGGGCGTGGCGTGTTTGATCGCGATCCGTTCATCGTTCTTCGCCTCTTTCATCGGCCTTGATCGGAATCCGGGCTTCTGAAAGGCGAATCCCCGCCTTCCGGGCGCTCCGGTACCGATCCGGACAAAGCTGCAACGACGCGAAGACAGAACTATTGCAGCTATGACCATCTCAACACGCACTTTCACGAAACGTGGTAAATAAGCCGTTAACCTGACTGAAAATTTTTTAACGATTTGGGCGCATGCTGATTGCGGGAGGCTTTCACATTGCTGTTTCGGCACATCGATATTGCGACCCGTCGGTCCGGTCGATCGATCAAATCTTGCCGGCAGATCAATTTTGACGTTTACGCAAACGTCAAAGTTTTGTAGCATGCTGAAAATGACGTGGCTCGCCTTAGGAGAGGTTTGCCCCGTGACACGGTTACAGGTGAGGAACACGAGACATGCCCAGCTATAAGGCCCCGGTCGAAGACACGCTTTTCATTCTCAACGACGTTCTCGGCATCGAGCGCTACAACAACCTGCCCGGCTTTGCCGATGCGACGCCCGACATGATCGAGGCGATCGTCGGCGAAGCGGCGAAGCTCGCCGAGGAAGTGCTGTTCCCGGTCAATCTCTCCGGCGACCAGGAAGGTTGCAAGCGCAACGACGATGCGACAGTGACCACGCCCAAGGGCTTCAAGCAGGCCTTTGACCAGTACCGCGAGGGCGGTTGGCTCGGCCTGTCGGTCCCGGAAGAATTCGGCGGCCAGGGCCTGCCCTACACGCTTCACACGGCGATCGGCGAATACATGTCCTCGGCCAACATGGCGCTGACCATGTATCCGGGCCTGACCCAGGGCGCGATCGCCGCGATCCTCGTGCACGGCACCGACGCGCAGAAGGCAACCTATCTGCCGAAGATGGTGGCCGGCGACTGGACAGGCACGATGAACCTGACGGAGCCCCATTGCGGCACCGACCTCGGCCTGCTGCGTTCCAAGGCCGTGCCGCAGGGCGACGGCTCCTACAAGATTTCCGGCCAGAAGATCTTTATCTCCGCCGGCGAACACGACATGGCCGACAACATCATCCATCTGGTGCTTGCCCGTATCGAAGGCGCGCCGGAAGGGGTGAAGGGCATTTCGCTGTTCATCGTGCCGAAGTTCCATGTCGAGGCCGACGGATCGGTTGGTTCGCGCAACACCGTTTCCTGCGGTGCGATCGAGCACAAGATGGGCATCCACGGCAATTCGACCTGCGTCATGAACTATGACGAGGCTGTCGGCTATCTCATCGGCACGGAGAACAAGGGCCTCAACGCCATGTTCGTGATGATGAACGAGGCTCGCCTCGGCGTCGGTCTGCAAGGCCTGTCTGTTGCTGAAGTCGCCTATCAGAACGCCGCCAACTATGCCCGCGACCGCATCCAAGGCCGCTCGCTCTCCGGCGTCAAGGCGCCGGAGAAGAAGGCCGACCCGATCATCGTCCATCCCGATGTGCGCCGCGTCCTGATGACCATCAAGGCCTTCAACGAGGCCGGCCGCGCCTTCACGCTGTGGACGGCGCTGAAGTCCGACATCGCCCATCGCGGCGACAACGACGCTGACCGCCAGACGGCCGACGATATCCTCGGCCTGATGACCCCGATCCTCAAGGGCGTCCTGACCGACAAGGGCTTCGACCACGCCGTCATGGCCCAGCAGCTGTTCGGTGGTCACGGCTATATCGAAGAACACGGCATGAGCCAGTACGTCCGCGATGCCCGCATCGCCATGATCTACGAAGGCGCCAACGGCATCCAGGCGCTCGACCTCGTCGGCCGCAAGCTGGCGCTGAACGGCGGCCGTGCCATTACGGCGCTCTTCAAGGAAATCGGCGATTTTTGCGAGGAAAACCGCGCTGATGAAAAGCTGGTTACCTACACCAAGGGCCTGAAGAAGGGCTTGAACGACCTGCAGGCCGCGACCATGTGGTTCATGGGCAACGCGATGGCCAAGCCCGACAATGCCGGTGCCGGCTCGACCGACTACATGCACCTCTTCGGCCTCGTCGTGCTCGGCTACATGTGGGCCAAGATCGCCAAGACGGCGGAAGAAAAGCTGGCGGAAGGTGCCGGTGACCGCGAAGCCTATCTGAAGAACAAGCTCGTCACCGCGAAGTTCTTCATGGAACGCATCATGCCGGAAACCGCGCTGCGCAAGGCCCGCATCGAAGCCGGCGCCGACAGCATGATGGCGCTGGATGCGGCGGCGTTCTGATTGAGCTTGCCTCTTCTCCCCGGCGGGGAGAAGGTGGCCCAAAGGGTCGGATGAGGGGGCGCCGGAGGCGCGCCTTTTTTGGGCCCGGCCTTGCCGGAGCCCCCCTCATCACCTCGCGTTGCTCGGCACTTCTCCCCGCTGGGGAGAAGAGGAAAACAATGATTTCACGGCGCAAAGCCGACAGGGAGATGAAACTATGACCGAAGTCTTCGTTTACGACCACGTGCGCACGCCGCGCGGCCGGGGCAAGAAGGATGGGGCGCTGCACGAAGTGCCGACGCCGCGTCTGGCCGCCAAGGCGCTGCAGGCGATCCGCGACCGCAACGGGCTCGACACGTCCACCGTCGACGACATCATCATGGGCTGCGTCGACCCGGTGTTCGAAGCCGGCGCCGTGATCCCGAAGGCCGCCGCCTTCGAGGCCGGATATTCCAACAGGGCTCCCGGCATGCAGATCTCTCGTTTCTGCGCCTCTGGCCTTGACGCCATCAATTTCGCTGCCGGCAAGATCGCGCAAGGCGCCGATGACATTGTCATTGCCGGTGGCGTCGAAAGCATGTCGCGCGTCGGCATGGGCATGTCCGGCGGCGCCTGGTACATGGACCCCTCGGTCAACTTCCCCGGCTATTTCATGCCGCAGGGCGTCTCGGCCGACCTGATCGCCACCAAATACGGCTTTTCCCGCGATGACGTCGATGCCTATGCCGTCGAGAGCCAGAAGCGCGCCGGCCACTCCTGGGACAACGGCTATTTCGACAAGTCGGTCATCCCGGTAAAGGACCAGAACGGCATCGTCATCCTCGCCAAGGACGAGCATATGCGTCCGACGACGACGATGCAGAACCTGGCTTCGCTCAACCCTTCCTTCCAGATGCCCGGCGAGATGGGCGGCTTCGAGGCCGTCGGCATCCAGGCGCATCCGGAAATCGAGCGCATCAACTACGTCCACCACGCCGGCAATTCGTCCGGCATCGTCGATGGCTCGGCCGCAGTCCTGCTTGGCTCCAAGGCCGGCGGCGAGGCGATGGGCCTGAAGCCCCGCGCCCGCATCAAGCATTTCGCCAATATCGGCTCCGATCCGGCCCTGATGCTGACCGGCCCGGTCGATGTCACCGAAAAGCTTTTGAAGCGCGCCGGCATGACCATCGCCGATATCGACCTGTTCGAGCTCAACGAGGCTTTCGCCGCCGTCGTGCTGCGCTACATGCAGGCCTTCGACATCCCGCACGACAAGATCAACGTCAACGGCGGTGCGATTGCCATGGGCCACCCGCTCGGCGCCACCGGCGCGATGATCCTCGGCACCGTGCTCGACGAGCTGGAGCGCCGCGGCCTGCAGACCGCGCTTGTCACGCTCTGCATCGGCGCCGGCATGGGCACGGCGACGATCATCGAGCGGGTCTAGTTCCCAGTCCTCCGTCATGGTCGGGCTTGACCCGACCATCCACAGCCCCGCGGCATGGATCCTCGGGTCAAGCCCGAGGATGACGGAGAGGAGAATGCGCGAATGACCGGAACAGAATTTCAGGGAGAGAACCCCATCATGACCTACACCAATTTCACCATCGAAACCGACGAAGACGGCATTGCGCTCGTCACCTGGAACGTGCCCGACAAGTCGATGAACGTCTTCACGGTCGAGGTCATGAAGGAACTCGACGCCATCGTCGATGAGACTGTCGCCGACGCAGCCGTCAAGGGCGTCGTCTTCACCTCCGGCAAGTCCACCTTCTCCGGCGGCGCCGACCTGTCGATGATCAAGGGCATGTTCACGTTCCAAGAGGAACAGAAGAAGATTGACCCCGAAAACACGGCACAAAAGCTGTTCGAGCTGACCGGCCAGATGACCGGCCTGTTCCGCAAGCTCGAAACATCCGGCAAGCCATGGGTCTCTGCCATCAACGGCACCTGCATGGGCGGTGCATTTGAATTGTCATTGGCTTGCCACGGCCGCGTTGCCGCCAACTCCAAATCGGTGAAGCTGGCGCTTCCCGAGGTCAAGGTCGGCATCTTCCCAGGCGCTGGCGGCACGCAGCGCGTTCCGCGCCTGACCAATGCGCAGGACGCTCTGCAGATGATGACCACCGGCTCGTCGCTCACCCCGCAGCGCGCCAAGGCCATGGGCCTGATCCACGAGATCGCCGAACCGGCCGAGCTCATCAACGCCGCCAAAGCCATGATCAAGAACGGCCTCAAAGCCGTCCAGCCCTGGGACGAAAAGGGCTACAAGGTGCCCGGCGGCGGTATCTGGACGCCGGCTGCGGCCCAACTCTGGCCGGCCGCTTCCGCCATCCTGCGCCGCGAAACATCAGGCAATTATCCGGGCGGCCTTGCCATCCTCAAATGCGTCTATGAAGGCCTGCAGGTTCCCTTCGATACGGGGCTCAAGATCGAGCAGCGCTATTTCACCGAAATCCTGCAGACCACCGAAGCCTTCTCGATGATCCGCTCGCTGTTCATTTCGATGCAGGAGCTCGGCAAGGGCGCCCGCCGCCCGGCCGGCATTGCGAAATCCGACCTGAAGCAGATCGGCGTCGTCGGCGCCGGCTTCATGGGCGCCTCGATCGCCTACGTCGCCGCCGCCGCCGGCATCGAGGTCACCCTGATTGACCGCGACATCGAAGCAGCGACCAAGGGCAAGACCCATTCCGAGGGTCTGGTCAAGGACTCGATCGGTAAGGGACGACTGACGCAAGAACAGGGCGAAGCCCTGCTCGCGCTGATCACCCCGTCCGCTGACTACAACGACCTGAAGGACGTCAAACTCGTCGTCGAGGCCGTGTTCGAGGACCGCCAGGTGAAGAAGGACGTGATCGAAAAGGTCGAGGCCGTGCTTGGCGAAGATGCCATCTTTGCCTCCAACACCTCGACCCTGCCGATCACCGGCCTTGCGAAAAACTCGAAGCGCCCGGCCCAGTTCATCGGCATCCACTTCTTCTCGCCGGTCGAGAAGATGATGCTGACGGAAGTCATCCTCGGCAAGGAAACCGGCGACGTGGCGCTCGCCACGGCACTCGATTTCGTCGCCGCGATCAAGAAGACCCCGATCGTCGTCAACGACACGCGCGGCTTCTACGTCAACCGCTGCGTCTTCCGCTATATCCACGAAGCCTACGACATGCTGATCGAAGGTGTGCCGGCGGCGATGATCGAGAACGCCGCCAAGATGGCCGGCATGCCTGTGGGACCGCTGTCGCTCAACGACGAAGTGGCGATCGACCTCAGCCAAAAGATCCTCAAGGCCTCGATCGCCGATCTCGGCGAAGCCTCCGTCGATCCAAAGCACATGGCGCTGATCAACAAACTGGTCGACGATCTCGACCGCCGCGGCCGCAAGAACGGCAAGGGTTTTTACGATTACCCGGCCAAGCCTGCCAAGAAGTCGCTCTGGCCGGGCCTCAAGGACCTCTTCCCGCAGAAGCCGGCCGAAGACTTCGACGTCGAGACGATCAAGCAGCGCTTCCTCGTCACCATCGCGCTCGAAGCTGCCCGCACCATCGAAGAGGGTATCGTCACCGACCCCCGCGAAGCCGACGTCGGCTCCATCTTAGGCTTCGGCTTCGCCCCCTATACCGGCGGCACGCTGAGCTATATCGACGGCATGGGCGTGAAGACGTTCGTGGCACTCTGCAAAAAGCTGGCGGCAAGCTATGGCGAGCATTTCCAGCCGACACCGCTGCTCAAGGATATGGCCGTCAAGGGCGAGACGTTCTACGGACGGTTCGATCCGTATGCGAAAGCGAAGGAGGCGGCGTAGGCCCGTCTTCATCTGCTAATGTTTTCGAAGGAGGCGCTGCGAGGCGCCTCTCTTGCGTTGAAACGAAGCCCGGGCGAACAACCGAAACCGGCCAACAAACGCCTGAATTGAATATTATCGTCTCCTTATAGGCGAGGCGAACATCGATCCGACTATCGCAAGACTACCCCTACCGAATTCCATGCTGGCGTCCTACCTGACGGAAATGTCCGTGGGAACGTTCTCGGAGAAATGACGCGTGTCGCAGCGGGCGTTGGCTCGGCTGGCAAGGCTATCGGGCAGACGCCCAGGTCCCTGAAACCAAGGTTCCTGAAACGATAGAGGTGTGTCATGACGCTCCTGCCCAAGTTCTCCAAAGCCATATTCGGCGATCCCACGACCATCACCAACAGCTTCTTCCCCCTACCCGAGGGGACGATCAACAGCTACGCTGCAACAATCATCGATCCCGAGACCGGTGAAGAGGAGACGGAACGCAACGATCACTTCGCCACTTTCGACACGAAGGTGATCGAGGGCGTCGAGGCCGTCGTCGTCCGCGATACCGCCTATGCCGACGGCCTGCTCGTCGAGGACACGCTCGACTGGTATGCGCAGGACGATGAAGGCAATGTCTGGTATCTCGGCGAGATCGCCACGAACTACAACTACGACGACGACGGCAACTTCATCGGCACCGACTTCGACGGGTCGTGGCAGACGGGCGTCGACGGTGCCCAACCCGGTTGGATCATGCGCGCGGCACCGACGGCTGGCGACGACTATTTCCAGGAATTCTACGCCGGCGTGGCGGAAGACGAAGGCGAGGTGATCGCGACCGGCCTCCATGTCGACACGGATTTCGGCTCGTTTGACGATGTCGTCAAGATCCTCGACACCTCGGCCCTCGACCCCGGCGTCGGCGCCTACAAATACTACGCGCCCGGCTTCGGGTTGGTGCTGGAAGAGGAGATCGTGTTCTCGCAGGATGAGCCCGAACTCGTCAGCGAAATCACCAACCGGCGCGAAGTCGAGGTCCTGGCCGCCGTCGATCCGACGGATCTCGCCTTCGCCGGCAAAGGCAAGGAAAAGACCATTACCTTCGTCAGCGAAGACGCAAGCACCAACGGCGCGATCGGCGCGTATACGTTCGACACTGCAACGGGCGTGATCGGCGAGGCGCGCATCCTCTTTGCCAATACCGAGGATGCAAGGGCGGGCGCAAAGGCGAAGATCACGGTTGCGACCGGCCAGTCGCTCGGCCTGTTCCTGATCCCCGACGTCGAGACGCTCGGCCTCGATCTCGAGGACTACAAGGACGGCGGGCTTTTCTTCCGCGACTTCACCTCCGGCGATGTCGCCGACCTCTACGATGGCGACGATACCACAACCTATACGCCGGGCGTGGCCACCATCTACGACACCATCGCGCCGGTCGTTACCGACGCCAAGGGCAACCTCCTGCCGATCCGCGCGTTCCATTCGGCCGGCAACCGCGACGGCTTCAACTTCCTCAATCCCGTGGCCGGTGAAAACGTGCTCGTGGCGGACCTCGGCAATGACAAGGTGGACGTCGTCAGTTTCGAGGATGGCCTTGCCAGCACCGATGACTTCGACGGCGATTTCGACGATGCCTTCGTCGCCGTCAGCGACACGCCGCTCAGCCGCAGGACCGTCAAGGACCTGGTCGAGGAAACCGGCATCAGCCGCCAGGTCGGCACGGACCGCAAGGATTGGCTGTTCGGCACCAACAGGGACGATCAGCTCATCGGTCTCGACGGCAATGACCGGATCTGGGGTCGCCGCGGCGATGACCAGATCGAGGCCGGCGACGGCAACGATCGCGCCTATGGCGGCAAGGGTGACGACGAGATCTCCGGCGAGGAGGGAAACGACCGGCTGTATGGCGAGAAGGGCGACGACACGATCGACGGTGGCGAGGGCCATGACAGGATCTGGGGCGGCAAGGGCAAGGATGAGATCGACGGCGGCGAAGGCCGCGACCGGCTGTATGGCGGCAAGGGCTTCGACGATATCAAGGGCGGCGGAGGCAATGACTGGCTCTGGGCCGGCGGTGGCGGCGCCCGGATGTCGGGCGGCGCGGGTGACGACAGGCTTGTTGGCCAGGCCTGCATCAGGGACATCTTCGTGTTTGACCTGATCCCCTTCGGCGACGACCGGATCCGTCGCTTCGAGAACGGCACCGACCGCATCGAGATCGCGACCTATACCGGCGTCGAGAGCTTCGATGACATCGAAGTCACGCAGAAAGGATCATCGACCGTCCTGACCTTCGCCGAAGGAACCGTCGAGATCGCCAAGTTCAACGCCGCACAGATCGACGCCTCCGATTTCTTCTTCGTCTGACGTGCGGGCGGAGCATGGCCGCCAAGGGCGAGACCTTCTACAGCCGATTCGATCCCTACGGCGCAGCCGCAAAGGCAGCCTGACCATCCGCAAAACAATCGTTATAAACAGACAGGCCCCCGACAGGGCCTGTTTTTTATGTCTGCCGGCACAGATAGCATAGGGACTGCCTCACCCAAACAAGGGCGACCCGGTTTCACTGTCCGGAAAATCGAACAGCCTGTACCGATTGGCCTCCATTACCGCGCAGCCGAAACGGCCTATCTAACGGATGTCCCAGCAACGGAGCTTCATCATGTCCAATCTCGAAAAATCCGGCACGTTCACTCTCGGTGACCGCACGGTGAAACGCCTCGGCTACGGCGCCATGCAGCTTGCAGGCAACGGCGTCTTCGGCCCGCCGAAAGATCGCGCGGAAGCCATCGCCGTCCTGCGCGAAGCCGTCGAAAGCGGCGTCAACCACATCGACACCAGCGACTTCTACGGCCCCCACGTCACCAACCAGATCATCAAGGAAGCGCTGCACCCCTATCGCGCCGATCTCGTCATCGTTACCAAGATCGGCGCGACGCGCGGCACCGACGCGTCCTGGAACCCCGCCTTCTCGAAGGAAGCCTTGACGCAGGCGATCCACGACAACCTCAGGAACCTCGGCCTCGATGTCATCGAGGTGGTCAATCTGCGCTCGATGCTCGGCATCCATGGCCCGGCCGAAGGCTCGCTCGAAGAACCGCTGACCGTTCTCGCCGATCTCCAGCGCCAGGGCCTCGTCAAGCATGTCGGCCTGTCCAACGTCACCGCCAAGCAGGTGGCCGACGGCCGCAAGATCACTAAGATCGTCTGCGTTCAAAACCAGTACAATCTCGCCCATCGCGAGGATGATGCCTTCATCGACCAGCTTGCTGCGGAAGGAACCGCTTACGTTCCCTTCTTCCCGCTCGGCGGCTTCTCGCCGCTGCAGTCGTCGACGCTGTCGGATGTCTCGGCGCGGGTCGGCGCAACGCCGCTGCAGGTGGCGCTCGCCTGGCTGCTGCAGCGCGCGCCGAACATCCTCTTGATCCCCGGCACCTCATCGCGCGGCCACCTGCGCGAAAACCTCGCCGTCGCCGATCTCGTCCTGCCGGCCGATGCCATCCGCGACCTCGACGGCATCGCAGGCGACAAGGCGGCCTGATCTTCGGCAGCCCACCCACCGCGCAGCGACCAATTGCTGCGCGGTGGAGCCCTGTCCGGCAACCGCAGTCCACGCGCCGCTCCACGTAATATCTCGCCTGATCGCCTCTCCTTGGCTATGATCCGCCAATCAGCGGAGGAAGCCCCATGGACAGCAAAACATCCGAGAAACCGGAAACGCCCGTCAGGAAAGCCGCCCCGGCAAAGCCGCGCAAGGCACCCGCAACCGCGTCCAAAATTGCCTCGGAAAACGACGCGAGCCCAGCAAAACCCATCCTTTTGTCCGGCGGCAATCCCCAGATTGCCAAGGGTTTTGGCGACGCCCCGGTACAGGCCTATATCGCCGCCATGCCGGGCTGGAAAAGCGACATCGGCCGCCGCCTCGACGCCCTGATCACAAAAACCGTTCCCGACGTGCAAAAAGCCGTCAAATGGAACTCACCCCTCTACGGCATGGACGGCCAAGGTTGGTTCCTCGGCATCCACTGCTTCAAGAACTACATCAAACTCGCCTTCTTCCGCGGCGGCGCCCTCACCCCCGTGCCGCCGGGCGATTCCAAAACCGCAGAGACGCGGTATGTGCATATTCATGAGGACGGAGCATTCGACGAGGCGCAACTTGCGGATTGGATGAGGCAGGCGAGCCGGTTGCCGGGGGAACGGATGTGAGGGGGTGCCCTGAAGCGGCACGCCCCTTACCTCCGTCATTCCTGTGCTCGTCACAGGAATCCAGCGCGCCGCGTCTGCGGCGCGAGATACCCCTTTCCCTACGGCAGACAGGAAAGTCCCTTCACCGCGCGGACGCGCGGTGGCTGGATGCCTGTGACAGGCACAGGCATGACGGAAGATGGGGAGGTTGTCGCGCGCAATCCGTATCCTGTGAAGGCGACCCGCCTCCTCTTGAGGAGGCCGCTGCCAGGCATCATCCCACTAAACACCCCCCTTGTCAGCCCGCCGCCCATGCCGCACCTTTCCGTCATGAAAGGCTACGTCTACATCCTCGCCTCGAAGCGCAATGGTACGCTCTATACCGGCGTGACGAGCGACCTGCCCGGCCGGTTGTTCGAGCATCAGAACGAACTCACCAAGGGCTTTACCAGCCGCTACGGCGTCAAGACGCTGGTGTGGTTCGAGGAGCATGATCTGGTGACATCAGCGATCACGCGCGAAAAGACCATCAAGAAATGGCCGCGTCAGTGGAAGCTCAACCTGATCGAGAGCATGAACCCGGATTGGGAGGATATCGCGCATTTTCTGCATGGGTTGTGAGATGGGGCGTTTAAGATGATGCAGGCCGAGCCCCGTTTCACGCGGGAGCCTCATACTCGGTACTCTCGGCCGAGGCACCTCCCTCTCCTCCGTCATTCCTGTGCCTGTCACAGGAATCCAGTGCGCCGCGTCTGCGGCGCGAAAGACTCTCTTCTCTTGAAGAATTCTCTCGCCGCGCAGACGCGCGGCGGCTGGATCCCTGTGACAGGCACAGGGATGACGGAGCTAGGGGTGGCGTCCAGGCGAAACAATTGACTCTGGAGAGGCCACCGACAATGGCGCACCCTCCTCCCTAGCCATACCCCCCACACGCGATACACTAGCCGCCACACCCAGTCCGGCCCCCTTGGGAGCAGCCACAAACACCCTCGCCTGCACCAATCCCACAGTTGTCGATGAGCCGCAGCACAAGGCCGGGCTGCCGGAGGATCTGGCGGAGGCCCTCAGCGGTAATGCAAGGGCCGCAGCCACCTTCGCAGCGCTCGACAGAACGGGCCAATACGCCCTCATCCTGCGGCTCCTGAAAGCCACCACGCCGAAGATCCGTCTTGCCCGCGTCAGGAAGGCAGTCGCCCGCCTGGCCGGGGACGAATAGGCGCCAGCAGCCTGCCCCTTTGCGCTGCCACGCGCGGCTTTCCAGAAAAAACATCCCCGCTCATCCCCGCCCCGCGAACCTGCCCCATACTTCCCTTGTTTCCACCGCCGGAGTGTTTCGCGAGACGGTCGCGGGCAGGTGGGAGCCGGCGCCCTGACTTGACCCGTAACGTGCGGAAACGGCCAGGGAGGTGAAAACCATGGCGGTCTGTCCTTGGGCAGCCGCCTATCAAGCCTCCCCCAGGCCGCCAGGCCCGGTTCGGTTAAGCCGTCCAAGTGGCAAGCCCGTCTCGAAAGGACAGGCGCAAATCAAGCCATGCAGCGAGGCGAGGCAGTCACCTGTAGGGGACGGACGCCCCGAATGAACGCCGAAGGCCACGCGAGTGCGGAGCCACAAACTAAAACTCAAATGAGGTTCCGCACTCGCGTGGGCTCTCCATTGATATCAACACGGGCAGACCTGCCGCGTGAACGCAAAAACGTGGCCGAAGGAAAGGTAGAAACGATGGTCATGAGCAAGGAAGAACGGCAGCGCATCCAGGAAGCGGAAGATGCCGAACCGTATATACCCGGCTTCACCTGGGGCGAATTCAACCGGCTGCCGCTGCGCCAGCAGCAGCGGGAAACGCAGAAGGCCTTCCAGGAGTTCACCAGTTCGCTTGGCTATTTCAAGACCTGTGGTCTCGCGTCCTGCCGGCGTGCGAGGGCCTGCAAGGGCTTCCTCTCGGAGGAGCAATACAGATCGGGCCGATACCATACGAGTTTTCCGCCCTGTATCGGCGAAGGCGGCCGTCTTCAAAGTCAGGTCCTGGCAGAGGCCTGGCGTCTTGCTGGTTACCCGGACGGGAGGAATCCGGAGGCCCGATGAACCGCCAGGCCTCGAGGCGACCATCACCAGCCGCCGTCAGACAATGCCCCGCCGGAAAAACCGCCGGGGCATGGACTGGAGGTCTTCAGGCCGCCATGCCCTGGATGGCCGAGACCTGCCAGTCGCCGCCGCGCTTGCGCAGGAAGGTCCAGAGTTCGACGGCTTCCGTCAGTTTGTCCGGATCGCCCTCGACGACGCGGCCGGTGGCGCGGTCGCGGGTGACGTCGATGCTCTCGTAGCGCATGGCGACGGTGGCGTAATCGGCGCCATCCTCGTTCCAGGCTTCGGCCACGTCGCCCTGTACCAGATGCACGTCGCTGACCTCATTCTTCAGGCCCTTGGTGGCGTTTTCACTGAGTTCCTCGGCCAGCCAGGACATCGCCTCCGGCGTCGTCAGCTTGCGCAGCGTGCCATAGTCCTCGGCCGCGTAGGCGGCCTGCACCTGCTTCAGCATGGTCTCGAACTGGTTCAGATCCTGTTCGCCCACACCGATTTCGTCGGTCGACTGATCGGTCATGCGCGGCTGCGCCGGGCGGGCGGCACCACCGCCGATCGCCCCTCCACCAATAGAAGGGATCTTGAAGGACGGCATGCCCGAACCCGAGCTCTGGCCCTGATTGCCGAACCCCTGCATTGGCGATGCGCCGGAATATCCGGCCGCTTCACGCGGCGCGTAACCAGCCGGCGATGCCGTCTGACGGCCGCGGAAGAAGCGCATGGCAAGCATGACAGCACCGGCGATCAGCGCCATCTGCAGGATAAGCCCAAGGAAACCGGCGGCACCGCCCAGTCCGTTGCCCATCATCATGCCGATCAGGCCGCCGAGCGCCAGACCGCCGAGCATGGAGCCCGCGAATCCGCCGAACAGGCCGCCCGGACGCTGCGCGCCGGGGCGGGCCGCCTGGCCCATGTTTTGCTGCGCGCCCGTCTGACCGGGTGTCGCCTGGTTCTGCGGCGTCATCGTCCGGTTGATCGGCGTTGCGTCCGCCGGTGCCGTGCGGGTGACCGGCGGCTGCGAAAACGTACGGCTGCCGCGGCTGCCGAAGCCGCTGCCGGCGCGGCGTGCCTCGGCCAGATCGACCACCGTCAGCATCACCATCGAAGCAACCGCAAAGGTCGCAAGAACGCGTCCAAACCTAAACATGATACCCAATCCTGTTGTTCACTCCCGGCACGTCGAGCGCGCCTTGTGGGGGACATATGGGATCATTGAAGCGCGAATTGAAGGCTTTTGCGCCGCAGTTCACGGTAAAGCGGGCCGAAACGGTACTGGCACGGGTGAAAAAAGGCGGCCAGCGAACATCCCCGCCGGCTCAATCCGGGCGGCAATGCCAAAAGAAAAGGCGGCAAATCCGCCGCCTTTTCCGCTGTTGTCTTCGTCGTCCGCCTTAACCGATAAACGTCTCGTAAAGCAGCTTCAAGTTGAGAACGACGATGATCGAAGCGACGACCCAGGCGATGGCGGCGACATATTTCGGAATGACGAAGGTGCCCATCTTCTTTTTGTCGGAGACGAAGCGCACCAGCGGAATGACCGCGAAGGGCAACTGCATCGACAGGATGACCTGACTGAACACCAGGAGTTCGGCCGTGCCCTTCTCGCCATAGATCCAGGTGACGATGACGACCGGGACGATGGCGATGCCGCGGGTGATGAGCCGGCGAGCCCATTGCGGAATGCGCAGCCGCAAGAAGCCTTCCATGACGATCTGGCCGGCCAGTGTCGCCGTTACCGTCGAATTGAGACCGGAGGCAAGCAGCGCCACGGCAAACAGCGTCGAGGCAATGCCGAGACCAAGCAGCGGCGACAGCAGTTCGTAGGCCTGGCCGATCTCGGCGACGTCGGTGCGGCCATTGGCGTGGAAGACCGAGGCCGCAATGATCAGGATGGCGGCGTTGATGAACAGCGCCAGCATCAGCGCGATGGTACTGTCCGTCGTCGCCCACTTGATCGCATCGCGCTTGCCCTCGTCGGTGCGCTTGTAGTTGCGGGTCTGGACGATCGAGGAATGCAGGTAGAGGTTATGCGGCATGACGGTGGCGCCGATGATGCCGATGGCGATGTAGAGCATGGCCGGGTTGGTGACGATCTCGCTCGACGGCAGGAAGCCGTTGAGAACAGCCGCGATCGGTGGGGCAGCAGCAGCGATCTGGATGGCGAAGCAGCCGGCGATGATGACCAGCAGCGCAATGACGAAGGCCTCGAGGAAACGGAAGCCCTTGTTCATCAGAAGCAGCAGCAGGAAGGCATCGAGCGCGGTGATCAGCGCGCCGCCGATCAGCGGGATGCCGAACAACAGCTGCAGCGCGATCGCGGTGCCGATCACCTCGGCAAGGTCGCAGGCGATGATGGCCGCCTCGCAGGCGATCCAGAGCAGGAAGTTGACGGGCTTGGAATAGGTATCGCGACAGGACTGGGCGAGATCACGGCCGGTGGCGATGCCGAGCCGGGCGGCGAGCGCCTGCAGCAGGATCGCCATCAGGTTGGACAGAAGGATGACCGTCAGCAGCGTATAGCCGAACTGCGAGCCGCCGGCGATGTCGGTTGCCCAGTTGCCCGGGTCCATGTAGCCGACCGAGACCATATAGCCCGGCCCCATGAAGGCCAGCAACCGGCGGAACCAGATACCGCCGGAGGGTACGGGGATGGTGGAATTGACTTCCGGAAGGCTGGCGCGCGCATCCTCCCTTGGGCTGGAAAAAGTCCAGCTTTGCTGTGGCGGAAGGACGGCTTCGGAATTGGACATGCACGGTCTCCGGATACGGGAATGGGCTCTGTTGTCTTGAACTTATGCCAAGGCTCAACATTATGCAATATGCTATATTGTATCGTTCTGGCTTTTTTAACCGCCCTGCCCACGGTGGAAGACAGGATAAATCGCTATGAAAAATCGAAGCTCGTGCTATGAAACCGCAAAAGCATTGAAGAAATCAGAGAGGATCACGCCCCTTGCCGCGCCGCCCCGTTCCCCGCACGGATCCGCTTCCAGATGCGGATATTCATTCCGAGGGTTTTCGGCATACCCGCGAAGCGCGGCGCGGTGCGCTGATCGAGGATTATGTCGAGCTGATCGCCGACCTCATCGAGGATGGCAACGAAGCGCGGCAGGTGGATATAGCCGCCCGGCTCGGCGTGGCACAGCCAACGGTCGCCAAGATGCTGGCGCGGCTCGCATCAGAAGGTCTGGTTTCGCGCAAACCCTATCGCGGCGTATTCCTGACCGACGCCGGCCAGAAGGTTGCGCTCGAAAGCCGCGCGCGCCACCAGACAGTGGAAGCCTTCCTGCGCTGCCTCGGCGTCAGCCCGGAAACGGCCCGCATCGATGCCGAGGGGATCGAGCATCACGTCAGCGGCGAAACTCTGGAAGCCTTCCGCCGGTTCATCGCCAGGAAGAGCTGAGTTAGCCCACCGTCAGTCGCCGCCCGAAGCGTTCGCCCAGAATGATGATCATGCCGGCGGAAAAGATCAGCGCCGCGCCGACGAAGACCTGCGATGCCGGAATGTCGCCCCAGATCAGGAAGCCGAGTGCGAAGGCCCAGATCAGTGAGGAGTATTCGAACGGCGCCAGCACCGAGACCGGCGCTTTCCGCATGCCCTCGAACAAGGCATATTGCGCGATGCCGGCAATCAGTCCGGTGCCCACCATCAGAGCGACGTCGATCAGGCTGGGCGGAACCCAGGTGACGACGACGGCAATGCCGGTGAAGAGAATGAAGAAGCCGCTCGAAATCGTCATCTGCACCAGCGTCACCTCCTGAAGTGCCGTCTTGCGCAGAAGCACCGTCGAAAACGCCCAGAATACCGCCGCCTGCAGCGCCAGCCAGACCGGCAGCGAAAGCTTCATGCCCGTACCAAATGGGTCCGTTGCAACCAGCACGCCGACGAAACCGACGACAACGGCGATCCAGCGCAAAGGCGGCACGTCTTCCTTGAGGATCGGCACGGCCAGGATGGTGATCAGGATCGGCGCGGCATAATAGAGCGTCGTCAGCTCGGCGAGACCCAGCTCGCGCGCCGCCGTGTAGTAGGACAGCCAGGCAGCCAAAAGCAAAAGGTTGCGCAGGATCATGGGTTTCAGAACCGGCGAACGAACCGCACGACGCAGCAACGGGCCACGCCCGATGACCGCGCAGATGGCAAAGATCGTCACGCTGCGCACGAACAGGACCTGCCAGACCGGCAGCGCCACGACCAGCCACTTGACCGAGGCATCCTGCAGCGTGAACAGGAAATAGGAAAAGATCGTCAGCAGTATGCCTGATAGCACGGAGGTATTCACGGAAGGCTCCCGGAGGCGCGTCGCGCGCTGCCTGTGATAGCCCGCGGCCAGCAGCTGAGGAAGGGGCGCAACAGGCAGGCATGTGGCGAAAAATGGGGGTGGGGATGGGAAACCTCCGCGATAGCGCCATTCAGAGGAAGCCGTCCGTGTCTTCTGCCTGACTTCGCCGGATAGCCCGTGTCAGAGCCCGATCATCGACAGCATGACAAAGGTTGCGAACAGCACGAAATGCGTCATTCCCTCGATCGCGTTGGTTTCGCCGTCATTGAGGTTGATGGCGGCCACGATGAGGGTGATCGTCACCATCACCGTCTGCACCGGTGTCATCGCCATGATGAAGGGCTGGCCGGTGTAGAGCGCGATCGCCTCCATCACCGGCACAGTCAGGATAACGGTCGAGAGCGAGGCGCCGAGCGCGATGTTAACGACGGCCTGCATGCGGTTGGCGAGCGCTGCCCGCATCGCCGTCATGATCTCCGGCGAGGCCGAGATCGCCGCGACCACGATCGCCGCCAGCACAGGAGGAGCGCCGCTGCCCTTCAAGCCCGCCGACAGCAAGCCGGACATGATCTCGGCCAGCACGCCGATGATGACGACGCCGATGATCAGAATAGTGATGGATGTAGCGACCGGCTCTTCCTCTGCTGCGCGCTTTTCCGCGCCCTCGCGCTTCGGATAGCTGTAGCTGAAGAAATAGCTGTGCACGCCCACCTGCATCTTCAGAAATACCGCATAGAGCGTCACCATCGCGACGATCGTGAAGGCGGAGTAAAGGTGCCATTTGGAAGCCGGAACGAATTCCGGCACGACCATGGAAATGCCCATCGCCGTCAGGATCATGACGCTGTAGGTGCGGCTGGAATCGTCGTTATAGGATTGCTCGCCGTGTTTCAGACCACCGAGCAGCGCGGCCAGCCCAAGAATGCCATTGATATCGAGCATGACGGCCGAATAGATCGTGTCGCGCACCAAGGTCGGCGATATCTCTTCTCCGCCCATCATGATCGCCAGGATGATCACCTCGACGAGCACGGCCGACAGCGTCAGGATCATCGTGCCATAGGGGTCGCCAACCTTGGCCGCCAACACTTCGGCATGATGGGCAACGCGCATCGAGGCGAGTACGATCGCAAAGACCAGAACGGCGGCACCGGCGAGTGCAGCCGCCTGCCCGCTCTCCAGCAGCGCATGTTCGAACAGGAAACCGGCGGCGGCAAGGACGAGCGCTGCGCCGAGCAGGGTTTCGGACTTCAAAATGGAAAACAATGCAGCGCCTCGCGACATGCGGGATGGGTTCAACCGAGTATAGGCAGCAGACCGCGCATTTCAATCGGGCGTGCGCGATCTCACAGGCGTCGATTCAGGATTATTTTCCTGAAACACTTTACTCCTCCCCGCATTTTGGCTAATCTGGACAGAGAAACAATCAAGACAGCAGAAGCCAAAACACAAGAGAAAGCGTCACGCTTCACCGCCCGCAGGATGCGCAACGATGTTTTCACATGACCGGATCTGGAGTGCGATCGATGCGCTCGCCGAGCGGCATCAACTATCCCCTTCGGGTCTCGCCCGGCGGGCCGGGCTCGATCCGACCTCTTTCAACAAATCCAAGCGGCATTCCGCGGATGGGCGTGAGCGCTGGCCTTCGACGGAATCGATCGCCAAGGTTCTTGACGCGACCGGTTCGACGATCACCCAGTTCATGGAGTTCCTGCGCCCGGGGCCTGCTTCCGGGGCCTTGCCAGAGGGCGCCTTCCCGCCGCAAACAGGCTCCATTCCCCTGCTGGGCTTTGCCCAGGCGGGTGCGGGCGGCTTTTTCGACGATGGTGGCTTCCCGGCAGGGCAAGGCTGGGACGTGGTCGAATTTCCAGCCGCTCCCGGCGCCAAGGCCGGCGTCTATGCGCTGGAAATCCAGGGAGACAGCATGTTGCCGCTCTATCGCGACGGCGACGTTTTGATCGTCGAACCCGGCGCGCAGATCCGCCGTGGCGACCGCGTGGTGGTGAAGACGACCGAAGGCGAGGTCATGGCCAAGGTTCTGGTGCGCCAGACCCCGCGCAGTATCGAACTGCTGTCGCTCAATCCCGAACATCCGAACCGTACCTTCGACCTCAGCGATGTCGAGTGGGTAGCCCGCATCATCTGGGCCAGCCAATAGGACAGTTTTCCTTATGAAGCGGCACCTGCTGACAGCCGGCGGCGGCCTCGCCGGCATTTTCCTGACCATCGTCCTTCTGATGAGCGGCGCTTCGGCCATTCAGGGACGGCAGAGCGCCGCCACGCCCGAGTTCACGCTTGAAACGCCTGATATGGCCGATGTGGCCGACCTTGGTGGCGACGAGATGAGTGTTGACGACGGGCAGACGCGCAGCGAACCAACGCCAGATATTGTCGATGAAAATGGCCAGACGGCGGCAGAGGAAAAATCCGTTCGCGATATCGCGCCTGAACAATTCGGCCTTCCCGAGGAGGTAACCGCCCAGCCGCTGGAGCGCATAGAGCCTCGGACGCCGCTTTCCGACGCCGTTGCAAAGCCGGAGCCAGTTCCCCTGGTCCTGCGCCATCCGGTCGCGCTGTCGGCGGGCCTGATCCAGTTCGACGACCGGCTTTTGCAACTGGACGGATTGGTGCCGCAAAAAGCAGATCGCGTCTGCGGTGAAGCTGCGAAGACCTGGCCCTGCGGCGTGGTGGCACGAACCGCATTCCGCAATTTCCTGCGGGCGCGCGCGCTCATGTGCAACGTTCCGAAGGACGGCTGGCAGGGAACACTGGCCACCACCTGCAGTGTCAACAATACCGATCCCGCTGTCTGGCTCGCCGAAAAAGGCTGGGCAGAGGCGCAGCCAGGATCGCCACTTGAAGACAAGGTGGAAGCTGCGCGAAAGTCCCGTCTCGGCTTTTTCGGAGACGATCCGCGCGATTTCAACACGGTGCCCGTGCCGCTGACCGCCGTGCCTGAAGACACGAATACTGGTGCGAATACGATCGATCAGGGCTTGTAAGCGGCAGTGCCCGCCCATACCTCTCAAGCCAGACACAGAAGCACGGATATTCTATGCCCGACAAATTGAGCCATCACGAAGCCCTCATCTATGTCATGGTGATGATGTCGGCGGTCGATACCGCCATGACCGATGGTGAAATGGAGCGCATCGGCAGGCTCACCAGTTTCCTTCCGGTCTTTGATGGTTTCGACCACGATCATCTCGTGCACGCCGCGCGGGAATGCGCTGCCCTTCTCGACGGCCCGGAGGGATTGGATATTGCGCTTGAGGTGGTGCGCGAGGCGCTTCCCTCCCGCCTTTACGACACAGCCTACGCCATGGCGGTCGAGCTTGCCGCGGCCGATCATACCATCCGCAATGAGGAAATCCGGCTGCTGCAGCTTCTGCGTGATCGACTGGGTCTCGACAAGCTCACTTGCGCTGCGATCGAGCGAGGCGCGATGGCCCGCTTCCGCAAGTGAGCTTGCCGCTTCACGCCAAAGTGCATTCACCGCAGGCTTAGTCCCGATAGAATAGCCATCGGAGAAACGGCCACGGAATCCATGATGGCGCACGCATGACGGTTCAGATATTCGGAATCGGCGAACCAGCCTGGCGGCTCGCATTCTTCGCCGTGATCTTCCTTTCGCTGGCGATGCTGGAACTTCTGCATCCCCGGCTGGAACGGCCAGAACTGACGCGCTCGCTGAAAGCCCGGCGCTGGTTCACCAATCTTTCCATCCTCGTTTTGTCGTCGCTGACGCTGCGGATCGCCTTTCCGGCGGCCGCCACCGGTGCCGCTTTCTTCGCAGACGCGCATGGATACGGATTTCTACCGATGCTCGGCCTGCCGCCATTCGTCAGCGGTGTGCTGGCCTTCGTCATTCTTGATTTCGCCATCTGGCTGGAACATGTGGTCTTTCACAAGGTGCCCCTGCTCTGGCGCATCCACCGGGTTCATCATGCCGATACCGGGCTGGACCTGACGACGGGGCTGCGCTTCCATCCCCTGGAAATCCTGTTGTCGATCCTGTGGAAATCGGCCGTCATCCTGACGATCGGCGCACCAGTGGTCAGCGTGCTGATCTTCGAGGTCGTGCTGAATGGCGCGGCGATGTTCAATCATGCCAATCTGAGGCTGCCGGCGCGGGCGGACCGCTTGCTGCGTCGGGTGATCGTCACGCCGGACATGCACAGCATCCACCACTCCGCCGAACCTTCGGAAACGGACACGAACTACGGCTTCAATCTTTCCATCTGGGACCGGATGTTTTCGACCTATCTGGCGCGCTCGAAGCATCCGCCGGAAGACATGAGGATCGGACTTGCACCCTATGGCAATCCTCTGCCGGCGCGCCTCTTGTGGTCGCTGCTGCTGCCGTTTCGAAAACTGTAGCGACACAGGATTCAGTAGATGCCCGCCGGGAAATATCGAAGATAGATCTCGTTAAGGCGGCCTTTGCGGGACAGTTCCAGAAGCGCGTGATCGATCGCCTGCGTCAGCGCCGAATCGCCCTTGCGGTTCATGATCGTCAGCCCCTCGCCGAGGAAGCGCTGCGAGAAATAGGCGCCGTCGAGGAGCGTACAGCAATTGGCGGCGTCGCTGCCGGCTGTCCAAAAGGACAATTGCATGCCGTCCGAAAAAACCGCGGCAACACTTCCTTGGCTGAGGGCGGCCAGCATGGTGTCGCGGCTTGGGAAAGATCGTACTTCCAACTTCGGAAAAAAAGCCCTTAACATTGCTTCGTGCGTGGTTCCGGATACCGCACCGACCGGCTTTCCAGCGAGGGAGGCTACGGAAAGATCAGCCCCCATGGTCCGGCGGTTGACCGCGAACCGGGCCGGGAGTTTCATGAAGGCACGGGAAAAGGCGAAACGCTGGCGTAATTCCGGACTGGTACCGATCCCGGCGACGATCGCTTCCCCCTGCCCGCCCTCGAGCGCCGGCTGCAGTTCCGCGAAGGTCACGGCCTGGATCTGGCATTTGGCGTCGATCTCCAGCTCGCGGCAGATTTCCCGCACCAGGTCGATATGGAAGCCGGCAAGCTTGCCCGATTGATCGATGAAATTGAACGGTGGAAAATCCACGGTCGTCAGGAACCGCAACCGCGCCAGACCACTCAGGTCCGGCTTTGCGATCCGCTCGCGCGCATCAAACAACAGAGGCAAATCGTGAACGCCATCCGCTGCCCGCGACAGGGCCGAAAAAGGTACAATCAGCAGCACGCAAAGCGCGAAAATCCCATAAAATTTTAGGGATGCACGAGAGACGCGTGTCATTATGATCATTCCCGGGGTGAGATAGGGATATTGCCGCGCAGGCGGCAATGGGGATTGCATGCGTCTGGAAGAATATCCGGACAATTCCGGAATGGCTACCGCAAATGAACCGTCGGCCAGGCGATCGCAGCCTGATGCCGCGGCGGGACGATTCTCTGCAGCACTCAAGCAGGAAGGCCGCCTGCTTTTGCAGATGGGCATCGGCAAGCCGTTGATCGCCCGGGCGATGCTGCTCGCGGAAAACCATCATACGACCGTCGAGGAAGAACTGCTGGCATCCGGCGAGATAGACGAAACGATCTATTTCGAAGCCCTTGCCGAAAAGCTGGGGCTCGATTTCATGCCCGATATCGACCCCGGCCGCGTGCAGGATGTCGCAGGGCTGGATACGCAGATTGCAAGACCGGAAATGCTGCGCGTTCATCACGCCAGCCGCCCGCCAATCACCGTGATCGTGCCTTCACTTTCCCGTCTTGCCGAGGTTGCCGCGCTCCTTGAACGAACACCTCTGTTGCGCCAATCCCTGGCTGTCTCGACGCCTTCGGCGGTGCGGAAAGCCGCCTGGCAGGCCGGGCGCCAGCGCCGGGTTTTGGCGACCACGCGGGCGCTCTTCGAGACAGCGCCGCTTCACAGCGCCCGCATCACCTTCTGGGGAAAGCAGGGATTTTATGCCGGCATCCTGGTCTGCGCGATGCTCGCTGCGGCAATCGTGCTGCCGATGATCAGCCTGCTGTTGCTGCATGTCGTGCTCACTCTGTTTTACCTCGCCAATTTCCTGGTGCGATTCTACGCGCTCGGTTGCGCCTTTATCCAGGAGCGTGCCGGGCGGAAGCCCAAATCGAGTGTCCCCACCGGGCCGCTGCCGATCTATTCGGTGTTTGTCGCGCTCTACAAGGAAACGAGCGTCGCGGCCCAGCTTGTCGATGCGCTGGACCGACTCGACTGGCCGCGATCACGCCTTGATATCAAGCTGATCTGCGAGGAGGACGACGAGGAAACGATCGCAGCGCTCAGAGCCCTACCGCTCGCTTCCGAATATGAAATCGTCCTGGTGCCGGTCCATCTGCCGCGCACTAAGCCGAAGGCACTGAGTTACGCCCTGCCCGGCGCCCGCGGTACGTTTATTACCGTCTACGATGCAGAAGACCGGCCGCATCCAGGCCAGTTGCGCGAAGCCCATGCCGCATTCATGGCGGCGCCGCGCCGCGTCATCTGCCTGCAGGCGCCGCTGATCATCACCAATGCACGGCACTCCTGGCTGAGTGCGCTGTTTGCGCTGGAATATGCCGGACTGTTTCGCGGCTTGCTGCCGATGCTCTCGCTCACCGGCCTGCCGCTGCCGCTCGGCGGCACGTCCAACCATTTCAGAACGGCGGAACTGAAGCAGATCGGCGGTTGGGATCCCTACAACGTGACCGAAGACGCGGACCTTGGGCTCAGGCTGCATCGTCTCGGTTACCGCTCGCGCGTCATCGTCAAGCCGACCTTCGAGGAAGCGCCAACCTTGCTGCCGGTCTGGCTCGGCCAGCGCACACGCTGGTTCAAAGGCTGGCTGCAGACATGGCTGGTGATGATGCGCAAACCCGGTCAACTTGTCAGAGAAATGGGCTGGCCGGCCTTTACCGTCTTTCAAATCCTGATTGCCGGCATGCTGCTATCCTCGCTCTGTCATCCCATCATCATCGGCTTCCTTGTCTATCTGACATGGACGATGCTCCAGGACAGCACGCATGTGGACGATTGGCTGGCCTTCTGGCTGTTCATCGGCGATGTCGTCAACATCTTCGGCAGCTATGCCGTCTTCATCGCACTCGGGCGCAACCGGATGAATATGCGAGAGCGGCGCGCTGTGGGCTGGCGCTGGGTTTTTGTGCCGTTCTACTGGCTGATCATGTCGCTGGCGGCCTGGAAGGCCCTGCTGGAACTGCGGACCAACCCGTTTTCATGGAACAAGACGCCGCATGTTCCGGTGGGCGGGAGCTAAGTCGCAGTGCGGCGTCCCATAAAGCTGATCTATTTTTCAGATGGACCATCAGGCGAAAAGTGGATCGTATCACCTTCGACAGGCGGGGCATCGATCTCCAACGGCGCTTCCGTCTGCGGCGTGAAGATCTCGTTGCGATAGTGCTTCAGAATTCTCTCGATGGCATCATATCGCTTCATCATCGCAATGATTGCAGGCAGCATACCGTCGCGAAATTCATCGGTGGCGCTGAAGAACTTGAACTCATTGGCCAGATCGTTTTTCAGCTGCTCGCGCTCGTCTTCCAACTCCCTGATCTTTTCTGACGTAATCCTGGTCATTTCAAAACAGCATCCTGCGGGTCGAGCAATGTAAAATTGCCTGTAAAACAGTCCGATCGAGAAGGCTTTGAAAAAAATCTACACCCCTTGAGAAACAAGGTGGAGCGGGTAGCGGGAATCGAACCCGCACGATCAGCTTGGGAAGCTGACAAGCTACCACTACATCATACCCGCGACGCTGCGGAGGTTTCCACCAACCGGGACGACCTGTCAAGGCGGCAGCCGATTTTCAGGCGCGCTATTTATTCCGAGCGGAAATGCTTCGAGAGCTTCAAGCCCTGGGCCTGGTAGTTGGAGCCGAGACCGAGGCCGTAAAGCCCTTCCGGCCGTTCCATCAAGTGCTCGTAAACCAGCCGGCCGACAATCTGGCCGTGTTCCAGGATGAACGGCACTTCGTGGCTGCGGACTTCCAGCACTGCGCGGCTTCCGGTTCCGCCGGCGGAGACGTGGCCGAAGCCGGGATCGAAGAAGCCCGCATAGTGGACGCGGAACTCGCCGACCAGTGGATCGAACGGCGTCATTTCGGCGGCATAGAGCGGCGGCACGTGCACCGCCTCGCGCGAGACGAGGATGTAGAACTCGTCGGGGTCGAGGATCAGCTCGTCGCGGCCGCGGCTATAGAGCGGTTCCCAGAAATCGAAGATGCCATGCTCGGCCTTCTTGTCGACATCGACAACGGCTGTGTGGTGTTTGCCACGATAACCAATCAGGCCATCGGCGCCGGTGCCCTTCAGGTCGATGGACAGCGCGATGCCGGCACCGGAGACGTTAGGCTTTTCGCTGGCAACGAGAACATCGCTTTCATGCAGCGCCATGACTTCCGTTTCCGTCAGCAGCGCATGGCCGATGCGGAAGCGGATCTGCGACAGGCGCGAGCCGCGCCGGACGATGACCGGGAAAGTCCGCGGGCTGATTTCGAGATAGAGCGGGCCGGAATAGCCGGCCGGGATCTTGTCGAATTCCTGGGCGCGATCGGTGATGACGCGGGTGAAGATATCGAGGCGGCCGGTCGAGCTTTTCGGATTGGCGGACGCCGACATGCCAACCGGCAGGTCGAGGCTTTCCATCAGCGGCACGATGTAGACGCAACCGGTCTCAAGCACCGCCCCTTCCGAGAGATCGATGACATGCAGTTTCAGCCGGTCGAGCTTGTCAGCGACGAGATGGCTGGGACCGGGCATGAAGCTGGCGCGAACCCGGAAGGCCTTGGAGCCGAGGCGCAGATCGAGGCTCGCCGGCTGGATCTGGTCGATATCCAGCTTCGCCTCGCTTTTCAGCCGTCCCGCATCAAACAACGCGCCAATGGCGCGATCGGCTAGAATGCCTGTGGCCCTCGTCATTTCCATCTTCCTCTTTGCCGGAAACGGCACGTCATAACCCAAATTGTCCCTGTGACATATCTTGTTGTTCACGGGAATTGACGCAAGCGCGGCTAATCAGTAAATACTGACTTATCCCGTGGTGATTTGGCCGGTCGGCTTGCAGCCACGTTAAACAAATAGCTAAAAAGGCCGGGTTCGAAACCGGCTTGCTTTACGCGGCCGGTTTTTTTGTTTGTGAAAGCGACGATCGATGAGCAAAACCTGGCGCCCCGCAACACAGCTCGTTCACGGCGGCACGACCCGTTCAAACCATGGTGAAACCTCCGAAGCCATCTTCATGACGCAGGGCTTCGTCTACGAAACCTCGGAAGCCGCCGAAGCGCGCTTCAAGGGCGAGACAGACGGTTTCATCTACGCCCGCTACGGCAGCCCGACCAACGACATGTTCGAACAACGCATGTGCATGCTGGAAGGCGCCGAGGATGCGCGCGCCACGGCATCCGGCATGGCGGCGGTTTCGGCAGCGATCCTCTGCCAACTCAAGGCGGGCGACCATATCGTCGCCGCTCGCGCCCTGTTCGGCTCTTGCCGCTGGGTGGTGGAGACGCTGGCGCCTAAATACGGCATCGAATTCACGCTGATCGACGGACGCTTCCTCGAAAACTGGGAAAAGGCGGTCAAGCCGAATACCAAGGTGTTCTTCCTCGAAAGCCCGACCAACCCGACGCTGGAAGTCATCGATATCGAAGGCGTCGCCAAGATCGCCAATGCGATCGGCGCCAAGGTCATCGTCGACAACGTCTTTGCGACACCGCTGCTGCAGAAGCCGCTGGAACTGGGCGCCCATATCGTCGTCTACTCCGCGACCAAGCATATCGACGGTCAGGGCCGTTGCCTCGGCGGCGTGATCCTCTCCGACAAAGAGTGGATCAACGAGCATCTGCACGACTATTTCCGCCACACCGGCCCGGCGCTGTCGCCGTTCAATGCGTGGACGCTGCTGAAGGGTATCGAGACACTGCCGCTGCGCGTTCGCCAGCAGAGCGAGAACGCCTCGCGCGTCGCCGATTTCCTCGCCGAACAGAGCCAGGTCGCCAAGGTGATTTATCCGGGCCGCAAGGATCATCCGCAGGCTGATATCATCGCCCGGCAGATGAAGGGCGGCTCGACGCTGGTCTGCTTCGAGTTGAAGGGCGGCAAGGAGGCGGCCTTCGCACTCCAGAATGCGTTGGAGACCGTGCTGATCTCCAACAATCTTGGCGACTCCAAGAGCCTGATCACCCATCCGGCGACGACGACGCACAAGAACCTTTCGGACGAAGCCCGCGCGGAACTTGGCATCTCACCCGGCACGGTGCGCTTCTCCGCCGGTATCGAGGACAGCGAAGACCTGATCGAGGATTTCGCCCGCGCCTTGAAGTCCGTTCAAGCCTGATTTTCAGGCGTACATTTCAACGCCCGTGTCCAGCCGGATGCGGGCGTTTTTCTATGCCTGGATTTCTACCTTGAAATTCCTGCGCGCCAGCATGATGCGCGACAGCGCGGTGTAGAAGCAGACCAGCGCAAACGCGACGGCGATTTCCGAGAACCACTGCGGGAAGAGGCAGAAGGCGAGGAATACGGCGATCGTCTCCGTCGCCTCGGCAAGCCCGGTGGTGAAATAGAGCGATTTTGCGCCACGAACCTCCGTCAACAGGCCGCGTTTTTCGGCCATGACGGAATAGGCGAGGAAGCTGGCGCCATTGATATAGAATGACAGGAGCAAAAGACCGCCTGCAGCGCCATTCTCGTAAGGATCGGCAAAGATAAAGGCGAAGGGGATGAGACCGTAGAAGGCGAAATCAAGCACGATATCGAGGAAGCCGCCGAAATCCGTCTTTTCCGTCGCCCGAGCGACAGCCCCATCCAGGCCGTCACAGACCCTGCTTGCACCGGTCAGAATAAAACCCCAGACAAACGCGTCCAGAATAATGGCGAGCGCTGCGGCCAATCCGAGCAGAAAACCCGTGATCGTGACCGTGTTAGCGCCGATGCCGCGGCGTACAAGGGCATGGCCGGCGTCGTCGAACCAAGGGTCGAGCCGCTTCTTAAGGTGACCGTCGAGCATGCTGTCCCCTATCCCTACAGTTTACCCTGTCCGTTATTCTTGACGAAACCATCTTGCTGTAGAATATCGCCTATGGACTTGAAAAGGGTTTGCATATGTACCGCGCGCTAACACGCGACATCGAGGTGACCGTCGAGCCGTATTACCTGGAGGAGCAGTCCGATCCGGATGACAGCCGCTATGTCTGGGGTTACCGTATCCTGATCTCCAACCTTTCCGGCAAGACCGTACGGCTGATGACACGCTATTGGCATATCACCGACGAAAACGGCCAAGTGGACGAAGTCAACGGCCCGGGCGTCATCGGCGAGCAGCCTGTGCTCAATCCCGGCGACACCTATGAGTATTCATCCGGCTGCCCGCTCGACACGCCGTCCGGCGTGATGTTCGGCCATTATTCGATGGAAACAACGGAAGGCGAGGCCTTTACAGTGGACATTCCCGCCTTCTCGCTCGATTCACCCGGCCAGAACCGGACGCTGAACTGACGGCCGCAGCATTTTACTGCGGCTTCACTTCCGTGGCTTCGAAACGGTAGGTCGTCGAGCAGAACTCGCAGGTCACCGAAACCATTCCGTCCTCAGCTGCATGATCGATGTCATCCTGGCTGAGGCTTGCCAGCACATCGCGCAGCTTCTCGCGTGAGCAGCTGCATTTGTCGTAGACCGCCTGGGGCGGATAGACCTTGACGCCGCGCTCGTGGAACAAGCGGTACAACAGCCGCTCCGTTCCGACCATCGGATCGGTCAGTTCGTCAGCATCGATGGTCTGGACCATAACGCTGGCTTCATCCCACAGGTCATCGACCTCGAACCCACCGTTGCCGTCATCGCCGTCGCCGCCGTGAAGGTCCGCCTGGCGCATGCGCTCCGGTGACTCCGGCAGGAACTGCGCGACCATGCCACCGGCCCGCCAACGATGGCGCGGCTTGCCGTTTTCATCGCGGTCGAGCAGCTCGGCAACGCCGAGACGCACCCTTGTCGGGATCTGCTCTGACTGGCGGAAATAGACGCCGGCGATCTCTTCGAGCGAGGCGCCATCGAGCGGCACGATGCCCTGGTAGCGCTGCATATGCGCGCCCTGATCGATGGTGAAGGCAAGGACACCCTCGCCCAGCAGATGCTGTGGCTGAGTCAGGCCATTCTGTTCGGCGATCGACAGCGCTTCCTCGTTATAACGGGCATAGGCGCGCACGCGGTCCGGCGTCGCGAAATCCGCGACGACCAGATCGACCGGGCCATTGCCCTTTGTCTGGATGATCAGCTTGCCTTCGAATTTCAGCGACGTGCCGAGTAAAACCGTCAGCACCACAGTTTCGGCGACGAGGCGGGCGACCGGCAGCGGATAATTATGGCGTTCGAGAATGGCGTCGAGCATCGGGCCGAGCTGGACGGCACGACCGCGCACGTCAAGGCCTTCCACCTGAAACGGCACGACATGATCATCGCCGGCATAGTCGAATTGGCCGAGGCCCGGGTTTGCTTCCGTCATCACTCTGCTCCTTAGCCCTCGGCCGTCTGCCCGCCGTAAAGGCCGGGACAATGTCCGATGCTCTTATTGATCCTGCGCAAACCGGCTTTGTCCAGACGGTGCTGAAAACCGGTCGCTCGCCCTGTCGCCTCCGCCGTGGATGGCGAAACGGACAGATGGATATTCTCAATACAAATGACCGGCCAAGGAAGCTAAGCCACCCGCCGGTCATCACCTTGCAGCATAGATCGTGTGGCGCACTCCGCTTTTCAATATGCGCGGCGGCGCGTACTCATAGTGCCCCGAGGCACCAGGCCAAAACCGATTTCTGCGCATGCAGACGGTTTTCCGCTTCGTCAAACACGACCGACTGCTTGCCATCGATCACCTCGTCCGTCACTTCCTCGCCGCGATGGGCGGGAAGGCAGTGCATGAACAGCGCATCCTTGTCGGCCCTTGCCATCAGCGCCGCATTGACCTGGAACGGCTGGAAGACATTGTGGCCCCGCGCCCGGTGCTCCTGGTTCATCGACACCCAGGTATCGGTGACCACGCAATGCGCGCCATCGACCGCCTGGTCGGCGTCATGATAGAGCTTGATGTCGCCGCCATTGTTGCGGGCCCAGTTGAGGATCTTGTCGTCCGGCTCCGAGCCGAGCGGAACAGCCATGTTCATCCGGTAGCCGAAACGCGCCGAGCCTTCGACGAAGGAATGCAGCACATTGTTGCCGTCTCCCGTCCATGCGATCGTCTTGCCCTTCACAGGCCCCGCATGCTCCTCGAAGGTCATGATGTCGGCCATGATCTGGCAGGGGTGGGTGGCATCCGTCAGACCGTTGATGACCGGTACGGTGGCGTGTTCGGCAAGCTCCAGCAGGCGTGTGTGGTCAGTCGTACGGATCATGATGGCATCGACGTAGCGCGACAGCACCTTTGCCGTATCGCCGATCGTTTCAGCGCGGCCGAGCTGCATTTCGGTTCCGGAGAGAAACAGCGTCTCGCCGCCGAGCTGGCGCATGCCGACGTCGAAGGACACGCGGGTACGGGTCGAGGGCTTTTCGAAGATCATCGCCAGCATCTTGCCGGCCAAAGGTTTTTCAGCCGTTCCGGCCTTGGTGGCAGCCTTGCGGACGCGGGCATCGTCGATGATCGATCTCAGGTCGCCTGTGGTCATCGCGGAGAGGTCGAGAAAGTGTCTGGCCATTTTATTCAAAGTCCTGTGTTTTTCAGCGGGCAAGCGAAACGTCGTTCAGGCCGAGACCTGTCGTCGTTCCGCTGTCAGCTGTTCGGCAGCGCGCTCCAGCCGCGCCAGACCTTCACGGGCTTCCTCGGCCGTCGTCACCAGCGGCGGCAGCAGGCGGATGACATTTTCGCCCGCGGGCACGGCCAGCAGCCGTTCGGCGCGAATGGCCTTGAGCAGGTCCGCAGACGGTACCTTCGCCTTGATGCCGAGCATCAGGCCCTCGCCGCGGACTTCCTCGATGACATCGGGGAAACGATCTGCAAGCGAGGCAAGGCCCTGGCGGAAAACCAGCGAGACATCACGGACATGTTGCAGGAAATCGTCAGCAAGGACAACATCGAGAACGGCATTGCCGACAGCCATGGCCAGCGGATTGCCACCATAGGTCGATCCATGCGTTCCGGCGACCATGCCGGAAGCCGCATCCGCCGTCGCAAGGCAGGCGCCGAGCGGGAAGCCGCCGCCGATGCCCTTGGCAACCGCCATGATGTCAGGCGTGATGCCGGCCCACTCATAGGCAAACAGCTTGCCCGTCCGGCCAATACCGCACTGAACCTCGTCGAGGATCAGCAGCAGGCCGTATTCGTCACAGAGCGCGCGCAGTTCCTGCAGAAACTCCTTGGATACCGTGCGGATGCCACCCTCGCCCTGGATCGGCTCGATCAGGATCGCGGCGGTTTCCTCGGTGATGGCGGCCTTGAGCGCCGTCATGTCGTTGAAGGGCACCTGGTAGAAGCCGGGGGCCTTCGGGCCGAAACCTTCAAGATACTTCGCCTGCCCGCCGGCAGCAATGGTCGCCAGCGTGCGGCCGTGGAATGCACCTTCGAAGGTGATGATATGGAATTTTTCCGGCTGGCCCTTGGCAAAGTGGTAGCGCCGCGCCGTCTTGATGGCGCATTCAAGCGCCTCCGCACCGGAATTGGTAAAGAACACCTTGTCGGCGAAGGTCGCGTCCGTCAGACGGCGGCTGAGGCTTTCCTGGCCCGGGACCTCATAGAGATTGGAGAGGTGCCAGACCTTCTCCGCCTGCTCCTTCAATGCCGAAACAAGATGCGGATGCGCATGGCCGAGCGAGTTGACCGCGACACCGGCGGCGAAATCGAGATAGCGCGTGCCATCTTCCGCGATCAGCCAGACGCCCTCGCCGCGCTCGAACCGCAAGGGCGCGCGGGCATATGTGTCGTAAAGCGGCGTGGCATCGGCCATGGCGCAGGTCTCCTCAATCATCACGGCGATTGTTTCGGTCATTGTATTGCACCGGGCTGGGGCAAGCCCATAAAAAATCAAAATGCCGCCTCGCGGCGGCGAGGGCACTATCTTCATTTCGCACTGTAATGTCAACAAAAGCCCATGATTTGCGGCAATTCGCGCGGACACAGCAGATGTGATTTTTTTAGCCGGATACCCTTGCAAAAATGCCACGCATAGCAAGCAAGTTGGGGAAAACTCGGAAATCGATTCGGTGAGATTCAAGGGACTCTTGTCAGGGAGTCCCGCGGTCTCTACGTTAATAAACAATTACTAGAACGCATGCGGCGGACCTAGTCACCAAAAGTGTTATCGCGTTTCAGCCTCGGAACATGTCCGGGGCACGGTGAAGGATTCGACCAACACCAACGCTGCGAATGGAGACAAGACCATGAACTGGACTGACGAGCGGGTCGAAAAACTCAAGAAATTGTGGTCCGAAGGTTTGAGCGCGAGCCAGATCGCCGCGCAGCTTGGCGGCGTCAGCCGCAACGCGGTGATCGGCAAGGTCCATCGGCTTTGCCTGCCCGGCCGCGCCAAGGCCGGCGGTACGGCAGCCACCGCGCGCACCAAACGCCCGGCGACTTCGGCGCCGCGCGCACCGAACTATGCCTCACGCATGACCACCACCCGCACCGTGACACGCACCGCCGGTGCAACCGTCATGAAGGAAGAGGTGGAAATCGACGCTATCGAGGATCAGGATGCCGTACCGGCAAGCAACGTCGTTGTACCGATGTCCCGTCGCCTGGCGTTGACACAACTCACCGACCGTACGTGCAAGTGGCCGATCGGTGACCCGATGAAGGAAGAGTTCCACTTCTGCGGCAACGACTCGCCCGACACGTCGCCGTACTGCACCTTCCACGCGAAGCTTGCCTACCAGCCCTCCGGCGAACGCCGTCGGGCGCGCTGAGACTAGCTCAGCGTGCGTTTTGTCAATCCTATCCCGTTCGTGCGGGATATCGAGATCTCCAAAACCTTTTATTGCGAGATTCTGGGTTTGAGGATTACGCAGGACCACGGTAATTTCGTCCTGTTCGAAACCGGTTTTGCAATTCACGAGGCAACATCGCTTGAGGAGACGGTCTGGGGGAAGCCCTCCTCGGTTTCCGCCCCATACGGCCGCCAAAACCTATTGCTCTATTTCGAGCACGATAATCTGGATACACTTTTCGATAATATAGCTGACCGTGTGAACCTCATTCACCCGATCGAGGCCCAACCCTGGGGACAGCGCGTCTTTCGTCTTTACGATCCTGATGGTCACGCCGTGGAGATCGGTGAGCCCCAGGCCGGCGCCTGAAAACTGCCGCCCGCCTCTCCTCCATCACGTCGGTTCAGCTCTCCAGCGAATATCCGGCGCCGCGCACAGTGCGGATCACATCCTGCATATTGGAGAAGTTGAGCGCCTTGCGCAGGCGGCCCACGTGGACATCAACCGTCCGCTCGTCGACATAGATGTCGTGACCCCAGACGCCGTCCAGTAGCTGCGAGCGCGAGAAGACGCGACCAGGCGACGCCATGAAGAATTCAAGGAGGCGGAACTCGGTCGGGCCAAGGCGCACTTCGCGCGTCTTGCGGTGAACACGATGGGTTTCGCGGTCGAGTTCGATATCGCCGCATTTCAAAAGCGTCGACAGCACCTCGGGCTTGGCGCGCCGCAGCATCGCCTTGACCCGCGCCATGAGTTCCGGCGTCGAAAACGGCTTGACCACGTAGTCGTCGGCGCCGGTGGCAAGTCCGCGAACGCGCTCGCTCTCTTCGCCGCGCGCGGTCAGCATGATGATCGGCAGACGCTCGGTTTCCGAGCGCTGGCGCAGACGCCGGCAAAGCTCGATGCCGGAAACGCCCGGCAACATCCAATCGAGGATCAAGAGATCCGGCAGACGCTCCTGCAGACGGACTTCCGCTTCGTCGCCGCGATTGATCGTATCGACTTCGAACCCTTCGGCCTCAAGATTGTAGCGCAGGAGAACGCTGAGCGCCTCCTCATCTTCGACAACGGCAATTCTTGGCAACATGCGGTCTCAACTCCTTGACGCCCTGCCCTTGGATGCAAGAGGCTCGCCCGGCGGCCTCAAGGCCGTCCGGGCAGTCAAAATGTAAGCGGTTACTAACTTCAGTCTGGTTCGGCTCCGCAGATCAAGTACCGATCGCGCCGACGGTGTTGGCGGTGTCGTCCTTCGGACGCTCACCGACGGGCTGTGCGCCGGTCGCCATGTAGTAGATCGTTTCGGCGATGTTGGTGGCATGGTCGCCGATGCGTTCGATGTTCTTGGCGCAGAATAGAAGATGTGTGCAGGGCGTGATGTTGCGCGGGTCTTCCATCATGTAAGTCAGGAGTTCGCGGAACAGCGACGTGTAGATGGCATCGATATCACTGTCACGTTCACGGATGCTGTTGGCCTTTTCCGGCGAACGCGATGCGTAGACGTCGAGCACTTCCTTGAGCTGGACAAGCGCAAGTTCGGCCAGATGCTCCAGGCCGCGAGCGAGCTGACGCGGCAGGCTGGTGCTCGACACGGCGATGACGCGCTTGGCGGTGTTCTTGCCGAGATCGCCGACCCGCTCCAGATCGGCGGCGATGCGGATCGACCCCATGATTTCCCGAAGATCGGAGGCGACCGGCTGACGCCGTGCGATGGTGACGATCGCCTTTTCGCCGATCTGGCGTTCGGCGTCGTCAAGAATGGTGTCGTCGGAAATGACCTTCTGCGCGAGTGCCAGGTCGGAATTGACCAGCGCGCGCACGGATTCCGCCACCATCTGTTCGGCAAGGCCGCCCATTTCGGAAATGCGGCGATTCAGGTACTTCAGATCTTCGTCATAGACGGAAGCAATGTGCGTAGACATGATTGTTTTTCCTTGCGATCACAATCCGAGTTGGAAGACCGCCGCCCAGCCGACAAGGAAGGGCGGCGAGAGAGACCTCAGCCGAAGCGGCCCATGATGTAGTCCTGCGTGCGCTGGTCATCCGGATTGGTGAACATCTTGTCGGTGTCGTTTTCCTCGACAAGATTGCCGAGATGGAACATGGCGGTGCGCTGCGAAACGCGGGCTGCCTGCTGCATCGAGTGGGTAACGATGACGATCGTGAAGTTGGTGCGCAGCTCGTGGATCAGTTCCTCGACCTTGGCGGTCGCGATCGGATCCAGCGCCGAGCAGGGCTCATCCATCAGGATGACTTCAGGGCTGACGGCAACGGCGCGAGCAATGCACAGACGCTGCTGCTGACCACCGGAAAGGCCGGTGCCGGATTCGTGCAGGCGGTCCTTGACCTCGTTCCAAAGGCCGGCCTTCTGAAGGCTCGACTCGACGACCTGGTCAAGCTCCGCCTTCGTGCGGGCAAGACCGTGAATCTTCGGACCGTAGGTGACGTTCTCGTAGATCGACTTCGGGAACGGGTTTGGCTTCTGGAAGACCATGCCGACACGGGCACGAAGCTCCACCACGTCGATGCTCGGATCGTAGATATCGCCCTCATCGAGGGTGATCTTGCCGGTGACGCGGCAGCTGTCGATCGTGTCGTTCATGCGGTTCAGGGTGCGCAGGAACGTCGACTTTCCGCAACCGGACGGACCGATCAGGGCGGTCACGGTGTTTTCCCGGACGTTGAGATTCACATCGAAAAGCGCACGCTTCTCGCCGTAATAAACCGAAACGTCCTTTCCGATCATCTTGAAGGGAACAGTGTTCATTTTCTGGTCCAGCGCCTTTTCAACTGCTGCTTCTGACATCATGTTCATGTTTCTACCTCACTACCAGCGCCGCTCAAAGCGACGCCGCAACAGGATTGCGCCAAGGTTCATGACGACGAGGAAGATCAAGAGGATCATGATCGCACCCGAAGTCCGTTCGACAAATGCACGTTCGGCTTCATTGGCCCACATGTAGATCTGCACAGGAAGTGCGGTGGACGGCTCCATCGGCGAGCCCGGGTAGTCGACGACGAAGGCCACCATGCCGATCAGGAGCAGCGGTGCCGTCTCGCCGAGCGCGTGTGCCAGACCGATGATCGTGCCGGTGAGCACGCCCGGCATCGCCAGCGGCAGCACGTGGTGGAAGATCGTCTGCATCTTCGATGCACCGAGGCCGAGCGCCGCCGAGCGGATTGACGGAGGAACCGCCTTCAGTGCCGCGCGAGTGGCAATGATGATTGTCGGCAGGGTCATCAGCGTCAGAACCAGACCACCGACAAGCGCGGCAGAGCGCGGCATACCGGCAAAGTTGATGAAGATGGACAGACCCAGCAGACCGTAGACGATCGACGGAACGGCTGCGAGGTTGTTGATGTTGACCTCGATCAGATCCGTCAGCCGGTTCTTCGGGGCGAACTCTTCGAGATAGATCGATGCAGCGACACCGATCGGCAGCGCCAGGGCAAGGACGATCAGCATCATGTAGAGCGAGCCGAGAGCCGCGACGCCGATACCAGCTGCTTCCGGACGGCTTGAGGCGCCGAAGGTGAAGATGCCCGTGTTGAAGTTCTTCGTCATGGCTCCGCTGTCGGTCAGCGTCTTCATCCAGCCGATCTGCTGGTCGTTGACCTTGCGTTTGCTTTCCTCGACCGTGAGGTCGATCTGGCCCTTGTTGGCGCTATCGATATTGCCTTCAGCCAGAAGCGGCACGTTCACGGTCGTGCCGATCACCGCAGGATTGGCGACAACGATGTCGCGCAACTGGGTACGGGCGCTGGCCGAAATCATATCGGTCGCCTTCTTGACGTCCGCCCGGTTGGCCGGGTCGATGCCGAGGGCCTTGACGAGTGCATCACGCACCAGAAGCGGATAGTTGGCCGACATCAGCTTGGACGGGTTGGCCGCCCGCTCATTCTTCGGATCGATGATCTTTTCGGCAAACTCGATCGGCAGTGTGACGGTCGTCTGCTGAAAGGCCGTGTAACCGTTCGAGATGACCGTCCAGAGAAGGACGAACAGGAAGAACAGACCGGTCAGGATCGCAGCCATGCCATACGCGCGGAAGCGGCGCTCGGCGGCGTAGCGGCGCTTGATGCCGATATCGCGTCTAGTGGCTGACGGGCGCGCATAGGCGGAGGACGAAGAGGAAGCGATCTCGGTCATTCGTACTGTTCCCGATATTTGCGCACAATATAGAGTGCATAGATGTTGAGGCAGAGCGTGATGCAGAACAGCGTGATCCCGAGCGCAAAGGCCACCAGCGTCTGCGGCGAGTTGAACTCAAGGTCGCCGGTCAGCTGATTGACGATCTTGACGGTTACCGTCGTCATCGCCTCGAAGGGATTGAGCTGCATGCGCGCGGCAACACCGGCCGCAAGCACCACGATCATGGTTTCGCCGACGGCACGCGAGGCCGTCAGCAGCAGTGCGCCGACAATCCCCGGAAGAGCAGCGGGCAAGACAACCTTCTTGATGGTCTCGGACCGGGTCGCACCGAGCCCGAGCGAACCATCGCGCAGGGCACGCGGCACCTGGGTGATGATATCGTCCGACAGCGAGGAGACGAACGGGATCAGCATGATGCCCATGACGATGCCGGCGGTCAGAACGCTCTGTGCCTGAATGAAGGAAACGTAGCTGCCGGTGACGAGACCGTTCAGCTGGGCAGAGATATCGCGCAGGAAGGGACCGACCGTGACGAGGGCGAAGAAGCCGTAAACGATGGTCGGGATACCGGCGAGGATTTCGAGCAGCGGCTTCGCTATCGAACGCACCACAGGCTGCGCATATTCCGACATGTAGATCGCCGCAAACAGGCCGATCGGAACAGCGAAGAGCATGGCGACGAAAGCGATATAGAGCGTGCCTGCCAGGAGCGGCAGCAGGCCGAACTGGCCCTGTGTCGCCTCGCTGCCGGCGGCGGCGAAACGCGGATCCCAGACCGTGCCAAAGAAGAAGCTGGCCGGGGAAACAGAATTGAAGAAACGGATCGCTTCCGACAACATCGAACCGACGATGCCGATCGTTGTCAGGATGGCGATGGAAGAGGCAAGCATGAGGGCCCAGAGCATGACGCGCTCGACCTGGTTGCGGGCGCGGAAGGGCGCTGTGATACCGCGCAGTGCGAAGATGGCGCCGGCAACGGCGACCAGAAGAACGACACCTGCCATCAGCATACGGCTGGTCGAGGTCATCGAATTGAACTGCTCGGCCGACTTGATCATGTAGGCTTCGCCGGCGCCAGCGAGCGGAACACCTTTGGCCGCAAGGACATCACGCAGATTGGCGGAGCCGTTGTTGAGAGCGGCCAATTCCGCCTCATCCAGCAGCTTCAAACCGTTGGCAACCGACTTCACCTGGCCGAGCGCCAGTTCGGTGGTGGCAGCACCCTGGCTGTGTACGGCTTCCGGCAAGGCACCGCGGACGCTGCCGTCGATATAGGCCGGGGCCGCAAGCGCCCAAATGGCGAGAATGATCGCAGCCGGGATAACGGCGCAGATCGCCGCATACATGCCGTGATAACCGGGAAGGGAATGGAGAACCGACAGTTTGCCGTTCGAGGTCGCGAAAGCCCGGGATCGTCCGGCGAGATAGGCCGCAAGGCCGACAATCAAAATAAGCAAAAGTATAAGAGATGTGTTCATCGACATGTCCCCCCGGCCTTAAATCATCAAAAGCCGGCAAATCCGAACTCGGGAGGTCCGGCACGGCAAGATTGCCGTGCCGGATATTGCTCAGGCGATTAGAGCAGGTTGCCGGCCGAGAAGGCCTTGCGGTCTGCTTCGCGCTCAGCGTCCGGAGCCGAAACCAGACCGTAGGCTGCGAGCGGGCTGTCCGGGCCGATCATCTGGTCGTCAAGGAAGAACTCAACATATTCCTTGAGACCCGGGATCACGCCGAGATGTGCCTTCTTGACGTAGAAGAACAACGGACGGGAAACCGGATATTCGCCGGAAGCGATCGTTTCGGTCGACGGAACGATGCCGTTGACGGTTGCGACTTTCAGCTTGTCAGCATTGTTTTCAAAGAATGCCAGACCGAAGACGCCGATACCGTTCTTGTTGGAAGCGATACGAGCGAGAGTTTCAGTGTAGTCACCGTCGATGTCGACAGCCAGGCCGTCCTTACGAACTGCGACGCATGCCTTAGCGGCGGCCTTTTCATCGGCGATGAGGCCCTTGATGACGTCCTTGGCGCCGGCATCCTTGCAGCCGGCAGCCAGGATCTTCTCTTCGAAGACTTCGCGGGTGCCGTGCTTTTCGCCCGGGATGTAGGCAGCGATCTCAACGTCCGGCAGGTCCTTGTTGACTTCCGACCACTTCTTGTAGGGGTTGGCGACGAGCTTGCCATCAACGACCACTTCAGCGGCCAGAGCGAGGTAGAGGTCCTTCGGAACCAGCTTCAGGTCGGCATTGCCCGAGTCGGTTGCGAAGACGATGCCGTCATAACCGATCTTGACTTCCTGGATCTCGGTGACGCCGGCTGCCTTGCAGGTTTCCAGCTCGCTGTCCTTGATCTTGCGCGAAGCGTTGGCGATATCGATCGTTTCCGGGCCAACGCCCTTGCAGAATTCCTTCAGGCCGCCACCGGTGCCGCCGGATTCGACGATCGGGGTCTTGAAGTCAGGGAAGGTTTCACCGAACGTTTCGGCAACGATCTTTGCATAAGGAAGAACGGTCGAGGAACCGGCAACCTGGATCTGGTCGCGAGCAATCGCTACGCCAGCAAAAGCGGCGGATGCAACCAGAGCTGCAACAGTAAGTTTCAAGGATTTCATCAGAATTCTCCCGTAATGGGCTTGTGTGGGTGCGCTTTTCATCAGCGCTCGCTTTCGCCGTGTCGACCGGCCGCCCTAGTTAGCGCCCGATGCCCACACCTTTTATGTCAAATTGACGAAACATTTGTGACAGATTAAGCCATTGAAAATATTTCATATATTCCAATTGTGACTTTCCACGAGACCGGTTTATGTCAAAACCTCACGGTAAACACCGTGCCCTTGCCGATTTCGGACTGAACCAGCAGTCTGGCGCGATGCCGGGTCAAGATATGCTTGACGATGGCAAGCCCCAGGCCGGTGCCTTTTTTCGACCGGCTGGCCTCCACGTTAACCCGATAGAATCGTTCCGTAATGCGCGGAACATGCTCCGCCGGAATGCCCGGTCCGTGATCGCGGACGGAGACTTCCGCGGGTACGTCGCCACCGCCCGAGAGGGTAACTTCGACCTTTTTACCCTCCTGGCCATATTTGCAGGCATTTTCGATCAGGTTTTCGAAAACTTCCGTCAGCTCGTCGCGGTCGCCCTGCACCATGACCGGATCATCCGGTACGACCAGCGAAATCTCGACGCCGACATCCTCGGCAAGCGGCGACAGCGCATCGCGGACATGGCCGAGCAGCGGCGCCAGGTTGATCGCCTCATCCGGTGCGATATGGGATTTCAACTCCAGCCGCGACAGGGACAGGAGATCATCGACGAGGCGGCTCATCCGCGTTGCCTGCTCGTGCATGATACCGAGGAACCGCTCATGCGCCTTCGGATCGTTGCGCGCAGGACCTTGCAAAGTCTCGATAAAACCGCGCAGCGACGCGAGCGGCGTCCTCAGTTCGTGACTTGCGTTGGCGACGAAATCGGAGCGCATCCGGTCGATACGCCGAGCCTGTGATATGTCGCGATAGGAAAGAATATAGAGCCGCTCATCCGGCCGCGATCCGGTTTCCGCCGGGGCGACCCTGACGATATAGACCGATTCCGACGGGAAGCGCTCAGAATGCTCGATCTGGTTCGCCTTGCCGGTCACGATCGTCTCGCGGACCATATCGAGGATGCCGGGCGAACGGACCCGCGCCGAAAGGTCTGTGTTGGACGGGATGGTGCCGAAGGCCTTTTCAGCCGCCTGGTTCTGCAGCAGTACGGTCTCATCCGGCGCAACCACCAGGATCGGCGTGTCGAGCGCGTTGAAGACGGTGGCAAGCATGCCGAGATCGGTCTCTTCCACCGTGGACGGGACAACGACCGGGATTGGCGGCTTGGGATCGGCGGAACGGTTGAAAAGAACCGTCATCCAGACCAGCCAGAACAGCAGGACAGCCATCGTATGAATGCCGGAGAGAATGAGCCCGGCCACGACAATGACGGACAGGCCGATGATCCATTTCTCCGACCTGGCTCTCTCCTTCAGGCGCTCCCAAACTGTTTCTGTATCTTCCAAGATGCTCTCACGTGCGCGGGTACAATCAAGCGGTGATATCGGAGGTTCATGACATGATTTTCACGGCATGCTTGAATTCGCAATGCAATTGTGGCCTCCTCCCGTGAAATCGGCGGCCGGCCGCAAAAAACATTCAGCGAGGGCACATCATGACGGACATTGAAGAAAACAAGCCGGTCGAGCTCGTGATCAATGGCAAGGAACGTGTTTTCGACATCGACAATCCGGATCTGCCGGCCTGGGTCGACAAGCAAGCGCTGGCCTCCGGCGACTTTCCCTATGACAGGAAGCTTGACGACGACGCCTACGATGAAATGCTGGAAAAATTGCAGATCGAACTGGTCAAGGTGCAGTTCTGGCTACAGGCGACCGGCCAGCGCGTGATGGCGATTTTCGAGGGCCGTGACGCTGCCGGAAAGGGCGGTGCGATCTACGCCACGCGCTCCTACATGAACCCGCGCTCTGCCCGCGTCGTCGCGCTGACCAAGCCGACCGAGACCGAAAGGGGCCAATGGTACTATCAACGCTATGTCACGCATTTCCCGACGGCCGGCGAGTTCGTGATGTTCGACCGCTCCTGGTACAACCGCGGCGGCGTGGAGCCCGTGATGGGTTTCTGCACGCCGGAGCAGCAACAACACTTCCTCAAGCAGACGCCGCGCGTTGAAAAGCTGATCACCGGCGACGGCATCCATTTCTTCAAGTTCTGGCTGGATATCGGCCGCGAGATGCAATTGAAGCGGTTCCACGACCGGCGCCACGATCCGCTGAAGGTCTGGAAACTCTCGCCGATGGACATCGCGGCGCTGACGAAATGGGACCTGTATACCGAGGCGCGCGACCTGATGCTGAAGGAAACCCACAGCGAGCATGCGCCCTGGACGGTCGTTCGCGCCAACGACAAGCGCCGCGCCCGCCTGGATCTCATCCGCCATATCCTGAAGACGCTCGACTACGACGGCAAGGACAAGGCCGCGATCGGCGAGATCGATGACAATATCCTCGGCTTCGGTCCCGGCTTCGCGAAATAGCCGTCGAGGCCACCGCTACACGGCTACTGCCGTCATTGCCCCGGAAGGATGCGGACGGCGAACAGGCTGAGGCTGTTGCCGGCGCCCGTCACGTCGCTGTTGATCAGAATATGGCCGGGTGAATTCGGGGCAAGGCTGCGGTCGAACGTGACCTTGAACAGCATGTCGCTCTTTTCCTCATTCACCGTGAACCGGTGACGACCGCAATCGCCGAGCGAGGAGAAATCGCATTCGACGGAAAACTGCGTCTGCTTGCCTGCGTCCGCCTGAACGCTCAACGCCACGGTCGATGTCTTGCCCGAGATCTGCTCGAGCACGGCGGCTGGAATCTCGATCAGCACGTTGCCGTCCGCCTCTGCTGTTGCGGATGTCACGCGAAGGCGCTGTCCCCGTTCGTCGCTGACCGGATCGGCCGCAGCCTGGCTGCCTGCCTTGACATTGGCTGCATCGGCGGGCGTGAAGACATCGACCCAATCGCCGGTAAAGCCCGACTGGGTTCCGAGCGTCTTCAACCCGGATTCGCCGTCAAAATCCTCCGACTGTACGGTCGAGGGCGGGTTGGCGACGCTGGTATCGCGCTCCGCCGCCGACTTCAGAAGACCGCTGGTTTCGACCCACCAGGCTAACATGACAACCGCGGCGACCAGTGTCGTCACGACCATGACAAAGGATAGGAAGCTGCCCCGCTTGCGCCGGCGCGGCTTCGGCTGGGTTGTCGCGACCTTGGCGGCCTTGCCGCGCTTGCCGGCAGACGGCTCAACTGGCGCCGCCTCCGCGACACGGGTCCCCTCACGACGCTCCGGGCGCAGGCCTGCAAGTCCGCCATCGACCACGGGGCTATGGGCCATGCCCGCGCCTTGTTCGGGCGGCATTTGGATTCCGTCATCAAGCTCTGCCGAAGCGGTGTGATTCTCTGTGCTGACGGCATCGATACGGATCGGCGGCGGCACGGACGCAGCCGCCTTCAGGCTTGCGCGCTCCTCAAGCTCGATGGCGTGGATGATCGTTTCCAGCCGGTGACGCTGCTGGGTGATCACCTCCGGATCATGCACGTCCTGCTTTCTGAGACCGGCCTCAAGCGCGTTTCGTGCCGATTGATAGATGCGCGCGCGCGTTTCGGAATTCGCCCGGTCGGAGCGTTCCAGCGCTTGTCTGATGGCAGTTTCCAGTCCGCTCACTATCGGTCCTTCTTGGTGCGGGCATCACGCTACCCTGCGAAGAGCATATCGCACTCGGGCTGGAGCCGGCTCTACAAGCAATCCGCCGTTGCGGCCGGCTTGAACCCCGGCGCGCTTTTGGATGTGTTAACAATTGGGTAACGGTTGACGCCGCGATCTGCAAGCCTTGCGTACCAAACTGGCGGCCGGAGCCGGGGAAAACCCGGAGGATTTTGGCGGTCCAGCCGCGCGAGCCTTAGCAAAGTGGCTTTGCAAAACATAAACCCGCTGATAAAGTTCTTACGTTTACGAAAACGTCAAATAATCGAAACCGGGAGCGAACCCTTGTCACTGCCAACCCTTCTCAACGGCACCACGCGGCTGCCCGTCGTCGCAGCGCCGCTTTTCATCATCTCCCATCCGGCGCTGACGCTAGCCCAGTGCAAGGCAGGCGTCGTCGGCTCGTTTCCGGCGCTGAACGCCCGCCCCGAAGCGCAGCTGGACGAATGGCTGGCAGAGATTACCGAGGAACTGGCAGCGCACAACACCCGCAACCCCGGCAAACCGGCAGCGCCCTTCGCCGTCAACCAGATCGTCCACAAGTCCAACAAGCGGCTCGAGCACGACCTGATGCTCTGCGTCAAATACAAGGTGCCGATCGTCATCTCCTCGCTCGGCGCCGTGCCCGAGGTCAATGCCGCGATCCATTCCTATGGTGGCATCGTGCTGCATGACGTGATCAACAACCGCCATGCCAATTCCGCCATCCGCAAGGATGCAGACGGGCTGATCGCGGTTGCGACCGGTGCCGGCGGCCATGCCGGAACGCTCTCGCCGTTCGCGCTTGTCCAGGAAATCCGCACCTGGTTCGATGGCCCTCTCCTTTTGTCCGGAGCAATATCCACCGGCGGCGCGGTGCTGGCTGCGCAGGCCATGGGCGCCGACATGGCTTATATCGGCTCGCCCTTCATCGCAACGACCGAGGCGCGCGCCAGTGACGCCTACAAGCAGATGATCGTCGACAGCAGCGCCGGCGACATTGTCTATTCCAACTACTTCACCGGCATTCACGGCAACTACCTGAAACCCTCGATCGTCGCCGCCGGCATGGACCCGGACCATCTGCCAGAAGCTGATCCATCCAAGATGGATTTCGAGACGGCAACGACCGGCGCCAAGGCCTGGAAGGACATCTGGGGCTGCGGCCAGGGCGTCGGCGCCGTCACCGAGATTGCCCCGGTCGCCAACCTCGTCGACCGGCTTGCCCGCGAATATGGCGAAGCACGTCAGCGGCTGGCGCTCTGAAACCGCCCTTTCCGGCTGTCCATAGCTTTTTTGGCGTTCTCAAAACTGATGGCTTGAAATCCCGTCGGTTTGCAGGTATCAGCCCCTCACACATCGTTCCGCTGCATTGCGGAACGCATGCTGGCCGCTTTAGCTCAGGTGGTAGAGCACATCATTCGTAATGATGGGGTCAGAGGTTCGAGTCCTCTAAGCGGCACCAAAAACATCAACAAAATGAACACGTTGCAGACTCTACATTAAATCATATCCGTTAGCAACGTTCACACGTTACCAGCGGATTGCTTACCCGTGGTAACGGCAGCTAAAGAGAATCACCCATCATTGAATGATGCTGGCGAGCCTGCGGCTCTTGCAATGTGCTCTACCACCTGAGCTAAAGCGGCCTCCAATCCATCACTCATAAACGCCCACAGTGACTCGCTGGGCGCTATTGACGCCTGACGGCACGTCGGCACCAACCATGCGATGAAACGCGTCAGCGGGCATCCTCGTGAATCTAGGAGTGGAAGGGCAAGCGTTACCACTGAAATCCGTGTGAACGTCGGGCTAACCGTTTGAAAACTATCAGGTGTCCGCGTCATTGGAGATGAACGCAACCGAGATATTTGATTTCTAATCGGGATTAAAAAACGCCAACAGAACTGAACGCGGCAGAGGGGCCGCAGAGGGGGGCACGCCTTCGCCTTCCTAGTGCAATAACCACTCTCAATTTCTCGGTAAAATTTGGCATTTTTGCACTCAATATCCCCTTTCAGGAACGAGTACACCGGTCAACACGCAGGGCTATACAAGTATGAATATGAAGGCCTTTACCAAAAACCTTTATTGTCGCAGTAAAGGCTTGAAACCGTTGAAATCCCGATATCTTCTTTGAATGTCTCCCAAAAAACGCTAGGAACATTGTCCTTATATAATATCTTACTGCGCCAACGAACGAAGTGAGGCGGTAGGGTTGAACGAAGTGAAACGTTATGAACGTGATTAACGCGACAAACTTCGCCGTTTGTTCGGCTACATTGTCGCTATTAATGGCATTATAAGGTAACATTTACTTTAGAGTTATAATATAAACATTACCCCGTTGAGATACTATCTACGAATATTCCTTATCCTAATAGATTCATACCACTCGTCCTTCCTCAAAAACGCCTCCCCATTAGCTTGGAGTTTCTTTCTATATTTCGAGTAAGCGACATTGTCCTTGGGAGTATAGATTCTTGCGACATTGTGTTTTCCCAGACGCTCAAGTTTACCCAACTGACCTTTGAATGTTGCACCGATAAACAACTCTACCATTTTTTTCGCCTCACGCTCGGCCAACACAATCAGCGTAACGCTGTCATCTGAATCCCGATCACGAATCGAACAGCGGCCAATGGCCTGATATACCGGCGCAAGGTTCCACGTTTCGTATAGAGCACCATCGTCTAGGTTCAGTTTTTCCTTGAGTATAGGCGCTTGCCAAGGCTGAGGATTGGCGCATCCCAACATCGCAACAGCATCGCACTCCTTATACGCATTCAACCCGTTGCATTTCATCGGCATAGACCGCCCTCGAAGGACGTTGCCGATTGCTTCGAACTCCCTATTAACTGCCCAACAATAATCCCGTCCGGCCAACTCCTGATCCACAACCTCGGCAATCGCGTCGATAACGCGAACCTTGATACCGTGTTCATCGCCTAGCAGCTTTTTGAGATTTGTCTTGCTGGCAGAGTCTGCGGCGTTCAGCAGGTGAAAGACCTCTACCCGTTGACCTTTCACGAGGTGCGTATCAAAAAACTGAAAATCAGTTTGATATTCCCGCAAATCGAGCCGGTGCAACTCCCTGAGACACAGAGCCAATGTGCTTTGATTGAAGATCGCTACAATAAATGTGACAGATTCAAACCCCATCAGAAAACTGGGATTTAAGAAGCCGATCACCTCAATAGCGTTATGGGTGATCTTCCCATAGACGTCATAAAGCCCGTGATCCAGAAGCTTACAGATGTCGCGAAACCCGTTAGCATCCAAATGCCCTTTAGCGTTCGCCTCTAGTTTGCGCCTATTGCGCAGCAAGTCATCAATATCAGCCTTTCCACCATGAGCAATACCGAAGCGACCGCCCTCCCCCACTTGGAAATAAGGACTAAATATATCCACTTCCTTCGTTGCGAAACGAACTGGCTTAACGGGGTCTAATCCTTCATCGATATAGACAGTGTAATTCTCCTTACTTCTATCGTCTAACTCCACTAAAATATCACTGAACGTTTCAGTCATTATAATAAAAACTCTACTATCAGTAGATTTATTACTCAATATTTCAGTCAACGCCCATTGAATAACACTGCGAAACTTACGATTTTTTGTATCGGAGTTTATTTCAAGAACGTCCAAACGCCCCTTATTTTCAAGGCGCTTAGCAATTTCTTCGGATAGATCGATCGTAGGACAGACATAGATAAAACTCTTTTCAGGCCGCTTCGCTATGTCCTCAAGAACAGCTTCTGTCTTGCCCGACCCGACCGGATGTTCCAGATAAAATACCGGCTTCGGAGCCGGACGTTGCGGACCCGCTTCACGCGCATTCAGCATTATGTGCACCCACGTTTATATGTGGTGTTGGGGTACAGCCGCTAACCCTGAACATCAATAACTTTATCAGCGCTTCGGACCTCGCAGCGATAGGTGTTGACCTTGATCTTCAAATTCCCATCACTGGCGCTGTCCAGTACCGCGTCTTTCCCATACTGAGCGCAGGATGCTTGTGCCGCTTGAAGCATTTCAGGCAGGTTCACAACGGCGGGATCGTATTCGATCACCACTGAACGGCTGTTCGATAATGCGACATTGTAGGACTTTCCCCACACTGCCACGCAAGATGACGTACACACGCATATCGACATCAGGACGACGAACTTATGCTGAAACATTAGAACCTCTCAAAATTGTTAAAAGTCGATCTTTAGACCTGTTGATGTATCCATCATTTCGACTGAGTCTCCCCCAGCGCGCTTAACAGCAGCAATCCCTTTCAGCCCATCTAGGTTATTAGAAAACATCACATAATTTTCGGCTGCCAGCGTCGTTTTTCCATTTACTTTTTGCTTGATGAATATCGGATATGTGAGTCTGTATCGGCCTTCTGGAAAAAATGAACTTACAGTCTGATTGTCTTCCTGCGTACCTCCACTTTCATCCTCCTGCGTCGGCGATAACTTCGCTCTACGAATAGAGCCATCCACTATTCTGCCGGAGATGAACATCAATGACCCAGCCGCCAGCGGCAGTATCCAACCCACGACAACAGCAAGTCCAAGAACCATTAGACCGGCTGCAATCGACTTTAGGAAGAGCCAATAAATCCCGATTACGATAAGGCAGGTCACTGCAATGCCAGTGATCGTATAAAGAACGAGGGCCACGAAATAGAGAAGCGGCGCTATTCTGATCATTGAAATGACCCCTTGTTTTAACTCACGCTGAATAAATCAACCCGCAGATAAGCCCGTGGAGGGCCTTCAATCAAGAGAAATGTAGACTATCGTCCGTGGGCATTTAGTCTGAATTTCGCAGTCTTAGGGGGATGGAAGATGTCCAAGACATTGTTGCAACGAACCTCCGGCTTGCGCGCCAAAAAGCCAAAATTTCGCAAGAGGATTTGGCGGCGGCAGCAAACGTAGATCGGACGTATGTATCCGGGATTGAACGCAGACTTCGTAATCCAACCATCACAATCCTTGCCCGATTTGCCGAGGCGTTGGGGACCACAAGCGCAAAACTGCTTACAAAAAACGCATTCTTTGATAGCCCCGATTAAACAGCTATTGCGCTTGCGAGATTTATCAATCCAACAGATTCAAGACGTCACGGACGTTTAGGTGAGTGTATCGCTGGACACTCCGGCTATCCCTATGTCCGCTTACCATCATGATTTGCGCTTGATTGAAACCTTTTCGAGCAACCATACTGATACGAGTATGTCGTAGCTGATGCAATCTTACGCCATCGTCTAGTCCAACCCTCTCCCGGCCGCGTCTGACGGCTGTAGTGACGCTATGCGCACCTACGGGATATAAGCGATCGTCTGGCGTCAAGCATCGCTCAGCGGCGACTCTGAGCAGATCAACAGCCTTTCGGGTAAGTGGAACAATTCGGTCTCCGGTTTTGCCATCAATGACGGAAAGGCACCGCTCTTCCAGATGCAGAACACGAGGCGTCAGTTTGATAATTTCACTCCGCCGCATTGCAGTTTCATATGCTACCTCAACGACGCCCGCCATGATCGGTGTAAGGGCCGACATAAGCCGTTCAAGCTCCTTTTTCTCCACAATGCGTGAGCGAGGCTTTGTGGGAGCAGGCAGGGAAATATTTTTTACGGGAGACGGTAGTTCCCGCTCTCCAAACAGCATCTCTTTTTCCGCCCAACGGAACAGCTTATTAATGGCTTGGAGGTCTTCCCTTACGGTTGGACCGGAAACCTGCGTCAAACGCATCAAACGAAACTCATTGATGCTTGCGCGGGTGATCGTGATAAATGGCTGAGGAAAGACCGCTGAAACACGCAACATCTTTGCGAGCATCATGTCGCGTGACGACTTCCCCCTTAATTGAGTGGAGCAGTATCTTCTGGCAACGTCAGCCAGAGTGAGGATAGCCTGCGTTTCCGCTGGATAGGAGGGGCTTTCAGAAAGCGCCCACGCATCTGCTTCATCCCGCGTATCAAAGCTACGAGATTTGCTTGGTGCACCCTTTATTCTGATTTGAACACTGTACCTTCCTGAAGGAAGCTGCCTGATCGTCGCCATTTCTCATCACTCCTGAAACATTCAAAGACTTGATTTCATTTGTCTTTTTGTGTTCATTCGTAATGATGGGGTCGCAGGTTCGAGTCCTGCAAGCGGCACCACAATCCTTGACAAAGCATCGCGAAAACGGAACCCGACCTTTAAAGGCGTGACGGGCGCGCTACGTTCAGTTGGGCAGCTGGTAATAGGGGTCTTCCCTGTAGGTCGCACCGACGTAGCAATTTGTCCCGATGCATCGAGGGCTTCTGCGGTCTCTCGATTGAACGTAGATATGCTGAGGCCCGTCCCGATAGCTCGCCCCTTGCCTAACGTAATAATCGCGCCGCTCTATGACCACTTGCTCGCGATAAATGGTGGGCGCGCGCGCCTCAGAATAGCGGTATCCGCTTTCATCAACGCAGCCGGACAAGGTCACCATGGATAGCCCGAGGGCGCTGAGAATCATAACTGGCTTGTGGCTCATGCTTCCTCCAGAATGGAGAGATGGCGTGACCTTGAAATAAGGCAAGCCCTTCTGCCCAGCTATTTTTTTCAGATTGCCGGTTTATCGGGAGATCACATGACCGCGCGCAGATGTGGGCGCGAAATTCATGCCGCAGGCCAAAAAGCGCCTCCTTCGCCCTCCAGAATCCGCGCGACAATCTTCAGCGTCGAGAACCTGGCCGGCATCTATTGCATCGATCCCCTCGGACACGCCCCGGCCTTCTTTTCAACGGCAGGGCTGTTCAAATCATTAATCGAAGGTTAATGCGGGGAGTAGCACCAAACCGGGATGTTCAAGCCCGGCGCAAGCGATACAGCCTATCTTGCCCTCACCTCCGGCATGATGCCGGTCACGAGAGGACAATGAAATGTCGAACATCGTCGAATATCCCGCCAATTCCCCGGACGCGGCGATTGCCCTGTTTTTGCAGGACGACAATGCGGACAAGCTGACCGACATTCTTGTCGATGCCCTTGGCGAGGCATTCCGTATCTTGAACGAAGAGTTGGTTTCACTGCCGCTGAACTAGTCCTTCGGCAACCTTCCAAAGCCACACGACGCACGAATGTCTTACATCCCGTGTAAGATAGCGCCTGGTATGCACAGCGTCTCCGCGAGAGAATTCCGCCAGCGAACATGGTTAATTTTTTAACTATTTTCCGGTTATCAGCGGAACGGTTCGGCGGATCGGCCGAAGATGCGAAAACCGGGAGGACCCTTGATGATCTTCAATCTGCTCAAGAGCAAGTGCGATGACGCAACCGAGACCGGCACCTATGCCGATGGCGTTTTCGAACTGCCCGTCTTCGAAATAAAATCCGCTCCTCGACGCCTTCGCGGCCATGTCGCCCATCAACGGGACTATGGCAGCAACCGGACAATCGAACCGATTCCCGCCGGCCTTGCCTGAGGCTTGGCCGGCAGGAATGCCGATGTGCCGGAAGCTCAGCCGCGCGGCTTCAGCTTCATGTGGCGGTTGACGTCCTTGTAGAGCAGGTAGCGGAATTTGCCGGGACCACCGGCGTAGCAGGCTTGTGGGCAGAAGGCGCGCAGCCACATGTAGTCGCCGGCCTCGACCTCGACCCAATCCTGATTGAGCCGGTATACGGCTTTGCCTTCCAGCACATAGAGCCCGTGCTCCATGACATGGGTTTCTGCGAACGGGATGACCGCACCCGGCTCGAAGGTGACGATCGTCACGTGCATGTCGTGGCGAAGGTCATTGGGATCGACGAAACGCGTCGTTGCCCATTTGCCCTCGGTACCAGCCATCGGCGACGGAGCGATATCCGCTTCATTCAGGAAGAGCGCATTCGGAGCATCGAGACCATCGACGGCTTCATACGCCTTGCGTATCCAATGGAATCGCACCGCCTTGTCGCTGGTATTGCGCACAGACCACTTGCTCGCAGGCGGAATGAAGGCATAGCCACCAGGAGACATCCGGTGCGCTTCGCCATCCAGCGTCACGGTCAGTTCGCCCTCGACGATGAACAGCACGCCTTCCGCGCCGGCATCGATTTCCGGCCGGTCGCTGCCGCCACCGGGCGCCACTTCCATGATGTATTGCGAGAAGGTCTCGGCAAAACCGGACAGCGGCCGCGACAGAACCCAAAGCCGGGTATTTTCCCAGAACGGCAGGAAACTGGTGACGATGTCCATCATCACGCCCTTGGGAATGATGGCATAGGCTTCGGTGAAGACGGCGCGGTCCGTCAGCAGCTGCGTTTGCGCTGGCGCGCCGCCCTGCGGGGCGTAGTAAGTGCGGTTCATCTGCTTTCCTGAGCGTTTCGAATGGATCAGCCATGACGGCGACAGGCGCCGTTCGGCACATGTAACCATTAGCGCAACGCCTTGCGCAGATCACGCGGCAATTCCCCTGTACATTCGGATTCAGTTTCGTCCAGGAGAAGGAAATCGACGGCGACGCTGGGGCGACCTCCCACGGTTATCGTCGCAGCACGACGGCGCCCTTCAGATAAGAGCGGCGCTAGAGAAGCAGCGGCGGCGCGGATCGGGCGCCTTATTTGATAATCGTGCTGGGTGGCGGCGTGGTGACCTCCCGCAGCCATTCCCGCCAGATCGAGACGAGCAGCGCCATCAACACCGGTCCGACAAAAAGTCCGAGGAAGCCCATCGTCTTGACGCCGCCGACGAGCCCGAAGAAAGTGGGCAGGAAGGGCAGCTTGATCGGTCCGCCGACAAGCCTCGGTCGCAGCGTCTTGTCGACGATAAACAGTTCGATCGTTCCCCAGGCAAACAGCGCCACGGCCGCGAAAGGCGAGCCACTGGCGAAAAGATAGACCGACACCAGCGTGAAGCAGAGCGGCGCGCCGCCGGGCACAAGCGCCATGATACCGGTGATGATGCCGAGGGTGACGGGAGACGGAACGCCTGCCAGCCAATAGGCAACGCCGAGCACGATGCCTTCGCCGATGGCGATGACGCCCATGCCGGTGACAGTCGAGCTAATGGTCAAGGGCACGATGCGCGAGACGCGCTCCCAGCGCATCGGCAGAATGCGTTCTCCCAGATGATCCAGCTGGGCGACGAGTTTCTCACCGTCGCGATAGACGAAGAACAGCGTGATGAGCATGAAAAGAAGCGTCAGAAACGACTGGAAGGCGGAAGCGCCGACAACGAGCACGCCGCGATAGATGTTGCCGATATTGGAACCACTGACGAGCTGGACCAATTCTCCGATCGCGCCGGGATGACCGACATATTTCGCCCATTGCTCTCCAAGCCAGACCCCGAGCCCGGGAATCTGCGTCAACCACATCGGCACGGGAGCGCCGGAAACATTCGCCTCGATGGTCCAGGCCACCCAGTCGCGAACTTCATCGACGGCATAGACCGCGGCAAGAGAAATCGGTGCGACGATAAAGGAAATGACGGCAATGATCGCAACGGTTGCTCCAAGCGTCCGGCTTCCGCCGATGGCAATCAGAAGGCGGCGATAGATCGGCCAGGTGGCAAAGCCGATGACAAGTGCTGCAAGCACCGGCACGAGAAATCCGTGAAAGAAATAAACGCCGGCGAGCAGCACGAAGACCAGCAGCCAGCGCGCGGCCGCAATCGGGCCGACAAGCGCCGAGCGTTCATAGGCCGGACGACCGAAAAGTCGCGGTTCTTGCGGCAGTTCGTCCCGTTCGCGATTGCTCAGTTGCAAAAAATATTCCTCCACATGCCATCAAGATGACAGCAAAACCCTCGGCTTGCCACATGTTTCCATTTGTTTCCGGCCAGCCCGAAAACATGCGCCATAGGTAAGTATGATGACATGGTCAACACAAGCGGATGACAAGCGAATTTTAGCGGAGAAGAAGATTGGGGAAACGCGCCAAACGGATGGGTCCCATTACCGAAGCGCTACCCTTGCCGCCTTCGAGCGATCGAGGAAGACTGACGACAGGAAGATGCCGATGCCGGCCACCGACATCATTGCGCCGACCAGACCGGTCGATGTCCAGCCATAACCGGCCGCGATCGACAGGCCACCGAGCCAGGCACCGAGCGCATTGGCGAGATTGAAGGCGGAATGGCTGGCCGCGGCCGCCAGTGTCTGCGCCTCGCCTGCCACGTCCATCAGCCGCATCTGGATGCCCGGCACGACGGCAAATCCACCACCGATCAGAAGCACGTTGATGACGGCCATCCACGGCGTGGTCATGGTGAAATAGAACAGCACATAGGCGGCAAGGTTGAAGACAAGCGCGATGCCGATCGCCGGCATCAGCGACCAGTCGGCAAGGCGCGAGCCGACGATATTGCCGAGGATCATGCCGGCGCCGAATACCGAGAGCATGATCGGGACACTGCCAAGCGAGACGCCAGCAACCTCGGTCAGTGCCGGCGTGATGTAACTGAATACCGCGAACATGCCGCCGCAGCCAATGGCGCAGATGCCCAGCGTCAGCCAGACCTGGCTTTTACCGAGCGCGCCCAGTTCCTTCAGCGGCGTTGCGGCCGGATTGGCGCGGTCCTTCGGCACGCAGAACCATGTGAGGACGACGGTCAGAACACTGATGGCGCCGACGATGGCGAAGGCGGCACGCCAGCCAAGGGCTTGGCCGAACCAGGCAGCAAGAGGCGTTCCAAGCAGGGTAGCAACCGTCAACCCCATCATGACGCGGCCTATGGCGCGCGCCCGCTGATGCGGCTCTGCCATGCCGGCGGCAACCAGCGCTGCGACGCCGAAATAAGCGCCATGGGGAAGGCCGGCGAGAAAGCGGGCCGCAACCAGCAGGCCGAAGCCGCCGGCGACGGCACTGGCGAGATTTCCGAGTGCAAACAGGCTCATGAGAGCCAGCAGGACGTTATGCCGTGAAAATCGCGCGGCAAGCACCGCAATCAACGGCGCGCCGACGACGACGCCGATCGCATAGGCGCTGATGACGTGACCGGCATAGGGAACCGAGACCGAAAGATCGTCGGCGACCTGCGGCAGCAGGCCCATGATGGCGAATTCGCCGGTGCCAATGCCGAAGCCGCCGACGGCCAGGGCCAGTTCCGCGCTGGACATGCCACCCCAGCGGGCGGCCGGAACGGAAGAAAGAGCATCGTCTGACATGGGAAAGCCTGTCTGGAGCCCGATGGGCCCAAAGGATTTGGTTCTGAAATGGAAAACCGCGGCGGAAACGGGAGGAAAGCCTTGGCGTTGCTGCAACGCAATATACCTTTTTTGCGCCTGCTCGCAAAGATATTGCTGCGCCGGCATGCCGCAAAATCTGGCTATATGGCCCCAATCATTCACCGGCTTATTGACGTTTACGTCAAGGTTATATAATCCGGAATGCGCTTGATGGGGCGCAACAAAAGCTTCATCTTGATCAGGCGAGAATCTGGAGGGATTTTTCGCTCATGCGCCGAGCGCTTGCCGGAGACATTTTCGGACAGGGTTGCGCATGGAAAAGGGAGAGACGTTGCGCATCTGGCTTGCGGCGCGGCGACAGATGCTTGAGGGAGAGAGACGATGCCGGACACCATGATACAGACGCCCGGACCCCAGCCGGAAAAGCCCTGGCTGCAATCCTATCCGCCGGGAATGCCGGCTGAAATATCTCCCCCGCCCTACAACTCGATCGGCGACCTCTTCGCGCAATCCTGCAAGAAATACGCTTCACGCGCCGCCTTTACCTGCATGGGCAAGACGCTGACCTTCGGCGATCTCGATGCACAGAGCAGGAAGATCGGTGCCTGGCTGCAATCGACCGGCCTTGCCAAGGGCGAGCGCGTTGCGGTGATGATGCCGAACATCCTGCAGAACCCGGTCATCGTCTTCGGTATCCTGCGGGCCGGCTACACTGTCGTGAACGTCAATCCGCTCTATACGCCGCGCGAGCTCGAGCACCAGCTGAAAGATGCGGGCGCCAAGGCGATCTTCGTACTGGAAAATTTTGCGCATACCGTCGAGCAAGTGGCTGCGCGCACCGAGCTGAAACACATCGTCGTCGCAACCATGGGTGATCTTCTCGGCCTCAAGGGCCTGATCGTCAACATCGTCGTGCGCAAGGTGAAGAAACTGGTGCCCGCATGGTCCCTGCCGGGGCATCTGCCCTTCAAGTCCGTCTTGGCCAACGGTGCCGGCGCGACGCTCAAGCCTGTGGACGTGAAGCCTGGCGATGTCGCCTTCCTGCAATATACCGGCGGCACGACCGGCGTTTCCAAGGGCGCGACGCTCACCCATTCCAATCTTCTCTCGAACATGGCCCAGATGGGGCTCTGGCTCGAAACGGCGTTCCTGAACAAGAAGCGCCCCGATCGCCTGGTCTTTCTCTGCGCCCTGCCGCTCTATCATATCTTCGCGCTGACGGTGAATTCGCTGATGGGGCTGAGCACCGGCGGCGAGAACATCCTCATTCCCAATCCGCGCGATATTCCCGCCTTCGTCAAGGAACTGGCAAAGTACAAGGTCAACATCTTCCCCGGCCTCAACACGCTGTTCAACGCATTGATGAACAATGCCGATTTCCAGAAGCTCGATTTCTCCGATCTCGCGTTGACCTTCGGCGGCGGCATGGCCGTGCAGCGGCCGGTCGCCGAACGCTGGGAGGCGATGACAGGCTGCGCCATCAAGGAAGGCTACGGTCTTTCGGAAACCTCGCCGGTCGCCACCGCCAACCGGCTCGACGGCATGGAGTTCACCGGCACGATCGGCCTGCCGCTTCCCTCGACCGACGTCGAGATTCGCGATGAAGACGGCAATACACTACCGCTCGGCGATATCGGCGAAATCTGCATCCGTGGCCCGCAGGTGATGGCGGGCTACTGGCAAAGGCCGGACGAAACCGCCAAGGCCATTTCCGCCGACGGCTTCTTCCGTTCGGGCGACATCGGCTTCATGAATCCGGAGGGGCTCGTCAAGATCGTCGACCGGAAGAAGGACATGATCCTTGTTTCCGGCTTCAACGTCTTCCCCAACGAGATCGAGGAAGTGGCGATGACGCTTCCCGGTATCCTTGAATGCGCGGCCATCGGCGTACCCGATGTGCATTCCGGAGAAGCCGTAAAGCTGTTCGTCGTCAAGAAGGACCCGAACCTGACCGAAGCTGACGTCAAGGCGCATTGCGCGGCGAACCTCACCAACTACAAGCGGCCGAAATTCGTCGAGTTCCGCACCGAACTGCCGAAATCGAATGTCGGCAAGATCCTGCGCAAGGATCTGCGCAGCTAAGAAGACACTTACCTCGATCAAAAAACGCGAACGGCTTTTTTGCCGTTTGCGGCAGGACAGGCTTGATTTGCGGCGGGCAAAGCGACTAGCTATCGCAACCCTTCCGCAATGCAAGGAACCCTGCCATGAGCGCGCTTGTCGAACAGCTGAAATCCACCGTTTCCGACACCAACGCAACAGACATCCGGGCTGCTTTCGCCAGTGATCCCAAGCGTTTCGCCAAATACAGCGTGACGCTCGACGATATGCTGTTCGATTATTCGAAATGCGCCGTCAACGACAGGGTGCTGGACGGGCTGGAGGCAATCGCCAAGGCTGCAAAGGTCGCCGAAAAGCGCGATGCGATGTTTGCCGGCGATATCATCAACATCACCGAAGGCCGTGCCGTTCTACACACCGCACTGCGCAACCGCTCCAACGCGCCCGTGCTGGTCGACGGTAAGGATGTGATGCCTGATGTCAACGCCGTGCTGGCGGCCATGGGCGTCTTTTCCGACGGCATCCGCTCAGGCGCGCTGAAAGGCGCTACCGGCAAGAAGATCACCGACGTCATCAACATCGGCATCGGCGGGTCCGACCTCGGCCCGGTCATGGCGACCCTTGCGCTGGCGCCCGATCATGACGGCCCGCGCCTGCATTTCGTTTCCAACATAGATGGCGCCCATATCGCCGACACGCTGAAGCTGCTCGATGCCGAGACATCGTTGTTCATCGTTGCGTCCAAGACCTTCACCACCATCGAGACGATGACCAATGCCGCAACGGCGCGCGCCTTCATCGCCGAAAAACTCGGTGAGACGGCCGTCGGCAACCATTTCTGCGCGGTCTCGACAGCGCTCGACAAGGTCGCCGCGTTCGGCATCGACAGCGATCGCATTTTCGGTTTCTGGGACTGGGTCGGCGGTCGCTATTCGATCTGGTCGGCCATCGGCCTGCCGCTGATGATTGCCATCGGCAAGGAGAATTTCGGCGAGTTCCTGGCCGGCGCCCATGCCATCGACAATCATTTCCGCACAGCCCCGCTGCGCGAAAACATTCCGATGCTGCTCGGCCTGCTCGGCTTCTACCATCGCAACGTGCTCGGCTACGCGACGCGCGCCATTCTGCCCTACGACCAGCGCCTGTCGCGCTTCCCGGCCTATTTGCAGCAGCTCGACATGGAATCGAACGGTAAGGGCGTGACGCTCGACGGCTTGGCCGTCGAAGGCAATTCCGGCCCGGTCGTCTGGGGCGAGCCCGGCACCAACGGCCAGCATGCCTTCTATCAGCTGATCCATCAGGGCACGAGCATCATCCCGGCAGAGTTCATGATCGCGGCCAACGGCCACGAGCCCAAGCTGCGCCACCAGCATCAGCTGCTGATGGCCAATTGCCTGGCACAGTCGGAAGCGCTGATGAAGGGCCGCACGCTGGAGGAAGCCAAGGCGCAGATGGCCGCCAAGGGCCAGGATGCAGCCTTCATCGATCGCATCGCCCCCCACCGCGTCTTCACCGGTAACCGCCCGTCGCTGACCTTCGTCTACGACCAGATGACCCCCTTCACCTTTGGCCGCCTGATCGCGCTCTACGAACACCGCGTCTTCGTCGAAGGCGCCCTGTTCAACATCAACTCCTTTGACCAGTGGGGTGTCGAGCTCGGCAAGGAACTGGCGACGGGCCTGCTGCCGGTGGTGGAAGGCAAGGAAAGTGCTGCTGGCCATGATTCGTCGACCGCGGGGCTTGTTGCTGCCTTGCTGAAGGCGGCGACATAAATCCATCGCAGCTTGCGCGCATCGCGGAACCAGAAACTTTCGCACCAATTTCTGGCGTTCTTTTCGATACGCGAATGACGAGCATAGGCTGTCACGAGGGGAGACGCCCTGCGGCTGGACGCAGGGCGCCATTTTGGCTCGCAGCGTGGCAGGTGGGCAGTGCATCAATGCCCTGATCTTTCAGTATGTCTTTCAGATCGACTGCCAGCACCGGAAAATATGTGTCTGCTGAACTCGCCTGAAGCCATGCGGCAACCGGCAGGCCTTGTTTGCTTGGCGACGCCACGCCATTCCAGCAGCCCCCGTCAAAACTCATGGAGATGTGCCCCTTGCCCTTCAGGCCCGCTCTTTTCGCACTGCCAATTTGCCCCTGCAGTTCCCGCATTTGTTGGGCATCAGCGACACTCATCGTCAGTAACACGACTTTTTGACCCGCTTTTACCTCTCCATTCAACGCAATGACTGCCGCGTTTCCGGATAAAAGGTCGAGATTGAAGCTGCCGAGATAATGCTGGGGACCTCCGGTGGCCTGCCAGCCCATGGCCAGCGATACGTCGCCTTTTTTCAAAACAAGCGGCTCCGGCAAAATCAGAGCCAGGCGCAGCGCACCTGGATCGAACTCGAGGGGATCGAAGCGAGAAAACTTTACAAGGGCGGACGGCGAGAATGTGGTGCAGGCGGCAAGCAGCGCCGCCACAGCAACGACACACGAGGCATTCCGTAGCAGACAGGGCATAGCTGGTTGCATCCTACATACAGATTGACGAGATATAATTATCGTTATACAATAATTTTTGTATAGTAAACATGAAAGTTTCGATTATGAGCCAGCATTCTTCGCAGACCATCCAAAGCCTGAGCAGGCTGATGAAGCGTCTTGTTCTCGTTCTCGCGGCGGGGATTGTCTTTGCTGTGATCTATGTGCTGTGGCTACTGTCCTTCGATCAGCCAGCCTTTGCCGACCTCGTCAAAACGAACATGGCAGAGGAAATTCCGATGACGTTGTCGCGCATTGCGGTGACAGCCCTGATGATGCTCGGCGCCGTCAATCTCTGGATCGCATTTTCCGGTCTATCCGCAGTCTGGCACCTGTTCGACGGGTTCGAACGGGGAGATGTCTTTTCCGCGAGAAGCGGCGGGTTGTTGCGAAAGGCCGGCTTTGCTGCCTTGATCGGTGCTGCCAGCATGGTGATGTCGCGCACCCTTGCAGTACTGATCATCACTCTTGGTAACCCGCCCGGCCAAAAGGTCGTGTTGGTTGTTTTCGGGACCAGCGAGGTGTTTCTCCTGCTGGTATCCGTTCTGCTTCTGGTGATGGGCCATGTCATTCGGCTCGCTGCCGATATCGACGCGGAAAACCGGAGCTTTGTTTAGAAATGCCTATAACCGTCAATCTTGACGTGATGCTTGCCAAGCGAAAAATGCGCTCCAAGGAGCTTTCCGAGCGTATCGGCATCACCGAGCAGAACATCTCCCTGTTGAAATCCGGCAAGGTGAAGGGGATTCGGTTTGAAACGCTGGAAAAGATCTGCGACGTCCTTGAATGCCAGCCGGGCGACATTCTCGAATATCGGCAAATCCTCCCTTCCGCCAAGCTGCCGGAAAATTGACAACACCGACGCCCGCACGATGAATACAGGCTGAACGCACAATTCAGCCTGTATTCGGACACAATCCGCTATCCCTGACCCTGCGTCCTCAAGCCGTGGAAATCTCCGGCGACGCAAGGGTTCGGGGCATCGGCGTGGAACACTATTTCTTCGATTTGCACTTCGGCGATGAACGGGTCGTCGATGAAGACGGGATCGATCATTTCGACGAGGGATCAGCCCTATATTACGGTCAACGGATCGCCGACAAGATCGGTCGCGACGCCGACTACAGGTCGCTGAAGGTGCATGTGCGCTCCGGCGACGGCTCCGTACTGGCGATCGTCGCAGCATCCGGCGGGCGTGGTAACGAACAAATAGCGCTGATCGGTCGGTCCGCGGCTTAGACTGGGCATTGTCCGGGCGTGGCTGGCCGCGCCCGGACGACACGTCGTAGATAACCGGGAGTTCCCTAGTATACATCCGCCCAGCCAATCATCTGAATGTCATCCGCCCGTGTCAAAGGAGAGATATTGGCAGCCGCCAGTTGATTCGACCGTCAGCCGGTGCTCCGCCGTATCTGGTGGGGCCGCGTCCAGGGGCCACTATGGAAAAGACCGTTCTTGTCGTCACAGATGCCTGGCACCCGCAGGTCAACGGCGTTGTCCGCACGCTCGATGAACTTGCGCGATCGCTGAAGGAGCAGGGGATCGCCATCGATTTCCTGACGCCGGATCGGTTCACCACCGTTCCTCTGCCCTTCTATTCCGATATCCGGCTGGCACTTCCAACCCGGCGGCAGGTGGCAAACGAGATCGATGCGCTGGCACCGGACTATATTCATATCGCCACGGAGGGACCTCTCGGTCTCGTGGCGCGCGGCATCTGTCTGCGCAGGGGGTTGCCGTTCACGACGAGCTACCACACCCGTTTTCCGGAATTCGTCAGCGCGCGATTGCCCATTCCGGAAGACTGGAGCTACTGGTGGCTACGCCAGTTCCACAATTCCGGCAACGGCATGATGGTGGCGACCGCCTCGCTCGGCACGGAAATGGCGGCGCGCGGCTTTCACAACATCAAGCGATGGACACGCGGCGTCGATACCGTGCTCTTCGATCCGGCTCGCCGACAGAACCTGCCATTGCCCCGCCCGATCTTCCTCAATGTCGGAAGGGTGGCGGTCGAAAAGAACCTTCCGGCCTTCCTCGATCTCGACCTGCCCGGCAGCAAGGTAGTGGTCGGCGACGGTCCCGATCTCGCCCTGTTGCGGCAACGATATCCGGACGTGCATTTTCTCGGGCGGCGGCTGGGGACGGAACTGGCAACAATCTATGCCTCGGCGGATGTCTTCGTCTTCCCGAGCCGGGTCGACACCTTCGGCAACGTCATTCTGGAGGCGCTGGCGAGCGGCTGTCCCGTCGCCGCCTTTCCGGTGACCGCGCCGAACGACATCCTGGGAGATGGCGGCGGCGCTCTGTCCAGTGATCTGAGGCAGGCGGCGCTCGATGCGCTGGCGTTGTCCCGGGAAGAGGCGCGGCAAAAAGCGTTGACATTCAGCTGGAGCGAATGCGCCCGCCAGTTCCTCTCGAATCTGACCGGGGTTCCCCGTGGCGCCTTTCCCGGTCGCGGCCGGCGGTTGCGGTCGGTTTCGTAGCACGGGGCGAGGCGATCACCCCATCCGCCGCTTCGTATCGACCTCCCCTGAAGGAGAAGTGGATCAGAGGCCGATCTCGTAGCTCCAGGGCGGGTTTGCGCCGGCTCGGGACACGGTGACGGCAGCGGCCTTGGCGCCCAGGGAAAGTGCATCCCGCACCGCACTTTCGCTCAACGTCGCGACTTGGTCCTTGGTGAGCAGATTGTTCATCTTCAGCGAAGCGAGAATGCCAGCATCGAAGGTGTCGCCGGCGCCGACGGTATCGACGACCGTGACCTTTTCACCAGGCACCGAAACCTTGCCGCGCGTCGTGTAGCCATCGGCTCCATCGGCGCCCTTGGTGATGACGACGAGCTTCGGGCCACGTTGCAGCCACTTGCCGACAAGTTCCTCGTGGCTGCCGTCCTCGCCGAACCAGTCGAGATCCTCATCGGAGAACTTGACGATGTCGGACATCGCCGCCATGCGGAACATGCGGGCCTTGTGGGCTTCCGCGTCCTTGATGAAGCCGGGCCGGATATTGGGATCGAAGGAAATCACCCGCTTTTCATGTTCGCGGGTCATCAGCGCTTCATAGGTCGAGCCACATGGTTCCGGGATCAGGCTGATGGCGCCGAAGTGCAGCGCCTCGCAGAAATCGCCAAGCGCCGGCAGGTGGTCCTTGGTGATCATCCGGCCCGCCGTATTCTCGTCAAAGAAGGCATAGGTCGCCGAGCCGTTGACCAGTTTGACGAAGGCGACGGTGGTGTGCAGCGACAGCGTTGCGCAGGGGCCGAAGTCGACATTGCTGGATTTCAGCGTGTCGCGCAGCATGTCGCCGAACATGTCGTCGGAGAGGCCGGTGAAGAAGCCGGTCGGGATGCCGAGGCGCCCGAGTGCGATCGCCGTATTGAAGATCGCGCCGCCGGAATAGGGCGCGAACGCCACCTCGCCCGCCGTCGTCTGGCGCGGCAGCATGTCGATCAGGGCTTCCCCACAGCAAACGATCATGGCGATGTTCTCCCCTTCAATGGTTTATTTCAATCGATTTAAGCCAAACGGCGGCAGAATTCCAGCACCGTTTTCAAGCGGTTGCAAGTTCGCTGACGCCGCCATTGCGGCCGGACCATTCAAGCGGCGCATTGAGGAAGGATTCGACCTCGAACAGCGTCTTTTCATCGAACAATTTCTGCGCCTTGGCGACCGAAAGCACATCCCGCCAGGTGGCGATATTGTGCAGGGTGACGCCCTTTTCCTGCATCTCGCCGCGGGCCTTGGGGAAGATGTCGTAGTAGAACAGCGCGATGCCGTGATCGACCACGCCGCCGGCCGCGCGGATCGCGTCGATGAACTTGAACATCGAGCCGCCGGCCGTCGTCAGGTCCTCAATGACGAGGACGCGGGCGCCTTCCGGCATATGCCCTTCAATCTGGGCGTTGCGGCCGTGGCCCTTCGGCGCCTTGCGGACATAGATCATCGGCAGGGCCAACCGCTCGGCCAGCATCGCCGCGAAGGGAATACCTGCCGTCTCGCCGCCGGCGATGACGTCGAACTGCTCGAAGCCTGCCTCGCGCAGCACGGTCGCAGCCGCGAAATCCATCACCGTCGAGCGGATGCGCGGATAGGAAATCAGCTTACGGCAGTCGATATAGACTGGGCTCGCCATGCCCGAAGCCAGCTTGTATGGCTTGTCCGCACTGAAATGCACGGCCTTGATTTCCCAGAGCATCTTGGCGACGAGCTCGGCCATGACGGCCTTGTCGGGAAAGGATGTCTGGATCATTGGCGGGCTCCTCAAGGCTTGGATTTGTATCTCCCGCGCATAGCAGTTCAGGCCCGGGAACACCAGAGGTCGAACGCGCGGCGGCAAGGGTTCGCCGCCGCGCGCACGGCTATTTCTTCTGGCAGAAGGCGATGCGATTGCTGAAGGGATCGATGATGGTCACCTCGAGCCCCCAGGGCGCGTCTTCGATCCCCGGCTTCATGTAGCGGTAGTCCTTGCCAGCCAGTTCGAGCTGCAATGCGACAGCGTCCTCGACCCAGGCGAACGCCTTTGCGCCGGGGCTTGCGTCGCCGGCATGCTCGCTCAGATGCAGGATCATGCCCTCGCGCGAAACCTGGGCATAGAGCGGAAAGTTGTCGCCGAAACGATGTTCCCAATCCAGCGTGAAGCCAAGGAAACCGCAATAGAATTCCATCGCCTTGGCGACATCGAAAATGCGGAAGATCGGGATCGGCGGCTTGATGCCGATGGCGCCTGCGGACGTGCCCGGCGCCTTCTCCGCTGCGTCGATCTTGGCGGACAGGATATTCCACTGATCGTAGCCGAATTGGGCGGCAACGATTTCCAGGACTTCACTATGCGTGAGAGTTGTATTTCGTTCGCCAAAGGCCTGTTTCAGGACCTTGGCCATCAGCTTTGCATCGCGAAAATCGCGCATGTTTCATCCTCCGTATGGCGGCAAACAGGAAGATCAGTGCCCGCTCTGCTGACCCGTTCGCCATCAAAGCCAAAGGCAAGGATGAGAAAGGTTTTCAAGGAGGATGCGTTCACCATCGTGCCAAGGCACTGCGGGGCGGCTGGCCGCATCCGGCCAGCCGCAGTGTTAGGCGAAGTTTTTCGTGGGATCAAGCTTGTCCCCAGGCGAACCCGAATTATCCGATCCAGAGCCTGATGACCGCCCGATTCATCGGCCTGAACAGGGCTAGATTAACTCTTGGTAAGCTTCGGTAGCAGCGTGGAAAAAACCATCATCCGGTCACAAACCGGGAGACATATTTTCAATCGAGGCGGACGTTCAACGTATCGCTGAACGCCTGGTGTCCTCGCCTGATGAGGTTATCCGATGAAGATTATCGACCTTGCCACACTCGCCGCTCTTTCCCTTGCACCGTTTGTCCTGTCATCGGCTGCACACGCGTCGACCATGACAGAATGCAGCGCGAAATACAAAGCGGCGGAATCGGCCGGAACACTCAATGGAATGAAGTGGAATGACTTTCGCAAAGCACAGTGCGGAACCAACGCCGCCGCGGCAACGCCTGCCGCGATGAGCACCGACGAGGAACCGACCGCAAGCAATACCGACAATATGCCTGAGCCCGCCACAACCACGGCGAAGGCGCCGAAAGGCGTTGTCTTCCCGAAAAAGGTCGATTCAAAATACTCGACCGAGACTGCCGGAAAGGCACGGATGCATACCTGCCTCGATCAATACAAGATCGACAAATCCAGCAACTCGCTCGACGGCCTGACCTGGATCAAGAAGGGCGGCGGCTTCTACAGCATCTGCAATTCGAAGCTCAAGGCTTCCTGATACTCTATGACGCTTCCCGAGGGCGGCGGAGGTCTATGTCGCCCTCAGGAAACTACCCAATGCAGCGGGAACATCGGGTCGAACACCGTGACCGTGCCGGCCTCCGTCTCGATCTTTTCCGGGAATTTCACGACTTCAGCCTGCTTGCGCAGCGTGATCGTTTCCGCGTTGACCGGCAGGCCATACCAGGCTGGGCCATTCAGCGATGTGAAGGCTTCCAGTCTGTCCAGCGCATTTTCCTGCTCGAACACATGGGCGAGGCAGCTCATCGTGTTGATCGAGGTATAGATGCCGGCGCAGCCGCAGGCGCATTCCTTCAAAGGATCCACATGCGGGGCGGAATCGGTGCCGAGGAAGAACCGGGCGTCGCCCGAGGTCGCAGCGGCGCAAAGGGCAAGACGATGGACTTCGCGTTTGGCAACCGGCAGGCAGTAGTAATGCGGGCGGATGCCGCCGACGAGGATAGCGTTACGGTTGATGATCAGGTGGTGCGTGGTGATCGAGCCGGCGAGATTGGCTTTCGACGACTTGATGTAGTCGATGCCGTCCTTGGTGGTGACATGCTCCATCGTCACCTTCAGTTCCGGAAGGCGGGCGCGCAGCGGATCGAGCACGGTTTCGATGAAGACGGCCTCGCGGTCGAAGATATCGACTTCCGGCGTCGTCACCTCGCCGTGGACGCAGAGCGGCAGGCCGATTTTCGCCATGCGCTCCAGCACCGGCATGGCATTTTCAAAATTGCGCACGCCGCCATGCGAATTGGTGGTAGCGCCGGCCGGGTAGAGTTTCACCGCGGTGATCAGGCCGCTCTTGTGCCCGGCCTCGACATCATCGGGACTGGTGCCTTCGGTGAGATAGAGCGTCATCAGCGGCTCAAAGCGGTCGCCCTTCGGCAGTGCGGCCATGATGCGTTCGCGATAGGCGGCCGCATCCGCAGTCGTTACAACTGGCGGCACGAGATTGGGCATGATGATGGCGCGGGCGAAATGCCGGCTGGTGTCGCCGATTACGCCCTTGAGCATGCCGCCGTCGCGCAGATGCAGATGCCAGTCATCAGGGCGGTGGATTGTCAGTTCGGTGGCGGTGCTCATGACGGTTGTCTCCAGGCGCAATCTTCTGACGCATGGTTTCGGGGCATGCGCTGACCGAAGGCTCCGATAGCATCATTATACGCCGGAAAACAATGGAGGAAGGCGACGATCAGGCCGTTTCGAAAATCTCGATGGCGATATCGGCAGGCCGTGAATTGTCGATGATCCGCTTTCCATTTGGCAAGTCGTTGCCGTAGAGCTTCCATTCGATGCCGGCGGCGTCGAGCCCGTAATGGATCCAGCGCTGCCGCAGCCGCTCTTCCAGAACCTCATAGGACGGGCCGACGAAGATCGACAGATCGAACATGCCGTCAAGCCGCGACCAGGGGGCCTCGTCGAGCAGCAGATAATTGCCTTCCGCAAGGATGATGCGGGTCTCGGGCGCAACGACGCGCGCCGAAGCGATGGCGATTTCGCGGGAACGATCGAAGACGGGGACCAGGACTTCCTCATCTGCCTTGCGCACCGCCGAAACGATATCGATGAAGGCGCGGACGTCGAAGGTTTCCGGTGCACCCTTGCGTTTCAGCAGGCCGCGCTCTTCGAGAATGCCGTTGTCCATGTGAAAGCCATCCATCGGCAGGACGGCGGACTGCTCGCCGCGCCGCGTCAGTTCATCCTGCAGCGCATCGGCAAGCGTGGACTTGCCGGCCCCGGGAGGGCCGGCAATGGCGACGATGAAGCGGGGCGACTGGCCCGCCTTCTCGACGACGATGTCCGCGATGGCGGCAAGCGTCATCGTCATGCGGCGACGGCCTCCGATGGAACCTTGGCGCCGGTCATGAAGGCAACGGCATCCGACATCGTGTAATCCTTCGGGTTGATGACGCAGAGGCGTTTCCCAAGCCGGTGGATGTGGATGCGGTCGGCTACCTCGAAGACATGCGGCATATTGTGCGAGATCAGGACGATCGGCAGGCCGCGCTTGCGGACGTCGAGGATGAGTTCCAGAACCTTGCGCGATTCCTTGACGCCAAGGGCCGCCGTCGGCTCGTCCAGAATGATGACTTTGGATCCGAAAGCCGCCGCCCGAGCCACGGCCACACCCTGGCGCTGGCCACCAGAGAGCGTTTCAACCGCCTGGTTGATGTTCTGGATCGTCATCAGTCCAAGCTCGGAGAGCTTGTCGCGGGCGATCTTGGCCATCTTTGGCCGGTCGAGCATGCGGAAGATCGAACCCATCGGCCCGGGTTTGCGGATTTCCCGGCCGAGGAACATGTTGTCGGCGATCGAGAGCGCCGGCGACAGAGCGAGGTTCTGGTAGACGGTTTCGATGCCGGCTTCTCGGGCCTGCAGCGGCGACCGGAAGCTGACGACCTGGCCCTCGAGCCGGATCTCGCCTTCGTCGGGATGGACAGCGCCGGAAATCGCCTTGATCAGCGAGGACTTTCCCGCGCCGTTGTCGCCGATCACGGCGAGGATTTCGCCGGGATAAAGGTCGAAATCGGACTGGTCGAGAGCGGTGACGCGACCGTAACGCTTGACGAGACCGCGTGCGGTGAGAAGAGGTTCCATCAGCCTGCTACCTTTCTGATCCACTGGTCGATACCGACGGCCGAGATGATGAGGACACCGGTCAAAAGCACCTTCCACTGCGGATCGGCGCCGAGCATGTTGAGACCCATCGACACCACGCCGACGATCAGCGCACCGAACAGGGTGCCAAGGATCGAGCCGCGTCCGCCGAACAGCGAGATGCCGCCGATGACTGCCGCCGTGATGGCCTGAAGGTTATAGTCCGTGACCGCCCAGGAGGGTGAGATTGAGCCGTTGCGGCCGATCGAAACCCAGGCAGCAAGTGCTGCGATGGCGCCGGCCAGACCATAGACACCGAGAAGCACTTTCTTGACTCGGATACCTGACAGCTCAGCCGCTTCCGGATCATCTCCGACCGCATAGACGTGACGTCCCCAAGGCGTGTGGTTGAGCGCATACCAGAGCACCAATACAACGAGCACCATCATGATGACGCCAAGTGTGAGCACGGCCGAACCGAGTTTGAGGCTGATGCCGAAGAAACCAAGCAGCGGGGCCGCGGTTTCGATATCGGCACGGCGGATCGTCGCGTTGGCGGAATAGATGAAATTCGCCGCCATGACGATGTTCCAGGTGCCGAGAGTCACGATGAACGGCGGTAACTTCATCCTGGAGACAAGGAAGCCATTCAACAGGCCGCACAAGGTTCCGGTCACGAAGCCAGCCAGAACCGCAAGGGGTGCGGGCATGCCGTAGGTGACGGCGCAGTTGCCCATGACCACAGCCGAAATCACCATGATGACGCCAATCGACAGGTCGATACCGGCGGTCAGGATGACGAGGGTCTGGGCAGCACCGAGAATACCGACAACGGCAATCTGCTGCAGAATGAGCGTCAGCGTATTGGCGGAAAAGAACCGGTCGCCCTTGAGGACGCCGAAGACGATGATGGACAAGATCAGCACGATGGCGGGCACGGCGGCCGGCGTCGAATGCAGAAAATGCTGAATACGCCGCAGAGGCGAACGATCTTCAAATGAAGCGACGTTCTTGTCGCTCTGATCCAGTGTTTTTTCGAATTCCTGGACGCTTGTCATGACAACGCCTCCCTCCCAAGAGCCCGGCCTACCAACCGGTGTTGAAAAGGGCGGCCTTGAAACCGCCCTTTCGTGTTCATTGTGTGCTTAAAGCACTAGGGCATCAACCCCAGCACTTGTCCGTGCCGGTCTTGACGTCGATGGATTCGACGCCCGCTGCCGGCTTGTCGGTCACCAGCGCAACGCCGGTGTCGAAGAAGTCCTTGCCTTCGGTCGGCTTCGGCTTGGTTCCGTCCTTGGCGTACTGTGCAATCGCTTCGATGCCGAGCGATGCCATCAGCAGCGGATACTGCTGCGATGTCGCGCCGATAACGCCTTCGGCCACCGACTTGACGCCGGGGCAACCGCCGTCGACGGAAACGATCAGAACGTCCTTTTCCTTGCCGACAGCCTTCAGCGCTTCATACGCGCCGACTGCGGCCGGCTCGTTGATCGTGTGGATGACGTTGATGTCCGGGTCTTTCTGGAGAAGGTTTTCCATGGCCGTGCGGCCGCCTTCTTCGTTGCCGTTGGTCACGTCATGACCGACGATACGGGCATCATCCTCGTCGCCGATCTTGCTCGGATCCTTCGGGTCAATGCCGAAGCCGATCATGAAGCCCTGGTCACGCAGGACGTCGACGGTCGGCTGCGACGGAACGAGATCAAGGAAGCCGATCTTGGCGTCCTTGGCCTTGTCGCCGAGGGTTGCAGCAGCCCAGGCGCCAATCAGCTTGCCTGCCTGCAGGTTGTCCGTCGCAAAGGTTGCGTCAGCGGCAGTCGCCGGATCGAGCGGGGTATCGAGCGCGATGACCAGAAGACCGGCATCCTGCGCCTTCTTCACCTGATCGACGATGGCCTTGGTGTCGGAAGCGGCGATCAGGATACCCTTGGCGCCATCGGCGATGCAGGATTCGATAGCAGCAACCTGGCTGTCATGGTCGCCATCGACCTTGCCGGCATAGGCTTTCAGCTCGATGCCGAGTTCAGCTGCCTTGGCGGCTGCACCTTCCTTCATCTTGACGAAGAAGGGGTTGGTATCGGTCTTGGTGATCAGGCAGGCCGAAACGTCGGCGGCCTGGGCAGGAGCAGCAAATACGACGCCGAGCGCAAGCGCGCCGAGAGCGGCGGAAACAATAGTCTTGTTCATGAAATCCTCCCAAGGATTGAAAAATGGCACCGGCGGACCGGCCCGTCAGGCTTCGCCCACCGCAACATCTCCTTTGCCGCGGGTGGCGCTTCCGGACATAAAACAAACATCAAAACCAAACCCTGTCAATAAATAAATCAAATTGAATTATTAAAAATCTGTGGCATTCTCTGCGCAGAAAATGTGCATGCGCATTTCATTGTTGCAGCGCACACACAAGAAACAGGGTGAAGGCACGATCAGGAGGCCTGTCCGGAACAACCCGATCCGGACGGGAGATCGCGCCGGCGGGAGGAAACGGGCATGACATCACAAGCCGGTTCCGGCGGTGCATCGACCGTTCCGGACGTTTTCGATCCGGGCGGCGGCGCCAACCTCACCCGCGTTCGCGCCTACAATGAAAGACTGGTGATGTCGCTGGTGCGCCGTCACGGCAGCCTCTCGAAAGCGGATATCGCCCGCCGCTCCGGCCTCTCGGCGCAGACGGTCACTGTTATCATGCGGGCATTGGAAAAGGACGATCTCCTGATGCGCGGCGATCCCGTGCGCGGCCGCGTCGGTCAACCATCCACCCCGATGCGGCTCAATCCGGACGCGGTCTACTCCTACGGCGTCAAGATCGGGCGGCGCAGCTGCGACCTCGTGCTGATGGATTTCGTCGGCAATATCCGCCTGCAATTGCACCAGACCCACGCATATCCGATGCCGGACGAGATCCTGACGTTCATCGTCGAGGGCATACCGAAACTCGAAAGAATGCTGGCCGAGGAGCAGCGCGCGCGCATTGCCGGGGTCGGCATCGCAACCCCGTTCCAGCTCTGGAGCTGGGCCGAGGAAACCGGCGCCCCAAAGGAAGCGATGGACCGCTGGCGCGGCTTCGACCTGCGTGCTGAGGTCGCCGCGCGCACGCATCACCCCGTCCTGCTGCAGAACGACGCCACCAGCGCCTGTGGTGCCGAGCTTATTTTCGGCGTCGGCGCGTCCTATCCGGATTTCATCTATTTCTATATCGGCTCCTTTATCGGCGGCGGCATTGTCCTCAACTCGGCACTGTTTTCCGGCCGCACCGGGACGGCAGGCGCCGTCGGCCCACTGCAGGTTTCCGACAAGAACGGCAAGCCGCAGCAGCTTTTGAAGATCGCGTCGATCTTCGTGCTCGAAAATCTTCTGCGCGAAAGAGGGATAGATCCCAAGCCGCTCTGGTATTCTGCCGATGAGTGGATCGATTTCGGCGAACCGCTCGAAACCTGGATACAGTTGACTGCGGCGGCGCTTGCCCAGGCAATCGTCTCCTCCGCCTCGATCATCGACTTCAGCGCGGCCGTGATTGACGGCGGTTTTCCCGGCTGGGTGCGAGAGCGAATCGTCGTTGCGATCCGCAATGCGGTCAGCGAACTTGATCTCGAAGGCGTCATCATGCCAGACATCATCGAGGGTGCCGTTGGCGCCCAGGCGCGGGCCATCGGCGGCGCCAGCCTGCCGCTCTTCTCCCGCTACCTCACAGATACCAATGTACTTTTCAAGGAAACAGCCTGATGCTGAAAGGTCTGAACCCGTTGCTTGGCCCCGAACTCCTAGCGACACTGCGGGCCATGGGCCACGGCGACGAAATCGCACTGGTCGACGGCAATTATCCCGGCCTTGAACATGGCCGCCGACTGATCCGGCTCGACGGGCATCACCTGATCCCGGTCCTCGACGCGATATTGAGCGTCCTGCCGATCGACGACTTCGTGCCGGAGGCGATTTTTCGTGCCACAGTCAAGCAGGACCGCGATGCGCTCGACCCGGTGCACCATGAGATCATCGCCTGCTGTGCCAAGCACGAACCCGATCGCGCCGTGATACCGTTGCTCGGCTCGGATTTCTATCCAAGGGTCCGCGCCGCGCACACCGTGGTCCAGACCAGCGAGCCGCGGCTTTATGGGAACGTCATTATGCGCAAGGGCGTCATCTACCCCTGACAACTCTCATCCGCATAAAAAACCCGCCGATTTTTGAATCGGCGGGTTTTCCATTTCTTGTTACCAGCAATCAGGCGCGTTTGGCATCAACCGAGAGAGCACCGGCACCGAAAGTAGCGACGAAGAGGAGGCCGCCTGCCATAGCGAAATTCTTCATGAAGTGGATGTCGTTGCCGGCGACCGAGAAATCACCATGGCCAATGAACGCAGTGGCGACGCAGAAGAGCGCCAGGATGTAAGCGGCCGGACGGGTGAAGAACCCGAAGAGGATAGCGATGCCGCCGAGCAATTCGACAGCGGTCACGACGATTGCTGTGACCATCGGGACTGGCAGGCCAATGCTGCCGAAATAGCCGGCGGTGCCGCCGAGCGCGGTGAGCTTGCCGTAGCCGGCCATGATGAAGAGGATCGATATGAGGATACGTCCAACGAGGACAACAGCGTTTTGCGGCATGGAAGAGACTCCGGTTTGGGTTCGTTGTTGACGACAGATTTATCAGCAATTCCAAATTCATCCAGCCCACGCGGACGAAACAGATCGTTCACAATAAGTGGACAGCGAACATAGGTCGTCAACATTGCGTGGTTGGCGGCAGCGAAGCGAGGCCGGCAGCGACAATTGCGCCGGAACTGCGCGTGGGCATATGGCAAGCATTCCAATTTCCATGGCGTTTTTTGTTGCAACACCGGTGATACTGCGAGAAGAATTTCAATGGGGTAGCGATGAACCTGCGGACGGGGAAGCAGTATGAGTGAAATTAACAAGAGTCCCGCCTTCTGGCGTTCCTTTCCGATCTTCGAAGAATTCGACAAGGAAACGGTCGCGGCGATCGCGTCACTTGCGACCTACCGCAAATGGACGGCGGGAACGGTAATTTTCCAGCGCGGCGACGAAGGCAATTACATGATTGCCGTGCTGTCCGGCCGGATCAAGCTGACGCTCATCACGCCGCAGGGCCGTGAACTTCTGTTGCGCCATATCGAGGCCGGCGCACTCTTCGGCGAAATGGCCATCCTCGACAACCAGCCCCGCTCCGCAGACGCCACCGCAATCACCGCGACCGAGGGCTATGTCATCGGCAAGAAAGCGTTCCTCGACTTCATCACTCACACGCCGAATGCCGCCGAATCGATCATCCGCTATCTCTGCACGCAACTGCGTGACACGACGGACCGACTGGAAACGATCGCGCTCTACGATCTGCATGCACGCGTGGCACGTTTCTTCCTGGCGACGCTGAAGCAGATTCACGGCAACGAACTACCCGAAAGCGCCAATCTGCGCCTCACCCTCAGCCAGTCCGATATTGCCGGTATCCTTGGCGCCAGCCGCCCGAAGGTGAACCGCGCCATTCTGGCGCTGGAGGAAAGTGCTGCGATCAAGCGGATCGACGGCGTCATCACCTGCCATATTGGCCGCCTGGAACGCATCGCGGAACCGGAAGAGGAATAACGCCTTGAAAAGCTTCCGCCTGTCCCGGATCAGGCCGATCTTTGCCGGAGCGGCAGCAAGCCTTTTAAGCGCATTTCTGCTGTTCTTCCATGCAGGCTCGGCGCTTGAGACGCAGCGGGAGCTTTTCTTTGATTCCCTCACTCAATGGGTTCCGGCGCCACAATCCGATCAGATTGCCGTCATCGACGTCGACCGCAAATCAGTGCAGCAAACGTCAGCCAAGAACTGGGGCCGTTCGGAAACCGCCGATCTTATTTCCCGGCTGACGAAGGCGGGCGCCAAGGCCGTCGCGGTCGATTTCATTTTCAGCACCGCCTGCGATCCGGCCGAACAATCCAATGTCGCGCTGGCGCAAGCGATTTCCGGCTTACCGGTGGTTCTCGGCTTCCTGATTGCCGATGGCGGACCAGAGCATCCGACGCCGGTACCGCCCGTTGCCGTCAGAAAACCGGTGACAATTCCCGAACTCTGGTTCATCAATGGTGCAGAGGCATCCTGCGGCTTTCTGCAGAAGGCATCGCGCTCGGCGGCGGCCGCGTTTCTGGTTGGCGACGAGGATGCCCGCATCCGCAGGGTGCAGGCCTTCTCGATCATCGGCAATGATCCCTACCCGGCGCTGGGGCTCGAAGCAGCACGATTGGCCGAGGGTGGCCGTACACCGATCCTGGGCGGGCAACCCGCCTGGCTGAAACTTGAAAGCCGGCTGATCGAACTGGACGAAGATGGTAGCCTGCGCTTTGCTGCCAGCCCGATTGCCGCCATAGACGCGCGGACTGTGTCGGCCGGCGATGTGTTGAGCGGCGCCGTTGCAGACAGCCGGTTCAAGGGCAAGACGGTGTTCATTGGCAGCAGCTTGCCCAATCTCGGCGGATTGCGCTCCACCGCTTCCATGCCGCTGGAGCCTTCGGTTCAGATCCATGCCGACATCGCCAATGCCGTGCTCACCGGCTTCATTCCTGAAAGGCAGGCACAGCTTCCATTGTTCGAAGCTGCATTGGCCCTGATTGGGGGATTGCTGGTGGCATTGGTCGCCACACGTCTGCGGCCGGTGACCTCGGCGCTCCTGGGTATCCTCGCTATTTCCACCACGATCGGCGCGGCAGCGGCGATCTATGCGGGCTCCGCTCTGCTGGTGGACGCCGTCAGCATCAGCCTGGCTTTGATCTTCGTACTGATCGTGACCAGCACGCTGCAATTCGCCCGTGTCCGTCGCGCAGAATCCACCGCGCGCAGCAAGTTCTCGCAATACCTGCCGCAATCCGTCGTTGCCCGCTACATCGACAATCCGGATGACGATCGCGTCGCTGGTGAAGAGCGTCCGGTCACCGCGCTGTTCACCGATATCGAAGGCTTTTCCACCCTGTCGCAGAAGCTTGCGCCGCGCGACCTCGTGACCTTGCTCGACATCTACTATGCCGAGGTCAACGGGCTTGTCGCCCAGTATGGCGGCATGGTGGACAAGGTGGTCGGCGATGCCGTGCACGCCTTCTTCAACGCACCGGAGGACCTGGATGACCACGTCAACAAGGCTATCGACTGCGCCGAGGCGATCCGCGCGTTAACGGAGGAAATGCGCCGCAGGCCGGGCTTCATCGAACATCAGTTCGGCCGCACGCGCATTGGCATCGAAACGGGGATTGCCGTGCTTGGCGAGGTCGGTGCCGGCGGCAAGCTCGACTACACGGCGCATGGCGATGCGATCAATCTCGCCGCCCGGCTTCAGGAAGCCAACAAATTTCTCGGAACCGCCATCTGCGTCGGGCCGGAAGCGTCGGTTCAAAGCGGCCGCAAGCTGCGCTCGGTCGGCATGCATGAAATCCGCGGCTTTGGCGAAATGGAGCTGTTCACTACCGAGGCGTGAGACCCGATATCAGCGCGCCAGGCCGACGCTGGCATAAGCTTCGACGATCCTGGCTTCCTTCCAGACAACGGTTTCCGTCGGCGCATCGCCTGGCTTGGCGATCTCGATGCCTTCGCCGGCACCCACCAGCCGCTGCACGCCGCCGCCATCGACTGACACCTGGCCGTGCTCGACGAAAACAGCGAAGACGCCGCGGCTCGGGCCAGCGAAGAATTTCGTGCCGCGCACACCGATCATGCCAAAGGTCGTTCGAAGGGCGAGATCGATCTTCGGCAATCCTTCCGGCCGGTCGAACACCATCTGTCCCATGCCGAGCTCCATCGTGCCGCCCTGGCCGGCGATGAAGCTGTCAATGAGCAGTTCCGTCTCGCTGCCGAGCAGGATGCGCGTATCATCGAGCTGCAGGTCGGCGAAGCTTTCCGTGGCGGTCCGAACAAAGTCATTGTCCATGATCTGCGCGCCTGTCGCCAGCCCCTCCTCTTTCTCCGCACGCTTGAGGCTGACCTTGCCGCGCACGTCCGATGCCTTGCCGATCACGGTGCTTGCCTGTGTCGGGATGGCGGCAAGGCCGCCTGCCACCAGCGCGCAGCCGGCGATGAATGTCCGTCGTCCGATAAGAGCTTGCCGCAGCAGATTGTTATCTCGCGTCATTGTCCTTGCTCCCTGTTCACATCCGGTTCCCGAAACATTTCCTGAAACGGCAGGCGGCTAAAGCACTGCCCATTCCCAATGCCGTATCGACCGGCGTGTCTTCTTATCCTCTCCGGCCGTGCCAAACGCTGTTTCCGAGGGAACAGCCGTCGACCGGCAGGCTCCATAGGGTGGCACAAACACAAAGGAGAACGCCATGAAAAACGAAACCGGCAAGCGCATTTCAGTTGTTAATGCGATCCTGCTCGCCGCCGTGAGCCTGCTTTCGATCGCGGCGATCGCGCTTCCCTCGGCTCACGCCGCCTCGCCGCTGCTTCCGGCAGACCAATGCGACGCAGAAGCCGGCAGCGAACACGACCTGCAGCGGAACATGGCCTTTCGTCCCGTGGCGACTGAAGACATCCGAATCGGCATCGCCCTTTCGGCTTGCCGCGAAGCCTACAACCAGGGCAGCGGCCCGCGACAGACCTTCGAACTCGCCCGCGTGCTCCATGCCGCCGGCCAGCGCGGGCAGGCCATGGCGATGCTTGAAAAGGCGGTCGAAGGCAACCATGCGGTCGCGATGGTGAATTATGCCGTCATGATCGGTGAGCGCGGCGACCACGCAACCGAATTCGCGCTCTACCAGAAGGCCGCTGCCACCGGAAATATCCTCGCTGCCTACAATCTCGGCGTCGCCTATCGCGACGGCGTCGGCACGGCGGCCAATGGCACGCTCGCCGCCCAATGGTTCGAACGGGCATCAGTTGCCAAGGACAATCTGGGCGCCTTCAACCTTGCGGTGATGCTGGACGAAGGTACACAGATCCCGGAAGACAATCAGAAGGCCGCGCACTTCTACAGGTTGGCCGCCGATCGCGGCAATGTCGATGCAATGGTCAATCTCGGCCTGATGCTGGAAAACGGCGAAGGCATGGCTGCGGATACCGCTGCTGCCACCGAAATGTTCACGAAAGCTGCAGAAAAGGGCGACGCTTTCGCTCAGGGCAAGATCACGCCGCAGATCGACACGGCAACCACGGCCAGCATCGAACCGAGCGAACAGGCAAATCTGGTTCTGGCAAAGACGGGCCGCGTGAAGTGAGGCTACCGCATCCCAGAAACGGCGTGCAACTTGCTCCGCCGGATCAGCCCCGCGCAATTCGCTGGGCGGGCATGGACTGCCCGCCGCGACGCATGACCCTAAAATTCAAACCGTAAGTATCCGCTAATGCATCAACGGATTTCGCCGGCCTGCGGCCCCCAGGTATCGGTCAGCGCAAACCCGTCCGCCAGCGGGTCGAACGGATCGAGCGCTACCTGATGCAAGCCAAAGGTCCAGCCGCGGCCCGAAATGGTCGGGATGATCGCAGGCCGTCCGGCAACCTCGGTCACACTTTCCAGCCCAACCTCGAACTCCGAGCCGATGATCGAGCGCGACTTGAAGATATCGCCAATCTTCGCCAATCCGCGGGCATGCAGCGTCGCCAGATTGGCCGAACTGCCGGTACCGCAGGGCGAGCGATCGACCCGGCCGGGCCACATGGTCGTGCAGGTGCGCACTGTGCCATCCGCCTCGGTATCGCGGAACATAACATAGGCGACACCCCTGATCTCCGGGATTTCCGGATGGACGACGGGAATGGTGCGGTTGACGAGGTCCTTCAGCATCATGCCGGCCTCGACGATCTTTCGCGCATTAGCCTTTTCGATCGTCGTGCCGATCTGCGCGACATCGACCAGAGCATAGAAGATGCCGCCATAGCAGATATCCATCTTGATGCGACCCCAGTCCGGCGTATCGACCTCGACATCCAGTTCGTGAACGAAGGACGGCACCATGGTGAGTTTCACCCGCTCGCAGCGACCGTCGTGGCAGGTGGCCGCCGCCTTGACGAGGCCGGCGGCGGTATCGAGCATCACCACCGTTTCCGGCTCCTTCATCTCGATCATGCCGGATTCGAGCAAGGCTGTCGTCACGCAGATGGAATTGGAGCCGGACATGGCATGGGCCTGGTCCGCCTGCAGGATGATGAAGCCGGCGTCCGCCTCCGGCCGCTTCGGCGGCACCAGCAGATTGACGGAGCCGATCGAGGCTGCGCGCGGCTCCAGGCAAAGGAACCGGCGCAGGCTATCATCGACAGTGTTGATGTAGTTCAACTGCTCGGCGATTGAATTGCCCGGAATTTTCGGGACGCCGCCGATGGCGACCTTGCCGATTTCACCTTCGCAATGAACATCCAGCAACTGGATCGTGCGTTTCCATCTCATCGTTTCACTCCGGATTTTTCAGAGGTCACATCCAACCGCGCATCAGGCTGATGGAGGCAGCAAGCGCCGCCATGAAGGCGCGCTCCTGCCTCAGAGCCGTAACGGCTGTGTCTCGATCGGTCATCACAAAACGCAGCCGTGCACCCGCTGGCGCCTGCGCCAGTTTCCACAGGTCCGCCTCGATGACATTGGCTATCTTCGGATAGCCGCCACAGGTATTGGCCTCGGCAAGCTGGATGATCGGCTGGCCATTGGGCGGCACCTGCACGGTGCCCGGCATGATACCGTGGGAGAAAAGCTCCAGCTTGTGAGTAAGAGAAAGTTCCGGCCCGCTCAGGCGGTAGCCCATGCGGTTTGCGTCATTGGTGATCAGCCAGTCGGTGTCATGGAAACGCGCGATGGCCGCCGCAGTGAAGGCGGCATATTCGGCGCTCGGCAGAACACGCAGCACAATGACATCATCCTTGCCTGTTGGACGCCCTCGCAGGCTTGACGGATCGGCGCCATAACCACCGTCCATTTTCAGCGGTTTGCGTGGTCTGTCCATCAGGCTCAGGATGTCGCCCCGGTTCAATCCGCGGCCCTCTAGTCCGCCAAAAACGCTCTTCAGATCGGTGGATCGCGACCCGAGGACAAGAGGCACCTCAAGGCCACCCTGAAAGGCGAGCAGCGCACGGGCACCGGAGCGCGGCAATCCGAGCGTCAGCGTATCTCCAGCCTTGGCGTTCATCGCCCACCAACCGGAGACCTCTCTATCACCCAGTGTCGCAGGGCAATCGGCACCGGCCAAAGCAAAAACCGTATCGGCTTCGAAACGCAACCGGAACGGAAACAGCGCAACCTCTATGCCTGCCGCGCCCTTATCGTTCCCGACCAGCAGATTGGCTATTTCGAGCGCTGGCGCGTCCATCGTCCCCGAACGGCCGACGCCGGCATCGAGATAGCCGGTACGTCCGAGGTCCTGGACAGAATTGACGGCACCGGTCGACAGTATCGCGATCATCGCTTCACCTCGACCACCCGGAAGCGGATCCGGTCGCCGGGTCTGCAGGCTGCAGGCGGATCCCGGAGCGGATCGAACAGCGGAACCTCGGTCCTGCCAATGATGTGCCATCCGGAAGGCGCCGTGCACGGCATGATGCCGGCCTGCGCGCCGCCAATAATCACCGAGCCGATCTCCACCTTCATGCGAGGCACCGCTCGCCGCGGCATGGCAAGTTGTGGATCGAGCCCCGAAAGATAGACGAACCCCGGCATGGCGCCGACCGCAGCGACCGAATAAACTGCCTCTGAATGCCTGCGCACAACCTCGTCAACGCTCAATCCGGCATGATCGGCCAGCGATACGAGGTCTTCGCCGGTGGCGCCCCCGTAAACAACGGGGATATCGACAGCCCTGCCCGCAACGGCATCGGGTACCACCGTCTGCCAGGCGTCGCACAACAGTCGCTCCACTCTATCCGGTGCGATCGTCAGAGGATCAAAGACAATCATCAGATTATTCATGCCGGGCACGGTTTCGGCGATGCCGGGAACGCCAAGCATTTGAGCGGCCACCGCCCAGATTCGCGCCTGGACGTCGTCCGAAAAAACAGCACCGGCGGCGTCAAGCAGTATCGCACCCGCGCCTTCCATACTCAATCTTGGAGAAACAACCTCGGTCACCTGCGAAACCTATCGAACAGAATTCTGCGCTTCATCTGCTATATCAGGCTTGACATCTTGCCTAGCCGCTGTCGAATTCAGCCGCACGAAACCTGCCATACACTTATCGCGGATGAAGCCGGTTGATTTGACCGAGCCGCTTGCATGGGGTCAACAGCCCATGATGTTTGTCCGGAAGCAAGCCCTTGTTGTTTCCCCAGCCTGGAACATGCGCTAGGATTGGTGGGAACAGACCATACAGAAGCTGGAAAAAACCTTGACCACCAAACCCTTGAGTGTCGATCTCAATTCAGACATGGCCGAAGGATTCGGCGCCTACCGGATGGGCGACGACGATGCGATCCTGAAAATCGTCACCTCGGCCAACATCGCCTGCGGCTTCCATGGCGGCGATCCCGAGATCATGGCAACGACCTTCGCGCTGGCAAAAGAGCGCGGCGTGGCTGTCGGTGCGCATCCCGGCTTTCCCGATCTCTGGGGCTTCGGCCGCCGCAACATCCCGTTCTCCGCAGGCGAGATCGAGCGGCTCGTCGCCTACCAGATCGGAGCGGCGCAAGCGATGTCGGCTTATGCAGGCCATCCGATCACCCATGTGAAGGCGCATGGAGCGCTCGGAAACCTGACCCAGCAGAATGCCGATGTGGCGATGGCCGTCAACCGCGCCATCAAGGCAGTCGATCCTTCGCTGATCTGCCTCGTCATCGCGCTTGGCCACCAGCAGCGCCAGGCAAACGAGATGGGCCTGAAAACGGCATCGGAAATCTTTGCCGACCGCGCCTATACGGAAGAGGGTTACCTGGTCGACCGCAAGATCGCCGGCTCCGTCATCCATGATCCGGCCGAGGCCGCCGCCCGCGTCATTCGTATGGTTCGCACCGGCGCAATCGAAACCATCACCGGCAAGAGCATAACAACGCCAATCGATTCGATCTGCGTGCACAGCGATACCCCCGCCGCCGTCACCATCGCGGCGAGCGTCCGCCGGGGCCTTGAGGCCGATGGCATCGCGGTCAGAAACTTCCTCTCCTGACTCTGGCAAAGACGAGACATTCATGGACCTCGACCTGATCGAACGGCTGATGCGCCTTCTGGAAAATTCCAGCGTCAACGAGCTGGAACTGACGGAAAACGGCACGCGTATCCGGTTGTCGAAGACGGTTGCGCAAACGCTTCAAACCAGCGCAGCCAGCACTGTCTCTTCGTCGACTGATGGCAGTGCGAAGGCATCCGCATCCGCCTCGACGGTCGAGCCAAAAGAGCATGTCATCGCCGCCGGATTGCCCGGCACCTTCTACCGCTCACCGATGCCCGGCGAAGCGCCGTTCGTCGAGATCGGCGACCAAGTCGAGGACGGCCGCAAGCTCGGCATCATCGAAGCCATGAAGATGATGAACCCGGTTGAAGCCGACTGCGCCGGGTTCATCACAGCGATCCATCTTGAGGATGGCGCCCCGGTGAATGCAGGCATGCCGCTTTTCACCCTCGAGAAGACCGCGTGAGCCGATGAATAGCGAAGATATTCAAAAAGTGAGTGCCCTGATGGAGCGGCACGGGATCGCAGCGTTCGAGTACGAGCAAGATTCCGTGCAGCTTCGTTTGACACTTGGCTCCAGAGTGGAAGCCGCGGCGATTGCCGAACCTCCACGATCGGCCGAAACGAGGGAGCTAGACACGCTCCGCTCGCCCGGTGTCGGCATCGTCCTGCATCGGCATCCGGCAAGCGGGGCAGCACCATCCGCGTTGCCGCGAAAAGCTGCGAAAGGCGAGATCGTCGCCTATATCAGGACCGGCATGACACTGCGCTCCGTCGCCGTGACAAAGGACTGCGTCCTAACCCGCATCCTCGTCGCCGAAGGCAAAGGCGTCGGCTACGGCGATGCGCTGTTTGAAATCGCGTTCTGATTGAACCCTCCCAATTATGTTGCTTGACGCACGAGCGCGTCCCCGACAGCTTGGTGGCATTCATTAGCAATTTCTTTTGAAACGGATATGCCAGATGACAAAGCTGATCATCTTCACCGACCTGCATATGGTGCCAGAGGGCATGTCGATCATCGGCCTTGATCCGTTCCAGCGGCTTGCCGCCGGCATCGAGCACGTCAACCGGTACCATGCCGATGCGGACAGGGTGATCGTCATGGGCGATCTGGCGCACCGGGCCGACCGGACGTCCTATGAGCGGCTGAAATCCCTCCTGGATCAACTGGTTCCGCCGCTCGCCATCACCATCGGCAATCATGATCGGCGCGATACGTTTCTCGAGGTTTTCCCGAAAGCCGCACAGGATGAGGACGGGTTCATCCAGGACGTCATCGATTTTCCCGATTGCCGCGCCGTCATCCTCGATACGCTGTTTGCCCCGCCTTACGACTATCCGCGCAGCCATGCCGGTTTTCTCTGTACCAAACGTCTCGCCTGGCTTGACCGGCATCTGGAAACCGCCGGCGATCTGCCGGTGCTGCTGTTCATGCACCACCCGCCACACGCCACGGGCTTCACTTGCATGGACTTGATGCGGCTGATCAACGAGGTCGATTTCTACGATATCGTCAAGCGCCGGGGCAATGTGCTGCATATCTTCGCCGGCCATGTGCACCGGACGATCTCCGGCTCGAGCCGCGGCATCCCCTTCTCCGTCTTCAAGAGCCCGGTGCATCAACAGCCGATGCCCTTCGATGCACCCGATGCCTCTCTCGCCGTCGACGAACCCGCTGCCTATGGCATCGCGGTCATGACCGACACGGGTGTATTGGTGCATACGGAAGACTATGAGATCGCCGTCAGGGAAGCGACGGTGGCGTGAGGGTCAGGCCCATCCTATTGTGGGGAGCAGTTGGGAGGAGACTTTGTTTTTCACGCCCGGCCCTCCCTCCGCTTCGCTGTAAGCCTTCCCACAAGAGAGAGGCTTGAACCGCATATGACACCGGCCCATTCCGCTCCCATACGATTTCCGCTATGCTGCCTGCCATGACCCTTGCCGTTCCCGCTGAAGATTTCGACTGCCAGAGTTGTGGCGCATGCTGCAGCTATTCGCAGGATTGGCCGCGATTTTCCCTAGAGACCGATGAGGACCTGGACCTTATCCCGGCTGAATATGTATCCGCCGATCTCGGTGGCATGCGGTGTGAGGACAATCGCTGTTCGGCGCTCGACGGCAAGCTTGGCGTTCATGTCGGTTGCAAGATTTATGCGGTCCGTCCGATCGTCTGCCGCACCTGCATGCCGGGCGACGACGAGTGCCTGATGGCCCGCCACAAGCTGTCACAGAAGGTTCTGCTCTGACGCCGGATCATCCGGCGTGATTTCAATCAGACCGTATATTACACCGTTTGTAACTTTATCTTTGGTGAAACATCCGTCCTGACGCTTATTTTCCCGGATAGCTATCCGGAGACCTCTGCCCTATTTTGCGCCCATGAATTCCGGGCCACGTCGCGTGCGCCTGACAGCTTCGAAGAGGGACGATTTCGATGAGCCAGCCGCAACAGACCGCCGCAACTGCCCCCTTTGCCGATTTCGCTCCACCGATTGCAGAACAGACGGCACTGCGCCAGGCGATCACCGCCGCCTACCGCCGCCCCGAAACAGAATGCCTGCCGCCGCTGGTCGCGGCGGCAACACTGCCAGACGATATCCGCAACCGCGCCAAAACGACCGCCCGCAAGCTGATCACGGCGCTACGCGCCAAGCACAAGGGCTCTGGAGTCGAAGGGCTGGTGCATGAGTATTCGCTGTCGAGCCAGGAAGGCGTGGCGCTGATGTGCCTGGCCGAAGCGTTGCTGCGCATTCCCGACACCGCCACCCGCGACGCGCTGATCCGTGACAAGATCGCCGATGGCGACTGGCGTTCGCATATCGGCGGCGGGCGCTCCCTGTTCGTCAACGCCGCCACCTGGGGCCTAGTGGTCACCGGCAAGCTGACATCGACCGTCAACGACCGCAGCCTGTCCGCTGCCCTCACTCGCCTGATCGCACGAGCCGGCGAGCCGGTGATCCGCCGTGGCGTCGACATGGCGATGCGGATGATGGGCGAACAGTTTGTCACCGGCGAAACCATCGATGAGGCACTGAAGCGCTCCCGTTCGCTGGAAGCCAAGGGTTTCCGCTATTCCTACGACATGCTCGGGGAAGCGGCGACCACGGCCGCCGATGCCAAGCGCTATTATGCCGATTACGAAAACGCCATCCATGCCATCGGCAAGGCTTCGGCCGGCCGCGGCATCTATGAAGGCCCCGGCATCTCGATCAAGCTGTCGGCGCTGCACCCGCGCTATGTCCGCGCCCAGTCGGCCCGCGTCATGGGCGAATTGCTGCCGAAGGTGAAGGCGCTGGCGCTGATCGCCAAGAGCTACGATATCGGTCTCAACATCGACGCCGAGGAAGCCGACCGGCTGGAGCTGTCGCTGGACCTGCTGGAGGCACTGCGCCTCGATCCGGATCTTTCCGGCTGGAACGGCATGGGCTTCGTGGTTCAGGCCTATGGTAAGCGCTGCCCATTCGTTCTCGATTTCATCATCGATCTCGCTCGCCGCTCCGGTCACCGGATGATGGTCCGCCTCGTCAAGGGCGCCTATTGGGATGCAGAGATCAAGCGCGCCCAGATCGACGGTCTCGATGGCTTCCCGGTCTATACCCGCAAGATCTACACCGACATTTCCTACATCGCGTGCGCCCGCAAACTGCTGGACGCGACCGACGTCATCTTCCCGCAGTTCGCCACGCACAATGCCCAGTCATTGGCAACGATCTACGAAATGGCCGGTCCCGATTTCAAGGTCGGAAAATATGAGTTCCAGTGCTTGCATGGCATGGGCGAACCACTTTACGACGAGGTGGTCGGCAAGGCCAATCTCGACCGTCCCTGCCGCATCTATGCGCCGGTTGGCACGCATGAGACGCTGCTTGCCTATCTCGTCCGCCGCCTGCTCGAAAACGGCGCCAACTCCTCCTTCGTCAATCGCATCGCCGATCCGGCAGTTTCGGTGGACGAACTCATCGCCGATCCGGTCGATGTCGTTCGCGCGATGCCGGTGATGGGCACGCAGCACGACCAGATCAAGCTGCCGATTGATCTCTATGCCGGCCGCAGCAATTCGACGGGTCTCGATCTTTCCAATGAGACATCGCTGTCGATGCTATCCGATGCCCTCAAGGCGAGTGCGGCGATCGACTGGACGGCCGCCCCGCATCTCTGCGCCGAAAAGCTGCGTGGCGAGAGCCGCCCGGTTCTCAACCCCGGTGACCATCGCGATGTCGTTGGCTCTGTCATCGAGACCGCCGAGGATGATGCACACCGCGCCGTCGAGATTGCCCTTGCCGAGGGTGCGAAGTGGAGTGCCGTGTCGCCTGCCGAGCGGGCCAAATGCCTGGTCCGCGCCGCCGACCTGATGCAGGCCCGGATGCCGACGCTGCTGGGCCTGATCGTGCGCGAAGCCGGCAAGTCGCTGCCGAATGCCATTGCCGAAGTGCGCGAAGCGATCGACTTCCTGCGTTATTACGCCGAACAGGCGACCCGCACGCTTGGCCCCGCGCACCAGGCACTCGGACCTATCGTCTGCATCAGCCCGTGGAACTTCCCGCTCGCCATCTTTTCCGGCCAGATTGCAGCCGCGCTTGTGGCCGGCAATCCGGTGCTGGCCAAGCCCGCCGAGGAAACACCGCTGATCGCAGCTGAAGGTGTGCGCATCCTGCATGAGGCCGGCATTCCGACTGAGGCGCTGCAACTACTTCCGGGTGACGGTCGCATCGGTGCGGCCCTTGTCGGTGCGCCGAATATCGCGGGTGTCATGTTCACCGGCTCAACGGAAGTGGCTCGGCTGATCCAGGCGCAGCTTGCCGATCGCCTGTCACCATCCGGCCGACCGATCCCGTTGATCGCCGAAACCGGCGGCCAGAATGCCATGATCGTCGATTCATCGGCGCTTGCCGAACAGGTCGTCGGCGACGTCATCGCGTCGGCCTTCGACAGCGCCGGCCAGCGCTGCTCGGCGCTGCGCGTACTCTGCCTGCAGGACGACGTTGCAGACCGCGTGCTGACCATGCTGAAGGGCGCGCTGCACGAGCTTGACATCGGCCGCACCGACCGCCTCGCCGTCGACGTCGGTCCGGTGATCACGGCGGAAGCCAAGGGCATCATCGAAAAGCATGTCGAAACCATGCGCGGCATCGGTGCCAAGGTCGAGCAAATCGCGTTGTCGCCCGCCACGGCCGAAGGTACGTTCGTGCCGCCGACGATCATCGAGTTGAAAAAGCTCTCCGACCTGAAGCGAGAAGTCTTCGGCCCGGTCCTGCATGTGCTGCGCTATGAACGCGACGATCTCGACCGGTTGATCGATGATATCAACGCCACCGGTTACGGCCTGACCTTCGGCCTGCACACTCGTCTCGACGAGACCATCGCCCATGTCACCAGCCGCGTGAAGGCAGGCAATCTCTACGTCAACCGCAACATCATCGGCGCCGTCGTCGGCGTGCAACCTTTTGGCGGACGTGGTCTGTCCGGCACCGGTCCGAAGGCAGGCGGCCCGCTCTATCTCGGCCGCCTCGTCACCACCCCGCCGGTGCCGCCGCAGCACAGTTCGGTGCATACCGATCCCGTGCTGCTCGACTTCGCCAAGTGGCTGGACGGCAAGGGCCTGAAAACCCAGGCGCAGGATGCCCGCGAAACCGGCAGCCAGTCGGCACTGGGCCTGACGACCGAGCTTGCCGGCCCGGTCGGCGAGCGCAACATCTATGCGCTGCATCCGCGTGGCCGTATCCTGCTCGTGCCGGAAACTGCGGATGGTCTTTACCGCCAGCTTGCGGCGGTATTCGCAACCGGCAATACCGCCGTGGTTGATACGGCATCCGGCCTCAAGGAAGCACTGGCGTCGCTACCCGCCACGGTCGCCGCTCGCGTTTCCTTCTCCGCCGACTGGAGGATGGATGTGCCCTTTGCCGGCGCGCTGATCGAAGGCGAGGCGGAACGTGTGCGCACCGCCAACAAGAAGGTCGCCGCCCTGCCCGGTCCACTGGTTCTGGTACAGGCAGCAGCGACGACTGAACTCGGCAAGAACCCCGATGCCTATTGCCTGAACTGGCTCCTGGAAGAAGTCTCCACCAGCGTCAATACGGCGGCCGCCGGCGGCAATGCGAGCCTGATGTCGATCGGGTAGGGTTCGGGCGCTCGTCAGTCTCAAATGCCGATGGCTCCAAGTCCGCGGCTTTGGCTATGTCCAGCCGAGGTTCCTCATTCTCCGTCATCCTCGCCCTTGTGGCGGGCATCCAGCAGCGCCGCGTCTGCAGCGCAAGAGACTCTCAACCCTCGGGAAAAAAGGTTCTGACACCGCGCCGACGCGCGGCAACTGGATGCCCACCACAAGGGCGAGCATGACGGAAATCAGGGGTGCCTCGCGAATGATAAGACACCCTCTACCGATCTCAACCCGACATCGCCAAAAGCCTCACCCAACCTCCTTCAATACATCGATAAACGCCCGCAAACCCGGCGGCACGTAGCGGTGACCGGGGTAGTAGAGAAACAGGCCGGGAATCGATGGGCACCAGTCGTCGAGGACGGTGACCAGTCGGCCATAATATATGTCAGTCTTTGCTGACCTATCCGGCACATAGGCAATCCCCAGGCCCTGCACCGCTGCCTCGCACATCAGATCCAGGTGATCGAGGATCAGGGCGCCGGGGACGTCAATGTTCAGCTCCTGGCCGTGTTTTTCGAATTCCCATCGAAACAGCTTACCGCTTGGCAGGCGAAAGCGGATGCAGGCATGGTCTTTCAGGTCGTCGGGCGTTTGCGGTGATGAGCGCCTTGCGAGATAGGCGGGAGAGGCCACCGCCACGAAACGCATCTCATCGCCAAAGCGCACCGCGATCATGTCCTGCGGCACCGCCTCGCCAAGCCGGATACCGGCGTCAAAACCCTCGGCGACGATATCGACCAGCCGGGCCTCCGTGACGAGATCAAGCGTTATTCCGGGATAGCGATCGAGAAAGATCGGGACGACCGTTTTCAACAGGATCCGGGCGGCGATCTCGCTGGCGCTGATGCGCAGAGTGCCGATCGGCCGATCGGCCGATCGCGGAATATTTCGATTTCCTCCAATGCCAGGTCAAGATCGCGCAGCACCGGCCGCAACCTTGCGACAAGACACTCGCCGGCTTCGGTTGTGGATACGCTGCGCGTCGTGCGGTGCAGAAGACGCACGCCCATGTTTGCCTCCAGCACCCGCATCATGTGACTGAGCGTCGAGGGCGACAGCCCGAGTTCGTCGGCTGCCTTGCGGAAGCTGCGATGCCGGACGATGGCGGCAAAGGCGGAGAGGTCGCTGGCGGAGAGGTCGCTGAGGGCCGGTTTCACATTCATGGCTGGCTTTCACCAAATCATGCGGCATTACTCGGATAATATCATGAATGACCCACTTTATCTTCCTTCCCGAACCTCGGCAAAGCGCCGGCTTGCCGTTCTCGATGCGCACAAGGGATACTGCAATGTCCGTGGACATCGACGCCCGACGCTGCCGAGGATAGAAGCCGGAGAGCAGTACCGCCCGACACCCGTTGAAACTTTGCGGCTCTTGGCATCGTCCCTCCCGATGCGTTATCACCGCGCAAACGGACCGGACGAATGTTCACGCTTCAGCGCATCGAGACCCATACGCAGGAAATCAAGAAAAGCCGGTTTCTGGCCATCTGTGGTCCCGTGTCCGACGAGCAGGCCGCCAAGGACTTCATCGCCGAGCATTCCGATCCTACCGCCAGCCATAATTGCTGGGCTTTCCGCATTGGCCAGACCTATCGCTTCAACGACGATGGCGAGCCGAGTGGCACGGCGGGAAAGCCGATCCTGCAGGCGATCGACGGCCAGTCGCTCGATCACATCGCCGTGGTCGTCACCCGCTGGTTCGGCGGCACGCTGCTCGGCAGCGGCGGGCTGATCCGTGCCTATGGTGGCACGGCCGCGATGTGCCTGCGGGCGGCGGAAAAGGTGGAGGTCATCGAGACAGTCCGGGGCAACGTGGTTTGTGACTTTTCCGATCTCGCTCTGATCAGGGCGCGGCTTGCCGGCCTGGGCGTGACGATCAGCGCGGAGGTTTTTACGGGCACCGGCGCCAGTCTCGCGTTGGAAATCCCCAAGGACGCCTCAGAGGCAGCCTCGGCCATCGTTCTCGACCTCAGCCGCGGCCGGGCCGTTCTCACCTTGGAGGATTGATATCGTCCCGACGGGTTCGATTATAACACCTTGAAAACAAGAATGATTTTCTTCAAACCGCACATCTTCCGAAAGATTGAATGCTGGCCAGCCTGTCATATTCGGAATAGAAACGACGGGTAAACAAGGTTTCCCGTTCAAAACAGGCGGGGATTTGGGGCGGCTTCGCCGCCGGCGAGGATTAAGACATGAAAAACAGAACATTGGGGCGCACCGGCGCCACGATTTCCGAAATCGGCTTCGGCGCTTGGCAGATCGGTGGCGCTTGGGGCGACGTTTCGGAGGAAGACGGCAAGCGCGCGCTGAATGCTGCGCTCGACGCTGGCGTCACCTTCATCGACACAGCCGACGTTTATGGCGACGGCCGCTCGGAAAAGATCATCGCGTCCGTGCTCAAGGAACGCGGCGGCGACAAGCCGTTCGTCGCCACCAAGGCCGGCCGCCGGTTGAACCCGCACGTGGCCGATGGTTATACCGGCGCCAATATCGAAGCCTTCATCGACCGGAGCCTCGCCAATCTCGGCATCGAAACGCTCGATCTCGTCCAGCTGCATTGCCCACCGACGGAAGTATTCTACCGGCCGGAGGTGTTCGGCGCGCTGGACGATCTCATCGTCAAGGGCAAGATCCGCAACTACGGCGTCTCGGTCTCGAATGTCGAGGAAGCACTGAAGGCGATCGAGTATCCGGGCGTCGCGACGATCCAGATCATTTACAACATCTTCCGCCAGCGCCCGCACGACCTGTTTTTCGAGCAGGCTCGACAAAAGAATGTCGGCATCATCGTGCGCGTGCCGCTGGCTTCGGGCCTGCTCTCCGGCAAGATCACCGCCGACACCAAATTCGCCGACGACGACCACCGCAAGTTCAACCGCAACGGCGAGTTCTTCGATGTCGGCGAGACTTTTGCCGGCGTGCCGCTGGATGTTGCGCTGGAAGCCGTCGAGCAGGTGCGGCCGCTGGTGCCGCAGGGCGCATCCATGGCACAGTTCGCGCTTGCCTGGATCCTCCAGAGCCCGGCGGTCTCCGTCGTCATCCCCGGCGCCCGCAACGAAGCCCAGGCCCAGGCGAATGCCGCCGCCAGCGACCTTGCCGCGATCCCCGAGGAAACGCTGGCGGAACTTGCCGACGTCTATGAGCGTTTGATCAAGGTGCACGTTCACCAGAAGTGGTAGAGTAAAGAGGCGGCGCTGGACAATCCTGCGCCGCCTCTTTCCTGGATGTTCGGAGGTGCACCGTATGAACGATCCGTACCACCTTTCCCGCTTCATCGAGGCGCAGGAGCCGGTCTATGAGACCGCCCTTCGCGAATTGGAACATGGCCGCAAGGAGAGCCACTGGATGTGGTTCATTTTCCCGCAGGTCGCAGGTCTTGGCCATTCCCCGACCGCCATTCGTTTCGCGATTTCAGGCCTCGACGAGGCCCGCGCCTACCTTACCCATCCGCTGCTCGGCAGCCGTCTCGTGCAATGCACGCGCACGATCAACGCGGTGCGCAATCGCACGGCTCACCAGATCTTCGGCTCGCCCGACGATATGAAGCTCCGCTCATCGATGACCCTGTTTCGCGAAGCGGCAACCGACCCCGAGCCGTTCCGGACTGCGGTCGAGCGCTATTTCGGCGGCGAAGCCGATGCCCGGACGCTGGAGATTCTCGCGGGCGGCTAGACGGCCCGTTTGTGGCTGGCATGGCCTACAGAACGATGCCGGAGCCCTGGATTGTCTATGGAGGGTTACACCGGGGAGACCGGGCGGCCTTTTCCGGTTATAGCAGCATTGTCGACGCGCTCAGTCGACAGGTCAGCAACGCAGCAAACCACCGGAGAACCGTATGGCTTTTGATCCGATCAAGGCACTCGCCAATTACTCAGACGCGGAATGCGCAGTGCAGTTCTGGGTTGCCGGCACACCGGCGTCAGTCTTTGCATCGCTGGAAGAGGCCGTGATCTTTGCCCGCGACAATGGCGCTGGCTGGAAAGATGTCGAGATCACCGTGCATCTCGAGCGCGAAGACATTGTCTACGCCACCGGGAAGACACGCACGCTGATCGAGGCGCTGCGGCGCAAGCCGTAGCTGCGGCTTGCCCAGGCATCGCCGGTCGACCGAACCATCGCCTGCCTCTGTGGCTGTCCATTCATCGTTGACTTCGCGGGTGATGAGAGGAAAATGTCGTTCTCTCTATGCGTCACGGCGCAACATAGGAGGTGCCTACGATGACAATCGCAAGGAAACTTCGGGACTATATCGACGGCGAGGGTATCGCCTACGACACCGTCGCTCATCACCGCACGGCAACAACCAGCCAGTCGGCGCTGGCGGCGCATGTTCCGGGCAGCAGGCTGGCCAAATCGGTGGTCGTGCATCACGAAATGGGGTACGTCGTCGCCGTTGTTCCGAGCACGCACCGGATCGAGCTCTCCACATTGCAGGATGTGATGAACAGGCGCCTTGGCCTCGCCTCGGAGGAGGAGGTCAGTTCGCTTTTCGCCGATTGCGATGTTGGTGCGGTGCCACCCGTCGGATCAGCCTACGATGTGCCTGTCATCCTCGACGAAAGCCTCGGCAACGCCAGCGACGTCTATTTCGAAGGCGGCGACCACAGGACATTGGTGCATGTCAGCGGACCTAACTTTCGCAACCTGATGAAGGATGCGCAGATCGCCCGCTTCAGTCACCTGCCGTAAACGTCACGAAACCGGCCGCGCATGGCCGGCGCGGGCCTGATGCTTGCCGCGTTGGCCAACCATGCCTCATCTCATGCGTGAGAGCGCGTGCCGAAAGCCGCGCTCGTCTGCGGACGGTCACTTTTCCCGGCTTCAACAATTTGAAATACGTGACTAGGCGCGACGACCAGTCGGGGATATCGGGTTCGTAGATTAGAGCAACTTGCCCGCTCACCGGCCGGCCTGCGTTTAAATTCGAACAGCAATGGCGAAAATCTCAATGAGAAATACATAAAATTGTCACCTTAAACAAAACACAGCCTAAAAATATTTAAATTTTCTTCATCATAGGCGCCCTTCCATAGCAAATTCATGTTTGTTATGTCTGGCGAGAATAGAACTGCGCCTGATCAATATAATATCGTCAAAATTTGGAGAGAATTATTATGGCATGGAAAATTCCACAGTCGGTCACCCAGGCAGCCCTGGTGGTTGATCTCACCACTACAGATAGTGTTTTTGTCGCAGCCAATGTCCTTATCGCCGCAACTGCCGACAGAACGATCTTCGGCACCGGCAGCAACCACGAAGTGCGAATCGACGGCGTCGTCGCAAATGGCTCCAACCAAGCGATCAGGATCGGCGATGAGGCCACTGTCGACACCAATAATTTCATCCACATCAGAGCCGGTGGCCAAGTCGAAGCGCTTACGGGACACGCGATTGTGGTTCACGGCTTCGCACTGCGGATTGTCAACGAAGGTTCGATCCATGCCGGCGGGATAGGCATTGCCCATTGGGGAATCGATAGCGCGACGACGACGACAATTGATAATTCCGGGACGATCGATGCCGGCAACTACGGGTTCATCCGGGATTCTGAAACCTCGACGGAGAAGGTGGTCTTTAACAATAGCGGCCTGCTGAAAGGCGGCCTTTTCGCCTATCAAGGAAGCCCCGTCGGGACAACGCTGGCGATAGACGAGATCACCAATACTGGAACGATCATCGGCAAGATCAATCTTGATGCCGGCGACGACCTCTATGACGGGCGGCTCGGGACCGCGGCGAGCAGCATTCAGGGCGGCGCCGGCAACGACCGGCTATATGCTGGATCGGGCAACAACAGCCTCTATGGGCAGGACGATAACGACACCCTGATGGGTGGCGCCGGAGCCGACTATCTGAGCGGCGGCACCGGGACCGACCGCGCAGCCTATTCGTCGGCAACGACAGGGGTGATTGTCAGCCTCTCCAATACGGCCATCAACACAGGTGATGCCCAGGGAGACACTTTCAACTCGATCGAGAACCTGACCGGCTCCAACTTCAATGATTCCGTCTACGGAAACTCGGCAGCAAACGCGATCAATGGCGGCGCAGGCAATGACGTCATCAAGGGCTATGCGGGCAACGACACGCTGACCGGAGGTTCGGGCAGCGATACGTTCAATTTCAACACGGCGCTGAACGCCGCCACGAACGTCGATACGATCACAGATTTCAACGTTGCCGCCGACACGATCCAGCTCGACGATGCGATCTTCACGGTGTTGGCCGTCGGCACGCTCGCCGCCGCTGCATTCGCCGCGAACGGCACCGGCCTTGCCGGCGATTCAAGCGACCGGATTATCTATGAGACGGACACTGGCAAGCTGTTCTACGACCGTGACGGCAGCGGCGTTTCCTTCGATGGCATTCAGTTCGCCAAAGTATCAACAGGGCTTTCGCTGACCAATGCCGACTTCATGGTGATCTGACGGATCAACGCCATTGTCGGCGATCACACTGCCCCGTGCTCATAGGCACCATGGATCACGCCAGATACGACGGTGCAAGAAATCCGTATCTCTCCCGAACGGGGGAGATACTCTCCGACGCGTCAAAACCCAGCGTCTTCTCTTTCGTTTAAATCTTTGAAAAGAAATGGCGCACCCGGAACGATTCGAACGTCCGACCCTCAGATTCGTAGTCTGATGCTCTATCCAGCTGAGCTACGGGTGCGTGTCGCTGCGGCGTCAACCGCTTGCGTGGCGATCCTCTAAAACGTCCAACCGGGGAATGCAAGCGTATTTCGGCAAAAATTTTCTTTTTTGATGAAAGTGCTCACTTATACCTTTGAAACTGTGGATGGATTCCGAGGCCAAACCTTTCCACAGCGCGGGTTTGAGGACAATGGCGGGCGTTTCGAGGGCCTTGCAGTCACTGCCGGGCCTTCGAGCGGAAGGCATCAAGAGGCACGGGACGATCAGGCAGTTCGATGCGGAAGAGCGTGCCGGGAGTCGGTTTCTCCACCAGCGCGATCGTACCGCCGTGGGCCAGCACGAGTTCGCGGGCAATGGCCAGCCCCAGACCGGTACCGCCCGAGCGGGCCGAGCCACGGAAGGCGGCGAACAGGTTTTCGCGCGCCTTGGGCGGCATGCCGGGGCCGGTGTCATCGACCGAAATGCTGACGACGCTGCCGGTGCGCATTGCCGAGACGCTGACCGTGCGGGGAGAACCGCTGTCGGCATGATCGTTCATCAGCGCCTGCACGGCGTTGCGGCAGATATTGTGGACGACGCGGAACAGTTGTTCGCTGTCGGCGTCGACCTGCAGGTCGTCGGGGATTTGGATCTGGAACTCGATGCCGGCGTTCGGGTCGATCGCCAGCATTTCGCCGACGTCGCTCACCAGCGGCCGCAATTTGACGAAGCGGCGATGCGGCTCAGGCTCGGTCGTGCGGCCGTAGGAGAGGACTTCCGTGGTATAACCGACGGCGCGGTCGATGGTGCGCAGAAGTGTCGGGGCGAAACGCTTGACGATCGGATCGTCGACATCGGCGAGACGGTCCGAGATCAACTGCGCCGACGCCAGGATGTTGCGCATGTCGTGATTGATCTTGGAGACGGCAAGGCCGAGATCGGCAAGGTTCTTCTGCTGCTTCAGCGTCTTCTGCAATTGCTGCTGCATGGCTGAAAGGTGCTGGCCTGCAACAGAGAGTTCGTCGCGACCGGGTGCCGGCGCCAGCACCCGAGCGGGATCGGACGGTTCGGCGGAAAAGTCCTGCATGTTGGTGGTCATCCGGCGGATCGGCACGATCATCAGCCGGTTGATCGCCAGGAAAATCAAGGTGGCGGTGAACAACGAGATGACGATCGACAGGAAAAAGACGTTGCGCGAATAGATCAGCATCGCCTTGCGCAGGCTCGCATCCTCCATCACAACCTCGATGATGGCATCGCTGTCGCCGACCGGCCCATAGATTCTCACGACCTTGTCGCCGCCGAACAGCAGCGTGTCGAAGGCATCACGGATGGCAACAAGCGGCGTCATCGCCGCAACGTCGTACTGCGCGTCAACTTCCGGCGGCATATCCTCCGCCGCGATCAGCCGCGATTCCTCCTTGCGCCGGAGCACGATCGCCTTTGTGCCGGTCGCCATCAGGGTTTCCTCCTGCACCGGGCGCGACAGCTGCACATCCTGGAGGCCATCGACGACGACGCCGGCCGCGGCCGCAGTGTTCAGCCTGTCTTCCAGCCAGCGGATGCGCATATTGGCGACAGACGGCACGAAGATCAGCACTTCTGCGAGCATGACGAAGAAGACGGTCAAAAGCAGCAGCTTGCCGGATAGGCCGCGAAGGAAGCCGGCGCGCGCCGGCCGGTTCTTCGCAACCATGGTGTCTGTCGTCTCTGCCGTCATCTTGTGCGTATCCGCCGCCTTAGCCGAAGCGCCGCAACAGCCTGATGATGGCACGGACGAACGGCTTTCGTGTTAGGGGCGTATAATAGGCGATGACCGCACGTTTTCCAATCTCCGTCATGGTCGGATAGGGCGCCACGGCGTTGCGCAGGTGGCGAAGCGCCTGGCCATTGGCGATCACCATCGACCACATATTGATCATCTCGGCCGCTCCTGACCCGACAATGCTGACGCCGAGAACTTTTCCGCGCTTGCTGGCGATGACCTTGATCAACCCTCCGGTGGCACGCTCCGCCTGGGCGCGATCGTTTTCGGCGTAGGGCCAACGCAGGACGGCCACCTGACCGTGCCGCTTGCGCGCCTCGTCCTCTCCAAGGCCGACAGCGGCGATTTCCGGATCAATGAAGGTCGCGCGGGGAACGATGTCCCGATTTTCCCGTGCCGGCAGCCGGAACAGGATTTCGCGAAGCACCAGCGATGCGTGATAATTGGCGGCATGGGTGAATTGCAGCCCGCCCGCCGCATCACCGATCGCATAGACACGGCGATTGTTCGTGCGCAGGCTGCCATCGACCGCGATGCCTGTCGAAGTCACGGCAATACCGGCGGCCTCGAGGTCGAGCCCGGAGATGTTGCCCTTGCGCCCGGTGGCGAGAAGCAGGGCGCTGCCGTCCACGGTCATGGGGCCTATCTCTGTCTCGCACTGCAGCCGCACGCCCGTCACCGATTTTTCGACGGAGAGAACACGGCTATTTTCAAAAATGCTGATGCCTTCGTCACGCAACCGGTCGAGCGCGATCCGCGTCATCTCCGGATCTTCCTTCGCAAGCGCTCTCCCCTCATCGACGACGGTGACCCTCGTACCCAGCCGTCTGTAGGCCTGCGCCATCTCCATGCCGATCGGGCCCGCACCGATGATCATCAGGTGCTCCGGCAGACGCGTCAGGTCGAAAAGGGTTTCGTTTGTGAGGTAATCGATGTCAGCGAGCCCGGGAATGGGCGGAATGATGGTCGAGGATCCGGTGGCGATCACAAACCGGCGCGCGCGGATGGTCAGCCCGCCAGCGGTCACACTGTCGCGGTCGACAAACCTCGCCTCGGCCTGGATTACCCTGACACCCATGGCGGTGAAGCGTTCGGGCGAATCATTCGGCGCGATCGCGCCGATCACCGATCGGACATGCGCGTGAACCTTCTCGAAATCGACGACGGGTTCGCCGACCATGACGCCGAATTCGGCGGCCTTGCGCACCGCATGCGCATGCCGGGCGGCGGCGATCAGCGCCTTGGAAGGCACGCAGCCATAGTTGAGACAATCGCCGCCCATCAGGCCGCGCTCGATCAAAACGACCGGCACCCCGAAGGCGGCAGCGCCGGCGGCAACCGAAAGGCCAGCCGAGCCGCCGCCGATCACGCAGATGTCGGGAGAAAGAACCGTTGTCACGCCGTCAGTCTTTTCCACGATCGCCTGCCGCCTGTCTCTTTTCGCGGACAAACTGCACGAGAAGCGGCAGCGCGGCAATGACGGCCAGAGCCATGAAGGCGAACGTCAGTTCCGGCGTCAGGAAGTCCGACAGCAGCAAGGGCCGTCCTTGCTCCATCGCATCGCCGATGGCCTGCTCGAAGCCGCAGCCAAGCCAAGTATAGGCGAAAGTTCCCGGAATGATGCCGACGACGGTGGCCAAGGCAAACGTCCGCAAGCTGACGGCGAAGAAGGCGGGGGCGATGTTGACCGCGAAGAACGGAAAGACCGGAGCGAGGCGCAAAACCAGCAGGTAGCTGAAGGCGTTCCTGGTAAACCCCTCGGAAAACCTGCTGAGGAACGGGCCTGCCCGCCGCCGCAGGATATCGCCGAACACCGTACGCGCGCCGGCAAACAGAATGCAGGAGCCGACGGTAGCAGCGGCGACGACGATGACGCCGCCGGTCAGCCAGCCAAACAGGAAGCCGGCAAAGATGGTCAGCACCGAAGCCGCCGGAACCGATAGCGCCACCACGACGACATAGACGACGAAAAACAGCGCTGCGGCCGTCAGCGGATGGCGCGCGACCATATCCAGCAGCATTTCGCGCTGGTCGGCCAGCCAGGTAAGCGAAACATAACGATGCCAGCCCAAACCATAAGCCGCGGCAAGACCCAGCGCGAGCAAGACAAGCGGCAGGACACGCAGGACAAGCGGCTGCGCAGGCTCCGTGGCCTCGGCGCTCGCCACTGGTGCTATCCGATGGCTCTCCACGTTCAGATGCCGCCTTTTCTGATCATCCTGTTTCATCGCAGCAGCATTAGAAGGAAAGCGCTGCCGGAACCAATAACGAATGATCGCGGTAAAAAACGTCGCCGTGATCGAACGCAAAATCCCGCGGTGATCCTGGATCACCGCGGGATTGCTATTCAAGTCCTGCCTTCGTCGCCGGATCAGAATTCTTCCCAATTGTCCTTCGAAACAGCGGCACTTGCCGACCCGCCGCCGAAGGCGCGCGCGACGGTTCCCATCATCTTGCGGGCGGGCGAAGCGACGGGCCGTGTATGTTCCCGAACCGGGGCAGCGACAACACGCAGCTGGGCTGTTTCGTCCAGCTTGAAGTGCGAGATCAACCGCGCAAGGCTGTCGGCTTCGGCGGAAAGCTTATGCGTCGCGGCGTTGGCTTCCTCAACCATCGCGGCGTTCTGCTGGGTCACCTGGTCCATCTGGTTGACGGCGGTGCTGACTTCGCCAAGACCGGTCGACTGCTCGCGGGCTGCGGTGGCGATCGAGTGAATGTGATCATTGATGCTCAAGACCCGTGTCTCGATCTGGCCGAGAACCTGGCCGGTTTCCTGAACCAGCTTGACGCCGGTCGAAACTTCGGCCCCCGATTTTGCGATCAACCCCTTGATGTCCTTGGCAGCACTTGCCGCACGCTGGGCAAGCTCGCGAACTTCCTGGGCGACAACAGCAAAGCCCTTGCCAGCATCGCCGGCACGCGCGGCTTCGACGCCGGCGTTGAGTGCCAGAAGGTTGGTCTGGAAGGCGATCTCGTCGATCACATTGGTGATCTGGCCGATCTCGCTGGAGGCCTGCTCGATCCGGCCCATGGCATCGACGGCCTTGCGCACGACTTCGCCGGATTGCGCAGCGCTCTGCTTGGCTTCGGTGACCATGACAGTCGCTTCCTGAGCCCGGTCCGTCGAATTGCGGACTGCGGCGGTGATTTCCTCCAGCGCCGCCGAGGTCTGTTCGAGCGCTGCGGCCTGCTGTTCCGTGCGCCTGGACAGGTCGTCGGCAGCGGAGCGGAGTTCGGACGAATTGCCGTTGATCGAGTCCGTCGTGGTGCGGACTTCGCGCAGGGTGTTCTGCAGGGTGGAAAGCGAATCGTTGACGTTCTGCTGCAGTTCGGCAAAGGCACCCTGGAACTTGCCGTTCATATTCTGCGTGAGATCACCGACCGCAAGGCTGGCAATGACGCGGCGGGTTTCGTTGACGCCGCTATCGACTCCGTCCACTAGCTCATTGACGCTCGCCGCAAAGCGGTTGAGGTCGGCGTTGCCGTAGTCCTTGTTGATCCGCTGGGTGAAATCGCCGGCCGCGGCGGCCGAAACGACGACGGCGATGCTCGACTGGAGATCGGCGCTCTTTTCCCGCAGCGCGGTTTCCTGCGCGTTCAGTTCACGCACGGCGAGGCCGTTGCGCTTGAAGACTTCGACTGCGCTTGCCATTTCGCCGATCTCGTCCTTGCGCCCCGAGAACGGCACATCGGCATCGAGATCGCCGTCAGCAAGCTGCTTCATCGTTCCGGTCAATTTGAGGATCGGCTGGCTCAGTTCCTTGGTGCCGATGTAGAAGGCCGTGCCGATACCGACCGCAAGACCGAAACCAGCCGTCAGCAGGACGATCAGGATCATCTGCTGCTGGATGGCGCTGACTTCCGCCTGAATGGCTTCAAGCGCTGCACGGTCAGTGTCGACGATGGCATCGATCTCGGCCTGGAAAGCCTTCCGGTTGGCGCGGTTGAGTTCGTTGTTACCCTGCTCGTTGGCTGCCTGCGGCGAGACTTCCTGGCTGAGGCGCGCGGTCTCGGTGCGGAACGTACGGAACTCGGCAGCCCGCTTGACCACCGCATCGAACGCCGGCAGCTGCTCGGCGGGAACCAGCGGCCGCCAATCGGCCAAAAGAGTATCGATCTTACCAAGGTTCTTCATCAGGCCTTCGGCAAAGCTTTTCGATTTCTCGACCGTCGGCGCGGCATAGATGCCGCGCGCTTCCATGACCACCCCTGTGACGAGGCGGTTCAGACGCTCCCCGTTGAAGGCGCGATCCGAGGCATTGTCGAACTGGACGAGCCTTGAATTGTATTGCGTGATCACTGTCAGGGCCATGCCGGTCACCGCCAGTGCGATCAAGCTCATCACGCCGACGATGAGATAAATCTTGCCTCGAATTTTCATGAAACGCATCTCCTTGGACCGGCAGCAGGCCTGAAAGCGGCAGCTTACGGGCTCATATATAAGGAGCGACACTAAGACTCCGTTGGTTAACGAAGCTCTTCCCCAAACCGAACAATTCTAGTGTCCTGCGCTTAGGGGTTTGTTTATGTTCTTACATTAACATATTCTAATTTTCAATCCTGAGTTGAGGACGCAAGTATGGCGCGGCGCAACTTGCAGGTTGCTCGAAACGACCCAAACAGTGCTATTCCCAGCTTTTCCGCGCCGGCAATTGACTTTTGCGGGCCTTTGCTCTTATAAGCCGCCCACGTCCGGACAAGTCCCCTTGCCCTGTGCAGTGCCATGCCCGGAACGTAACGCTCCCTTGCTAAGAAGCAAACCCAAGAAGGGCCGCACACCGCGGTATTAAAATAAATGACGAAGCGTACCTATCAACCGTCCAAGCTTGTTCGCAAGCGCCGTCACGGCTTCCGTGCACGTATCGCCACCAAGGGTGGCCGCAAGGTTATCGTTGCCCGCCGGGCACGTGGCCGCAAGCGTCTGTCGGCTTAAGGCCGTCTGGCGCGTGCCGCGTCTTCGCGCAGTAACCTTCGCGAAACCTGCACGCGCAGCCTCACGGCGCCGGAGCATCACCGAAACGTCCCTGTGGACCTCGGTTGCACCTGCTCCCAGAAGGAGCGCGGGCGAATGACATCACCCAAGCATAAATCGACTGTCGGGCGGCTGAAAAGCCGGCCGCAGTTTCTTGCTGTGCGCAAGGGAGAGCAGCGGAAAGGTCCGTTGATCCTTCTTGAGGTTCTGGATCGCGGCGAGCCGGACGCCGAGCCGCGCGTCGGCTTTACCGTTACCAAGAAGCATGGCAATGCCGTCGAGCGCAACCGGATGCGCCGGCGCCTCAAGGAAGCCGTGCGGCTCTCCGCCGGATTTGCAATGAAGCCCGGACATGACTATGTGATTGTCGCCAGACGCGACGTTTTGAGCGCCCCCTTCGCACGGATCGGCAAGACCCTCGGCGAGCGCATCGAAAATAAGCAAAAACATTCACGGCCGCAGGCCGCCCCAGGAAAGAATGATGGAAAATAACCGCAACTACTTCGTGGCGATCGCCCTGTCGGTGCTCATTCTGATTGCCTGGCAGTTTCTCTACGTCAATCCGAAAATAGAGAAAGATCGTCTTGTCGCGGAAGCCCAGCAGGCCCAGACGCAGGCCGCAGGCAAACCTGCGGCAAACGGTCAGGCAGCCACCGGCCAGACCCAGCCGGCGGACGGCTCCGTTCCAAGCTCTGTCGAGACCGGCGATCAGGCTACGGTGAAATCCGCCCGCGTCATTATCGACACCCCCGCACTGAGCGGCTCCATCAATCTCACCGGCGCTCGCTTTGACGACCTGAAGCTTAAGGAATACCACGAGACCGTCGACGACAAGAGCCCGCTGATCACACTTTTCAGTTCCGATAAGCAGAACGGCTATCTCGCCGAACTCGGTTATCTCGGCAATGAAACAAGTGGCACCGTTCCGCAGGACAAGACTGTATGGACCGTCAAGAGCGGTGACAAGCTGACCACGACGACACCGGTGGTCCTTTCCTATACGAACGACAAGGGTGTGGTCTTCGAACGCACGATCTCCGTCGACGACCATTTCATGTTCCAGGTTGCCGACGTCATCACCAACGGCAGCGCCGCTCCTGTCTCGCTGAGCTCCTACGGCCGAGTCGCGCGCCTCAACAAGCCGACCACACCCAGCGTCTACGTGCTTCACGAGGGCTTCATTGGCGTGATCGGCGAACACGGCCTCAGCGAAATTGCCTATGGCAAGGTGGAAGACGACGCTCCCATCAAGCATGAGAAGGCAACGACTGGTTGGCTCGGCATTACCGACAAATATTGGGCTGCTGCTATTATACCGCCGCAAAATCTGCCCTACGAGTCTAGGTACGCACACTCCACCAAAGACGGCTTTCAGGCGGACTATAAGCAGGACCCGATTACTGTTGCCGCTGGCCAAAGCACAAACGTAAAGAACCTCGTCTTCGCAGGCGCCAAGGAAGTCGGAGTTATCCAGAGCTATTCGAAAGACGACAGCTGGTTCAGCTGGCTGTTCCTCAGATTTGGTAACACTGGTAAAGCTGAGGCAGCACCACACGACGTTCCGCAGTTCGATCTGATGATCGACTGGGGTTGGTTCTACTTCATCACCAAGCCGATGTTCCTGCTGATGGACTTCTTCTTCCGTTACTTCGGCAATTTCGGCGTCGCCATCCTGGCGACCACCATCGTCGTCAAGGCGCTCTTCTTCCCACTTGCCTCGAAGCAGTATGCTTCGATGGCGAACATGAAGAAGGTTCAGCCGAAGATGGAGGAACTCAAGAAGAAGCACGGCGACGACCGCATGGCGCTGCAGCAGGGCATGATGCAGCTCTACAAGGAAGAGAAGATCAACCCGATTGCCGGCTGCTGGCCGATCCTCTTCCAAATCCCGGTGTTCTTTGCGCTCTACAAGGTGATCTACGTCACCATCGAGATGCGCCACGCGCCGTTCTTCGGCTGGATCCAGGACCTTTCCGCTCCGGATCCGACGTCGCTGTTCAACCTGTTCGGCCTTTTGCCCTATGCCGTGCCGCATGCGCTGATGATTGGCGTCTGGCCGTTGATCATGGGCATCACCATGTTCCTGCAGATGCGCATGAACCCGACGCCGCCGGATCCGACCCAGGCGATGCTGTTCACCTGGATGCCGCTGGTCTTCACCTTCATGCTCTCCAGCTTCCCGGCCGGCCTCGTCATCTACTGGGCCTGGAACAACACGCTGTCGATCACCCAGCAGGCGTTCATCATGAAGCGCCACGGTGCCAAGATCGAACTGTTCGACAATCTGAAGGGATTGTTCTCGCGAAAACCGAAACCGGCCGAATAGGCCGGAACATATCGCAAAGATCGCAAGGCCCCGGATCGCATCCGGGGCCTTTGTCGTTCTAACATAGGGTTGACTGGCTCAGGCCGCGCGGGCGGCGTCAGCAGCGGCGGCCTGTGCACGCAAGAGCCGCCGCTCTTCCTGCGTCACGCCGTCATAGCCCCAGGCATCCGCCTCAATCTCGTCCACGACGACATAGGTGGCGACCGGAAGCTCCGGGCCGAGAACCTCTCGGAACATCGCCGCCACCGCCGCGACGAATCGTGCCTTCTCCTCGTGCGTGTTGGTGCCGCGTGTCACCTTGACATCAAGATTGGCAGCGACCGGCACCGGAACGCCGCCGACGGTCCAGCTTCCGGGCTCGGCGACATCGACCAGAACGGCCGTGACTTCCGGCCGCTTGCGCATGATATCAACCATGAAACCGGTTGCCTGCTTCTGCAGTTGCTGTTTTTCGCGTTCGCCGATCTTGGCACCGGCGACGTGGATGTGAACGAAGGGCATGAGTGTTTTCCTTTCGGGAATGAGTTGACGCGAGCAGAATACTGCCGCACATTTGTTTTGAAAAATTTGATCTTCTGAACTGATAGTTTTGGAAAACAGAATGGTTCTGCCCATCAACATCGACATGGACGTGCTGCGCACCTTCGTTACTGGCATCAGCCTCGGCAGCTTCGCCAAGGCCGCCGATCGCCTCGGCCGGTCACCGTCAGCCATCAGCCTGCAATTGCGCAAGCTAGAGGAACAGGCAGGCCAGACATTGTTCCAGAAGCAGGGCCGCGGGCTGGCGCTGACGGAAGCCGGCGACATCATGATCGGTTATGCTCGCCGCATTCTCGAGCTCAACGACGAGGCTCGCAGTGCCATGTTGGGGCTTTCGGCCATGCAGGGCTGGGTGCGCATCGGCCTGCCGCAGGATTTTGCCGAGACGTGGTTTCCCGGAATGCTCGGCCGCTTTGCCCGCGCGCACCCGAAAGTCCGCGTCGAGGCCCGCGTCGATCGCGGCTCGGCGCTGGCAGAAGCCGTCGAACGCGGCGACCTCGATCTGTCGCTGACATGGGGCCGCATGGGTGACGCGCACGCAAAGATCATCGCGACGCGGCCTGTCGTCTGGATCGGACCGGAAGGGTTCAAACGAGATGAGAGCGAGCCCTTGCCGCTGATCGCCTTCGATTCCCCGTGCGCGTTCCGGGCCGCGGGCCTTGAAGCGCTCGACCGCGAAAAGATCGCCTGGCGTCACGCCTTTGCCAGCCCCAGCCTCGGTGGTCTCTGGGCCGCGGTGACAGCAGGCCTCGGCGTCACGCCGCGGACTGCGGAGGGTGTCCCCCCGCATCTGCGCGTGCTTGATCCCGCCACGTCAGACCTGCCCGCACTTGGCCATATCGAACTTGCCTTGCATACATCCGGCAGTGAGCAGAGCCCGGCCGTCACCGAATTGCAGTCGCTCCTTGTCGAGGCGATCACCGTTCGCTAGGCGTGTAGCTTTTCGAACCGAAGCCATTGCGCTATAGCGCATGAGGTTTGCGACAGGTGCCTGTCGCGAATATCGGCGCCTTGATTTCAATTCGCTTCTACATTCTGCATTCCGCCAACCGGGTTCTCGTCATGTCGCAGCCCTCCACACTGCCACAATCCGTAGCCGCCGGCCAACAAAGCGCTACGCAGGGGATTGCCCTCGTGCTCGGATCGGCCATCGTCTGGAGCTTTGGCGGCACACTCGCCCGCTTCCTGTCGATCGAGGACGGTTGGACCATCGTCTTCTGGCGTTCGCTGTTTGCTGCCCTGTTCCTGATCGGCTTCATGCTGCTGCGTGACGGGCCACGCGGCACTGTCACACTGTTTCGCAACATGGGCTTGCCGGGTGTCGCCGTCGGGCTGTGCTTTGCCATCGCCTCGACCTCGTTCATCCTGGCGCTCGCCTACACCACCGTCGCCAATGTCGTGCTGATCCAGGCCGGCGTGCCACTGATCGCAGCTCTCATCAGTTGGATCGTTTTTCGGGAACGCGTCTCGCTCCTGACATGGTTCGCCATAGCAGCCGTCATCGGCGGCGTCGCCATCATGGTGTCGGATTCCGTAAGCGGCACGGTCTCGCCGATCGGCGATGCGCTGGCCATCCTCATCGCGTGCGTCTTTGCGCTCGCCACCGTCATCACCCGCCGCTACGCCCATGTGCGCATGACGCCGGCAGCCTGCTTCGGCACCATCGTCGCCGGCACTGTTGCGGCGATCATGGCCTCCGGGCTTGGTGTCACGATGCCTGAACTCGGCATCCTCGTCACATTCGGCGCCCTTAACTTCGGCCTCGGGCTCGCTTTCTTCGTCACTGGCGCGCGGCTCCTTCCCTCGGCGCTCGCCGCCCTCCTCGGCACGGCGGAAACGGTTCTCGCACCGCTCTGGGTCGCCTTAATCCACGGCGAGATCCCGAGCCTCAATACGATCGTCGGCGGAACAGTGGTGCTGGTCGCCCTGCTTTCCTACCTCAGTGTCGAGATGTGGCGCCAGCGGCGGGCGCTCGGCTGAGCAAAGTTACGAAAATCGCGAGTTTTCTTGACATGGCGGCACAAAACCTTGAAGTCCTGAGCGAAACCAAGGACAGGACCGCCATGACAGACGCCAAGCCGCAGGACGACAAGCCCCTTTTCGGGCGGCCATGGGTATTTATCCGCGGCGTGCCGTCGATGAAATTCCTGCCGCCGGAAGGTCCGTTGGAGATCGCCTTTGCCGGCCGCTCGAATGTCGGCAAATCCTCGCTGATCAATGGTCTGGTCGGCCAGAAGGGTCTTGCCCGCACGTCGAACACGCCGGGCCGCACCCAGGAGCTCAACTATTTCGTGCCGGACGGCTTTTCGGGCGAACCCGGCGACCTGCCGCCGATGGCTCTGGTCGACATGCCCGGCTACGGCTACGCGCAGGCGCCGAAGGAACATGTCGATGCCTGGACCAAGCTCGTCTTCGACTATCTGCGCGGCCGCTCGACGCTGAAGCGCGTCTATGTACTGATTGACAGCCGGCACGGCATCAAGAAGAACGACGACGATGTTCTGTCCCTGCTCGACAAGGCGGCGGTGTCCTATCAGGTTGTTCTCACCAAGACCGACAAGATCAAGGACCCGGCGGTTCCGAAGCTGATCTCCGAGACGCTGGAAAAGATCAAGAAAAGACCGGCGGCTTTTCCGGAAGTCCTTGCGACATCGTCCGAGAAGGGCATCGGCATGGAAGAGCTGCGCGACGCCATCCGCGTCGCCATTTCAACCTGATTGCCGCTGTCACACTACCCTGACATGAAATGTGCTCTATCTCCGTGCGCGGGTCGGCCTTCCGGCGACCTCCGATACGTCAAGCGTTCAAGGAGAAACAACATGTCCGATCTGATTGTTGTGGGTTTTGACAGCACCGACGAAGCAGACAAGGTGCTTCTGAAGCTGGGCACGCTGAAGAAGGAATACCTGATTGATCTCGAGGACGCCGTCGTCGTAGTGCGCGACGAAAACGGTAAGGTTCACCTCAAGCAGAGCCTGAACCTCACCGCCATCGGCGCAACGTCGGGCCTCCTAAGCGGCTCACTGTGGGGTGGCCTCGTTGGGCTCCTGTTCCTCAACCCACTGGCGGGCTTTGCCATCGGCGGCGCAATCGGCGCCGGCACCGGCGCACTTTCGGGATCGCTTGCCGACTATGGCATCGACGACAACTTCATCAAGTCGCTGGGTGAAACCATCCCCAACAACTCTTCCGCGCTGTTCGTACTCGTCCGCAAGGTGCAGCCGGAAAAGGTCCTGGCCGAACTGACCGGCCTGCGCGGCAAGGTGATCAAGACCTCGCTGTCGCCGGAACAGGAAGCCAGGCTGCAGGAGGCCCTGTCCGGTAACCAGCCCGCGTCTCCCCAGCCGGGCACCTTCTAAGACGCGGTCAGGCAGCTGACGCAGGTGTGAATGTCATTGCCATCCCGTTGATGCAATGGCGCATGCCGGTCGGCTGCGGACCGTCGTCGAAGATATGGCCGAGATGCCCGCCGCACCGGCTGCAATGACATTCGGTGCGGGTCATGAACAGCGATGTGTCCTCACGCGTGCCCACCGCCTTCGGCAGCGATTCCCAGAAGCTCGGCCAGCCGGTGCCACTGTCATATTTCGCTTCGGACGAATAGACCGGCAGATCGCAACCGGCGCAGTGGAACGTGCCTTTGCGCTTCTCGGTATTGAGCGCGCTGGTGAAAGGCCGTTCCGTGTCCTCATGGCGCAGGATCTGGTACTGCTCGTCGTTGAGGATCGCTTTCCATTCCGCATCGGTCTTCGTCACCTCGAATGTTTCGGCAGCAATGCTCTTCGGCGCAAACCCGCGAAACGCTGCCGCGGCAATGGCAACTCCGGAAAGAAGAAAGAAGCGTCGGCTTGTCATGGTGTTCTCCCGTCTGCCGAAAGGCTCCGGCAATCCTTCGCCAAACTAGTGCGCCGTTCCTCGCACGGCAAAACAAATGGCGATCAATCCCGCGTGAGGAAATACTTGAATACGAAAAGGGTCACCGGCATGAAGACCGGTGACCTTGGGCCGGAAGGGACTGATATCCGGCCCGGGACACGAAAATGCGTTCGAGAACACACCCGGCCCCAATTCCCATGCGATCAGGACTTCGGCAACAGAACCTTGTCGATCACGTGGATGACGCCGTTCGACTGCTTGACGTCGGCGATAGTGACGGTTGCGACCCCACCGGTCTCGTCCGTCAGGGTGATCTTGCCGCCGTCGGCCTTGGCCTTCAGCACGCAGCCGCCAACCGTCTTCACATCATGCGTACCGCCATCATCGGCCACCATCTTCGAGATGGCATCGGACATCGCACTAGCAGCAACCACGTGGCACGTCAGAACCTTGGTCAGCATGTCCTTGCTTTCAGGCTTCAGCAGCGTATCGACCGTGCCGGCCGGCAGCGCGGCAAACGCTTCGTTGGTCGGGGCAAAGACCGTGAACGGGCCGGCCCCCTGGAGCGTTTCGACGAGACCGGCGGCCTTGACGGCCGCGACCAGCGTCGTGTGATCCTTCGAATTGACGGCGTTCTCGACGATATTCTTGTTGTCATACATCGGTGCGCCGCCGACCATCGGGTTTTCGGCATGGGCAGCAAAAGCGGCAGCGGACAGTATCGAAGCGACGGTGACCGTGCGCAGCATGGACTTGAACATCTCTATTCCTTCCTGTTGATCTCTTAAGACCCGCGATGCGGGCTCTCCCAATTTTTCTGGAATTCGTGTTCCCTGCGCAGAGGACAAAACAAGGAACGGGAGGCATTCGGAAAGAGTTTCAGGAAAAGAAAGATTTCTTCAAATATTTGATTTTTATGGTTTTCTGACAAACTCGACAAAGAATGCTGCGATCTTTCAACCGCAGCATTCGGTAAGTTATATCTTACGCTAAATGCGAGACGCCTAAGGCAGTCGCGTTTTTCCGACGGCTACGACAGGCCCGGTCGCGCTTCCGGTCGGCGAGCCGCCGAACGGTTCGACGCTGACAGCAAGCGTCACGCCGGCGCCGAACTTGGAGCGCAATTCCTGCGGTATGATGATCTCGCCCTCACCCGTCTGCGGCAGGATGCCGAGCGACTTGGCCGGATTGTCGCCCTCGATCAGCCAGAGCTCCAGCGATTTGGCCTCGGCCTGTTTTGCTGCAACGGGTGTGATTTTCAGCGCGCCGCTTCCCGCATCATATTGCGCCAGGAGATTGATGGTGGTGCTTGCATCGCCGGTCAGTTCCGCGACAAGCGGCTGCGTCTGGCTCACGGGCGTCAGGACGCCGGAGGAGAACGTCGCAACGGTTACCAGGCCGGCGACCGATGCTAGCGTCAGGACGCGCCAAAGCGCCAGTGAATTCCAGAAACCGCCTGTGGCCACGGCCGGCCTCACCTGCTCGGCAAAAAGCCGGCGCTCGACCGCGACCTGTACCTGCGGTGGCGGCGCGATCGGCTCGTAGACCTCGTCGAAGGAGGAAAGGTTGCTCTGCCAATGATTGACCATGGCCGCGAAGGCGCCGTCGAGAACCATGCGCGCTTCGACCTTGCGGCGGTCGTCGGCGGACAGAACACCCAGCACGTACTCGCCGGCGATCACTTGGTCGCGACGGGAATCTCCGCTTTCGGGGTTCTGTGTGGTCATCGCTCCATGCACTCTCTCAGCTTCAAGAGGCTGCGGCGCAGCCATGTTCGCATCGTATTCAGTGGAACGCCGAAAAGCTCGGCGAGTTCCTGGTAGCTCAATCCCTCGACATAGGCCCTGCGCACCGCGTCGGCACGGTCAGCCTCGAGTTCGTTCATGCAATTGTCGATCCGGCGGCCTTCCGCCGTATTGATGGCGATCCTTTCCGGATCGGGAGCAGAATCGGCCAGATCATAAGCTTCGTCAATCGTGTTTGCCACTGGCTTTCGCGCCCGCAGCTGATCGATCGCATGATTGCGCGCAATCGCCGAAAGCCACGACATCGGATTGGTGTCTCCGGCAGCGTAACGGTCGGCGCGCTGCCAGATCTTGATGTAGATTTCCTGCAGGACCTCTTCCGCTTCCGTCCGGTCTCGCAAGATACGGACACAAATGGCAAAAAGTTTCGGGCTGGTCTGCCTGTAGAGAGCGGAGAACGCGACGCGATCCTTCAGCGAAACCCTGCCTATCAGCGTGGAAATGTCGTCTGTGGCCATCGATGCTTCCGGTCCTCGCCCCGTCAGCGGCGAACATAGGACACAAGTCCGGGGATAAAAAGGGACACGCATCAGATAAAACCGGCTGCGACCGCCGATGTCACACCGGCTTTATCTTTGCCACGGATCATTCCCTCCACCGGGAACTTGCGCTAAACAGCACCCGGCTATTTTCAGAGGTGTTTCCATGTCCGCATCAGAGAGCGAAATCCAGGCAGATCTTCTCGCCAAGGCACTGCCCTATATGCAGCGCTACGAGAACAAGACGATCGTCGTCAAATATGGCGGCCACGCCATGGGCAATGCCGAACTCGGCAAGGCCTTTGCCGCGGATATCGCGCTTCTGAAACAGTCCGGTGTCAACCCGATCGTCGTCCATGGCGGTGGCCCGCAGATCGGTGCGATGCTTAGCAAGATGGGCATCGAATCGAAGTTCGAAGGCGGCCTGCGCGTCACCGACCAGAAGACGGTCGAGATCGTCGAAATGGTGCTGGCTGGTTCGATCAACAAGGAAATCGTCGCGCTGATCAACCAGACCGGCGAATGGGCGATCGGTCTGTGCGGCAAGGACGGCAACATGGTCTTCGCCGAAAAGGCCAAGAAGACCATCAAGGATCCGGACAGCAACATCGAACGCGTGCTTGATCTCGGTTTCGTCGGCGAGATCGTCGAAGTCGACCGCACCCTGCTCGACCTGCTTGCCCGCTCGGAAATGATCCCGGTCATCGCCCCGGTAGCCCCCGGCCGTGACGGCCACACCTACAACATCAACGCCGACACCTTCGCCGGCGCCATTGCCGGTGCGCTCAATGCGACGCGCCTGCTCTTTCTCACCGACGTTCCCGGCGTCCTCGACAAGAAGGGCGAACTGATCAAGGAACTCTCGGTCGCCGAAGCGCATGCGCTGATCAAGGACGGCACGATTTCGGGCGGCATGATCCCGAAGGTCGAAACCTGCATCGAGGCGCTCGCCCGCGGCGTCGAAGGCGTCGTCATTCTGAACGGCAAGACCGCGCACTCGGTTCTGCTGGAAATCTTCACGGAACACGGCGCGGGAACGCTGATCGTTCCGTGAGCATTTCTGTCAGGTGCCTTTGTGTGTTTTGACGAATTCGATAGCTTTTTCGAATTCGTCGAATTCCAAGGGTACCCATACGGTGGCCTCTCCGCCCTTGGCTTTGACGGCCAGGTAAGTTGCACCGGTTGGCTGCTGCTTGATTTGTATTGAGAGGTAGCCTGGGCCGAACTTTGAGTTCAGGCCGAGTTCATGGATCACTTTGTCTTTTAAAATGAATTGGTATGTTTGCTTGAGCTTGCTGAAAAAGCTCATCGGTAGATCTTTCCAGCCTCACTTTTCAGCCACTCGATCATCGCCCGATACGGCCCCGGTCCGTAGCTGACACGCGCCACTCCCAGACTGGCGAACGTCTTTACATCAGCCATGCCCGACCACATCATGATGTTGACCGGCAGCGACACCGCTTCGCAGACGCGGCCAATCAGGTCCGGATTCGACAATCCCGGCACGAAGAAGCCGCTGGCGCCGGCCTCGGCATAGGCTGCCGCCCGCTCGATCGCCTCGTCCACCAGCGGCGCGTGGCGCACGGGGTCGGAGAGCTTCAGAAAGAGATCGGTGCGGGCATTGACGAAGAACGGAATACCCTTTTCATCGGCCATCGTCCGGATCGCCTTGATCCGTGCAGCCTGCGCCTCGATCGAGTGCAGCCCGCTGCCGCCGACCACCTGGTCTTCGAAATTGATGCCGATCGCGCCGGCATCAACCACCCGCCCGACATTGAGCGCGACAGCTTCAGCGTCGTTGGCGTATCCCCCCTCGAAATCGATCGACACCGGCAAATCTGTTGCCGACACGATGGAGCGGGCGATATCGACAAGCTGCAGCATCGGGATTTCCTGCCCGTCGCCATAGCCGTTCGCAGCGGCCACGGACCAGCTTCCCGTCGCCAGCGCCTTGGCACCCGCCCCCGCGACAGCCTTGGCGCTGCCTGCGTCCCAGATGTTATAAAGCACCACCGGATCACCTTTGCGGTGCAATTCAGTGAATGCCTTTGCCTTGTCCGTCTGGTTCATCGTCTTTCCTCCGAAAACAATCCCATTGGACTTCATGCCCCAAAAGCCACTGTCTGCGCCAGAGGCGGCCGTCAGATTTCGCAGGCCTGCTGGTGTTAAACCACCAGCAAAATCACGACGCCGAGCACAATCAGCAGGCAGCCGAGGACTTCCAGCTTGTTGATCCATTCGCGGAAGATGAATACGGCCGACGCAAAGGTGAACAGCATTTCCACCTGCGCCACGACCTTGACGATCGCCGCCTGCTGCAGTGTCATCGCCATGAACCAGCCGAAAGAGGCCGACGCGCCGGCAAACCCGACAAGCAGACCCGGCCGCCAGGCAGCGATCACGCGCTTCAATTCCTCCGGCTCGCGGATCAGTATCCAAGCGAGCATCGTCACGGTCTGCAAAAGGATAACGAAACCGAGCGTGAAACTTGCCTGCATGACGAAATCGGGTTGCGGCAGGCTGGAAGCCAGCCCCAGCGAAGCGGATCGATAAGACACCGCCGACAGGCCGAAGAACGTGCCGGACAGAAGCCCGATCCCCGCCGTTCGGGTGAACACGGACGTCACCAGCGATCTAACGCTGAGTGCTGTGCGCGCCACCGAGATGATCATCACGCCGACAACAGAGATCGCAATGGCGACCAGCGTTCCCCGGCTTGCGGCCTCGCCGAGAAAGATCAGCCCGAACAGCGCCGCCTGCGCCGGCTCGGTGCGCGAATAGGCCGTTCCGACGGCGAAGTTGCGGAAGGAAAACAGGTGCACGAGAAGGAAGGTCGCCACGATCTGCGACAGCCCACCGACCACCGCCCAGAGAAAGAAATGCCCATCGGGAACCGGCAGCGGCCGATCGAAGCCGCGCCAGAGAATTGCCAGATAGAACAGCGCGAACGGCACACCGTAGCCGAAGCGCACGAATGTCGCTCCGGTCGTGCCCATCACGCCCTTCAGGTGCTTCTGCACGGCGGAGCGGATGTTCTGCAGGAATGCAGCCGCGATGGTGATGATGATCCAGGTTTGCATGCGTGCGGGCTAGCATGCCGAGAACCCGGAATCCATCGCCTCGCGACGCACGGCGAGGAATTGTCGCCTTTCGGTCACAGCGCCGTCCGTGTTTCCGCCTGAAGCGTCGCGGTTGGCACTGGCGAGCCTTGAACAGCCCGGCCGGCGGATTAGCTTTACCCCGCGTGATTTCCACCTAGGAAGCCTGATGCCCGACCTGCATTACGAAGAGCCATCGCTGGCGGAACTCTACGATCTCGATAGTGGCTGGTCGATCGACCGGGAGTTCTATCTGGCTCTTGCGGGCGCGGACCCGATACGCATTCTTGATCTTGGATGCGGCACCGGGCTGCTCTGCGATGCCTATGCCGCTCTGGGCCATGAGGTCACCGGGGTGGACCCGGCCAAGGCCATGCTGGATGTCGCGCGTCAAAAACCAAACGGCTTGCAGATGGAATGGGTACAATCCTCTGCACAGGACTTCCGCTCGCTAAAGCAATTCGACCTGATCATCATGACCGGCAATGCCTTTCAGGTCTTTCTCGAAGACCGCGATATCCTCGCGACCTTTGCGACGATGCGACTGCACCTTGCTCCAGGCGGCACGATCGCGTTCGAAACCCGCAATCCCGCCATAGACTGGCCTGCGCTGTGGAACGGGGACGCCGATCTTAAGGTCGGGGGGCGGATCATTCGGCAATCACGGCGGGTTCTGAAAACCGCGAACAAGCGCATTTCGTTCGACACTCGCTATGCGTTGGCCGACCGGACGCTCGTGTCCTCGAGCGAACTGCTGTTTCTCTCAAAGACAGAAATAGAAGACCGCCTCGGCGCATCGGGCCTGCGGGCGGAAGCCGTCTATGGCGACTGGCAGTCCGAGCCGTTCGACGAGGCCGTGTCACAGGAGATGGTCTTTATCGTCAAGGCTGCCTGATCGGCGCATCGGATCCCATTTCGGTCAGCGCAACCGATAGCAGGCCGCAAGACGTTTCAGGCCGATTCTTCCCGAGCCTCAGGCACAGCAGCGACCTGCCGGAATGTCAGCGGCAGCGCTTCTTCTTCTGTCTTCTTCACGCGCTGATCGTAGTCTGGCGAGACGGTGCCCAGAACGCGATCCCAGAAGGAAAAATAATTGCCGTAGTTGTAGCGGAAACCGGAATGGTGCTGATCATGAAAGGTCGTGCACAACATCGGGGACGGATAACGCGCCGTCGAGGAAGCAAAATACTCGAATCCGCAGTGGCCGAACATGCCGTTGAAATGTTCGAACACTCTTTGTCCGATCAGGATGGCCGGCGGGAACGGGACGACGAAGACGATGACCGCTGTAAAGCCTTGCAGCAGGAAATTGTCGAGGACATCCTCGGAATAGGTGCTCCAGATCGTCGGTGCGACGCTTTTGTGGTGAAGCGCATGCAGCGGATAGAGCCACTTCGTGTGCAGCAGCCGGTGCATGAAATAGAACCAGGTGTCGTACAGGAACATGATGAGAAGGAAGAGCGGCACAGCCGTCCACCAATTGAAGGCCCAGGGCGTCGGCGCCCAGCCCTTTTGCTGAAGGTAGAGGCCGATCGTCACCGGCAGGCAGGCGCTGAACATCGAGGCCAGGCTCTGTCGGATTTCCGCGTTCCGACGTTTACCCGAGCCGCGTCCCTTCTGGATCTTTCGCTCCGGATTGCGATCGTTCATCCAGGTTACGGCAAAGCCGAAGGCGAAGTAGGTAACGACTGATGCGGCATAGAATCCGAACAGAAACAACAGAAAGAATAATTCATCCGACATCGGCACCTGCAGCCCCTGCGCCAAACCGCTCCGGCGCGAACCGTGACACATCGGCTTGGCAATTCAAGATGGAAATGCGTGCAGGGCTCATAAAGTCCATTTCCTCGCCACATTCGCCGTGGCATAAGGCGCCCATGACACAACTCGACCGCCTGCCGACCAAAGCTGATTTCGCCCATGTCACCGACTGGGTGTTCGATCTCGACAACACGCTCTATCCGCACCACGTCAATCTGTTCTCGCAGATCGACCGCAACATGACCGCCTTTGTCGCGGCTTTGCTGGAGATGGAGCCGGCGGATGCAAAGGTTTTGCAGAAAGAATATTACCGCGATCACGGCACCACGCTGCAGGGGCTGATGATCCATCACGGCATCGACCCCAACGATTTCCTCGAAAAGGCGCATGCGATCGACTACACCGTCGTGCCTGCCGATCCGGCGCTCGGCGACGCCATCCGCGCGCTTCCGGGCCGTAAGTTCATCTTTACCAATGGCAGCGTCAAGCATGCCGAAATGACGGCGCGGGCGCTCGGCATCCTCGATCATTTTGACGATATCTTCGACATCGTGGCTGCCGACTACGTACCGAAGCCGGCCGGTGACACGTATGACAAGTTCATGAGCCTGCACCGGGTCGACACCAAACGCGCCGCCATGTTCGAGGACCTACCGCGTAATCTGGTGGTGCCAAAGGCGCTCGGCATGAAGACAGTCCTGCTCGTGCCGCGCAATTTCGAACACGAGTTCGCCGAAGCCTGGGAAAAGACCAACGAGGGCGATGCGCAGGTCGACTACGTCACCGAAGACCTGACGGGCTTCCTCACCCGGCTTGTATCCGAAGGTTGACAGCAGGTATCGAAACACAGTTTCGACACGGAAAAATCCCTGTTCTGTCAAAGACTTAAATTACAAAAGTTTAACTGGCCATCTCGATCCAGCCGTCTATCTTTCCTTCAGGGACAATGATCACTGAAAGGATTTCGACATGCGGAAGAACACTTTGATTCTCGGTGCCGTCGCCGCCAGCATCGCTCTCACCGGCCTCGCGGCCCCCACCTTCGCCGCTCGCCAGAAGCCGACGCCGGAACAACGGGCCGAATGGATGATGAAACGGCTGGACACCAACGGCGACAAGAAGGTCTCATTGGAAGAAGTCCAGGCGCGCACCTCCGAAGCCTTCAAGACTTTTGATGCGGATGGCAACGGCCAGGTGACACGCGACGAAATCAAGGCCAAGCGCCAGGCCTTCCGCGAAGCTCGCAAGGAATGGCGCGCTTCAAACGACAAGACCGGCGAAGACAAGACGGCGGCAATGGAGAAGATCAGGGAAATGCGCCCGGCCATGCGGCCCGGCATGCGGCCCAAGGCCTTCAAGCGAGTAGACACGGACAATAGCGGTTCGCTCAGCCTTGCCGAGGTGACAGAACAGGCCGGCAAGATGTTCAAGCGCCGCGACGCCAATGGCGACGGCTTCATCGACGCCACGGACTTCACCAGGAAGATCTGATTTGGACCACGCCGGTCGTGAATGGCCGGCGAGGGAAAAGAATAATCTCCCCCTTGCGGGGGAGATGTCAGCTGCGCTGACAGAGGGGGGTGATACGGCAAATTCCGAGTTGCCTCTGCCCCCATCCAACCTGCCGGCCACGTTCTCCCCGCACGCAATGGCGGCGTTGGTTAGCGGATCAATCGCTTTTTTTGATCTCCCGAAAATACTCATCGACTGCAACTGGAGCCAGCTTCCGAATGTTGTCCAGATAGGGCGACCCCTTTAGGCTGACGGAAAGTTCGCGATATTTCTTGCCGGCCGAAAAGATCACGTTGTCATGCCGACCCTTGCTGTAGAAATACTCGTACCGCCCGTGGAGATGCTCCAGTAGCATCTCGTACCGGTAGTCGGCGAGCCAGTAGCAACCGGTTTCGACGAGATTTGTGCCTTCTGTAAACAGCTCCCTTCTATGATGCTGCGATAGAACAAGCAAACCAAGTATCAAAAGCAGGAACGGAGGGAGGAGCCGGCCCCGCCTCCAAGCGTTCTTAATGGTTTTTGCTTTTGCTTCCGTTTCAAAGGCGGCTAACGACAAAGGCCGCCTGCTCAGATAGGCCGTCAATCCGACAAAGAGCAGGATGCCGATAAGCGCGTAAGCCGACATGAACCCAGCGACCTTGCCGCACGACATCTGTGACCAACTTGCGGCGTCGAGTACCAAATTTCCTCCCCATTTCAGTCGGTTGCCGCCTCTCTTCAAGGCAGTTGCCAATCATCGTATTCAAAGATGAGAGGGAATCAATTGTGTGGCGGGGAAATTGCTCAAATCGGACACCACCCTTCAATCGGGGAGAGGGCCAGGGTGAGGGGCTTTACTGGGCGAGGGCCACAACTATTTGCCTGGCGCCGCCGGCGGTGCAAAGCTGATCGCACGCCGGAAGAGCGGGTAGACCCCATCCAGCACCAGCATCACCACAAACGACAGACCGACGAGCGGGAAGAGGATGCCGCCGATCGCGAGCAGACCGATCAGGCCGCGAAACACCCGACGGTCCGACGGCATCGGCGGCACGCCGAGCGAGCCCTTCGGCCGCCGTTTCCACCACATCACGGCAGCCGACACCGCCAGCAGAACGATGGCCATGCACGCTATGAGCAGGACGAGCTGGTTGGCGAGCCCGAATTCCTGCCCCAGATGGACATTAATCCCCCATTCCAGCGCCTTGCCGAACGGGCCGTAGTCCGCATAGCTCATATCGATCAGCGGCTTGCCGCTGTATTGATCGAGATGCACCACGCGCTGTTGCGAAAGATCATCCGGATAGACGGAGCCGGTATAGACGCCTTCCGGTGTCGCCGGGATGGTGACTGCGTAACCGCGATGCAGGCCGAGCCGGTCGAAGGTGGCAACTGCCTGATCGAGACCGATCGCCGCCGCACCATCCACCGACGACTGCGGCACCTGCGCCTGTTCGAGTGACCATGATGTCTTGGCAATATGGTCGAGATGCTCGTCGGACATCGGCACCGCGGTGTATACGCCGGCGGGATAGCCGAAATTGCTGCCGTTCGCCCATTCGTTGACCTTGTCGCCCCAGACGCCGGACCAGGGCATGCCGGTCACCGCCAGGAAGACGATGAAGAAACCGACGAAAATGCCGCTGACCGCATGGGTATCGCGCCAGAATACCCGCCGTTTCGGCGTGCCGCGAATGCTGAGCACCCCGCCGGTCTGGCTGCGCGGCCACCAGAGATAGAGACCGGTAGCGACCAGAAGGATCGACCAGCCCGCGGCGATCTCGATCAGCGCACGCGTGAACGAGCCAAAATATTTGAGACTGTGCAGCGTGCGGATGGTCCACATGACGGTACCGCGATCGGGAAGCGATCCGAGCACCTTTCCGTCATAGGGGTTCACATAGACGGCCAGCTTGCCCGACGCCGGTGTGTTGACGGTAACTTCGACGGACGCATTCTGCGATGCAGGATCGGTAAATTTGATCGCCGTGCCGGGATAGGCGGCGACCGCCGCCGCGACCATCGCCGAGGGCGTGGCCTTTTGTGCATTTTCCTGAATTGCAACTCGCTTCAGATCAGCGTGGACGACAGCGTCGATCTCGTCCCTGAACAGGTAGAGCGCGCCTGTTATTGCAAGCGTGATCAAAAATGGCAGGACGAGCAGTCCGGCATAGAAATGCCAGCGCCAGACGGCGCGGTAGAGGTCAGACGGCGAACGCACCGCAACAGCGGCGTTCGCGCGGCCGATCGTGAAATCGGACATGGGGTTCTCCAGATGAGCGAAAATATCAGCTGCCGCATAGCAAACGGCCGTGATTTACAACGTCATGCGGAGATGGAAGGAGGAGCCCGGGCTTCGGCGAATAAGCTGCGCAAGACAGCACGGGAAACGCTTTTCCGGGCAAAATATACCTCGCCGGCATCCCTCAACGCGGGAGAAGCGATTTCTACAGAGCGGCCGGGTAAGGCGGGCGTATAGCCCGACGCCAGTTGGCAGAGCGTGGCGCAAAGGTCATGGCCGCTTTTGACTGGGCCGTCAGATGGCAACCGCTGGTCAAAGCCGTCGCCCTCATGCGAGACGCAGAGCAGGTTGAACGGATCGACGGCGGCGCTTGCCATCGAGCCCTGCGCGACACCGCCTAGAAGCCCTTGCATCAAAAGCATGAAGGCTACCAGCACCGCGATGGCACCGGCCGACACTCTATCTTTCAAGACAAGCCGCAGGGTTTTCATGGCGGCTCATTGCCACAGCCGCGAGGGCCTGTCACTGCGACACAAAGTCGGTTGCCGGGGAATTTGGCCGGCAGCTCCCATATCCGCGAATGAACGCAGGAACGCCGCCAGCGCCCATTGGTTCAGGTGCGAGCCGATCCGGTCATTTACCTATCGCCGGATGCCATCGGCACGGCCGCCGGATCGATGGTCTCATAGAATTTCGCGATAATCTCCCAGGCCTCGTCCGCGGTTTCGACGAATTGAAGGAGATCGACGTCGTTCGGCGCGATCGTGCCGAATTCGGCGAGTGCCTCGAAATCGATGATCTTGCGCCAGAACTTCTCACCGAACAGGATCAGCGGCACCAGTGCCAGGCGGCCGGTCTGCATCAGCGTGATGGTCTCGAACAATTCGTCGAGCGTGCCGAAACCGCCGGGAAACACGACGACTGCCTTGGCGCGCAGCAGGAAGTGCATCTTGCGGATCGCAAAATAGTGGAAGTTGAAGGAGAGTTCCGGCGTCACGTAGCGGTTCGGCGCCTGCTCGTGCGGCAGCACGATGTTGAGGCCGATTGAGGGCGCGCCGATTTCGGCCGCACCGCGGTTTCCCGCCTCCATCACGCCCGGCCCGCCGCCGGTGACGACGACGTATTCCGTATAGCCCGACTCCGCCGAATGCTGCGAACACAGCTTCGAAAACTTCCGGGCTTCTTCGTAGTAGATCGAGGCGGCGGTCAGGTTCTTGCGCTGCGTCTCGTTTTTCGCTGCCCAGGCGTCGCCGCCGGGCTCGGGAATGCGGGCGCCGCCGAACATCACCACCGTCGAGTTGATACCCCGCTCGGAGAGAACCATTTCGGGCTTCAGGAGTTCGAGTTGCAGCCGCACGGGACGCAGTTCCTCACGCGCCAGAAAGTCGTCGTCCGTATAGGCGAGCCGGTAGGAGGGTGACATCGATTGCGGCGTCTGCGGAACGCCTGCTGCCCGCGTCCGTGCCTGCCGGCTGTCAACCAACGGATCCCAGACCCCATCCTTGCGCCGCAAATTCCGCTTCTTCATTCTTGCCATGTCAAACTTTCCTGCCGCAAACCGGCAGCAATTCATCGCTGCCGGATGCTCCTTACAAATCATCGGACGCTACGGATCAAATCATCAGCAGCAATTCCGCGACATACACCTTCATCCACCGCCGACCGCAACCGAAAACCGCTTCAATTTTTCGGGATCATGCTCTAGAGCAGGTTACGATAGACGCCGAAGTTTAAGGAATTCCGATGACGACCCATGATCTCGCCTCCCTGTCGAAGACCATCGACACCGCTTTCGACAATCGCGACACCGTGACCATCAATACCAAGGGCGAAATCCGCGACGCGGTCGAAACCGCCCTCACATTGCTCGACGGTGGCAAGGTGCGCGTAGCCGAGCGCGGCGCGGACGGCAACTGGACCGTCAATCAGTGGCTGAAAAAGGCCGTTCTCCTGTCCTTCCGGCTGAATGACATGGAGGTCGTCAAGGGCGGTTCCGGCCAGTCGACCTGGTGGGACAAGGTTCCGTCCAAGTTCGAAGGCTGGGGCGAAAACCAGTTCCGTGACGCCGGCTTCCGCGCCGTGCCGAACGCTGTCGTGCGCCGCTCGGCCTATATCGCGCCGAACGCCATCCTGATGCCGTCCTTCGTCAATCTCGGCGCCTATGTCGGCGAAGGTACGATGGTCGACACCTGGGCAACGGTCGGCTCCTGTGCCCAGATCGGCAAGCATGTACATCTCTCTGGCGGCGTCGGCATCGGCGGCGTGCTTGAGCCGATGCAGGCCGGCCCGACGATCATCGAGGACAATTGCTTTATCGGCGCCCGCTCGGAAGTCGTCGAAGGCTGCATCGTGCGCGAAGGCTCGGTGCTCGGCATGGGCGTGTTCATCGGCAAGTCGACCAAGATCGTTGACCGCGCCACCGGCGAAGTCACCTATGGCGAAGTGCCGCCCTATTCCGTCGTTGTCGCTGGCTCCATGGGCTCGGGCGCAGTGATGCCGAACGGCGTCGTTGCCCCGAACCTCTACTGCGCCGTCATCGTCAAACGCGTCGACGAGAAGACCCGCTCGAAGACCGGCATCAACGAATTGCTGCGGGATTGATCCATGCGCACGGAGGGGCAGCAGAGCATGTCCTGGCTGTTCTTCAGCCCCTCCGGCCGCATCAGCCGCCTGCCCTATTTCCTCGGCTGGCTTTTCTGGGTCGCCGTCAGCGGCTTTGTTCTGACCCGCATGTTCGCCAATGAGGGAAACGATATAGCGCTCGCGCTCTGGACTCTGGTTCTTGTGTTAAGCGGTCTCGTTTCCGCTGCGTCGATCGTCCTTTTGACGATCAAGCGCCTGCATGACATCGGCTATCCCGGCCCACTCGCCATCTGCCTGTTCATCCCCGTGCTTAGCCCTGTCGTCTTCATCGCACTCTGTCTCTGGCCGGGCAAGGAAGAGGACAACGAGTATGGGCGCGACGCGAACTGACCGAAGCCTGACCCTGCCGGGTCTATTGCATCGGTATGCGGGAGGTGAAGCAGGTTTCGACCGGCATCGACATCACACCTTCGGTTCGAACGGCCCGGGACGCCGCGCTGCACCCTGCCGCTCAAGCATCCAGTCCGGATATTCCGGCGGCAGCGCACTGACCGCATCGAGCTTTGTCAGGTCGTCCGCATCCAGCCTCAGCTTCACCGCGTTCAGGTTTTCCTCCAGCTGCTCCACCCGCTTGGCCCCGATGATGACGCTGGTTACGAATGGCTTGGCGAGAATGAAGGCGAGCGCCACTTCGGCAACGCTGGCACCGTGCTTTTCGGCAACCTCGCGCATGGCGGCGACGCAGGCCCAGGCGCGGTCCTTGTCGACAGGCGGGAAATCGAAATTCGCCCGGCGGCCCTCACCATTGCCCGGTGCGCCCGGACCGTATTTGCCCGACAGCAGGCCTCCGGCGAGCGGCGACCAGACCATCAGCCCCATCTTCTCCTCGTTGAGCAAGGGCACGATCTCCCGCTCCAGGTCGCGGCCGGCGATCGAATAGTAGGCCTGCAGCGTCTCGAAGCGGGCAAAGCCCTTGCGTTCGGACACGCCGAGCGCCTTGGCGATCTTCCATGCCTGCCAGTTGGAAACGCCGACATAGCGGACGAGGCCGCCGGAGACGAGATCGTCCAGCGCCCGGAGCGTCTCGTCGATCGGCGTGACGGTATCGGTCGCGTGGATCTGGTAGAGATCGATATGATCCACCTGCAGCCGCTCAAGGCTGGCCTCGACCGAATCCATGATATGCCCGCGCGAGGCGCCACGATCGTTCGGCCCGTCGCCCATCTGGCCGTAGACCTTGGTGGCGATCACCACGTCCTTGCGCTCGACCCCGAGATTGAGCAGCGCTTGTCCAAGCAGCCTCTCTGACTCACCCGAAGAATAGACATCCGCCGTATCGATGAAATTGACGCCGGCGGCGAGCGACCGTTCGACGATCCGGTCGGCGGCATCCTGGTCGACACCGGCGATGCCGCCCCAGAAGGCGCCTTCAGCCGATCCGAAGGTCATCGTCCCCAGGCAGATTTCCGAAACGAACAAACCGGTATTGCCAAGCTGATTGTAACGCATGGGTATGGCTCCGTATCTTCAATGATCATGTGCGGCGGGAAAGCCCGGCAAAGCGGGCGGGGGTATCATTACATGTAGGACGCGGCGGTCATCTTGCCAGCACCGTGGAAGGTATTTTTCGAACGCGGCTTCCACCTTGTATGCGCTTCTGGTCTCTGCACTACTCGGCCGCGACCTGTATCCTGAGAGCAGCGACGTCGCGCAGCGGCGAAAGGCCATACAAACGTGTGTACTCAAGCCCGAACTGGGACGGGCTCTGGTAGCCGACTCTATGCCCCGCAGTGCCGGCATCCATGTTCTCGACCAGCATCAGGCGCCTCGCCTCGTTGAGCCGCAGCTGTTTCTGGTACTGCATCGGTGTCATGGCCGAGACTGCCTTGAAGTGATGATGCAGCGACGACACGCTCATGCCCACATGCTCGGCCAGGTCCTCTATACGCAACGGCCGGGCGTAGTTTTCCCGCAGCCAGCCGATTGCCTTGGCGACCCGGTTTCCCGGACTATCCGCCGTGGCGATCTGGATCAGCCGCGGTCCGTAAGGTCCCGTCAGAAGACGATAGAGGATTTCCTGCTCGATGAGAGGGGCGACGCCATCAATATCGTCGGGAGTGTCTAGGAGCCGCAGATAACGGAGCGTTGCGTCCACAAGCGCGGGCGCAGCCCTGTTGACGGCCAGTCCGCGTGCGCCGTCGGCTGTTGCCGCGACAGGGGGAACGACGATCCGCTGCAACACTTCGCGCAACTGGTCGGGATTGATCGCCATGCCGAGACCGAGATGCGGCACCTCGGGGCTTGCCATGGTCACGCGGGAACTGACGGGCAGATCGACTGACACGACAAGGCAATCGCCGACGCCGTAGCGATAGACGTCCTGTCCCAGGGTCACGCTCTTTTCGCCCTGGGCAATGAGCGCGAAGGCGGGGCGATGCGCGGAATGAAGCGGCACCGTCGGCGCGGTCTGGCGGCCGAAAAACAGATTCTCGATGGCGGTCGGGAACAGGCCCGTTCCATCGGTATGCCGCGAAATGATCGAGGCGATTTCAGCAAAACTCTCTGATTGATCCGGCATGGCCTGATACAAATATCCTGGTTTCCGATTGTCCCGACGCTACTCCGGAACGACCGGTTGGGGAATGCATCGAAACCAACATTTGCAGGATCACATATAAATCTCGGAGGATCGCTGTAACGCCCGGAGACTTGCACGTCGCATACTTGGCTCATCGGACGAACGAGGTTCGACGAATCAAGGATGAATGCCCATGACCAGATTGACCGGAAAAATCGCTGTCGTCACCGGGGCTGCCAGCGGACCGACAGCCCGCATCGCCGCCCGCCTTGCTGGCGAAGGCGCTGCCGTGGTGATCAACGATGCAACGGACGGCGATGGTGCCGCCCGCGTCGCCGCTGATATCGTCAGGCGCGGTGGCCGGGCTGTCGCCGTTCAAGGCGATGTTTCGAAATCGCAGGACGTCCGTCGCATCTTCCGCGCCACCGACGAGATTTTCGGCAGGCCCGATATCGTCGTCAACAATGCCGGCATCTTCCGGCTCGAGCAGATGGACGTGGAAGCGCCAACAGACGCGCACCGCGCATTTGCAGTCAATGTCTTCGGCACCTTCCTGATGTGCCAGGAAGCAGCCCGGCAGTTCGGTGCCAAGGGCGGCATCATCATCAACATGAGCTCGACGGGCAATGCCACACCGGATGAGGAGGCGCACTCCACCATCAAGGGCGCTATCGATATGCTGACCCTCGGCCTTGCCCGCGAATTCGCGGCACGCGGCATCCGCGTCGTCTCGGTCGACCCGGCAAGCTTTGACGCGGAAGATTTGTACGAACCCGGCCTTCCCGAGACAATGCCACGACGCATTGCCGGCCTGACGACGCTGCGCCGCCGCGGCAGGCTCACCGGAGCCGGCACATTCACCGCCTCCGACGACGTCGCATTCATCCGCAACGAACTGGTTGCGTCGGCGGGCTGGCGTGGATGGTAAGCGCCGGCAACTATCATGTGCCTCCTCGTTGCGAACAAGGAATGCGTTCGCGTCCGCCAAGGTCGCGTCTCGGCGCAAGATGACTTTGCCATTCAATCAGAAGTCAGCGGCGAGCGGGCTGGAACAGCTCAACGAGATTCCCGGAAGGGTCGACCAACAGGATTTGCGATCCGCCCGGCCCCGTGACGGTATCGTTACGGAATCGTACTCCGGCAGCGCGTAAACGAGCGACCTCGGCGGGCAGATCATCGGCGATGAGGTGAATGCGATTCCAGCCGCCAGGCCGCGGTTGCTCGCCATCGGGCATCAGCCGTCCCGCCGAGCTGGTCGGCCCGCTGAGCAATAGCCGCAACGATCCGCGCTTGATGTCGGCGAAAGCAGGTACATGGCTGGAGAGAAGCGAAAAGCCCAGGTGTTTGACGTACCATTCGACGGCAGCTTCGACGTCATCGACCATGTAGCGCACATTGACGATAGTGTCTGACATTTCTGCCTCCTGAAGTTAGCCCGCCGAAGCCAAGTTCGGCGGGGCGGCGGCGTGGGTTGGAAAAATGGAAATCGGACCGCATTTTATAGAATATGCGCCTGTGATTGAAGTGGACGTGTGCGCTCCACCCGTTCCCATCGTTCGGGCTTCAGCAGGTTGGCCCCTTTTCGTCTCACTACCGCCGACGCTCGACATGGGCGAGATGAGCCTCCTCCGGGGCCATCAAACCGCAGCGGCGACAATTCCACAGGTGGCGGAATTCAAGTTACAAAGATGGGTTTCCACCTCCCCTCAAGAGAGGGTAACCTCGTGACAGCCCGGCATGGATCGGTTAAACCAAGCCCGCGAAACAACAGGCATTATTTGATGACCGCTATCGATCCCGTCGCCAATCTCTCCACCCTGATCCGCTGCCCTTCCGTGACCCCCGCCGAAGGTGGCGCGCTGGCCGCTCTTGAAACCATGCTGAAGCCGCTCGGCTTTGCGGTCGAGCGGGTGACGGCGCGCGAGGATGGCACGCCGGATATCGAAAATCTCTATGCCCGCATCGGCACCGATGGACCGCATCTGATGTTTGCCGGCCATACCGATGTCGTGCCGGTCGGCGACGAGGCCGCCTGGACGCATGGTCCGTTTTCCGCCGATATCGCCGATGGCCAGATGTACGGTCGCGGCGCCGTCGACATGAAGGGCGGCATCGCCTGCTTCGCCGCCGCCGTGGCCCGCCACATCGAGAAGCACGGGGCGCCCAAGGGCTCGATCTCGTTCCTGATCACCGGCGACGAGGAAGGTCCGGCGATCAACGGCACCACCAAGCTGCTGGAGTGGGCCGCGGCAAAGGGCGAGCGCTGGGATGCCTGCCTCGTCGGCGAGCCGACCAATCCGGATCACCTTGGCGACATGATCAAGATCGGCCGGCGCGGCTCGCTGTCGGGCACGATCACCGTGCATGGCATCCAGGGCCACGCCGCCTATCCGCATCTCGCCGACAGCCCGGTGCGCGGCATCCTGTCCCTGACGCAAGCGCTGATGGACCCGCCCTTCGATGGCGGCACCGACAATTTCCAGCCGTCCAATCTCGAAGTGACGACGATCGACGTTGCGAACAAAGCGGTCAATGTCATCCCGGCCAGGGCGTCGGCGAGCTTCAACATCCGTTTCAACGACACCTGGGATGCCGACAGCCTGAAGGCGGAGATCATTGCCCGGTTGGATCGGGCCAGCGCCGACGGCGCCCTTCGTCCCGGCCGTCCGCCGGTCAGATACGATATCGTCTGGAGCGAACGCCCCAGCCACGTGTTCCTGACTCGCAACAATGCCCTGATCGCCTCGCTGTCCGGGGCAGTAGAGGCCGTCACCGGCCGTGAGCCGAAACTGTCGACAACCGGCGGAACATCCGATGCACGCTTCATCAAGGATTATTGCCCGGTCGTCGAGTTCGGCCTTGTCGGCCAGACCATGCACATGGTCGATGAACGGGTGGCCGTGGCCGACCTCGAAACATTGACGCGTATATACGAAACGTTCATCAGCCGCTGGTTTGGCCATGCCGCAGATTGAGGAGGTCGGCGCTTATATCCGGGGAATCTGGTTGCTGATTTTTGGCGACAAGAGCGGATACGACTGGCTCGACATTACAGCGCTCGGTGTCTGGCGTTCGTTTGCGGCGATCCTCTGGTGTCTGCCTGCCATGGCCGTCAGCTGGGGTGCATGGCGTCTCTACTATCTGTCGAACATGCCGGTCGGAAGCGAGGCGGGCCTGCCCTTCATCCTCAAGCTTCTGCTGGTCGACCTTGCCACCTGGATCCTGCCGCTACTGCTGATGGCCGCTCTCGCCAAGCCGCTCGGTTATGCCGAACACCTGGCGGTAATCATCATCGCCACCAACTGGCTCTGGGTGCCGGTCTTCTATGCGATGGCGGTTCCGGCGGCGATCCGGCTCATCCTCCCGGGCAGCGAGGGGCTCACCAGCCTGCTGTCGCTGATCCTCCTGATGGCGGCTTTCATGGCTGTTTTCCGGCTGATGAAGACGATCGCCAACAACCAGACGCTGCTTGCCGCGGCACTTTCATCGCTGCTCATCCTGCCGTCCCTGATGCTCGGCGAAGGCCTTCAACGCTATTTCGGACTGATGCCGATCTGAGTGCCTGTGCTCAGTAATCGACCTGCATGAAATAAAGTCCGTCGGGCGGCGCTACAGGCCCGCAGGCCTTGCGATCCTTCGCCTCCAGCGCGACGCGAACGTCGTCCGGCGTCCAGCGGCCATCGCCCACCATCTTCAGGGTGCCTGCAAAGGAACGAATCTGGTTGTGCAGGAAACTCTGTGCCGTGGCCCGGATTTCGATGACCTCCCCATCCCGCGTCACATCCAGCCGGTCGAGCGTCCGCCAGGGGCTGTTTGCCTGGCAATGGGTGGAGCGGAAAGTTGTGAAGTCGTGATAGCCGACGAGCATCTGCGCTGCCGCGTGCATCGCCTCATGATCGATCTTCTTCGACACCCACCATGCGCGCTTCGCTTCCAGCGCGAGAGGCGAAGGCCGCGAAATGATGCGATAGAGATAGTGCCGCCGGAGCGCTGAAAAGCGCGCATCGAAATCGTCGGACACCTCGGCTGTCTCGATGATCGACACCTGCTCGCCGGCCTGCCCAAGATAGGCGTTCAACGCATTGCGGAGCGTCTCCGGCTTCCAGCTCCGCGAGAGATCCGCATGCGCCACCTGCCCTTTGGCATGCACGCCGGAATCGGTACGCCCCGCCCCCCGGATCAAGACGGCCTCGCGGGTCAGAGCCAGAATAGCCTTCTCGACCGCACCCTGCACCGAGGGACCGTTGTCCTGCCTCTGCCAGCCGACATAGTTGGAGCCGTCATATTCGATCGTCATGCGGAAACGCGGCATCAGAGAAGCCGTGTGCCGGCTGGAATGGGCGTGCCACGCCGAAAATCATCGGCATCAAGAACCTTGCCGCCGGCCTTCTGCAGCCGGGTCAACCGCACCGAGCCATTGTCGCAGGCGATCGTCAGGTCGTCGAACAGGGCCGTGCCGGTTTCGCCACCCACTTTTTCGACAACGGACGAGAGAACCTTGACACGCTCCGGCTTGCCGCTGATTTCCAGTTCGAACCAGGCGCCGGGAAAGGGCGAAAGCCCGCGAATGTGATTGTGAACTTCGGTGGCGGTCTTTCCAAAATCGATCCGGGTCTCGGCCTTGCTGATCTTCGCGGCGTAAATCACCCCATGCCCGGCCTGCGGCGTCAAAGGCAAATCGCCGCCATCGAGCTTTTCCATGGCGTCCCTCATCAGTCCGGCGCCAGCCAGCATGAGCTTGTCGTGCAGTTCGCCCGCCGTCATCTCGTTGCCGATTGCGACGACCTTGGTCAGCGCCACGTCGCCGGTATCGAGCCCCTTGTCCATCTTCATCACCATCATGCCGGTCTCATGGTCTCCCGCCATGATCGCCCGCTGGATGGGTGCCGCCCCGCGCCAGCGCGGCAGAAGCGACGCGTGGCCGTTGTAGCAGCCGAGCCGGGTGCCGTTGAGGATATCCTCCGGCAAGAGCAGGCCATAGGCCACGACCACCGCGACATCGGCGTCGAAATCGCGGAATGTCTGGCGGTCTGCCGCATCCTTGAAATTAACCGGAGTCAGCACTTCGATACCGAGCAGTTCGGCCGCCTGATGGACCGGCGATTTCTGCAAATCGAGACCACGGCGTCCACCCGGACGCGGCGGCTGGGTGTAGACCGCGACGATCTTGTGTCCGGCCTCGGCCAGCGCCGCCAGCGTCGGAACCGAGAATTCGGGGGTTCCCATGAAAATGATGCGAAGCGGCACGGTGCGCGGACTCTCGTTTCTGATCAGGCCTCTTCAAACGGGTTTACGAGCTTCAAATCAAGCCCCTCGAAGTCTTTTGTGTTGCGCGTGGCCAGCGTCGCATCATGGGAGAGACAGATCGCGGCGATCATCGCGTCCTTGGTCTCGATTGGTTTTCCCACCTTCTGGCGTTGTGCGGCAATGGCCCCGTATCGCGCGGCCGCGGTTTGCGAGAAACTCAGGATTCGTCCGGAAAACTCGTTCTCAATTCGCGTGAACGTCTGACGGAGATTTTCCTGCCTCGGCCCTGTTTCCAGCAAGGCGATACCGAAATGGATTTCCGCCATTGCAATTGCCGTCAGAAACACGACCTCACTGTCATAGCTATCCAACCATCGAAGGATGAGTTCGCTATACTGCCTTCCTTGAAGTTCCGAAATAACGTTCGTATCGAGAACAATCATTTGAAGTCCGGTGGCGAGCGATCGGGTTGCTTGCGAAACGCATCGATGGAGCGCAGTTCGTCATCTTCAAATTTCGCATCACCCAAAACAGCGCGCAACCGCTGTCCGGCCGTCTGCCCACGACGCTGCTCTCTCTCCAAGGCCTCCAAGGCGGAGCGAATCTGCACAATGGCCTCGTCGGAAAGACTGCGGCCGTTTCGGCGTGCGCTTTCCTGCAATTCGATCTTCAGAGCATCGTCAATTCCGCGAAGAAGCAGATCGCCCATACGCAACCTCCACTATGATATCACTGATATCATAGTGCCGTGGGGCCTACTTTTCAATGGAGTCGTCAGATTGCCTTGGCGCCGCGGACCTTGGCGGCCTTGGTGAATTTGCGGATCACCATTTCACGCTTGAGCTTGGAGATATGATCGATGAACAGCACGCCGTTCAAATGGTCGATCTCGTGCTGCAGGCAAGTTGCAAGCAGACCGTCTGCGTCTACCATCTGCCTCTTGCCGTCTCGATCGATATATTCGACCGTAATCGTGGCCGGGCGTTCGACTTCGGCATAATAGTCGGGAATCGACAAACAGCCTTCCTCGTAGACCGAACGTTCATCGGACGACCTTAGGATCTGCGGATTGATGAAGACCTGAGGCTGCTTTTCCTCGCCTTCCTTCGACACATCGATCACCAGCATCTGGCGTGGAACACCGATCTGGATGGCTGCAAGGCCTATACCCGGCGCATCATACATCGTGTCCAGCATGTCGTCGGCCAGACGGCGGACATCGGCATCGACTGTCTCGACCGGCTTGGAAAGCTGGCGCAGCACGGGATCGGGAAGAATGATGAGCGGCTTGATGGTCATCTGGCTCCCATAACCGATCTTTCGCGCCGATGGAATTCTCGTTTTCAAGATTTTTGCTGCAAATGCAGCAGTTTGTATCACTCGATTCACCAATGTTCCCGTTTTGATCTGGCCATAAACCTCGAATCCGCTTACGTTGCGCGGATGGAACCAACAATTCTCACGCTCGATCAACCGCTTTTTATTCTGGGCGCATACCCGGTTACGCTCGGAATGTGCCTGTTCGGTGCTGTTGCCATCCTGCTTTTCGCAGGTATTCCGACCGTCCTCGGCAGGCGCCGGGATCGGCAGTCGGCGATTGAGGCAGAGCAGCGCATGACAGTGCTACTTGCCGCGCAGACGGAGATGCAGGGGCGTATCGCGGCGATGGCCGACGTTTTTGGGGCGCGTCAGTCCGAACTCAACCAGTCGATCAGCCAGAGGATCGACGGCATGACGCACCGGCTCGGCACCTCGATCACCGAACAGACCAAGGCGACCCATGAAAACCTGCGACGGCTGCAGGAACGACTGGCGGTAATCGACACGGCGCAGACCAACATCCAGTCGCTGGCGAAAGACATGGCCGGGCTGCAGAGCATTCTTTCCAACAAGCAGACGCGTGGCGCTTTCGGCCAGTCGCGCATGGAGACGATCATTGCAGACGGCCTGCCGATGGGGGCCTATGCTTTCCAGACGACGCTTTCCAGTGGATCGCGTCCGGACTGCACCGTCCGCATGCCGAACAGCCAGCCGGTGCTGGTGATCGACGCAAAATTTCCGCTCGAAGGCTGGAACGCGATCCGCAGCGCCGCCGACCCGGACGCGAGCCGGCAGGCAGCACAGCAGTTTCGCCGCGACATGGAGGTGCATATCAAGGATATTTCGGGGAAATACCTCATCCCCGGAGAGACCCAGGACACCGCTTTCCTGTTCGTCCCCTCCGAATCGATTTTCGCGGAAATCCATGAGAATTTCGAAGCTATCGTCCAGAAGGCACACCGGGCGCGAATCGTCATCGTCTCCCCGTCGCTGCTGATGCTGTCGATCCAGGTCATTCAAGCCATCCTGCGCGATGCCCGGATGCGCGAGCAGGCACATTTGATCCAAGGCGAGGTGATCCGGCTGATGGAGGACCTGACCCGCCTTGACGACCGCGTGCGCAAACTGCACGGCCATTTCCTCACCACGCAAAAGGATGTCGATGAAATCCTGACATCGTCGGAAAAACTCAAGCGGCGCGGTACCCGGATCGAGGCGCTGGATCTCGAGACAGCCGGTTCGACACCTGATGGGAAGCCGGAGCCGAAAGCTTTCGACAATCGCATGGGGCAATTGAAGCTCCGGGTGGTTGACGAGGACTGACCGTCTCGGGCACTGTCCGGCAAAAATCGACTGCCGGGGAGCGCATCAGATGATTACAGTTTTCGGTTCCATCAACATGGACCTGACCGCCACCACGGCACGCCTGCCGAAGCCCGGCGAAACCGTTGCCGGAACAAGCTTTTCGACCGCGGCCGGCGGCAAGGGCGCCAACCAGGCATTGGCTGCGAGACGCGCCGGAGCCTCCGTGCAGATGGCAGGGGCTGTCGGATCGGATAGCTTTGCCGATGGTGCATTGGCCTTGCTGAAACAAGCCGGAACCAATCTGTCCCTGACGAAAACCGTCAGCGAGCCCACTGGCACCGCCCATATTCTTGTCGGAGGCGACGGGGAAAACGTCATCGTCGTCGTTGCGAGTGCCAACGGTACTGTCAGCGAAGACGACGCTCGGTCCGCCGTCGCGACGATGGCTGCCGGCGATACACTGATGCTGCAGCTCGAGATCCCGGCCGCCTCGGTGGAAAAGGCGCTGGTCGCGGCAAAAGGCAAGGGCGTCATCTCCATCATCAACATCGCGCCCCTGACATCCGACGCCGCGCGGCTTGGGCGCATGGCTGATATCGTGGTTGCCAACGAGACGGAGTTCGAACTGCTGGCCGGGCGCGAGGGGCTTACGGCGGCCGAACGCGAAGATGCCATGCAAAAACTGTCACGGGAAACGGGGCAGACCGTCATCGTGACGCTTGGCGCCGAGGGCGTCGTCGCTGTGCGTAATGGCAATGTCCATCGTGCCAAAGGACTGAAGATCGAGCCGGTCGACACTGTCGGTGCCGGCGATACCTTCTGCGGTTATTTCGCAGCCAGCCTCGACGCAGGCATCGATTTCGACGCCGCCCTTCGACGCGCCGCGGTTGCTGGTTCGCTTGCCTGCCTGAAAGCGGGTGCACAACCGGCCATCCCCGAAGCTGTCGAGGTCGATGCAAAAATCTGATCGGCCGCTATCGGCGGGGTAGCCGATGCGCAATCAGGACAGGGAAGGTCGTCAACGCGGCGTTCGGACGTAAATCCCTCAAAAACTGCGGGATTTCGGCCTGCGATGTTGGCCTAATTTTAATAAATATCGCGCTATTCAGGCAATTACAAAGGCCGGTCTTCCCAGGATCAAAGGCGGCCTCACGATGTCGGTCGGCATCTGGCGCTCCATGAGGGGGCATCTCCCAACAACAGATCGCGTCATTCCGCGGCTTTGAAACCCGTGGACCTCTCACAATGCGGGGACATTCATGTTCAAGTTCCAGGCCAAATCGCTGGCGACCAAACTTATCGCGGTAACGGGCGGCATCATCGCGCTTGTCCTTCTTGCCTCCAATACCGTGCTGATCTCCCAGACGCAGGATCGTGTCGAGACGCTGGTGCTGGATCAGGCGCGCACCGAAGCGAAATCCATTGCATCCGACATTGCCAGCAACATTGCCGAACTGGCAGGTGCTGCCCGCTCGACGGCAGGCGTCATTGGGCGCGGCCATGAGGGCGGTTATCTCAACCGCAGGGGCGTCGTCGATATGCTGAAGGCCAATGTCGAGAAGAATACGTTCGCCTTCGGCAGCTGGTTTGCCGAGGAACCGAATGCCTTCGACGGCAAGTCCGCGGATTATGCCGGCAAGAAGGATTTCGGTGCCAGCAAGGATGGTACGCTCAACCCCTACTGGACGAAGGGCAAGACAGGCATCGATTTCTCCACCTTCGATTCCGATTACCCGGCCGACTGGTATGCCCTGGCGGCCAAGAGCCTGAAGGGCGCGATGTCGCCGCCCTACACGGAGACCACGACGGGTGACAACAACTCGATGTCCTCGATCGCCTACCCGGTCATGTCCAACGGCAAGCTTCTCGGAGTCAGCGGTGTCGATGTGTCGCTGACGTCGCTCGCCAACAAGGTGAAAGACATTCGTCCCTTCGGCACTGGCCGTGTGACGCTGCTGTCGCAGACGGGCAAGTGGCTTGTGGCGCCGATCCCGGATCTTCTGATGAAGGAGTATGACGGTGTTGGCGCGGATATCGTCAAGAATGCGCTTTCGACCTCGCAGCCGGGCATGATCCATGATCTGAACTACGATGGTCACGAGACCTTCGAACGTGTGGTCTATCCCTTTGCCCTGCCCGACGTGAACACGACCTGGGTCGTCCTCGTCGATGTGCCGCAGACCGCGATCAACGCGCCGGTCGTCGACCAGACCTACATGATGATCGTTGGTGGCCTGATCGTGCTCGGCGCCGTGCTTCTTGGTCTTTATGTTGCCGTACGCAGCTTCGTCCAGAAGCCACTCGCTGGCCTTGTGAGCGACGTTGCAAACCTCAGCGGTGGCATCTATACGGCGCCGATCTCCGGCCAGGACCGCACTGACGAAACCGGTTCCGTTGCCAAGGCGCTGGAAGGTTTCCGCCACCAGCTGGCCGACACCAAGCGGCTGGAAGCCGAGGCGCAGCACGAGCGGCGACATTCCGAACAGCAGCGCAGCCAGTCCGAAGCCGAACGCGCCGAAGCGAACGCCACACAGCGCGAGATCGTCTCCAAACTCGCCAAAGGCCTGTCGCAGCTCTCCTCCGGTGATCTCGCCTATCGCATCACCGAGAATTTCCCCGGCGAATATGCGCAGCTGAAGAATGACTTCAACTCCGCCATGGAAAGCCTCGAAGAGACGATCCAGACCGTCAACACCTCCGTCGTCAACATCGGCACCGGCACCAGCGAAATCAGTAATGCCGCAAACGATCTGTCGCACCGCACCGAACAGCAGGCCGCAAGCCTGGAAGAAACGGCGGCGGCGCTTGATCAGCTGACCTCACAGGTTAATGCCAGCGCCGACAATGCCAAAGTTGCGGCGAAATCCGTAGAGACCGCCAGCAACGATGCCGAACAGTCCGGTGAAGTGGTGCAGAAGGCGATTGCCGCGATGAAGGGCATCGAGCAGTCGTCGGGCGAAGTCAGCCGCATCATCGGCGTCATCGACGAAATCGCCTTCCAGACCAACCTTCTGGCGCTGAATGCAGGCGTCGAAGCGGCCCGCGCCGGTGATGCCGGCAAGGGTTTTGCAGTCGTCGCCCAAGAAGTGCGCGAACTGGCACAGCGTTCGGCAAACGCCGCCAAGGAGATCAAGACGCTGATCAACACCTCGGCCGGCCAGGTCCGCGACGGTGTCGATCTCGTCGGCCGCGCCGGTGGCGCGTTGCAGAAGATCGCCGACCAGGTGGTTCAGATCAATGGCCTGATCCGCCAGATTTCCGGCTCGGCTTCCGAACAGGCCGTCGGCCTCAAGGAGATCAACACCGCGGTCAACCAGATGGACCAGGTGACCCAGCAGAACGCCGCGATGGTGGAAGAGACCACGGCCGCCAGTATGGCACTGAACGAAGAGGCACGCGCCCTGAGCACGCTCGTCTCCCGCTTCCACGTCGCCCGCCAGGGCCAGTCATCGGCCGAGATGCTGCGCAGCACGGCCGACCGGATGCGGGCTCCTGCGAGAGCTTCGACGCCAAGCTACAACGCACCGGCAAAGCCTGCTCCGGCACGCTATGTCGCCCCGCCGCAGAAGGCAGTGCCGCAGGTTTCCGGAAACACGGCCCTCGCCCAGGACAACTGGGAAGAGTTCTGAGAACACCGGACTTCGAACTCCGAGATGCAAGCGGCGCCCATGTGGCGCCGTTTGTACTTTAGCCTGCCGTGACCGTCGGGCCACTGACGGCAGCTCGCTTCACCTCATGATTGATCGCCAACCTATGGGGGAACTTTTGCGTTACTTCTGCGTTATAGCTGCAATCTCAACGCGGAGGAGTTCGAGATGACTGATCGTGGACCAACAGTTATCAACACAGGCCGTGGCAGCACCGTTGGATGGGCTGTCGCGGTGATTCTGGCGCTTGTCGTCATCGGCGCACTGCTGATGTTTACCGGCGTTATCAACATCAACGGCGGTAGCGGCACTGATGTCAACGTCAATGTGCCGGCTGTCGAAACCCCATCGACAGACAAGCCTGCGACAGACACCCCGGCAACGGGTACGCCGGCTACAGGAACGACCACCACTCAATAATATGAAGTCTGCTGGGGTTGATACCTTCGAGGCTGAAGCAACGGCGCCCTTGCGGCGCCGTTGTCATGTGATGTCTCCGCGTCTCAGAGGCGCGCCAAGCGTTCGGTCAAAAGATCGAAGAAGCCCTGGTCGTCGACCTCGCGCATGACCTTCGCATTGTGCTTTCGGCCGGTGACCTGCCACCAGTCGACGACGGTCATGCCGACCGTCAGTTCGGACTTGGTCTCGATCTCGACATTGCAATCACGGCCCTTGAAGAGTTCCGGGCGCAGAAGGTAGGCAATAACCGTCGGGTCATGTAGCGGGCCACCGTCGGAGCCGTATTTCTCAATGTCGAAACGCTCGAAGAATTCCAGCATCTCGGCCATGGCGACGGCTGCCGGCGAGCCGATCGCCTTGATCTTTTCGACACGCGCCTTGTAGGTCAGGACCCGGTGGGTGACGTCGAGCGGCATCATGACGATCGGGATGCCGGACTTGAAAACGATGCCGGCCGCATCCGGATCGACATAGATGTTGAATTCGGCTGATGGAGTGATATTGCCGCCCTCGAAGAAGCCGCCGCCCATCATCACGAGCTCGCGGACGCGTGGGGCGATTTCGGGCGCCTTGTTCAGCGCCAGGGCTATGTTAGTCAAAGCGCCCAGTGTACAGAGCGTGACAGTGCCGGGTTCGTGCGACAGCAGCGTCTCGATGATGAAATCGACGGCATGCTGCGTCTGGAGCGGCATTGTCGGCTCCTCGACCACGGGGCCATCAAGGCCGGTCTTGCCGTGCACATGCTCGGCCGTAACCAGCTGACGGACGAGCGGCCTATCGGCACCGGCAAACACCTTGACGTCGCGGCGATTGCACAGCTCGCAGATCACCCGGACATTGCGGGACGTGAGCGCCACCGGAACGTTGCCAGCAACAGCCGTAATGCCGAGCACATCGAGCTCGCCGGGGCTGCCAAGCGCCAGCATGATAGCGGCGGCATCATCCTGCCCCGGATCAGTATCGATGATTATCTTTCTCGGCACGGCCATGCGGATCTTCCTCCCAAATCAGCGAGCGGACTATGATTTGCCTCTTGGCCCGGTGCAAGCGCCTTGCGCTCGCTACGCACAGCTACCATATTGAAATCCGCGGATGCTGCCTCGCAGGTCCGTAAAAACAGTCGCTTGAGCTGCAAGGACTAGAGATGACCCGGATTACGCCCTTCACGAGCCCGCTTTTGCTTGGTTTCGACGCAATGGAAAAGACCCTTGAGCGGATCGCCAAGGGCAATGACGGCTACCCTCCCTACAATATCGAGCGTGTTCACCGGGACGATTCGTCCGGCGAGCCGGAGCGTCTGCGAATCACGCTGGCCGTTGCCGGTTTTTCAGAGGACGATCTCGACGTGACGACCGAGGAAAACCAGCTGATCATCCGTGGCCGCCAGGCGGAAACGGGCGAACGCGACTATCTGCACCGCGGCATCGCGGCCCGCCAGTTCCAGCGGATGTTCGTGCTGGCCGACGGAATGCAGGTTTCCAAGGCGGAATTGAAGAACGGTTTGCTGTCTGTCGACCTGATCCGGCCGGAACCTGTCCGCATGGTAAAGAAAATTAATATTTTAGTCCCAGAGTAGGATAACCGGCAGTTTCTGTCGGCTGCATCAGGCGACCGGCTATTCCTTATGGCCTTGAACTTCGTGCAGTAAATCAATGAGTTGCAGATGTACCCCGCCTCCTGAGAGGCGAACTCTGCAAAGCCACGGAGTACGACTCATGGGATTGAAACACGTCAGCTCACATCTGTCGAAAAACGATTTGGCCCATCTGGGCGCCGGTGAAGTTGGCTATATCCGCAAGATGCGTTCGGACGAAGTATCGCGCGTCTTCCCGGAAGCTCCCGACATGGACCCCGATCTTGACCTGTGGGCCTTGTTTGGCGCCGATGGCACGCCGATTCTTCTCACCGACAACCGCTCGAGCACCTTCTTCAAGGCAGCCGAAGACGACCTGCGCACCGTCAGCCTGCACTAATCTGTGAGTGATTTCACGCCGGCTGTCACACCCGCCGGAACGTCAGATAAGCGGACTTGCGTCCTTCCCGCCGTGCCTTGGCCTCGTAGCGCGTGCTCGGCCAGCCGGGATAGGGCGCCAGCCAGTCCGCTGCATTCTCAGCCGTCCACTCGAACGCTCCGTGATCACGGCAATGCGTGAGCGTCCAATTGACGTAGGTATCGATATCCGAGGCGAAGCAGAACACGCCGCCCGGTTTTAGCACACGCGCGAACCGATCGAGATTGACGGCCGACACGAAGCGGCGCTTCCAGTGTTTCCGCTTCGGCCAGGGATCGGGATAAAGCAGGTCGATATGATCGATCGAGCCATCCGGCAGCCAGTCGAGCACTTGCGTGGCATCGTCGTCGTGAAGGCGGATGTTTTCCGCGCCCCGTTCTTCGATATATCCCACCAGCTTTGCCATGGAATTGACGAAGGGTTCGACACCGATGAAGCCGGTCGTCGGATTTTCAACGGCCCGATGAATCAGGTGCTCGCCACCGCCGAAGCCGATCTCCAGCCTCACCCGGTCGACGGGATTCTTGAACAGCGTCTTGATGTCCGATGGCGCGGGTGCCGCAAGATCGAGGCGGAGCACCGGCAGCACCGTTTCCAGATGTGTTGCCTGCAGCGCACGCAAAGGCTTGCCCTTGCGGCGTCCGAAGAAGGCTTCGGTCGAGCGGTGGCGAGGCTGGTCGTTCATGGCAATCGTCTTTCACGATAAAAGCGGATGTCTCCGTCAGGAAACATCCGCTTTACAGTTTTGTCAGTCGATCCGTAAAGGCCTGGATCAGGCAGCCCTCAGAGCTTCTTCCTTCAAAGCATCCTTGAGCGGCTTGACGAGATCAAGCTTCTCCCAGGAGAAGGAGCCGTCGCGGCCGGCCTTGCGGCCGAAATGACCATAGGCGGAGGTCTTGGCGTAGATGGGCTTGTTGAGGTCGAGATGGCGGCGGATGCCCGATGGGGACAGGTCCATCGTCTTGCGGATCGCATCCTCGACCTGATCTTCCGTTACCTTGCCGGTGCCATGCAGATCGACGTAGATCGACAGCGGCTGGGCAACGCCGATCGCGTAGGAGATCTGGATCGTGCAACGATCCGAAAGGCCCGCGGCAACAACGTTCTTGGCGAGATAGCGCGCGGCATAAGCGGCAGAGCGGTCGACCTTGGTGGTGTCCTTGCCGGAGAAAGCGCCACCACCATGCGGTGCCGCACCGCCATAGGTATCGACGATGATCTTGCGGCCGGTGAGGCCCGCGTCGCCATCGGGGCCACCGATGACAAACTTGCCGGTCGGGTTGATGTACCAGTTGCAATCGCCGGCAATGTGGATGTCATGCAATGCTTCGCGGATATAGGGCTCGACAACCTTGCGAACCTTGGCCGAATCCCAGCTCTCATCCAGATGCTGCGTCGACAGGACGATGGACGTGACTTCCTGCGGCTTGCCGTTGACATAGCGCACCGTCACCTGGCTCTTGGCGTCGGGGCCGAGCTTGCCTGCGTCGCCCTCTCCCGACTTGCGGGCCGTTGCCAGCAGAGCGAGAATACGGTGTGAGTAATAGATCGGCGCCGGCATCAGGTCGGCGGTTTCGCGGCAGGCATAGCCGAACATGATGCCTTGGTCGCCAGCACCTTCGTCGCCCTGCTTGTCGGCAGCGCTGTCCACACCTTGAGCGATATCGGCCGACTGCGGATGCAGCAGAACGTCGATCTTTGCGGTTTTCCAGTGAAAGCCGGCCTGCTCGTAGCCGATTTCGCGAATCGCCTTACGAGCGGCAGCCTTGAACTTGGCCGGATTGATCAGCGGATGGCCGGCCGCGTCCTTCAGGACGTTGCCTTCCTTGTCCTTCTTCAGCAATGTATCCGGCACCCGGACTTCGCCGGCGATCACGACCCGGTTGGTCGTCGCCAACGTTTCGCAGGCGATACGGACACCCCAGGGGTCAATGCCCGTTTTTGCGGCTTCACGATACACCAGATCGACGATTTCATCCGAGATCCGGTCACAGACCTTGTCCGGATGGCCTTCTGCCACGGATTCACTCGTAAACAGGTAGTTTGTGCGCATGCGGGAAGTCCCCTCAAAGAAAAACGGCTTGAAACGTGTTAGTGATTTTGCCACAAAAAAACAAGCGCACAAGGACATAAATATATCTTTATATGCCCAAGGCGGAAACGCTTTTCCTGTCTTTTGATGCTTTAAAGTCGCATTTTACGATAGATAGCGCGCCCTCGACGCAGTCAACCGGCCAGTCAATGCCTCGCTTCCGGGCACAAAAAAAGCGGCACTATCCGGCCGCTTTTTTTCAGTTCCGCCTTGCGTCAGCCTTATTCGGCTTCCGCCTCTGCTGCCAAAGCCTTGACCAGGTCCACCAGCTTGCGACGCACCTTGGGATCGCCGATCTTGACGAATGCGCGATTGAGCTGAAGGCCTTCCGAGGACGACAGGAAGTCGACCACGTAGTTCGAGCTTGAGGCTTCTGCCATGCCCGACGGACCGGATGACGAATCGCCCGGTGCATCTTCGAAAAAGAAAGACACCGGAACATTCAAGATGCTTGAAATGTTCTGAAGGCGGCTGGCGCCGACCCGGTTCGTTCCTTTTTCATATTTCTGGATCTGCTGGAAGGTGATCCCGAGGCTCTCTCCGAGCTTTTCCTGGCTCATGCCCAGCATGGTGCGGCGAAGACGAATCCGGCTACCGACATGAATGTCGATCGGATTCGGCTTCTTCTTGTTCTCTATCATAACGGTTTCCTAATAAGCGAAGTTTCAGTTACTCCATAACCTGGACACTTGCCGAGAGCAGACTACACGCCACGTTGTGCAGCCGGGCGGAAACCCTCCGAACATAGGTGAAGATCGATGGTGATCGCCACTATGCAATTTTAGGGGTTTTTGGTCAATTCTCTCTCAAAATAAAACTAGCACGGGAAATAATCGCTAGACCGAAGAGAAAACATCCGAGCAGCATTCCGTTTCTTTCCTGCTCCTGAGGGCTCATCGGCAGCGCAAGCTTTCCCGGCAAAATTGTGTCCACGAATCCCCGTGTGCCGAACGGAAATCCGGTCACAATCTCGCCGCGTGCATTGACGATTGCCGATACGCCCGTATTGGCGTCGCGGATCAGCGGCAAACCGGTCTCGACTGAACGAAGCTGTGCCTGCTGAAAATGCTGATAGGGTCCAGGCGTGTTGCCGAACCAGGCGTCATTGGTGATATTGAGCAGCGCATTTGCCGGAAGCGCATCACCGCCGATCTCAGCCGGGAAAATCGCCTCGTAGCAGATCAGCGGGTAGAGCGTCTTGCCGCCCGGCAACGTCAGCAGTGAGCGTGTCGCCGCAGCGGAGAAACCGCCGGGCATGGAGGTGGCCACCGCGTTCAGCCCCGCCGCCGAAAAAAGACCTTCCAACGGCAGATATTCTCCAAAGGGAACAAGGTGTACCTTGTCGGAGGCGCCGACGATCTGGCCCCGATCATCGATCACATAGATGGAATTATAGTAGCGCGGCGGCTGGCCGGCGCCGGTGTCTTCCGCCCGAACCGCGCCAGCGATGAGGATCTGGCCGTCCTGCAGTACGTCCGAGATTCTCAACAGTGCATCCGGATTTTCAGTCAGGATGAACGGCACGGCAGTTTCCGGCCAGACGATGATATCGGGCCGTTTGCCGCCATCGGTGGGCGGCGCCTGTGTCAATTCGAGATGCTCCTCGAAAATCTTCATCCGCTCGCTGTCATCGAACTTCTTGGACTGATCGATCAACGGCTGGACGAGACGCACAGTCACGGCGGGATCGGCCGACGGCGGCAGAGGTTGCTCCAACCGGTAGTATCCATAGCCGAAATGGGCAGCGACCAGCACCACAGCAAGACCCAGCCCGGCGCGCAAACCCTTGCGTGTCCCGATGAGCGCAGGCGCTGCAAAGACGAAGACGGCCAGCATATTTACGCCGACAAGACCGATCACGGCTGCCGATTGCATCATCAGCGGAACCGGCATAGCGGCATAACCGACGGCGTTCCAGGGAAAGCCGGAGAGGACAAAGCTGCGCAGCCATTCAAACAATCCGAAAGAGAAGGCAAGGGCCGCGATACGGCCCATGCCATCCGACCAGAGGATACGGGCAACAGCAGCCGCGAACGCATAGAAGAATGCGAGGAATGCCGGAACGCCAATCACTGCCAGCGGCAGAGCCCAGGCGAATTCATCCGCCTCGACCAGAAGCGCATTGCCAAGCCACCACAAGCCGCCGAGAAAATAGCCGAAGCCGAAACACCAGCCAATGACGAAAGCGGGAAAGCTGCGCCTGAGCATGCCATGGTCCGGATCACCCGATGCACCATCGATCAGCCAGACGAGAATGGGGAAGGACAGGAACGGCGCTGCGAAAATGCCGAAGGGCGGCAGGGCAAGTACGGCAACCAGTCCGGCGACGAAGGCGACAAGGGCCCGCCGGGCTCCCGACAACAGCATGATCCTGCCCGCAAGCCACTCCATTCAGTTCCCCCAATCGGCGCAAACAGCCATCCATTCAAAAGCACGGCATGCGGCGAGGCGCAAAGACCATCCATCCGAATCAACGTGTCGGCAGTGTTCCAAAAAAGCGGCTGCTTGTCGTGCCCCGATACAGCGCATTAGCGCTCAGAGCGAAGGCTTATCCGGTTTCGCGCAGGGATTTTTCAGGCGCAGCCGCTGGAGCGGTCTCAAGCGGCACATCCTCTTCGCCCTTGAGCGGGCGGCGGCGAGCCGGCGGGCGCTTGCGGACGATCCGCACGCGCTTCACACGGCGCGGATCGGCGTCCAGAACCTGGAATTCGAAACCGGGTATAGCCTGAACGACTTCGCCGCGGGCCGGAATGCGGCCGAGCGAGGCAAACACCAGGCCACCGAGCGTATCGACATCCTCAAGCTGCTCACGCACATCGAAATCCGGACCGATCGCCGCGGCGATTTCTTCCAACTCCACACGGGCATCGGCCACAAAGACATCATCGGAGGTCTTGGCGAACATGACCTCTTCATCGTCATGCTCGTCCTCGATATCGCCGACGACCATTTCGACGATATCTTCCAGAGAGGCGAGACCATCGGTGCCACCGTACTCGTCGATCACCAGCGCCATCTGGATGCGGGCGGCCTGCATGCGCTGCATCAGGTCGGAGGCGTGCATGGACGGCGGCACGAACAGGACCTGACGGATGATACCGGCTTCCTCGACAGTCTTCGACAGATCGATACGTCCGAGATCGAAACTTGGCTTGGGCTGGCGGACCGGCTTCTCCGGCTTCTCAGTCGTGACAGCAGACGAGCCAGCAGCAGTACGGCTGCCGCTACGCCGTTTGTTGCGGGCCTGCTTGGTGACATAGGAGAGCAGGTCACGGATATGAACCATGCCGCGCGGATCATCCAGGCTGTCGCTGTAGACCGGCATGCGCGAACGGCCGGATTCCTCGAAGATGATCATCAGCTCACCAATGGTGATCGAGAGATCGACGGCCTCGATATCGGCGCGCGGAACCATGACGTCCTCGACACGCACTTCCCGGAAACGGAGGATGTTATTGAGCATGGCGCGTTCGGCGGGCGAAAAGGCCGTATCGCCTTCGGCTCCACCGGTCATCAGCGCATCGGCAAGATCTTCGCGCAGACTTGAACTGCTGCTGGCACGCCAAATCCGGGCCGCACGGCTCCAGAAGGAGGAGCCGGATTTACCGTTCTCAGGTTTCTGGGCGGTGCTACTACTGCCCGCCTCGTCCTGACTGGAGGCTTCCGCCTCATCTCTTACAGCCGCGGCCGGCTGTGCTCTAAAATCGCTCATTGTTCCAAACTATCATACGGGATCGCTGTCCCCATAGGGATCAGATAGACCAAGACCAGCTAAAATGCGAGTCTCAAGGCTCTCCATTCTTTCCGCGTCATCATCATCCAGGTGATCATAACCGAAAAGATGCAGAAATCCATGCACCAGGAGATGACTGAGATGCTCGTCGAAGGGCTTTGCGAGGTCTTCGGCCTCCCGCACCAGCGTCTCATGGGCAAGAATGATGTCACCGAGCATCGGCCCCGGCATCTTGCCGGGCGTCAGCGGAAATGCCGGGAAAGACAACACGTTCGTCGGCTTGTCCTGGTTGCGCCATTCGGCGTTGATTGTCCGGATGGAGGCGTCGTCGGTGAAGACCAGAGACACTTCCGGCGGTATCTTCGGAAACGGCTGCTTCTCTTCGCGCTTCAGGAAGTCGGCGCTCGCACCAAGAACGCGCTCACCGAGCGCCACAAGCTCCGCCTCGGAAGGCCAAGGGCCTTCCTCTACGCTGATCTGGATATCAATGCTGGTCATAATTGGCTTGCGGCCGCGTCAACGGTCGCTCTGCTCGCTTTCGTCATGCACGGCGGTCGTCGCCTCATAGGCGCGCACGATACGGGCAACCATCGGATGACGGACAACATCGGTATCCTTGAAACGGATGACCGAAACACCTTCGACACCTTTCAGAATCTGCAGCGCCTCCACGAGGCCCGACTTCATGCCGCGCGGCAGATCGACCTGACTCGGGTCGCCGGTGACGATCATGCGGCCGTTTTCGCCGAGACGCGTCAGGAACATCTTCATCTGCATCGTCGTGGTATTCTGCGCCTCATCGAGGATGACGGCGGCATTTGCCAGCGTACGTCCACGCATGAAGGCGAGAGGGGCGATCTCGATGACACCGGCGGTGATCGCCCGCTCGACCTTGTCGCCGGGCATCATGTCGTAGAGCGCGTCATAGAGCGGACGCAGATAGGGATCGACCTTGTCCTTCATGTCGCCAGGCAGGAAGCCCAGGCGCTCGCCCGCCTCGACCGCCGGGCGCGACAGCACGATGCGATCGACCGCGCCGCGCTCGAGAAGCTGAGCTGCGTGCGCCACCGCCAGATAAGTCTTGCCGGTACCGGCAGGGCCGACGCCGAAGACCAGTTCGGACCGCTCCAGCGCGCGCATATAGGCGTCCTGCGTCGGGGTACGGGCAGCAACGGTTTTCTTGCGAGTGGAAATCTGCGCGAGGTTCAGCTTGGCTTTCTTTTCCATGGTCGGCAACTGCAACTGGTCGTCGGCAGCAACGGCCATGCGGATGGCACCTTCGACATCGGAAACTTCAACGGCGCTGCCGTTCTGCAGGCGCCCATAAAGATAATCGAGTGCCCGCCGGGCCTGATTGGTGGCGACCACTTCGCCCGAGATTGCAACTGAATTGCCGCGCGGCCGTGCATCGACATGCAGGCGTTGTTCGATCAATTTGAGATTCTGGTCGAACTGGCCGAAAAGCTCGCTGGCGAAGCGGTTGTTCTCGAATGTGAGCACGAAGTGATTGACGTCTGTCGCGGATGTTTTCGACTGGCGCGGCGAGGTTGAAACCAATTCGTGTCCGTTCAAGCGGTCAGGCTCCTTGAGTTGGCGGTCCCTCAGCTTACCACCTCGGCAAACAGACTGTTAGGGCCCGCACCAGTGATTCGTACAGAAACAATGTCACCGATTTGCGATGACTTTGCATCAACATTCACGGACTGCAGCCACGGCGAGCGGCCGATCAGTTGCCCTGGCATGCGGCCGGGCTTTTCCAGAAGCAGATCAATGGTCTTGCCGATACAGCCTTGCGCGAATGCGTTCTGCTGGGAAAGCAGCAAAGCCTGCAATCTTTCCAAGCGGTTGGCTTTCACATCCTCCGGCACCTGGTCTTCCAGGTCAGCACCTGGCGTTCCAGGACGGGTGGAATACTTGAAGGAAAATGCCTGTGCATAACCGACCGTCTCGACGAGGTGCAGCGTATCCTCGAAGTCCTCGTCGGTCTCACCGGGGAAGCCGACGATGAAATCGCCCGAGAGGGCGAGATCCGGCCGGGCGGCCTTGATGCGGGCGATCAGGGCGATGTATTCGGCCGTCGTGTGGCGCCGGTTCATTGCCTTCAGGATACGGTTGGATCCCGACTGGATCGGCAGATGCAGATACGGCATCACCTGCGGCAGGTCGCGATGCGCCTCGATCAGGCTGTCGTCCATGTCGCGCGGATGGCTTGTGGTGTAACGCAGACGGGCGAGACCCTCGATCTTGGTCAGCCGATGCAGAAGCTCGCCGAGGCCCCATTTCTCGCCATCCGGACCCACACCGTGCCAGGCGTTGACATTCTGGCCGAGCAGGGTGATCTCGCGCACGCCGCCATCCACCAGCTTCTGCGCCTCGGCGACGATCTGGGCAACGGGACGGGAGACCTCGGAGCCGCGCGTGTAAGGCACGACACAGAAGGTACAGAACTTGTCACAGCCCTCCTGGACAGTCAGGAACGCGGTGACGCCCCTTGCCCTGGTCCTTGCCTTGTCGGGCGCCGGCAGATGTTCGAACTTGTCCTCGATGGCGTAATCGGTTTCCAGCACCCGTTCACCACGCTTGACGCGCTTCAGGGCGTCCGGAAGCCGGTGATAGATCTGCGGACCGATGACGAGATCGACGGCCGGCGCGCGGCGCAGGATTTCGTCGCCCTCGGCCTGCGCGACGCAGCCGGCGACGCCGATCATCATTTCGCGGCCTTCGCCAGCTTTTTTCTTCTTCAGGTCGCGCAAGCGGCCAAGGGCCGAATAGACCTTCTCGGCTGCCTTTTCGCGGATATGACAGGTGTTGAGCAGGACGAGGTCCGCGTCTTCCATGACGTCGGTCGAGACGTAGCCATCCTTCGCCAGGGCGTCGGTCATCCGGTCGGAATCGTAGACGTTCATCTGGCAGCCGTAGGTCTTCACAAAGACCTTGCGGACCTGCGGGTTTTCGAGAGCAACCTCGGGCTTTGCGGACAAAACTGCTGTTTCCTGTGTCATGTCCGGTTCCTTAGAGCATAGAGGGGCAAAATTGAAGCCCTTTCGCCCGTCAACGCCCGCGCAGCTTGAGCGCCAGCATCGAGCGAATGCTCTTCTCCACCTGGCGGCTGACGACCTTGCGGTTGCTGTCTGGCGTATAGGTGATCTGCTCACCATAGATCACGTCCACATCGACGGCGCCTTCATGCAGGATGCCGAGCAGATGCGGGGCCAGCGGAATATCGCCGGGCCAGGCGGCAACGGGCCTGTGGTAGCGCCCCATGGGCATGCCGTGGATGCCGGTATAGGCGATGGCGACCGGCTGGACATGGACGACACCGGTCGGCGACAGGGGCACGGCCGCGGCGGCGGCGCCGAACAGGGAGGTCTTGATTTCAAGCAATCGATTGCCGTCCGATGTCGTGCCCTCTGGAAACAGCACGACGATTTCGCCATCCGCTAGCCGTTTGCCGATCTCGTTGACCTGATTGCCGGTCGTACGCTTCTGATCGCGTTCGATGAAGATCGTCGCCTGCAAGCGCGCGAGGATACCAAAGACCGGCCAGGCTTTCACATCGGACTTCGCCACGAACACCACATCGGCAATAGAGCCGAGAACGAGAATATCCTTCCAGCTCGCATGGTTGGACACCAGCATCAGCGGCCGCTGGCGGTCCGGCGTTCCATGGACACGCACGCGAATGCCGACCAAACGGCAGGCCATACGATGCCAGAGACGGGGAAGCGTACGGCGCTGCGGCATATCCAGCCAGAGAAAGACCAGCTGTGCCGGGAAAAGCACCAGCGTCGCCATCAACAGCGCCGTCATGCAGAGCGAGACACGCAGCCAGTTGATCACGCGCGCAGACCCCGCGTCAGCGGCCGGCAAGCGGCGCTGCGTCTCTCTTGATTACTGATGATGCTGTCGGCGTGGCGGCGCAAGCGCGTCCCTCTTTCAAAGCCGATACGGCTAGCCAAGATCGAGGCGCATGACAAGGGCGGCGGTTCTCGCGCCGTTAACGTCCTGATAATAGGCGCGTCTTTCGCCGACTTTGGCAAAGCCGAGTTTGTGATAGAGCGCGACGGCAGCAATATTGGTTTCGTCGACCTCAAGGAAGACTGCTTCTGCAGCCTGATCACGGGCCTTGCGGAGTGCCGCCCGCATCAGCCGCCAGCCGAGGCCCATGCGTGAAAAACGCGGATCAACACCGATCGTCAGGATTTCCGCTTCCCCCGCCGCAACCCGCGACAGAACGAAGCCGCCGACAAGCGGTTGCGTAATAAACGGCCGCGTAAAAGCGTTGCTCTGCCGGGCGATGAAGCCGAAGACCGTGTCCTGAATCAGCAAAGAGTGAAGCTCGCCATCACTCCAGGCCTGCGTGAACCGCAATTTATGGATGGCTGCCGCCTGCGGCAGATCAGCCGTTTCCAGAGGGAATATCTCGAATTCGGGCTTACGGGCGAAATAGTCGGTCAGCGACATGTCATGCCCGCGCCACCGCAAAACCTGCCTGCGACTTGACGTCGGGACCGCGCAGATAAAGCGGGCTTGGCTTCCCCTGTGATGGATCCGAAAGGGCACCCAAGCGTGCGACGATGCGGATGTCGGTCAGGTCGGTTTGCGCAACGGCTGCCTGAGAATTGTCTGTCAGATGCTTCGTGGCCGTGCCGCATATGATGCCATCGAAATCGGCAAACATTCCACGCGCCTCCGGAAGTTCGAGCATCTGCGGTTGAGTGCGCGCGGTACCGTCTGCTTCAAAACTCTGGCAATAGACCTCATCACGCTTGGCATCCATGGCTGCGAGCACCGCCTGGCGGGGATGTGCTTCACGAGCTGCCTCGGCAAGGGCAGCAAGCACGGAAACGCCAATGGCCGGCACGCCGAGCGCCAGCGCAAAACCGCGCGCGGCAGCGACGCCGACCCGGATTCCGGTAAACGAGCCGGGACCGATGGTGACGGCGATACGTTCGATATCCGCGAGGAGCTTGCCACTTTCGGCCAGCGCCTGGTCGATGAAAGCCATCAATTGCTCCGCATGGCCACGGCCGATATCGGCACCGGCAGACGCCAGAAGCGTATCATTGGCGCTGTCATAGACCGCGGCAAAGCAGCCTGTCCCAGCCGTATCAATGGCCAGGACGATCATGGTTTTTGGACTTTGATGGACAGTCGCGGCACCGGTGAACGCTCGCTTAGACGGCCTCGACCGCCTGCACTTCGGGGATGAAATGGTGAAGCAGGTTCTGCACGCCGTGCTTCAAGGTCGCGGTCGAGGACGGGCAGCCGGAGCATGCGCCCTTCATGTTGAGGAAGACGGTGCCGTCACGAAAACCCTTGAAGGTGATATCGCCGCCGTCCTGGGCGACAGCCGGACGAACACGGGTTTCAAGCAGCTCCTTGATGGTCGCGACGATTGTCTCGTCGCCTTCCTCGAAGAATTCGCCGTCCTGGTCGCTCTCTTCGGCACGAGTCTGGACCGCCATGACCGGCTGGCCGGACATGAAATGCTCCATGATCGAGCCGAGGATGGCAGGCTTCAGATGCTGCCACTCCTGTGCTTCCTTGGTGACGGTGATGAAATCATAGCCGAAATAGACGCCCGTGACACCGGGAATGGAAAACAGGCGGGAGGCAAGTGCCGAGCCGGCTGCTGCTTCTTCCTCATCGCGAAATTCTGCGGTGCCATTCTCCATCACCACCTTGCCGGGTAGGAACTTCAGTGTCGCAGGGTTCGGCGTGGCTTCGGTCTGGATGAACATGTCTTTCTCCGCGTCGGCCGGGATCGCGTTCAACCAGCCTGTTTAGAATTATTCAAAAGAATATAGGCCGTTTGATCAGCGGCTTCAAGATGTGCGGACAAGCGTTTCGACCGGCGCAGAATGAAATCCGCTGATGCTGCCATCAGCCCCAGACTCAGCTCAGGGCGTCGATTTCCTCATCCGTCAGAAGGTCCGGAATGACCGTCACGGGAATGGGGAACGCCGCCGTCTTGCCGGCGATCGAGGACACCAGCGGACCCGGCCCATCCTTGGCAGAGCCGGCGGCAAGCACCAGGATAGCAATATCCCGGTCTTCCTCGATCAGGCTGTAGATCTGCTCAGTGGCGCCACCTTCGCGGATGACCATTTCCGGCTCGATGCCGATCGTCTCGCGCACTGTCTGGGCGATCTTGGCCAGCGTCGCCTCGGCCTCGGCACGCGCTTCCGCCCGCATGATGCCCTCGACACCCAGCCATTGCTGGAAGTCGGCGTCGGCGATGACGTAGAGCAGAACAAGACCGCCATTGGAATTCTTCGCTCGCATGCCGGCATAATGAACGGCACGGCCGCATTCCGGCGTGTCGTCGATCACCGCCATGAATTTGCGGCGGTGACCTTCCATTCTTGAGAGTCGTGTTGAAACCATGACGGGACTCTTACACCCGATATTTTTGGCTGCAAGGACTCATTTGCGGCGAATTATTGCAGAAAGCCGACGATCTCGCGGACCTGCTTCATCGTCACTTCCGCCCGCACCCGCGCCCGCTCTCCGCCATCGCGCAAGATGCCATCGATATGCGTCGTGTCGTCCATCAGGCGGCGCATTTCGCCAGAGATCGGCGCGAGAACCGTCACCGCCAGATCGACCAGAGCCGGCTTGAAGACGGAGAACTGCCGGCCGCCGAATTCGCCGAGAACCTCCTGCTTGGTCTTATCGGACAGCGCCGCATAGATGCCAACGAGGTTGTCGGCCTCCGGACGGCCCTTGAGGCCATCGACCTCGCCCGGCAAGGCATCCGGATCGGTCTTGGCCTTGCGGATCTTCTTGGAGATCGTGTCGGCATCATCCATCAGGTTGACGCGCGACAGGTCCGACGCGTCCGACTTCGACATCTTCTTGGTGCCGTCGCGCAACGACATGACGCGCGGCGCGGGACCGCCGATCAGCGGCTCGACCATCGGGAAATAGGCATGAACCGGCTCTTCACCGACCTTAATGTCGATACCGTAGTCGGTCCGACGGATATGGTCGCCGAAATCGATATTGAACTTCTGGGCGATATCGCGGGCGAGCTCCAGATGCTGCTTCTGGTCGTCGCCGACAGGCACGTGGGTGGCACGGTAGACGAGGATATCGGCGGCCATCAGGCTCGGATAGGCAAGCAGGCCAAGCGACATCTGCTCGGCATTCTTGCCGCCGGACTTATCCTTGAACTGGGTCATGCGTTCCATCCAGCCGATGCGAGCGACGCAATTGAATATCCAGGCAAGCTCGGCATGCTGCGGCACGGCCGACTGGTTGAAGACGATGTGCTTCTTCGGGTCGATGCCCGAGGCGATGAAGGCGGCGGCGATCGAGCGGATCTGGCCCGGCATGTCGTCATGCACCAGCTGCGCGGTGATCGCGTGCAGATCGACGACGCAATAGATGCAATCGTTGTTTTCCTGCAGCGCCACGAACTTGCGGATTGCACCGAGATAGTTGCCGAGATGGAGATTACCGGTGGGCTGGACGCCGGAAAAAACGAGCGGCTTGAAGTCTGACATTGTGTCCTCATTCGGGCTTGTGGAGGGCCCGGCCTCTTGTTGCTGTTGGCGGGCTTATGCACACAGCCGCCCCGGCGATCAAGAGGCGCCACCAGGTGTTTTGCATATCGCTGCAGCGGACGCCTGCCGATCATCCGTGAAAGCGTGCCTTCCCGGGTAGGACGGCACTCGTCAAGAGTGTGATTCCCCTTATCAAATTTGGAATTTTTTACTCTATTTTATAATTGTCTTTAATACAAAATGGCTGCCGACAGCCATACTCCTTTTGGAGTATAGGCATAGCCTTTCACAATTTTGCTTTATTTTGGTTGAAATTACCAATCCGCCAACGACACCGGCATTCTCGACCGGGTCTCGCACAATTACCAGTGTTTCTCACGACGCCTGACGCGCGTCGACGTTTGCATATGCCCGCATCCAACACCGAACTTGCCGCAGGGCATTTGCCAAGGGGGATTGCAATGCGTAACGTTTTCTCGATTGCTCTTGCCTGTCTTCTGACCTTGTCTTTTTGTGCAACCGGCGAAGCCAGAGATGGCAAGCGACGCAAGGTTAAACTTCCCAGCCACAGCGTGACTCTGGCCTACTCCCTCCAGACCGTCTCCGTAAGGGCGAACTGCTTTTCGCCGCGACTGCAGGGCATATTGGCTCATATCGCGGCCAAGACCGGACGCCGCCCGCTGGTGACGTCGGGCCATCGCCCCCACGCCAGTCGGAGGGGCTCGCTGCACAGAACGTGTCAGGCGGCAGATATTCGCGTGCCCGGCGTGTCGGAAAGCAGGATACTCGCTGCGGCACGCTCGGCACCGGGCATCGGCGGTATCGGCCGCTACTGCAATGGCATCGTTCATGTCGATACCGGCCCCAGGCGCCAATGGGTTCATTGCGGAAGATCACGCGGCGGCATCCTCAGCGCCAAGCGCCGATCGGCAAGGCGCGTTTGACCCGCGCCATGCCTTGGCTCCTGCCTTAGAGATCGGTTGGCGGCATCGGTTTGGTGGCGGCCTTGCGCTTCATGTTGCGCCGGATCATGCCGAGATCGGCGCCGCCGATCAGGAAGGCGACGGCGAAATAGACGACCATCGAGACGCCGATCAGAAGCCCGAGCGCGCCCAATTTGGTCAGCAGCGGCGAACCTGAGGCAAGCGAGGCCGCAAAGACGTCGCGGAGGTAAAAGAGAACCCCGCCCATGATCGCCGCCGCAACGATGAGAAGAGCGGTGCGGCGCAAGAGCGCCCATTCCCAGGTGAGGTGACCGCGGCGCAGCAGCGTGACGAAAAGGAGGACCGTGCTGATCCAGCCGGCCGTGGCTTCTGCAACTGCGATGCCGGGCGCGCCGAGGCGGGGGAACAAGGTCAGCGCAAGGGCACAGTTGACGCCGACGGCCACTGCGGAGAAGCGCATCGGCGTCTTCGTATCCTCGCGGGCATAGAAACCGGGCTGCAGCGCCTTGATCAGCACGAAGGCCGGCAGGCCGATGCCGTAGATGGCGAGGATCGATCCGACGACGGCGGTGTTCTGTGCGTGGAAGGCGCCGCGCTCGTACAGGACGCGGATGATCTCATCGGAGAGAATCCAAAGCGCGAAGGCAGCGGGGATGGTCAGGAACAGCACAAATTCGATCGACCGGTTCTGCAGGTTTCCGGCTTCGCGCAGATTGCCGCCTTTCAGCGCGCGCGACAATTCCGGCAGAAGCACCACGCCGACGGCGATGCCGACGACGCCAAGCGGCAACTGGTAGATACGGTCGGCATATTGCAGGGCGGCGATCGCACCGTCCTGGGCAGAGGCGATCGCCTGGCCGATCAGCTGGTTGATCTGCGTGATGCCGCCGGTGATCGCTGCGGGCACCGCGAGGATCAGCAAGCGCTTGACGTTGGGTGTGAAGCGGGGAAAACGCAGGCCGATGCTCATGCCGGCATGCAGGACGCCGAGATAGACCACGGCAAGCTGCAGGATGCCGGCGGCCAGCACGCCCCAGGATAGATACCAGGCGGTGGCCAGCGGATCGGCGCCGGTATAGAGCGCATAGAACAGGGCGCCGATCATCACGACATTCAGGAAGATCGGCGCCACGGCGGCAGCGAAGAAGTGATGCAGCGAGTTCAGCATGCCGCTCATCATCGCTGTCAGCGACATGCACATGAGGTAGGGGAACATCACCGCCGCCATGCGCACGGTAATCGCGGACTTCTCCGGATCATCGGCAAAACCCGGCGCGATGACGAAGCGCACCAAGAGCGGCATCGAGAATTCCATCACGATCGTGATCAGCAGCAGCACCGTGAAGAGCACGCCGAAGACTTCTTCGGAAAAGCTCTTGGCGCCATCGGTGCCGTTCGCCTCGATCTCCTTGGAAAACAGCGGTACGAAGGCGGCGTTGAAGGCGCCTTCGGCAAAGAGGCGGCGGAAGAGATTGGGAAATCGGAAGGCGGCGTAGAACACGTCGGCCATCGGGCCGGTGCCGAGCGCTGCCGCCATCAGCGTTTCGCGGGCAAAGCCGAAGATGCGGCTGCCGAGCGTGGCGCCGCCCACGGTCATGAATTTTTTGACGAGGCTCATGATTCTGCCTTGGCCTTCTTTGCGCCGGTGACGGACCGCGTATTCTGCGGCGCAATCATGCCCGAGGGCATACGGTCGCGCATCTCGTCGGCCTCATCCGACATGACAGCCTTCAGGCGAGCGACGATATTGCTGTGGCGGCTCTCGTTGATGATCTTTTGGCCGACAAGATCGGTCACATAGAAGGTATCGATGACCTTCTCACCGAATGTGGTGATGTGCGCTGAGGCGATGTCGAGCGAGAGATCGGACAACACGGCCGTGATCTCCGACAACAGGCCTGTGCGGTCGAGGCATTCCACCTCGATGACGGTGAACTTGTTGGAGAGGCTGTTGCTGATAGTGACGGCCGGCGGCACCGTGAAGGCCTTGTTGCGCTTGCGGTGCTTCGTGCGGCTGGCGATCACTTCCGGCAGGCGCTTCTTGCCCGACAGTACGTCCTCGATCATCTTGCCGATGCTGGCCGCCCGGCGCATCTCGTCATTATCGTCCGGGAACTCCCGGTTGACGAGGATCGTATCGAGCGCGCGGCCGTCCGAAGTCGTGAAGATTTGCGCATCGACAATATTGGCGCCGGCGGCCGCACAGGCGCCGGCGATCACGGCAAGCAGGCGCGGATGGTCGGGCGACAGCACAGTGATTTCGGTGATGGCATGGAACTGGTGCGTGCGCACCATCGTCGCCAGTGCCCGGCCGGCCTTGTCGGCATCGCGGATGAACTTGGCGTGGCGTAGCTGGTCTTCCAGCGGGACGGACAACAGATAGGGCTGGTAGTGCAGCTTGGTGTAGGTCTTGCGGTCCTTCTGGCTCCAGTCGGACAGGGCATTGAAGAGCACATCGGCCGCATGAGCAGCGCGTTCCTTGCGCGGCAGGTCCGAAAAGCCACCGGATAGCAACAGTTCTGTCTCGTAATAGAGCGTGCGCAGGAGTTGGCCCTTCCAGCCGTTCCAGACACCGGGGCCGACGGCGCGGATATCGGCGATCGTCAGCACAAGCAGCATCTTCAGCCGATCGAGCGATTGCACCCTTTCGCTGAAATCAATGATCGTCTTGCGGTCGTTGAGATCGCGCGTCTGCGCGACCATTGACATGGTCAGATGTTCCTCGATCAGCCATGCCACCGTTTCCGTCTGCTTCGGCGTCATGCCGAAACGCGGGCAGAGCTTTCGGGCGACCTTGGCGCCGGCTGTCGAATGATCCTCCGGGCGACCCTTGGCGACATCGTGCAGGAGCACCGCGACGAACAGCGCGGTGCGATCCTCGATACCGGGCATCAGCTTGACGGCCAGAGGGTGCAGTTCCTCGTCGCGACCCTGGTCGATCCTCGAAAGCACATCGACGGCACGCAACAGATGCTCGTCCACCGTATAGTGATGATACATATTGAACTGCATCAGCGAGACGATCTTGCCGAATTCCGGGATGAACCGCCCGAGCACGCCGGCCTCGTTCATCCGGCGCAGGATCAGCTCCGGATCGCGGCGCGAGGTCAGCATCGACATGAAGAGGCGGTTGGCTTCTTCGTTGTCACGCACGGCCGGGGTGATCAGGGAGAGAGACCGGGTCACTTGCTTCAGGGCAGCCGGATGGAACTCCAGCCCGTTGATGTCGGCGACGTGGAAGATGCGGATCAGATTTACCGGATCGCGCTTGAAGATATCAGGGCTTGCAAGCGCGATGCGGCCACCATCGTCGACGAATTCCAACGTACCGGCGATCTTGCGGATGCGGTGGGTAAAACGGCTGAGCGCCGCGGTGAACCCCGGAAGCTGCTTGGCCTGTTGGTCCTCGAGCGCCGCACAGAAGATGCGGGTGAGATCGCCGACATTCTTGGCGACCAGGAAATAGTGCTTCATGAAGCGCTCGACGGCCGTCATGCCCGGATGGTCGTGATAACCGAGGCTTTCGGCGATCTCGCGCTGGATGTCGAAGGAGAGCCGCTCTTCCGCCTTGCCGGTGAGGAAGTGCATGTGGCAGCGGACCGCCCAGAGAAAATCGTCGGCTTTCTGGAAGAGCTGGTATTCCTGTCGCGACAGCACGCCGAGCTTGATGAGGTCGGGGGAATCCTTGACCCGGTAGAAATATTTGGCGATCCAAAACAGGGTGTGGATGTCGCGCAGGCCGCCCTTGCCTTCCTTGACGTTCGGCTCGACCAGATAACGCGTGTCGCCGGCCTTGCGGTGGCGCTCGTCGCGCTCGGCAAGCTTGGCGGCGATGAAATCAGGGCCGGTATTCTTGACGATTTCCGCGTCGAAGCGGGTCTCGAGTTCGTCGGCCAGCTCCATCGAGCCGCAGATGTAGCGCGTTTCGAGGATCGCCGTGCGGATCGTCATGTCACCCCGCGACAGCCGAATGCACTCGTCGATGGTGCGGGTGGCATGGCCGACCTTGAAACCGAGATCCCACAGGATATAGAGCATGAACTCGATGGCCGGCTCGGCCCAGACAGCCTTTTTTATCGGCAACAGGAACAGGAGATCGATATCCGAGCCCGGCGCCAGCGTGCCGCGGCCATAGCCGCCGACGGCAGTAACGGCGATACGCGTCCAGGGCTGCGCGTTGGCGGCGTTGAAAACCTCGTTCAGGACGAAATCGTGCAGCACGGTGACCAGCTGGTCCTGCAGCCATGAAATTCGCTCGGCGCATTTCAACCCGCTGCCATCCTGCAGCAACAATTCGCGCGCGTTTTCACGGCCGTCGAGATTGGCCTGCTTGAACGCCGTCAGCAGTGCCTGGCGCATCAGGTCGCGATGTTCCGCATGTGCCGAAGCGATGAAGCTGCACTTGGCCCTGAGTGCCGCCACATTCAGGATATCGGGAAATGACGTTTCATGTATGGTCATCAAAGGCCGACCGTCTTCCTGTCCGGCGGGCTCAACGAGCCGCTACTTGTGCATGCGCTATAGACCTTTTGTCCGAGAATGGACAAGACTTTAGCCGTCAAGAATTGCCAAGTTGTTTCTTCAGCGCGTAAAGCGCGTCCATCGCCTCGCGCGGCGTCATATCATCCGGATTGAGGCCTTTCAACGCCTCCTCCACCTTCGACGGACCGGCCTTGACGCGCTCCTCGCGGCGAATTGCTACCTGGAACAGCGGCAGGTCATCGATCAGCTGGCTGGCCGGATTTTTCCGGTCGGCATCCTCGAGTTTCGCCAGCACGTCCTTGGCCCGCGCGACGACGGAAGCCGGAAGGCCGGCCAGCCGCGCGACCTGGATGCCATAGGAGCGATCAGCCGCACCGGGGCCGACTTCGTGCAGGAAAATGACGTCGCCATGCCATTCCTTGACCCGCATGGTGGCGTTCGACAGACGTAGCAGCTTTTCGGAAAGCACCGTCAATTCATGGAAATGCGTGGCGAAGAGACCGCGGCAGCGGTTTGCCTCATGCAGATGCTCGACGGAGGCCCAGGCGATCGACAGGCCATCGAAGGTGGCGGTGCCCCGGCCGATCTCGTCGAGGATGACGAGCGAACGATCGGTTGCCTGATTGAGGATCGCCGCCGTTTCGACCATTTCGACCATGAAGGTCGAGCGGCCACGGGCTAGATCATCGGACGCGCCGACGCGGGAAAACAGCCGGTCGACGATGCCTATATGGGCTGAGGCTGCCGGCACGAACGAGCCCATCTGCGCCATAATGACGATCAGCGCATTCTGGCGCAGAAAGGTCGATTTACCACCCATGTTGGGGCCGGTGAGAAGCCAGATCGCGCCGTCACCCTCGCCATCATGCGGGGACAGATCGCAGGCATTGGCGACGAAAGCAGCTCCGGACTGGCGGCGCAGCGCCTGCTCCACGACCGGATGACGACCGCCATCGATCGCAAACATCTTCGACTGATCGACCAGCGGGCGGCAATAGGCCTGTTCCTCGGCAAGCGTCGCGAGACCCGCGGAAACATCGACCACGGCAAGCGCAAGAGCCGCCGCCTTGATCGCTTCCGCTTCCGCGACCACCATGGCCGACAACCTGTCGAAGGCTTCAAGCTCGATCGTCAGAGCCCGATCGGCGGCATTGGCGATCTTCGTTTCAAGATCGGACAGTTCCGTCGTCGTGAAGCGCATGGCATTGGCCATGGTCTGGCGATGGATAAAGCGGGCGCGCGCCTCCGGGCCGTCGGTCATAGGCCCGGCATTGCCTTGCGTCACCTCGATGAAATAGCCGAGCACGTTGTTGTACTTGATCTTCAGCGACTTGATGCCGGTTTCCTCGGCATAATCCAACTGCAGGCCGGCGATGACGCGGCGCGACTGGTCGCGCAAGGCCCGCATCTCGTCGAGTTCCGGGCTGGCGCCATCGCGGAGAAAACCGCCATCGCGTTTCAAAAGCGGCAGTTCATCGCCGAGGATGCTGGCCAGTTGCTGGACCATATCCTGCGGCAGCGCCCTCACCGCCTGCAGCGCGACACCCAACTCTTCGGAGAGATCGCCACGACCGAGCAGACCGGCAACCTCGAAGGCAGACTGGCAACCCGCAAGAATCGCGCCGAGATCACGCGGACCACCCCGACCGAGCGACAGGCGCGACAATGCACGCGGCATGTCCGGCACATGTTTAAGCGCGGACCGCAGGTCGCTGCAGAATGCCGGCTGGTCGGACAGCGCGGTGATGGAATCGAGCCGGGCGTTGATCCGCTCCGGATCGGTCAGCGGCGACATGAGACGTTCGGCCAGCAGGCGAGCGCCGCCGCCGGTCACTGTCCGGTCCAGCGCCTTCAGGAGCGTGCCGTTGCGATCGCCGGACTGGGTCTTGACCAGTTCGAGATTGGTGCGCGTGGCGGGATCGATGAACAGGGTCGAGGCGGCGCTTTCGCGTTCCGGCGCACCCAACGGAGGACGCTCGGCGAACTGGGTCTTTTCGACGTAGGAAATCGCGGCGGACGCGGCGGCCAGTTCGGCACGCGAAAAACTGCCGAAACCATCGAGCGTCTTGACGCCGTAATAGCGCGTGACGCGGTTTTCCGCGGTGGCACTATCGAACAGGACGGCGGGCTGCGGAACAGCGACACGGCCGAGAATGTCGATGACCGGGCGCATCTCCGGATCGTGGAAGACGGTATCGGCCAGGATCAGTTCGCGCGGCTCGATGCGCAGGATATCGGCGAGCAGCCGCGTTTCGGTGGTTTCGGCCAGCCGGAAAACGCCGGTGGAAATATCGATCCAGGCGAGTGCGATGGCGGGCTCGGCACCGCCGCGAATGCGGGCAAGCGCCATCAGATAATTCGATTCCGAAGGCGAAAGCAGCTTGTCCTCGGTGATCGTGCCCGGCGTGACGAGGCGGACGACGTCACGTTTGACGACCGATTTGCCGCCGCGTTTCTTCGCCTCCGCCGGATCCTCGACCTGCTCGCAGACGGCGACGCGGAAACCCAGCCCGATCAGCTTCTGCAGGTAATCATCGGCCGCATGCACCGGCACGCCGCACATCGGGATTTCCTGGCCAAGATGCTGGCCGCGCTTCGTCAGCGTGATGCCAAGTGCCAGCGATGCCTCGACGGCATCCTGGAAGAACAGCTCGTAGAAATCACCCATCCGGTAGAACAGCAGCGAATCCGGATTGTTCGCCTTGATCTCGATGAACTGTTCCATCATCGGCGTGGCCGTGGCGCGGCTTTCCTCCGTCGCCAGTTGAACGGCGGTGAGAACCTCGGCGCTGCGGGTGATTGGCTCGGCTACAAAAGTCATGCTGGTTCCAAAAAAGTGGTGCCACACTATCCGTGCGCGTTTATAGAAGACAACAACAAAGCGGCTAAGGAGAGCCGTCGCCCACAAAAGGTTGGAGGACCCATGCCCGCAAATGACAAGACAAGTCGCAACACGACCAGCGTGACGGACCAGGAAGCGCTCGATTTCCATTCGCAGGGCCGACCCGGAAAACTGGAGATATCGCCGACAAAGCCGATGGCGACGCAGCGCGACCTGTCCCTTGCCTATTCGCCCGGTGTGGCCGTTCCGGTCAAGGCGATCGCTGCCGATCCCGCCAAGGCTTATGACTATACGACCCGCGGCAACATGGTCGCCGTCATTTCCAACGGCACGGCCATCCTTGGCCTCGGCAATCTCGGGGCCTTGGCTTCAAAACCGGTGATGGAGGGTAAGTCGGTGCTCTTCAAGCGTTTCGCCGATGTCGATTCCATCGATCTGGAAGTCGATACGGAAAACGTCGACGAGTTCATCAATTGTGTACGTTTCCTCGGCCCTTCCTTCGGCGGCATCAATCTTGAGGATATCAAGGCGCCGGAATGTTTCATCATCGAGCAGAAGCTGCGCGAGGTCATGGACATCCCGGTCTTCCACGACGACCAGCACGGCACGGCAATCATCGCCGCCGCAGGCCTGATCAACGCGCTGACCCTGACCGGCCGTGACTTCAAAACGACCAAGCTTGTCTGCAATGGCGCTGGCGCGGCCGCCATTGCCTGTATCGAGCTGATCAAATCGATGGGCTTCAACCCCGCGAACATCATCCTCTGCGATACCAAGGGCGTGATCTACCAGGGTCGCACCGAGGGCATGAACCAGTGGAAATCGGCGCATGCGGTCAAGACCGACCGCCGCACACTGACCGAAGCCATGGATGGCGCCGACGTGGTCTTCGGCCTGTCACAGAAAGGCGCATTTTCCGAGGATATGATCCGCTCTATGGCGGACCGGCCGATCATCTTCGCCATGGCCAATCCCGATCCGGAAATCACGCCGGAAGAGGTCGCCCGCATCCGCGACGATGCGATCATGGCGACCGGGCGGTCCGATTATCCCAACCAGGTCAACAACGTCCTCGGCTTCCCCTATATCTTCCGCGGCGCACTTGATGTCCACGCCTCGACGATCAACGAAGCGATGAAGATCGCGGCGGCGCAGGCGCTGGCAAGCCTTGCCAAGGAAGACGTCCCCGACGACGTGGCTGCCGCCTATCAGGGCAACCGCCCGCGTTTCGGGCCGCAATACATCATTCCCGTGCCCTTCGATCCGCGCCTGATTTCCGCCATTCCGGTCGCCGTCGCCAAAGCCGCCATGGAGAGCGGCGTCGCCCGCAAGCAGATTCCGGATCTTGCCGCCTATGGCCGACAGCTGTCGGCCCGCCGCGACCCGATCGCCTCGACCCTGCAGCGCATCTATGAGCGCGTCCGCCGCCAGCCAAAGCGGATCGTCTTTGCAGAGGGTGAAGAGGTGCAGATGATGCGTTCTGCGGTGGCCTACGCCAACCAGGAACTCGGCACGGCGATGCTGCTCGGCCGCGAGGACCGGATGCGCGAGACGGCGGAACGCGAAGGCATCGATCTCGATCGCCCCGGCATCCAGATCGTCAATGCACGCATTTCCAAACGCACCGGCGCGTACACGGACTATCTCTATGCCCGGCTGCAGCGGAAGGGCTATCTCCACCGCGATGCCCAGCGGCTGATCAACAACGACCGCAATCACTTCGCCGCCTGCATGGTGGCGCTGGGCGATGCGGATGGCATGGTCACCGGCATTACCCGCAACTACTCCACCGCGCTCGACGACGTGCGCCGCTGCATCGATGCCAAACCCGGACATCGCGTGATCGGCGTGTCGCTGGCGCTCTGCCGCGGACGCACTGTACTCGTCGCCGACACAGCCGTGCACGACATGCCGTCGGCGGATGAACTGGCCGACATCGCCGAGGAAGCCGCAGGCCTTGCCCGCCGCCTCGGTTATGTGCCGCGAGTGGCGCTTCTGGCCTACTCCACCTTCGGCCATCCCTCCGGCGAACGCTCGGAGCGGGTACGCGAGGCAGTCAACATCCTCGACAAGCGTCGTGTCGATTTTGAGTATGATGGCGAAATGGCAGCCGACGTCGCACTTAACCCCAAGGTGATGGAGCAGTATCCGTTCTGCCGCCTGTCGGGCACAGCCAACGTCCTCGTGATGCCGGCGTTCCACTCCGCGTCGATCTCAACCAAGATGCTTCAGGAACTGGGCGGATCGACCGTGATCGGCCCGCTGCTCGTCGGCCTCGACAAATCGGTCCAGATCGTCTCGATGTCCGCCAAGGACTCCGACATCGTCAACATGGCGGCACTCGCCGCGCATAACGCCAATAGCTGACCGAAAGCAAAAGCTCCTGAAACGAAAAGAGCCCGCCCGGAAAACCGGAGCGGGCTTTTCATGCGATACGTCGATCTTGATCAAAAAATACTCTATTGAATACTTATTACGCAGTACGGCAGGCCTGATCAAAAAACTTCCATTCACAGGCAAACTGTATTCAAAAATGCTGCACTGCGTCAAGTTATTTCGCAAGAGCGAAACTCTTTTTTAACTATCTCAACTTGCAAAACGACCGGCATCTGCGCCGTAGTAGTTCAGGTAACGGCCAGAGATATTGGTGATCGGCAAAACGATCAGAACGTCGGTGGTGCGGAAGGCGTGGTCGACGACAGCACCTTTGCCAACCATGGCGCCAAGGCGCATGTAGCCCTTGATCAGCGGCGGAAGGGCGGCAAGCGCCTTGCGCATGTTGATCGCTTCGACCGGCATCAGGTCCATGGTGCGGAACAGTTCCGGGCGGGCCGATACGTCCCACTCGTCGCGCACCACCATGTTGTGGTGCAGGAAGGAGAGCGCCAGCGCATGCTCTTCCGGAATGACACCCGGGAAGGAGCCGCAGCCGAACATGGCATCGACGCCGTATTTCAGTGCATAAGCCCAGTTGCCCTGCCACAGAAGCTCGACCGTGCGCTTGGTGCGGTATTCCGGCAGGACGCAGGAGCGGCCAAGTTCCATGAACTTTTTGTCCGGGTGGCGCTCAAGAAGCGACCCCACGGAAAACTCGGAAGCGGAATAGAACCCGCCGGTACGGACAGCGACATCCTGGCGAAGCAGCCGATAGGTTCCGACGATCTGGTCTTCCGGATCACCGTCGATCGACGTATCGAGTACCAGCAGATGATCGCAGACGAGGTCCCACGCATCGGCGTCTCGCTTGCGGCGGTCGGCATCCTGCGGAATTTGCGCCTTCATTTCTTCCACGAAGACCTTGTAGCGGACTGCCTGCGCGGCATCAATCTCGGACACATTGCGGGCAAGGCGCGTTTCGAGATTGCCGATACGGCCGAGTATGTCATGCGCCGGGGCATTGACGCTCCGGACACGGGTCTGCGGCTGGTCAGCCACCACAACCAGATCCAAAGGTTCGATTGTCATCGCGCGTCATCCTAGTCGCTTTGATCCTGTGCGGCTTAAACCATGTTTCTGCGACAGGATAGTGACATTGGAGCTACAAGAAAGCCATCGATTATCAGTGATCAAGCAAGCGGTCGATCTCCGCCGTCAGCGCCTTCGGATCGGCAGGTTTGGACAGCACGGCGCTCGCCCCCGCCGACACAAGTTTCTCGCGCGTGTCGGGCTGAGTATCGGAGGTCAGGACGATGATCGGAACAGCTCTGCTACCGGACTGGCGCTCGTGCTGGCGGATGCGTTGCAATGTCGAAAACCCATCGCCCCCCGGCATGTTCAGATCTGTGATGATGAGTTCCGGCGCGACGCGGATGGCTGCCGGAGCATCGAACAGAGCGCCGGCAAGGGCTTCGAAATCACCGACAACCCGCACCGCGTGGCCAGCTTTTTCGAGAACAGAGCGCACCAGGAAGGCATTGATCGGATCGTCCTCAGCCAGGAGAACACCACCTTCGGCCGGCTTGTCACGCAGGGCCGGAACCTCGCGCAACATAGGACGGTTGTCGTTGATCGCGTCGCGCACTTCCATTCCCTTCATCCGCCCGCGCAGCACCTCGACCAGAGATTTTTCCCGCAACGGGCGGATAAGCCAGGCGTGATAGCCATCCATCTGGTTGATCGGTCGGCCGTTGCGTTCCTCGGGATTGACCAGATAGGTCTTGCGCAATTTCTGCTGTTCGAGGCCGGGCATCTGCGCGAGCAGTCTGCGGAACTGCGCGGCATGCCGGTGATCGACGATAATGTCCGTCAGCGGTGTTGCCATCGACAGCGCACGTGCTGCAATGGCCTGTGCCTCTTCCGTCGTTTCGACACACTCGCAAAAGCCGCCAAGCGTCCTGATCGTCGCGGAGAGCGCGCTGGACGCCGGGCCTAGCGGAGCCATGACCAGCACGCGGGAACCGGCCAGCACGTCTTTTCGCGCGCGGGCGGCGGCTGCGAGGTCGCAGCCAAGGGCGGGGAAGCGGATTTCAAACGTGCTGCCCTTGCCCGGAACGCTGGAAACCGTCAGCGATCCACCATATTCCTCCATGATGCGCCGGGAGATCGCAAGACCGAGGCCGGAGCCACCGGAACGCTGGGCGTTGCCGCCTGCCTGCTCGAACTCGTCGAACACCCGCGCCTGCTCCTGCGGGTTCATACCCGGACCACTATCATCGATGCGAACGACAATCGTTTCACGCTCCAGCAGAGCGCTGACGAGCACGCCGCCTGTATGGGTGAACTTGACCGCATTACCGACGACGTTGAACAGCACCTGACGCAAACGGGCTGCGTCGAAGTCCATCAGACCCGGCACATCCGCCGAGACGGTGGCTGCAATCTCGATGCCCTTTTCATGCGCCCGGTGCGACAGCATTTCGACAACGCTCTCGATCGTTTCGCGCAGGGGTTCCGGCGCTGGCCGAAGCTGGAACCGGCCGGCTTCGATCGAGGAGAAATCGAGAAGGTCATCGACCAGCTGCACCAGCGCATGGCCGGACTGGCGCATACCGGCGAGATAATTTTTCTGTTCGCTGGTCAACCGCGTCTGGCTGATCAGGTGGCTCATGCCGAGCATGCCCGACAACGGCGTGCGGATTTCATGGCTGACGGTCGCCAGCAGCCGGGATTTCGCCTGGCTCGCATTCTCCGCGCGGCGGCGCGCCTCCTCGGTTTCGCGGGCAATCCGGCTCTCTTCCGTGACGTCGCGGGCGATGCTGTGCAGCATGAAGGCCCCGCTTCCCGGTTCACGGGCGATCACGTCATGCCAGTCAAATAGTTTTGCGCCCGCATCGGTAACAATCCGAACGCGGAAATGGTTGGGGCCGGATGCCGGCTCGAATTCGATCCCGAGCGCGTCGCAGGTCATGCCTTCCGGCTTCAGCCATCCGGTCAGCCGGCAGAATACGGAATTGGCCTGGACGATCTTGCCGCCTGGCTCGCGGATGATGGCAATATCGCCAAGCGCATCGTGGATGGTGGAGAGAAGCTGCGATGTCTCGCTGCGCTCCCATCGCTTGTCGCTTGCCTTTTCCTCGCGGACGCGACCCAGCGAGGCCGCAGGGCTGAACGAGGATCGATACCAATCCCTGAGAAGCAGAGCGGCCCCCGCAATACCGGCGACGGCAAGGCCTGCTGAGAGCAGATAGAAACCCGCATCAATGCCGGTCCCGAGTATGGCGGCCGAGCAGAGAAGTCCGGCACCCGCCAGCGCGGGTTTCAGCGCCGGATATTTTTCTTTCTGCACATCGGGACTGTCGTCCGGCTCCAGCGAGTGGGGATCGTCGTGCGCCGCCGTTGCGGACGCGCGCTTCCCACCCAGCGTGCGGCCCGGCGCGCTGAACTCGGCTGCAATCCGTTTTTTAAGGTTTGGCAGGTCGCTCATGACACCTGCCCTAACATGGCAAGCGTTTTGATTGGCTTCAGCCGATCTGTAAGATTTTAACGGTCCTGCTTTTTCATCTGCAGAAGTTCGTCCAGAATGATCGAACCGGCACCGATCGAGATGAAACTGTCGGCGAGATTGAAGACGGCGAAAGACCAGGTCTCCGTGTGAAACAGCACGTAGTCTATCACATAGCCGAAGATCAGCCGATCGACGAGATTGCCGAGAGCGCCAGCAATGATCATTGCATAGCCGAGATGCGCAAAGAACCGGTCTTTTGGTGTTCGCCGCCACAGCCAGAGGACGAAGGCAACGACGAGGAGCCGCATGCTGACGATGAACCACCCCTCCATGCCGGACAGCATGGAGAACGCGACACCATAATTATAGGTCCGATACAGCGCCAGCATCGGGAAAACCGGTACCGACTGCTGAAACGGCAACCACATCTCGACCGCAAACTTGATCGCCTGATCGAGCAGCATTGCGACAATGACGAGGACGAGTATCGGCAGCGGACGCGAAAAAAGAGCCGTCTTTTCCATTATGCCCTGTCATCCAAAGTCAACAAATGACGGCGCGCCTCGAACAGCATGATGCCGGTGGCGATCGCCAGATTGAGTGAATCAGCCCGGCCCTGCTGCGGAATGCGGGCAAGCGCCGTCGCCTCCCTGGCAAGCTCGTCGGGAAGCCCCGCCTGCTCGTTGCCCATCAGGAGAACAACGGGCTTCTTGCGATAATCGATGGTACGGTAGTCAACCGCGCCGGCAAGATGGGTGGCGACGACCTGCGCGCCTGCCGCCTTCTCCCATTTGACGAACTCTGCAACGTTTGCCCGGAAGAGCGGCATCGCGAACACCGAGCCCATGGTTGCACGCACAGTTTCCAGCGAGAACGGATCGGTGGTTTCGCCGACAAGGATGACGCCGGACGCGCCCGCCGCATCGGCCGTGCGGATGATGGTGCCGAGATTGCCGGGATCACGGACGCGGTCGAGTGCCACATAGGTTTCGCCCAGAACCGGTTTCACGTCGCGGAGGTGGGCATAGCGTTGTTCGAAGACACCGACGACCATCTGCGGATTATCACGACGGGTGATCGCAGACAGGACTTTCTCGCTGACTTCGAGGACCAACCCGCCGGTGGCGACCGTCTTCAATGCAACCTGCTCGACCTGCGCCTTGCCCTTGGCCGCCTTGGCATAGACCAGCGTCTTGATGGTCCAGCCGAGATCGAGCGCATCGATGACGAGTTTCAAGCCTTCGGCGATGAAAGAATGAGTTTCGTCACGCTCCTTCTTGTTCGCCAGCGCCTTGATGTCCTTGATGATCGGGTTGGCGAGGCTGGTGACTTCCTTCACCTGGCCGACGCGGCGGGGACCATGGTCGCGGTTATCATAGTTCATTTCGGCACCCAGCGGCTGAAGAGAGAGGTGGAAAGCGCTCGGCCCGGCTCCTTGCCGTCGAGCCCGCCTTCGCGCAGGATCAGTTCGCCCGATTCCACCGCGCCGCCGCGCCCGCGCATCGTCTCGCGCATCAGCTCGTGAATGGAATAGAAGCTTGCGCGGATCGAATAGGCTGTGAGCACCAGCCCTTTTGCGTCCGGCGAAAGGATTTCGCGGCAGATGTCAAGCATCAAGGCAAGATGATCGAAAAGCTGCCAGACTTCGCCATTGGGACCGCGGCCGAATTTCGGTGGGTCGGTGAGGATGATGTCGTAGCGGCTGCCGCGGCGCTCCTCGCGCTGGATGAATTTCATCGCGTCTTCGCAGATCCAGCGGATCGGCAGATGGTCGGCACGTCCAAGCGCCTGGTTTTCCCGCGCCCAACCGATCGCCTTCTTGGAGGCGTCGACATGGGTCACTTCGGCGCCGGCTTTAGCGGCAATCAGCGAGGCGACCCCGGTATAGCCGAACAGGTTCAGAACCTTGAGCGGACGGCCTGCGGTTTCGATCCGTTCTTTCATCCAGCTCCAGTGAGCCAGCTGTTCCGGAAAGACCCCGACATGGCGGAAAGCGGTGAAACGGCCATAGAATTCCGCGTCGAGGATCTGCATCGGCCATGTTTCGCCGAGTGCCTGCCGTGGAAAGCGCCAGCGGCCCATGCCGTCCTCGTCGGTATCGCCGGTAAAGATCGAATCCGCATTGTCCCAGACGTGCGACGGCAGTGTCTTCGGCCAGAGTGCCTGCGCCTCGGGGCGAACGATCCGGTATGGCCCGTATTGTTCGAGCTTCAGGCCGTCGCCGCTGTCGATCAGGTGATAATCTCGCGCGCCCTTAGTTTCCAGAATGACCGGGATACGCTCATCCGGCTTGGCGCCAGTGCGGATACGGACCTCGGCGCGCGGCGGAGCGGCGTCCGCAACTGGCGGCCTGGTCACGGTCTTTTCAGACGTGTTTCTTGCCTGTGAACGGCCATCGCCGCTTCGGATTGCGTGAGGTTTTGCCTGCGGCGGCCGGTTTCCCGTTGCCTGCACGCCGCGGCCCTGTCCGCCGCGCGACGACGTGGCCGGTCCGGCTTTGCCCTTTGGCCGTCTATCTTTGTCTTTCACGCCGTTTTCGTCCGTCAGCTGGTATGGTTCAAAGGCTGCAAATAGCATCGCTCTTTCTCTTGGCAAAGCTGTTTCCGATCTGCGATACAATTGAACCGACATGATCAGGGAGGATCATCATGGAGATGCAGGGCGAAGAACGCATCGCTGCCCGCCGCGATATCGTGTGGGCGGCACTGAACGATCCAGAAATTCTGAGGCAATGTATTCCCGGCTGCCAGTCGCTGGAACTGAAATCGCCGACCGAACTCTCCGCCAGCGTCAAGATCAAGATCGGCCCGGTCTCGGCGTCTTTCTCCGGTGACGTTGTGCTCTCGAATATCAATGCACCCGAGAGCTACACCATTTCCGGCGAAGGCAAGGGCGGCATTGCCGGTTTTGCCAAGGGCGGCGCCGACGTGGCGCTGACGGAAGACGGCGAGGAAACGGTCCTTGCCTATGAGGCCAAGGCCGAGATCGGCGGCAAGCTGGCGCAACTCGGTTCGCGGCTGGTCAGCTCCAGCGCCAAGAAGCTTGCTCAACAGTTCTTCGCCGATTTCAATGCCGCCGTCACCGCACGGGCAGCAGCAAACAACTGAACGGACCTACTTGGAGGATGCCGGAAGCAGCGTCTGCGAGGCGATGGTTTCAGCGCGGGTGCGATGTTTTTCGGCTTCTGCATGCCACTTGACCGCTTCATGGGCTTCGTTGCGAGCCCGCTTGCGGTATTTTCCCTGAGTGAACCACGTCGTCAGCGAACCAACGATCATTCCGAAGATCACCGCGAGGAACAGGAAAACGAAGAACGGCGCCGACGCGGACAACACACTGTCGGTGGGATTGAACGGGTTAAGCGCCAGCGTCACCATCTGCCGGTTGGCGACCGACAGCACGATCAGGATGATGGCGACCGGAACCAGCACCACGATATTCAACAGCTTCTTCATCATCATTCCGTCTCCGTCATGCCGCCTGCCCGGCGCTATCCTGCACCGGGCGGATCACCACGGCTCATTCATCATCTTCGTCGTCGGCGCCAGGATTAAGGCGCTCGCGCAATTCCTTGCCGGTCTTGAAGAAGGGAACCCATTTTTCCTCGACGAACACACTGTCGCCGGTGCGCGGATTGCGGCCAGAGCGCGAGGGCCGGTTCTTGACCGAAAATGCGCCGAAACCACGAAGTTCGACCCGGTTTCCGCCGGCCAGGGCGTCTGTGATCTCATCAAGAACCGCATTGACGATATTTTCGACATCACGGTGGTAGAGATGCGGATTGCGAGCCGCAACAATCTGCACCAGTTCTGACTTGATCACTGTCGCCCCCTCTTTGTGAATTTCTATGTGATCTTAAAGCGTTAAGCCCATCGGACGGCCTTGTCCACCTATTGTGCGGGATACCCTGACGTTTTCAAGCCTCCAAAAACGGCAGGCACGAGGTCACCGGTGTTTTTTAATCGCTGCCAACCTGCCAAACGGAAACCAGACCGTCAAGAAACAACTTCTCGCGACCCAATTTTTCGAGATCGCCAAGAGACGGAAAAGCTTCATATCCCAAGGATTTGAGCCAGACGGCCGCGGCCGATCCAAGCCCAAACGGCAAGGAAGAGCTGGGCGCTTTCCAATCGACAATGTCGAGTTCCTTGTCGACCTTGCGGCTCCCAAGGAAGGCTCGGATTTCGTCATCGCCGCCAAGCTCATCGACCAACTTTAGCTTGAGCGCCTGACGACCGGTGAAAATGCGCCCGTCTGCAAGCTTCAACGCCTCTTCGCGCGGCATCTTGCGACGATCGGCGACGAGATCCACGAACCAGTTGAAGCTGTCGTCGATCATGGCCTGGATCACCGCCTTCGCGTCGTCGCTTGGCGGATGGAACGGCGACGGCTCGGCCTTGAGCGGCGCCGATTTGATTTCTTCGAGCGACACGCCGATCTTGTCCATCAGGGTCTTGAATTGCGGATACTGAAAGAGGACGCCGATCGACCCGGTGATCGAGCTATCCCCCGCTACGATGCGGTCGCCGGCAAGCGCGATCATGTAGCCGGCCGAGGCAGCCAGCGTGCGCACATCGGAGACGACAGGCTTCTTGGCTGCGACCTTGCGGATCACCTTGAACAGCACTTCGCCGCCATAGGTGGTGCCGCCCGGCGAGGAAATGGTAACGACAAGCGCCTTGACCGCATCAGTTTCAGCGATGCGGTTCAGCCTGTCCAGCAACTCGCGGTCGTCCTGGATGATCCCGGAAATGTTGACCCTGGCGATATGCGGGCGGCTGAAGGCACCTACCTGTCCCGCTCCCGAATAGAAGTAGGCCGCGACGCCCGCACAGAGCACGAGCACAATGGACACGAGCCGCCAGAAACCGAGCTTCCGCCGGAGCTGGCGCCGGTCGGCGATGGCAAGCTGATCCATGGTCTTTACCTCCTGTTCAAGGGCACAAGGACAAATGATCCTTTGTACGAAACGCACGATTCAATAACGCCAGCACCGCTACGATGTAACCCGGTTTGAACAAAATTCACGCCTCCATTGTCGTCGGACAAAAAAATCACCATATTCGCCGTCACTCACATCGGTTGGCAGGCAGGACGTAAGCGCGTTTGCGCCGCGGTGCATTTTGAATAACAGGTCTATTTTATGCTGAATGACGTGCAATTGTCCGGCGCTTTGCCGCATTCGGGGCCGACCCTCGCCGACGCCTATACGATGGCCGCGCGCCATTCGCGGCGCGTCAAGCGGCTGAAGATCATTCTGCCGCTGGCGGCAGTTCTGATCGGGGCGATCTTCGTTGCCGTTTCCGTGGTGCGCGCCTTCCTGCCGGAAAACCTGCAGATCGAAAACGCAACGATAGAGAACGGCAAGATCGTCATGCAGAACCCGGCAATATCCGGACGCAACAAGCAGGACATCAGCTATTCGATGAAGGCGGTACGTGCGCTGCAGGAGATCGCCAATCCCGACATCATCACCCTTGAGACAATTCATGCCGAAATGCCGGTCAACGACACGCTGATCGCCACCGTCGAGGCGATTAGCGGCATCTACGACCGGGGCGGCAACACGTTGAATATGAACGCTCCTTTCAGCATAACCATGAACAACGGCCTTGTCGCCGATTTCCAGGCGGCTTATCTCGATATCAATGCCGGCGAAATGGATACCAAGAAGCCGATTGCAATCAGCATGAACGGCGGTTCCATTGTTGCACAGTCGCTGAGAATGACGGATAAGGGACGCATTGTTACATTTGAAGGCATGGTCAAGGTCGTCGTCGATCCCAAAACCATCCGCAAAACCGCCAACTAGAAAACCGGTGCACATATGTCGGCTATTTCCGCCCTTTCCTTTCGGCTTGCCGGAACATTCATAGTCTTAAGTCTTTTTGCCAGCGCCTCTATTTCGCCAGCTGCCGCCCAGGCGACAGCAAGCAAGATGAAGGGGCTCGAACTCTCCAATGACGAGCCGATCCAGATCGAAAGCGACAAGCTGGAAATCAAGGACGCGGAAAGCAAGGCCATGTTCACCGGCAACGTCAAGGTCGTTCAGGGAACGACGACGCTGCAGGCCGGCAATATGGTGGTTTTCTACAAGAAGGGCGGCGGTGCGATCTCCGGCGGCAATGCCGATATCGATCGTATCGAAGTCAGCCAGAAGGTGTTCCTGCAGTCGGGTACGCAGCAGGCGACCGCCGACACAGGCGAGTTCAACATGACGGCGCAAACGCTGGTTCTGAAGGGCAAGCAGGTGGTGTTGTCGGAAGGCAAGAACGTCTTTACCGGATGCCAGTTGAACGTCCAGATGGACACAGGCGAGGCTCAGTTGGAGGCCTGCGGTGGCCGGGTCCAGATTCAGCTCGACCCGAAGTCCCAGAAAACGAACTGATGCAGACGCCGACGTGAACATTCCCTTTCTTCACAAACGCAAACGGGGCGGCAAACCCGAAGCGGTCGCGTCTGCCCGCGTCGTCGACAAGGCGCGTTACGAAGGCACACTGATCGCGCGCGGCCTGACGAAAGCCTATCGCGGGCGCCGTGTCGTCGATGGCGTGTCGCTGGTCGTGCGCCGCGGCGAAGCCGTCGGCCTTCTCGGGCCGAACGGCGCCGGCAAGACGACCTGTTTCTATATGATCACCGGCCTCGTGCCGGTCGATGAAGGCTCGATCGAGATCAACGGCAACGATGTCACGTCGATGCCGATGTATCGTCGTGCCCGCCTTGGCGTCGGCTATCTGCCTCAGGAAGCCTCGATCTTTCGTGGCCTGACCGTCGAGGATAACATCCGCGCCGTTCTTGAGGTTCACGACAAGAACCGCGAGCGGCGTGAAAGCAAACTCAACGAGTTGCTCGGCGAGTTCAATATTTCCCACTTGCGCAAGTCGCCGGCGGTTGCGCTTTCGGGTGGCGAACGCCGCCGTCTGGAAATCGCTCGCGCACTGGCAACCGATCCGACCTTCATGCTGCTCGACGAACCGTTTGCCGGCGTCGATCCGATCTCGGTCGCCGACATTCAGGCGCTGGTGCGGCACCTGACGTCACGCGGCATTGGTGTGTTGATCACCGACCACAATGTCCGCGAAACGCTGGGGCTGATCGACCGAGCCTATATCATCCACGCGGGCGAAGTCCTGACACATGGCCGGGCCAACGACATCGTCACCAACCCCGATGTCCGCCGCCTCTATCTCGGCGATAATTTCAGCCTTTGAGGCCTAATCCCTTCGCGACATGGTAAACGGAAACAGCGGCGACAGACAAAAATCTGCCGCTTCTGGAACATGCCCCTTGACCGGTTGGCGGAATTGCGCAATTTTCGGGTAATTGGGATTGCTGCAACGCAACATCGCTCCTGAGGTAGATCGATTTTCCCGATTCTGATGAAATCGGATTGGTGCGTCACAAGCACGAAATCAGGCTGGATTTGCCTGTTTCGATCATTTTAGACGCGCATTGCGCGCAAAAGTGCTCGCACTTTCGATATTCATCTTATTTTCCGCTACCGCTTGACCAAACCCCATTAATAAGCAATTTTTGGGCCAGTTGAAGAACTGGCACTTTCACCCCTTGAGAAGATGAGGGCCAGCTCGGAGAATTAAGGGGAGTTTCGCGTCCGAATGGCACTTTCAGCCAGCCTCTTCCTGCGTCAGAGCCAGACCCTGGCCATGACGCCTCAACTGATGCAGTCGATCCAGCTACTGCAGATGACGCATTTTGAACTGAACCAGTTCATCGAGCTGGAAGTCGAGAAAAATCCCCTGCTCGAATTCGCTGCCAACGACGATGCGCCCTCCGGCACGGACCGGCACGGCAAGGACGAACTCCATATCACTTCGGATGAGCGTAGCGACCGCGACAACGCCGAGGGTGCCGCCTTCGACCCGCTGGGCGACGTTTATGATAGTGCCACTTCTGCGACCGGCGAGCGGATGAGCGAGCAGCTCGATGCCAATTTCGAGAATGTCTTTCCCGACGATACGACGCCGCAGCGCGCCGATGCGCCGGAGCTGCTCAGCCAGTGGAAGTCCATGCCGGGCGGCGGCGAAGGCGAAAGCAGCGACGGCTACGATCTCGACGATTTCGTCGCCAACCGCGTGACGCTGCGCGATTTCCTCAACGAGCAGGTTCCTTTCAGCGTGCACGGCGCGACCGATCTTCTGATTGCCCAGCACCTGATCGACCAGCTCGATGAAGCCGGCTACCTGCATGCGGATATCGCCGAGATGGCCGAACGGCTCGGCTGCGCGACGGCCGATGTGGCGCGGGTTCTCGACAGCCTGCAACAGCTTGACCCGCCCGGCGTCTTCGCCCGCACCCTGAGCGAGTGTCTCGCCATCCAGCTGCGCGTGCGCGACCGGCTCGACCCGGCCATGGCAGCCCTCCTTGGCAATCTGGAACTGCTCGCTCGGCGCGACTTCGCCAGTCTCAAGCGCATCTGCGGTGTCGATGAGGAAGACCTCATCGACATGCTTGCGGAGATCCGCAAGCTTGACCCGAAGCCCGGCACCAGCTTCGAGGCGAGCCCGTCGGAGGCGATCGTTCCGGATATCGTCGTGCGTCCGGCGCAGGACGGCAGCTGGGCGGTGGAGCTTAATCCAGACACTCTGCCGCGCGTTCTCGTCAACCAGACATATTATGCGACCGTCTCGCGGCACGCGCCGAAGAACAGCGCCGACCACGCTTTCCTGACCGAGTGCCTGCAGACTGCGAATTGGCTGACCCGCAGCCTCGACCAGCGCGCGAAGACGATCATGAAGGTGGCGACAGAGATCGTGCGCCAGCAGGATGCCTTCCTGGTGAACGGCGTCGACCACCTGCGACCACTCAACCTGAAGACCGTCGCCGATGCGATCAAGATGCATGAATCGACCGTCAGCCGCGTCACCTCGAACAAATACATGCTGACGCCGCGCGGGCTGTTCGAGCTGAAATACTTCTTCACCGTCTCGATCGGGTCGGCGGAGGGAGGCGACGGCCATTCGGCTGAATCCGTACGCCACCGCATCCGCAACATGATCGTGCTGGAAAGCCCGGACGCTGTCCTTTCGGATGACGATATCGTCGATGTACTGAAGAAAGGTGGCGTGGACATCGCCCGCAGAACTGTGGCGAAATATCGTGAAGCGATGAACATCCCCTCCTCCGTTCAACGGCGGCGGGAAAAACGGGCGATGGCAAAAGTCTCCGCATGAGATTCAAAGGCTCGACCACAACCATTCGAACGGCCGGTGTTATCCCCGCTATCCCGGCCATCAACAGGCTCAGGACTGAATATTCCAGGTTTCTTAACTGTTTTATTGACTCTAACAACAACCGGTAGTATGAGGCGGCCGCAATGGGCACGGACAGAGAGCCTGCCTTAAGCATATCCCTCCAAATCCAGACCGTTCTGACGCAAAATTCGTTTGCGTGCGTGAAATGCTTGGATGACGGATGCGGTTGGAATAGACTGGCTGCGCAAATCACGAAAAGAGAGGAAACTCCATGAGTGTGCGTGTATCCGGTAAACATATGGAAATCGGTGAAACGTTCCGTCTGCGGATCGAAGACCAGATCGAACAGGCCGTAACCAAATATTTTGACGGAGGATATTCAAGCCAGGTCACTGTGGAAAAGTCTGGGTCTCGTTTCAACGCCGATTGCAAGATACACCTCGATTCTGGTGCCGCCTTGCAGGCGAGCGGCGAAGCGAACGACCCGCAAGCCGCATTTGACGCAGCGTCAGAACGGATTGCCAAACGCATCCGCCGATACAAGCGGAAGCTCAAGGATCACCACAATGGCAACGGCCATGCTGGATTTGCCGAAGTAGCCTACACCGTAATGGATTCAGTGCCCGACGAAGACGATGAGCTTCCGGATAATTATGCACCGACGATCGTTGCGGAAAGTTCAAAACAACTGAAGACGATGTCTGTCGCAAACGCCGTGATGGCGCTCGACATGACCGATGATCCCGTTCTGATGTTCCGTAGTCCTGGCAATGAGCAGTTGAATATCGTCTATCGACGCAACGATGGCAACATTGGCTGGATTGATGCAGCCAATATCAAAGGCTGAGCGGATCGGTTTGAGTGCCGGCACGCCGGCATTCGAACAACCGCTTTTTTCTGGTGGTGGATGCGTGGAAGATCGTTGACGGTCTGCCTGGAAACCGCCGAGAGAAAGATGGATGGGGCCGCCGTCCGGCATTTTGCCGGGCGTAGCGGTTCCTACCTGCGAACGAGGACAAAAGAATGGCATTGGCAGGCTTGCTGCAGCAGAATGCGATACTTCCGGCCATGAAGGCCAATTCGAAGAAGCAGTTGCTTCAGGAATTGGCGGCAAAAGCATCCAAGATCACGGGACTTCCCGAACGGGAAATATTCGACGTCATCCTTCAACGTGAACGACTGGGTTCCACCGGTGTCGGCAACGGCATTGCGATCCCGCACGGCAAGCTCAGCCACTTGTCGTCGATCGTCGGGATTTTTGCACGTCTTGAATCCCCTGTCGATTTCGAAGCGCTGGACGACCAGCCGGTCGATCTCGTCTTTCTGCTGCTTGCCCCCGAAGGGGCTGGCGCCGATCACCTGAAGGCACTCTCCCGGATTGCACGCGTCCTGCGCGACCCGGACATGGTTGCCCGGCTGCGGGCGACGGATTCCGCGACGGCGATCTACGCCTTCCTCAGCGACGACCAGGCCTCCAACGCAGCCTGATCGGCTACACTGACTGAGTTGTGAAAGCGCGGTCGCAAGGCTGCGCTTTTTTGCGTTCTGGCCGATGTCATGCCGACCAGCGAAAAATATCGTTCCGCATTCAAAGAGATATCGACACGACCCGACGGCTCGACAATACTCCCCCGACACAAAAAGGGGGAGAATGGGCATGCCTGGACGTCTGGCTGGAAAGACTGCGTTGATCAGCGGGGGTGCCGGAGGATGCGGTCTTGCCGCCTCCCAGCTTTTTGCCCGTGAAGGCGCCCGCGTCGGCATCGTTGACCTGCCACGCAGCAAGGGCGAGGAAGTCGCGGCTGCGATCCGCGCCGAGGGTGGGCAGGCTGTCTTCGCACCTGCAGACGTGTCTGTCTCCTCAGAGGTGAAATCGGCGGTGAAGGCCGTCGAGGATGCTTTCGGCGCCATCACCGTTCTCTTCAATCATGCCGGCATTCTGGCCGTCGGCCCCTTCCTCGAAACGGAAGAGGACGAATGGGACCGGCTGATGGCCGTCAACGTGCGCTCGATGTTCCTGATGACCAAGGCCGTGCTGCCGGGCATGCTGGCTGCCGGTGGCGGCAGCATCGTTTCCACCTCCTCGATCTCGGCCGTCGCCGCGACGCCGATGGAGGTGCTCTACGACACGACTAAGGGCGCCTGCCATATGTTCGCCCGCGCCATCGCCGTCGAGTTTCGCGATCGCGGCATCCGCTCCAACGCCGTCTGCCCCGGCTTCATCGCCACCGACCACGGCAAGCGCGAACTGGTCGGCCTTGCAAAATACGGCGTCGATGTTTCCGATGCTGCAATCGCCGCGCAGCAGGGCCGCATGTGCGATCCTATGGAGGTGGCAAAGGCCGCGCTTTTCCTCGCCAGCAACGAGTCGAGCTTCGTCAACGGGACCCATCTGTTCGTGGATAATTGCTTTACGGCGGTGTGAAAAGGAAGCGCAGTGGCTGGAACTCAATTGGGAAATGCCTTTGTCAATTTTTTCGCGCTGCTTGTCTTGATTTTTGGAACCTACATCAGTTGCAGGGCACGACAGTTGTATTTGCGAGGCAAGTGGATTTCGTTCGATACCTCGATAGTTGACTGTCATGTCCCTCCACCTGGAAGTGAAGCAAGCATCGTTATTGTTGTGCGATTTCAATTGAACGGCGAATTTCATATTCGAACGATCAATACGGGCTCCAACGATGCAATGACATATTCTAGGGGAAACGCCATTTCCCTGCTTGTTAATCCGAACAACCCGAGGAAGTGCATTCTTGACACTGATTACACGGGGCCTGTCGACAAAATTGCGATTTGGCTGGCGGAGAAAATCCAGGATTTCCAACAATCTGGCAGATTTTTATAAGGAAGCGGGAACATGATGGAAGCAGGCGGTCACTGGCGTAACTGGGTCGGAAATCAATCTTGCATTGTGCGGCACAGAGGCGCGCCGGATAGTGAGGCGGCACTTGCCGAAATGGTACGCGAGGCGACTTCGAATGGGCTGAATGTGCGCTGTGCCGGTTCCGGGCACTCGTTTACACCGGTGGCGCTGACCAGCGGCCTGCATCTGACGCTGTCCGGCCTGCAGGGCATCACCAATATCGACACGGCGCGCAAGCGCGTCTCCGTCCATGCCGGCACGACGATCAACACGCTGGGCAAGGCCTTGAAGCGCAGCGGCCTGTCGATGATCAACCAGGGCGATATCGACAGCCAGGCGCTGGCGGGGGCACTGACAACCGGCACGCACGGCACCGGCCTTACGCTCGGCAACATGGCGTCGCAAATCGTCGGCATGCGGCTGGTGCAGCCGGACGGCAGCATCCTTGCCATTGATGACAGTGAGCCCGATATGCTGAACGCCGCCCGCGTTTCTATCGGCATGCTCGGCGTCATCTCCGAAATCACCCTGCAGGTGATGGACAGCTACAATCTGCATGAGAAGCTGTGGCGCTGCACCTTCGACGAATGTATGGAGCAACACGACGATCTGGCCGCCAATCACAGGCATTTCGGGTTCTTCTGGTGCCCTGTGCCGGAAAGCCGCCATTGCTATTGTCTGCCGGATACATCCTCGGTTTCGACCACCACAAGCCTCTCCGACGTCTGTGAGATGAAGACGATCGACTTCACCGATGCCGCGCCGATGGAACAGGGTTTCGAAAAGATCGCCTATTCTTCGGAAATCTACCCGATCGAATATGTGCCGAACTTCCACGAGCTGGAATATGCCGTGCCGGTCAGATACGGCAAGCAGGCCTGCACCGAGGTCCGCAAGCTGATGCTGGAGAAGCACCCGACCTGCATCTATCCGATCGAATACCGCTTCACCGCGGGCGACGGCGGCTGGATCAGCCCGTTCTTCGAACAGGAATCAATCACCCTGTCGGTCTCGGGCCAGCCCGGCACGGATTACTGGAACTATCTGAAGGACGTCGACGATATCCTGCGCCAGTTCGGCTCACGCCCGCATTGGGGCAAGCTGCATTTTATGGGCGCAGAGGATGTGACGGCGCTTTATCCGCGCGCCGGGGATTTCCGGGCGCTCAGGAACAAGCTCGATCCGGAAGGGCGGTTCTTGAACGACCATTTGCAGCAGTTGTTCGGGTGACTCAGATGGAGACCTCGTGAAAAAAGTCCTGTTCATCTGCAGCCAGAACAAGTTGCGCAGCCCGACTGCAGAGCAGGTGTTCGCAAACTGGCCCGGCATCGAGGTCTCTTCCGCCGGAACGAACAATGATGCGGAGAATCCGCTGACACCCGAGCAAATCGAATGGGCCGACATCGTCTTCGTTATGGAGAAAGCCCACCGCAGCAAGGTCCAGACCAAGTACAGAGCCCTTCTGAACCAAAAACGGCTCATCTGTCTTCATATTCCGGATGAATACGAGTTTATGGACCCGTATCTCGTCGAATTGCTGCAAGCCAAAGTGCCGAGGCATCTATGATCCCCGCAGCGGCGCGGCGTGAGGATGGTCTGGAATTTACCCGGTCCTGACGCAGCTTCCTGTCAATTGAAGAGCGTTCACGATGCCCTAAACACAAATATTGCAGCAAACGCCACCAGGAAAAGGATTGATACAACATCAAGGAATATGTTCTGGACGGGACCAACCGGCTTGCCCGTATCCTCGTCACTCCATCGCATCGCCGTGTCATCGTCGGAAAACGACCCATGCCCGATGTAGAATTTCAAGCTTACGACGATGCGGTAAAGGAACCAGGCAGCTCCAAACAGTAGCAGCGGCACGAATATGTACAGCTCGATAAACCTATCCGCGACGCCGGGAGGGAGTACGGGTGCAATCTCTTCTAACACCGCACCCTCCCTCTTACCGATCAACGCCCAACGCCATGAGCGGCGTCGGCATCCACCTCACTCTTGGTGACAGGTGAATCAAGCTGCCGGCGTTTCTTCCGTGGCAACGACCTTCGGGCCGCCCTTGGCGACGCCGACCATGGCCGGGCGCAGCACGCGTTCGCCGATCGTGTAACCCGCCTGAACGACCTGGACGACGGTGTTGTTCGGAACTTCCGCGTTCGGGACCTCGAACATCGCCTGATGAAAGTTCGGGTCGAACTTCTGGCCGACCGGTTCCAGCTTCTGGACGCCATGACGCTCAAGCGCAGACAGCATGGCACGCTCCGTCATTTCGACGCCTTCGATCAGCGCATTGAAGCCGGCATCGCCCGCTTCGCGGGCTTCAGCCGGAATGGCATCCAGCGCGCGGCGCAGGTTGTCGGAGACCGCGAGCATATCGCGGGCAAAGCCTGCAACGGAATAGGACTTCGCGTCCTTGACGTCACGGGCGGTGCGGCGGCGCAGGTTGTCCATCTCGGCGGCGAGCCTGAGATAACGATCGCGCATGTCGGCGGCTTCAGCCTTGGCAAGCTCCAGGGGATCCGGCTCCGAAACGGGCGCGTCGGCCTGTTCCGCGGCGGCTTCGGCATAAGAGGCGGCGGCTTCTGCCGCGTTCGCTTCAGCACCGTGTTTGTTCGTGTCGTCGATCATGACGGTCTCCGCAATGTCAAACTGTTTGGATTTGGTGTCGATATCGAGCTTTGGGGCCAAAAAATCAAGGGTGCAATCGAAAGCTGCCGGAAAAACCGGCTTCTTCACCGCGACAAACGCGACATCAGCTGCGCCGTATAGTCTACCATCGGCACGATGCGCGAGTAGTTCAGCCGCGTCGGGCCGATAACCCCAACGGCACCAACGATCTTGTCGTCGCTATCCTTATAGGGTGCGACGATCAGCGACGAACCGGAGAGCGAGAACAGCTTGTTTTCCGAGCCGATGAAGATACGCACGCCCGGTCCGCTTTCAGCCAGATTGAGGATCTCGATCAAGCTGTCCTTCTTTTCCAGATCATCAAACAGCATGCGCAGCCGGTCGATATCCTCGGCACCGGCGAGCCCTTCCAGCAGATTGGCACGGCCACGCACGATCAACTGCGTCGGCTTTTCATCCGCCTCGCTGCCCGACCAGATGGCAAGGCCACGCTCGACCAGATCCTGGCTGAGCGTATCGAGTTCGCGCCGGACAGTCTCCTTGACCTTCTCAAGCTGACCGCGAACCTCCGGCAGCGTCTGCCCGGCCAAATGGGCGTTCAGGAAATTGGCGGCCTCCGTCAGCTGCGAACTGGTGACACCCGCCGGCAGTTCGATGATGCGGTTTTCCACCTGATCATGCTCACCGACGAGCACCGCCAGCGCCTTGGTCGGTGCCAGGCGGACGAACTCGACATGCCGGAGAACCGGGTCGTTCTTGGCTGTAATCACCAGCCCCGCCCCGCGCGACATGCCCGACAGCATCTGGCTCGCCTCAGTCAGCAGCGTTTCAACGGGCTGATCGCGATCGCTGCGGCGCACATGCCGGTCAATCGAGGCACGGTCCTCGGCCGACAGATCCCCCACCTGCATGAAGGCATCGACGAAAAACCGCAAGCCCACTTGAGTGGGCAGACGGCCGGCGCTGATATGCGGCGAGTAGATGAGACCGAGATCCTCGAGGTCGCTCATGACGTTGCGAACGGAAGCCGGCGACAGCGACATCGGCAAAATTCGCGACAAACTGCGCGAGCCGAGCGGTTCACCGCTTTCCAGATAGCTTTCCACAATGCGACGGAAGATTTCACCCGAACGCTCGTCGAGCGCCGAAAGCCTTTCCCGCATTGCAGATTTGTCCAGCACCATTTCGAACGCGAAAACCCATGTTGTTGAAGACTATTGAAATATAGTGATCCGCGCTCGGATAGCAAAAGAGAAATTGGCCGGAAAACCGGCTATGCAAGGCCTTTTGCCGCTCCTGCACTCTTTTATCGCAAATGATTTCCCTTCCATCCAACATAGGCTAGAAGGCTGACAAACATCACAGGAGTTCATGATGCGGCCTTCCGGCAGAAAAACCGACCAGATGCGCAAAGTCTCGTTCGAGCGCGGCGTTTCCAAGCATGCAGAAGGGTCTTGCCTCGTCAAGTTCGGCGATACGCACGTGCTGGTGACGGCAAGCCTTGAAGACAAGACGCCGCCGTGGCTGCGCAACAGCGGCAAGGGCTGGGTTACCGCCGAATACGGCATGCTGCCGCGCGCCACCGGCGAGCGCATGAAGCGCGAAGCCGCCAGCGGTAAGCAGAGCGGTCGCACGCAGGAAATCCAGCGTCTCATCGGTCGCTCGCTGCGCGCTGTGGTCGATCTGCAGGCGCTCGGCGAACGCCAGATCTCGATCGACTGCGACGTTATCCAGGCCGACGGTGGCACGCGCACGGCCTCCATCACCGGCGCCTGGATCGCACTGCGCGATTGTCTTGCCTGGATGGAAGCGCGCAACATGATCAAGGTCGAGAAGGTCTTGAAGGATCATATCGCCGCGATTTCCTGCGGTATCTTCGCCAATCAGCCAGTGATCGATCTTGATTACCTGGAAGACTCCGCCGCCGAAACCGACGCCAATTTCGTCATGACCGGCTCGGGCGGCATCGTTGAAATCCAGGGCACGGCGGAGGGCAAGCCTTTCTCGGAAGAGGAATTCGGCACGCTGATGGGCCTCGCCAAGAACGGCATCGCGGAACTGGTGGCCATGCAGAAGCGGTCGATCGAGGGGTGATCCATGACCGTGGCGCTCGAAGGCATCCTGGAGACGGCGCTTTATGTCGACGATCTCGACCGGGCGGAGGCGTTTTACGGCTCCGTTTTAGGACTTGAGAAAATCAGCCGCGGCGGTAAGCGGCATGTTTTCTTCCGCTGCGGTCCTGGCGTGCTTCTGCTCTTCAATCCGGCGGAAACGGTGAAACCGCCACCGGCGGATGGATTGCACGTTCCACCACATGGGACGCACGGTTCGGGACATATGTGCTTCCGGGTGCCTGCCGGGCATCTCGCGGCCTGGGAAGAAAAGCTGAAGGCCGCGGGCGTCGCGATCGAATCCGATGTGCACTGGCCGTCGGGCGCCCGATCCTTCTACTTCCGCGATCCCGCCGGCAACAGCCTGGAATGCGCCGAGGCCGACCTCTGGAACATCGACTGACACGAATGGGGCGAACCGCCGCCGGATGATGAGAAAAACACCATGCGCAAGCTTGAAGACAAGACCCTGATCGTCGCCAGCCACAATGCCGGCAAGATCCGCGAAATCCGCGACCTGATCGGCCCTCTCGGGTTTGAGGCGAAATCCGCCGCCGACCTGAATTTTGTCGAGCCCGACGAGACCGGCACGACATTCGAGGAGAATGCCACGATCAAGGCGCTGGCTTCGGCAAAAGCCTCAGGCCTGCCGGCGCTTTCCGATGATTCCGGCCTTGTGGTTGATGCCCTGAACGGTGATCCGGGCGTGTATACAGCCAACTGGGCGGAAACCGCCAACGGCACACGTGATTTCGCCATGGCAATGGAGAAGGTCGAAACCGCCCTTCAGGACGCGGGTGCAACGGCCTTCGATCGGCGCACCGGCCGCTTCGTCTCCGTTCTCTGCCTTGCCTGGCCGGACGGGCATGTCGAACTGTTCCGCGGCGAAGTGGAAGGCCATATCGTCTGGCCGCCGCGCGGCACGCAAGGTTTCGGCTACGACCCGGTCTTTCAACCGCTCGGCTACGACACCACATTCGGCGAGATGAGCGGTGACGAGAAACACGGCTGGAAGCACGGCGATACGGATGCGTTGTCGCATCGGGCCCGGGCGTTCAAGCTTTTTGCGGAGACGTGCCTGAGTGCGTGAAGTCACGGCTTCGCCGGCTCTCTGCCGGGTTTTCAGTGGACACCTCAATCTTGGAGGTGGGAATTGACGGATCAACTATCCTCCGTCATCCCTGTGCTCGTCACAGGGATCCAGTGGCGTCGCGTCTGCGACGCTAGAGACTCTTTCACGCGACAGACGTCGCGTGGCTGGATTCCTGTGACGAGCACAGGAATGACGGCGTGGTAAAACTCCGCTCCAACCAGACCTATTAACTTCGATCTTGATTGCTCCGCGCTTTAGCGCCTGAAAGACCCAGAACAGAATGGCCACGTTTTCTTCCATCGGCGACAGTAAGGAACCCGGCTTCGGGGTCTATGTGCATTGGCCGTTCTGCGCTGCCAAATGTCCCTATTGCGATTTCAACAGCCATGTCCGGCATCAGCCGGTGGACCAGCCGCGTTTCGTCACCGCGTTTCTGACCGAGATGGCCGCGATGCGGCATATGTCGGGTCCACGCACCGTCACCAGCATCTTCATGGGCGGCGGCACGCCGTCGCTAATGAACCCTGCGACGGTCGAGGCCATTCTCGACGGTATTGCCAATCTCTGGCATGTGCCTGACGGCATCGAGATCACCATGGAAGCCAACCCTTCCAGCGTCGAGGCGACCCGGTTCCGCGGGTATCGCGCCGCCGGCGTCAACCGGGTTTCGCTCGGCGTGCAGGCGCTGAACGACCGAGATCTGAAGTTTCTCGGGCGCCTGCACAATGTCGAGGACGCGCTGAAGGCCATTGGCCTAGCGCGCGATATCTTTCCGCGCATGTCGTTCGACCTGATCTATGCGCGCCCGAACCAAACCGTCGAGGACTGGGAACAGGAGCTGAAGCAGGCCGTGTCCTACGCCGTCGATCACCTGTCGCTCTACCAGCTGACAATCGAGGAAGGCACACCCTTCTACGGCCTGCACAAGGCAGGCAAGCTGATCGTGCCCGACGGAGAGCAGTCCGCCGTGCTCTATGAGGCGACGCAGGAAATCACTGAAGGCTTCGGCATGCCGGCCTACGAGGTTTCCAACCATGCCGCTCCCGGCGCCGAAAGCCGTCACAACCTCACGTACTGGCGCTATGGCGATTATGCCGGCATCGGCCCTGGTGCCCATGGCCGCCTGTCACGCGGCCGCGACAAGATCGCAACCGCCACCGAGCGCAAGCCGGAAGACTGGCTGCAGCTGGTCGAGGAACATGGCCACGGCATGATCGACCAGGAAGTGCTCGGCTACGAGGAACAGGCCGACGAACTGCTGCTGATGGGCCTGCGCCTCAAGGAAGGCATCGATCTCGTGCGCTGGCAGGACTTGTCCGGCCGCGAACCCGACCCGGACCGCGAACAGTTCCTGATCGAGCACGGTTTCATTGAGCGGCTGGGCAATTCCCGGCTGCGCTGCACGCCAGCCGGCATGCTGATCCTCGATGCGGTGGTCGCCGATCTCGCCTGCTGAACTCTATTCGAACGCCGCGAGATATTTTTTTGCAATCGCCTCCAGCGCCATGCGCTCCTCCGGATCGAGAAGCGCCGTCAACCGGTGCTGATTGGTGACATGGGCGGTGACGGCGCGCTCGACCAGATCAAGCCCCTCCGGCTTCAGCGCGATCAGCACGCTGCGGCGATCCTCCGGATTGGTCAGCCGCTCGACGAGACCCGCCTTTTCCAGCTGATCGATCCGGTTGGTCATTGTGCCCGACGTGATCATCGTGGTTGCCAGCAGGTCGCCCGGCGAAAGCCGGTAGGGTTTGCCGGACCGACGCAAAGCCGCCATCACGTCGAAGCTCGCGGATGACAGCCCAAGTTCCTGAAACGTCTTTTCGACCTCTCGGCCGAGGTAGACGGAGAGCCGCGCCAACCTGCCGAGAAGGCCCATCGGCTCGACGTCGAGGTCCGGCCGCTCCCTGCGCCACTGTGCCAGAATTCTGTCAACGTGATCTTCATCCATGGTGATCTTCATCCATGATTTTGTGGTACGCAGAATTCATCTTGACGTCAAGATAATCGCTGGTATCATGATTTTATCTTGAAATAGAGATACTTCAAATGAAGATAAAATCCACCTCCTTCACCGATATCGGTTTGACTGCAATTGCGCCGGCTATCTGGGGCAGCACCTATCTGGTCACCACGGAATTCCTGCCGCACGGCTATCCGCTCACCGTTGCCATGCTGCGCGCCTTGCCGGCTGGTATCATCTTGCTGCTGGTCGTCCGGCAATTGCCCCGGGGTATCTGGTGGGTGCGGAGCTTCATCCTAGGCGCGCTCAATTTCTCGTTCTTCTGGGCAATGCTGTTCGTCTCGGCCTACCGCCTGCCCGGCGGCGTGGCTGCGACCGTCGGCGCCATCCAGCCGCTGATCGTTGTCATGCTGGCACGGCTGCTGATCGGCACGCCGGTGAAGACGCAGGCCATCGTCGCAGGCATTGTCGGAATGGCCGGCGTCGGGCTGCTGGTGCTGACGCCCGGAGCGGCGCTTGATCCCATCGGCATCATCGCCGGACTGGCCGGTGCGGTGTCCATGGCGTTTGGGACGGTGCTGACGCGCCGATGGGCGCCGCCTGTGTCGAGCCTGACTTTTACTGCGTGGCAACTGACCGCAGGCGGTCTGTTGCTGCTGCCGGTCGCCCTTCTGATCGAACCGGCGCTGCCGATGCCAACGATGGCCAATGTCCTCGGCATCGCCTGGCTTGGATTGATCGGCGCGGCGTTCACCTATCTGCTGTGGTTTCGCGGCCTGTCCAAGCTCGAGCCCGCAGCCGTTGCCTCGCTCGGATTCCTCAGCCCGCTGGTCGCAACGCTACTCGGATGGGGCGTGCTCGGCCAGAACCTGACGCCACTGCAGATCGCCGGCATGATTGCCGTGCTTGTCAGCGTGTGGCTCGGACAACGGGCGCAAATAGCGCCGCGTCCCACAGCACCGATCATGGCGAAAACCGTCAGCCCCTAGCCGCTTTGTCTCTGGCGGCTGAGAGCGCCTTGGAAATCGGGCCTGCAACATCTGCAGCGTACATCGCCGTTAGACCGGCGGCGGTGGTCCCGCCATACTCGGTGAAGGTGCGGACCGTATCGGCCGGCGTTTCGGAGGCGCCGGCGATCCACGTGCTTGCACCGAGGAAGAGCTGGCGAACGGCGACATCCGCAACATCTGGCGCAACACCGTTTTCAATCGCATCGCGGATCATGACATCAGCAAAGGCGGCAATGAAGGCTGGACCGGAACCCGTCAAGGCGGTGAAATAATCCAGTTCGCTTTCCGTGGAGAGTCTGGTCGTTCTGCCGGAGCAGGCAAAGAAGCTGTCGGCAAAAGCCGCGTCCGCCGTAATTGTGCCCGGTGCTGAAAGCCAAGGAGTGAAGGACAGCCCTTGCTCGGCGCAGGCATTCGGCATGGCGCGGATAATGCGCTCGCTATTGAAGCGGGCGAGGAGCGCTGCCACAGGGACACGGGCCATGACCGAGATGACGAGCTTGCCTGACAGATCAAGCTCCAGCGCATCGAGGTCTTCCGGGCGCACCGACAGAATGACGATATCCGATTGTGCCGCCAGCGACCGGTTATCGGTGGTGAACCGGATGTCCGGCCAGGCCTCGAAACCTGCCGTCTTGCCGCCGCGCGACGACAGGATGAGATCGGCGGGAGCGACGAACCCCTTGGCAAGCGCCGGGCGAAGCAAAGCCCCGCCCAGCCAGCCGGTTCCACCGATGACGCCGAGCGTGCTCAAGCCCACTCGCCCTTGCGCATCACCGGAACCTTGGCGCCGTCGGCCCGAACGCCGTCGATGTCGACTTCGCCGGAGCCGATCATCCAGTCGATATGGATCAGGCTGGAATTGCCGCCCTGCGCCGTGATCTGGTCCTGGCTGAGCGACGCGCCATCGAGAAAGCACTTCGAATAGCACTGGCCAAGCGCGATATGGCAGGAGGCATTTTCATCGAACAGCGTGTTGTAGAACAAGACGCCGCTGGCGGAGATCGGCGAGGAATGCGGCACCAGCGCCACTTCGCCGAGACGCCGGGCGCCTTCGTCCGTATCCAGCACCTTGTTCAGCACTTCCTCGCCCTTGGTGGCCTTGGCCTCGACGATCCGGCCGCCTTCGAAGCGGACCTGGATATTGTCGATCAGCGTGCCCTGATGCGACAACGGCTTGGTGCTCGACACATGGCCTTCGACACGCAACGCATGCGGCGTGGTGAAAACTTCCTCGGTCGGAATGTTGGGATTGCAGGTGATGCCGTTCTTCGCGGTCGAGGCGCCGCCATGCCATTCATGCCCGTCGGCGAGACCGACCGTCAAGTCCGTGCCCGGGCCAGTGAAATGCAGCGCAGAGAAGCGCTCGCCGTTCAGCCAGGACGACCGTTTGGCAAGATTGGCATTGTGATCGGCCCAGGCGGCAATGGGATCGGCGACATCGACGCGCGAGGCGGCGAAGATGGCGTTGGCGAGCTTTTCGATGGCGACAGCTTCGGCATCGTCGGGGAACATCTGCTTGGCCCAGGCGGGGTTGGGATAGGAGACGATGTTCCAGTTGATATCGAAATTGGAGATTTTCTCCAGAGCCGGTTTGTAGGCGATCGACATCGCCTTGTTAGCACGGGCGACCTTGGCCGGGTCCTGCGCCGCCAGCATCATAGGATTGTCGCCGGAGATGGCGAGACGGGCGGTATTGTTGCCGAAGGCCTTGGCCATGCCGTCGTAAAGCCAGCCGGTCGCGCGGTCGAAGCTCTCGTCGGGCGCATGGCCGTAGCGGGCGAGCGTTGTTTCTTCGTCCGAATAGAACGTCGTCACCAACCCGGCACCGGCGATATAGGCATGCTTGGTGATCAGCCGCACAAGCGGGAGTGCTGCGATCGGCGCGGTGATCAGGAGATCCTGCCCACGCTCCAGCCTCAAGCCTACCTTGACGGCAACTTCGGCGAGTTTGTCCAGTTTGACGGGATCGACAGCTTGGTGGGCGGGGGAATGAAAGGTCATCGCAAATCCTGCTGGCTTGTTATTCCGAAGCACCGTTTTAATGCGCTTCGGATCAAAACAGAAGGTGTTTGGTTCATTGCGCCGATAGCAATGCCCCACTTCTCCGATGAATGGTGATCAGCGTTCCAGAGCACACGCCATCGTGGCGTGTTTTTCAGCTCGTCAGACCAGCCCTGGCTTCATCGTAGCGGTCGTACGGAACAAGCGCTTCCAGTGAAATCCAACCCCGCAACAGACTTTCGATTTCCGAAAGCCGCGTGAGCGCGCCGATCCATTCTTCCGTGACGTAGAATTCCGCTTCCGTGATCCGCAACACATCCTGTTTCAGAACAAAGCCATAGGCCTGATACTCGCCGTCGCTTTTAACAAGGACGATTTTCCAGTAGCGGGCCGGAATCTGGACACGAAGGGCACCTGTGTCGGTCGTTCCGGAGAACCAGCGGTCATCGCGCCCGAAAATTGGTCCAGCATAGGTAATCGCCTTCTCGACGTCTCTTTTCGTGGCGTTCTGAATATGGGTTTCGAGATCGCCCCAATTGTCCTCGCCCGCCGGTCCCTGATTGAAGGCCTTGGTCTGGGGCGAGCAGTTGGTGACATGAAAGGTGTCACCATTTGCCATCTGTATCTCCTCGAACCGTTCGCCCCAGCAGACGTCGTCGCGCCGCGTCAGATGTCCCTTGTCAAAGGCACCACGATCTTCCGTATAGAACGCATCGGGAAGTTGATGTGCGGCATCAAGGCGAGCATCGTTTGCCCATTGCTCGGCAATGCGCGAATCCGGAGGAAAACCAGCCAGGCTCTTGCGATCCGTGCTGCGCCCGTCAACAATTTTCTTGCGCGCCAGCCAATTGACATTTGCCGCCGTAAACAAGGCGAGCCGGCGCTCGCGCTGCATCCAGACGGAGAAATGCTTGTACCTGAGTTCGTTGCCGGCGCCGCTGAGAAGCGGTGCGGAAACTCCTTCGCCGGAAAGCGTCAGTATCGGCATCGGTGCGTTTTCCGCCTCGTTCAGAAACTGCCGATCGAAACCGGGACGCTCTTCCAGGCCATCGTAGATGACCGGGATCTGCATTTCGAAGCGCTCAGATTCCAAAGTTGTCGCATCGGTGGCTTTTGCATCAGCCAGTTGGGTAGTGACCCCCGCACCGGCCATCTCCACACTGATCCGGATTTGCAAGGGTATGATCAGCTCATTCGGCTTGGCCGGTGTTGAAGGGGTCATTTTTTTCCCTGTCCTTTCCGCTTCGGCCATATCTGCCGGCCTTGTTTCCTCTTTCACTTCACGTTCCGCAATCCCGGATTTGGCGCGTTCAACCGCCCTGGCGAGAACATCGCCACCCTGCATCGCCTGCGTGATCAAGTCCGCATGCCGGGGGGAGCGCGCCTGCGCGAGTTGCGGCAGGGCCTTGCAGATGCGGCTCACGCGGAAGCCGACATTGGCCTCCCAGACAACATCGGATTCGCTGAGCCCTTCCAGGCTGGCGACCCATGTCCCGTCCGTCTTGGCATAGAGCCCTTCGGCATTGCGCGAGATCCGGCCCGAAGAATGCAGCGCAACGATCTGGAAGCTGTCGTTGAAGACCGGAGCGCCGGAAGAACCATGCGCCGTGTCGGCCTGATACCACAGGAAAGCCTCCTCCGTTTCAGCCCGGATGACTTCGTTTTCCCGCAACGCGATCTGCATCGGAGCGCCATCCGGATGCTGGATGATGCTGACGAAATCACCTTTCGTGGCCTTGCCGCTTTCGGCGATCAGGCGAAGGTAGCTGCGAGCCGCGATATCGGCGTCGCTGCTTGACCGTGGCGCGACGGCGACGACCGCAAAATCCAGCTCCTTGTCGGAGACAAAGAACGCTGCCGGATCAAGCGCGAATTCCTCCGAAAACGACGGCAGAGAGCCGGCGATATCGTAACGATAGCCAAACTCCAGCGAGGCGCCGCGCGCTGCCTGTTCATCGGGGAAGACATGATGGTTCGTCATGACGAGCCCCGGCGCGATCAGGAAGCCCGTCGCAAAACCGCGCCCACGCGGCGTCGGGAAACGGAGCCGACCGATGCAATCCATCACCAGGCGGCAGCGCTCCAGAAAACTTGCTTCCACCAGATCGTTGGTGCCAAGCAGCGCTTCCTGTTCGAGCGCGGTAGCCGTCTGCCCATCCGCGGTCAGGAACCTGAAGCGCTTCACCGACGATGGTAAAGTCCGGCTCGGCTTCGCCTTCCTGATTGCGGCGCCTGCGCGCTCGGTTGGCCGCGCGCCAGGCTCCTCCCAGCGGTGAATATCGGTTGCCTCGACCTTCATCTTCGCTCTCCCCCTGCTCCAGGTGAGAGTGTATAATAAATTTAATACAACCAAATAACAAAAATAGCTTTGTGCGCCATTCAGGCGATCAGCGATGCCGCGACCGCGTTCAACGCCTTGCGCGCATCATCTGGCGCAAGCCGTACCTGAAGGCCGCGCTGGCCGCCGTTGATGTAGACGAGCGGCTCGGCAAGCGCTGCTTCCTCGATCGCCGTCGGTACCGGTTTCTTCTGCCCGAACGGGCTGATGCCGCCGACATGATACCCCGTCAGCCGCTCGGCCTCGGCTGGCTTCATCATGTTCGCTGACTTGCCGTGGAAGGCCGCCGCAAGCTTTTTCATGCTGACCTCGCGGTCAGACGGCACGACGACGCAGACCGGCTTGCCATCCACTTCCGCCATCAACGTTTTCAGCACACGGCGCGGTTCTTCGCCCAGGGCTTCGGCCGCCGCCATGCCAATGCGATCGGCGGATGGGTCATAATCATAGGTATGAACCGTAAAGGCCGCTCCGGCCTTAGCAAGCGCAAGCGTCGCACGGGTGCTTTTGGACATGGCTTTACCCCCGGAAGGCACGCTCGTAGATGTCCGGCTTGAACCCGGCGATCAGTTCCCCGTCGCGGTCCAGCACCGGGCGCTTGATCATCGAAGGCTGGGCGAGCATCAGCGCGATTGCTTTGTCTTCATTCAGGTCCTGCTTGTCGGCATCCGGCAGAGCCCGGAACGTCGTGCCGGCGCGGTTAAGCACGGTTTCCCAACCGAGCGCCGCGCACCAGCGCCGAAGCGCCCCGGGAGTGACACCGGATGTCTTGTAGTCATGGAAATCATTGGCGATACCGTGGCTTTCCAGCCAGGTCCGCGCCTTCTTCATCGTGTCGCAGTTCTTGATGCCGTAGATCGTTACGCTCATACTTCAGCTTATTCCTCGCTTGTGGGCAAGCGAGATAGCACGAAGTGGAGAGGCTGCAAATACGGCCTTCAGCGCTCCGGCAGATCGATCAGTTGCGGCAGATCGGCAACCGTCTCGATGATATCATCGGCACCTGCCGCCTTGAGTTTGGCGCCAACCTTTTCATGTAGCGCTGCGCGCTCGTCCGGCGTCAGGCCGGCCTCGTTGCCGAACAGCGTCAAGCCGACGGTGATAATGCAGCCCGCCGCCACGCCCTCGGCGATGCCCGGTTCGGTATCATCGACCTTGATGACGGCGCCGGTCCAGTCGAACACAACGGCCTTGAATTTGCTCAGGCTTCCAGCGCTCCCGGCTTGCGGGCCGCTTTTGTCGGCTCGGCACAGGCGATTTTCATCAGGTTGTCCCGGCGGCGGGCGAAACGCTGCGAGGTGCGCGTGGCGATCAGCCCAGCCTGTGGAGCATGGATATCGATCGTGCCGCCTTCGGTGCCCGGCGCTGTGATGATCGTGGCCAGCAGGTCGCCGGCGGCTACCGTTTCGCCGACAGCGCGATGAAACAGCACCGCGCCCGCCAAGGGAGCACGGATCATCTCAATATTGTCGAGCGGCGTTGCCGTCCCCTCGAACGGCTCCAGAGCAACAGTGTCATCGCGAACGATGTCGCGGGCCGCGAGGAAGCGCCAGAGCCCATTGGCATCCTTGCGGGCCATCTCCGGATAGACATCGCGCGTGCCGCGAAGCTCGACCGTCACCGAAAGACGCCCGGGCAGCCGCGTCGCCTTTTCGGCGGTTTCATGCTTCCAGGCATGCCCGACGGCCTCCTCGAACGCGCTGCTTTCGCCATCGGCAAGAAACACGGCTTCCATGTCAAGCGCGGATGCCAGATCGGCTGCCTCCGGCCAGAAGGTTTCATCGATATAGGCATATTGCAGGGACTCGTCGTCGCAATGCAGGTCGAGAACGAGATCGGTACCAAGCGCCATATGCAGCAGCTGACGCTTCAGCCGCTCGGTTGCCGGATAACGATCGAGATCATCGACCAGCGTCTGCCGGTCGCCGAGCGCGATCAACGGAAAATCGCGATTGAAATTGGTGCGCGAGCCGAGATCGAAGCGGCCCTGCAACTCGCCGAAATGCGATTGGGCCGTACCGATCGGATTGGCCTGCGGCACGATCGTGATATCGCCGTTGATCGCGCCCTCCGCATCTGCCTGCCGCAGCCGCTCGCACAGGAAATGCAAGAGCGCAGTGCCGGGCAGTTCATTGGCATGCAGCGCCGCCTGGATATAGACCTTCGGCGCAGCCTCGTCGCTGCCCTTGAAGCGGATGACGGGTAGCCGCCACTCAATGCCCGGCGTGTCTCCACCGATGACGATTTCCGAAATTTCCATGAACGCCTCCGCACAAATTCAGGCGCTTATGCGGGTTTGGATTGGCGCACGCAAGATGCCAAAAATGACCGTGCTTCCTGACCACTATATCGTCTCAGCGCAAACGCAATCGGCGCTTGGAAACACCGCGCCGATTGCACACATAGTCGCCTCGGCCTGCAGCGTGCAGGCTCCCAAACCAGGGATGAAATATCAGTCCAGCAGCGGCCAACGGTCGATATATTCGTACTCACTCTTGCCGATGAAACTGCGGATGAGAACGAACTCGCGCGCAATCCATCTGACTGGTTCGGCGAGCATATGTTCCGGAACAGGCCCTTCATCGTAGAGAAGCGTCATATGCGGCGTGAAACGCGGATTGTAGGTGAAGGTCAGGCCGACACCCCACATTTCCTTTGCCAGCTGCACATGGAGATCCATCATTTCCTCGCTGCGCACGGCATTGCCAAGGACGACTGCGTTGGCGCTGGCGAAATGCATGACACGGTCGAACGTCACCTCGAACGGCATGGCCTTGACAGTGGCCATCGCGGCCGAAACCGCAAAGACGACATCCTCCGGAAAATCGGTAAATTTTCCAATGTTATTCAGCGAAATATGCATCAGTTCGTGCGGACGAGGGCTTCGCGACAACCCATTCCGCTGCGAAACATCCCTGCCGATTTCGACAGCCCGAAGCGCCACATCGCGCTCCGGCACGATGGCGAGAAACAGATTGCTCTTTCCGGCGTCATCGAATTTTCGCGACCGCGATTTCCCCGCGTCCGCAAACGCGAAAGACTTCTGATCACGGCGCACGACCTCATTCCCGGCTTTTCCAAGCATGGCAGACCTCATCTCTTTTTGAATGACGCTATTATAACCAACCGGAGTTTTACGTCAAGAACAAAACAAGAACTTATGAATTTATTCCCACACTTCCCGATGATTTTTCACACGCGCCGAGACCATAATAGCGCGGCAGTATGGTCTGGAACGCTGCAAGAAACAGGTGGCATGGAGCTTGGAACCGGGCAAAGATCGGGGCATGGCTCATGTCTATAAAATCATCGCGTCGCCGGTGGGGGCGCTGAAACTGGTCGCAAGCAACAACGGCTTGACGGGTAAGCGCGATTTTCCCTGCA
>UCML01000014.1:0-93874 GCA_900473675.1 Hyphomicrobiales bacterium | reverse complement strand
CGTTCACCCGTTCCGCCACCGGTACCGTTGCTGTCGGCGTTCTCTCCTTCGACGCTTCGACATCGGTTCTGATCGACACCAAGACGGCCGCCAACGGTCAGCTGACCAAGGGAGTTTCCGTCGTTCAGCCGAGCGGCGCAACCACTGCAAACGCCACCTACCACCTGATCCTCGCTACCGGCGGTACGGCTCCGGCCGGCTCGGCCATCGTCTCTCTGACCTCCACGACCAGCGATGACAACATCGAAGGCATGATCAGCGCCGTTGACGCGATGCTGACCAGCCTGACGGATGCCGCCGCGACGCTCGGCGCCACCAACAAGCGCATCTCGATGCAGGACGACTTCATGGCCGACCTGATGGATGTGATCGACAAGGGTGTCGGCCGTCTCGTTGACGCCGACATGAACGAAGAGTCGACCCGTCTCAAGGCCCTGCAGACACAGCAGCAGCTCGGCATCCAGGCTCTCTCGATCGCCAACTCCAACTCTGAAAACATCCTCTCGCTCTTCCGTTAATCGGAGCAGGGAAAGCGATAGCGCCGGCAAGCGGGTTTCATCATCCACTCGTTGGCCATCCTACAAGCCGCGTCCCGCAAGGGGCGCGGTTTTTCGTTGCGCGCGCCGCGTCTGGGCTTTTAACGATTTGGCAATTGAGATTTATTTTCGTTCATTTTGATTACCCACTTGCTAACGTTCTTAATGATTTGTTAACAATATGATTGTTAAGTGTTCGTTAAGAGCGATAGGCTGCCCTTGGGCTAAACATGGGGCAGTTTGCATGACGCTGGTCCCGTCGCTGCCGGTCATAAACCCGGAATGTTCCGTTTAAATTCGAACTGGGGCAATGACCAATGACCAGCATCATGACCAATTCGGCCGCTATGGCCGCTCTCCAAACTTTGCGTTCGATCAACACGAACATGGAAGAAGTGCAGAACCGCATTTCGTCCGGCTACCGCGTCGAAACCGCTGCGGACAACGCCGCTTATTGGTCGATCGCGACCACCATGCGTTCGGACAACGCCGCTCTGTCGACCGTTCAGGACGCGCTCGGGCTGGGCGCCGCAAAGGTCGATACATCCTACGCCGGCATGAGTTCGGCCATCGACGTCGTTTCAGAGATCAAGGCGAAGCTCGTCGCTGCCCGCGAGCCGGGCGTGGATAAGACGAAGATCAACAAGGAACTGAGCGAGCTCAAGAACCAGCTGGAATCGGCAGCCGAATCGGCTTCGTTCTCGGGCGAGAACTGGCTCTACAATTCCAGCACGACCCCGGCCGGCACCAAGTCGATCGTGGCATCTTTCAACCGGTCGACGAATGGCACCGTTTCCGTTTCGACACTGGACTACAATACCGCCGCCTCGATCCTGATCGACACCAAAAGCTCCTCGCTCGGTCAGCTGACCAAGGGCGTCGCGGTCGTTCAGCCGAACGGTGCCACGACTGCAAACGCCACCTATCACCTGATTCTGGCCTCTGGTGGTACGGCCCCGACAGGGTCGCTGCTGATTACGTTGACGACCACCACCAGCGATGACAGCATCGACGGGATGATCAGCGCGGTTGATGCGATGCTCAGCAACCTGACGGATGCCGCGTCGACGCTCGGCGCCATCACCAGCCGCATCGACATGCAGGAAAATTTCGTTGCCAACCTGATGGACGTGATCGACAAGGGCGTCGGTCGTCTGGTGGACGCCGACATGAACGAAGAATCGACCCGGCTGAAGGCCTTGCAGACACAGCAGCAGCTTGGCATCCAGGCGCTCTCGATCGCCAATACCAACTCCGAAAACATCCTGCGCCTGTTCCAGCAGTAACCTTAGACACGCGGGATCGGTGGGCATAAGTCCGGTCCCGGGCATCCTTTGTCGCCGCCTCTGTCTTGCGGGGCTGCGAACACGTCTTTCCGCCGCGCCGCCGGTCATCGGTATGGCGGAAACGGTTGGACCGCGCTAATTGCCCAAGCGCGGTCCAACACCTTAAACCAAGTGTCGACCTACATTTTCGCACAAGTTTGACCGGATAGTCTCCAACCGCAGCCACCCTCGTTCAGGTTGCCAGCCAATATGAATGTTGTGCTGCCGTTGTATGCGGCCTGCGCCGCCGGTTTCTCCGGCGAGCGAGCCGATACGGATCGAAAATGTTCGGGCCGTGCGGCGTTCCCGCTCCGCAGGGTCCTGAAGGAGACATTCCGGAAGTGTCACAGTCTTATGTATCCAGGCTCGCAAGCCAAATGCTGTCCGCCACAGTGGAGCGGGCAGGCCCGGTCGTGGCGGCATCCTGTGTCACCGGAGGCAGCCGATGAGCGCTTCCATTTCCCGCTATCTCAAGGATTTCAGTGCTCCGAAGGTCGATCTGTCTCTGGTTCCGCCGCGATACTTCCAGGACCTGGACGACGACCTCCCGGCCAACGGTGCTTTCGCCATGAAGCAGCAGATCCAGCCGCAGGTCGACATTGACGCAGAGCGCCGCGATGCGTTCGCGCAAGGACGGGCCGAAGCAGAAAGCGAGCAGCTTGCCCTGCAGGCGGCCGAGATCGCGGCACTGAACGCGCGCCATGCAGCAGAGCTTGAGGCGATGCGCGTGCGTTGCGAGAATGAAACCGCAGCGATGATCTACGACCGCTTTTCCGACATGGGGTCGCAGCTTGCCACGATGCTGTCCGATCAGACGGCCCGTGTGTTGGCCCCTGTGATGGACGACGTCCTGCTGCAGAAATCCATTGGTGATCTTGCACGGATGATCGTTCACGCAGTCGGTGCCGGCGAAGGCTGCAAGATCACTGTGAAGGGGCCTCTGGCTCTGTTCGAGGCGCTGAAGCGCCACCTCAATGATGAAACACTGATTTTCCGCCATCAGGAAACCGCCGATATCGATCTGTCGGTCGAGTTCGGTGATTCGATCCTGGTGACGCGGATGGCCGCCTGGGCGGATACCGTTGGCAAGGTGCTGGCATGAGCGAGAATGAAGGCCATCACGGCAAGAACGAAATCATCATCATCAAGCGGCACGGCGGCGGCCATGACGGCCATCATGGCGGTGCCTGGAAGATCGCCTATGCCGACTTCATGACGGCAATGATGGCCTTCTTCCTTGTCATGTGGCTGATCAACGCGGCCAACCCGCAGACCAAGGCGGCACTCGCCTCCTATTTCAACCCTGTCCAGTTGACCGATGCCAAGCCGTCCGAAAAGGGCGTCAAGCAGCCGGCAAAGGACGCCAAGGGTGAAGAGGACCAGATGAAATCGAAAGTCGACGGCACGGAGACGAAGACCGGCGGATCGGCGAAAAACGGCGATGATCTGACGGCAACCTCGGGCGAGGAAACCCAGTATTCCGACGCCGATTTCTTTGAGAATCCCTATTCTGTCCTGTCCGAAATTGTCAATGAAGTCGGCCGCAACGCTAATATAAGCGCCAAGGGCGATGGTGGCGCGTCGACGTCCGGTCCTGCGACCGGTGCTGAGGGCGGGGAAGCCTATCGCGATCCGTTCGATCCGGATTTCTGGACGAAACAGGTCGAGTTGCAGAATGCGGAAAAGGGCGGTGACAGCCTCGAAGCCAAGGCCGGCGATGGCCCGTCGGAGGCATCGAAGGACAAGGCTGCTGTCGAGGGGCAATCGGAAACCGCGATGAAGGATCAGTCCGACAAGGTCGCGGCCGATAAGGCAGCGGCGGTGAAACCGGATGAAAATTCCGCCAAGGCCTTGAAGGCCGAGATCGAGAAGGAAATCGGCGGCTCCGCCGGCAAGCTTGCCGAGGGACTGCTGGTGACGCCGACGGAAGGCGGGCTGCTGGTGACGATCAGCGAGCAGGCGGATACGCCGATGTTCGGGCTGGGCTCGGCCGTGCCGGAGAAGGACATGGTGATCGCCATGGAAAAGATCGGCAAGCTATTGTCGGCGCGCAGCGGCGCCATCGCCATCCGCGGCCATACCGACGGGCGACCGTTCAAGAAAGGTGCCTATGACAACTGGCGCCTTTCCTCCGACCGCGCTCAGAGCGCCTACTACATGCTTATCCGCGGCGGGCTTGCTGAGAACCGCGTCAGCCAGATCAGCGGCTTTGCCGACAAGCGCCTGCAGGTTCCGAACGATCCTCTGGCGCCGGCGAACCGTCGCATCGAAATTCTTCTCCAGACGACGCAGGGCTGACCGCGATGTTGAAGGCGCTCCGCACCCTCCTTCTTTGCGCATGTGCCAGCATGGCCGGTCCGGGCCTTGTGGCGCATGCCGGGGAACCGGAGGACCTGCCGCCCTACAAGATGTTGCGCTCCCTGCAATATATCCAGGATGCCATTGTTCTCGGTGATCATTCGGCCGCAGAGATGCAGCGCTTCATGCTGGCTGCGATCGACAAGCGTCTGCGGGAATCCGATCCTGCCGTCTTCGACGATCCACGCAATGTCGATGCGGCCTTCATCTATGCGATGAGCGGCGGCAATCCGGAAACTTTATCCTATCTCGCAAACCAGGATATCAGCGGCAATTTCGACAGCCGCGTCATCGATGCGCTGAGCCACTATCTTGCCGGCAAGGGCGGGTTGATGGTCGAAAACCTGGCGAAGGCCATTCCTGAATATCGCAACTCAAGGGTCGGACCCTATTTGTATCTGGTTCTCGGCAATGCGGTGTCGCAGCAAAGCCCTGCCAAGTCGCTGCAATATTACGACTGGGCGCGGCTGACGGCGCCGGGCACCAACATCGAGGAAGCGGCCTTGCGGCGGTCGATCGCGCTGGCGACCCGCGGCGCCATGCCGGACAAGGGGTTTCACTATTCACTCTCCTATGCCCGCCGTTTCCTGACGTCCCCCTATGCCAGCCAGTTTGCCGACGTCTTCGTCGAGTTGGCGGTTGCCAATTACAACGAACAGACAGAAGCCAAGATTCAGGAAATCCTCGGCTTCATGGATAGGCCGAGACAGCGGGAAGTCTATCTGCGCATCGCTCGCCGTGCCGCAATCGGCGGCATGCAGGAACTCGCAACCCTCGCCTCGGGGCGGGCTCAAGATCTTTCGGATGTCACCGATGCAGGCCCGAAAGCTCTGGCTAGTCTCTATTCCGGCCTCGTGGGTGTGCCCTCCAAGGGCATTCTCGAGGCAGTCAAGGACATCAGCTCCATCCCCGATGCCGAGCTTTCTCCCCGCGATCGTGCATTGCGACAGGCCGCAAAGGTCATCGCCGAGGAGGTGCTGCGGGCACCCGATCCGGACAGCCTGACACAAGCATCTGTTTCTAATGTCAATTCCGAAATCATCATGGGAGAAAGCGGAGCAGACACAGGCAGCGGCGAAAGCCCATTTGCAGCACCGGCGTCCGACGCGGCTTTGAATGCCGCTCAACCGGCCACGGCTCAGCAACAGGTTTCGTCAGCAGAAAGCCAGGCTGATCCGGTTCACGACGCGTTTCTGAGCACAGGCCGCTCCAAACTCGACGAGATCGATTCTCTCCTGAAGGGGGAAGACGAACAATGACATTCGTAGACGACAACCTGCTTGGAACAAGCCCGATAAGATCGGCCAAGTCCGGATCAAAATCTGCCAGCAAATCTCACGACATGGACGCGGCCAATCAAAGGTCCGCATTCGAGAACGCGTTCGCCGACGCAGGCAAGAAAAAGCAGCCGATCGTCTCGATCAGCGGAAAACCGGTTGCTGACGGTAACCTGGCGCCGAACCCCGTCGTTTCGCAGAACTTGAAGATCGCGGACGCCAAGGCGCCTGTAGCAGAAGCCGAAGCGCCTGCGACCGGAGTGGATATCCCTTCCAAGGACGATGGCGTCGATGTGCTGGCCACGGATACCGGCAAGGATGAGCTGTCGTCTCTGCACAAGCTCGTTTCTGAAAACGACGGTTTTATGAAATCCACTCTTGGAAATTCCACCGACACGGCACTTCGCACCCCGGTGAAGACAATATCGGCGCAGGACGTCGAACAGGATCCGATGATCGCCGGGGAAGACGATCAGACGCCGAAATTCACACTGATACGGCCGGACGGCAAGAACAGTTTGCTTCCATCCATCAGTCTGGCCAGCATCGGCGAAGACGCGACCATCGACGCGGGCAAGACGGTTGACGGATCGATCGGCGAGAAAGTGACCGGTCTGCTTAAAGACACGAAACCGCAATTCTCGAAGCACCAGGATATCAAAGCCGAGAAATCCGACGATGTGTTGCCGTCGATGTCCGCGGACGATGCAGACGCACAGGTGGATACGGCATCTGCGGATGTCAGCCAATTGCTCACCTTGTTGGACGCGGCGCAAAAACCGGCGGTCGCAAGCCAGATTGTGCGGAGCGAGACAACCCCGGCCATGTCCGAATTTCAGGCACTTGCCGAACTCGCCGGAAAAGCCAAGGCAGCTCCGAAAGATGCAGCGGCAGCTAAAGCAGATGCCCGCGTGGCAACCGATGCGAATGCGGTCAAGAACGCCACCCAGGCAGGATCCGATCAGGTTTTCCGCTTCGCGCGCGCCGACGGCAAGGGCCAGACGGTTTCCATGAACCTGGCTTCGGACGGCGACAAGACGGTTGTCAAAAATGAGGTACCTTCAACAACGGCCAAGGCTGAATCCGTAACTGTCCTGGAAGCGCGGCGCTATCTCGGTCTTGCTCCCACGAGCAACGCTGCTGCCGTGACGAGCCAGATTGCGAGCGATCCGGAATGGGCCCGCGCGCTTCAGCCGAGTGCGGCGACCTCGACACCGGTGGCACAGGCGGCAACCGGTAAGGTTCTCAACACGCTGAAGATCCAGATGCACCCGATCGATCTCGGCACCGTGACGGCGACGCTGCGTCTCAAGGACGATGAATTGCATGTCGAAATCAAGGTTGAGACCGGCGACGCCTTCCGGCAGCTGAGTGACGACCAGAATGCCATGGTCAAGGCGCTGCGCGCGCAGGGTTTTGCCGTCGATCAGGTCAATATCGTCTTTAACGCTTCGGATTCGTCCAACAGCAACACTGCACAGCAGCAGGCACAGCCTCAGGCAGGCCAGCAGGGCCGTGAGGCTGCCGGAGACGGTACGGGGCAGGGCAAGGGCCAGCGCAATGACAATGGCAGCCAGCAGCAGGGCCGCGAAAGGTGGACGGGCAATGAAGGTACGAGCGATGCGTCTTCTGGTGCTGAGCTTAACCGCGCTGGTGACGTCTATATGTAATGCGCAGACAAGCGCTGGCGTCTGCGAAAGCGAGATCACTGCAGCGGCAGCGAAATATCAGATACCCGCAGGTATTCTCTATTCCGTTGGTCTGACAGAAACTGGCCGCAAGGGTTCGCTCCAGCCATTTGCCATGAACATCGAAGGCAAGGCATATTTTGAGAACAGCGCCGAGGAGGTGCTGCAGCGCTTCGCCGCGGCGCGGGCGCAAGGCGCCAAGCTCATCGATCTCGGTTGCATGCAGATCAACTACTACTTCCACGGCGAGAATTTTGCCTCGCCGAACGAGATGCTGAACCCGCGAAAGAATGTCGAATACGCGGCGCGATTCCTCTCAAATCTACACGCCAGGCATGAAACCTGGACCATGGCTGTCGCCCGTTATCATGCGGGTCCAAACAACGACCCGGCGCAGAAGAAATATGTCTGCCGGGTGATCGCCAATCTGGTGGCGACAGGCTATGGCAAGTGGACGGCGAACGCGTCGAATTTTTGCCAATAATACAACCACAAGAAGAATTATGCGCAAATTTTTGTGCGCCTCACAATTGCGTCAACATTTGGCCGAAAAAATGTTCACAAGCGTTTTCTTAATATGACGTTAACGTTTCCACATAAATTTTAGTGCCACATTTTGATACACCCACTACATGTAGATCAAATCGGAACAGAAATCTTAATCTAGTATTAATTTCAGCCAGTAACTTCCCATAGTTGTTCATGAATCCGCCGATTCGTATCTCTCGTTCATCGAGGCACCATACTGATTCGGAGGCGGACGAATGATCGTAGTGGTTGATGAGCGTGAGCTCGTGAAAGACGGATACACTTCACTGTTTGGACGGGAGGGCGTGCCCTCCCAAGGGTTTGATCCAAGCGAATTCGGGGACTGGGTTTCCAAGGCGGCCGATAGCGATATCGACGCTGTCGAAGCGTTCCTGATCGGACAGGGCGAGAAGGCCATGAGCCTTCCTCGCGCCATCCGGGATCGCTCGACGGCCCCGGTTATCGCGATCAGCGATACCCCCTCGTTGGAAACGACCCTGGCGTTTTTCGACTGCGGCGTTGATGACGTGGTGCGCAAGCCGGTCCATCCCCGGGAAATCCTGGCACGGGCGGCGGCAATCCGCCGTCGTCTGAAGGCACTGGTCAATTTCACCGATATCGGCCCGATCCGCGTGTTTTCGGACGGCCGGGATCCTGAGGTCCAGGGCGAGGTTTTCGCCCTGCCGCGCCGCGAGCGCCGCATCCTGGAATATCTGGTCGCCAACCGCGGTCGTCGCGTTTCCAAGTCCCAGATATTCAACGCCATCTACGGCATCTTCGATGAGGATGTCGAAGAGAACGTCGTCGAGAGCCATATCAGCAAGCTGCGCAAGAAGTTGCGCAAGCGGCTCGGCTTCGATCCGATCGATTCCAAGCGTTTCCTTGGCTACTGCATCGACTGGAGCTGATCCTCGCGCGGAGGTTTCGGATGTGGCGGCATCCGACCCCTCAAGACAGGTTCACGCAAGGCCCACCCCATAGGCTTGCCATAACGACGAAAACGAGGATCGGACATGAGTCTTTACGGAATGATGAGAACCGGTGGTTCCGGCATGAATGCTCAGGCAAACCGCCTGGGAACGGTCGCCGAAAACATCGCCAATGCCAACACGACCGGCTACAAACGGGCATCGACGGAATTCTCGTCGCTGATCCTGCCGACCAGCAACGGATCTTACAATTCCGGTGGTGTCGAGACGAAGGTCCGCTACAGCATCTCCGAGCAGGGGCCGACGACCTACACCACGTCCGGCACGGACATGGCCATCAGCGGCGGCGGTTTCTTCGTCGTCGCCGGCGCTGACGGTTCCAACTTCCTCACCCGAGCTGGCGCTTTTACGCCGGACGGCGAAGGCAACCTGGTCAACTCGGCCGGCTACAGCCTGATGGGTTACGAATACGAGGAGGGCGTCGACCCGACCGTCGTCGTCAACGGCTTCAGCGGTTTGAAGAAGGTCAACCTTGCAGATGGCGGTCTGGTTGCAAGCGGTTCCACAAAGGGCGCCATGGGCGCAAACCTCAATTCCGCCGATGCCGTCGGCACGGAATCCTCCACCTCGCTGAGTGTCTTCGACAGCCAGGGCAATGCGCGCCTCCTTGATTTCGTCTACAAGAAGACCGGCGCAAATGCCTGGACGGTGGAAGTCCGTGATCGCACCACCTACAGTGCCGGTCCGCCGGCCGTGGGTGTGCTCGGCACCAAGGCGCTTGCCTTCAATGCCGCAGGCGAACTGACGACGACGCCCACCACGATCACGACCACCGCTATGTCCAGTCTTGCCGGCACCGGCGCCAATCTCGCTTCCCTGACAATCGATCTCGGCGAGACCACGCAGCTCGGTTACAAGTTCAATCCGGATGGCGGCGAGATCGACGGCAATTCCCCGAGCAAGGTCGCCGGCTACCAGATCGACAAGGAAGGCATCGTTTACGTCAAGTACGAAAACGGCAAGCTCGACCCGCGCTACCGTGTCGCTCTCGCCAGCGTCCAGAGCCCCGACAATCTCGTTCCCCAGTCGGGCAACGTCTATTCGCAGGGCGTGGATTCAGGTGTCATCGTCACCGGTTTTGCCGGTTCCGGCGACTTCGGCACTATCCAGTCCGGCGCGCTTGAAGGCTCCAATGTCGACATCGCCAACGAACTGACGGCGATGATCGAATCCCAGCGCAGCTATACGGCGAATTCGAAGGTCTTCCAGACAGGCGCCGACCTGCTGGACGTTCTCGTGAACCTGAAGCGGTAATTGAAAGTACAGGCTGAGTCATGTCTCTGTCATCTGCCATTAACACCGCCAACTCGATCTTCAGCAACACGGCGCAGCAGACCGCGATCGTGTCGAAGAACATCGCGAATGCCAGTAACTCGGATTATTCGCGCCGCCTGGCGATGCTCGGTACCAGCGGGAATGGAGCGCAGGTCGTCTCCATCCAGCGGGCGCAGAATGACGCATTGCTCAAGCAGAATATCATCAGCATCTCTCAGTCCTCCGCGCAGGGTACGCTCTTTGCTGGACTGGAGACGCTGAAATCTGCCCTCGGCGGCAACGATTACGAAACGGCGCCTTCCACCTATCTGGCGGCGTTTCGTGACAGCCTGCAGACTTTCGCCTCGACGCCCGGCAATACGACGGTTGCGGCAACACTCGTGCAGGATGCCGTCGACTTGGCGACCTCCTTGAACAAGACGTCGACTTCCGTTCAGGATCTGCGCCTGGAAGCGGACAAGGAAATTGCGACCTCGGTCAATACGCTCAATAGTCTGCTGGCGGATTTCGAGAAGGCCAATGGCGGCGTCGTGAGTGCGACGGCAGCAGGGACCGACCCGAGCGATGCGCTCGACCAGCGCGACAAGATCCTGCGCCAGATTTCCGAGATCGTCGGCATTTCGACGGTGACGCGGGCGAACAACGATACCGTCATCTATACATCCGATGGCACGGTTCTTTTTGAAAACACGCCCCGCAAGGTGACCTTCCAGTCAACCTCCGGTTTCGGCGCCACGACGGTCGGACAGAAGATCTACATCGACGGCGTTCCGGTCGCAGCCGGGAAAGGTGGAAATACCTCCGGCGAAGGCAAGCTTTCGGCCCTGCTGCAGCTACGCGACGAGATCGCTCCGAAATTCCAGACACAGCTCGACGAAGTTGCGCGCGGTCTGGTGGAGCTGTTCAAGGAACAGAACGGTGCGACCACTCTGCCAGGTCTTTTCACCTGGACACCGGCCGTGCCGCCGGCAACGGTGCCTCCGGCGGGAACGCTCGTTCCAGGCATGGCCGCCACGTTGAAGGTCAATCCGCTGGCGCAATCGAATCCGCTGCTCGTCCGCGATGGCGGGTTCAACGGCGCGGCATATATAAAGAACACGACCGGGAATTCGGGTTATTCCGACCTGCTCGACAAGTTTGCCGCAGCCATGGACAGCAACCTGGCATTCGACACCACCACCGGTCTGGATGGTACGACCAGCATCATGGATTTCGCGACCTCATCGGTCGGTTGGCTCGAAGACCTGCGCAGCAGCGCATCGACGGCCAACGACAACAAGGTGGCGCTGCTTTCGCGCACCCAGGAAGCCCTGAACAACGAAACCGGTGTCAGCATGGACGAGGAACTCTCCCTGCTGCTCGACCTGGAACAATCCTACAAGGCATCGGCCAAATTGGTCAGCACCGTGGACGCCATGATGGCGGCCCTTCTGGAAGTTGTGAGGTAATCATGAAGACGTCCTTCGTTTCTAATCTGGCTGTCCAGAATGCCATGCGGCTGACGATCCAGCAGAGCCAGGCCGAGGTGGTGAAGCTGCAGGCGGAAGTCACGACCGGCCGCCACGCCGACGTCGGCGTCGCACTCGGCGGCTCGACTTCCCGTTCTCTCGACCTTCAGCGCGAGATGGCTCGGATGAAGACACTGACCAGCACCAACGCGGTGGTCACGCAACGTCTCGCCGCTTCGCAGGAAGCGCTCAAGTCAGTCGCCGACGCCGCACAATCAATCAACAAGGTGCTGATCAGCCTGAGCGGAAGTGATTCAGCGGACCAGTTGGCGATCGCCAAGACGGAAGTAACCAACGCGCTTTCGATCTTCAGCTCCGCCGTAAACACCTCTTTCAACGGCGAGTTCCTGTTTTCGGGCATCAACACCGACGTAAAACCGATGATCGACTACAACAGTGCTGAAGGGGCGGCCGCCAAGGCAGCCTATAATACGGCGCTGACGACCTTCATGGGCGCGCAGTTACCGCCGCTGACGGCGATGAACCAGTTCTCCAAAGCGCAGATGGAAGATTTTATTACCAATACGCTGGAGCCGATGTACGTTGATGCCGATCCGGCTGCAGGGGATCAGTCCCGCTGGCAGACCGATTGGTCCAATGCATCAGACCAGACCATGACGAGCCGGATCTCGACGACGGAAGTGGTGTCGAGTTCGACGACCGCCAATTCCGACGGCATGCGCAAGTTCGCGCTGGCGAGCGTCATCGCCACTGAATTGCTCGGTGCGGATGTCAGTTCTGAAGTTCGCTCCACGGTCAGCGCATCGGTGACCAGCTATATAGGCGAGGCCATCTCCGGCATCGACGCGCAACGCAGCGATCTCGGCATTTCCGAGGCGCGGGTGAAGAAGGCCAACACCTCTCTTTCGGCACAGATCAAGCTGGTGACGACACATATTTCCGATCTTGAGGGCATCGATACCTATGAAGCGTCAACGCGGATGAACACGCTGCTGACCCAGATCGAAACCTCCTACACGCTGACCTCGCGGCTTCAGCAGTTGAGTTTGATTAATTTCCTCTGATGCGGTGAGGACCAGGACAAACATGAAGGATGTCTGAATGTATCAGTTTTCATACGCCGAGATCATGGAGGACGGTGTTGCCGACTCCAAGGATCGCGAACGGCAAGTGCTCGATCGCTCGATTGCGCTGCTCGCAGCCGCAAAACAGCAGAAAGGGTACTCGAGGGAGGCCATCGAGGCGATTTACTATACAAGGCGGGTCTGGATCCGGTTCATTGAGGATCTTCGCGCGTCGGACAATCAGCTGAACGACGAACTGCGCGCCAACCTTATTTCCATCGCCATCTGGATTCTGGGCGAGACGGAAAAGATTCGCAAACGCGAATCCTCCAATTTCCAGGGCATCATAGACATTACAACCATCATCAGGGATGGACTCAAATGAAGAGCACACTGCGTATTTCGCTGAAGTCGGGCGAACGGATTTTTGTCAACGGGGCGGTGTTGCGTGTCGACCGCAAGGTGGCGGTCGAATTCCTGAACGACGTCACGTTCCTGCTCGAGAACCATGTTCTACAGCCCGAAGATGCGACGACCCCGCTGAAGCAGCTCTATTTCATCGCTCAGATGATCCTGATCAATCCGGAAGGCGCCGAGCAGTCGACGAACATGTTCCGCAAGTCGGTCATCATGCTTCTGAATTGCTTCAAGAATGAAGAGGTCGTGTCGGAGCTCAAGAAGATCGACGGCATGGTAACGCAAGGGCGCGCCTTCGACGCGCTGAAGGCGATCCGCGGTTTGTACGCCGTCGAAGACAGGATTCTGAACAACCAGGAAATCACCCCGGCAACGATCGAACAGATTCGCAAGGAGATCGCACCATGGCGGTAAGCGGCGTCAATTCAGCCAGCACTTACATCCCCTCGGCGTCAGGCACCGAATCCGGCACCGACAAGGCGTCCGCGGACCTGAACTATGACAGCTTCCTGAAGTTGCTTGTGGCTCAGATGAAGAATCAGGATCCGACCGAGCCGATGGATTCGACCCAGCAGATCGCGCAGCTCGCGACCTTCTCGCAGGTCGAGCAGACGATCAAGACCAACACCAATCTCGAAAGCCTGCTGCAGCGCACCTCGCTCAGCGAAGCCAATGCCGTCATCGGCAAGACGGTGACCAGCGCCGACGGCAAGACAACTGGCGTCGTCAAGGAAGTGAAGCTATATTCGGACGGAATCATCGCGGTGCTTGATACCGGCAAGGAGCTTGTCGTCGGCCCGGGTGTTACCATAAAGTGATAGCTGATGAATGAGGCTGATGCCCTCGATATCGTGCAGGCGGCGATCTGGACAGTGGTCGTCGCTTCCGGGCCTGCCGTTCTCGCCGCCATGGTGGTGGGCGTCGTCATCGCATTCATTCAGGCGCTGACCCAGGTGCAGGAAATGACCCTGACCTTCGTGCCGAAGATCCTTGCCGTGCTGGTAACGGTCGCACTTTCGGCTTCCTTCGTCGGCTCTCAGATCTCCATCTTCACGGACATCGTCTTCTCGCGTATTCAAAGCGGCTTCTGACGAACCAGGCCACCGTTTTCGGCAGCCTTCGACAATAAAGGCGCTGCGAAAAGCGCGCCGGCCCTCTTCTTTCCGACATCGATGCTACCCTCGCGCAAGTTTGGTGCGTTAGGCCTTTCGGTAGTTTGGGCAGCAGGTATGAATGCTGCCCGCCTCTCATGAAGAGACGGAAAGTTCCGATGGCACAACCTCCTGCACTCGTTATCCCGAAACTGGCGCCAAAGGGCCGGGATATCGGCTTCGCGCTCGGCATCGTCGCGATCCTGTCGATCCTCTTTCTGCCGATACCGCCGTTTCTGATCGACATCGGGCTGGCTTTCTCCATCGCGTTCTCCGTTCTCATCCTGATGGTTTCCCTCTGGATACAGAAGCCGCTGGATTTCTCATCCTTTCCGGTCATTCTGCTGATCTCGACCATGACCCGCCTGTCGCTCAACATCGCGACGACGCGCGTCATCCTTTCGCACGGGCATGAAGGACACGACGCGGCCGGCGGTGTTATCGCAGGCTTTGCCGAACTCGTCATGGGCGGCGACTTCGTCATCGGTCTGATCGTCTTTCTGATCCTGATCACCGTGAACTTCATCGTTATCACCAAGGGCGCCACGCGTATCGCCGAAGTCGGCGCCCGCTTCACTCTGGATGCCATCCCCGGTAAGCAGATGTCGATCGATGCCGACCTTTCGGCTGGCCTGATCGACGAGAAGGAGGCACAGAGGCGCCGGCGCGAGCTGGAAGAGGAAAGCTCCTTCTTCGGTTCGATGGACGGTGCCTCGAAGTTCGTCCGCGGCGATGCCATTGCCGGCCTGTTGATCACCGCCATCAACGTCTTCGGCGGCATCATCATCGGTTATGTCCGCCACGACATGTCGATCGGCGAAGCGGCCGACGTCTTCGTCAAACTGTCGGTCGGCGACGGTCTGGTCTCCCAGATCCCGGCGCTCATCGTATCGCTCGCCGCCGGCCTGCTCGTATCGCGCGGCGGCACCTCGGGTTCCACCGACCAGGCAGTCGTCAACCAGCTCGGCGGTTATCCGCGCGCGCTCATGGTGGCGGCCGGCCTGATCCTCATGCTGGCCTTCATGCCCGGTCTTCCTTTCGTCCCGTTCGCCGTCCTTGGCGGCGGCATGGCCTTCCTCGGCTGGATGATCCCCCGTCAGTTGGAAGCGGCAAACAAGCTGAAGCGCGAACAGGACCAGCAGACCGCACAGCACAAGACGGACAGCGAAAAGGACTCGGTCAAGTCGGTCCTGAAGACCGCGGAAATCGAACTGCTGCTCGGCAAGCAGGTATCCACCCGTCTCCTCGGCGCACATCAGGAACTCGCCTTCCGGGTTGGCAAGATGCGCCGCAAGTTCGCCGGCCAGTACGGTCTCATCGTGCCGGAAATCAAGGTCTCCGACGATATCGGTATTCCTGACAAGGCCTATCACATCCGCATTCACGGCACGACGATCGCGTCGAATACGGTGCGTGTCGGCGAAGTCATCGTGGTGACCGGCGGCGGCCGCAAGCCGAGCGTTCCGGGCGACGAAATCCGCGAGCCCGCTTTCGGCATGCCCGCCGTGTCGATCCTCGAAACCTTTACCGAGGACCTGAAGCGCGAAGGTTTCCATCCGATCGACAACGTCTCGGTGGTGCTGACGCATCTGTCCGAAGTCATCCGCAACAACCTGCCACAGCTTCTGTCCTACAAGGATGTGAAGATCCTGATCGAACGGCTCGACCCGGAATATCGCAAGCTGGCGGACGAAATCTGCACTTCGCACATGTCCTATTCGGGCCTGCAGGCCGTGCTGAAGCTTCTGCTTGCCGAGCGCGTCTCGATCCGCAACTTGCACCTGATCCTCGAAGCCGTCGCCGAACTCGCGCCGCATGTGCGAAAGACCGAACAGATCGTCGAGCATGTGCGCGTGCGCATGTCGCAGCAGCTTTGCGGTGATCTTGCCGACAACGGCACGCTCAGGGTCCTGCGTCTCGGCAACAAATGGGACATGGTCTTCCACCAGGCGCTGAAGCGCGACGCCAAAGGCGAAATCGTCGAATTCGACATCGATCCGCGCCATCTGGAAGAATTCAGCGAGCAGGCAACCAAGGTTATCCGTGAACATCTCGACCGGGGCATGCCGTTCGTACTGGTAAGTTCGCCCGAATCCCGCTCTTATGTGCGCATGATCATCGAGCGCCTGTTTGCCACATTGCCGGTTCTTTCGCATGTCGAGCTTGCCAAGGGCCTCGAGATAAAGATCATTGGCTCGATCTCATGATTTCCGATCCCGAAGGCACGGTGCTGGCGCTCTTCGCCGCATTCTGCCGGATCGGCGCCTGCATCATGGTCATGCCTGGATTTTCGACGGCGCGCGTTTCGGTCCAGATCCGCATCTTCGTTGCGTTGGCGATCTCCATGGCGATCCTGCCGATCATGTGGAACGACATTTACCCCCAGATTTCCGGCAAGGGCCACACCTATATCTACATCGTCGCCACCGAGACTGTCATCGGCGGCGTCATCGGCCTGATCGCCCGCTACTACGTTCTCGGGCTGCAATTCACCGGCACCGTCATCACCATGATGATCGGCTTCAACGCCCCGCCGGCTGCCGACGTGCTGGAAGATACGGCTGAAAACCAGCTGACCAACTTGATCAGCTTTGCCGGACTGATGGTCCTCTTCATGCTCGATTTCCACCACGTCATCCTGTCGAGCATCGTTGATTCCTACAAGGTGATGCCGCTCGGCGTCGGCTTCGATCCGCAGGGCGTGCTGATCACGCTGACCAATGCGCTCGAGACCACGTTCTACATCATGCTGCGGCTGGCGAGCCCCTTCATCATCTATGGCCTTTTGTTCAACGTCGCCATCGGCATGGTCAACAAGCTGGCGCCGCAGATGCCGCTCTATTTCATCTCGCTGCCCTATCTCATCATGGGCGGCATGTTTCTCCTTTATCTCGGCATCGCCGCGATGCTGAAGCTGTTTGCCGATGGCTTCGGACCAATGATGCAAGGGGGCTAGCGATGACGAAAAGCCGATCCGAAAAACTCAAACGCCTCGTCGCCGTGCAGCGGCATCTTGAGCAGATGGCGGAAAGTGAACTGGCCGAAACCGCCAGGCAGCGTCGAACTCTCGCCGAGACCATCGATGTCGTGGCCGACGCCATGGGATCCGCAAGCCCGCTGCACGCGATGTTTTCCGGGCACTATGCCTCGCAGCTTGGGCGTCTCGCGCAGAAAGACCAGATGCTTCTCGGCATCCAGCAGGGGCACGAAACCCGCGTTCTCAAAGAGCGGGCTAAGGGTGATCGGCTGGAGGAAAACATGAAGGATGCGCGGGTTCTGGAAGATCGCGCCGAGGCCGACAACGCCATATACGATCTCGTCGATCAGCATGTGATGAGCGGCTCACCAGCTTCCGGTAAGGTTGGCCGGTCATAGTGAGGCTTCAGGACCGGGTGTCTGTGTATCCGGACCGCTTACTTAAATTGCTGAATTTATGGAGTTATCGCTGGCGTTGATATGTACGCCGCGTGGACTCTGTGACCGAGAGGATATCGCATGGCCATTTCTCCTCCAAGTGACCTGGTGATGGATGTCGTGCGCGCGGCCGATCCGGCCGAAGTGCAGGAAGCGCAGGCGCGGCTGAAAGCCAACCGCGCCGCTTTCCAGGCGACGAGCCTTGCCGAGAATGGCACCGGCTTTGCCAACACGGTTGCGGTCCTCAACCAGGACAGCCCGACCAACAGCCTTGGCGACATCAACAATCGGGCCGAGGCCAAGAAGATTCCGGAAAGCTACCGCAAGTTCGAAGCCATGGTGCTGCAGAACTTCGTGAAGTCGATGCTGCCCACCGAAAGCGAAGAGATCTACGGCAAGGGCACGGCTGGCGACATGTGGAAAAGCATGATGGCCGAGCAGATCGGCAATGTCATGGCACAGGGCGACGGCGTCGGTATCGCCGAGCGCATGGTGACGGACCGTATCGTCGGCTCGGAAGGTCCTGACCGGGTCAACGCATCGCTCGATGGCAACGACAACAATGTCGCGCTGAGCATGGTGCAGGAGTACGAGCGCAAGGCCGTCGCCAATTTCATGGAAACCGAAGACAAGAGCCAACAAGCCTGAGGATGTCCCGGGAGAGAACCCGGGCTGACCTGACACAGAAGTTTAGCGCACATGTCACGCCGAGGGCCCAGACCCGCGTGCAGCAAGCGCCAACGGGAGCCAAATGATGGAAGTTGCAACATCGAGTGACGTGCGTATCCAGAACGTGCTGGGGCGTCTCGAAATGATCCTCGACAACGAGAACACGCGGATCGGCATCGATCCGAGCTTCGATCTGAAGGCATCCAACGCCCGCAAGAGCCGTTGCCTGTACGAGCTGACGATGCTGCATCGCGACGCCTCGCCGAACGAGATTTCGCCGTCCTTTGTTTCCCAGACGCGACACATCAAAACCAAGCTGATGGCGAATTCGCAGAAGGTGAATGCGCATATGGAAGCTTGCCGGTCGGTGGTTGATCTTCTGAAGACTGCGGTACAGGACGCCGACGCCGACGGTATCTACTCCGAGCAGCAATTCCGCTACGGCGATTTCTGATGTTGAAGCTCGTTTTCACCGGTGTCTGGATTTGCGCCGTATCGCTCGGATCCGTCTATTTTTCGATCCAGCATGCGTCCGCGCCGGTGGAAACGGATGCGGAGGCTGAACGCCGCGCGTTGCAGGAATATGTGCCGGGCGAGTTGATTACCGTGCCGGTGATCACCGATGGTGCGGTGCAGGGCTACTTCCTGACCAAACTGTCGTTCTCGGTCGACAAGGCCAAGGCCAAGCAGATGGAAGTCCCGCTCAAGGAATCGGTGACGAATGCACTGTTCGATATTCTCGTCGGCCAGAAGCTCATCAACGTCGCCGACACCAGCAACTTCGACCTTGCGAATTTCAAAACAGCAGTGAAGGACGGGCTCAACAAACAGCTTCGCGACGAGGTGATCTTCGAGGTGCTGGTCGAGCAGCTTGAATATCTGTCGAAGGCTGATGTTGCCCGTGTTGCCAATGCGGCGAACGAGCCGCAGCGCAAGCCGGTACCGATCGTCGACAAGCACGGCGAAACCGCGCATGACGAAATGCCCGAAAGCGAAAAGCGCGCGGCGGCGGCCGGTCATTGAGCCGAAAGCCGACGCTGCTTAGTTTTTTTCCGGGTTGCGATACTGCTCGTTGACGAAGCCGAACTCCATCATCAGACGCCCGCAGGCCACATAGAAGTGGTAGAGCCCGGCCGATGGCAGGTTGCTTGATCTCCACAGCGACACACCGCGAAAAGGCGACGCCACGAGCAGCGCCAGCGATTTGGCGATTGTCTTGGCGCGGCCGGCAAGACCGGGCGCGGCGCGATGTTCGAGCAGCGCCGAAATCGCGCCATTCCGTAAACTGCGCGCCCTGATCCACGACATTTCCGTTCGCCGCGCCGGGATGGTTTCGGCAACCCAGGCATCTGCGGCCCAGGCGAAGGTGAAATCCTTCTCCCGGCAGCGGCGGTAGAAATCGCTGTCTCCCCCACCGATGAAATTGAACAGCGGATCGAGAAACGGTCTCGGCATGGCGTCGAGCACTGGCCGCGTGATCAACACGTTGCCCGAGGAATAAAGGATCGGAACCGGGCCTGTCGTGTCGTAGTGGGGCATAAAGACCGGATGTCGCTTCTGGTCATTGCGCGTCATGTCTTCGAAATCGGGTAGCTGCGGTCCACCCACCAGATCCGCTCGCGTCTGCCTATGTACCGAAACGAGACTGTCGAGCCAGTCTGGCGCCGCTATCTCATCGTCATCGATCACAGCAATGGCGTGGAGATTGGGATAGGTGGCGAGCGCCATCGACCAGCCGGCATTGTAGGCGTGGCAATTTCCGCGCTGGTGCGCGATCACCACGAGGGCGTTGATCCGGTGATTGGCAAAGAACGTTTTTGCCGCGTTCGCCCCTTCAAGGCCGTCCGCGTCGTTGTCCATGACCACGATCGCGAACGGGCAGCTAGGCTCCTGCGAAATCACGGTTTTCAAGGTTTTTAGCAGATGCTCGGGCCGGCGAAACGTCGGCAGTGTGACGACCAGCTCGATGCTGTCATTCGTATCGACCGCCGTCTGGTAAAATACAGTCACATCCTGGGCGGGCGCGGTCATGGCGAGAACCTGTTGAAGGCAGCGATCTGACAAGCACTAAAGCAAATCTTCCTAAACAGATACTAAATTTGCAAATTCGCTTTTGAATGAATGGTTTAAAGGCCATTTTACGCCGTGTTGCTACAGTCCGGGCAGTTGTTCTCAAGTCTCGTGTGGCAGCATGCATCTGGTTTTCGTTTCCTCGCTGGTGCCGGTGGAGAACCCTTCATCGGGGTTTGACATTGCCAACCGCGCCGTCCTCGACGGTCTTCGCGCCCTCGGCCACCGGGTGAGCGTGATCGGTTACCTGCAACCGGGGCAAAATCCGGCTCCGGGTGGCGATACGCATGTCCTGAGCGAACTCGAAGTCACCAATGCCAAGGTTGGCGCGTCGACCAAGCTGCGCTGGCTGGCAACGGCCTTGCTCAATCGCACAAGCCTGCCTTCGGCGAAGATGCTGCAGGTCACCCGCAGCCACATCGAGACGTTGTTGCGGAGTTTACAGCCGTTCGACGGTATTGTCCTTAATTCCGTGCAATTGCCGGGTGCTTTTGCCTCCGTCTTCCAGAAATACCCGACGATCTACATCGCCCACAACGTCGAGGCCGATTCGGCGCTCGAAAATGCGGCCACCGCGTCCGGACGGCTGGAACGGCTCTTGTTCAAGCGCGAGGCGCATTATCTTGAACAGGTCGAGCGACAACTGACCCAGGCTGCCTCGGCGATCTGGACCTTTGCCGAGGCCGATCGGTTCGGGTTCGGCTACACGGTCTCCGACCGGGCTGCCGTCCTGCCGCTGGTGACGCGCTGGGATTTGCCGCAGAGCAGTGTCGAAAAGCAGCCGGAATACGATCTGACCCTGATCGGGACGTGGAGCTGGCAGGCAAACCGGACCGGCCTTGACTGGTTCCTATCCAAGGTCATGCCGTTGCTGCCCGCCGATATGTCGATCGGCATTGCCGGCCAGTTGGCTGATGCTCCCGTGGTTTCCCATCCCGGCGTCCATTTTCTCGGCCGCGTGCCGGACGCCCGCGCCTTTGTCGAAGCCGGCGCCGTCGTTCCGCTGATCAGCCGTGGCGGCACCGGGGTCCAGTTGAAGACCATCGAGACCTTCGAGTTCGGCATGCCGAGCGTTGCGACAAGCGCATCGCTGCGCGGCATTGACAAGCTTCCCGGCAATTGTGCGATCGCCGACGATCCGGCTGATTTTGCTCGGTTGCTGACGGAGAAGGTGGCGCAGGTTCGGGCGGGAAATCGTCAGCGCCTGTCGGGATCGGCCTTCCATCAGGCGCAGAAAACCAAGCTCCTCGCGACGCTGGAAGATGGTCTTTCCCGGTTCGGAAAAGCAGCCACCGTGGCCGGCCGGGCCATTGCTGAAGAGTTGGCCGAACCATCACCAACGAAAAAGAAAACGGTCGGCGCGCCATACGGCTTTGCCGTGCATGAGGGAGGGAAATCCCGATGAATGTCTCTCCGGTCCCATCGATCGTCGCATCGCAGCGGATGATCCTCGACATGCCGGTCTGCGATTTCGGCTGGGCGGATGCTTTCGCGTTTGCCGACGAAATTGCGTCGCTGCCGATCGGGCAGACGGTGATATCGTTCCTCAACGCCAACAATGCCAACCTGATGATGCACGATCCGGAATACCGGGCCGTCCTCAATCGCCACATCGTCCTGCCTGATGGGCACGGCATTGATCTGGCATCCTGGCTGTTCCACGGAAAAACCTTTCCGGCCAACCTGAACGGGACGGACTTCGTGCCGGCGCTGATGACCTACATGACGACGCCGAGGCGTGTCGCCATGATCGGTGCCCGTCCGGAGATACTGCAACGCGCCGCTGAAAACTTCCGCAGGCATGCGCCATGGCATGAGTTCATTGCGGTTGCCGACGGCTATTTCGACGTGGCCCAATCCGACGAAGTCATGACCAGGGTCCGCGCTCTCAAGCCGGATATCCTGCTGATCGCCATGGGCAGCCCGAAGCAGGAAAAATGGATCGACCGCCACGTCGGCCCCGGTCATGCCCGGTTGGTGATCAGCGTCGGCGCGCTGTTCGATTTCATGGCAGAGGAGGTGCCGCGCGCATCGCCGACGGTACGGCGCCTGCGCCTGGAATGGCTGCACCGGCTGGTCCATGAGCCGCGTCGCCTGTGGCGCCGTTACCTGCTGGGAAACCCGTTGTTCATATATTATATTCTCCGCCATAAGCTGGGTGGGCGTGAGAGGCCATCGCAAGTCGACGGGCAACGCGCCGGATCGCGATCGTTCTGACGGAAACCATGATGCGCACAGCTGTCGTTACGGCCTCCTACGCCAATGATTTCGAGCGCTGCCGCCTTTTGTGCGAGAGCATGGATATGCGGCTGAAGGGCGACTGGGTTCATTACCTGCTTGTCGCACCCTTCGATGTGGCCCTGTTCCGGCAACTGGAAGGGTCGCGCCGGCAAGTCATCAGCGAGAGCGATCTCCTGCCGTGGTGGCTGCGCGCCGTTCCGGACCCGATGTCGGCCGGCCGCCGCAAGTTGTGGATCAGCCCCTACAGCCTGCCTTTGCGCGGCTGGCATGTGCAGCAGTTACGCAGGCTGGCACTGTCCCGGCATATCGAAGAGGCGGCGATGTTCGCGGTCGATTCCGATGTGGTCTTCCTGCGTGATTTCGACCCTGCAAGCCTTTGGCAAGACGACCGGCTGATGCTCTACCGCAAGGATGACGCGATCGGCGAACGGATGCGTTCCAACCACCTCGAATGGCTTGCCCATTCCGACCGGCTACTCGGCATCGGCCCCTACAGCCTGCCGGCCAATGACTACATCAATACGCTGATCGCCTGGCGCACTGACAGCTGCCGCGCGTTGCTTGATCATGTCGAGGCGTTGCATGGCCGAAACTGGATTCGCGCCATGATCCATTCACGCCAGTTTTCCGAATGTATGATTTACGGCCGATTTGTCGATGAAGTGCAGATGGGCGAGGGCCATGTCGCTTCGCCCGATGGGCTCTGCCACGTTCTTTGGTTCGAGGACAGCTATGCGCGTGACATCAGCGGGCTCAGGCATTTCATGCGCGAGATGGCGCCGCACCAGATCGGCATCGGCGTTCAGTCCTTCGTCGGACACGATCTCGCTGATATCCGCAATGTCGTTCTCGAACGCGCCGCCTGATCTCTTTTAGATGACCCTGGCCGTTTCGCGGCGCAGAGCGCTGTAGGTGAGGGCGAAGGATGCAGCGTAGAGCGCCAGATAGACGCCGTTGAGCAGCGGCGCCCAATGGGCAACATCGGTGCTGGCCTTGAAGACGGCGGCGAGCAGGGCAACCTTCACAATCCCGGCAATCACCAGATTGATCATCCGGCGCACCGTGCGCCCCGTCGCATAGAGCAGTTCCGAGTGATACTCGACCAGATTGCGGAATGACGGCACCAAGAGCACCGCCATGAGATAGGGCGCAGCTTCGGCGACGTTGTTTCCAAGTCCTCTCGGGAAAATCCAGAGATAGATCGCCATCGCGGCGATCGCGAGGAAAGATATTGCCGCGATCAGGGATTCAATCGTCAGCCGCGTGCGCCAGGAAGAGATCGTGCCCGGCGTGCGCATGATCTTCTGGACCAGCAGCGTGTTGAAGGAACGCACTGGCAACGCCGTCAGGTCGGCAAGCCGCATGATGATCGCATAGATCCCCGAAACCTCCGGCCCGCCGATCGCCAGCACGGCGATCTTGTCGAATTCCGACTGGATATAGAACAGCACCTCGGCACCCGCGACAGAGACGGAATCCGCCCAGCGCCGGATATACAGTTCCGGCCGCCAGCGCAGCCGCACCTTCGGGAAAAACCAAAGGACGGCAATCAGGAGGGCGAATACGTTCGCGCCGAGATAAAACAACGACCATGTCCCGAGCGACGCCCAGTGCGAGAGAGAAAAGGCGAGCGCCGCGGCGGTACGGATGCCGGTTCCGATCACCACGAGCAGTGCTGCACGGCCGAAGCGGCCGAGGCCGTTGAGGACGATGACGACGACTTCCAGCCCGCGCCAGCAGATGATTTCTGCGACCATGAAGGCGAGGAAAACGGAAAGAGCCATATCGCGGTCGAAAACGGCGTAGTAGATCGCAAGGCAAAGGATCGCGATCAGCGGTAGCGACAACAGGGCGCCGACGATAAAACCGGCGCTATAGGTGCCCACCAGCAAGGGCTTGACGGTCGCCACCCTATAAAGTGGCGACATGAAACCGAAGGCAAGGACGCGCGAAATCATGATTCCGGCAGCGGACGCCGTGGCGAACAGACCGAATTCGGCGATCGAAAGCCCGTTGGCAATGCAGATGAAATAGACAAGCGACAGCACAAGCCTGCCCGCCGACCCGCTTGTCATCGAGATATAGGCATGAATCACGCCGCTGTGGCGCGCATAGAGGGTCTTGGCGAAATCGATCACGGGCGGGGTCCAGATGTGTTGTCCCGTTTCTAGCCTTTAAAGCTTAATGAGCAGTTTGAAACTGCCGGTTTACGGCATTTGCAGCTATGCGGGCCGCCGCGTGTTAACGGTTTGTTTTCCACAAAAACTTAAGCTTCGTTCACAATTCGTCAGTTTGCCCAATTGCGGGCGTTTGCAGGCATTGATGTTCGATCCGGAAGACAACAAACGGACGGTGGCGCGCCACTCTTCCCTCGACCGTGCGTCGAACGAAGCATTGCGGCGTTCGCGCGCGGGCGGCACTGCGCCTCGCAATGCCAACGAACTGCTTGACCGTTTGGGCGGCCCCGCCGTCACACCGAAAACACCTTCCGGCAACGCCAAACAGCGAGCGCCCCAGCCTGTACCGACGGGATCGAAACGGAACGCTGGAACGGAAAAGAAGGAAGGCCGCTTTTCCGGCTGGTTCAAGGGTAATAAAGCATCGCCGCTGCAGGAAACTCAAAAGCAGGACAGCATCACCGATTATTCGTCGGCCTATGGAGAACAGCGGGACCGGCCGCTGATCGATGTCGCCACCATCCTGACCTCCGTCTGGCAGCTTCGCCGGACCATCGTGGTTCTGACGGTAGTCGGTGCCATTGGTGGGGCGGCTCTCGCCATGTCGACCCCGAGTGTCTACGTTGCCGAAAGCAAGCTCTACGTCGATCCGCGCGAAGTACGGCTGACGGATTCGGATCTTTCCAAGGAGAGCCTGGCGACGGAAGCCATCCTGGCGCTGGTCGACAGCCAGCTCGAAGTGCTCCGGTCGCGGACGGTCCTGGAAAAGGTCGCCATCGATATGGGGCTCGACCGTGATCCGGAATTCGGTGGAGTCTCCACCGGCAAAGGCGGCCTCGCCGCCGGCATCGAAGTTATCCGCGACATTGTTTCCCCCGGCAAGTCGCAGCCAGCGCCTGCATCCGGCGTCAATCCGCGAACGCTGGAAAAACTGAGCGATGCGGTCACCGTGTCACGCGATCCAAAGACTTTCATCGTCACCATCGAGGTGAAAAGCCGGGATCCAGCCAAATCGGCACTGATCGCCAATCGCCTCGTTGCCACCTTCCTCAACGAAGAGCAGGCAGCGCAATCCGGCTTTTTCCAGCGCACCACCGCGGCGCTCGACAGCCGGTTGACTGATCTGCGCAAGGAGTTGGACGCGGCTGAAAACGCGGTTGAGAAATACAAAGCCGACCACGACATCGTCAACGCTGATGGCAAACTGATTTCCGACAACCAGTTGCTCACCCTCAATGATCAGGTGGGCGCCGTGCGCAGCCGCATCGCCGACGCGCGGGCGAAGGCGGACGTTGCCACGAAAACCCGGTTGAACGACGTGCTGAGCGGCGCATTTCCCGAGGAAGTCAGCTCTGTCACACTGCAGGAGTTGCGCAAGCAATATTCCCAGGCGCGCGCGCAGCTGGGCTCCCTGGATGCAAGCCTCGGCCCGCGTCATCCGCAAAGGCTGGCCGCGGTCCAATCGCTCGAGGTCGCACGCGCGGAGATCGGCAACGAGCTTCGCCGCATTGAGGCGACGGCACAGACCGAACTGGACCGGGCAATCCGCACAGAGAAGGATCTCGTCCAACAGCTTGCAGTCCAGAAGGCGCAGCAGGTCAATTCGTCGACCGGCTTCATCGAGTTGCGCGAGTTGGAGCGGAAGGCCAATGCAACGCGGACGATCTACGAATCCTTCCTCAAGCGGGCAAGCGAAACCGGCCAGGAAGAGAAGCTGACCTCCAAGAACATCCGGGTGATATCCTCGGCGCAACCGCCACTCCAACCGACAGGCCCTTCGCGCAAGCTCATCGCTATCGGTGGCTTGATCGCAGGCTTCATGGCAGGTGTCGGATTGGGCGTCGCGCTTGGCGCTTATCGCAGCCTGAAGGATCTGCTTCAGCGGTCGAACCGAACGGTAGCAGTCGTTCCGCAGCGCGATCCGCCCGGACAGGATGATCATCATCCCGATGGCCCCGGAACCCCACAATATGTCGATGATCCGTTGCCCACTCCGGTGGAATACCGGCCCCGTATGCCGTCAGCCCACCACGCGGCCGCATCGGCTGCGGCACTCTCCGCTTTTCCTCAACACCAGGATACGGGATCGGCAAGCCTACGGGACTATCTTCGCCAGATGCAGGACACCGATTCAGATGACGGCGATATCGCACAGGTTCAGGAAAACTTGCGCGCCCTGCGCAACCGTGTCGAACACTATGCGAAACTGCGGGCCGGCGGCCGGCGCTGAGGACATTCCCTCCACGGCCCCCGAATTGCTCTTGCCGAGCAAATTCGTCCGGTCGTTTCCTCATCAATGATAGAAAATGAGACAACCGCGGTGTTGGGGTGCCGACGCTGCCGGATCGGTCTTGAATTTATTCGATCTGGACAGCATAGGACGCATTGAGGCCACCGATATTTTTTGCTGAAACTAGAGTGAAACAGAACAAGCGAGAATCTGGGAGAACACCGTGACGACCGTGATTGATGGCAAGCAAGTTGCAGCGTCGGTGATCGATGCCGTGAAAACCGCATCGCAAGCGCTGAAGGATCAGACCGGCGTCAAGACCGGCCTTGCGGTCGTCATTGTCGGAAACGATCCGGCAAGCCATGCCTATGTGTCCTCCAAGAGCAAGATGGCCAAGGAATGCGGCTTCACTTCGGTTCAGCATACGCTGCCGGAGGAAACGACGCAGGAAGAGCTTGCTGCCCTGGTTCAGACTTTGAACAAGGATGAAAGCCTCCACGGCATTCTCGTGCAGCTTCCCCTGCCAAAGCCCCTCAATTCAGAGCCGATTATCCAATCCATTCTGCCGGAAAAGGACGTTGATGGCCTGCATGTCGTCAATGCCGGCAAGCTGGCAACCGGCGATCTTGATGGCGGCCTCGTATCCTGCACGCCAGCTGGCGCTATGGTATTCGTCACGCGCACCCATGGCCGGGATCTCTCGGGGTTGAATGCCGTCGTCATCGGCCGTTCCAACCTCTTTGGCAAGCCGATGGCGCAACTGCTACTGGCCGCCAATGCGACGGTGACGATCGCTCATTCGCGCACAAAGGATCTGGCCGCCGTCTGCCGCAATGCCGATATCCTGGTGGCCGCAGTCGGTCGCCCGGAAATGGTCAAGGCCGATTGGGTCAAGCCCGGTGCGACCGTGATCGACGTCGGTATCAATCGTATCGCGGCGCCGGAAAGAGGCGAGGGCAAGTCCCGTCTGGTGGGCGATGTCGCCTTCGCCGAGTGCGCTGAAGTGGCCAGTGTCATTACGCCGGTGCCCGGTGGTGTCGGCCCGATGACCATCGCCATGCTCATGGCCAATACGGTGATTGCCGCCTACCGCAAGGCCGGCAAGACGGCGCCGAAATTTTGATTCGAGCGTTGGGGTTGCGGCCTACGATTTCGGGGCAGGGCCGGTCGAGGCCCTGACGATCAGTTCCGTTCGCCACAGTTCCTGATCCGGATAATCACCGGTCTTCAGGATGCGGGAAATCAGCCGGGTGGCGATTCGCGAGCCTGCTGCCCGCAAGGATGAGCGCGTCGTCGTCAGCGGAACGCTGAAATTTTCTGGTTTCAGCATCGGCAGCACGTCGTCATGGGCAATCAACGAAATATCGGCGCCGATCTGCAATCCCGCTCGGTTGATGGCCCTGACCGCCCCGAGCGCGATCACGGTACTGGAGCAGAGGACGGCGGTCGGCGGCTGCTCTCTCTCCAGAAACTGCTGCATGGCGCGGTGGCCGTATTCATCGGTCATCAACGAATTCTGGACCAGACCCTCATCGAAACGCAGGCCGTTCTCTTCAAGCGCGCGCCGCATTCCCTTCATGCGGCGAATGGAAAAGGTAAGGTTTCCCGGGCCGTTGATCAGCGCAATCCGCCGATGACCCAACTGGATCAGCAGGCGCGTCGCGTCATAGAAGGCACCGGTGTTGTCGATGTCGAGGAAAGGGTAATCGGCCGGTTGCCCGATGGCGCGGCCGTGCACGACGAACGGGATCGACAGCGATTTCAACATTGTGATGCGCGGGTCGTTGGCGCGCACATAGGCGAGGAACAGCGCGTCGACATTGCCGCTGGCGGCCAGCCGCTTGAATGTCGCTTCCTCGTCGTCGGGTGCGCTCGGATTAATGACGAAATGGAAATCGTGGCGAACGGATTCTTCCCCGAGCCCTGCCAGGAATTCGCCGAAGTGCACGTCGGAATCGATACCCTGGGCGATCGGCATTACAAGCCCGATCGATCCCGCCCGGCCAGTAGCAAGCCTTTGGGCGGCGCGGTTCGGCCGATAGCCGGTCTCCCGCACGGCGCTCAGGACCCGCTGGCGTGTTTCGGCATTGACTTCCGGATAACCGTTGAGTGCCCGGCTGACTGTCGTTTGCGACAATCCCAGCATCTCCGCCAACTGCTTCAAATTCACGTTCATGATGAGCGCATTCTCCCAAAGCGCTTTAATTTCTATATTGTTTTTACTTTCCGTCCCCAGCGCGCGACGGATTTTGTATCATTGGCGTTGATCATCAACCACAAAAATCCGCTTCGTTGCGCTGCAAACCTTCGCTGCAGTGCACGATTTTGAGCTTTCTTCGCCATTTACGGGAAAACTCTTGACTTCCTGCCTGTCGAAATGATTTGTTAGCAAACTCAAAGCGCTTTGAATTTTGTAGGCGCAATGATGTTCGCCCGGCATCAATGGGTCGGGTCTTTCTTGGGAGGAAATGACGTGAAAAGAACATTCTTGATGGGAGTGGCGGCGCTTGCGCTTGTGGCTGGCGCCGCAAATGCGGCCGAGCTGAAATTCAAGCCGGGCGAAGATTCCAAATTCAACTGGGGAAGCTACGAAGAGTTCAAGAAGGGTCATGACCTCAAGGGGCAGACGCTGACGATCTTCGGTCCCTGGCGCGGTGAGGACCAGGCGCTGGTCGAGTCGGTGCTGGACTATTTCCGCGATGCGACCGGCGTCGATGTGAAATACTCCTCGTCCGAAAATTATGAGCAGCAGATCGTCATCGACACGCAGGCCGGCAGCCCGCCGGATGTCGCCGTTCTGCCTCAGCCGGGCCTGATCGCCGACCTCGCATCGAAGGGCTATCTGACGCCGCTCGGTGAAGATACCAAGAAGTGGCTCCTCGAAAATTACGCCGCCGGCCAGTCCTGGGTCGATCTGTCGACCTATGCCGGCAAGGACGGCAAGAAGGAACTCTACGCCTTCCCCTACAAGATCGATGTGAAGTCGCTCGTCTGGTACGTGCCGGAAAACTTCGAGGATTCGGGCTATGAAGTCCCGAAGACCATGGAAGAACTCAAGGCTCTGACCGAAAAGATCGTTGCCGACGGCGGCACGCCGTGGTGCATCGGCCTCGGTTCAGGCGGGGCGACCGGCTGGCCGGCGACCGACTGGGTCGAAGACATGATGCTGCGCACGCAGCCGGCCGACGTCTATGACAAATGGGTCACCAACGCGATTCCGTTCAACGATCCGGCCGTCGTCGGCGCGATCGACGAATTCGGCTGGTTTGCCAAGAACGACAAGAACGTCGATGGCGGCGCTGCGGCCGTTGCATCTGCCGACTTCCGCGATAGCCCGAAGGGCCTCTTTGCGTCGCCGCCGAAATGCTACCTGCATCATCAGGCATCGTTCATCCCGTCCTTCTTCCCGGAAGGCACGAAGGTTGGCGAAGACGCAGACTTCTTCTACATGCCGCCTTACGCAAGCAAGCCGGATCTCGGCAATCCCGTTCTCGGTGCCGGCACGCTCGCCATGATCACCAAGGACACGCCAGCATCCCGCGCCTTCATCGAGTTCCTCGAAACGCCGATCGCGCATGAAGTCTGGATGGCACAGACCAGCTTCCTCACCCCGCTGAAGAGTGCCAACAAGGACGTCTACGCCAACGGTCCGATGAAGAAGCAGGGCGAAATCCTGCTGAACGCAACGACCTTCCGCTTTGATGGTTCCGACTTGATGCCGGGCAAGATCGGTGCGGGTGCGTTCTGGACTGGCATGGTCGACTATGTCGGCGGCAAGTCGGCGACCGATGTCGCGGATGGTATCCAGAAGGCCTGGGATTCGATCAAGTAACATCGAGAAATTGCAGGGTGGTTCTCGCTGCCCTGCAGAGCTACCAAGCAAAAGGCGGCTCCGAGCGACACAAGCCCGGAGCCGAAATCAAAACACTGCGAAACCTGATACGGCGGCTCACATGCTGCGCTCGATTAAAGCGGGCGAGGCGGAGCGGCTTGAGAAAAGCTGACACAAAAAGCGCCTTTAGAATGGGCAAGCCGTTGCCACGCGCCTTCGAGGCGCCCGCAGTAAACGGTGCGAATATTCTGGTCGAGCATGACGCGCCCGCTGTCTCGGGAACCATGCGCGAAGGGCGGGCAGGCCGCGCATCCGGCCTTACATTCCTGGGGAGGAAGTTGCCATGCAGCAGTTGTTATTCGCCATCGCCACGATGGCCGCGGGGGTTCTGGGCTGCGCTGCCTATTTCTTCGGCACGAACTGGATTCTCGACAAGCTCTTTCCGTCGAAGGGTTTGACCGGCCCCGTCGCCTCGCGCAACCTGCGCATCACCAATGCCATAAGGCCCTGGCTCTTCCTCGGGCCAGCGATGTTTTCGCTGACCATCTATCTGATCTATCCGGTGATCGCCTCCGTCTGGCTCAGCCTGCATGACAGGGCCGGCGAGAATTTCGTCGGGCTGAACAACTTCGTCTGGATGTTCAACGACGGCGAGTTTCGCCAGTCGATCTACAACAATTTCCTTTGGCTGCTGGTCGTTCCCGCCGCCGCTACATTCTTCGGCCTCATCATCGCAGCGCTCACCGACCGCATCTGGTGGGGCAATATCGCCAAGACGCTGATCTTCATGCCGATGGCGATCTCGTTCGTCGGTGCCTCGGTGATCTGGAAATTCATCTACGACTACCGCGCCGAAGGCACCGAGCAGATCGGCCTTTTGAACGCGCTCGTCGTTTATTTCGGCGGCTCGCCGGAAGCCTGGGTAACGCTGCCCTTCTGGAACAACTTCTTCCTGATGGTCATCCTGATCTGGATTCAGACCGGTTTCGCCATGGTCATCCTCTCGGCGGCCTTGCGCGGCATTCCGGAAGAAACCATCGAGGCGGCCGTCATCGATGGCGCCAACGGTCTACAGATTTTCTTCAAGATCATGATCCCGCAGATGTGGGGCACGATCGCCGTCGTCTGGACCACCATCACCATCCTGGTGCTCAAGGTCTTCGATATCGTGCTGGCCATGACAAACGGGCAGTGGCAAAGCCAGGTTCTCGCCAATCTGATGTTCGACTGGATGTTCCGCGGTGGCGGTGACTTCGGGCGCGGTGCCGCCATTGCCGTCATCATCATGGTGCTGGTGATCCCGATCATGATTTGGAACATCCGCAACGCTGCCAAGGAAATGGAGGGCCATTGAGATGATTGCTTCTTCCCGCTCGCCACTCGTCTGGCTCGTCCATATCTCCGTTATTCTCCTGGTCGTCCTCTGGACCCTGCCGACCGCGGGTCTGTTGATCTCGTCGCTGCGTGACAAGGACCAGTTGGCCGTCTCCGGCTGGTGGACGGCTCTTTCCACGTCGTCGCAGAACCTGACCGGCCGTGCAGCCTCGCCGGAAGCGCAGGTCGAACGTGACGGCAAGTTCGTCATCGCCGGCAATCTTCTGGAGGGCGGCAATGCAAAGGTTTCGGCCTTCGGCTTTCGGCCGCTGCAACCGACCGCATTCGCGGTCGGCACGCCCGCCGACATCGGCGACGGCCAGACACTGACCGTCAAGGACGACGGCAGTTACGAGATCGTCTCGCCGACCCGCATGGAAGGCACGCGCGGCCAGCGCATCTTCTACACGGCCGCCATTCCACCACGCTTCACCTTCGACAATTACCGCGAAGTGATGCGGGCCGAAGGCATCGGCGCCTCCTTCATCAACTCACTGACGGTTGCCATTCCGGCAACAGTCATCCCGATCCTCGTGGCCGCGTTCGCCGCTTATGCGCTGGCATGGATGAAGTTCCCGGGCCGGGCGATCCTGATCGCGGTCGTGGTCGGCCTTCTCGTCGTGCCGCTGCAGATGTCGCTGATCCCGTTGCTGAAACTCTATAACGGCGTCGGTGCGTTCCTCGGCGTTCCCGCCAAGACCTATGTTGGCATCTGGCTGGCGCATATGGGCTTCGGTCTGCCGCTGGCGATCTACCTCTTGCGCAACTACATGGCCGGCCTGCCGCGCGAGATCATGGAATCGGCCCGGGTCGATGGCGCCAGCGACTTCGACATCTTCATCAAGATCATCCTGCCGCTGTCGTTCCCGGCGCTCGCCTCCTTCTCGATCTTCCAGTTCCTGTGGACCTGGAACGACCTGCTGGTCGCCATGGTCTTCCTTGGGACAGGCAACAACGAGCTGGTTCTGACCGGGCGTCTCGTCAACCTGCTCGGGTCGCGCGGCGGCAACTGGGAAATCCTGACGGCCTCGGCTTTCGTCACCATCATCGTACCGCTGATCGTGTTCTTCACCCTGCAACGCTATCTCGTGCGTGGTTTGCTGGCGGGATCGGTCAAGGGCGGTTGAGACTCAATAAGCAAGGACTTCTACAGGAATGAATACGAGCATGACTAAGCCAAGTGGTTCCACATTGCAGGCCGACCGGGACTGGTGGCGTGGCGCGGTGATCTATCAGATCTATCCGCGCTCCTACCAGGATAGCAACGGCGACGGCATCGGTGACCTGAAGGGCATCACCGCCCGGCTGCCGCATGTTGCCTCGCTGGGTGTCGACGCAATCTGGATCTCGCCGTTCTTCACCTCGCCGATGAAGGATTTCGGATACGATGTCTCGAACTATACTGATGTCGATCCGATCTTCGGCCTGCTTGCCGATTTCGATGCGCTGATCGCCGAGGCGCATCGCTTGGGTATCCGCGTCATGATCGATCTGGTTCTGTCGCATACTTCCGACCAGCACCCGTGGTTCGTCGAGAGCCGCTCCAGCCGCTTCAATCCAAAGGCAGATTGGTATGTCTGGTCGGATTCCAAGCCCGACGGCACGCCGCCGAATAACTGGATGTCGATCTTCGGCGGCTCGGCGTGGCAGTGGGATCCGACGCGGCTGCAATATTACATGCACAACTTCCTGACCTCGCAACCCGACCTCAACCTGCACAATCCCGAGGTTCAGGAAGCGCTTCTGGCCGTCGAGCGCTTCTGGCTGGAGCGCGGCGTCGACGGCTTCCGGCTGGATACGATCAACTTCTATTTCCACGATCTGGAACTGCGCGACAATCCGGCGCTGGCACCGGAACGCCGCAATGCCAACACGGCACCGGCGGTCAATCCGTACAATTATCAGGAACATCTCTACGACAAGAACCGGCCGGAGAATCTCGAATTCCTCAAGCGCTTCCGCGCCGTGATGGACGAATTTCCGGCAATCGCTGCGGTCGGCGAAGTCGGCGACAGCCAGATCGGTCTGGAGATTGCCGGGCAGTACACGTCCGGCAACGACAAGATGCACATGTGCTATGCCTTCGAGTTCCTTGCGCCCGATCCGCTGACGCCGGCGGGGGTCGCGCAAGTGTTGCACGACTTCGCCAGGGCCGCGCCGGAAGGCTGGGCCTGCTGGGCGTTTTCCAATCACGACGTCGTGCGCCATGTCAGCCGCTGGGGCTTGGGCATTGCCGATCATGAAGCGCATGCGAAATTCCTCGCCAGCCTGCTGATGACCTTGCGCGGCTCTGTCTGCATCTATCAGGGCGAAGAACTTGGCCTGACGGAAGCCGATCTCGCCTTTGAGGATCTGCAGGACCCCTACGGCATCCAATTCTGGCCGGACTTCAAGGGCCGCGATGGCTGCCGCACGCCGATGGTCTGGGACAAAAATGACGTCAACGGCGGCTTTGGGGAGGGCAAGCCCTGGCTGCCGGTACCGAAGGAACATCTCGGCCGTGCGGTCTCGGAACAGCAGACGGACCCGAATTCGGTACTCAACCACTACCGGTCTTTTCTCGCATTCCGCAAACAGTACCCGGCCTTTGCCAAGGGCGAGATCGAGTTTCGCCCTTACGAAGCGCCTCTGCTCGGTTTCGAACGGAAATTCGGCAATGAGACGATCCTCTGCCTGTTCAACATGAGCGCCGAGCCGGTCACGGTTGTGCGACCGGTCGAAAAGCTCGACGTGCTCGGCGGTCACGGCTTTGGATCGCAATTGAATGAAGACAACATCACTCTACCGGCCTGGAGCGGCTTTTTCGCCCGGGTCGAATAATCAGAACCAGCCGGTACCCGTAAGGACCGGTCAAAGAATGAGAGAATGAAGGGGAGGATGACATGGCAGGTTTGCAACTGAAGAAAATCCGCAAGTCCTATGGCGCGGTGGATGTCATCCATGGCATCGATCTTGATATCAGGCAGGGCGAGTTCGTCGTCTTCGTCGGTCCGTCCGGCTGCGGAAAATCGACCCTGCTGCGCATGATCGCCGGTCTAGAGGAAATCTCCGGCGGCGAGATGTACATCGCCGAGCGGCTGGTCAACGAGGTCCCCCCCTCGCAGCGCGGCATTGCCATGGTCTTCCAGTCCTATGCGCTCTATCCGCATATGACGGTCTACGACAACATGGCGTTCGGCATGCGTATCGCCAAGGAGAGCAAGGAAGAGATCGACCGGCGGGTGCGCTCCGCCGCCGATATCCTTCAGCTCACCAAATATCTCGATCGGCTGCCCAAGGCGCTCTCCGGCGGCCAGCGCCAGCGCGTGGCCATCGGCCGGGCGATCTGCCGCGACCCGAAGGTCTTCCTGTTCGACGAGCCGCTGTCGAACCTCGATGCTGCGCTCCGCGTCGCGACCCGTATCGAGATCGCCAAGCTGAACGAAGCCATGCCGGATACGACGATGATCTACGTCACCCATGACCAGGTGGAGGCGATGACGCTTGCCGACCGTATCGTCGTGCTTTCGGCCGGGCATATCGAGCAGGTCGGGCCGCCGCTGGTGCTTTACGAGCGCCCGGCCAACCTTTTTGTTGCCCGCTTCATCGGCTCGCCGGCCATGAACATCATTCCCGCCAAGATCGTCGCCACGGGAGCTGAAACTACCGTTGAACTGCCCGGCGGCAAAAAGGACGTTCTCGATATTCCGACAGCGGCGTCCGAAAACGGCAAGGCGGCGAGTTTCGGTGTCCGGCCGGAGGATCTCAGGGTTTCTACCGGCGACAGTTTCCTGTTCGAAGGTACGGTCGCGATCATCGAGGCATTGGGCGAAGTTACGCTTCTCTATATCGAGGGGCTCGTCGCCAACGAGCCGATCATCGCCAAGGTGCCGGGTATTCTCGACATCAAGCGAGGCGAGAAAGTGCGCTTCACCGCGGACAAGGCAAAGCTCCACTTGTTCGACGCGAACGGTAAGACCTACCGCGCCTGACGGGATCGCCGACGTTTTTTAAACCCGTCTGGATTGCATTTCCGGGCGGGTTTTGCGTTTTTTGTTCGGATGGAAGGTCCCGACTCACGCTCTGTTAAATCTCCGATGCTAAAGTTCGTCAAACATCGCAAGGGAGCATAAGATGCGGGGACAGGCATCCGACAAGCCGACATATCTCAGCAAGGAAGAATCCTTCATGTACGACCGGGAAGCGAATTTCCCGATGGAGGACACGCGCAACGAGGCACGGATCGAATATACCGAAAACGGTATGCTGAACCTGACCTCGCGCCGCTGTGAATTGCTGAAGATATCGAAAAGCAGTGCCGTTCTCGGGATCGCGACGCAGTTCAAGCTGCCGCAGAACTTCTACCTCGATGTTCCAAGTGCCCGCATCGGCATGGTCGGCTGCATCGTCAAGCGCGTGCATGCCAACAACATTATCGAAGCGCGTTTTCTGCGCCTGATGTCGGAACGCGACCTCAACCGCATCTTCGTCTATTCGACGCATCCCAACCATCGCAACCGCGTGCTCGACATTTACAGCTGAGCTACGGGTTTTCTTCTGACGGCGACGGTATTGGTATTGCCCGTGCTGCTTTTAGCAGACGGGCATCGGCGTCGGCTCATCACTCGAAAAGTTGAATGCCAAGCGTTGCAGGAGGCCAGTCTGTGCGCTTGACTTCATGCGCAAGAGGCGGATTGATAGAGCTTGCAGACAGAAGCGAGACAATGACCGATGAAACGACCCTATCGCCTATCCTGTCACTGCGGCGATATATGCCTTGAAGTCGATGAAGAGATTTCCGAGCTGGTCGAATGCAACTGCTCGACATGCCGGCGCTCCGGCTTCCTTCATTGGAAAGTTCCGGCGAACAAGGTGACTCTGGTCAGCGAAAAGCGGCGTATCTCGACCTATGTCTGGCGCTGCGTCACCGAAGGCCACCATTTTTGCCCGACATGCGGTGTCGCCCTGATGCGCAGCGGCTATCCCGGTGAGCGCGTGTCGGTCAATGCCCGCTGTATCGAGGGCATCGATATCTTTGACCTGAACATCGAGCGCTACGATGGCCGGAGCGACATGCACCCCGGGCCGCTGCCGTAAATCACCCGAAAAAAGAAAGCCCCGGTTTCGCTCCAGGGCGTCCGTCCTCAGTGAAAGAATATACTGGCACCGTGGTCGGCTGCGCCGACGGCTGCGCGGAAGGGGGCGAACATTTCTCGTCCCATGCCGAAGTCGTTCTCCGACAGATCGGCCTCCGCAGGCTGGCGGCCGGCCAGTTCCGCGGCATCGACAAGCACCTGGATCGTGCCGTGGATGGCATCGAGCCGGATGATGTCGCCTTCGCGGATCTTCGAGATCGGGCCGCCGTCCTTGGCTTCCGGTGTCATGTGGATCGCCGAAGGCACCTTGCCGGAGGCGCCGGACATGCGGCCATCGGTCACCAGCGCGACCGTCTGGCCGCGGTCCTGCAGGATGCCGAGCACGGTGGTCAGCTTGTGCAGTTCCGGCATGCCGTTAGCCTTCGGGCCCTGGAAGCGGACGACGGCGATGAAGTCGCCCTCGAGCTTGCCTTCCTTGAAAGCCGTCTGCAGTTCCGACTGATCGTGGAAGATCTTCGCGGGTGCCTCGACGACATGGCGTTCCGGCTTGACGGCCGAAATCTTGATGACGGCCTTGCCGAGATTTCCGGTCAGCATCTTAAGCCCGCCTGAATGCTGGAAAGGATGTTCGACGGTCGAAAGCACTTTCGGATCATGGCTCTGTTCCGGAGCCGGCTCGCGCGCGACGGTGCCGTTCTCGCCGAGCTTGACGTCGATCGCATAGGCCTCAAGCCCCTGGCCGAAGACGGTGCGCACGTCGTCGTGCAGCAGGCCGTGCTTCAGAAGCTGGCTGATCAGGTAACCCATGCCGCCCGCGGCGTGGAAGTGGTTCACATCGGCAAGACCGTTCGGGTAAACGCGGGCAAGCAGCGGAATGATGTCGGAAAGCTCGGAAATATCCTGCCATGTCAGCGCGATGCCGGCCGAACGGGCCATGGCGACAAGGTGCATGGTGTGGTTGGTCGAGCCGCCGGTCGCATGCAGGCCGATGACGCCGTTGACGATCGAGCGCTCGTCGATCATTTCGCCGGCCGGCGTGAACTCGTTGCCGAGCGCGGTAATTGCCAGCGCGCGTTTGGTCGCTTCTCTGGTCAGAGCGTCGCGCAGCGGCGTACCCGGATTGATGAAGGACGCGCCGGGCAGGTGGAAGCCCATGATCTCCATCAGCATCTGGTTGGAATTGGCGGTGCCGTAGAAGGTGCAGGTGCCGGGGCCGTGATAGGATTTCGATTCCGCCTCGAGCAGTTCGTCGCGGCCAACCTTGCCTTCGGCAAAAAGCTGGCGGACGCGAGATTTTTCGTCGTTCGGCAGGCCTGTCGTCATCGGGCCGGCTGGAATGAACACGGCGGGCAGATGGCCGAAGGTCATGGCGGCAATCATCAGACCAGGAACGATCTTGTCGCAGACGCCGAGATAGACGGTCGAATCAAACATGTTGTGCGACAGGCCGACGCTCGCCGCCATGGCGATCAGGTCGCGCGAAAATAGCGATAGCTCCATGCCCGGCTGTCCCTGGGTGACGCCATCGCACATGGCCGGCACGCCGCCGGCCACCTGAGCCACACCGCCGACTTCGTGCGCTGCCTGGCGAATGAGCGCCGGATAGGTTTCGAACGGCTGATGGGCGGAGAGCATGTCGTTGTAGGAGGTGATGATACCGAGATTGGGTACCTCGTCACCGGAAAGGGCCACCTTCTCCGAGGGGGAACAGACGGCAAAGCCATGGGCAAGGTTGCCGCAGCCGAGAACGGACCGGGTGACGCGCTTGGATGCGGCAGCGCGAACGCGCGCGAGATAAGGCTCGCGGTAGGGTTTGGAGCGTTCGACGATACGGGCGGTGATCGCGGCAATGCGGCTGTCGGCGGACATGGCAATCCTGTTCCGGAGTGTTCGCCACTCCTGTGGTCTGCATGGTTTCGTTCATCCGGATCTTGGGTCTCCGGATATCGGGCTTTTAAGGTGCCCAGTAAATCTGCAGCGGGGAGGCAGCCCGGCGCAGTATCGCCCGGATCGGCATCTCCGCCTCGTCACCGGGCGCTTCAGCCTTGGCAAGAACGTCCTTCTTGGCCGCTCCCTCTATATGGAGCACCAGAAGTCGGGCATCCTGAAGGCTGGAGAATGTGAATGTCAGGCGCGGCTCGCCAGCGCCCTCGGCTTCCATCGTCATCACGCCGCGCGGCGTGACCGGGTTGAGTGCCTCGGCAAGGCGTGAACCGCCGGGAAAGAATGAAGCCGTATGACCATCGCCGCCCATACCGAGGATGGCGACATCGAAGGGACAGCCGATACCGGCCGTCTGTCTCGATGCTGTGGCTGCCGCTTCTTCGGCGGAAGCCGTCGGATAGTAAAGCGGCTCAAGCTTCGCCACTGCAGCCGCATTGATCAAGAGATTGTCGCGAACGAGCTTCTCATTGGAGCGGTCGCTGTCCGGCTCGACGAAACGTTCATCGACCAACGTGACCGTCACCTTTGGCCAGTCGATCACCTTGCCGGACAAGGCTTTGAAAAACGCTTTCGGCGTTGAACCGCCCGAGACGGCGATGCTGGCTTCGCCCCGTTCCACAATGGCTGCGGACAGAGCAGAAGCCACGGCTTCGGCCAGACCCTCTGTCAGTGCCGCACCATTGTCGAATACATGCATCGCAGCCGTCATCGCGTCAGCCCTCAGATCACTTCGTGCCAGGTGCGGCCATCACGCTCGATGAGCGCGATCGCCTGGCTTGGGCCCCAGGTTCCGGCCGTATAGGACTGGACCTGCTGGCCGACGGCTTCCCAGGATTTCAGGATCGGATCGACCCAGCGCCAAGCGGCCTCGACTTCGTCGCGGCGCATGAACAGCGTCTGGTTGTTGCGCACAACGTCGAGCAGCAGGCGCTCATAGGCGTCGGCACTGCGGGCGTTGAAAGCTTCCGCGAAGGTCATGTCGAGCGAGACGTTGCGTAGGCGCATGCCCCCCGGACCCGGGTCCTTGATCATCAGCGACTGCTTGACGCCTTCATCCGGCTGTAGCCGGATGATCAGCTGGTTGGCGGCGATACGGCCGGCGGCATCGTCGAAGATCGAGTGCGGGATCGACTTGAACGATACGACGATTTCCGACATGCGACCGGCCATGCGCTTACCGGTGCGGATGTAGAAGGGCACACCGGCCCAGCGCCAGTTATTGATTTCCGCCTTGATGGCGACAAAGGTCTCGGTATTGGAAACGCCGCCTTCGAGTTCTTCGAGATAACCCTTGACCGCGCCGCCGGCAGACGCGCCGGCCTTGTACTGGCCGCGCACCGTCATCTTCTCGACATTGCCGGGTGTGATCGGCTTCAGCGCCCGCAGCACCTTCAGCTTTTCGTCGCGCACCGCTTCCGCATTCATCGATGGTGGCACTTCCATCGCGACCAGGCAGAGAAGCTGGAGGATATGGTTCTGTACCATGTCGCGCAGCGCGCCAGCCTTGTCGTAGTAACCTGCCCGGCTTTCAAGTCCGACGGATTCGGCCACCGTGATCTGCACGTGGTCGATATAGGAGGAGTTCCAGAGCGGCTCATAGAGCGTGTTGGCAAAGCGCAGCGCCATCAGGTTCTGCACGGTTTCCTTGCCGAGATAGTGGTCAATACGGAAGATCTGCTCTTCCTTGAACACCTTGCCGATCGTGTCGTTGAGTTCGAGCGCCGAGGCAAGGTCACGGCCGATGGGCTTTTCGACGACGATCCGTGTCATCTTGGTGATCAGCTTGTGATCGCGGATCTTTTCCGAAATGTCGCCGAAGATCGCCGGTGCGACGGCGAGATAGAAGGCGCGGACGCGGTCCTTGCCTTCGTCCAGAAGATGCTTCAACTGGTCCCAGCCATTGTCCGACTTGGCATCGACGGGAACGTAGAACAGGCGGTCGGTGAAGATCTTCACCTGCGCTTCGTCGTACTCACCCTTCTTCAGATGCTCCTTGAGGGCGTCCTGGGCGAATTTGCGGTATTCTTCGTGGCTGAGCACGCTGCGCGATGCGCCGATGATGCGGGTCGGATCGCTCAGTTGACCGTCCAGCTGGCGATGATAGAGGGCAGGAAGCAATTTGCGCTCGGCAAGGTCGCCGGTGCCTCCGAAAACCACATAGTCAAAGGGTTCCACAGGAATGATCTGGCTGCTCATGAGAAATCTCGATCTCGTTCTGGTCTGAGGGAGCTTATAATCTAATCGATTTAAAAGCGCTAGGGTGCGACGCAACAAAATGCGTTTCGCCGCCTTTCAGAAGTGTGCTGTCAGAATTTGTCGCGCAAGGCATACCAGCTGAGCGCGAGGAACAAAAGCACGGAGCGGAACCGCGTGCCGCCCGGGAATGCCGGAATGTTCAGCTCCCTGAAAAGGTCGAGATCCGACCGGTTGCCGGTGATGAGGTCGGCATAGAGCTTGCCACAGTAGTTTGACAGCATGACGCCATGCCCGGAATAACCTCCGATCGAGGTGACGCCCGGCATGACCTCGCGCACGAAGGGCTGGCGCGGCAGGGTGATTCCGACCGAGCCACCCCAGGCATGCGTCATCTCGACATTCTCAAGCGACGGGTAGATTTCGCTGATCTGCCTGCGGATATGGTCGGAAATATCGCGTGGATTGTCCGCGGTATAGGCTTCGCGGCCACCGAAGAGCAATCGCCCATCCTTCGATTTGCGGAAGTAGCGCACGACGAAGCGCGAATCGGCGACCGCTTCGCCGCCGGGAAGAACGTCCGGGAAATCAGTGAGGACTTTCGTAGCGCCAATGAAGGAGCGGATCGGCATGACGTGTCGCGCCGTGACAGATTCGAGATTGCCGATATAGCCGTTGCAGGCGATCAATGCGCGTTCGGCGCGGATCGTTCCCCTGTCCGTTTCGATTGTCACCCGGCCGCCGGCCTGGTTGATCTTGAGCGCCTTGGTCTGCTCGTGCAGCGAAGCGCCGGCAAGAGCCGCCTGGTTCGCAAGTCCAACGAGCAGTTTCATCGGCTGGATGTGACCGGTGCCGGTGTCGCGGATGCCGAAAAGGTAGCGCTCGGAACCAAGCCGCGCGACGGTCTCGTCGCGCTCCATGAAACTCTGATGGGGATAGCCATAACGCGTCGCGGCGATCTCGACGCTGTCGCGGTAATCCTTCTCCATACGCTTCTTGTGACAGACGTTCAGCTGTCCCTCGACATATTCGATATCGATGCCGTGCCTGGTCGAAAAATCGAGAAGGTGCTTCTTTGCGTCTTCGGCAAGATCGAAAAGAGCTTTGGAGCGCTCGTAGCCGAGCGAATCCTCAAGCTCTTCCGGCGACCAGCGCTGACCGGTGCCGAGTTGTCCACCATTACGGCCCGAGGCGCCATCGCCGAAGCGACAGGCATCGATCAATGTGACGCGAACGCCCTTGAGAGCAAGATTGTAGGCGGCCTGCAGGCCGGTGAAGCCGCCGCCGACGATCGCGACATCAGTCTCGACCGAGCCGAGGAGGGCCGGATATTCCGGCCGCTCGGCAAGAGTGGACTCATACCAGGATATCCCCGGTGAGATCGGGCTTTGCCATGACATGACGGCACCTTTCGGATCAGACGTTGAGAAGCAGGTATTCGCGTTCCCAGGGACTGATCACCTGCATGAAGGTTTCGAACTCGCCACGCTTCACGCCGGCATAGATGGCGATGAATTCGGGACTGAAGACTTCGGCAAACGCAGGTTCCGATTCAAGCAGCGAAACGGCCTCCAGCAATCCGCGTGGCAGTTCGATGGTTCCGTCATTGACAGTGTCGTCGGATGGCGCCGAGGGCTCCAAAGCTTCCAGGATGCCGAGATAGCCGCAGCCGAGCGAAGCGGCGAGCGCCAGATACGGATTGGCATCCGAACTCGGCAGACGGTTTTCGACGCGCCGCGCCACCGGTTCCGAAACCGGCACGCGAAAGGCCGTGGTGCGGTTGTCGTAGCCCCAGGCGTTATTGACCGGCGCCGACATATCGGGCGTCAGGCGGCGATAGGAATTCACGTAAGGCGCCATCATCGACAGAGCCTTCGGGATATACTTCTGCATGCCGCCTATGAAGGAGAAGAACTCCTTCGAGGCCGAGCCGTCGGCATTGGAAAACAGATTGCGTCCCGTATTCACCTCGATCACCGACTGGTGGATGTGCATGGCGGAGCCGGCCTGCGCCTGCATCGGCTTGGCCATGAAGGTCGCGTAGATGCCGTGCTTGAGTGCCGCCTCGCGAATCGTCCGCTTGAACATGAAGACCTGGTCTGCAAGCTCGATCGGGTCCCCATGGCGAAGGTTGATTTCCAGCTGTGCCGGGCCTTCCTCATGGATCAGGGTATCGATCTCCAGGCCCTGCTTTTCCGAGAAATGATAGATGTCGTCGATCAGTTCGTCGAATTCGTTGACGCCGGCGATGGAATAGCCCTGTCCACCCTGGATAGCACGGCCGGAGCGGCCTTTCGGCGGATGCAGCGGATAGTCCGGGTCTTCATTCTTGGCGACCAGATAGAACTCGATTTCCGGAGCGACGACCGGCTTCCAGCCTTTCTGGTGATAGAGGTCGAGCACATGCTTCAGGACGTTGCGCGGCGTATAGGGAACTTTCTCACCCTGTGAACCCGCAATGTCGCAGATCACCTGCGCCGTGGGGTCGGTTTCCCATGGGACCACCGAGAGGGTCGAGAGGTCTGGAACGAGCTTGATGTCGCTGTCGCGGCTATCATAGCGGAAGCTGCCCGTTTCTTCGGGGTATTCACCGGAAATCGTGTGGCGGTAAATCGCCGAGGGCAGTGCAAGCGAGGTATTGGACGTGAATTTCGAAGACGGCATCATTTTGCCGCGCGGAACACCCGCGATGTCGGGCGTGATGCATTCGATATCTTCGATGCCGCGGATCTTCAGCCAGTCGGCGGCTTCCTTCCAGGTCTTCACTCCTCGTGGAGCTTGAAGTGCGGCGGGTATTTTTGAGCTCTTGACGGTCCTTGCAGTTGGTTGGGCAGCGTTTCTTCTGACAGGCATAAATCACCGGTTTTGGGTTCGGATGGGCCATCATAGCCGCAGTTTGGCAATTGGCTAGGGTGAAAACCGGGACTTTCCATCCCGTACAGGCTGTATTTGCAATCATGTGGGCAGGGAAGCGATTGACTTTGATCCCGCCGCCTTCGAAAGGAAGTTCAAACGGGACCGGATATTTTGGCAGAACAATTCGACGTGGTGATAATCGGCGCGGGGGCCGCCGGCATGATGGCGGCGATCGAAGCGGGCAAACGCGGACGGCGCGTTGTCGTGCTCGACCATGCCAAGACGCCGGGCGAAAAGATCCGCATATCAGGCGGCGGACGCTGCAACTTCACCAACATTCACGCGAGCCCGAAGAACTTCCTTTCTGCCAATCCGCATTTCTGCAAATCGGCCCTGGCCCGCTATACGCCGCAGGATTTCATCGCGCTGGTCGATCGCCACGGCATCGCCTGGCACGAAAAGACGCTCGGCCAGTTGTTTTGCGATGACAGCGCCAAGGACATCATTCGCATGCTTCTGACGGAGATGAAGGAGGCGCGCGCTGTGCTGCGCCTCGGCGCGCAGATACAGTCGGTCGAAAAAACGCTTTCCGGTTTTCGCGTGGCCAGTGCGGACGGCCTGATCGACAGCGCCGCCCTGATCATAGCGAGCGGCGGCAAGTCGATCCCGAAGATGGGCGCGACGGGTTTTGCATACAAGGTCGCCGAGCAGTTCCGCCTTCCGCTGATAGAAACACGCCCTGCGCTTGTGCCCCTGACGCTCGACCCGGCACAACTGGAAAGCCTTAGCGCCCTTGCCGGCGTTGCCGTCGATGCGGAGGCGCGGTCCGGCAAGACGGCGTTCGAGGAAGCGGTGTTGATCACGCATCGCGGCTTGAGTGGCCCGGCCATCCTGCAGATATCCTCCTACTGGCGCGAAGGCGGCGATATTCGGCTGGGGCTGCTGCCGCGTGTGGATATTGCGGCTCTGTTGAAGGCTGCGCGCCGCGAGAATGGCCGCCAGGCGCTACAGACGGCGCTGGCCGAGCATCTGCCGAAGCGTTTGGCACAGTTCTTCGCCGAGGCTGCTGGCTTGATCAACCGGTCGCTTGCCGATCTCTCCGACAAGGCTATCGACGCCTTCTGTCTGGGCGTAAAGGACTGGGCCGTCACACCGGCGGGCTCGGAAGGCTACCGCACCGCCGAAGTGACGCTCGGTGGCGTCGATACCAGGGCGCTCGATTCTCGCAGCATGCAGGTGCGCGATGTGTCCGGCCTTTATTTCATCGGTGAATGCGTCGATGTAACAGGCTGGCTCGGTGGCTATAATTTTCAATGGGCCTGGGCGTCGGGCTTCTCGGCGGGGCAGGCGGCATAACCGGCCCAAAAAAGGTCGGGTTGGTCTTCAGCCGTTGTTAAGACATCTGGCGGAACCTGTTTCATAAGCTGGCACAACGGCCTCACGACGCGGAAAAGACGGGCTTTTCCGGAGAATGTTTCAGAAACGTGACATTTTTTCTCTTTCGTATGCTGTTGCAACATGAAGTGGGCTGGCGGTCCGGATCATCCGGGTCTATTGTTGCTTTGGTCGAAAGGACATGATGCCATGAACCAGTCACGCAGCCGTTCCACAGCCCGCGCCATCGCCATTGCGAAAGCTGACGAAAGCAACGTGCGAAAGTCCCTGCTGATCCGCGCTTCCATGATCGCCATTTGCGCGCTTGCCGCGCTCGCAGCTCTTCCGTCCCTCTGGTCCTTCTAAACAGGAATTTTCCGGAGTCTCGCTGTCGCCGTCAGCCTTTGCGTTGTGTGCAGATGACGCGACGTTTTTGCTTGCCCGATGTTTGGCAGCGCCTTCATTTTAGTGTGACGTTTTTCGTCCGCCGTATCTGAAACGATTTAAGTCGTATTTATTCAAATATTAATCGTTGCCGTTGAAGAATGTGCCGCAACGGAGTCTGCCATGATCTTGCCTCGGGAACGCGGCGGGTCACGCAATGAATGCCTGGCAGGCTGGCGGCGATGCGCCGTATGATTTTCAGTTAAATCACCAGCTTGTTGGCGCACCGGGGAAGCCTGTCAGGGGCTTGAGGAGGGCGGATGCAGGCTGCGAGCCAAGGTGCGTCCATGTTCATCGACAAGATTCTTGCCCGCTTCAAAATCCAGACCAAGGTGCTGTTGTTCATTCTACCCTTCGTCGTCAGCATCTGTGCAGTCGGTATCACCGGGCTTTATGCGTCCGGGTTGTTGCAGGGGCGGATGGAGATATCGAACAGCGTTCTCCAGTCGCTGAGCGGTTTCAAGGATGTCTATGCCGGCATGAACGGCTTCTTGCAGAACACATCGGAAGAAACCCGGCAGGCGGTTCTCGCCAAGCTGGAAGCGCAGCAAGGCGTTCTCGCAGACACGCTTTCCCAGGTGGTCGATGACGAAGGCCGGCAGCAGTTGCAGCAGGCCGTCGACGGCAGCACCAAGATCGGCGACCGCGTCGGTCAGCTCTGGACGCTCTATGAGAGCGAAGTGAGCCTGCGCAAATCCATCAATACCAGCCTCGGCAACCTGCTCGGCGAGCAGATGAAAGTGCTGGAAGAGGCTACCAAGATGGAACGCGTCGTGCGCAAGGACGAAGAGGCTGCCAAGACGCTTCTGCGCGAAGCCGACCGCCTGACTTCCTCCTCCGATACGCTGGTCACGTTCAATTCCGATTTCGGCAGGGCAGCAGACGCCGCAGCCAAGATAAAGGTGGCAGCCGATGCCTACGGCGGCATGACCAAGGTCCTGCGCAAGATCAGCTCGGGCATGCCGCAAAACCAGAAGGCGGTCGCGGAAACCTTCAAGAACACCATCGGCGAGATCAAGGCGCTGATCGACGCCGGCGACAACAGCGACGAGACGGCAGCGGCTATCGGCAAGCTGATGGCGCGCTTCCGCCAGACGAGTATCCAGCTCCACACCGCAGCAGGTCTCAAGATGCGCGAGGCGACGACGACATTCGGCAAGCTCGACGCGCCGCTCGTCAAGGCGGGTGCAGTGCTCACCGATACGCGCAAGCTGGTCAACTCTGTTTATTCGATCCGGATTGCGGCCGCTAGTTTCCTTGAAAAATCCGACGAGGAGGGCCGCCTGCGCCTTGTTCGCGAGTTCAAGGTCATGGACGGGGATATCCAGAGCCTTGCAGGAACGGCGGGTGATCTCGAGTTCTTCTCTAAGCTCGTCAACGCGCTGAAGCCGATCATCGAGAAGATGGGCAGCGATGCGACCGCGCTTGTCGATATCAGCCAGAAGCGTCAGGCGGAATTCACTGCGGCAGCTGCCGAGATCGATGACATCTGGGGCCAGCTGACGGCTTTTGCCGAAGGCCAGAAAACCACTGCTTCGGTCGAGCGCGACAAGGCCAACCAGGTCTCGGTGTTCGCAACCGTCACCGGCATCCTGATCGCTCTCCTCGCCGGCGGCGCGCTGGTTCTGACGCTGAAAGGCCCGATCGGTCAGATCACCGCTGCGATGCGGCGCCTTGCCGATGGAGCGCTCGATACCGCGATCGACGGCGGTGCCCGCCGCGACGAGATCGGCGACATGGCCCGGGCGCTCGGGGTCTTCAAGGAAAACGCACTTTCCAAGGTGCGTATCGAAGCGGAAAGCGAAGAGCAGCGCGCGCAGGCAGAGGCCGAGCGCACACGCAACGACGTTGAAAAGCGCGCCCTCGACAGCCAGATCGATTTCGCCGTCAGCCAGCTCGCAGCCGGTCTCGGCCGTCTGGCGCAGGGCGATCTTTCCCAGCAGATCGAGACACCGTTCACCGGTCGTCTCGAGCAGTTGCGGATGGATTTCAACGGCTCGCTGATCCGCCTGCAGGACACGCTCCTGCAGATCCGCAACAACGCCCTGTCGATCCAGCGCAGCGGCAACGACATGCACGCGTCGGCGGATTCTCTGTCGAAGCGGACCGAGGCGCAGGCCGCGTCGCTCGAAGAAACGGCAGCCGCTGTGGACGAGATTACCGTCACTGTCCGCTCGTCGGCCGAACGGGCGCATGAGGCCAATATCGCAGTCACCCACACCAAGAAGAGCGCCGACAGCTCCGCGATTGTGGTCAGCAACGCGATTGCCGCGATGGGCCGTATTGAGGATGCGTCGCGTCAGATCGAGCAGATCATTGAGGTGATCGACGAAATTGCCTTCCAGACCAATCTCCTGGCGCTCAATGCCGGCATCGAGGCGGCGCGTGCCGGCGATGCAGGCAAGGGCTTTGCGGTCGTCGCGCAGGAAGTCCGCGAACTGGCGCAGCGTTCGGCCGAAGCCGCTCGCGAGATCAAGGGGCTGATCAACAAGTCGACCAACGAGGTGAACTCCGGTTCGCAGCTGGTTCAGGAGACCGGTGCCGTGCTTGCCTCGATCAGCCAGCAGATCGTCTCCGTCAGCAGCCATGTCGAGATGATCGCCACGGCCAGCCGTGACCAGGCTGCTGCCCTGCACGAGGTCAACGGATCCGTCAACCAGATGGATCAGATGACCCAACAGAACGCCACCATGGTCGATCAGGCGACCAGCGCCAGCCGCGAGCTGGCCAACCAGGCCGACACGCTGATGATGCTGGTTGAGCAGTTCCGCCTGGAGCCGGTCAATACGGGCCGGCAGGTCAGCCGCGCGGCGTGATCGAACATTAACGAAAAAGAGCGATGCCCGGCCTTGTGCCGGGCATTTTCGTTTGGCGAAACCACAATGAGATTCTCGCGAAAGCCCGGAATTGCTGGGTTCTCTCACTGTTTTTTAAAGTTTTCATTTTAAAAGTATTATAAATATTCTCTTACCAAGGACATGTGATGTTCCGGTTGTTCAAGTCCTCAGTCGTCTCTCAACTGGTCGCCATCACGCTGGGGTTGATCTTCCTCAGCACCGCGACGATCGTCGGCGTCATGCACTATAATTTGCGCAGCTACGTCATGACCGACGCGACCATGGACGCTCGCGACGCAAGCCGCGCGATGGCCGTGCTCTACGGCATGAAGGTGCCGGAGGCATTGATCGCGGTGAAGGATGGGACGCTTTCAAGCGTCACCGAGGAGAAAATGACCGTACTTCCCGATCACGATCTCGTTGATCGCACCGCCCAGACGATCGGCGGAGTGGCGACGATTTTCGAGAAGCAAGGCAGCGACTACGTCCGCATTTCGACGAACGTAAAGAAGGAAAATGGCGACCGCGCGGTCGGCACAAAGCTCGCTGCTGATCATCCCGCGCAGGCGTTCCTCGCCAGGGGCGAAGCCTATTATGGGCCTGCGGTCCTGTTTGGACGCGACTATATCACCGGGTATTTTCCGGTGAAAAATACTGCTGGTATCAATGTCGGCATGCTGTTCATCGGTATCCCCACGGAGGTCTATTTCAGCAAGATCAATTACTTGCAGTATTTGATCCTCGCGATTGGCTGCGGTGTCATGATCGTTGTCGGCATGCTTACCTATGCGGCGATCCGCGCATCTATCCGGCCGCTCGGCATCCTCACCGGCTCGGTCGAGACCATTTCCTCCGGCAGTCTTGATGTTTCCGTTCCCTATCTCGACAAGAAGAACGAGTTTGGCGGCATTGCCCGGGCGCTCGCCGTGTTCCGTGAAAATGCGTTGTCGAAGCGCCAGATGGAAATCGAAAGCGAGAACCGCCGCCTTGAAACGGATGAGGAGCGCTCGCGCCGCGATCTGGAAAAGCGCGATATGGATCGCGAGATCGATTTCGCCGTGAACGCCATTGCAGCCGGCCTCGGCCGCCTGTCGCAGGGAGACCTTACGCAGCAGATCGACACGCCGTTCACCGGTCGCCTCGAACAGTTGCGCACCGACTTCAACGGTTCGGTGACCCGCCTGCAGGAAACGCTTGTTCATATCCGCGACAATGCCCAGGCGATCCAGCATAATGGCGGCCGCATGCTGTCGTCGGCTGATGCGCTTTCCAAACGCACCGAAGCACAAGCGGCGTCTCTGGAGGAAACGGCAGCCGCGGTCGAGGAAATCACGGTCACCGTCAAGTCTTCGTCCGGACGGGCGCAGGAAACCAACCGCGCGGTGGCCGAAACCAAGAAGAGCGCCGACAGCTCCGCAAGCGTGGTTTCGAACGCGATTGCCGCCATGGGGCGGATCGAAGACGCGTCGCGCCAGATCGAGCAGATCATCGAGGTCATCGACGACATAGCATTCCAGACCAATCTGCTGGCGCTGAATGCCGGCATCGAGGCGGCGCGCGCCGGCGATGCGGGCAAGGGCTTTGCGGTCGTCGCACAGGAGGTCCGCGAACTGGCGCAGCGTTCGGCCAACGCCGCAAAAGAGATCAAGACGCTGATCGACAAGTCCACGAGCGAAGTCAGCACCGGTTCGGCGTTGGTGCAGGAGACAGGTGCCGTGCTTGCCTCGATCAGCAAGCAGATCGTCGCCATCAGCCAGCACGTCGAGATGATCGCCACCGCCAGCAGAGATCAGTCGGCGGCCCTCCAGGAGGTCAACGGCTCCGTCAACCAGATGGACCAGATGACCCAGCAAAATGCTTCCATGGTGGCCGAAACGACCAATGCCAGCCGCGAACTGGCAGGTGAGGCCGATATGTTGATGACGCTGGTGCAGCAGTTCCGCCTCGAGCAGGGCAATGTCTCCCGCCAGGTCAGTCGCGCAGCCTGACCGGTTGGCGATTTAGCAGAGGAAAAGCCCCGGCGATCATCAATCGATGGTCGCCGGGGCTTTTCAATTGGTGGGCTATTGCATCCAGCGCAGGCGAAGCCGTTGCATAGCCGCGGACAATCTGCCGGCCAGTCGGCTCTGGTCGCGCAGTTCGTCGAATTCATGCGGCCTGCGTCCGTCCTTCGACAGCATTTCGGCCAACAAAACTATTCCCATCATCTCCGGCATCGCAGGTCTCCTTCGGCAATAGGAAGCCGATGCCGGACCTGACGCCCTGCATGCCAACTTCCTTCAATCTGGGATGAGGAGGCGGCTCGGCCGCGCTCCGTTTACGTTTTCAATCTATGATTCAAAAATTGGTTTATAAACGGAAGAAACCGACGTATGTCTTTCACTGATGAAAGATATAACCTGGGATGCCTATCAGATATTTCTGGCTGTCGCGCGCCACGGCGGGCTGACCGGTGCTGCGCAGGCCAGTGGCCTTAGTCCGGCTACGGTCGGCCGCCGCGTGCTCGATCTCGAACAGGGTATCGGCCGGCAGCTCTTTCTGCGCAGCCAGACCGGCTACCGGTTGACTGCGGATGGGCAGGCTCTGTTTGAGCAGTTGAAAGACATGGACGCTGTGGTGCGTAAGGTGGAAACCTGGCGGCAGGAAGCGCACGGTTCCTCCGTGGTGCGCCTGATGGCCGGAACCTGGGGTACATGGCTGATCTGCGAAAACATTCAGGCGATCCGCAGCGATCGGGACGGCTTTCGGCTCGACCTGTCCGTTTCCGAGCGCCGGGCAACGCTTGCGCACCGCGAACACGATATCGGCATCCGCGCCGTGGTGCCCGACGAACCGTATCTTGCCCGCCGCCACGGGGGCGAGGTTGCCTATGCCGCCTATCGCCAGCGGAACGCGTCGGATTGGCTCGCGGCCTCGTGGCTTGCCGTCTCCGATGAGGATGCGATATCGCCCTATTTACGCTGGCCGCACGAGAATGCCGGCGCGGCGATCACCGTCATCGTCAGCCGACCGCGTTCGCTGCTTGATCTGGCGCGCGCTGGCGCTGGCCAGGCGGTTCTGCCCTGTTTTGTCGGCGATCTCGATCCCGGGCTGGAGCGGGCCGGCGACGAGTTGAAATCTCTTCGCCACACGCAGTGGATCGTCACGAATATCGAGGATCGCCACCGTCGCGATATCCGCACGGTTTCCGAGCGGCTGTTCCGGCTGTTGAAAAGCCATTCTGATCTCATTGCCGGAAAGCGGCCGAGCCGGAGCGTTTAGCCGATCCCGCGTGGACCACCGATTTCAACCGCCTACGGTTATGTGTCGGACATGGAATCACACTCAATGGCCACTTCGTGCTCAGCGCCGTTGGTTTCATCCTCTAGGCTCTCTTGTCTGTGCAGACAGAAAAAAACCGGCGGATTTTGATCCGCCGGTTTTTGGGTTGCGGCTGCTCTTCCCTTCAGCCGCGTCCCTGCGTGACGATGACAGGGATCAAAAGATCACCCCAGTTGCCTTCGCCGCCATGGTGTCTGGCCGAACGGACAAGCTCGACGGAAACGCCGGCATCGACGGCTTTCATGACGGCCTGGTTGAGGCGGTGCAGGTCGTTGGCGACCATGCGGATCATTGCCTGTTGTTCGGGTGTCATGGCTGAGGACTGTTCCTCGGCCCTTTCCTTGACGTGCGTTTTGATCGGGGTCTGAACGGTCATGGCATTTCTCCTCTTGTACGGGGTTCTTGAAGGGCATTTCGGTTCCCTCCCGGCCTTCAGAAAGGAGGGAGGGGCGTTCGTTACTCCGCCGCCGGGCGGAATTGCTCGTGTTCAGTCGATTCGTGCATGGCGGTGGTCGAGGACTTACCGCCGGAAATCGCCATCGACACGGCGTCAAAATAGCCGGTGCCGACTTCGCGCTGATGCTTCGTCGCGGTATAGCCGTTGACCTCGGCTGCGAATTCCGCCTCCTGAAGCTCTGAATAGGCGGCCATCTGCCGGTCCTTGTAGCCGCGGGCCAGTTCGAACATGCCGAAGTTCAGCTGGTGGAAGCCGGCGAGCGTGATGAACTGGAACTTGTAGCCCATGGCGCCTAGTTCCCGCTGGAACTTGGCGATGGTCGCATCGTCGAGGTTCTTCTTCCAATTGAACGACGGCGAGCAATTGTAGGCGAGCTTCTTGCCCGGATGTGCCTTGTGCACGGCCTCGGCGAACTTGCGGGCCTGCTCGAGATCCGGCTTGCCAGTCTCCATCCAGATCAGGTCGCAGTAGGGTGCATAGGCGATGGCACGAGCAATGCAGGGGTCGATGCCGTTCTTGACCTGGTAGAAGCCTTCGGTGGTACGGCCGGCGTCGTAGTCGACGAAGGGCTGGTCGCGCTCATCGATGTCGGAGGTCAGAAGCTTGGCGGCCTCGGCGTCCGTGCGGGCGATGATCAGGGTCGGCGTACCCATGACGTCGGCGGCGAGGCGTGCGGCGTTCAAGTTGCGGATATGAGCGGCCGTCGGGATCAGAACCTTGCCGCCGAGATGGCCGCATTTCTTTTCGGATGCCAGCTGGTCCTCGTAGTGGACGCCGGCAGCACCCGCCTCGATGAAAGCCTTCATGATCTCGAAGGCATTGAGCGGCCCGCCGAAACCGGCCTCGGCATCGGCGACGATCGGCGCGAACCAGGTATCGACTGAAAGGCCTTTTCCTTCCGAGGTCTCGATCTGGTCGGCGCGCTGGAGCGTACGGTTGATGCGCCGGGCAAGCTCAGGCGCGGCATTGGCCGGGTAGAGCGACTGGTCCGGATACATGGACGATGCGGTATTGCTGTCGGCAGCAACCTGCCAGCCGGAAAGGTAGATAGCCTTCAGCCCTGCACGAACCTGCTGCATGGCCTGATTACCCGTCATCGCACCCAGTGCATTGACGAAATCTTCTTCGTGGATCAGTTGCCACAGCCGGTTCGCGCCCATTTCGGCCAGCGTATGCCTGATCTGCACGGAGCCGCGCAGCCGCTTGACGTCTTCGGCCGTGTAGGGGCGCTCGATGCTGTCGAAACGGCCTTGGGGTGCGCCGGGAACCAGATTGTAAAAATCAGTCATAAACATCCTCCTGCAATTTTATGAACGTCATTCGACTTTGGTTTGATGCCGTTCAATCTTCGAATTTGATGTAACTGGTTTTACAATGCGCTGCACAACGCCGCCAGAACAAAAGGATTATTACCGCATTGAAAAGGGTTATCATGTCTTGTCTTTTACAGGCGGCGTCTGTAATTTTGTAAATTCTGTAAACAAACGCTTTCGACGTAAAATTGTAAAAGGCATGACAAATGGCTGAAAACAAGATTTTCGCCGGAGCGCGCGTTCGGCGGATCCGCAACGGTCTGTCGCTGACGCAGACAGCGATGGCCGAGGCGCTCGGCATCTCGCCGTCCTACCTCAACCTGATCGAACGCAACCAGCGGCCGTTGACCGTGCAGCTGCTCCTGAAGCTTGCCTCGGTCTATAAGGTCGATCTCGACGAATTGCAGGGCGAGGCGTCCGGCAGCGTCGCGCAACTGCGCGAGATGTTTGCCGATCCGTTGCTCTCAGGTGAATTGCCGGGCGATCAGGAACTGATCGAGGTGGCGGAGGCGGCACCCAATGCAGCCATGGGAATCCTCAAGCTCTATCGCGCCTATCGCGAGCAATCGTCGCGGCTGAAGGACCTGAGTGGGCTTCTGTCCGGTCAGGGGCATATGGCGGCATTGTCGGATGCGCGCCTGCCGATGGACGAGGTGCGCGACATCTTCGAAAACCGCCCGCATTATTTTGCGCGCATCGACGAAGCGGCGGAGGCATTCCACATGCAGCTTTCGCCCGGCGACGATCTTGCCGGGGCGCTGAAGAACTGGTTGCGCAAGGAACATGGCCTGACGGTCCGTGCCCTGCCGATCCACGTCATGCCCGATCTGCGCCGCCGCTTCGATCGTCATTCCATGCGGCTGTTTTTATCCGAGCGGCTTTCCGCCCAGGATCAACTGCGCGAAATCGCCATGGAGGCGTCCCAGATCGCTTTTCCGGAGGCGATCGCAGCCGACCTTGACCAACTGGCGTTTTCGACCGGCGAGGCGCGGCGCATCGGCCGCTTCGAACTCGCCCGCTACGCGGCGCATGCGATCATGATGCCCTATGGCGCGTTTCTTTCGGCAGCGCAGCGGACGAAATACGATATCGATGTCTTGAGCGCTCGGTTCCAGGTTTCGTTCGAGCAGGCGGCGAACCGCTTGGTGACGCTGCAGCGTCCGGGCGCTTCGGGGCTGGCGTTCTTCCTGATGGAGATCGACCAGGCCGGGCATCGCCTGCGAAAATCCGGCGCGCAGGGTTTTCCGCAGGCGCGGTTCGGTGGCAACTGTCCGAAGCTCAATATCCATGCAGCCTTTTCGCAAGCCGGGCAGGTTCTGGCGGATCGCATGGAGGTCTTCGGAGGCGGAGAGTTTCTCGTCGTCGCCAGAACGGTCGAAGGCCCACGGGCAAACTTTCAGGAGCGCATTCGACGCACGGCGATCCTCATCGGCTGCGATGCGGGCCATGCCGCGGAAACCGTTTATGGCGAGGCGCCGCTTTCAACCATTGCCGCCGGTACGGCGTGCCGGCTTTGCGAGCGGCAGGGTTGTCTCGCCCGCGCCGAGCCGCCGGTCACCAGGCCGTTGGGGCTTGACGAAATGGTGACGGGCCTGAGCGCCTTTGATTTTCAGTAGTCAGTAGCTGACGGGATGGTGGACCGGCAACAGCGGCGCGCCGGGTGCAAAGCATTCGGAAGCAAGGCCCGTTGTGTAACCGCGCGTGATATGCGCCTTGGCCGCATAGTTCGGATTCTGCATCAGCACCGCATGCAGTTCGGGCAGATTGTAGTAGGGCACGCCGGGATAGAGATGGTGCTCCAGGTGATAGTTGATGTTGTGAGGCGCGAAGAACAATTTTTCCCAGAAGTGGGGATAGACCGTGCGCGAACTGCCGAGTTCGTCCGAATAATCCATGCTGCCGAAATGTTCGGCGACGCTGCGGACATAGAGGAAAAGGCAGAAGAACGTGAAGAACGGCACCAGCCAGTAGAGTGTGAAATCCGTCCAGAGGCCGAAGACCGAGAAGATCACGGCTGCGGCGACATAGAAGCTGATTCGCAGCGCCTTGTAGGTCCGCGTCGAGCGATCGTGCTTGGCGATGCGTTTGGCCATATGCAGGATATCGCGAACCGAATTCACCGCCACGAGATAGCCGACCAGTTGCACGATGCCGCGCCAGATTTTCTGCGGGAAGGTGAATTGCGTCATGCCGAGCTTGGAAACCCAGTCCGGGTCGTCCTCGGCGTTGGTGTGCTGGTGATGAGCAAGATGGTTCATGCGATAGCCATCGACGGTCGCCATGATCGGCCAGGCGAGCAAGAGGTCGCTCATCCAGTCACTCGCCTTGCGGTTCTTGATGATGCGATAGTGGGCCGCCTCGTGCATCAGGCAGCCGAATGCGTGCATGCGCCCTGAAATGATCAACACCGCCGCGAGATAGGCAAGTGGATGCTGCATGTATTTGCTGAACGCGATGGCTCCGGCAATCAGCGCCCAGTCGAAGCCAATGGCGAGAAGCGTTCTATGCGATTGCAGCAAGGACAGCCGCTTCAATTCCCGGGGATCGATCCGCGGCGACTTCGCACTCATGATGGTCAACTCCGAAACGCATAACCGTTGCAGCGCAAAATCGCATTCCGGGTATGGTTAAGCAATCGTAAAGGCCAACGTTAAGGATCGATTTAAGCTTATGGTTAATGCGCGTTAAAGGCGTGATTGCTCGTCTCGTCGAGGGATCGTGTCGCACTGAAAAGATTCGGCTTTTGCCAGTGACCGCTAAAATTTCGGAAGCTGACGAATGGCCGCGCCAGAGCAGTAAAAGCGCTTGTGGTTGTCGAAAAACATGCCTAACTTCCAAACGCGCATACGGAGGGGCAGACAGGCAGGCGACGGCGGCGTGCCTAGACTGACCCAATAAAATCAAGGGGAATTCCATGTCGCGTAAGATTGCCACCGCCTTTGCCGCGTTGATCCTAAGCGGGTCCGCAACGATTGCCACCGCGCAGGAGCGCGTCGTCAACGTCTACAACTGGTCCGATTATATCGACGCCAGCATCCTCGAAGACTTCACCAAGGAAACCGGTATCAAGGTCGTCTATGACGTCTTCGATTCCAACGAGATCCTCGAAACCAAGCTGCTTGCGGGCGGCACCGGCTACGACGTCGTCGTGCCGACGGCAAGCTTCCTGCAGCGCCAGATCGCGGCGGGCGTCTTCCAGAAGCTCGACAAGTCGAAGCTGCCGAACCTTTCCAATATGTGGGACGTGATTTCCGAACGCATCCAGAAATACGATCCCGGTAATGAATATGCCGTCGACTACATGTGGGGCACCACCGGCATCGGCTATAATGTCGAGAAGGTGAAGCAGATTCTCGGTACGGACGAGCCGCCGACCTGGGATGTCATCTTCAAGCCGGAGGTTGCCGCGAAATTCAAGGATTGCGGCATCCACATCCTCGATTCCGCTTCCGACGTCCTGCCGTCGGCGCTGTCCTATCTTGGTCTCGATCCCGATAGCCGCAGCCCGGACGACCTGAAGAAGGCCGAGGAGCTTCTGACGTCCATCCGTCCCTATGTCCGTAAATTCCACTCGTCGGAATATATCAATGCACTTGCCAACGGCGATATCTGCCTTGCCGTCGGCTATTCCGGCGACGTCTTCCAGGCACGCGATCGCGCAGCCGAAGCAAAGGCCGGCGTGACGGTGAATTATGTCATCCCGCCGACAGGCGCGCAGATGTGGTTCGACGTCATGGCCATTCCGGCCGACGCGCCGCACGTCGCCGAGGCGCATGAGTTCCTGAACTACATGATGAAGCCGGAAGTCGTCGCCAAGGCGTCCAATGTCGTCTTCTATGCCAACGGCAACAAGGCCTCGCAGCAGTTCATCGACAAGGAAGTGCTCGACGATACGGCGATCTATCCGACGCCCGAGGTGCTGGCCAAGCTCTTCACAGTCACGCCATATGACGCCAAATCGCAGCGTCTGGTGACGCGGCTCTGGACCAAGGTAGTCACCGGCCAATAAGTCGAAAAGAATTGCCCGGACCTTAGGTCCGGGCAATTTTCTTTTGCGGTGCGCCGGGGAATGAAAAGGCGACCGCTTGTGCATGTCATTCGGGGATAGATGATGAAGTCACTTGGCAGTATCCGGCGTTCCTTTGCCCCATGGGCAGACCCCAAATCCGTACCGTTCATTGCCGTCAAGAATGTCACCAAGAAATTCGGCGATTTCGTCGCCGTTGACGATTTGTCGCTGAATATCTATCCGCGCGAATTCTTCGCGCTGCTCGGCGCCTCGGGCTGCGGAAAATCCACGCTCCTGCGAATGCTCGCCGGCTTCGAACAGCCGACCTCGGGTGAGATCATTCTTGATGGACAAAGCCTTGCCGGCATTCCGCCCTACAAACGGCCGGTCAACATGATGTTCCAGTCCTACGCGCTGTTTCCGCATATGACGGTCGAAAACAACATCGCCTTCGGTCTCAAGCAGGACGGCATGCCCAAAGCCGATATCGCCGAACGCGTCGACCAGATGCTGAAACTGGTCAAGCTCGACAAATTCTCGAAACGCAAGCCGCATCAGTTGTCCGGCGGCCAGCGCCAGCGCGTCGCGCTCGCCCGCTCGCTTGCCAAGCGGCCGAAGGTGCTTTTGCTCGACGAGCCACTCGGCGCACTCGACAAGAAACTGCGTGAGGAAACGCAGTTCGAGCTGATGGACCTGCAGCAGGAACTCGGCCTCACTTTCGTCGTCGTCACCCATGACCAGGAAGAGGCGATGACCATGGCCGACCGCATCGCGGTCATGGCGCATGGAAAGGTCGTGCAAGTCGCAACGCCGCCGGAAATCTACGAGGCGCCGAATTCGCGTTTCGTGGCCGATTTCATCGGCGACGTGAATATTTTCGATGGCACGGTTTCCTCCGTTGGCAATGGCACGGTCGAGATCGCCACGGAAACCGGCTTTACGGTTCGCGTCGCTTCGAGCGAGCCGCCGGCGGTCGGCGCCAAGGCCGGGTTTGCCGTCCGGCCGGAAAAGATCCGCGTCGGTCGAGATCGGCCCGCCTGCGCGCCGCTCAACGCCGCGCAGGGCGAAATCTGGGATATCGGCTATCTCGGCGACATGACGGTTTTTCACGTCAAGCTGAAGGACGGCAAGGTTATCAAGGCTTCCTCCCTGAACGCCGTTCGCGCGGTCGAAGACCCGCTCGGTTACGACCAGGAAGTCTGGATTTCCTTCGATGAAAATGCCGGCGTCGTGCTGAAGGATTGAGACCATGTCAAAATTCGGCTCAGCATTGTTCAACCGGCTGGTGATCATCATCCCCTATGCCTGGCTGCTGTTCTTCTTCCTGATCCCCTTCTTCATCGTCATCCGGATTTCGCTGTCGGAAACAGCCGTCGCCATGCCGCCCTATCTGCCGGTCTTTGACCTGGCATCCGGTATTGGCGGGTTCATCGACAACATCAAGCAGTTCTCGATCGACAATTACATCTGGCTGACCGAAGACGCGCTCTACGCCAAGGCCTATGGCTCCAGCCTCTGGATCGCCGCCGTGTCGACATTCCTGACGCTGCTGATCGCCTATCCCGTGGCTTACGGCATGGCGCAGGCGCCGAACACCATCCGCCCGACGTTACTGATGCTGGTCATCCTTCCGTTCTGGACAAGCTTCCTGATCCGCGTCTACGCTTGGATCGCCATCCTGAAGCCCGAGGGGCTTTTCAATCAGTTGCTCTTGACGCTCGGGCTGATCGATCAGCCGCTGATCATCCTCAACACCAACTGGGCGATCTATATTGGTATCGTCTATTCCTATCTGCCCTTCATGGTTCTGCCGATCTATTCGTCGCTGGAAAAGATGGATCACAGCCTGACAGAGGCGGCACAGGATCTCGGCTGCACGCCGATCCGGGCTTTCTGGCGCGTCACGTTCCCGCTCTCCATGCCCGGCGTGGTCGCCGGCTGCATGCTCGTCTTCATTCCGGCCGTCGGTGAGTTCGTTATCCCGGACCTGCTTGGCGGTTCGGAGACGCTGATGATCGGCAAGACGCTCTGGAATGAGTTCAACGCCAACCGCGACTGGCCGGTTTCTGCGGCGGTTGCGACTATTCTTCTGCTCATCCTGGTGGTGCCGATCATGTTCTTCCAGCATGCCCAGGCCAAAGCCGACGGCGAGGGGAGATAGTCATGCAGCGCTGGTCCCGTTTCAATATCGCCTCGATCGTCCTCGGCTTTGCCTTTCTGTATCTGCCGATCGTGCTTTTGGTCATTTTCTCGTTCAACGAGTCCAAGCTGGTCACCGTCTGGGCGGGGTTCTCAACCAAATGGTACGTGCAACTCCTTCACAATCAGGCGCTTCTCGATGCAGCCTGGGTAACCGTTCGCGTCGGTCTGATTTCGGCGACGGTGGCAACCGTGCTCGGCACGATGGCAGCGCTTGCCATGACGCGCTATACGCGCTTTCGCGGCCGCATGCTGTTTTCCGGGATGATCTATGCGCCGCTGGTCATGCCTGAGGTCATCACCGGTCTGTCGATGTTGCTTCTGTTCGTCGCCATCGGCTTCGATCGCGGTTTCTGGACGCTGACGCTGGCGCATATCACCTTCACCATGTGCTTCGTCGCCGTCGTCGTGCAATCCCGACTCCTAAGCTTCGATCGCTCGATCGAAGAGGCCGCGATGGACCTTGGTGCCACGCCGGTTGCCACCTTCCTGCAGGTGACGCTTCCGGTGATCGCACCGGCGGTGTTTTCCGGCTGGGTCCTCGCCTTCACGCTGTCGCTGGACGATCTGGTGATTTCGAGCTTTACCTCTGGTCCGGGCGCCACCACGTTGCCGATGCGGATCTACAGTCAGGTGCGGCTCGGCGTGACACCGGAGATCAACGCGGTCTGCACCATCCTGATTGGTATCGTTGCCATCGGCGTACTGATCGCGTCCGTCGTGTCGCGCAGCCGGGAAATCCAGCGCATCAAGGACGAGCAGGCAGCGTTCGCTCACTAAGAAGAAGGAGAAGCGGCGGGCGCGTCAGTCGCGCTCCCGTTCCCTTTCGCGCGGCGGCAGGAAAACATAGGTCAGCGACCAGACGGGCAGCACGATCATCGAGCCGAGCAGGATGTTGGGCAGCGCCCAATTCGTGAAGCGCAACAGGTAGCCCCACAGGATATCCGGCGTGAGGCCGGCCTGCTGCAGGATCTGCTCGGACGAGATGTTGAAGATCGAAAGCCCGGCGCCCGTCAGCAGTGATGCCAGTGCGATCTTGAGCAGGGCGGCAAGAAAACGCAGCACGGACACATCTCCTATGGGCTGATTCGGCTGCTTATTTTAGAATGCCCTGTGACAAAGTCGATGCGACCAGATCATGGCTGCGCGGGGATTGCCGCCAGGGGTGAAATCACCGGGTTTGGCCAGGAGCCGCCGACAAAGAAGCGGACGGCAGGTATCGCGCTGTCGTCCGGGCGGATTGCGCCCGCAAGCGCCAGACTGCCATTCCGGTAAGGAATGACGCCGGCGAGAGACAAGGTTCTTCCTTCGCCCTTGATATCTGTCTTGACGAGTTCGGCGACGCCGTTGCGCAGCGTCGCAACGATATCCGCGGTGATAAAGTCGAAGGAACCGTTGCCTGCCTGGCTGATGTTGAAGAAACGGCCTTGTGCAGCAAGCCGCTCGAATTCCGGCCCGTTGAAGTTCTTCAGCGTTCCGTTGTTCGCCATATAGCGGATTTCTCCGGAGACGCCGCCCGGCGTCATTTTCGACAATGGCTCGGCGGTGGAGAGGTCGACACTCAACATGCCGCGGCCAAGCGGCAAGGGACCTACCAGACCGAGACTGGAGGCAACTGGCTCCAGATCGGCGTCTTTCAGCGAGAACTGCAGTTGCCCGCCCTCGGCGCCATCGTTCGCAAGCGCGATACGACCGCTGAGCGAGCCGCCAGCATAGGTGCCGTCGCCGATATCCACGGAAGCACGGCCGTTCGCAGCCATGATGCCCGCAGCAACGTCCGTCAGAGTCAGTGGGCCATAACTTGCCTCCTGCGCCGACAGGCGCAGATCGAGGCGAAGCTGCTTCAGGAAGGACATGTCGAGTCGGTCGGCGGTATCGGACTGCGGCCGAAGCGGCAAAAGGGATGAAAGCAGCAACGTCAGGTCGAGCCGGTCAAAGGCCAGTGTTCCATCGACACGCGGAACGCGCGCCCCATTCCATGCGACATCGAGAACGCCCGTCGCGCTGGCCCCGTCCAGGGAAAGCGAGAGATTGTCCATCTTCAACGTCTCCGCGGACATTGTCATGCTGGTGTCGATGGCGACGGCTCCTGTGGATCCTGCAGACGGCGCCTTGCCGTCGGACCACGCCGACAGCGCGGCAAACGATCTTGCCGTGAGTTGGAGCTGGCCGGAGGCGAAAGGATGGATAGAGCCGTTGGCGGCGCCATCGAAACTGAAGCTCAGCGGAGCGGATTTGAATGATGTCTGGATCGCGCTGTTTTGACCTGAAAGCAGCATCATCGGCTCGTCGCAGACGACAGACCACTCCACCGTTTCTCCGTTCATGGCAGCGGAAAGGTTGGCGCTCATCTGCGCTGTGGGGGTCGGCCATTGCGCGGAACCGGATATGTCGGTGATGCGATACGCGCTTGCGGTGATGCGGTCGGTGAGTTCGACGGTACCGTTGTCGATCTCGATATCGCCGATCGGTGTATTGCGAACGGCGGAGGGCGTTTTTGCCGATGCGTTGGCGATGGCTTCGGCCATCCAGCCGGCGCGGCGCCAATTGAAGGTTCCATCGGTCCTACGCTCCACCTTCAAAACCGGATTGACCAGGCGGAAATCATAAAAGACCGGAGTGCCGCGCAAGGCGGCGAGAATATCGAACCCGGCGGCAATGGCATCGGCCTTCGCCAGCAGCTCCGGCGTGGCCGTATCGCCACCCTCGAATGTAATGGCGCGCAAGGTCAGAACCGGGTGCGGCCAGAAGCTGATATGCGGATCACCAGCGATATTTGCCCGCGCGCCTGTCCAGGAGGAGAGCACCTGCTCCATGTTGGCCTTGACACTCGCCGTCGACACGAACAGCGGCAGAGCAACTTTGAACAGAACGGTAAGGACGAATGCGCAGACGACCAGCCAGGCAACAATGCGTGACGCGAGAAGGTCACGCAACCCCGTTATTCTACTGGCGATATTGAAGAATTGCGTCATTGCCGTCCGGCGCGCTTTCAATCGTTTTGAAAGGCATCTGGATAGGCTTTCACCAACGAGAAATCAAACGGTCGAACAGGGAAATGTCGCAACTGCCACAGCCATCATTTGCGCGGCCTGTTTATCTTGCGTCGCAGCATGATATAGAGGCTGGCTTGGGAAGCGGAGGAAAGCATGCAGTCAGATCGACCCCTTTGGACACCGTCCGTCGAATTCATTGAACAGACGCCGATGAAGGCGTTCATCGACTGGTGCGAGCAACGCTTTTCGAAGAGCTTTGCGGACTATGACGCGTTCCACGACTGGTCGACCACCGCGCGTGCTGACTTCTGGACAGCGGTCTGGGATCATTGCGCCGTCATCGGCGATCGCGGCGAGCGGGCGCTGATCCATGGCGAAGTGATGCTCGATGCTCGTTTCTTTCCCGATGCGACATTGAATTTTGCCGAAAATCTCTTGCGGCACAGCGGAAGCGGCGACGCGCTGGTTTTCCGCGGCGAGGACAAGGCGCAGTCGCGCATGACCTGGGATGAACTGCGGGCACTGGTGTCCAGACTGCAGCAGGCCCTGAAGGCCGCGGGCATCGGCAAGGGTGACCGCGTTGCCGCAATGATGCCGAACATGCCGGAAACCATCGCCCTGATGCTTGCCACCGCATCCATCGGCGCGATCTGGTCGTCCTGTTCTCCGGATTTCGGCGAGCAGGGCGTGCTTGACCGGTTCGGCCAGATCGAACCCAAGCTATTCATCGCTTGCGACGGCTACTGGTATGCCGGCAAGCTTCAGGACGTTTCCTCAAAGGTTCAGGCTGTCGTCAAGGCGCTCGGCGTGCCGGCTTTGATCATCCCCTATGCCAGAGATGCGGAGACGCTCGCGGCATCGATCGGGGATGGCAAGACGCTGGCGGCCTTTATCCAGCCCTTTGCCGCGAAACCGCTTGAGTTCGTGCCTCTGCCGTTCGCGCATCCACTCTACATTCTCTTCTCATCCGGCACGACGGGCGTTCCGAAGTGCATCGTCCATTCTGCTGGCGGCACTTTGCTGCAGCACCTGAAGGAGCATCGGTTCCATTGCGGCTTGAGGGAGGGCGAAAAGCTCTTCTATTTTACCACTTGCGGCTGGATGATGTGGAACTGGCTGGTGTCTGGTCTCGCGCTCGGGGCGACGCTCTGCCTTTTCGACGGCTCGCCGTTTCATCCGGACGGCAATGTCCTGTTCGATTACGCCCGCGACGAACAGTTCGCCATCTTCGGTACTTCGGCGAAATATATCGACGCGGTTCGCAAGGGCGGCTTCACGCCGGTCTCGACGCATGACCTCTCGTCGCTTCGGCTGATGACATCAACCGGCTCGCCGCTGTCGCCGGAAGGGTTTTCCTTCGTCTATGAGGGCATCAAGCCGGACGTTCAACTGGCCTCGATTTCGGGCGGCACGGACATCGTCTCCTGCTTCGTACTCGGCAATCCGCTGAAGCCGGTCTGGCGCGGCGAGATCCAGGGGCCGGGCCTCGGCCTTGCCATGGATGTCTGGAACGATGAAGGGCAGCCGGTGCGCCAGGAAAAGGGTGAGCTGGTCTGTACCAAAGCGTTTCCCTCCATGCCGGTGATGTTCTGGAATGACAAGGACGGGGCCAAGTACAAGGCCGCCTATTTCGAGCGTTTCGACAATATCTGGTGCCACGGTGATTTTGCCGAGTGGACGGAGCACGGTGGCATCGTCATTCATGGCCGCTCGGACGCGACCCTCAACCCGGGCGGCGTGCGTATCGGTACGGCAGAGATCTACAATCAGGTCGAGCAGATGGACGAAATTGCGGAAGCAATCTGCATAGGCCAGGACTGGGATGACGATGTCCGCGTCATCCTGTTCGTGCGGCTGGCCAAGGGCACGGAACTGACCGACGATCTCGTCAAGGCAATCAAAACCAGGATTCGCACCGGTGCTTCGCCGCGCCACGTGCCGGCCAAGATCGTCGCAGTCGCCGATATTCCGCGCACCAAATCGGGCAAGATCGTCGAGCTTGCTGTGCGCGAAGTTGTGCACGGCCGACCTGTCAAGAACAAGGAAGCGCTTGCCAATCCCGAGGCGCTTGATCTCTACGCCAACCTTGCCGAGCTGCGGAGCTGACCTCGGCTTGTTAAGGATTTCGGACCTGCCGAATTAACCAAAGCTTAGGTCTTTGCCGCCGATGGCTAAAATTTGAGGATTGCGTGGCAAGGTTTTGTTAACGGATGGCGGGGCATGGTGATCTCAACTTGAGACCACCCGATGTCAGGGTTGGCTTTCGGCAGAGATGCCGGCCCGACATGACGTCACTTCTTCTCGAGCACCTGTTTAGCATCAAACTTATCGAGGCAGCTTCTCAGCTGCCTCTTTTTTTGTCTGCTTTTCCAGAGGCTTAAGAAGCTATTGCTAATTTTCATAGATCGAGAGTAGTTGTTACCATCGGCAGATCGTTGCGTCGGAGGGGAAGGACAAACCAGTACTGCCAACGACCGCAAAAGATGGTTAGAGCACATTTCAGACCAGTCACCGATGACCACCTTGTCAATGCGAGTGTCAGGTGGGATGTTCTTCGGGCTCGCTAAGATCAGCAGAGTCGGATTATCATTTGGTTGTGCCTTCAGGACGCTGGCAAACCGTTGAAAATGGCGTCGCCTATTCGCCGATGCCACAAAATCGGCCCAAAATGCCTCCAAGCGTCTTGGGAAAGACTCGACAAGCATATGAAGCGGAGGAGTGTTCTATGCGCAAAATTGGCAGTTTTTCTCTCGTGGTCTGCATGTCCGCAATTCTCGCGACCATGCCGATCGGCATCGACCTCAAGAATCCGCTGAACTTGTCCGCCTCGTCCGCCCTCGCGGGCAATGGTAACGGTGGTGGTAACGGCGGCGGCAACGGCCATGGCGGTGGCAACGACCATGGCGGCGGCAATGGGAATGGCAGGAGCGGAGGCGATGCCTCGGCCCGCCATGGAAAATCCGCCACCGCCTCGCTGCATGGGAAAAGCAGCGCGAAGCCGTCGAGTGATCCCATTACCAGGGCACTCGGCAAGCTCTTCGGGACGCAGAAGGTGAAGGAAAAATCCATTGCGACCAGAAAGACGACGCCTGCACCTGCAAAACTCGCGGCCAAGCAGGAAAAACCCGGCCTACCGTCGAAGCTTGCGGGCCTGCACTCGCTCAATCGGAACTATCACGCCTACCTGAACTCGAACGATCCGCGCATGGCTGCCCTCTCGGCCTATGTGGTCGCCTATGCGCAGTTTGAGCTGGAAAATGGGACCGACGCGGTGCCGACCGATCCCGCACTGAGTGACGATGCACTGCACGATGCGCTACTCTCGGCGGCCAACAAGAATCGCGTTCGGCAATTGGGAGAAGATGCCGTCGACCAGGACGTTATGGATTGGGCAAAGACTGTTCTCGGTGTCGGACCATCAGTTGGCAAGATCGATCAGGTGCGAGACGCATTGGCGGCTGAAGACACACAACAAGATGCAGATGAGCTGGCCACCGCGCAGTAGCTGCTTGGATAGCACTTCCAGTGCCATCCGCTTCCTCGGCGGCGCAAAACTGCCGCCGAGAGTCTCCTGAACCTCAATTGATACTGGTCGCAATCGCTATCCGATAGCTAATTTGCCAGCACTCGCTGTGAGGGGAAGGAAATTTCCACCAGCGTGCCTTCGTTCGGCGCCGAATTGATCGAAAACTGTGCCCGGTTCGCCTCCGCCATCGCCTTGGTTAGCGGCAGGCCAAGGCCAGTGCCGTCACCTCGCTTGCGGGCGCCGGTTGTCACCTGGCGGAACGGCTTCATCGCTTGCTCGAGTTCGGTCCGGGTCATGCCGACGCCCGTGTCGCGAATGCGCAGGATGACGCTGCCATTGGCCTCATAGGCCGTCGAAACAACGATCTGGCCGCCCGACGGCGTGAAGCGGATAGCATTCGACAGGATATTCAGCGCGATCTGCTTGATCGAGCGGTTGTCGGCGACCACGTTGGGTACGGAGCCTGAAAGTGACGTGCGGATGATCACCCGTTGGCTGTTAGCCTGCGGCTGCACCAAGGAAACGGCCTCGGACACCGCATCGTTGATCTCGACGGCGGTGAATTCGAGATCCATCTCGCCGGCTTCGATCTTCGAAATGTCGAGCAAGTCGTTGACGATATCCAGCACATGGCGGCCGGAGCGACCGATATCGCCGGCATATTCGACGTAGCGCGGATTGCCGATCGGGCCGAAATGCTCGCTCGCCATCATGTCGGAAAAGCCGATGATTGCATTGAGCGGTGTGCGGATTTCGTGGCTGACGCGGGCGAGAAAATCGCTCTTGTGGGCGTTCGCCGTTTCGGCGGCCCGCTTGGCGTTGCGCAGTTCCTCTTCCGTTCGCTTCCACTGGGTGATGTCGCGGATGACGGCGCAGAAGCCGTTGGAGGAGGAGAGGCGGCCCATCGTCATGAACAGAGGGATGAAGCCGCCGGACGCCTCGCGGCCGATCACTTCACGGCCATCGTTGAGCACGCTGGCAACGCCATGGCCGGAAAGGCCGGCGAGATAGTCGAGCACCGCCTTCTGACTTTCATGCGCAAACAGCATAGCAAAAGGCTTGCTGCGGATTTCGCCGTCGTCATAGTTAAACAGCGCGCTTGCCGACCGGTTCACCGAACGAATTTCGCCGTCCGCGCCGACGACGACGACACCGTCCGTCGCGGTTTCGAGGATCGAATGGAGTTCTTCCGTCTCCATCCGCAGCGCCTGGATCTCCGGCATTTCGCTATTTTCTTCAACAATGGCGTCCGGCTGGTTTTCGGTGACGAGAGGGGCGGGAGCTGCCTGCACCGCTGAAAGCGCCATCATCAGCGCGTTCTTGTCTTCCCAGCGAATGGACTGAAGCCGTGCCGAAACCGGCACGAGCTGGCCGTCGTTGCGAATCACCATCATTGTGCCGTCAGGCAAATCGAACAGGCCGTCCTCGTCGCCGGCGAAAAGGGCGTCTATGCCGCCTTCCTCGCGCAGTTCGTCGAGATCGGCATAGCCGGTAAGCTTGAGGAATTCGGAGTTGGCATGAAACAGATCATCGCCGCTATGAACCAGAAGGGCGAGCGGAAGATTGTCGAGAATTTCCGGCGTCAGGCTGCTGCTGCCGCTGGTGCGTGCAGGCACGATTGCGGCCAGCGTCTCGGGCAAGGTATTTTCGACGATTGGTGCCACGGCATCATCGATGTCAGCAAAATCGTCCTTGTCGATTGCCTCGGTTCTCGGCGGTGCGGTCTCTTCTAATGGATTGGCAATCGCCGGTTCATCTCCAGCCGGTACGTTTTCATTCGGGCGTTTGCCAAAATCGCCGAGCTGACGCGCGATCTCGCGAAAGGCTGCCTGTTCGCTGCGGCTCAAAGTCTCAGTGCCCTGCGGACGGTGGCTGTCGAGCTGGACGATTTTATCCGATGCGCGGCGCCCAGGGGTCGCGACCAGCTTCAGCGCCGGACGCTCGCCGCGGAAGGGATCTTCCGGGGGCTCGTCTGTTGCGGGCAGGGCGTCATCAAGGTCGGCAAACAGGTCTTCGCTGTCCGGTTCCGGCTTCGTCGGCTCGGATGCAGCGTCGGAAGCGGACTGCAGGTCATCCATGTGTTCGGCGTCTGCATCGGATACTTCGTCCACGATTTCCTCATCCGCGACTGTATCGTCGGAGACAATGTCGTTCGTTGCCGGCTCATGATCGCCGGAAAGCACATCCGCTTCACTCGCTGCGGCGTCAATGCTCTCTGGAATATTTTCCTCGACAGAGGCTGCCCGCTCGCCGAATGTCAGGCCCATGGCCTGTTCATCAGCGATGGTATCGGCGACACGCACGATGCCGAAGCCGCGGAAGCCGTCAAATTCACGGTTGCGCGAATAGGTTGGAAGGGCGGCCAGATCAACCGGAACCTGCAGGCCTGTGCCTTCGACCGGCCAATAGATGGTCTTGCCCGACCATGTATCGCGGCGCTTCAGCAGTTCGCCGATCGTATTGCCGGGATCGAGGTGGTAGCGGTCCGCCAGTTCGGTGAAGCTTCGTCCCGTGATATCAGCGGAATTCGGCCCCACGGCAGTTGCGAATTCCTCGGATATCTCGCTGAAGCGTCCGTCGGCATCGATCTTCCAGACGAAACGGACGGCCCGGCTGTTGGGATTGAAGACGAAACCCGGCGCAATGTCTTCCGCGCCGCGCTCGGCGTCAGGCACCTGTTCTGATGTGATATCGACCGGACCAGCGGTAGCGGTAGCCGTGTCGGGTTCGACAACTGCGCCCGTCGTGCCGTCCGCAATTTCCGGCGCATTGTCTGGCCCGGCCAAAGGAATTTCGTCAGGTGCGGAGCTTTCCGCGACAGGCGTTTCGGGCGGCGCGTCCGTGAGCATTTCATTTGCCGCAGGCTCGGTCGGCGCATCGTCGGTCGTTTCGTCCGTCACCAGCCGATCCGCGTTTTCTTCAGTGTTCCGAGCCTCAACGGGAACGGTGCCGCTGGTCTCGGCGAAGTCGGTTGCGGTTTGCTCGACGGGGGCCTCAGCTGGAAAGTCCGGTTGAGGTTCGGATGATTCGGGAACGGCTTCGTCAAACGCGTTTGTACCCTCGGCGGAAGCCCGTTCCATCTCCACCGTGGAAGCAGGCACAGCCTCGTCATTGATCTCAGCGTCTGCTTCCAGCACCGGAAGCTCATCCGCGGGTGTCTCTGTCCGTGTTCCGATCGCCACCTCGTCGGTATCAACGACGTCTGCTTCGTCCAGCGAATCGGTGAAGCTTTCGCTTTCCACCGCGATTTCTTCGATCTGTTCTATCTCGTCGATGAGATCATCCGGCAAGGTCGCGGACGAAAGACGCGGAGCGACTTCCTCGAATGTGATGGGCTCATCTGTGACGGCTGCAATACTTGTTTCTTCGATCTCCCGGAAGTCGGCTCCCGGATCGAGATTGCCGAGAATGGTCTCCACCGCGAAAAGCAGATGCAGGGCGGGACGGTCCGACAGCCTACCGATCGCGGCGGGCAGATGGCCCTTGCCGGTCGGGATCGGGCGCTTCAGCAGCCAGTCACTGTCGCGGGCAACGGCGGCAACCAGCGAGCGGCATGTCTGCCGCGTCATGGATAGCGCGTCGAAGCCGGGCGAGGCGGCGAGAATAGTGCCTTCGCCGTCCAGAACGGCCATGTGGGTGTCGGGGTCGTCAAAGCCGGAGATCATCCGCGCGGCGCGATCCTCGATGGCGATCGGCTTACCGGTGCGGGGCGCTGCAAAGAGGATTGCCGTTTCGCCGGGTCGTACCGTGATCATTTCGACCGAGGCATTGACCGAAGCGCGCTGGAAGCCGGAGGCGATGCGCATCAGAAACGTCCGCTTGTCGCCGCTGCGTTGCAGCTGTCTGGCGGCGGCTTCCATTTGACGATAGGCGGCATCGGTACGGTTTGCGCCGCTGTCGATGAAATCGTAGATCGACGGCAGACCGAACAGGAAGGCGCCTTCGCCATTCGACCAGAGCACCTGGTTCATGTCAGGCGAAAACAGGACGGCAGCATCTCCCTTCGCAAAATGCTCCCGCACCCGCTCGTGAACGGCGATGTCGATGAAGGGATACGATTTTGCGGGCATCGGCTGACCTGGTTTGCGCAACTGTCACACGGACGGGATTGTTAACAGTCTATTAATAGACGCCGCGGCGTCGGGGGTCCAGCTTGCAGACCATGGCCCACATGCCTTTCGCCGCGAAAGGTTAATGCCGGTGATTTTAATGAATGCTGCGATGCACAAATATGTTGCAATGCACAACGAAATCGCCTATATAGACATCACCGCACAATGGGTGCCTCATGAGAGGGCCCACAACCAAGGAGCGCTGATCATGGCTACCAAGAAAACCGACGACGTCTTTTCGCTTGCCTCGTTCGACCCGGCAAAGGTCACCGAAACTTTCCGCGATTTTGCGGAAAAGGGTGCCGCCCAGTCCAAGGAAGCCTATTCCAAGATGAAGACCGCTGCCGAAGACGCGACGAAGACCGTTGAAGCGACGCTCGAAAGCGCGCAGTCCGGCACCGTCGAACTCGGCCTCAAGGCAATCGAAGCCCTGCGGACCAATGCCGAGAACTCGCTCTCGCACATGGAAGCGCTGCTCGGCGTCAAGTCTGTTTCGGAACTCTTCGAACTGCAGACCGCCTTCATCCGCAAGCAGGCCGAGCTTGCAATGGAACAGGCAAAGTCGATGCAGGAAGCAACCAAGAAGGTTGCCGAGACTGTCACCAAGCCGGGCAAGGAAGCCGCCGAAAAGGCGTTCTCCGGCTTCAAGAAGAACTGATTTTCGCCGCGCCGGCTTTTGTCGGCATGGCCGCATGAAAAGAACCGGGTGACATGTCTCCCGGTTTTTTCACATCAAGTGGCAAGTTATGACTTGCAAAAAATACGGACTGCCCGTATTTGACCCGGAAAGCGAGACACGACCTTGTCTTGTCAGCTTTCTTTTGTGCGGTTGTAGCTCAGTTGGTTAGAGCGCAGGTTTGTGGCACCTGAGGTCGGAGGTTCGAGACCCCCCAACCGTACCATTCAACTCCCTGATTTCGTTGGGAGTTTGAGAAGTCACCCAAATCGGTATAAGTCTAAAATCAGAAGTTATACCGATCCTATACCGATCTTGCTGTTTCCGCAGGCCTATATGGCCAGTCAAAAATGCCGCACGTTGCCGGGGGCGCTGAGGGTGAACCATCCTTTTTAAGTTTGATTCGCAGAGGCAATATCGCCCAGCCGTACCGTCAACGGGCCGGAGTCTGAGATAATATCGAGGCTTTGGTGTACGTGAGCATCGGTCAGAATAATGGAGTGGTACCAGTCCGTATGTTCGTCTGAGCTGAAGTTTGCAGGAAAAACTTCAGGCCAGTGTTGGAGCACCTGAAGGCCTCGCTCTGCGTTGTTGTGTTTGAGCGTGTTGATGAGATGCCTGACCCTGTCCAGGTCTGGCTGAACGTTGATGTTCTTGGCGGCAGCCTCTTTGAGAAGCTTCACATGGTCGCGTCCGTGATACCCCGTATCTTTCCTAACCGCCCGCTCCCAGTGGTGATAAAGAGCAATGATAAAGGCCTTACGGGCCTCTACGACGGCGGCTGTACACACTTCGGCGTCCATTTCCAGCAGACGTTCGCGGTCCCACAAGAGGAAGCCGTCCTCGTCTCTTTCCTCGTCCGGCTCGCCTCCGTCAGCGATGTGTCGTCGATAATCCAGCAACTCGGTGCCAATTGCGTCTGACTTCTGTTCGAGTGCGAGAATTGCAGAGCTATATCCCTCCTTCAGAACACGAAGGCCGCGCGAGAATTCGTAGCCGATCATGTTGAAATTTATCTCGACCATGGTGCCACTCATCCCCGGAGATTATGATGGCTCCCAATCCTGTTGACTGAGCCATACTGCTGTGCAAACTCAACCCTTCCACGTATTTTGATGAGATTGCAATGCACCCGCGTTTCCTGTCTTTGCCCATGCTTGCCCTCCTTTGTGCATCCATATTCCTTGCTGGTTGCGACGCCTCCGAGACCAACGGATCGGACTATTTTGCCTATTCGGCTTTCGACTCACGCAAGAGCTTCGATGACAATCTAAAAAACCTGAATGGTGTTTCGGAGATGAAGAACAAAAAATTCGAGCGCTTGGGTATCGGCAAAGACCCAGTCACTGGGAGCAACATTATGTTCGGCGCAATCGATGGAAACATCGAGATGATGTCGTTTCGCCGGTATGACCGATACATCGCCCTGAATGACCTGAAATCGTTGGGCGACTTGGAGAGAGAGTTCAAACTTCCTCCCCAGACTAAGCAGGCCAAGTCTAAGTGCGATCTCCTCGAAGGATTGGAGTGCACAGAGGTCTTTTATCTTTGCACAAGCACAAGCGAACCGCCGAGCGTAAAGAACTGTGCAGTGAGCGTTTCCAGCGCAAGAGGCGGGACAAAGATGTGGACCGCAGTCAGCTGGAATAAATTACCCAAATAGCCGGGAACGTGATGTCACGCGGCACGCCCTTCAGAACATTGCAGTCTCGCTAATATGACCTTTGAGACATATTCGGCAACAAATATGCACTTTAAGACATAAATTAACGCAACCTATCTCGCTGTGCCTGCAACCTATTTCAAAGTTTTTTAGGTTGCGCTAGACTCCCTAAAACGTTGACTGGTCCAGGTCATGCGAAGCCGGAGATATTGTTGACATGCCGGACAATCAGGACCTCCGTGAGCGGCTCAAGCTGAAGTATCTGCCTTTCGATCCGGACCCCGCCGTCATCGCAAAGGTCGAGGCATTTCTCGCGATTTCCGATAACGAACAGGTGCGCATTCTGGAGTCCAGCTACAACGAGGACGCCGAATTCTGGATCAACGTTATGACAGCACGCGCTCTTTACCAGAACCCTGTCGATAAGCGCGATGGCTCGATCACAGAGGAAAAGGTCGCGCGATATCCGGAGCGATACAAATGAGCGCGACCGTCACAAAGATCACCGCCGCAGATATCGTCGCATCCATTGCTCACCGGCACGGTCTTGCGATCTCTGCCCATCCGTCCGAGGAGCTGGCTGATCACCTGAGCGCGCTGTGCGACTTTCAAGGTGACGACACACTCAGAATGATCGCTGATCTGCTGCGGGAAGGTATTCTGTCGGTCGAGCGGGCTAATCAGCTGACACTGGCGCACGTGCGAGAGACACCAATATGACCGATCTGCCTGACACGCATCCACTCGTCCTCTATTCACGTGGCCAGATCAGCCGTCAGGTCGCCATCGACGATCTGAAAATCCGCGATTACGCTGAGCTGCTGGTCGCTCTGGGCGATGCGGATTTGCCGATTCCGATGCCTTCGGAAGAGCAGATCGAGCAGGAGGTCGCAGTCTTCCGTGAGATGATGCGGACATGACGCTCTACGACGACGATTTCGTCGCCTGGACCAAGCAGCAGGCCGCTCTTCTTCGCTCGATGCCCGGAGCTGAAGGACTTGATATCGATCACCTGATCGACGAAATCGAGGGGCTCGGCCGGGCCGCAATCGCTGATCTGTCGATGGCTATCAGGCAGCTTCTGACCGGTCTCATCCGCCGATCAATTGATCCATCATTTGTCAGCCTGGAGGATATCTACAGTGCTCATTCGGACGCGATCATTCGTGCGGATGCAAGCGTCTGGCGGCATGTCGATCTCGATCAGTTGTGGCGGCTGGCGAAGAGATCGGTGGATGTCGAGCTGCCTGACCGATGCCCGATCACTATCGAGCATCTGATTGGCGAGGATTTCGACGCTGCGAAAACGGTCGCCTCCATCCAGTCTTGACTCTGCCTGCACATTAGAACAAAACGTGAACTATGCGCCATCGTCGAGGCATCGATGTCACACGTCAGCCGGACCCTCCCTACATAGAGGCCCCGAAAGAGGTCGCGGACCTATACGACATAGCCAATCGGGCGCAGGACCTTTCCAGTTGGGCTTTAATCGGTGGCCGATGTGCTCGTTGCGAACGTGAAGGTTGGATTGGTAGAGACTGGCTGGAAGCCAAATATCCGAACCGCATTATCTCCGAGCTGGCACCAAAGCTGAGATGTCGGAAGTGCGGAAACAGGAATGGCAATAGGTGGATCATCGGAAAGCCACATCGCTCAAGTTGTAACAAATCAGGGGCAATTTTCCGGTTTTACCCACGATCCGTTGCATAACCCTTTGATCCGGTACCTTTTTTTGAAGGTAGTTAAATTTTGAGTGTTGACAGAAAGTGCTTGTTAGGAGCTGGTACCGGAAGTTGTCCTCACGAGATTTCGATAGGAGATATCAATGGCCCAGCATCGCAGCGTACCTTGCCCCGCACAGGGCGTCGCCCTCCAGACCGGAGCGATCTTTACGGCGCTGGCTATGGGCGCAGCCGATGCTCATATGCGCGGCATTGCAGCAGTCAACGCGCGGCGTGAGGAGCGCAATTCTCACGTCCTGGCGCATCAGGTTCATGAAGCTTCTGTCGCCGCTCACGAGTGGGCTGATCTGGCTCGTGAGCAGGCCGTCGAGATTGAACGTCTGAAGGCCGAAAATGCCCGTCTCGCCAAAGTCGCGCGGCAGAATTTCGAACTGGCGCAGCGCCTTTCCAAGAAAGCAGCCTGATGTCTGATGAGCGTGAGATGAGCGTAGACGTTGCGCTCGGAAAATGGCGTCGGAAGGAAATTTCCGAGCTTGATGTCTACCGTTTGACCGGCATTCGTTCGGCGGCGCAGCTTGCTGATGCACACTTGGAAATGATCGAGAACGAGCGCGTCGCGCAAGAGGACATGATGATGACACCGGCAGAGCGTGAAGCGGAAGATATCCTGGCTCAGGCATATGACTCGTACGGAGATATCTTGCGAGAGGACCCTGAGCGGCTGCCGGACATTTTGAAAGCCATCACGGAAAATCGCCGCCGCCTGGAAATGAAGGCGGCAGCGCAGTTTAATGCTCGTCGCAAGGGTCGTTCAGGCCGCGAGAACGTGGTCGCTTTCCCGAGCCGCTAATCTAAGGCGGAAATCATCCATGCGAGTGACCAGGCCGGGGATAGTCTCCCTGGCCTTTTCATTTTTGGGCGCATCAAGACCGGGTATGATTCCATCGTGACCGCTCAAAAGCATCGCAATCTTGCTCTGTGGAGCGTCAGACAGAGATCGCATCGCTTTGTCATTCGTTGAAAGACCCGACAGCCATTCCTGGTGCGACGGTTCCAGCTGCGATAGGTCAATCGAAAAACGTTCGTCCGGCTTTGCTGCAGCAAACAGCTTTATCTGCATCGCCGCGCTCGCGTTAGACAGTGTATCGGCCGCTCTCTGGTGGCCTTCTTCAATGCTACGGTCAATCTCGTAAAGGTCCTTGCTCGGTAGATCGAGCGGTCCCGGCGTCGCGCCTCCACCACCACCGCCTCCAAGAAACAATCCGCAGAATGTCCGCCAGCAACAACCCATTGCGTTCAGCCCACCCTTGGCGAGGTTTGCCATCGCCATCAAAATCGCCATGAAAAATGCTCTCATTTTCTTTATCTCCCTATTTCAATGAGTAACTGAGGAGATCGTTCGCCGGAGCCAAGCATTCGACAAACTCCGCCGAGAATAATTACACGGCGTGAAAAAACATTGCGTTGACGAAATGAGCTATTTCGCACGACGTCAACTAACTGGTTACACAGGCCATTTGCGCCGATGAAATTTCAAGCACACGATTTCTTTGTCGTGACTTTCCGGCAGGGAGATTTACTATGGGAAGATATAGATCATTTACAGTATGGCCGACGAAGCCGTCATTTACGAAGCGATCAATCGAGTTGTGGACGGTTCAGCTGGTCAACCATTTTGGCGACCGGAAAGAGCGCCGCGATCAAGCCGCCGGTTGGATGGATGTCTCGGCGAGGACAATCGACGCTTGGTGTTCGGCGAGTGATCCACGAGTGATTTCTGCGGAATCGCTGATGGAACTCGCACTAGGCGCAACCATTCACCAAGGCTCCATCCTGGAGTCCGATCAAATCTACGACGTCATCTCGGATGATGAGGTTGTCGCCAGCTTCCGTGACGCCGGACACGCTGCGTACATCGCCGATCTCCGTAGCTACAAGGTCGTGCGCCGGGACGGCAGGCAACTACAAATGACAGAGGAGCAGCACGTCAGGTCGAGGCTGCGGAAAATCATCGCGTCCGGACACCTAACACTGCGTCAGGTCTCGGATATACCAAACCTGACTGAACAGAAGATTCTGAGCTTCGAAAATCTCCGAAAGCTTTCTAGGTTCTTCAACGTAGTCATCCCCTATGGTGAATTCATCGAGCAGGTCGCTGTCGATCTGCCGAATCACCTCCGAGATTTGCGTCGAATAGACGGAACTTGCTTCATGGAAGTGGATCGAAAGATGGGGATGCGGCACCCTCTTATCCCCAACCGGGTCAGAAAGGTCCGACAAGTTCGAGGTAATGAAAAACGCCTTGCACTCAGGATCGCTTTTGGCTGCCAGCGCTTCCAGATAGGCTTCCAGGATTATGGCGTCGGCAATTGAATTCTTCGTTTGATGGCAAGGCGCAGTCTTGGCCAATGAGCGATCAGCGGCCCGCAGCTTTACCGCGTCCGAGGTTGCTGTGACTGGCGCTTCGGCCATTAGCGAAAATATGCGGACGATTACGTTCTCGCTGGTGTCAACCGTCAGCGCGAGTTTGTGCTGAAGTGCGTCTAACCTGCAGATCGCCATATCGTCCGATCATGCCACTTCCCGCCTTGGTCAGCTTTGCTTGCCCTTTGTAGTGCCGGATCAGCCGAGCATTCAGCAAGATTTCATGGATCAGGAAAAGCGGCGGAAAGTCCGGTTCATTCAGAACCTTGTTTACCGAGTAAAGCTCCGCCGGTTCATATCCTGGCCACTGGAATTCTTCGGCGGACCACTCCACGCATTTCCTGTAAAAGTTGCCGAGTGTAGTGATCTGAATGCCGCCATTCTGCACCGCATAGCGTAGGAGCTTCATCGTATTGATGCACATGGGGGACGCTTGAAGCTCTTGCTCCGTCAACGAGGCTTCAAAGAACAGGGGAGAAATTGTTGAAGCTTTTAGCAAGCCAAGGCTCCGGCGAAGTGGGTGATCACGTTTGGGCACTTAGCAAGCGCGCTATTCAGTCGGCAGATGGTGGTTGCAAAGGTACCTTGATTGCTAACCCAGTTGGTGAAGTTCACGCAACCAGGGAAGGTGAAAAATGGGTCCATGAACAGCGATTACCGCTGGTGGAAAAACGGGTACGTACCGCACGTGGAGCTTTGAAAATCTCTCGTTAAAGTCGCCCAATTATGCGGGGAGGCTAGAATGGAAATCTTCAAAACGCCCGCTGCCTTTGATCGCACGCCTATCATGGGCAACGGCGGCACAGGCAAAACGTGGCGTGCGCGTGGTCTTGCCGAGCGCCTTCAGCATCCGGTTGTCCATCTCGACGACATTCATTGGGAGCCCGGCTATGGGCCGCACTCCTGGACAGCTTGCCGAGAATACACTCGGCTCCAGATGGGGAAGTCCTTGTTGCCCGCCTGAACGGAAAGGTGGTCGGCTGTGTTATGATGCAGCGGATCGATGAACACATTTGCGAGATGAAGCGCATGTTCTTCAGTCCTGAGGGCCGAGGCTTGGGACTGGGCCGCCGTCTCGCGGAGAACATTGTGCACGTGGCGACTGAGCGGGGCTACACCAAGATGCGGCTGGATACCGGCCGCAAACACGATGAGCCACTAAGCCTCTACCGCTCTCTCGGATTCCACGAGATCGCACCCTACTACGAAGCATCTCCTTAACTGCACAACCATCTCATCTTCATGGAAGCCCCTTTGGCGGGGTAGCTCCGTCGTCCTCTCGATCAGTCCTCGCCCGAGAGGCAACCTGGCGGCGCGACGATGAAACGATGTTTTGTTAACGCCGCCCCTGTCCTTTTTCCGCCGAAGTCGTAGGATGCTCATCGAAGTGAGATTACGCCAAATAGAAAATAGAGTTCGCCACTGCCTAGAATAATAGACCATTCAGCCGGTGCGAACGGAATGACCATCAACTAGGTCTTCGGTGCCTCTTCAGGCTTTTTGCCCGCTCCGCGAATGTTCATGAATTTCGAGAGCGTGTCAAACCAGAATGGCGCTCCAAGCGACAAAGCTACGGCCGTAAATAGCCACCCAAAAACTTTCGCGAAAAAATGGCCAGGTCCAGAGAAAACGGCACTCAAATGCCTGGAAGCTGACGCTTTGTGGCCTGCTGAGACAGGGTCTGTATTCCATCCGATTGGAAACGGACGTGCCTGGTCCAAAGCGTCATTCATTTTGCCAAGCTGGCAGTTTAGGCCAGATGCCACTTCCTGCGCGACCGTGTCTGGTTGTGCAGGAGCTGAAGCATCCGGGGTGGCGACCGACGTCGGTACCGGACAAGAGGCCGGGTTCTGCTGCAGATACGTCTCGGCAGCTCCTGCCAGTTGCTGACGAAGGCCCTGATCCTTCCAGAGGCTCTTTGCAACATCGAAGCTGTCGACGTTTAAAAGGACGGCGAGCACTAACCCGACACCGAACGAAATCCACCTGATTTGACGCTTGTATTCACCGCTCAGTCGATCCATGGCAGTGTCAAACCACGAAGCCAGCTCATTTCGGAGCGCGGTCATATCGCTTTTGCCGGTCGTCAATGCAGATGCCAAAATATCCCTGACGCCGCTCGGGAGGCTCGCATTGTTCAGGCTTTGCTCAATATCAGCAACACCTGGTATCGGTTTATTGGGATCGAGGCTGCCCAACAGGGCCATGGCGAAGGTTTTGCTGTCCAGGTAGGAAGAATGTTCCTTGGGCAAGGGCACTCCCTCAGCGGGGGTCTTGCCACGCTGCGATGCCGAGATCGCGGCTTTGACAAGGCCGTTCGCATAGAACCGTTGTACCAGCTGTTCGTCTTCAAGAATTTTCGCCACACTGACGCTCAAGGAGCGACTTCTGAGGCTTAACAGTGTTGCAACTATCTCGTTTATGGCTGTGCAAATCAGACTGATCAAAAGGTATAGAAAAATCATGCTGATCGCGATGTCCAACAATCCGCTGAATAACACCCCGTGGCCCTCCTAGAATATACACGTCACAAAATCCGGATGAAATCTTTACTCGGAAAGCTTCGATTGCCTTCCCGTGCATTGTTTCCGTCGGTACCACCGTCTCCGCCGGTGTTGCCTTCGAGCGTGTCGAATGTTCCCGACATGACTGAAGATACGATCCCCACATGGGTCCAGTCGGTCTTCGATGCCCGCACCACGAAAAGATAGCCCGGGCTCAGTTTTGACTGGCGCAACAAAGGGGTGGAGACCTCATCCTCGCTGATGAATCGCTTGGCCTTCTTCGCGTCTGCCACCAGAGCATCCACTCCCACCTGTCGTTCGAACGGAATGGTAACCTTCAGGTCGCGGGTTGCTTGTTCGATCATGAAGCTGACGAAGCCCGCGCACCATTTCTGAGCCGTACCTTCCTTGCCGCGCATGTAGGCCCGAACCCATGGACCGCAGTTGTTACCACCGACTTCCGTTGGCTTTTGCGCGATGTGCTGACGGGCAACTTTCACGATGGTGGCCTCAAGGGACGGCGTCACCGGGATCGGGGCGAGTGCTTTGCGCAACGGGGCCGTCAACAAAGCCCAAAGTTCTTCATCGAGGGCGTCGACGGCTTCTCTGCCGTGGGCGTTGGCGAACCTACCAAGCTGCTTTGCAGTCGAGGCTCCGAAATCGCTGTCAATCGAAGTGACGAAGCCTTGGAGATACAGCCATTCCTGGATGCGTTTGACCGCCATCTTCTTCTTCGAGCCGACGCTGATCGGACCCGGATATTGGAGTTCTTCCGTGAGATGTCGGAACGGCTCGCCCGACAAATCCAGTTCCAACGACGCAACATGCTGTGCCGCTGCAGCTGGATTGGAGACCAAGTTTTGAGCGGTAGCCACCTTATTCTTCAAAGCCGCACCCTGATTGGCGACAAGAGAAACCGCCTTTATCTCGATCAAGGCTCGAAGAAGAACCGCTGCACCAATCTGTTTCGAGACCCTGTCAGCTTCAAAATGGTGATCCGACGTGTACAGGCCTTTAATGTAGTGTTGCGTACCGCTCCACAGATACGGCGTGGGAATGTGCCGTCTTTTATACTCGTTACTGATCCCGTTGTACCGGTGCCAATGGTAAAGGACGCTTGTCAGCGACCAATCGGTTACCTTGTCGAGCCTCTCGTAGACAATGGAATCTTTGGCACTGTAGACCCAATCAATCGGCAGTCCCTGAATGACGGCCGGGTGACCGGCCGGGTGGTTTACAGTTCTTGCGGTGAGGGGATCGCCGTTATGAAGGTGAGTTCCGAAATCCAGCCCGCCTTCCATCATATGAACAACGCCGATAAACCACCAAGGTATCGTGGTACCAGCGACTGCTGCGGCGTATTTTGCCTGACCGTTGACAATCTTTTTCGCGACGTTCTGGGCTATTGATTTCCAGTCATCACGGATTTGCATGTTGTCCCAGAGGGACTGGTAGTTCTCGGCCCAAGCGGCAGAGACCACTGGAATTTTATCGGCCGGAACCGGTGCGGGCTCGACCGCCGGGGCGTCCGGACCTGCATCATCAAAGTCGTTGTCCGGAAGGTCTTTGTCGCGGAACTGCTTTTCGTGCGGCGCAAAACCGCCGAATGGCCAATTTTTGACCTTCTGGACGATTTCTTCCAGCCGACTGGCAAAGTCAGCCATCTTAGCTGCAAGGCCTTGGAAAATTTCATCCACCACGTCCAGTCGGGTATTATATATCTCGACAAGTAGCTGCGTTAGCTTCTCAACAGAGGCCTGATCGTTCTTGGCCTTGGCATCTTCCCTGGCATACCAGGTGTCGTATCTCAACTGATCTAGCTGTTTGATTGGGTCCAACACATCAGCCGTCATTTGCGCTTCCCTTTTATTTCAGTTTCGCGGCTCTTACCTGCTCCGCCAAGACGGTGAGTTCGACCGAGGCTTGCGAGAGCGTGTCAAGATTGATCTGGGAACCGGTCCGAGCAGCGTCTGCGGCCGCTTCGAGTGCGAGGTTGGTCTTGTCGAGGAGCAGAACCCAACCAGCCAGCATTTTCTGGGCCCCGGCATCTGTTTTTGGGACAGGAGTATCAACCCCACTATCACCAGGTGTGCGCAGGACCTCGTACATGACGCGGGTCCCGTCATCTCTGAGCGTCACCAGCATATTGCTGATCGTCGGTTGCGATTCAATCAGCTGCTTTCGGAAGGCTTCGCGGCTGGCAATTGTGGCAACCTCGGTCACGAACGGCAAGTAATCCAAATAGCCCGTCATCGCGCCCGCGAACTTGGCGGTATTCGTAGTCGAAATTTTTGCCGCTGCCGCCGATGGACTGGCCAGGGCGCGAACGGCCAAAAGCGCCGACGCCACATTCACCGTGAGGGTTGAAATTTTACTCGATAGCGCTTTGGCATTTTCACCATTCGCAAAAGCAATCATCGCGGCGTTATAGTTCTTGATCACCAACAGACTGGCGCGGATGGCTGCCGTTTTTGGCGGCTCGACAGTGTCTATGTAGTAAGCAGCGTCTTTGGGCTCAAAATAGCCAAACTTATTCACGCGAGGTTGGCGTTTTGTCCATATCGCACGTTCAGCGCTGCCCACGGCCTGCAGAACTGTGTCAGCCTGAACGTATTGAGCGTCATAAGCTTGGCTATATAGTTGAAATTCCTGATATCCGGCTGCAGTGCAAGAATTCAAAAAACCTGAAATTAGGACGAGTTTTGAGAACGATAGGAAACATCGCGATAAATACACCAGTCTGCCCCCGCGCTTACTTGAAAGCCCCTCAGCTTCGGGAATGCACGTTATAGATGTTTTAAGTGTTCGTACAGCGCAATATCTTGTTTCGCACAACCAGACAAACAGGATAATTTGGCTGAGCCTTGGCGAATGGGCATCGGCAGGGGTTCGGTTGTATTTCAGGCGAGAGGTAACTGAGTTGATTTACCAATTTCTGACAGATGACGACACTTGGAAATGGGCCGACAGAATTTCTCGGTTGAGCTTTTTGATTTCAATAGCCGCCGCCCTTTTTATGTGGTGGCGGAACACGAAACTAAGCCGGGAGGCCGCCGCACTTGCCGCCTATCGAAAGTACCTTGAGCTGTGCATATCCAATCCAGGACTCGCAACCTACTACTCGTTTTCAAAGGCCTTCGACGGCAAAAGCTTCAAGGATATACGGAAGTCCAGAAGCGAAATTGTCGATTCCTATGAATGGTTCCTTTCTTACTTGTTGAACACTTGCGAGGAGATTCTTGAAAATGTTTCCTCCAAAGGAGAGTGGCGTCGCGCTCTGCAAAATCAACTTAACTATCACGCTACTGCGCTAGAGATTTTATGGCCGAAATGGCGTGCGACATATGGTTGTCGGATGCAACGACTCGGCGACAGCGTCATCAAACCCGATGAAATGAAGAAGCCGACCGAATCTCAGTGAGTTTGCCTTCAGCATTCCGTGGGGCAACTGGTGTCACAATGTGGCATCTACCCTTCAGTCGATGACAGAGGTGAATGAGGCGGTGATCATGATTACACGACCAGAAGAAACAAGCCCGCCGATGCGCGTTGCGCCTGACGCCGGTGGCTCCCGACGATGACGCGATCCTTTTGGATCGCCCGCGAGCAGAGAACTCGGTCCTGACTTCGATCCTCACTATTTTGAAAAACTCGACCTGTTTATCAAAGACGCTTTCGGTCGCTCGACTGGTGAATTCAGGATCGTCTCCGGTTACTTTGCAAACATGTCGTACAGTGCAACCGGTCTTCTCATCCAGTTCCATCGCCTATCTTCGTAGTCAGGGTCGCCTCCCGGGCACGAGACGTAGGCCTCAAGGACAGCCTGCACCTTATCTGCGGCATGTTCCGCCTTCGCCGCCGCACACCTGCCGAGGCTCGATCTGGTGTTCCAGACACGGGCGAGAACAAGAGCAACGCGAACGTCACGGTGGGCTGCCGCGAAGGCGGGGTCCCAGTAGTCCTTCAACCAGTGCTCCAGAATCCAAATTTGCGAATCTTTCTTGCGAAGGCCTTGTAGCATCCATTTTTTGAATGTCGCGTTCGCCCTGATGTCGGCAAAAGCTGAGCCAGAGTTCAGTTTTTTCGCAAGGTTCCTGATCTCGTTTTGCTCGGCCGCAGGCCCAATCTCGCCGTGGTTCTGAACAAGATATCCCATGAATACCCCGAGACGCTCGGTGTCCAGGTGCGGAAGTCCAACTCCTCCCGTTTTATAGTTCATGAGGTGCTTACCGCTCGCTCTGTTTGGTCCGCGCCACCTGTCTTTCGCCGGGTCCGTTTCAGACGGAAGCCCGCCTTCTTCGATCCCCCACTTTCCTGCACCAATCGCCAGCGAGAGGAGCCCTATAGTTCGCTGATCTTCTGGATACGACTTGATTATCGCCTTCACGGCTTCGAGCGGCAAGGTCTCTGCGAGCCCCTGGTCCTCGTCGGCACTATCCGTCCACTTCCCGGCGTCAAGTATTGCTTGCATGGCGTCACCGGGTGAAATCGATGCAGGAGATGTCATGTTCTTCCTCCTAGTCCGTATTTGGCGCTAACCCAAGGCACGGGTTCAACGCGGTCTGGATACCAGCTAGATAAGTTTAAGTCCGCGCTCGGTCGGTGCGGCTGGCTTTCGATCATCAATGAGTGGGTCAATAAGGCGGAAGTCGATACTGGCAAGCGAGCCGGGTTGCCAAGCGAGATGGCCGAGAAGATGAAGGCTCTGGAACGCGAGAACCGCCAACTTCGTCAGGCCGACGAGATTTTGCGCAAGGCGTCTGCACGTTCCAATGTTTGTCACGAGCGTCCCCTGGCCACTCAAACGCAACCATCCTGCGTTGAGCTGCGGTCGTTGATGAACCACCTCGCGAAGTTGGCTTTCTAGACTTCTGTAATATTACAGATAATTCAGTATTTACATGAAATGTTTCACGCAGAACAAAAGGATCGCCGAGTTATATTCACGGCGTTCATCGTTAAAGCTTCAATATATTTATGTCGATGCAATATTTCAGCATGCCATTTAACACTTTTAGCTTGCATATGCAATCTTAAAATAGTAAACAAGATGCACAATAATCTATGCATGCATTTGAACAGGCCGCGTTGCGATTGAATTTTCTTTCGGAAATTCAAGACATTATGCTCGTCCGTATTATATCGAAGGCTTCCACATAGCATTTTGACAATCATGCCGCGAGTTGCATTTAGTTGCGGCCAGGACCGTGCTCGGTATCAGGTCCGGCAGGTGCCAACGGCATCCTGGTCGATGCCGAGCCTGAGATAAAAATACCACCCTGCAAATTACGTGAGGGGATGATGCGATGTCTGACATGTATGTCAATGTCGAATCGCTGAATTTTTGGGAGAGCCCGACCAATTCAGACAACATCTTGATTGGAAAGCTCTATCTCACCCAGAAGGTGGATGTCGTTTCGGAAATACCAGGCGGCTGGGTTGAATGCCGAGCATACGTGGACGGCGATCAGAGCACCGGCTTCGTGATGGCGAAATTCCTCCGTCGTCCTGTTTCACCGAATCGAGAAAAACTGATCGCTTCGGTTAGCAGGGCGTTCCTGCGGTTCGAGCATGGCCTCGGTAAGGAAAACGTTGAACCGTTTTCTGAATATGTGGGCGAGATGTGGGAGGCATTAGGCGAGCATATCGAGGGTACGGACGACGAATATCCTTGGGCAGGCGCAGCCATATCGTTCATGGTCAGAGGAGCTGGGGAAGCGTACGAAGGCTTCCGGTTTTCTGCGCGTTCATCGACATTCATCCGTCATGCAATAACGGCTAGGCAGCAGAAGGACACGACCGCGCCGTTCTGGGGCTTTCGCTTGGAAGAAGCGCGTCCGGAGATAGGGGATATCGTTGCACGTGGCAGACCGGGCACCGCTCCGACTGTCAACTTTGATTCCGCAGCAACGCACGACCATTTTTTAAGCCACGCCGACATCGTCGTGCAGATCGACTCTAAGAACAATCGATTGCTCGCCATTGGCGGAAACATTAGCAATTCGGTTGGCATAGCGAGGTATGACCTCGCGCCTGGCAACGTCGTCGCCACCACCGGAAATACGTTCGCCATTCTGAAAAACCGCACCGACGGTGATGGATAAAAGCGCAGCACAGAAGCGGCAACACAGACCACAGAGCCACCAATAGTCGTACGTCTTAGTAGGATCAGTAGCGAGCAATTCACGATAATAGTGATTGCCAAATCGAGGAGGCGATAATGGGAGACATGTATGTCAATGTCGAGTCGTTGAACTTTCGGGAAGGCCCGACCAGTTCAGAGGACAATTTGATTGGGAAGCTCTATCTCACCCAAAAGGTGGATGTCGTTTCGGAAGAACCGGACGAATGGGTCAAGTGCCGAGCAACTCTGAATGGCAGTCAGCGAACCGGGTTCGTTATGGCAAAATTTCTTCGCCCTCCTGTAACGGAAAACCGCGAAAAGCTGATCGCCTCCGTTCACAAGCAATTCATGCGATTCGAGCGTGGCCTCGGCAAGGAAAACGTCGATCCGTTCTCTGGCTTCGTAGGGGAGATGTGGCGAGCCATAGGCAATAATAATCTTGACGGCACGGATCGGGATGTCCCTTGGTCGGCCGCCGCCATTTCGTTCATGGTCAGAAAAGCTGGCGCGGCCTACGAAAACTTCAAGTTCGCGGCAGCCCACTCGAAATACATCCATCATGCCATCAAGGCCAGACAGCAAAATAATAAGGATGCACCGTTCTGGGGGTTCCGGTTGCACGAAGTGCGGCCGGAGATCGGCGATATCGTCGCACGAGACAATCCGGAATTCGGGCCGGTGGTTACTTACGACGTCGCGGCGTCTCTGGACGCCTATAGGAGTCACACGGACATCGTCGTCCAGATCGACTCTGCGAATAATCGACTGTTTGCCATTGGCGGCAATGTCAGCCACTCAGTTGGAGTGACCGAATACAAACTCGCACCTGGCGACTTCCTCTCCGATAGTGGGCACACCTTCGCCCTTCTGAAAAACCGCACCGATGGATTGTCGGCAGACGTCTGAAATAAGTTTGCCGAACTCTTTAAAACCCAAACCCGGGCATGCGGACCGCAACCTTGTCTCTATGACTGCAGATGTCGCCGTCGCTGGAGGATTTAATCGGATCGGCGACGGTGATCCTTCGAAGTGGATAGACGCTCTAACAGCCCCAGCCATTTGTGTTGCCAAAACAGACCTCTGTTCCATCGCAGTTTACCGCCCGTGGAGTCGTAAAGCGCAGTCTTGTTGTCGGCTTTCTCCCAGAGCCACAAACAGAACTGTCTTGGGATCGTCGGCGACTGCGGTCCGACTAAAGAAATTGGCGAAGCAAAACATTGTCATGAACCGCAAGCTCAACGGACTCGCGGAAGTCGATCAGCCCAAGCACCGTCAAGACGCGATTGACCGTTTTCAGGCTGGACGGACGGCGGTATTACTGTTTCCAGGCGAAGAATTCATTCTCGCCCGGCCAGTAACAGGAACGCGGATTGCCGAGGCAGGAGAACAGGCGCTGACGAAATTTGGCGGGTCCGAGAAGGTCTACAAATGCATACGTGACGAGATCGACGCGAATTTCTGAGTGCAGATCATTACCGGCGGGTGGTGATATGCCGAGTTTTCTCAAGTATTCCATGGTCATCGTTGCTTTATCCCGCTGGACGGGTGCAATCTCGCCTGTCTCAACGGCGCGACACAGAAATCTTATTTCGCCCCAGTCATCAAGCTTCCCATCGAGTTCAAATCCAGCGCGGAAATAGTAGGCTATGCGCTGCACGGGTTGCGAATGATTGGGCTTCTCTTCTGGCTGATCCCGTTCCTTGCATGGTTGCATGCGAGACGTGAAGCGGGATCGGCAGTTGCCGCATTCCCTTTTCGCCTCCTTCATGTAATCCCAAGCAGCAAATCGGGTGCGGTTATCCAGACAATCGCCCTTCTCTTGTTGATTGTCGTGCCGTTTGCGTCCGCATATCATTTTAGACATCTTGACCGAGGAGGGGCAGGTTTGCCGCAGTAACACGGTGTCGCTTCGTGCCACCATATGGTCACGACCGATACAACCCCACGACCTCTGGGACCACACTTACCGTTTGACTAATGGTGCCTCCAACAATGGCCCGACCTACGAACCCATCATTGAGCCAGCGGTGACACTCATTTTGATCGGGGTAGCCATTGCGTTTTCGCTGCTTCATTTATCGATATGTTTAGAGCCCGCGCCCGAGGCGCAGACGCGGGCTCCCAGGGTAATCTGAGGTTTAAGAAGGGGTGCGATTCGACTATCTTCAGTTGTTGACCCGCTCCCCGCACATTGGGCGTCGCTTCCAATGTGCATTTCCATAATTGCTTCGCACCCGCCGTTTCTACAACGAACTCGGCCCAAAATGACGGCTCTATCAGAGAGGCGATTGTGGCAAGGGATATTCCCAGAATTGTCGCCCAGATCAATCAGACCTCAGCATACCGCAAAAAAGGTGCTTTTGCCCTATTGAAATTAGCTTTGCGAAGAAACGCAAACACGCCAAAAACCGCGATTGCACGGCAATCACGGCGGCGAGTTAACGAACTTTTGGCCAATAGAACCAAAATTAGGCTTAAAGCAAAACTTCATTAGGCTTGCGCATTTTTTACTCCTGGCTAATAAACCTCTTGGCCTATCGACGTCGAGCATAGAAGCCCGCTGAGTTGCCTCGTGCCAAATCTGCCGCTTTCCAACCAATAGCACGAAAACCAGATAAAGGTGAAGCTATTTTTGCGATTTCCGCTTTCGTCATCTCTCCTCCGCTGATCCAATTTACCTCTCCGAGCCGCTCCGTCCAATCTGTTAATACCACTTCTAGCTCGTTTGGAATAAAGGCGATGATATGGAGTTTGCCAACGCGCTCGACAACTCTAAGCGAGAACGATACTGCGTCGGCTCTTTGTTCATTCAAGAGATCGTATAAAACCTCAGTTGAAGGCGCTGAGAACGACAGTTTATAAGCGTCTCCTACTATCAAGTCCTCATGGAAAAATATAATCATTTTGACGGCGGGAACAGATGACTGAGACATCTCCACTCTCACCGGTATCACCGTAGTACCAATCAATTTGTCATTACGATCCATAACAGTTATATCTAAATCGGATATTTTCTCGTCGACGGAGTTGCTTGATACTCCAATTTCTAGGCTAAAAACTCTCGCGGCTTTGGTTTTTGCTATTATCTCACATGACACCTGAAGTTCATCCCGCTTATGCGGGTCTCTTTCCATAAGACCGTTACACCTATAAGTCACCGTTACCGAGGGGACTTCAATGTTTTGCTTACTATCTATTGCCTCGTAAAAGTCATTAATTCTTCTCACTGAGTCGCTTGCAGAAACCCCTAAGCGTTCAAGCCGCATCCTCCTGATCGCTCCACCCAAGAAGCTACTGATTTTCTTAACTTGTGTATCGAAATCACTATTGAGGTCATTCGCGAGGGCGGATGGGAAATCGAGTGACGTGGTTTTCGTTTCAATGCAATAAATGTTCTTTGGATTAATTTTACTCAGGGCTTGGTCAACTGAATTGTCCATCATTGTAGAAATCAAGGCACCTGAAAATCTTCCAAGAGTATCGACCTGCAGATCGGTCTCATCTCGCGGGAAAGAAAACCCAATTACTTCTCCGTATTCGTCGACCTTATCGAGCGCATGACTTGGGAAATTATTAATGAGTCCGCCATCAAGCAAGCCAGACTTGTCTTTGAAAGACCTAAAAATAAATGGCAGCGCGGATGAATCAAATAAGGCGTCAACAATAAGGCTGTCTGATTTTATTGTGTAAATTTTTGGTTTTCTTGTTCTGATGTCAACTGAATAGATGGATATATCCGCTACAGAAGACAGCTGACTCATGTGCTCGTACTTTATGCCTTTTACGGTAAATAGCTCCTGTAGAAATTTTTTGTAATTTACGGCGTCATATAGTGGATTTCCATTTAGGATATTCCAGGCTGATCTTATGCCCGATTTTTTAGGCATGATTGCGTTGATATGTTTTGAACCTATTTCTCTCAGGCGGACTCGAAAAAGTTCCGGGTCTTGTCCGGTGGCGAGCATTGCGCCGACAATTGCTCCAGCGGAGGTTCCAGCGATCCTCGTGACCTTAAAACCCAAAGGTTCTGTGCTCTCATATATCGCTCCCGCTGCAGCAAGGAGACATCCCAATTTTGCGCCACCACCTTGAAATGCCAATTGCACTGGGATTCTATCGGGCACCTTAAAACCTCCTAAGCTGGGACGCTATCGATCTTATTCTATCGATCAGGCATTGCAAGTCAGGCGTGCAGCTGAATCTTGTTGTATCTTGAGGTTTGACTCGAAAAGCATTCAACGAAAGCAATGTCTTACGAGGCGTCCCAACAGCATGCGCGCCGTGGTGAGCCAAGCCAGGTGTTGAAACCCCGGATTTCTGGCTGACCTTGGCAACTCTGCAGGAGATGCCAACCGCGCGGAGTATTCCAAGGCCTACGGGTATCTCTGGTGGACTGCGGAAGCGGGAGCGTCGGAGCGCTCGTGCGCCCATGTACTACGCAAGCGGAGCCGGAGGACAGCATGTGATCGTCATTCCGGAATTGGACAGCGTGATTGTTCACAGGGCAGCCAAGGCCGATCCGGGAATCTCCCATAAAGATGGGTATGATCCTCGACCAGTTCTGAGCGCGATATCAAAGCGCCAGCCAAGATCGTTGATCGCGACACCAGGTGCGGAACAACAGGCTTGAGAGTCGCGGCGTTTCAACGGACTGCCCGTTTTGACCAGGTTTCAGAAACTCTCCCATCCATTCATGCCGATCTTCTTTGGGCGGACCACCATGATTTGGATGTCGCGGTTTTGCGTGCAAGTAGCCGGAATCGTGGTCTTTCGCGCTTGTGTCCGTCATGTCTGCATCAATCCAATAGCGTTACGCCGTTAATCGTCCTGGAGGAATCGGGCACCACGCCCAGACTTCCGGAAGGTCGAGGTCTACGTGCCAACACCCAAATGAGTCTCGAATGCCAATTAGCCGACCTGCTGAATAGCCTCAGCCAGAGCACCTCGTTCATGCTCCACACGAGCCCCATCATAACGTCCGGCCTTCGATAGACAGTCGATGCACGCGTCAAAAACCTGGCGATATCCCTTTCCCTTTTCCGTGAGGATGCCGCGATACGCATGATGACGCCTGATTCCAACTCCTGTCTGCACCATCGCAGAATAAAGAGCGCGGCTGCTTCCAGCGGTGACCAACCCATTTCGGTCAGCAACTGGCGAGATGGATTCGGATTTCGAGCGATCAGGGATCGGCTTGCAGACAGGGCCTCGTGAAGCGCGATTTGCTCATCTGGAGAGTTCGCCGCCACGGATCGCCCGAAAATGTCGACGGCCTCGATTATTTGATACTGCTCACGTGTCTGTCGTTGGATAAGTCGTAGAACAGTGGCCTTAATGCTCATGCGGTATGCAGCTTCAACGACATTGCGCTCCTTGTTTCAGCCAGAGAGAGCGCAACGTTAGGTGAGCGATGTCAATATCGGATGCAGCCTAATTTTCCTGGGGCCGATATGCGGGTGCGTCGTGCGGGTATCGCGCTGGGCAACGAATTCTGGAGAAAAAGTCGTTAGCGTCCATCAAGTCCATTATCGGTGGAAGGTGAGAGTCATTTTCCGGTTGGGGGACTAGCCAGTTGGACGGCGGTTCACGGTATACTCTCTGAGCGGCAAACATCAGCTCGTTCGATTGAATTAGGACTCCAAATTATTATCAAAGATTGTATAGTTTTGACATTCAATCGGGCGGGGTAAAATCAGATGGCTGAGGCAGTTGACAATACGCAAAAGGATAAGGGGACGCAGGTTGCTCCTCAGCCTATTGATCAACCCTTGGGAGCCCTGGGATATGCTGCAATAGCTTTCTTGAGCCTTCTGGTAGCAGCTGTCATTGCGGTCGGCATCTTTTATGCAGGGCGCGAATTGACAGCTCAGCCGACGATGCGCCTTTTCAACTATATCCTGCTTGCCGTTCTCGGCATAACGACAGCCTTGTTCCTGTTTGGCGTTATGCGCTCAGGGGCCGCTCTCACCAGCAGAAAACTGGACACCTCCCTAGAACTGGGCGGTCCAGTGGTCATTGCGGTTCTTGTCGTTATCGGAGGTTACTATTTTACAAAGGTGCCTGATCGTGTCCCCTTGACCTTTCAGTTGCCTGCTGAAAGCGCCCTGACGGCAGGCCTGACGTCTGACGTCAGGCTCGTGGTCGATCTTCCAGGGAGACGGGAAACGGTCACTTTCAATGGCGACGGAGAGGCTGCCATTCGAGACGTGTCCTACAATGATGTTGGGCAACTGATGACGATTACGCTTCAGTCTAATGAGTATAAGTTCGAGAATAGTTCGTCTGCCATCTCCGCGCCTATTCCCGATAATTGGAACGTACGTCTCGTGCTCGTTCGTATAACCGAAGAAGAGCGCAAGCAGCAAAAACTGAAGGCGATCTACCTGCAGCTCATCGAGGACATCAACCTCGAACTGGTTCGCAAGGATGCAATACTTTTTCCCGCAATCGACGCTTACTTGGTTCAACCAAGCGAGGCTGGGTGGAAGCGGGTAACTGAGGCAGCAAAGGACTCAGAACTGCGGATTAAAGCATCTTTGGACAAGGAACTGGAGATTCGCTCTGGATCGGAACTGATCGAGGCCCGTCGCAGAACAACTGCATTGATTGACGCCGCGCCGAAGGTTCGGTTCGTGCAGCAACCCGCAGAAGGGGCAGTCTTGAAGAACATTTTTCAAGCCCACCAGGCTCGCGTGAAAATACTTGAAAACATCCCGATATTACCAACCCCCGACGAAGTCATCAGGTGGAGTGATCAAATGAAAATTCGGTATCTGGAAATCAAAGACATGCTGCGTTCCATGATTGAAAACCCCGAAATATAATCATGCGCTAGTTCGTCGCCGCCATCATGATGCCCTGGCCGGTGCCGCATAGGATGATACCAAACCGGCAATCGCCGGAGGCGACGAGACGCGCCGCCGCTTCGCCGTGCTTAGGATAGTGTGTGCTCTCCGGCGTCGTTGGTCCGACATCGATTACTAGCCAACCTTGCGCCGCAATATGACTGGCGATGGCCTGTCGGAGCGGAAGGGCGGTGTGATCACTGGAGAGGGCGATGCGGTTGTTGGCTGTCATGGAGACGTCTTCCCGTTTCCGAAGGCGATTTGGAGGCTTGGCCGAGTTGGATCAGGTGCTCTTTGTTTCATCGATTTTCCCGATTTTCCAATGATAGCATAGGCCTCGTCGGCGTCTACGCGTGTGAAAGCACTGGCAGCTTTGTCCGCACAATTGTCATGTCACTTCACGCGGTTGCATCTGATCCGAATAATTCCATCGAAGGTGTTGGAAGATTGTCAGCAAGACCTTTTTTGACTACATTTATTATGGCTTGGGCAAAGTCGGAGAACTTCGATAGAGCCACGTGGCCTGAAACGTCCGAAGCCCCGCGCGATTGTTTGAGCCCGACTCGATTGCGGCCTCCTTTTCGGCGTCCATGGAACTCGGGGACGAGCGCTCGCTTTGGCGATGCAGAATCCGGAAGTGGGGCACTGACGTGGAACAGAACTCGGAGATCGGCCCAGCCAGACCTGACGACTTCGCTGCCATTCGGGCCTTGTGTAACGGCTTCATCGACTGGTGTCGGTCGCGCTATGGCGAAAACGCTTGGTTCGTCGACCGCTACTACACGCCAGAAGAATGGGTCACACTCCTGGACAGCTTGCCGAGGATACACTCGGCTCCCGATGGGGAAGTCCTTGTTGCCCGCCTGAACGGAAAGGTAGTCGGCTGTGTGATGATGCAGCGGATCGACGAACACACATGCGAGATGAAGCGCATGTTCATCAGCCCTGAGGGCAGAGGCTTAGGGCTGGGTCGCCGTCTCGCCGAGAACATCGTGCGCGTGGCTGCTGAGCGGGGCTACACCACCATGCGGCTGGATACCGGTCGCAACCACGATGAGGCGCTAGGCCTCTACCGCTCTCTCGGATTCCAGGAGATCGCGCCCTACTACGAAGCACCTCCTGAACTGAGCAACCATCTCATCTTCATGGAAGCCCCTCTGGCGGGGTAGCTTCGTCGCCTTTCGATCAGTCCTCACTAGTCGATTGATTCCAACGC
>UCML01000011.1:0-42175 GCA_900473675.1 Hyphomicrobiales bacterium | reverse complement strand
TTAACCGAGGTTCCGCATTTTCCTGCGCCCTCCGACTCACAGATTGAACCGAACCGGACCACGGGTACGGACGCGACCGCGTGTTCTTTGATATCTTGGCGAAGGATCGGTGAGAGGCTTGCGGTGATGCGCCTCCAAAGGTTGGCCTGCTCTATCACTGCTCCGTTCTACCTTGCAAAGAAACGCGAGGCCTATTGTTTGGCTCAGCGCCTTCCCCACCCTCCGTCATCCTCGCCCTCGTGGCGGGGATCCAGCCACCGCGCGTCCGCGTGGTGAGAGAACTCTCTTTGAAATGGCAAAGAAAAGGATCCCTTGCACCGCCGACGCGGCGCGCTGGATCCCGGACCAAGTCCGGGATGACGGAAAATCCGGGGCACTTTAGCCCACAGCAAAACGCCCAACAGCGCCGCCACCCTACCGTAACCACGCTACATAATCCCGCGCCAGCAGATGCCGCGGCGGTCACATTCATTTCGCGCATCTGCGTCATCGCCGCCGTCGACCAACTGACCTAGACATAGGCCACAAGCATGAAAGCCGTGGCGAGGGTAAGGATCAGGCATGGCACGATCCACATGATCGTCACATAGGCCTGTTCCTGCACATAGGGGCCGAACAGCCCGCTCACGACGTTGAAACGGGCAAACAGGATGTTGACGAACAACGCCGAGGCAAGCGTCAAATAGTTGAGCGCAAACAGCCTGTTGACTGTATTGTCGCCGGCCGACAGCATGGCATAGGTGCTATAGACGGTGAAGTTCAGCGCGATAACGGCAAACAGGCCGCCGATGATGATATTGACCATCTCGTAGGTATCGACCTGGAAGACGCCGTCCTCCATGCGGTTCAGCCAGATTGCCAGCAGCGGAATGAGCAGCGAGGCAAACAGCGGAATGAAGATGGACGCGACCACTACGCCTGGCTGACGGACGATGTCCAGCGAGGCGGCGACTTGCGCATGCGTGCCGTTGTACCAACCGGGTTGCGGAACGTTCTTCAGGTCGACAAGGCCAGTGTTCCAGCCGGCAAGGACGGCATTGGCAGACGGGCGGCTATAGTCGATGTCGGATTGGTCGAACCGCAGCGCCACTTCGGCGACCGTCAATCCGCTGACAGCCATGTCCACGACAAGGTTCTGCCGGTCGAACGGAAACCGCGCCACATCGACGCCAACGGTGAAGTCCGCGGTCACACGCCGCAGAAGCTCGACGCGGCCTGTCGGATAGATGCGCAGGCCATAGTCCGACAGCGCTGCCTCGCCACGCTGGTTCGACAGAACGACCGGCGGAACCCAGATCTCGCGCATGCGCGCTTCCGCGGCGCTGTCTCGCAGCGTCTCGGGCGGCGCTCCCAGGGCAGGACCGGATTTCGCCAGACGTGGATCGGTCCATCGCAAGCGGACATCGACGGTCGCGCGGAACGTGCCGGCATTTTCGTCGAAGCCATCAAGCGTCAGGAAGGATGCTCCTGCCTGGACGATCACCGGCAGGCCGTTGTCGCGGGGCAAGTCGGCCGCCGCGAAAACCGGGCCGGCAAACGCTGCCAGAATAACGGCTGCCACCAGCAGGAATGCAGTGCAGACACCTGTCGATACGGCTCTCATGACACCTTGTCCGCCTCGCCGCGACGGAGCCGAATCTTGTCATAAAGCGTCACGAAAGACTGCATTTCGCGCGGAAAGGTCTCCGAGCCGACAATCGGTGTCAACGGCTCTCCGGCGCTGACGGCATCGAAACGCTGCCCGAGCACCTGCAGCGGCCTGAGCAGAAAGCCACGCAACACGACAAGTACGAAGCCTGAAAGAAGTACGATGGCGATCAGCGTGATCACGGCCTGCCAAATCAGCGAGCGGTTGACGGCGGCACGCGAGGCGCTGAAATCCGCCGTGGCGGCGATCACTCCGAGCGGCGTGCCGGAACTGCTGTTGACCGGCAGCAGCAAAACGCCACGCACCAGTCCCTGCGCATCGCGGACATAGCGCACCGGCTCGTTGACCACGGCGACATCCTCGGCCCCGGCAAGCTCTGCCATCAGCTGGGCATTGGTGGATTCAAAACGGATATAGCGGCCAACCCTGTTCTGCTCGCCCATGCGCTCCGGATCGACGCCCTGGGCATATTGGCGAAGTGTCGATTCCTCGATGAACAGCGCCAGATCGATGCCGTAGGCGGTCTTCAGGCCCGCCAGCAGCGGTCCGTAGTCGATGCCGATCTCGACGCTGCCGATATGCTTGCCGCCGGGCTCGAAGACCGGCGAGACCCCGAAGATTGCCGGACCGCTGCGGGCGACCGCTGCCCCTTTCAGCGGCACACGGTCACGATTGACCGCGACAACCATCGGCCGGAAGGCCGACAGATCGTCGCCGAAGGTTGCGGGATCGTGGAGCCGGAGGAAAGAAATCGCGGGCGGAATGTGGAATTGCGCCTGATCGACACCGTGCCGAGCCTTCTGGTTGGCAAACATCTTGGCGAGTTCCGCCTCAAGGCCGGTCCGATCCCCAGCCGCCAGAAACTTCTGCACTGTTGGCAGGTCGGCGAGCAGTTCGGCCCGGGCGAGCGCCTTGTTTTCCGCCTCGCTGATTGCAGTCTGGACGATCGCGCCCATGACCCGGAACTGGTCCGCCTCAACCGCATCGGTCATCCCGGAAAACAACCTGCTCGAAATGAAAGCCGCCCCCGCCAGGACAAAGACAATCGCGACAATGATTGCGATGGGTGCACTGCGCCGGAATGTCATCGCCAACCCGTAAAAGAGGAGAAATGCTGACATGTTCTACAACGCCGGATTTCCGGTCAATAGAGGCAGGATATGGAATATTTTTGGGGTAATCGCCACACCACCAAAGGCCGCATGGAACGGCTTCCACCATTGGAGATTGCATTAGACGGCGCAGCTTTAGGATAACAGTCCCGCACGCCGCGCAAAGACCCGCTCGATCGCCGACAATCCGTCATAGATCAGCACCGCCAAAGCCCCGACGATCAAGCCGCCTTGCAGGACGAAGGCGATATTGTTGGATTGCAGCCCGGCAATGATGACTTCCCCGAGCGTCTTTGCCGCGACGGTCGAACCGATCGTTGCGGTGGCAAGACTGATCACCACGGACAGCCGGATGCCCGCAAGGATCACCGGCATCGCCAGCGGCAGTTCCACCTTGAAGAGCCGCTGGCGATCCGTCATGCCGGAGCCTCGAGCCGCCTCCAGCACGGATGGCGGCAGTGTCGTCAGCCCGGTCAACGTATTTTCGAAGATCGGCAGCAGGCCATAGAGAAACAATGCGACCAGCGTCGGCTTCTCGCCGAAGCCGAGGGCAGGCACGGCAAGCGCCAGCACGGCCACCGGCGGAAATGTCTGGCCGATATTCACAAGACTGCGCGACAGCGGCAGGAATTCTGCCCCGAAAGGTCGCGTCACGAGAATGGCCAGCGTCACGGCGACAGCAACGGCCCCCGCCGTGGCGATCGCGACAATGCGCAGATGAAGAAGCGTCAGCGTCAGCAGGCTGCCCTGATTGTAGATCGCCGGCGCAGTGTCCTGCACCAGAGGCTTCAAAAGCGGTCCAAACCAGTCAGGGGAAACCAGAAAGGCGATGAGGGCCACCAACAGCACCATACGCAGGATATGGGGGATCCACGCCTTCATTGCGGCTTCGCTGCTCGCCGGGTCAGCCCTTCCAAGGTTACCTTGCCAAGGATCGTGCCGTCGGCGGCCGCCACCGGCAGGGCATTTCGGCCGGTCCAGAGCAGCTCCGACAGCGCATCTCGCTGGCTTGTTGCCTCAGGTAGAGGCTTGCCGTCTGCCGTACCCGGCTCGACCGCTTCTGCCGCCGTCTCGATCGACAGCAGCCGGAATGGCCTCTCGCTGGCGCCGATCAGCGTCTGCACGAACTCCGTCGCCGGATTTTTGACCAGCTCGGCGGGCTTGCCGTATTGAACGAGTTCGCCCTTGTCCATGACGGCAATCTTGTCGGCCAGATGAAATGCCTCGTCCATATCGTGCGTCACCAGCACGATCGTGGTTTTCAAAAGTTTCTGAATGTCGAGAAGATCTGCCTGCGCCTTGGCCCGAATGATCGGATCAAGCGCGCCAAAGGGTTCGTCCATCAACAGCACGTTCGGCTCGGCCGCCAGCGCCCGCGCAACCCCGACCCGCTGCTGCTGCCCGCCGGACAGCTCGTGCGGAAAACGTCCGGCAAACTGAGCCGGATCGAGCTGGAACAGTGCCAGCAACTCCGCCACCTTGGCGTCGATCCGCACCTTGTCCCAGCCGAGCAGCACCGGCACGGTGGCAATGTTCTGCGCGACCGTGCGATGCGGGAAAAGGCCGTGTCCCTGGATGGCGTAACCGATGCGGCGACGCAACTCGAAACCCGGCATCGAGCGGTTGTCCTCGCCGTCGAGACGGATCGTTCCGGCCGTCGGCTCGACCAGCCGGTTGATCATCCGCAAGAGCGTCGTCTTGCCGGAACCGGAGGTCCCGACAATGACCGTCACCGTGCGCGGCTCGATCGTCATCGTCACATTGTTGACGACCGTATTGCCGTCATAGCGCTTGGTGATCCCATCGATTTCGATCATGCGGTCCTGCCTCGGTTCCGCTGAGGGGCGTTCATTTCAATAAGGGCATCGAGCACGATGGCAGCCGTGAAAGCCAGCCCCACCGTCGGCACCGCGCCGAGAAGCACCAGGTCCATCGCCGTCTGGCCGATGCCCTGAAACACAAAGACACCGAACCCGCCGCCGCCGATCAGTGCTGCAATCGTAGCAAGCCCGATGTTCTGGACGAGCACGATACGGATGCCGGTGAGGATGACTGGCATGGCAAGCGGCAGCTCGATCCCGAAAAGCCTCTGCCGATCCGTCATGCCGATGCCGCGCGCCGCCTCGTTGGCCTCGCGCGGCACACCAGCAAGCCCGACCACGGTATTGGCGACCACCGGCAGCAGCGAATAGAGAAACAGCGCCACGAAGGCAGGCGCCGCCCCGATACCGCGGATACCGATCGCCGCGGCCCCCGGCACATGGACTGCGATCCAGCCGAGCGGCGCGATAAGGATACCGAATAGCGCGATCGACGGGATCGTCTGGATGAGGTTCAGCGTGTTGAGCACGGCCGCGCGCAACGGCTCGACCCGGTGGCAGAGAATGCCGAGCGGCAGGCCGACGGCGACCGAGGCAAAAAGCGAACCGAGCGCCAGCGTCACATGCTTGCCTGCCTCGAGCCAGAACACGTCGGCGCGGCCCGCATATTCCTTGAGGATCGACAGACCGTCCCAGAGCCCCGACATCAGGATCGCCGCAGCCCCGCCGAGCGTGACCAGCAGCAGCAGGACCCTTACGACAGGTTGCGGCCTCAGCCGCGTGATCGAATCGGCCGCAAGAAGCGCATAGGCAAACAGCAGGATCCAGAAACCGGAGGCCGGCGAGACCCTGGCGTAGGTGTTTTCCGGGGGCGTCAGATGCGTCGCGGCCATGCCGATGAAAAGAGCGAGGGCGACGAGTGCAGTGGCTGCTGCAGCGAGCCGGAGCAACGTCGGCGTTCTCAATAGAACGATGACGGCGGCGAAAACCATCAGAACCAGCCACGCAATTCCCGCACCGGCCGGCAGGGCGGCAAGGATCGTTTTCGCCTCTCCCGGAACGATGCGATTGGCGCGAAAGGTCGCAAATGGCGCGACGAGCGCGCCATAGGCAATGAGAAGAGCGATGACCACGCCCAGCTTGTCGAAGCGAATACTCAAACTGCCATCCCCGTCGTCCGGCCTGGGCCGGCTCCCTCCATAGAAAGGCAACCGGCCGTCTGGCGGCAGCTTATTTCAGAAAACCGTTCTTCTTCAGGAAGTCTTCCGCGACCGCCTTGGCAGGTTCGCCGCCGACCTGAACGCGGCCGTTCAGATCCTGCAGCGTGACAAGATCCAGTTTTTCAAAAACCGGCTTCAGCAGCGTTTCGATTTCCGGATGCTCCTTCAGAACCGCTTCGCGGATGATCGGCGCCGGCTGGTAAACGGGCTGAACCGACTTGTCGTCTTCCAGAACGACGAGGCCCGACGGTGCAATGCCGCCATCCGTACCGTAGACCATCGCGGCATTCGCCCCATTGGTCTGGTTGGCCGCAGCCGCAATCGTCGCTGCCGTGTCGCCGCCCGACAGCGTGATCAGCTGGTCCGATTTCAGCGTGAATCCATAAGTCGTCTGGAACGCCGGCAGGGCCGCAGCCGAATTGACGAATTCCGACGAAGCCGCCAGCACCACGGCACCGCCGCCGGAGACATATTTGCCGAAATCACTGAAGGTCTTGATGCTGTTGGCATCGGCCAGATCCTTTCGGACCGCGACCGCCCAGGTGTTATTGGCCGGCGACGGCGTCAGCCAGACGATCTTGTTGGCATCGTAGTCGAGCTTCTTTGCCTCTTCGTAGCCCTTGGCCGCGTCCTTCCAGACCGGGTCGTCCGCTTTCTCGAAGAAGAAGCCGGCATTGCCGGTATACTCCGGATAGATATCGATCTCGCCGGCCGCGATCGCCTTGCGCACGACAGGCGTCGCCCCGAGTTGTACCCGATCGGTCGTCTCGATGTTGTTGGCCTTGAGCACGGCCAGGATGATATTGCCAAGCACGCCGCCCTCGGTGTCGATCTTCGAGGACACGACGACCTGGGCATTGGCCGCGGCAGCGGAAATAAGCACTGCGAAAGCGGCTCCGATGAGTGTTGTGTTAAGGCGCATGGTACTTCTCCCTTGAAACTGTTCGCAATTTCTCCCACGCCAGCCGGCATTCGTCGGGGCATAAACTGCCATTTGTGGCGAAGTTCAGAGAAAAATAGAGCGCTGGGCAAGAAAATCGCGCAGGCAACTGCCGCGTTCATTCCGGGCCGCAAGCGATGAGAGAAGTGCGGATAGATCGACGCTGCGCCGCGCGAGAAGGCGGGCGCCGCCAAACTGTAGATGAGCAAGATCAAAGAAGTGATATGGCGGAGAGGGTGGGATTCTCGCCGAACCAGTCAAAATGCCTAGAAACACGGTTATTCAGACCGCCCTGTTTGTGGCGTGTGTACCAAACCGGTGCGCCAATGATTTGCCGAATAAAGATGGAAATGTCAACGCTCAATGACAAGCATTTTCGTGTGCGACGTGCGATGGCGGATGTTCCAAGATGCAGACCATTTGGGCAGGATGGCGGAAGCTGACTCACGCGTTGCGTGTGTGCGAAAAGCATATTTCATCTTTCGCCATGGTCGCCGATACGAAGATCGCTAATTATCAATCAACAAGCCCGACAACCGTCAAATCTGACATCCATCGAAATTTTTGTATCTCCGGACGACAGTATAGCGGTATTGTACAGCTTCCGACTTTTGATACCGTATTAATATACTGCGCTCAACTCCTTCTTTCGAATCATGTTGACAATGTCCAAGGAATTCCATCCTACGAACCAGGGAGCGGCAGTGAACTCGGTAAGGTCCTGATCAAGTTCGGCTGGAGTTCTCGTTGGTAAACTCAGATGCCGACGCAGGTTAGAGAGCGTTTCCCTCCGCAAATGATCCGTCAAATAAGGACAGCTAAGAACGTCGAGCGCCAGATGCGCGTCATGCGCCGATCTCCTGATATCAGAACAGCCTTTCAATGCTTTCGATATTCTAAGCTCAAGAGCCAGCCTGAGGTTCGAGAAGCCGGATTTATCCTTGATGTAGTAAAGACAGGAAACAATCGAGAAATATTCCAAATGGTCGACATCAAGGGCATGTTCCAGTAACCAACTCTCAGTAACGGAGTTCCTTGTGCCTAACTCGCCCGACGCAATCAGTACGTTTAAAACCTCAACAGGGATTTTTGATCTAGGCGACGACCGTTTTAGAGCACTACTATTGAGTACGAATTGATTAATCCAGTCTTGAATCTGGCCAGCGATCATCTTTGAATCGGACGGGAGATGGTCAGAAGAAAATCGACTCGTGATAATTATCGCCCGACTTACGTTAAACGATGAGGCAACCGTGGGATTTACCGTGTAGAAGAAAAATATAAGCTCCATTAAGGTCAGTAAAACGTTACGATAGTTATGAATTATCTCGTCATTTTCGATCTTTGCCTGTTCGTAATCGCGTGTGATTCGATCAATTCGCTTTGCTAAGCTCGCGATGACATAGTTCGATACCATATCATAACTCGCCTCCTCTTCGAAACAAACACTCTTTATTGAGGCGATAAATGACCTTACAAATGCCGATGGCTTGTAAATCCTTTTTGGGATAAGGAGGTTTTGCCCCACTAAGTCAAATATAGTTTCGAATAATACAGTAAGGCGGGTTTTTGTCGCCTGAACAATATGAGATTTGGGCGTTAGGAACGGCCGCTCAAATTTCCGGAATTTTTGTTCGTTAAGATGGAGATTAAACTGGGCCAAGCAGTGTTGAATTATTGGTATAATTCTCTTTTCTATGTCAGGAGACTTGCAGAAAAGCATGTAGTCATCTACGTATCTTTTGCAGTCAAAATCTTTACCGAAGCGCAATCCGTCAGAACTTGCTTCTCTCAATATCTCTAAATCTACACGCTGCAATATTATCTCTGCAAATATACGACTGCATTCCGGTCCTATACATATTCCGTTCGTTTCATTATAATTTGATTGCTGCATTAATTTATCGAAATCATTGCCGAAAGATGATGCAGAAGTATTTTCTTTTGAGTTTTCCGCATTTTTGATCGCCCAGCTGACGCAATGGGAGTATATGCTGTCAAAGCACTTAGAAATATCCATCAAGGTCATCACTGGATATTTGCGTTCAAGTCGCATGAAGCTGCTTGAGGTATAGAATTTGTAGAGCCGGTCATATCCCGAATATGCGAAATATGACGCAGGGTTTCGAACAAACTTGTCTACGTCGGTAGTGTCTACTCTGTTATTTTTATACTTATTTTCATCCGAAAAGGATGTCGCGAAAAAGAATGAGCTTCCCACTTTGCGAGGATGGCGTATTGATATCGGGCCTAATGAAGAGAAATAACATATCAGTGAGTCATATTTTCGATAGAAATTTACCATTGCAAATTGTGAAGACGGATGAATTAGACTCAACCGTCGCACTGATACGCTGTCCTTTGTGACTGTGTACCTGTACGGGATTGTGTACTTCTCACTGTTCCCAGTTATTATTTTTTCAATTATCGCCCTGTTGTGCTCGCTGTATAACCCAAGATCGGTAACATTCTTATAAAATCCGTCGTTTGAGACGATTAAAGGTAGTTCGTATGGAGAAGTATCGGTTAGCAACCCGCGAAGAAAATCTCCTCTTCTAAGATTACCCTTAATATATCTTAGCCTAGGCATATTTCCAGCACCGGACGAGTCTTGTAAGATCAGTTGCGTTGAAGTGGTAATGTGTCTTAGAGGCGAACGAGGAACAGAAGCTATATTTAAGTAGTCTCCTTCGTTGTGCGTTGCTCATTGCTAATGCTAATCTACCGCATATTCGTCCTGTTCGAGAAAGAAGGAACTTTCTTAAAAAATGATCTAGTTCTAATAGACCTACGGATTTATCGTATTCAACCTGACGATAATTGTAATATATTCCTACATTTCTTCTGATGTTTTTATCAAAATCATATACGTGGTAATTTCCTGTAATGATTTTAAATCTGCTATCGAACGAATCAAAATCATGATCAGACAAATAGGCAACTGCCGATAGCGATATTTTTGTTTTTATCTTTGAAATCTTCTTTGAAGCAATATCTACGCTTACATTTCTCACGAAGCGGCCATCATTCCGATACTTCTGCGAGATTGTGAATTTGTAGCCCAGGAAATCGAACGCCCCGTCAGTAGGGACAGGAGTCGCATTGGATTTCCTCTGGATCGGCAACGATCTCGACTTTTGAGCGTTAAGGTGCAATCCAGAAGGTAGGATTGACGATATCCTGGAAATGAACGCTGCCGCATCCACCGCCTTGGTAGTCAGTATGACCATGTCATCAACATACCGCGCGTAGTAATAGACACCCGGAGAGTTCGTGATCTGCCTGTCAAAATCCCGCAAGATGTATTCTGACAGGGTTGCGCTCAACGAAAGGCCGGGTGGAAGGCCGTTTATTCCTTTGGCCTGAAGTCCGGCAGCAAAAGATCGCCAGACTGAATAGGATGCACCAGGGAACCGGCTGTCGGCTTTCAAACTTTCATCGATGTAGTTCCGGCTGACTGACGGGTAAAAGTTCTTTATGTCCAATTTGAAAACCCAGTAGTCCTCTCCTTCGCGGAGTAGGGCAATGAGTCCCTTTACTATTTCATCGCGGTCAGATTGCTTGACCTTCGTCAGGACCTTTATGTTTCTTGATAGCTTCCGTAGAGCCAAGTCCTGCGAAAGGGTCATATGCTGATAAAGGGTTCGGCCACGAAGATTGTAGGTTTCCAAGCTTAGGCCGTTGAAGCCGAAATCAGCACTGTGCTCAGCTGCCAGAAGAATCTGCGACCTAATTTCTGGTTGAACGAGGTCAGGTATAGCTATGAAATCGCTAGCTATAAATTCTCGATTCAAGCTGTTTGAACTAAAGCTGAAGTCATACATCTAATGAGAAACCGAATCGAAAGCGCAAGCGTTGGCTGCAAAACGCTATCTGCTCGACAGATCGTTGTAAATCGCCGCGAAATGTGTTCAGCGGATTGACCTGCGGGAGATAATTCCTTGTCGCCTGCAAATCTCCTTGAGACCATTAATCCCAAGGAGATTTCCCATGCAGCAACTTACGTCAAAGCAGAAAGCCAAAATCAAAAGAGAGGACGACCGCCGCCGCAAACGGCAGCTGCGTGAGGCTGAATATCGCCGCCAGATAGAACGCATGCGTTGGAGGGTTGCAGAGGCGCGCAGACGTCGCCAGCGCATTTTACTGATGTTACTGCTGGCGATCCTCGCCATACAGGAGTCGATCATGGCGGCGTTCCTGCGGTCCTACACGTACCAACCCGATCCCGATCCAGAGCCGTCAAATTGGACGCCCGACCCTACAAACGACTATGCGCCAAAATACGGCCACGACGACCATTGCGACGGCTATTCCTATGCACAATGGACACGGATGCTGGACGAGCGCGGCATCCGGCTCAGCCGTAAGGTAGAGCTTCAGGAGGCGTGGAAAGCTGATCCAGAGCGCGAGCTTTTTCCAAACCGATATAAGGGTTGGGGTTACAAGCCATTCTTGGCTGAGATCATGAACGATCTTTCTGAGCCACGCTACCAGCCGGACGCGCTGAAAGGTCTCAAGCTTTTATCTCCACCCGAGACTCACCAATATCTGGACGAAGTCTATGCGATCAATCCGCTCGACCTGCTGCACTGCCGTTCGACGTTTAGCGCCGATATCGTTAGAAATTTCCAAAGTCGCGCCGTCGTTTGGGAGGAACACAAAAAGCATGCCGCCGAGGAAGCGCGGAAGGCAAAAAATGATAAAAAACCGGATGACAACGAAGAAAGTTTTGATCCGTGAGCTTTATCGCGAAATTTTAAATCGTCAAAAATTACGCGCATGATTTTAAATTACGCGCGCAATTTATGCATCGCGTTTGTCCTTCATCTCAAATATGGGCTTCAGCGTCAGTTTGGGGCTCGGCGATAGCTCTGGCGTGGCAGGATCGGCGGGCGCAAGAATTGAGCGCAAACGGTCGCGTTCAATGCATACCCGAAAGGCGGCATCTTTCGCCTCGCGAGCCTGCTGCTCAGCCTCATAGAGCTTGCGCTTAGCTTCAAGATGTCTGTGCTCGGCATCTTTTGCCTTGTCACGCCAACGGTCTATTTCAACGGAAAAGTCAGACCGTATTTGTTCGACCAGTTTTGATTTACGGAAGCCGTCCCAAATTGCCCGCAGGCGACCGGCCCAGCCGCTATATTTTTCGGCATCGATCGAAATAGTAATTGCCTGTAACAGGATGCTTGAAAGGCTGCGTCATTTTGAGGACCATGTGGACCACCTATGTGTACCAAGGCAGCGGTCTACAAACCCTTAAAACTCAGAGAGTTCGGCATTTCCAGGATTTTTGGGAGTTATGGCGGAGAGGGTGGGATTTGAACCCACGATACCCTTGCAGGTATGCCGCATTTCGAGTGCGGTGCGTTCGACCACTCTGCCACCTCTCCGGATATGCTGGTCGGCGCCGTTAGCGCGAGGCGGTTCATAGCGGCAGTTTTCGGCGATGACAAGGGGTAGGGACAAGGAATATTTGACGAATTCGTGACGCCCGCCTTGACAGTTTTCGCAGCTTCACGTAATCCGCGCAATTGAAGTGGTGTGGCATGCCCTCACCGCGCCGGGTGTCTATTGTGCCCGTTCACCGGCAAGACCGAAAGGCCTTGTCATGTCCGACTGAAGAAAAAGACGGCCTCGCCTTGAGCGAAGAGCCGGAACGAACATGAAAGGATAAAAAATGTTCGCAGTCATCAAGACCGGCGGTAAACAGTACCGCGTGGCAGCCAACGACGTTCTGACGATTGAAAAATTGGAAGGCGCCGCAGGCGACAAGATTGAATTCACCGAGATCCTGATGGTCGGCGTCGGCGCCGATGCAACCATCGGTGCTCCGTTTGTCGAAGGTGCCGTAGTCAGCGCCGAAGTTGTGGAACACGGCCGCGCCAAGAAGGTCATCGCCTTCAAGAAGCGTCGCCGCCAGAACTCGAAGCGCACCCGCGGTCACCGCCAGCACAACACGACCGTCCGCATTCTGGACATCGCTGCTGTTGCCGGCGCGAAGGCGAAGAAGGCTTCCAAGAAGTCTGAAGACGCTGCCGCTGAAGCTGCAAACTGAGACAACGGATCAAAGGTTAAAGGAGAACACCCATGGCACACAAAAAAGCTGGCGGTTCCTCGCGCAACGGTCGCGATTCGCAGTCCAAGCGCCTCGGCGTGAAGAAGTTCGGCGGCGAAGTCGTCATTCCGGGCAACATCATTCTGCGCCAGCGCGGAACCCAGTGGCATCCGGGCGCCAATGTCGGCCTCGGCAAGGACCATACCATTTTTGCACTTACGGCCGGCAATGTGAACTACCGTACGAAGGCCAATGGCCGCGTATACGTGTCTGTAATGCCGAAAGCCGAAGCAGCGGAATAAGCCGGTAGCGCTCTAAAACAGCCGGCGTCTCATCGACCCGGCTGACCGCATCTGGTTCAGACCAAGATCAAAAGGGGAGATGGGGCAAGACCCAACTCCCCTTTTTCACGTCTTGGAGGACTGATCATGCAGAGCGAATTGATGAGGGAGAGCCAATCGCGGTCTCCCGAGGAGAGGCTGAGGCCTCAGCGGTCAAGGACCGATTGCCCGATATTGTTATCGCCCAGGCTCGTTTTGCGCGCGCCCCATGAAGACGATATCGACGCCCTTGCCCATCTTGCCAACAACGCCAATATCGCCACCATGGTTTCGCGCATGCCGCACCCGTACACGGTTGCCGATGCCGCGGATTTCGTACGTCGTACGAAGACGGGCGCGATTGGCAAGTGCGTCTATGCGATTACCAAAGCGGATAATGGCGCATTTCTCGGTTGCTGCGGTATCGAGCCGCATCCCGACGGCAAGACGGCGGAGCTCGGCTACTGGCTGGGCGAACCACACTGGAACAAGGGTTATGCCACGGAAGCGGCGCAGGCGCTGACCGACATGGCCTTCCGCACCCGCGACATCGACCAGATCGATGCGCGCTGCCGGGTCATGAACGTCGCCTCGCGGCGGGTCATCCAGAAATGCGGCTTCCAGTTCCAGGGCTCCGGCATGGTCGACAGCCTGGCGCTCGGCGGCATGATGTCGGTCGAATGGTACCGGCTCGACCGCAAGACCTGGATGTCGTTGCGCAGCTGGGGAGGCCTGAGATGACCGCTCATCTGCGTGAACGGCCGAAGGCTGCGGCTCGTCCCGATCCCGGCCCCTGCCCGGTCATTCAAACCGAGCGGCTGACACTGCGTCCGCACCGGCTGTCCGATGCGGACGCCATTGCGCAGTCGCTTGGCGATTACCAGATCTCGCGCATGCTGGCGCGCGTGCCTGTGCCGTACCATCGGCAGGATGCACTCGACTGGCTCATCCGGCAGAGTTCGGGGCTCACCACCGACTGGACGCTGGCGATCACCACCGGCGACGACGTCCATATCGGTTGCGTCGGCATCGAGCTTCGCCACGGTCAATGGCATCTCGGCTACTGGCTGAACCGCTTCTACTGGAATCGGGGCTATGCCAGCGAAGCCGTGCATGCGGCGATCGAACGCTTCTTTCGGCGCATGCCCGGCACCACCCTGCATTCCGGCGTATTTGCCGACAATGCGGGCTCGCTGAAGCTGCAGAAGAAACTCGGTTTCGAGATCACCGGCTGCAGCCAGATCTATGCGCTCGCCCGCAACGGCATGGTGAGCCATATCGAAACCCGGATCACGGCGGCCGATCTGCGCGCGCCGTGACAACCAATGAAAAGCCCGCGGCGTCAGTTCAGCACCGCGGGCTTTTTGCTTTCATTCGAGTTCGAAGCCGACGGGCAGATGGTCGGAACCCGCTGCCCGCGTATCGATCCAGGCATCCTTCAATCGCGGCACGAGGCCGGCACTCAGGAAGCAATAGTCGAGATGCATGCGCTTGTCATGGTTGCCGGGATCGATCCAGCTGTAGCTTTCAGGCGTCAGCCGGCCGAGATGCGTCAGGGCATCGACCGGATTTTCAAACCGCAGCGAGCGCCCGTAAAAAGGGTCGCAGGTGCCGGTCATGGCGCAATATTCCGGCCCTTCCGGCACCATGTTGAAATCGCCCATCAGCACGAAATCCTCCGGATGCGGCAGCTCCGCAAAGCCGAAATCGCCACCGCCGGTCATGGCACCACCTTCCTTGGAATAGGACAGCACTCTTTCCTTCAGATAGGCGATCTGGGCGATGCGCTCGGTCGGATAGGCGTGATCAAGATGCACGGAATAGACGCGCAACGGGCCGGAAGGCGTCTCGATCAGCGCTTCGGTGGCGCCGCGCTGCAGGTTCATCGGCGAAATCGTGCGGGTGCGCGGCAGGGAAATCAGGCGCGTGGCGGCAATCGGGAAGCGCGACAGGATCATGTTGCCGAACTGGAAGCGGCGTTCGACGGCGCGGCCGTTCTCGATCGCCGAACCCGCATCGATCTCGCAGGCCGGCCAGAAAGCCGAAAAGTATTGTGGCATGAGATCGCGAAATATCGCCACGAGATCGGCGTGTTCGTTGCGATGAAAGTTCCGCGTCACTTCCTGCAGCGCGATGATATCTGCGCCTTCAAGACTTCTGGCGATGCGATCGGGGTCGAATTGGCCGTCGAGACCGACACCGTACTGGATGTTGTAGCTCAAAAACTTCACGATATTCTTTGACCTCCGGGGTAAGCGCCTATATCGATGGCGGCAAATACGGCAGGCAAATACACACAACAGATGGCAGTGCGATGAAATTTCTCGACGAAGCAAAAGTCTATATCCGCTCCGGCGACGGCGGTGCTGGCGCTGTGTCGTTCCGGCGTGAGAAATTCATCGAGTTCGGCGGCCCGGACGGCGGCGATGGCGGCCGTGGCGGCGATGTCTGGGTCGAGGCCGTCAACGGCCTGAACACGCTGATCGACTTCCGCTTCCAGCAGCATTTCAAGGGCGGCACCGGCATTCACGGCATGGGCCGCAACCGCACCGGCGCCGGCGGCGCCGATGTGACGCTGAAGGTTCCGGTCGGCACGCAGATCTTCGAGGAAGATTCCGAGACGATGATCGTCGACATGATCACCGAGGGCCAGCGCTTTCGCCTGGCCGCCGGCGGCAACGGCGGTTTCGGCAACACGCATTTCAAGTCCTCGACCAACCAGGCGCCCAACTGGGCCAATCCGGGTCTCGAGGGCGAAGAAAAAACCATCTGGCTACGGCTGAAGCTGATCGCCGATGCCGGTCTCGTCGGGCTGCCCAATGCCGGCAAGTCGACCTTCCTTGCAACGGTAACCCGCGCCCGCCCGAAGATTGCCAACTACCCGTTCACGACGCTGCATCCCAACCTCGGCGTAGCGACGATCGATGGCCGCGAATTCATCCTCGCCGATATTCCCGGCCTGATTGAAGGCGCCCATGACGGTGTCGGCCTCGGAGACCGGTTCCTCGGCCACGTCGAGCGCACCCGGGTGCTGCTGCATCTCGTCTCTTCGCAGGAAGAGGATGTCGCCAAGGCCTACAAGACGGTGAAACACGAACTCGAAGCCTATGGCGGGGAGCTGCTGGACAAGCCGGAAATCGTCGCTTTGTCGCAGATCGACGTGCTCGATCCGGCGGAACTGAAGAAGAAGCAGAAGGCCTTGGCCAAGGCCAGCGGCCAGACGCCGCTGCTCCTGTCGGCCGTCGTCGGCACCGGCATGACCGAGACTCTGCGTGGCCTGCGCGATATCATCGTCGCAGCCCAGACCTACACGGGCGAAGAAGAAGACTGAGATGACGGCGCAACGCAAACCGCTGGAAAAATACCGCCGGATTGTGATCAAGATCGGCTCGGCCCTACTTGTGGATCGCAAGTCCGGGCTCAAGAAACAGTGGCTGAACGCCATGTGCGCCGATATCGCCGCCCTGAGAGCCAAGGGCGTCGACGTTCTCGTCGTTTCCTCCGGCGCCATTGCGCTCGGCCGGTCGGTGCTTGATCTCGCGCCGGGTGCGTTGAAGCTTGAAGAAAGCCAGGCCGCGGCAGCCGTCGGCCAGATTGCGCTCGCCCGTGCCTGGTCGGAAAGCCTGTCGATCGACGAAATCGTCGCCGGCCAGATCCTGCTGACGCTTGGCGACACCGAGGAACGCCGCCGCTACCTCAACGCCCGCGCCACGATCAGTCAGCTCCTGAAGATGGGTGCCGTGCCGATCATCAACGAGAACGATACCGTCGCCACCACCGAAATCCGCTATGGCGACAACGATCGCCTGGCCGCCCGTGTCGCCACCATGACCGGCGCCGATCTGCTCGTACTTCTCTCCGATATTGACGGGCTCTACACCGCCCCGCCGCATCTCGATCCGGATGCCCGCTTTCTCGAAACCATCGCGGAAATCACCCCGGAGATCGAGGCAATGGCCGGGGGCGCTGCCTCCGAGCTGTCGCGTGGCGGCATGCGTACCAAGATCGATGCCGGCAAGATCGCCACCGGTGCCGGCTGCGCCATGATCATCGCGTCGGGCAAGGTGGATCATCCGCTGTCGGCAATCGGTGAAGGTGCCCGCTCCTCCTGGTTCGCACCGTCCGGCTCACCGGTGACGGCGCGAAAGACATGGATCGCCGGGCAATTGCTTCCGGCTGGCAGCCTCGCCATCGATGCCGGCGCCGAAACCGCGTTGCGATCGGGAAAGAGCCTGCTTCCTGCGGGCGTGCGTCAGGTTACAGGCTCGTTCAGCCGTGGTGACACGATCGCCATCATCGGGGGAGAAGGCCGGGAAATCGCCCGAGGACTGGCGGGATATGATGCCGACGAGGCACGCCAGATCGCCGGCAAGAAATCGGCGGAAATTGCTGCCATTCTCGGCTATGCCGGACGTTCTGCCATGGTCCACCGGGACGACATGGTGATGACGGCACCGGCAAAGCGGGAAATCGATGCGGTGAGGAGCGACGCGCATGCTTGACGACGCAAGAAAGAAAGAAATCCAGGAACTGATGGCCGTCATCGGCAAGCAGGCGCGCGCCGCCAGCAGACCGCTCGCCACCGCGTCGGCCGAACGTAAACATGCAGCCCTTGTCAGCATGGCCAGCAACATCGTCGCCCGCAAGGACGAGATTCTTGCCGCCAATGCGCTCGATCTTGATAACGCCCGCGAAACCGGCGTTGCGGCCTCCTTCCTCGACCGCCTGACGCTCTCGGAAAGCCGCGTCCTTGATATGGCCAACGCCATCCGCGCCATTGCGGAGCTGCCGGACCCGGTCGGCGACATTATCGCCGAATGGGATCGTCCGAACGGCTTGCACATTGAACGCGTCCGCACGCCGCTAGGCGTCATCGGCGTCATCTACGAAAGCCGGCCAAACGTGACGGCGGATGCCGGTGCGCTCTGCCTGAAGGCGGGCAACGCCGTCATCCTGCGTGGCGGGTCGGACAGCCTGCATTCATCGCAGGCGATCCATGCATGCCTGGTGCAGGGGCTTAAGGATGCCGGTCTTCCAGAGCATGCGATCCAGATGGTTCCGGTCGCCGACCGCTCGGCCGTTGGTGCCATGTTGACGGGCCTTGGCGGCTCAATCGACGTCATCGTTCCGCGCGGCGGTAAAAGCCTGGTCGCCCGCGTCCAGAATGAGGCGCGCGTACCGGTTTTTGCCCACCTTGAAGGACTCTGCCACGTCTATATCGACGCTTCGGCCGATCTGGACATGGCGACAAGGATCGTCGTCAACGCCAAGATGCGGCGCACGGGCATCTGCGGCTCGGCGGAGACTCTGCTGATCGATCGCAAGGGAAAAGACAAATTCGTCGTGCCGCTCGTCACGGCGCTTCGCGATGCGGGCTGCGAAGTCAGGGCCAGCGAGGACATCCGCGCCATCGTGCCGGGCCTGATCGCTGCGACGGAAGAAGACTGGGCGACGGAATATCTCGATGCCATCATTTCGGTGACGCTTGTCGACGGCGTTGCCGGCGCCATTGATCATATCGCGGCTTGGTCGTCGTCCCATACCGAAGCCGTCATCGCCGAAGATTCCGCGGTCGTCGAGCGATTCTTCGCCGAGGTCGATTCCGCCATCCTTCTCCACAATGCCTCGACGCAGTTTGCCGATGGCGGCGAGTTCGGCATGGGCGGTGAGATCGGCATTGCCACGGGCAAGATGCACGCGCGCGGCCCTGTCGGCGTCGAACAGTTGACCTCGTTCAAATACAGGGTGCGTGGCACCGGTCAGGTCCGGCCTTAGGTGCATTCAGGCCACGTCGATCCGTTCTACCTGAAAATGCCCCATGTCGAGCGCGGCATGACGGTCGGCCTGTTCGGCGGCTCGTTCAATCCGCCGCATGACGGCCACGTGCTCGTTGCCGATATCGCGCTGCGCCGGCTCGGTCTCGATCAGCTCTGGTGGATGGTGACCCCCGGCAATCCATTGAAAAGCCGCAACCATCTGGCCCCACTCGCCGAACGGATTGCGCTCAGCAAGGTCATCGCCAGCGACCCGCGCATCAAGGTGACCGCCTTCGAGCAATCGCTCGGGCAAAGCTACACCGCTCGCACGCTGGAAAAAATCCGCGAACGAAACCGGAGTATCCGCTTCGTCTGGATCATGGGCGCCGACAACCTGAAAAATTTCCACCTCTGGCAGGACTGGCAGAAGATCGCCTGCACTTTCCCCATCGCCGTCATCGACCGCCCCGGCGACACCCTGTCCTATCTGTCCTCCAAGATGGCGAAAACCTTCGAATACGCCCGTATCGACGAAGCGCATGCGGCAAGCCTCGCCTGGCGCAAGGCCCCCGCCTGGACCTTCATTCACGGGCCGCGCTCGCCGCTGAGTTCGACAGCATTGCGGGCGAAATCTTGAGGCGCGCAAGCAATGATTAACCGTCATTTACTTCTCGTGTCTTGAAACCTTAAGGCATTGGTGCCTACATTTAGGCATCGGTTCGACCGACATTCGAATCGAAAGTGTCTGTATGTCATTCGGAAAGGAAAAACCCTGACAACAGTACAAGCCAAGGGAAGCGTCACACGCATTTTCCCTAAAAGCACGGAACGTGGCGACGAAGCCGCTACCCGTGCTCTTCACCTGGTTCTCGGCAGTCTCGAGGACTCGAAGGCAGAAGATATTGTCACCATCAACATTGCCGGGAAATCGGCGCTGGGAGACTACATGGTCGTGGTCTCCGGGCGGTCGAGCAGGCATGTCATGGCGATCGCCGATCACCTGATCACCGACCTCAAGGATGGTGGCCAGGGCAACGCCCGCGTCGAAGGTCTGGAAACCGGCGACTGGGTGCTGATCGACGGCGGCGATATCATCATCCACGTGTTCCGCCCGGAAATCCGCGAGTTCTACAACATCGAAAAGATGTGGGCCGCGCCGGACATGGAAGACGGCACATTGCACTGAGCGTCCGGCGTCCTGTGTTGGACGCTTGAACGGCGGTGACACATTTGGATCCTGTAATGGTCGTGCAGGGTACGTTATCTGATTGCGGCCCGTTGCAGAATGAAGTCCGGCACCGGCGCTCCGCTGGACAGGAAAGAATGTGCCTCTCGTCCGCCGATAGAGGCGGCGACGCCGTTGCGGGTGTGACAAAATCGAGGAAATGATATGCGGGTTGGCCTCTTCGCCGTCGGGCGCCTCAAGGCCGGCCCGGAAAAAGATCTTGCGGCCCGATATCTCGACCGTTTCTCCAAGGCAGGCCCCGCAATCGGCCTCGAACTGTCGCGCGTCACCGAGGTCCCCGAAAGCCGCGCCTCGAGCGCCGATACGCGCAAGCGCGAAGAAGCGGTGCTGCTCGAAAAATCCCTGCCTGACGCCAGTCTCCTCATCCTGCTCGATGAACGCGGGAAAGCGCTGGATTCGGAAGGCTTCGCCTCTCTCATCGGGTCCTTTCGCGACGGCGGCAAACGCGACCTCGTGATTGCCATCGGCGGTGCCGATGGGCTCGATCCCGCCCTTCACGGCAAGGCGGATGCCGTCATCTGCCTCGGCAAGATGACCTGGCCGCATCAGTTGGTGCGCATCCTGATCGCGGAGCAACTTTATCGCGCCGTCACCATCCTTTCCGGCCATCCCTATCACCGGGTCTGAAATATCGCCGCCGCGCCCGCCATCCGGATGCCGCAATTGCCGCGGATGGCTGTTGGCGATGGCGGCCAAATCAGCGTAGGGTTTTGATCGAGCAGACGGCTGACAATGAATGGCTAAATGACAACAGGCGCAACAAGGCAGACGAGCAGGGGGCAACCGGGAAGCATCGGATGGCTCTGCTTGCGCGCAGGCCTGTTGGCCGCTGGCCTTCTTCTTGCCGCCGACGTCGCCGCAGAGACCGCAGAGACGACGGATCGAAACCCGCAAGGCGCCACTGAGCAGGTGCCGGCGGACCCCGCCAGTGATCTCGCGCTCAAGCGCGACAGCACGCGCAGCGAACTGGAAGCGCTGTCGAAGACCATCACGCTGTCGAACGACCGCGCGGCGGAACTGCAGGCCAGTATCGCCGACCTTGAAAAAACCAGTGAATCGCTGAGGACGGCGATCGTCGGCTCGGCCGACAAGCGCAAGGCGCTTGAGCAACAGATCCTCGATGGCGAAGAGAAACTAACGGCATTGCGGACAAAGGAAGACGCCGTTCACACATCGCTGCGCGCCCGGCGCGGCGTGCTCGCCGAGGTGCTGGCGGCGCTGCAGCGGATGGGACGCAATCCGCCCCCGGCGCTGCTTGTGACGCCGGAAGACGCGTTGGCCTCCGTCCGCAGCGCCATTCTTCTCGGCGCCGTCGTTCCCGGCATCCGCCATGAGACCGAAAACCTTGCCGCCGATCTCAAAGCTCTTGCCGGCGTTCGCAAGGAGATCATCGCGCAGAAACAGGCGCTTGGCGACGACATGACGGCGCGGCTCGAGGAAGAGCGGCGCATGAACATGCTGATTGTCGAAAAACAGAAGCTGAAGCAGCGCAGCGCCACCGAGCTTGCATCCGAACGCCGCAAGGCCGAGCAGCTCGCCGCGCAGGCAACCAGCCTCGAGGGCCTGATCGGCTCGATCGAGAGCGAGATCGCTTCCGTGCGCGATGCCGCGACTGCCGCCCGCGTGGAAGAGGAAAACCGCAGGCTGATGTCGGAAGCGCAGCGGGCCGAGGCCCGCGAACTGGCAAACAGCGCTACGCCCGACAAAAACCGCATTGCGCCTGCATATGCCTTTTCGGACCTGCAGAAAAAGCTCGCGCTTCCGGTTGCCGGATCGATCCTGCGCCGGTTCGGCGACGCCGATGGCACGGGACATTCGCTCCAGGGCATGATGCTCGAGACCAATGCAGGGGCTTTGGTGACAGCGCCATCCGATGGCTGGATCGTCTTTGCCGGAACGTTTCGCAGTTACGGCCAGATGATCATCCTCAATCCCGGCGACGGCTATCATGTCGTTCTCTCGGGGCTGGAAGGCGTGACAGTGCAGCAGGGGCAATTCGTCGTCGCCGGCGAACCGCTGGGCACTATGGGTAACAAAAGAGTGGCGAGCGCGACAGCATTGGCGCTGGAAACCGAACGGCCAACACTTTACATTGAATTCAGGAAAGACGGAAAACCGGTTGATTCCCGACCATGGTGGACCGCAGCAGACACCGGAAAGGCACGCAATGATTCGTAGGGCTTCACTTGTTCTGGTCGGGGCACTGATGGGTGCAACCGCCATGGGCGTTGTTTATTCGTCCGTCGTCCCGGCCGTCGCGGCCAACCCGTCGACGTATCGTGAACTGTCGATCTTCGGCGATGTTTTCGAGCGCGTTCGCGCGCAGTACGTGACGCCGCCGCAGGACGACAAGCTCATCGAGAATGCCATCAACGGCATGCTCTCCTCGCTCGATCCGCATTCCAGCTACATGAATTCCACGGACGCGGAAGACATGCGCACCCAGACCAAGGGTGAATTCGGCGGTCTCGGCATCGAAGTCACCATGGAAGACGAACTCGTCAAGGTCACCAGCCCGATCGACGATACGCCAGCTGCCAAGGCGGGCGTTCTTGCCGGCGACTTCATTTCCAAGATCGATGGTCAGGACGTGCGCGGCCTGAAGCTCGAAGAAGCGGTCGACAAGATGCGCGGCGCCGTCGGCAAGCCGATCAAGCTGACCATTCTGCGCAAAGGCGCCGAGAAGCCGATCGAACTGACAATCATTCGCGATATCATCGCCGTTCGCGCCGTCAAGTTCCGTGTCGAAGGCGACGTCGGTTACCTGCGCGTGATTTCCTTCACCGAAAAGACCTATGACGACCTGAAGGCCGGTATCGAGAAGATTCAGGCCCAGATTCCGGCCGACAAGCTGAAAGGCTACGTGCTCGACCTGCGCCTCAACCCGGGCGGCCTGCTCGACCAGGCGATCAACGTCTCCGACGCCTTCCTGGAGCGTGGCGAAGTGGTATCGACCCGCGGCCGCAATCCCGACGAAACCCGCCGCTTCAATGCGACGGCTGGCGATCTCACCGATCACAAGCCGGTGATCGTGCTCGTCAACGGCGGCTCTGCTTCGGCATCCGAAATCGTCGCTGGCGCTCTGCAGGACCTGAAGCGCGCCACCGTTCTCGGAACGCGTTCCTTCGGCAAGGGTTCGGTCCAGACCATCATCCCGCTCGGCGAAGCCGGCGCGCTGCGTCTGACCACCGCGCTCTATTACACGCCGTCGGGCAAGTCGATCCAGGGCACCGGCATCTCGCCGGATATCAAGGTCGAACAGCCGCTGCCGCCGGAACTGCTCGGCAAGGTCGAAACGACGAGCGAATCCAGCCTGCGCGGTCACATCCAGGGCCAGAGCGAAACGGACGAAGGCTCCGGCTCGGTTGCCTACGTGCCGCCGGAAGCCAAGGACGACCTGCAGCTGAACTACGCCCTCGACCTGTTGCGCGGCAAGAAGACGGACCCGGCCTTCCCGGCCAATCCCGAAAAAGCCGAGCTGAAGCAGTAAACATCCGCTGACAAAGCGGATCGCATGACGACATTCGCCGCCTGGCTCCGGCCGGGCGGCGGTTTCGATTCTTAAGGGAACGCCTTCGCCCAAGGCTTCCGCCATCGCAACCCGGAACGACAGAGGCCCTCTTGGGAACAGATCTCAACGCTCCTCTTGGTCAAAACCGCAAGACGCGTTCCTCCAAAGCTGCGAAATCGGGCCTGACTTTCGGCCGCCTGTCGCTTGGCATTGGCGTGCTGGCGCTGATCGGCATTTCCGCCTGGACCGTCCTGAAACCGACCGGCCTGATCGTTCAACCGAAGCCGGAAACGCAAGCCGTCGCGGAAGCCTCGCAACCGGGCGAAAAGACCGCGGCAGAAGCGGCCGCGGACGGCAACAGGCTCAAGAAGCAGCAGCCGAGCGGTGCCCTCTCCGGGGCTCATGTCGAGGAAACGCTGACGGACAACGGTTCCATCGTCACCAAATTCTCGCCCAAGCAGCGCGACGGCGACGGCCCCGCCTTCATCGAAGTCGGCCGGACGAAGGGCCAGGACCCACGCCTTGCCACATTTCCGAACGACACCCTCTTGGAGGAAAGCCCCGAAGGGCGTCTGCCGATCACCGGCCCGGATGGCCTTAGGCCGATGGACCAATATGCGCGGCCCTGGTCGGGCGCCCGTGGCATCCGCATTGCGCTGGTGGTGGGTGGCCTCGGCCTCAGCCAGACGGGCACGCAGAACGCGCTGCGCGAATTGTCTCCGGATGTGACGATGGCCTTTGCCGCCACCGGTAACAGCCTGCAGCGCTGGATGCAGGAAGCTCGTCGCACCGGCCACGAAATCCTGTTGCAGGTGCCGTTCGAGCCGTTCGATTATCCCGACAACAATCCCGGCCCGCATACACTGCGCGTCGCGCTGGACGCGAAGAAAAACCTGTCGGAACTGCATTATTCGCTGGCCCAGATCACCAACTACACCGGCATCATGAATTTCCTCGGCGGGCGTTTTCTTTCCGATGCCGATGCGCTCGAGCCGGTGATGCGTGACGTTGGCCGTCGCGGACTGCTGTTCCTCGACGATGCGACCTCGGCGCAATCGCTGACGGGGACACTGGCCGAGACCATCGGCGTGCCGCATAGTTTTGCCGACATGGTTGTCGACGACCAGATCGACCGCACGGCGATCCTGAAGAAGCTTGATGAGCTCGAGCGCATCGCACGGCGCAACGGCGGCGCCATTGGTGTCGCATCGGCTTTCGACGAAAGCGTCGCGGCCATCTCCCAGTGGATGGACGAGGCGAGCACACGCGGCATCGAATTCGTCGGCGTCTCCGCCCTCGTCAAGGATCCGCAACAGCAATAGCGTAAGCACGACATTCGGACGAGGCGCACGGACCTCGTTGTTCCGGTAAGCAAGACAAGATCAGCAAGAGGCGTTCGCATGAGCAAGGACAAGTCGAAACCGGTGAAAGCAGACGATCTTCCGTACCGCCCCTGCGTCGGCATCATGGTGCTGAACCGGCAAGGCCTCGTCTGGGCCGGGCGGCGCATTGCGATCGGCAATTCCGAATATGACGGCTCCGCCCAGCTCTGGCAGATGCCGCAAGGCGGCATCGACAAGGGCGAGAACCCGCTGAAGGCTGCCTATCGTGAGCTTTACGAGGAAACCGGCATGACCAGCGTCTCGCTGCTCGCCGAAGCCCCCGACTGGATCAACTACGATCTGCCCGACCACCTGATCGGCATCGGCCTCAAGGGCAAATATCGCGGCCAGACCCAACGCTGGTTCGCCTTCCGCTTCGAAGGCGACGAATCCGAAATCGCCATCAACCCGCCCCCCGGCGGCCACGAACCGGAGTTCGACGAATGGGCCTGGAAGCCGATGCACGACCTGCCGGGGTTAATCGTGGCGTTCAAGCGCGGGGTTTATGAAGAGGTCGTGGCGGCGTTTCAGCATTTGGCGGGAATCGCAGCACCGCGATAAAAGGCGTTCATATCACGCCTAAAGCGCGTCGCGATCTTTCAGATTCGCCTCCCGCGCTTTAGGTCTTTGATTTTACGCATGTCGTTATCGCAAAACCGCTGCACACTTTTGCGCGACATGCTTCAACCTGTTCATTTTTCGAAATAACGCGCCCGGTCGATATCTGCAATCAGTCCAGGCTGCTTCGGCTGCCACCCCAGCAGTTCCCGCGTCTTCTCACTCGAGGCGCGATTGTCGATCGCTGCGAAATGCGCGAACCAGCCGAAGTGCGCGGCAGCCTCCTCGGGGGATTTTCCGACGACCGGCACGTTCAGCCGGCGGCCAATCACCTCCGCGATATCCCGGAACGGAATACCCTCTTCGGCCACCCCGTGGTATCGGGCGCCCGCCGAACCCTTTTCAAGCACGAGCCTGTAGAGGTGGGCGGCATCGATGCGGTGCACCGCCGGCCAATGATTGAGCCCTTCGCCGATATAGACTGAGACGCCCTTTTCACGCGCCTTGCCGATCAGGATAGGGACAAAACCATGGTCACCGTCGCCGTGAACCGACGGAGGAAGACGCACCACCGAGACGCGCACGCCTCCGGACGCCATCGAAAGGGCAGTCTGTTCCGAAACGCGCGGAATGGCGGAGCCGTGGGCAGGCGCAGTGTCTTCGGTCGCAAGGTCGCTTCGCGTCAGCAGCCCGGTCCCGGAGGTGACGATCAAGGGGCGGTCAGTGCCGGCGAGTGCAATACCGAGCGCCTCGATGGCGCACCGGTCTATCTCGCAGTTCTCCTTGAATTTGGAGAAATCATGAATGAAGCCGGTGTGGATGACCCCGTCCGCGGCAGCGGCCCCGCTCCGGAGGCTGTCCAGATTCTCAAGATTGCCGCGATGCACCGCAGCGCCGGCGGCGGCAAGAGACGCGGCAGCCGCATCCGAGCGGGCGAGCCCAAGGACCTGATGACCCGCACCGATGAGTTCTCGAACGACCGCGGAACCGACAAAGCCCGTGGCGCCGGTGACAAAGACGCGCATGACGAATTCTCCTTGCTTATCGCGTGTTACTGCCGCTCCCCGCGGCCGTGTTGCTATCAAGTTAGAGAGTTGAGAGAATACGATCCATGTTGTATCGTCCGTATTATCTTTGTAATCGTCCGGAATTACCCATGGATCCGCTCTCAAATGTGCTGTCGCTGCTGAAACCGCGCAACTACATGTCCGCCGGTTTGGAGGCGGGTGGAGACTGGTCGATCCAGTTCCCTGACCAGCAGGAAGGCATCAAATCCGGCGCCGTCGTCTCGGGAGAATGCTGGCTGTCCGTAGAGGGTGTTCCCGACGCGGTGCACCTGAGGACGGGAGATTGCTTCCTGCTGCCAAGCGGGCGGCCTTTCCGCCTCGCAAGTGACATGGCTTTGACGCCGGTCGATGCAGCTGCGATTTTTTCGACCGCGCGAAAGGGTGGCATCGCTTATTGCAATGGCGGCGGGGACTTTTCCCTCGTCAGTAGCCGCTTCGCGCTCGCCGGCAATCATGCAGGGATCCTGTTGCAGATGCTGCCACCCATCGTTCATATTCGGAATGAGCGAGATCAGGCGGCGTTGCGCTGGTCTGTAGAGCGGATGATGCAGGAACTGCGTGAGCAGCAGCCAGGCGGCTTTCTGGTCATACAACACCTCGCTCATATGATACTGGTGCAGGCACTGCGGCTGCATCTGGCCGAAGGGTCGAGAGCGGGTGTCGGCTGGCTCTTCGCGCTCGCAGATAAACAGATGAGTACGGCGATGAACGCCATGCACGATGACACGGCATATCGATGGACATTGCAGGAACTGGCGGCGCGCGCCGGCATGTCGCGATCCACCTTTGCCCTGAAATTCAAGGAGACGGTCGGCACATCACCGATGGAATACCTGGCGCATTGGCGCATGGCGCTGGCAGGCGACAGGCTGGAGAACTCCAGAGACCCCATTTCAATCATCGCCCCATCGCTCGGATACGAGTCCGAAGCCGCCTTCAGCACGGCGTTCAAGAGGGTCATGGGCTGTTCACCCCGGCAATATAACCGGCGCCGGCCACCAGTTTCTCTTTCACATGGTTAGGGAGAAGATGACCGCCGATCGACTCGAAGCTGTCGCAGGCTGATAGGCGCGGCGGCTCCCCAGATATCTCGTCGTGTCGTCAGCCGGCGTGACTTCCTCTTCCCCAAAGATTAAGCGGTGAAGGGCAGTGACCGCAGCGAGCCGCTATCGAAAGACGCAAAGTTCAGCGCCCACCCCGAAACCCGGAGCGGGCGCCTTTTTAGATCCTCACTTCACCCTCAGATGAAACTGAAATCGCTCGTCGACAGCGTCGTGACGTTCTGCAGGATGGCGACGAGCTGGAGGTCGGCCTCAGCGCCTTTGCCGTCGGCATCGAACCAGAGGCGGCCGTTGTCGCTTTCGAACAGGAAGGTGCCTTTGCTGCCGGTCGCCACCGGATCGGCACCGACGACGAGCGTCACGCTGGTATCCCCCGTGGCAATGCCGTAGTCCAGCTTGTCGATCACCAGCTTGTCCTGGCCGCGGGTGAAGTCGGTGATGACGTCGCCCTCGCCGTCGCGTCCATGGAAGTCGAAGACGAACTTGTCGTTACCCTTGCCGCCCGTCAGCCAGTCGTCGCCGGCGCCGCCGGTGAGCGTGTCGTTGCCATCACGACCGTCGAGAACATCGTCGGAACCATTGCCGTTGAGAATGTTGGCATTGGCATCGCCGCGGATGTCGTCGTCACTGTTGCTGCCCTCGATGATCTCGAAGTTCTTGACAGTCAGGCCGAGCGCAAGACCCTTGTTCTTGCTCTGGGTCATGAGATCAAGCACGACGGACGTAGACCCGTCGCTGAAGGACAGGGTGTCCATGCCGGAGCCACCATCGAAGACGTCCTTGCCGGTCGCGTCCGTGCGGGTGAGCGTATCGTTGCCCCCGTCGCCGAAGAGCTGGTCGCTTCCGGCGCCATCCTCGAGCGTGTCGTTGCCGCTACCACCCCTCAGGATATCGTTGCCGGCGCGACCGTCGAGATTGTCGTCGAGACTACCGCCGGTGACCGTATCCTTGCCCTTGCTGCCAATATAGTCGAGCGCCTCGAAGGCATTGAACGACGTCGCCGCATCGACGTTGACCGTCCCCGTGGAGAAGCTGAACGCGATGTCCTTGGTCTGCTCCGAAACATTGAGGCTGACGCGGTCCGTGCCTGCGCCGCCGTCCGAGCGGTCGCCGATGCCCGTGTAGACCAGATCGTTGCCGTCTTCGGCATAGATCTTGTCCTTGCCGCCGGTGAGCGTGTAGCCGTCTCCGTAGATCGTATCGTTGCCGGTGCCGCCCTTCAGCGTGTCGTTGCCGAGATCGCCGTTGATGGTATCGTTGCCCGCCCCGCCGGTGAGCGTGTCGTTGCCGCCGCCGCCGCGCAGGTCATCATTGAGGCTGCCGCCGCTGAAGACATCGTTGCCGCTACCGCCGACAAGAGCGATCCGCTCGACATTCTTGACCGTTACCGGCGCGTTTATGGCCGTCACGCTGGAGGACAGCTTGAAGGTGATGCCCGCTGTATATTTGCTGAAGTCGATGGAGGCGAAGTCCGTGCCGGTGCCGCCATCCAGCGCCAACTTTCCGGTCGAGGCGGCGCGGTAGAAGCTGTCGTCTCCGGTTCCCATATCGACCGTATTGTTGCCGACGGCGCCGCTGCCATAGTCGTCGCCAACCCTGACGATATCGGAGCCATCCCCGGATTTGATGACATTGGTGCCACCATTGTCGGCGATCTTGTCCGAACCCGCGCCGGATGTCAGCGTGTCATTGCCGTTGCCGCCATCCAGTTCATCGGAACCATTGGTGCCGATCAACGTATCGTTGCCGTCATAACCGTAGAACGTGACGCTCTGCGCCGAGCCGACGGACTTGACGACATCGTTGCCTTTTCCGAAGGACACCGAGTAGTGCTCGAAGTTCTTCAGGCTGGTGCCATCCGTCAGCGTCGCCGCGGCACCGCTCACCTGGAACGTCTGGCCTGTGGTCAACGAGCGGCGATCGACGGAGACGCTGTCCGTTCCTGCACCGCCATCGCCGATATCCGCGCCGCCGTCACCGAATTTGACGGTATCGTTGCCGACGCTGCCGTAGATCGTGTCCTTGCCGAGACCGCCATCGAGCGTGTCGTCACCGGCGGCGCCGTTGATCCAGTCGTTGCCTTCTGCCGCTTCGACCACATCATTGCCGGTACCGGTGGTGATCTTGTTGGCGCCGGTGCCGGTGGCATGGATCGTGTAATGGTCCATGCCGGTAAAGGTCGTGCCGCCTGTCAATGTATTGACCTCGGTCGCCGCCTTTGCGGTGAAATTGCCGGAAAAATTGCGCAGGATCAGGCGATCACTGCCGCTGGCGTCGGTGATCGTGTCCTTGCCGTCGCCGTAATAGTAGCTGACGCTGTCATTGCCACTGCCACCTTCGATCGTGTCATTGCCAGCGCCGCCGTCGACCGAATCATCGCCGGAATCACCCTTGAGCTTGTCGTCGCCGGCCTCCCCCAAGACGGAATCATTGCCGGTGCCGCCCGAGAGATAGTCGGCGCCATCGCCGCCGTAGAGGGTGTCAAAACTGTCGCCGCCATAGATCTTGTCGTTGCCGGCACCGCCATAGAGAAGGTCAAAACCCTGATCGCCGAACAGCAGGTCGTTGCCGGCATCCCCCTGCAGGTAATCGAAACCATAACCACCATACAGGGTATCGCTGCCATCACCGCCCTGCAGCATGTCGAAGCCCCGGCCGCCCGAGAGCGTGTCGTTGCCGGCACCACCGGTAAACATGTCGGAATAGTTGCCGCCGGTGATCGTGTCGTCGAACTGGCTGCCGGTGATCGAGAACGATTCGACGTTGGTCGCCTGGATGCCGCCCGTCAGGGTCTGCGGCGTGATCCAGTCCTTGATTGAAATATTGAGCTTGGCGGCCGATGACGAATAATCGACCGTCAGACGGTCGGTGCCGGAACCGCCATTGGCGACATCGCCGGCAGCCATTGCCAGTGTTCCGGCGATGATGTTGTCCTTGCCGCTGCCCCCTTCGAACTTGTCCTTGCCGGCGCCGCCGTCGAGATAGTCATCGCCGCTGTTACCGTTCAAGATGTCGTCGCCAGCATCGCCAAGGATGAAGTCTGCCTGGAACGACCCATCCACGGTATCGTTGCCCTCACCGGCAAGGATGGTGTCGGCCCCCATGCCGCCATTGATCTTGTCGAGACCGGCGAAAGCCATGATGAAATCGCTTTCAATATCGCTGCCAAGCAATGTGTCATTGCCTTCAGTGCCCGTAATATCTGTCATTCTTGTCTCCTGATTGATGTTTGAAAGGCGCACGTATCCCTTCATCGCCCCCGAAGCGGGGCGATCCAGAAATATTATTCAGCTAGTGAAATGAAAATTCTCAGGATAGGCGCACTATTATATGTTAATATTCTGCCGTACTAATATTGGCGTTGCTTCATGGCTTTCTCTCACAATAAACGATATTTTCGAATTCTGCTTTCATCAACTTATCGTTGCTTCATATACTCGTCCAGACACCGGAAGATATATCCAGAGACGCAAGGCCTATTGTGTTCCCATGGGAACAGACAATCCGCATGGGACGGCAGTTGTTGATGCGTGCCGAATCCGGTTGGGAATTCGCAACGAGATCAAAGGAAAAGGTTTGGATCGGCAATCGAAAGCGAGAGGTCGGGCAGGCTGGCTGCAACGCCGTGGGCAGCACGAGACAAAGATGGGGGGCGCGGTGGTCTATAAGCGACCGCTGAGAGAGGCCCGCCGCCCAGCCCAGGCTGTTGCGGCTGTCAGATGTGGCTTCAGCACATGAAAATGCCCGCCTTGGAACCGAGGCGGGCATTTTTGCAAAAGACAGAAGAGGCTTATTCGGCTTCGTTTGCCGGCGCTGCGTTGAGCTGACCGTATTTCTCGGCACCGATCTTGTTGAACAGATCGAGCTGGGTTTCGAGGAAGTCGATATGGCCTTCCTCATCCGTCAGCAGTTCTTCGAACAGCTTCATGGAAACATAGTCGCCCGCGTCATGACAGATATCGCGAGATTTCTTGTAGGCCTTGCGGGCGTCGTATTCGCCGGCAAGATCGGCCTCCAGCACTTCCTTGACGGTCTGGCCGATACGCAGCGGCGCAACAGTCTGGAGGTTCGGATGGCCTTCGAGGAAGATGATACGGGCAATCAGCTTGTCCGCATGGTGCATTTCCTCGATCGATTCGGCCCGCTCCTTCTTGGCGAGAAGCGTATAACCCCAATCTTCGAGGAGACGATAGTGAACCCAATACTGGTTGACGGCACCGAGTTCGAGAAAAAGCGCTTCGTTAAGCTGCTCGATGACTTTTTTGTCGCCTTTCAAAATCCGCTCTCCTGTTTTCTTCATGGAATTGTTTGAGGCGGGTCATGAAATCAAATATCCGGTCATCCGTCGAGGGCCGACCGGCATGATATTGCTCGGTGGTGCGGATGATGATGTCGACGACATTGGGGAAACAGCCGCAGCAACGGCCGCGCTTTTCCATTGCGTGGTAGACTTTTGCAGGCACGATCAGCTGCCAACAGTCCTCATCGAGAAGCTCGACGATCGTATTCTCGATGTCTTTGTCGGTGATGAAATTGCAGCTACAAACCAGCATTCTGCCTGCCCGTGATACGCAATGCACTGAATTCTATTCATAAAGCAAAAGCGGATATTTATTGTCAACAAAAATGTCGTGGCCGATTTTTCCGGAAGATATTAGACCGATTCTAAACTTGATAGAATATATCGTGTTTTCATTGGCTTATCGCTAATGGATGCTCGTCCATCAATATTTTTTGAGTTTTCACAAAACCTTACAATTATTGTTACAGATCCGGTGAAGCCAGCAAGTCGGCATTGCCAGGCGCTCAAAAATCGGGAAGCGCGCAAAGCCGCCGCCATCTTTGCCTCAATGGAAATTTCTCCCCTTCGGCATCACGCTGGCCGTTTCCGCAGCCTCGATCCGGCTACTCGCTTCAAATCTTTCTTTCACCGGCGCGGCATGTACCGGCGCAGCAATGTGCTTCTTCTGCCGATGATCGGCTGTCGGGCGCAAGGCCTCATCTGCCCGGTCAGACACGCCAAAACGACGGGCCTCGCGCTGAAGCAAGCCAAGCATCGGCGTCATATCCTCGATATGATCAACGACGACGTGAATCACGCCGCTCTCGCTCTGCAGTCTGCCCCTGATCTTCACCAGCCGGGCGCCCATGACGACGGATCGATACCGATCGAATATCTTGTTCCAGACGATGGCATTGGCGACACCCGTCTCGTCCTCCAACGTCATGAAGATCACGCCCCTGGCGGAACCCGGCCTCTGGCGTACCAGCACAAGCCCGGCAATGGTGACCACCTGTCCATTCGGCACAGTCAGAAGATCCCTATTCTTGAGGATGCTCATCGCCGCTAAATCATCGCGCAGGAAGGAAACCGGATGCGCCTTCAAGGACAGGGAGAGATAACGGTAATCCTCGATCACCTGTTCGCCCGGCAACATATCCGGCAAACGGGTTTCCGGCTCCACCTGAAGATCGGCCCGATCCGCGCGATCGAACAAAGGCAGCTTCTCCGCGGCGCTCTCTGGGTCCAGCGCCCGCACGGCCCAAAGTGCTTCGCGCCGCGAAAGCCCGATGGAGCCGAAAGCATCGGCATCCGCCAGCCGTTCTATATCGGATTTCTGCAGCCCCGACCGCAGCCAGAGGTCGCGCACGGATGTGTAGCGTTGGCCGCGATTGGCGACGAGTTCGCTCATATCGGCCTCCGAAAGCCCTTTGACCTGCCGGAAGCCAAGCCGCACCGCTCTTTTCGTCTGGATGATACCCCGCATCGAGACATGCCGCCGGTCGATCGCGCCTGCATCGAACTCGGCCTCTTCCAGCAGGCAATCCCATTCTGAGGAATTGATATCGACCGGGCGCACCTCGACCCCATGCTCCCGCGCATCGCGGACCAGCTGTGAGGGCGCATAAAAACCCATCGGCTGCGAATTCAATAATGCCGCACAGAAGACGTCTGGATAGTAGGCCTTGACCCAGGAGGAGGCATAGACGAGCAGGGCAAAGGAGGCGGCATGGCTTTCCGGAAAACCGTATTCGCCAAAACCTTCGATCTGTTTGAAACAACGCTCCGCGAATTCGCGCGTGTAACCATTGGCCACCATTCCGTTGACCATATCGTCTCTGAACGTGTTGACCTGCCCAGAGCGTTTGAAGGTTGCCATGGAGCGCCGCAGACGATCCGCTTTTGCTGGAGAAAACTTCGCGGCCGTAATGGCAATCTGCATTGCCTGTTCCTGAAAGAGCGGAACGCCAAACGTTCGTTCCAAAATAGGTTTCATCTCATCCTTGGGATAATCGATCTTGAACCCGGGAAGATGGGATTGCCCACGCCGCTTGAGATAGGGATGCACCATATCTCCCTGAATCGGGCCTGGTCGAACGATCGCCACCTCGATGACCAGATCGTAAAACACGCGCGGGCGAAGGCGGGGCAGCATGCTCATCTGCGCCCGGCTTTCGATTTGAAATACCCCGATCGTATCGGCCCGGCACATCATCTCGTAGACTGGCTCGCCATCCTCGTGATCCTTGTTTCCGAGGTCGGCGAGCGTCTTCTTCACATCATAATGAAGTTCCAGAAACTCAAAGGCCTTGCGCAGGCAGGTAAGCATTCCCAGAGCCAGGATATCAACCTTGAGAATCCGGAGATTGTCGAGATCGTCCTTGTCCCATTCGACCATATACCGGTCCGGCATGGCGGTGTTCATGATCGGAACCACCTCATCGAGCCGGTCCCTGGTAATGACGAAACCACCGACATGCTGCGTGAGGTGCCGGGGAAAGCCCAGGAGTTGGGTTGCATATTGAAGAACGTTCTTGGTGACCGGGTCGGACAAATCGAGGCCAGCTGCCTTCGCCTCGCGTTCGGACAAATCCTCTGCCGACCAACCCCATACCGTACTGGCAAGAGCCGATTGCACATCTTCCGACAGCCCGAAGGCCTTGGCTACTTCGCGGCCGGCAGACCGGGCACGATAGCTTGTCACTGCCGCCGTCAGGCCGGCATGCTCTTTGCGATAGGTTTTGTAGATATACTGGATGACCTCTTCCCGCCGGTCATGCTCAAAATCCACATCGATATCCGGCGGCTCATCCCTATCCAAGGAAAGAAACCGGTCGAAGAGAAGCGTGCTTTTCTCCGGATTGACCTCGGTAATCTCAAGGCAATAGCAGATGACGGAATTTGCCGCCGAACCGCGGCCCTGACACAAGATCTTCAGTTCATACCGTGCATGCTGGATGATCTTGTAGACCGTCAGGAAATAGGGTGCGTATTCCTTGTCGCGGATGAGCTTCAGCTCGTAACCGATCTGGGTTTTGACCTTATCCGGAATGCCTTCCGGATCCGGGTAGCGTTTTCGAGCGCCTTCCCAGGTCAAACGTTCGAGCATGTCGGAAGGCGCTTCTCCTTCGTCGCCTTCATCCGGATAGTTGTGCTTCAGTTCATCCAATGAAAACGTAAGGCTCTTGAAAAAGGCCTGCGTGTTGGCGATGGCGCTTGGATAGGCACGGAACAACCGTCCCATCTCGCGCGCATCCTTGAGATAGCGTTCCGCATTGGGCGCCAGCCGGAAACCGGCCCTTGCAATCGTCGCATGCTCGCGGATGGCGGTGACGATGTCGGACAAGGGGCGGCGGGCGGCGTGATGATAGAGCGGCTGATTGCTGGCGATCAGCGGTATGCGATTTCGGGTGGCCAGCAGGGAGAGCCTGGCAAAAACCTCAGCATCCCGACCATCATAGGAAGGGGAAAGCACCAGATAAATTTTCTTCCGAAAGCGGGCTTTCAGGCGCTCTAGACAATCCTCCAGCTTTTGCCGCCCGCTGGCGTCGTCCAGCCAAACGGGATTCGCAACAAGGGCGAGCATCATCTCGTCTCCCCATTCGATAAGGTCCGCTTCGCTCAGAATGCACGAGCCTTTTTGCGCTCTGAGGTTTCCAGCACTCAGCATACGGCAGAGATGCGCCCAGCCCTTTCTAGTTTGCGGGTAGGCGAGAATATCCGGTGTGCCATCGGAAAAGACCAGCCGTGCACCCGGCTGAAAGGGAACGGCTTCCAAACATTTCTTTCCTTCTTCTCCCTTTTGGCCAAGCTCCTGATTTTCTTGAACCGCCTTTTCGTATTCCTCCTTCATCGCCCTGATCTGCGCGTGGGCTCGAACTACCCCCGCAACTGAATTCCGGTCGGCGATCCCCAAGCCGCCGAGCTTCAGGATTGCCGCCTGAATGACCATTTCCTTCGGTTTCGATGCACCTTCGAGGAAGGAGAAATTCGACCGGGCACCGATCTCGAAAAAGGCGGGTGCGATGCTCATGCGAAGACCCCATGCATGAACCAGCGCGGCGGCGGCACCTGGCCATAGAGGCCCTCCCGGTAAATCCAGAACCGGTGGCCGGCATCGTCCTCGATGCGGAAATAATCCCGTGCCCGGGCGTCCGCTCCATCGATCCACCATTCCATGGCGAGGCGTTCCGGCCCCTGACTGCGCAAGACGCGATACAACATACGGCGCCAGCGGAAGTTTTCGGGCGGCCCCTCGGGCACTTCGGCCAAGGAGACCTCCACCGGTTCCGGCCGGGGGAAAAGCCTGAGCGGCCGTTCGCTGCGCGACCAGGAAAAACCGCTTGCCGCCGGGCTTTTATCGGATGGCAGCGCCCGGATGGCCGGTGCCGCAGCCACCGCTCTTTCCGGTACATGGCTCTCGCACAGTTGAAAACTCTGCAGGCAATCGGCGCCGAGACGGGCCGAAACGCGATCGACAAAGCTTGCGAGACAAACATCCTTTTGCCGGGCACCGTCAAAATCCTCCTGCGCGGCATCGAAGGCTTCGTGCCGTATGACGTTCAGCCGCAGGATTTCGAAACCATAGCCGGCATCGAGGTCGTCATGAACCGCCTGAAGACGCTCGGAAAAGAGAGCGGCAATCCGCTTCGGATCCCGCAAAGGCTGCGAGGTTCCGACCGCGATGCGAAAGACCCGGCCATCGACCCGGAACAGCATCAGTTCGAAAGCCCGCCCGCCTATGCCTTTTTCCTCCAGGCTGGCTTTCAGCGACAGGGCGATCTGCCCGGCCAGATAGAGAATATCGTCCTCTGCCTGAATGGGTTCGGCAAGGCGCCGTTCGGCGGAAAGGCTGGCGACGGGCCGGCGCGGTGAAACGGGCTCCTCGTCACGGCCGAGCGCCTGATCGAGCCGCAGCAGCAGATGCGCTCCGAAACGGCGCGCCAAGGGTGCCCGGGGTGCAACGATGATGTCACCCACCCGCTTCAATCCCAGCTTCTGCAGGGCGGCAACGGTGCTTTCCTCCAACCGGAGAGAGGCGACCGGCAAGGGCGCCAGCACCTGCTCCATTTCCTCTTCCATGATGACGCCACCGCAGCCGAAGCGGGAGACCGCCCAGGAGAGGCCCGGAGCGGAGGATATGGCGCCGCGGGCATCGAGCCCCATCTGGAAGAGCCGCGACAGGATTTCCTTGAGCAGGGCCTTTTCACCGCCGAAGAGATGGGAACTGCCGGTAATATCGAGAAACAGCCCGTCCGAGCCGTCAAGCGCCACCAGGGGTGTGTAGCGGTCGCACCAGTCGGCGATGCCGTCCAGCAGGCGACGATCGGCCACCGGGTCTTCCTCGACGACATCGAGTTTCGGACAGATGGCGCGCGCTTCCGCGACGGCCTGATTTTTTTTCAACCCGATCGCCTCCGCCGCCTCGTCGAGCGCCGTCAGCCGCATGGCATTGTTGAGCCGCCCGGAACAGGCGAGGGGATGGGCTTCAGGATGCCTGGTCGAACGCCAGGACAGGCCCCATTTCTTGCGGGCGATCCGGTCGGTTGGCAGATGCGGGAAGGTGAGGGCCAGAATGCGCTGCGCGCTTGAGCGGAGGCCGAGCATGTTCTGGCTCGCGGACGGGGAAAAACTGACGGTCATGGGGATTCCACTCCAGAAACAGGGAGAGGGGAGCCGGATTGCGGCTCTTCTCCAGGGTGAGACGGAAAACCGGATTGCCGATGCTGCCGCCAAGCATCGATCGATCCGGCAGAAGCCGGCTTGTTGCCGGCGCGGGTTCAATCAGGAAACGAAAAGCCGCGCTGCTCGCCTCTTCCTCTCCGGACTGACGCAACAGGAAAAGCGGCCGCCCCGCCGACTTTGCCCGCAAATTCAATCGCCGGCTTTCGGTCAGGCCGAAATGCGCCGGATTGCCCTTGACCTCCAGTATGCTGACCAGGAAGGCGCCGCTTTCGACGGCAGTTTCAGCAAGCCAGAGCGCCTCCTCCAGCCTGCGCGGGGCAGCATGCAGGAAGCGCTCTGGCTTGAGACCGAAATCCGCAAGCCCCAGTGCATAGGGAATGCCTGCCTCCATCGACGCGACCGTATCGCTGATCCAGAGGATCGGAGAACGGTCTTGCTCCGCCTTGCGTTGAAGCAGAGCGGCAAGCGCCAGCGCAAAGCCGGTTACGGCCGTCGCATCCCGCATGAACTGCGAACGGATTTCGGAGATGCCGTCGAGCGGCAAGCCGCCTTCCAACGCATCATCGAGCGCAGGCATGCCCAGAGGCAAACGATGACTTTCCCTTTCCTTTCCATGGCCACTTTCTCCGGCCAAAGCTTGCTGTCTGGCGGCAGCCACGGAGCTGCCTTCCAGCCTTGCAATCGTTTCGCGGAGCGCAAAAAGACGCTCGCGCGTCATGGGCGTCTGCACCATGACGTCACTCCAATTCAAGATGTTCCTGTTATGTTCTTATAGATTCCAGAGCTTCGGGGAAGAGTCAACGGGAATCTATGAGAATTTATTCCTGGAAAACTCGCATCTAAATTCAACCCTCGAAAAACGCTCATGAAATGGCTATATCAAGGGGTAAGTAAGGAGTGCCCATGGCCCGCATAGACCAGAGCGACGATTGGCGGGAACGCCATGCGCCGACAATCAGCACATTCGAATCCCTGGCACTGGAGGCTTATAGCCACTTGCCGGACGAGTTCCGGGCGCTTGCCACCGAGCTGACCATCGAGATCGACGATTTTCCGACGGAAGATGTTTTCGAGGACATGGCGCTGGAAACGCCGTTCGACCTGCTTGGCCTGTTCGAAGGACGCGGCATCGGCGAGCGCTTCACCATGGAAACCGGCCAGATGCCAAACCGCATCATCCTCTATCGCCGCCCGATCCTCGATTATTGGGCGGAAAACGAGGAGACGCTGGGCGACATCATCACCCATGTGCTGATCCACGAGATTGGCCATCACTTCGGCCTGTCGGACGACGACATGGAGCGGATCGAAGCCAGCGTCGAGCATGTGAGCGGCTGAGACGGGGTTAACCCTCCCAGCCGGTCTTGATCAATCCGGAAGGATCAGTGTTCGGACAGCTTGGTGTCGGGGGTGTATTCCTTGCCCTCGACGTCCTTGACGACGGCCTGGCCGCACATCATGGCCCGGGTTTCCTGATTCCAGGCATAGGTCGGCGAACCGTACAGTTCCCAGCCCTTGTTGAGGGCGGCCGTGACCTTGTGGCAGAAGGTGGCGTCGTCGATGGCGGTCAGCAAGCGATAGAGTTTCAAGTATCTGTTCCTTTTTTACGGATGGCATCGGCCTTCGCGGCGAGCCGCAGGGCCTGATCGAGATGGAGACGCTCGACCATCAGGCCATTGAGATTGATGACGGCTTTATCCGCATTCTGAGAAAGCGCAAAGGCATCAATGATGGACAGGGCTTCGGCAAGGGCGGCGGCATCGACGCCGAAATGATCGTTTGCCGGGCCGATCTGGGCCGGGTGGATCAGCATCTTGCCGCCGAAGCCCATGTCGCGGCCTTGCCGGCATTCCGCCGCGAACCCGGCGCCATCGCGAAAATCGTTGAAGACGGCGTCGATGACATCGAGGCCACAACTGCGGGCAGCGAGCAGGACCTGCATCAGCCAGGGCACGAGATAGGTGCGGCCGGGCAAAGCGGGTACGCCGGTTTCCTTGCGCAGGTCGTTCAGCCCCGGCACGAAACAATCGAGCCTGCCGCCGCGGGTGCGGCCCGTTTCGGCGATCGCCGCCGCATTGAGCACGCCACGCGGTGTCTCGATCATCGCCCAGAGGCGCAAGCTATCCGGCGCATCGTTTTCCGACAGGAAATCCACGACCGTCTGGATATCCTGCGGGCTTTCGACCTTGGGAAGCAGGATAGCATCGGGCGCCAGCGTCAAGGCGAAGGCCAGATCCTTTTCGCCGAAAGGGGTCTTCAGATCGTTGACGCGGACGATCGCCTCGATATCGCTACGCCGCTCTCGCTTCAAATGGTCGGCGAGCGTTTGGCGAGCGGCGACCTTGTTGTCGACGGAAACGGCGTCTTCGAGATCGTAGATCACCGCGTCACAGGCAAGGGTGGCGACCTTGGCAAGGGCGCGGGCGTTGTCGGCGGGCACGCAGAGCACCGAGCGGCGCAGGCGAACGGGGTGGCGATCATCGGGCGGATTCATGCGGCTTTTGTGCCCGGCTTTCGCCATTTTCGCAAGACAGAGATGCAGTCGGGCAAGGCAATCCGGCAAACCAATCCGAAAGTAGGTCTTGCAACACGAGGCGGGCAGGCCCACATTTCAGGCAACGAAAGGTGACGACCATGCAAAGCATTCGCTCTCTCCTCCTGACAGTCGCGGGCATTGCCTTCACGCTGATGGTTCTTGTTTTTACCGCATCGCTTGGTCTGGCGCTCGCCGGCATCGCCGCGATCGTGGTGATCGGCAGCGCGATTTCCGCACGGCTTTCGCCAAAGCCGGTGCGCGCCACTGCGAACCGCACATCGGGCAACCGGACGTCGGGCCGGCCGCAACGCGAACCGCGTATCTGGAACGACGGCCGCGGCACGATCATCGATCTTTGAGAACGGAAAGCCGACTTTCCGGCTTTCCGGGGTGAGATTTTCCTTCATTTTGGCGTAGAATTGCTCTAAACGCTGGGCGGAAATTTTTCCGTCCCGTTGAAATCGAAGGCCATTGCCATGGACAAGTTCGTCAAGCTCACCGGCGTTGCCGCGCCCCTTCCCGTCGTCAACATCGACACGGACATGATCATTCCGAAGGATTACCTGAAGACGATCAAGCGCACCGGCCTTGGCACGGGACTGTTCGCCGAAGCCCGCTACAACGAAGACGGCACGCCGAACGAGACCTTTGTGCTCAACAAGCCCGCCTACCAGAACGCCAAGATCCTGGTTGCCGGCGACAATTTCGGCTGCGGCTCGTCGCGCGAACATGCGCCCTGGGCACTGCTCGACTTCGGCATCCGCTGCGTCATTTCGACCTCGTTTGCCGACATCTTCTACAACAACTGTTTCAAGAACGGCATCCTGCCGGTCGTGGTCTCTCCGGAAGACCTGGAAAAGCTGATGGATGACGCCAGCCGCGGCTCCAACGCCATCCTGACGGTCGATCTGGAATCTTGCGAAATCACCGGCCCTGACGGCGGCAAGATCACGTTCGAGCTCGACGCGTTCAAGCGCCACTGCATGCTGAACGGCCTCGACGATATCGGCCTGACGCTGGAAAAGGCCTCCGCCATCGATACGTTCGAGAAGGCCAACGCCGCTTCGCATCCCTGGGCGTAAAGCCCGATGGCAAGCCCGCGCAAACTGATCTCCTCCGGCTCGCCGTTTGAAAAGACGGCGGGTTATTCGCGGGCACTGGTGCAGGGTGACTGGTGCTTCGTTTCCGGCACGACCGGCTACGACTATTCCACCATGACCATGCCGCAGACAGTGGAGGAGCAGACCCGCAACTGCCTGAAGACGATTGCGGCAGCGCTGGCCGAGGCCGGGTTTTCGCTCGAGGATGTGGTGCGCAATCACTATTACGTGACAGACGCAGCCTTTGCCGACGTCGTCTTCCCGATTCTGGGCGAGGCCTTCGGCGATATCCGTCCGGCGGCGACGATGGTGGTCTGCGACCTGATCCGCCCGGAAATGCTTGTTGAAATCGAAGTCACCGCGTTCAAGGGGTGATACACGCTCAGCCTTCGATGAAGGGCGGTCCCAAGGGTTTTTCCAACCCTGCCTTTGCCAATTCCTCATGGTAATAGAGAAACACGCGGCGCCGGAATGCGATCATCTCGCGCTCGTCATCCGTTTTTGCCTTTGCAAGGCCCGCTGCGAACGCCTCGGGGGTGGCAAGCTCGACCGTATCAGTCACAAAATCCAGCATTTCTCTGGTTTCCTCGGTTTTCATGGGGCGGATACATAGAATTAATCCGCTTGCGGCTACCCTGCCGAGACAGTGGCCATCGCGACGGCAGCGGCGTACCCGGCAGCGGAGATGATTGAGCCAGACCGTCGTGGCAACGCGCAGGAAGACATCCGATGAAGGCGAGCGGGGCGGGGGCTTGATATAGGGCATAACGGTTCTTTTCCTCTTATCGGCTGATCGGCACGACAGCAGGAAACGTCCCCGCGCGGTGTCCGCCGTGGTTCTTCAGACATGCACTCATTCGGACGGGGCACTGGAAACCG
>UCML01000054.1:0-35251 GCA_900473675.1 Hyphomicrobiales bacterium | reverse complement strand
ACTTTCTCGTAGACTCGGGCGAGTATCTCTTGTCTGGCCGTACCAACAGCTCTCGTCATGAAAAAGGTAGCTAAAACAAAGTCGTATGTGCTTTCTGCCGATGCCAAGCGGATCAGTCAAATGCGAGAGCATATCCGTGCACTCGGGATGGCCAAAGACAGAATACACAGGCAGTGGTGGGTGACGCCTCCATCAAAGCAACGGAATCCTGACTACGACCATCCTTAAGGTGGGCAGCCTCGCCTAGATGACCAAGCAGGGTTCTAAAACAGAGTCGAAGTGATGGCGGCTCCGACGTGGTAGAGAGGAACGGGTGCATGAAAATTCTAGTGACGGTGAAACGTGTCGTCGACTTCAACGTGAAGATCCGTGTCAAGCCGGATGGATCGGGTGTCGAGCTTGCCAATGTGAAGATGTCGATGAATCCGTTCGACGAGATTTCGGTCGAGGAGGCTTTGCGGCTGAAGGAGGCCGGCAAGGCGTCGGAAGTGGTCGTGGTTTCGGTGGGGCCAGCGAAAGCTGAAGAGACGCTGCGCACGGCGCTCGCCATGGGTGCCGACCGGGCGATCCTGGTCGAGACGGACGATGCGGTCGAGCCGCTCGCCGTCGCCAAGATCATCAGGCAAGTGGCCGAGGCCGAGCAACCCGGCCTGATCATCGTCGGCAAGCAGGCGATCGACGACGATTCGAACCAGACCGGCCAGATGCTGTCGGCGCTGCTCGGCTGGGCGCAAGGGACGTTTGCCTCGAAGGTCGAGATCGGTGATGGCAAGGCGCAGGTCACCCGCGAAGTCGACGGCGGCCTGCAGACCATCGAGATCAAACTTCCAGCAGTTGTCACCACCGACCTGCGCCTCAACGAGCCGCGCTATGCCTCGCTGCCGAACATCATGAAGGCAAAGAAGAAGCCGCTCGACAGACACACGCCTGCCGATTTCGGCGTCGACACGACGGCCCGCCTGAAGGTCTTGAAGACCGAGGAGCCTTCGGGCCGCAAGGCCGGCATCAAGGTCAAGTCCGTCGCCGAACTAGTCGACAAGCTGAAAAACGAAGCCGGCGTGCTTTGATCCGGAAGATTTGAGGAGATTACGATATGGCCATTCTTCTTCTGGCAGATCACGACAACCAGACCCTGTCCGACCAGACCGCCAAGGCGCTGACGGCGGCCACCAAGATTGGTGGCGACGTGCATGTGCTGGTCGCCGGCTCCGGCGCCAAGACCGCGGCCGAACAGGCGGCAAAACTCTCCGGCGTCTCCAAGGTGCTCTTGGCCGATGACGCAAGCCTTGCCAACAACCTCGCCGAGCCGCTGGCAGCGCTGATCGTCTCGCTGGCCGGTTCCTACGACACCATCATCTCGGCCGCCACCTCGGTCGGCAAGAACGTCCTGCCGCGCGTCGCAGCCCTGCTCGACGTCGCCCAGATCTCGGAAATCACCGAGGTGATCTCGGCCGATACGTTCAAGCGGCCGATCTATGCCGGCAATGCCATCCAGACGGTTCAGTCCACCGACGCCAAGAAGGTGATCACGGTACGGACGGCGTCCTTTTCCCCGGCCTCCCAAGGCCCACTTGCTGCCGTCGAAACTGTTTCGACGGCAGCCTTTTCTTCCGAGCTCTCGACCTTCGTGTCGAACGCGCTCTCCGCTTCCGACCGTCCGGAACTGACCTCTGCCAGGATCATCATCTCCGGCGGCCGGGCGCTAGGCTCGGCGGAGAAATTGCAGGAAGTCATCCTGCCGGTCGCCGACAAGCTCGGTGCCGCGGTCGGTGCCAGCCGTGCCGCTGTCGATGCCGGCTATGCGCCGAACGACTGGCAGGTCGGTCAGACCGGCAAGGTCGTCGCCCCCGATCTGTACATCGCCTGCGGCATCTCCGGCGCCATCCAGCACCTCGCCGGCATGAAGGACAGTAAGGTCATCGTTGCCATCAACAAGGACGAAGAAGCACCGATCTTCCAGGTTGCCGACTATGGCCTCGTCGCCGATCTCTTCGACGTCCTGCCGCAGCTTGAAAAGCAGTTGGATAGGTAGCGCTCAGAGCTGGCTCGGGAAATTTGAACAGCCTGGATAAGTGGAATTTCTGCCTGACTTTGGCATAGATGCCGGAAACAGGAGAGAGCATGACGAGACGACCACGCCGGAACCACAGCCTGGCTTTCAAGGCGAAAGTGGCGCTTGCCGCGATCAGGGGCGAACAGACGCTGGTGGAATTGTCCCAGCAGTTTGACGTGCACGCCAACCAGATCAAACAGTGGAAAGACCAGCTCCTTGAGGGGGCGACAGGCGTTTTCGGCGATGAAGCGAAGGCGGACCGGCTGGTCCAACCGTCGATGTCAAAACGCTGCACAAAACAGTTCCATAATACTTATTATCAAATTCGTAATGTTATATCATTACCACAAGCCAGGCTGCCCGTTATGTCGAGACCTTTGCCTTCGCCGATCGTCGGACGGACGTGCGCTGGAAGGGGCATTCCCTGCCCTACAGCCCAGCGTGTGACGCATGCGGCGAGCACGCAGAACAAATGGCGTTACGATGTGCTGGCCTTGTCAAAGCGCCAGGATCAGCAACCAACGCCGAAGGCGACGAGTAACAGCGAGGAGATCGGCTACACGCAGAGGTGATTGCCGAGAAACTCGGACGGCATCGATCGACGATCTTCCGCGAGCTCAGACGCAATACGTTCGAGGATCAGCAGATGCCGGACCTTACGGTTTGAAAGCGTCGGTCTTGTCAACTCTCCTAAACAGTTAACTTCCCGCCTGCGGCAACGATTTGTTCGATCGTGTCCACATCGAGATGTGCCGCTTCGCCGATGTCGACATCGACGACGGGTCGCCCTGCCATCTCGATGATATGCCGCGCGCCGACATCGCCTTCGAGAGCCAGCACGGTATGATAAAGCGATCGCGGCAGAATGACCGGATTTCCACGCTTTCCCCCGGAAACCGCCCGGATGATCGCCCGGCCGTCCGCCTCCTTGAATGCGTCGATCAAAGCGTTCAGGTTGGCCGTCGAAACGCCCGGCATATCCGCGAGCATAACAAGAATACCATCAGCGCCGCACGCAAGGGCGTGCACGAATCCGGCTGCCAGAGAGCTTGCCATACCGGACGCGTAGTCGGCGTTGAAGATCGGCGTCACACTCAAGCCTTCAAGCGCGGCTTCAATTTCGCCACGGCGATGACCCGTCACGACTCTGACTGAAGCAGCCCTGCTGGCAACAGCAATGGATGTTGAGCGGCGAACCAGCGGCATCCCGTCGAATTCCGCCAGCAGCTTGTGCTGGCCGCCCTCGCCCATGCGGTGCGCCCTCCCGGCGGCAAGCAGGACGATTGCAACGGAAGCATCCGCGCGTTTTCTGGCAGGCAGGTCACGCGGCTGCGGCCGCGATTGTATCTCCATCAGCAGACCTCCGACGCCCATTCCGGTCACGTCGTGCACGCCCGGCTCTTCGCCAGCCAAAATGCGGTCGAGAATCCAATCGAAGCCGTTCTGCTTCGGGCTGCGGGCGCAGCCCGGAGCCCCAACGACATAAGTTTCCCCGATGCGGCCGAGGACCATCAGATTCCCTGGATCGACCGGCATGCCGACGCTCAAGACATGCCCGCCCGCCTCGCGGATCGCCTGTGGAATGACATCCGCCGCGTCAATGACCGCCGAGGCGCCGAAAATGATGACAAGCTTCGGTGTTTCCTGCGGAATCGCGATGACATTTTGGATCGAAGCCGCAAGCGCCTTGATCTCATGCGGCACGCGCCGTTCCCGGGAGAGCCGGTTATCGGATGCGGCCAGCCGCCGCTCCAGGATGCGCGCAGTTTTGTCCATCACTGGCACTTTCAGCGAACTCAATTCCGTGGCGATCAAGGAAATGGCATGTTTGGCAAACAGCTTCACTTGAAATGGTGCAGTCGCGCGGAGTTCCGCACAAGCGGCATCGATCTTCGTGCTTGGAACCGCCAGTGGAATGATCTTGAAGGTTGCTACAATATCGCCGGCGCTGACATGGGTATGGTCTGCAAGACAGGCAAGCGTGATCGCCGGATCAATGCGGTTCAGCCGATCAACAGCCTCCCGGTCAGCCACGAAAAGACCGCCAGCCCTGGCATAGATGTTAACGCGGCCTGTGGCCGCCTCCGAAAAGCGGAAGTGATCGGGCGCTATTGCCTCCCCGAGTTGCGCCGCGGCTTCGTTTTCGCCGAGATCACCGTCCTCGAGGCGTGCCGCAACAATCCTCTCGATACCTGCGCTTTTCAGCCTGTCAATGTCCCTGATTTCAACCACATGCCCTTTCTGCAGCGCCCCGCCCGGAATCTTGATCGAATGGGCGAGCAGAAGGCCCTCTGCACCCTGCACATCGAACTCGCCAAAGATCATGGTTTGTCACCCTTTGAAGACATGACCTCGCGCGAGCGCAGGGCCTGGATGATCTGCGCCACAATTGCCACAGCGATCTCCGCTGGGCTTGACGCACCAATATCAAGTCCGATCGGCCCATGGATCCTCGCCAACTCCTCGTCGGAAAAGCCTTCCTTCTTCAGCCTTTCAAGACGCGAGCCGTGGGTCTTGCGGCTGCCAAGCGCCCCGACATAGAAACAGCCGCTTCGCAGGGCGTTTGCAATCGGGAAGTCGTCGATCTTGGGATCATGCGTGACCGCGACAACGGCCGTATAGGCATCGAGTGGACGATCCTTGAGGACATCAACCGGCCAGTCAGCGGTCAGATCTATCCCTGCGAAACGCTGCGGCGTTGCGAATGCAGTTCGCGGATCGATGATGCGGACGTCGAAACCGGCAAGAGCCGCTATCTGCGCCAGGAATTGGCTGATATGCACCGCGCCAATAATGACGAGGTGCGGTGGCGGCATATGCACGTTCAGGAAGTATGTGCGGCCAGCAATCGCAAAAGTTCCCGACGTTCCGGTACGAAATGTCGTCACGACGGCCTCGCGAAGCGCGCCATCAACGGGCTCGCCTTCGAGGATCACCTGATCGGTTCCACCTTCCATATCCGTGACCAGCATCACCGCTCGACGCGCCCTTCGGGCGGCATTGAGCCGTTTCAAATTCGCAGTGTCCATCATTCGAGCCTTTCAACAAGGACACGGATGCGGCCGCCGCAGGATAGCCCGACGCGCCAGGCAGTTTCGTCAGCAACCCCGAACTCCAGCATCCTTGCTTTACCGTCGCCGATGACGTCCAGCGCCTCTGCGATAACCGCGCCTTCAACGCAGCCGCCGGACACCGACCCTTCGAAATTGCCGTCGCCATCGATCACCAGAGAGCTGCCGACAGGACGCGGCGCTGAACCCCAGGTTTCGATGACGGTCGCGACGGCCACGTCACGCCCGCTCTTCTTCCATTTCTCCGCCGTCATCAAAGGATCGGGCTTTGACACGTTACGAATTTCGCTGCCTCCTTATCGGGTTGACCGATATCTTTCCGAACTGCCTCTTGGGAGCTAATTCTTTTGATTCAGCCTTTCGGTCATGAGATGGGCGATGGGGAGGTACCTATGATAGCGCGGATACGAGTGGACACTTCGTCCACAGCAGTATTCGCATCGACACGTGTCACCAGACCGCGCTTCTCATAGAAGGGGATCATTCGAGTTGTTGCACCGTATTCATGAAGCCTCTTTCGTAGCACGTCGGCATTATCGTCTGCACGCGCGCCATGGCCGGCGGATTTGGACTGCATTGCTCGATGCTCAACTCGGCTCAACAGAACGTCCGCTGGAATCTCAAATATGATCACATGATCCAGAGGTTGTCCCAGGCGCTCGAGAAGGACCTCCAAGGCCGCGGCTTGCTCTTGCGTCCGAGGGAAGCCGTCCAGAATGAAGCCCTGATCGACATGTTTCTGCTCGAGACGGGTTTCGACCAGACCGATCACGACGTCGTCGGGAACGAGTTCACCCGCCTCGACAGCCTGTTTTGCCTTTCTGCCGAGAGTTGTGTCGTTTTGAATTGCGTTGCGCAGGAGGTCACCCGTGGAGAGATGTAGCACGCCAAGGTCCCTTACCAGTCGTTCCGCCTGGGTTCCCTTGCCGGCTCCGGGCGGGCCAATAAGCATTAGATTAACCATGTTTAGACCCTCGCAGGGGAGACGGGTATTTGGGGGTGAGAACTGTCATGGGAGGTACCTCCAATCGATAGCGTTATGCCTGCACCAGCAGCGGTTCAAGCAGACGGCGGGCAACATCGCCGAAATGGACCGGTCGCCGCGACAAACGATCGATATTGACGTGCACGAAGAAACCTTCGGCCGTTGCAACTTCCTCGTCGTTGCGGAAGAGACCGATCTCATATGTAACCGACGAGTTACCGAGCTTCGCCACCCGGATGCCGGCGGTGACCACGTCTGGAAATGCCATTTCCGCATGATAGCGGCAGCCCGTTTCGACCACCAAGAAGACTTCCGAGCCTCCCCTCATGTCCAGCGCGCCGTTTTCGATCAGGAAGCCGTTCACCGCCGTATCGAACAAGCTGTAATGAACGACATTGTTCATGTGGCCATAGATGTCGTTGTCCGACCAACGGGTCGTAACTGGGCGGAAAATCCTGTAGGCAGACCGCCCGCTCGGACGAGGACGTTCCGCCATCACCAGGCCGCCTTGTAGATGGCAAGGGCGTCCGCTTCGTTCACGTCACGCGGGTTGTTGATCAGCAGCCTCGTTTGCTTCATCGCATCGCGCGCCATACCGGAGAGATGTTCCTCGCTAATTCCGACATCGCGCAGGCGCGGTTGAAGCCCGAGACTGGCCGAAAGAGCGGCGAGCCGGTCGATGAATGCGGCGCAGCGCTCTTGGCTGCTTTGCTCGCGCGCGAGATCCGGAAAAGCGTCGGCGGCAATCTCCGCGTAGGCAGCGACCGCAGCGGGCGCGTTGAAGCGCAGGACATGTGGCAGTACGAGCGCGTTGGAGAGGCCGTGTGGAATATGGAACGTCCCGCCGATGGGGTAGGCAAGCGCATGCACAGCCGCGACAGGCGAGTTTGCAAAGGCTTGGCCCGCCAGCATGGAACCGAGAAGCATCGCTCCCCTCGCCTCCCGGTCCTTGCCGTCAAAGACCGCCTTTTCGATGTTGGCGCCGAGCAGTTGCAGGGCCTGCCGAGCAAGCATTTTAGACAAGGGATTGTTGTTTGCGCTTCTGGATGTATAGGCTTCGATCGCATGCACCATCGCATCGATGCCGGTCGCTGCGGTGATGTGAGCGGGAAGCGCGAGCGTGAGGTCTGGATCGAGGACTGCGATATCGGGCAGGATGATCGGCGATGAGACACCACGCTTTTCATCGCCGCCGACGGTGATGATCGAGACGGGCGTCATCTCCGATCCCGTTCCCGCTGTGGTCGGCACGAGCACGAGTGGCAATCGCGGCCCTTTGGCGTTGCCGACACCCCAGGCTCCGTCGATGTCCTCTCCCGAACCGCACAGCAGGGCAACCAATTTGGCGACGTCGAGCGAGGAACCACCGCCGAACCCAATTACGCCAGTGGCGCCGCCGGCCTTGGCGGCATTGGTCGCGGACTGGACTGTCGCAAGCGAAGGGTCGGCTTCGACGCCGTCGAAGACCGTCGCCTCGATGCCCGCCGCGGCCAACGAAGAGAGCGCCGGGTCGCAAAGACCGAGTTTGCGCAATCCCGGATCGGTGACGAAAAGGACGCGCTCACCGAGCTTCCTGCAGACGAGACCGCCGATTTCAGAAGAGGCTCCCGGTCGAAACACAATCTGGGCGGTGGTACTGAATACAAAGGGTTTCATCCATTTCTCCTTGATGTTTTCCGCCCGTATCACGCAGCCGGGAGGCTCTCGCGAAGCTTGACGCGCAGAATTTTGCCGGAGCCCGTTCGTGGGATTTCACTGACGATGAGGAACCTGTCCGGCACCTTGTAGACCGACAGGCGATCCCTACAGTGACGGATCAAAGCTTCTTCATCGAAATTTTCCGCGGACTTGAGGACGATGCATGCCACAGGCACTTCTCCCAGCATTGCGTGCGGAACGCCGATCACGGCGCAATCGATAATGGCATGGTGGAGGAGGATCGTCTCCTCGACCTCGGCGGGCGCAATGTTCTGGCCACCACGAATGATCAGTTCCTTCAGGCGGCCGGTGATGGTCAGGAATCCGTTGGCGTCGCTGCGTGCCAGATCCCCGGTGTGGTACCAACCGTCGACAATTGCTTTTTGCGTCTCCTGAGGTTTCTTGTGGTACGCCTGCATCAGATTGGGGCCTTTGCAAATCAGTTCGCCTTCAGTGCCGAAGGGCACATCCGCGCCTGTTTTCGGATCGACCAGCCGAACCGTCAGACCCGGGAGGGGCAAGCCGCATGAACCCGGAACGCGCCATTTGCCGGGCCAGTTCATGGTAACCATTGTCGAGGTTTCGGTGATCCCGTAGCCATCGAGCAAGGGGACGTCAAAAAACTCTTCGAAATCCGTGTTCAGCGAACCCGGCAGGATTGCTCCCGCCGAAACGCAGAGCCGAACGGAAGACAACAACTTCTCGCCGCTCGTCTGGCATGCCGACAGGAAATAATGAAAGACCGTCGGGACGCCAGGCATGAATGTGAAGCGCCCCGTTCGAAGAAGCTCCGTCGCATGAGACGTCGAGAACTTCTCCATGATGTATTCGCTCGCGGCGGTCGCGACGATCGAGAGAACGGCGACGTTCAGCGCATAGGAGTGGTAGAGGGGAAGTGTATTGAGAACGACATCCTTGTCGCTCAGTCCGGCAATCGGCGCCCAACATGCTGCCGTGACCCAAAGCATGGAGCGGGTCGAGAGCAACACGCCTTTTGGCTGGCCCGTCGTGCCGGATGTGTAAACGATGTAGGCGGGGCGATCGATGTCGCTATCGTCTTCAAAATCGGATGCCCGTGTCTGGGTCAGCGTTGTGAAGTGAGGCAGATTTTTCTCTAGACCGTCCGTAATCAGCACCGTCGAGCGCCCGAGATTTTGCAGCAGCGCTTCGATTGAGTGGCGTCTGGCCGACTGCGCGAATACGAACGCGCAATCTGCATCTGTTACGCGATAGCTTAGTTCGGCGTCGGTCGAGTCGATGCTGACCGGAACGGCGACGCCGCCGGCACGGACCGTCGCAAGACATGCGACGACCCAGTTGACAGTATTCGGCAATAAGATCGCTACCTTCTGTCCTTTTTGAAGGCCCAAGGCCACCAGTTGAGATGCCAGGTTTTCGGTTTCCACGTTCAATTGCTCGTAGGAAACAGCCCTACTCTTGTCCTCGAACGCAAGTTTTTCGGGATAGAGGCGGGCATTCCGTCGGAGAATCTCTCCGACTGGCGCAATAAGCTCGAAGTGTATCATGTTGTCTCCTCCCTACTCCTCCGGGTCACACCATGCAAAAGCCGCCGTTGACGCTGATCACCTGCCCGGTCACCCAGGATGACGCATCCGATGCCAGGAACGTTACCATCGGCGCGACATCGTCGGGTTTGCCGATGCGGCGCAAGGGATAGGCCTTGACGATCTTCTCTCGGTTCTTGGCCAAGAATTCCGGATCCGAATGCGAAGTCTCGATCAGACCAAGCGAGACAGTGTTGACCGTGATGTTGTTGCGGCCGAATTCGCGCGCCAGAGACTTGCCGAGCGCAATGGTCCCACCGCGCGCTGCTGCGGCCAGCGCCAGATTGGCTTCTCCGATGCGTGAGCTGTCGCCGACGAGATTGACGATACGACCGGAATTTTTCTCGATCATCTGCGGCGCAATCGCATGGCAGCAATTGATTGTGCCATACAGGCATACGTCGATCTGCTTTTTCCATTCTTCAGGGGTGGAATCAACGAACCGCTGGTATTTGACGTAACCGGCATTGTTGACCAGCACATCGATCGTGCCCAAGTCCGCCTTGACGGCAGCGACCATGGCCCTGACCTGCTCGTTGTCGCTGATATCGGCTCGATAGGCCCTCGCCTTTCCGCCCGCTGCCTCAATGGACCTGACGACAGCTTGTGCCTCATCCTGTGAACGGCTGTAATTCACCGCGACGATGGCGCCTTCGGCCGCGAGTGAGCGGGCAATATCTCCGCCTACGTCTCGGCCGCCGCCTGTGACAAGCGCGATCTTGCCATTCAGATTGGTCTGCATTTGATTATCTCCTTGATGTGACGGCTGCCGGAGCAGCGCAAATTGCCGTGGCATTCATGGAATGCGCGCCGTATTATTTTCCCAGGAACAGTGGTGGACGCTTCTCCTTGAAGGCCCGTCGCCCTTCGAGATAGTCACCGCTGTCACTCGCCAGATCGATCAACTTCTCTGCCGTGGCTCGATCGAGTTCACCGCGCGCACAACCATTCAAGATGAATTTGGCGCCTTTGATCGTAAGAGGAGCGTTCTCGGCCATCTCTGCGGCCCGACTGCGAGCAGCGGAAAGGGCATCGTCCTCGACCTGGTCGACGAAGCCGTTGGTGAGGGCATCGTCGGCACTGAACCGCTTTCCCGTGTAGAGAATGCGCTTTGCCTCGGTGACACCAACAAGCGAGAAGAGCTTGCGTGTCGCGGAGACGCCATAAACGATAGAAAGACGCGCGGCCGGGATACCAAAAATCGCACCTTTCTGCGCAATGCGGAAATCGCACGACATGGCAAGGTGCGCCGCTCCGCCGAGACAATAGCCTCGCAGGGCCGCAATCGTCGGCTTGGCAACCCGGAAGATCGCGTCGCCCGCAGCATCGACCGCGACCTCGTAACGCTTGCTTTCCGCGAGCCCACTGCGGACGGCTTCGAACTCGCTGATGTCCGCGCCCGCCGAAAAGTCGTTGCCAGAGCCTGTCAGAATGATCGAACGCACAGCAGGATTATCGTTGAACCCCTCAAACAGTTCAGCCAGATGCTGCCACATCTGATAGGTGACGGCATTTCGTTGGTGAGGCCGGTTCAACGTGACAACGGCAACCCCATCCTTGGTCTCCACGACGATATCGCTCATCTGCCTGCCCTATCGAATTGTTCATTGGAAGCCCGACCCCACAAGGGACCGGGCAACGTATGGTCAGTGCTTGACAAGCGGGCACTTGCTGTCGGAAAGCGGCCGGAAAGCCTTGTCCCCTGGGATTGTCGTGACAAGCTTGAGAAGGTCCCACTCGCCCTTCGATTCGTCAGGCGTTTTCACCTGGTAGACGTACATGTCGTGAACCATCCGGCCATCCTCACGAATCTTCCCGTTCTTGGCAAAGAAGTCGTTGACGGGAGTTTCCCGCATCTTCTCCATAACCTTCTTGGTATCGGTCGTACCGGCGGCCTGCACCGCCCTGAGGTAGTGCATTGTCGACGAGTAGTCGCCGGCATCCCCCATATGCGGCGGACGTCCGACGCGCTCTTCGAACTTTTTGGCGAACGCCCTCGTCTCGTCATCGCGATCCCAATAGAATGCATTGGTCAGGATCATCCCCTGAGCCGTTTCCAGGCCGAGCGAGTGCACGTCGGTGTCCCACACCAGCAGGCCCGCCACCGTCTTTCCGGACGCAGCGAGACCGAACTCCGCAGCAGACTTGACCGCATTCACGAAGGTTGTGCCGGAACCGGCCATCGCGACGACTTGAGCCGGCGATGCCTGTGCCTGCAGCATGAAGGCACTATGGTCCGAGGTTTCGATGGGATAGCGAACCGTACCCGAAACTTCTCCACCATTTGCCTTCACAATCTGCGTCGCGTCAGCCTCGAGCGCGTGACCGAAGGCATAGTCAGCGGTCAGAAAGAACCAGTTCTTCAAGCCCTGCCGGATAAGCTCGTTGGCCGTGCCGTTGGCTAGGGCGTAGGTGTCGTAGGAATAATGGATGCTGTTTGGGGTGCAGCTGTCATTCGTCAGGCGTGATGAACCGGACCCGTTGACGATCGCGATCTTGTCCTCGTCCTTCGCAACCTGTGTGACAGCAAGGGCAATACCGGAATTGATCAGGTTGTTGATCATCGTGACGCCCTGCGATTCATACCACTCGCGAGCAGTTGAAACCGCGACCTCCGGTTTGTTCTGATGATCGGCGACGACGACCTCCAGCGGACGGTCTAGAACTTTGCCGCCGAAATCCTCGACGGCCATCTTCACTGCTGCAATCGCGCCCTCGCCGGCCTCGTGAGAAAACTGGCCGCTGACATCGGTCAGCACGCCAATGCGAACGGGGTCTTCGGCCTGTGCGAAAACAGGCAACGCCAAGGCGCCAACGGCGATGCCACAGGACAGTAACACCTTCAATGCTCTCATAATTCACCCTCCCAAGTGCCGCGCCAAACTCCTCCGGCACGTTTAATAAAACTTGCGCTATCATACCGTGAATGTTCTTTTCCAAGGAAAATGATGCGCCGCAACAGGTAACATATGTAAGGTAAGCAGAATTTCTAGCGATATGCAAGCTTGCATTATTAGACTTTGTATGATTTTCTGTTTTCACCGACGGCGAAGCGTTGGGTGATACGGACTAGCTGTCCGCCACCCGTTGAGGAGAGAGTTCGCGGCGGTGAGGGAGGATACATTGTTGAATACCGCACCCATTCTAGAGGCGCGTGAACTGACGCGCTCATTCGGCGGCTTCGTTGCCGTGCAGAATGTGAACCTGAAGATCAAGCCGGGCACGATTCACGCGTTGATCGGGCCCAACGGTGCGGGGAAAAGCACCCTCTTCAATCTCTTGACGAAGTTTCTCCCACCCAGCAGCGGCCGGATCTTCTTCAAGGATCAGGACATCACGTCAATGGCGCCCGCCGACATTGCCCGTCTCAAGCTTGTCAGATCGTTTCAGATATCATCGGTCTTCCCGCATCTCAGCGCACGGGAGAATGTCCGCGTTGCCCTGCAGGCCCGCGAGCAAGAGACATTTGCCTTCTGGAAATCCAACGCGACGCTTCGCCGCTTCAACGAGGAAGCGACTGCACTTCTGGAAAGCGTTGGACTTGCCGATCGGGCACAGGCTAAAGCCAGCGAATTGTCCTATGGGCGAAAACGCGCACTGGAACTTGCCACGACGCTTGCGCTGGATCCGGAGGTGCTTCTCCTGGACGAGCCGATGGCAGGAATGGGAACCGAAGACATCGGCCGGACCACCGCCTTGATCCGCAGTGTTGGAAAAGGCCGCACGGTTCTCATGGTCGAACATAATCTGGGCGTTGTCGCCGATTTGTCCGATAGGATCACCGTTTTACGACGCGGAGAAATCATCGCCGAAGGAACCTATTCCGAAGTCTCTTCCGACAGCGAGGTCCGCAAGGCCTATATGGGAGGAGCTCATGGCTGAATCCTCACTCCTGCGCGTCAATAATCTCGAGGCATGGTACGGCGAAAGTCATGTTCTGCATGGCGTCAATTTCAACGTGCAAAAAGGCGAAGTTGTCACCCTGATCGGGCGCAACGGTGCAGGGAAGACAACGACGCTCCGCAGTTTGGTCGGAGTGGTCGGGAAGCGACGAGGCTCGAGCATTTACAAGGGCATCGAACTATTGTCGCTCGCACCACACAAGGTGGCGCGCCTGGGCATTGGCTACGTGCCGGAAGAGCGTGGGATATTCTCTTCTCTGAATGTGATCGAAAACCTAATGTTGCCGCCGGCGTGGCAGGCTGGCGGCATGGAAGTCGACGAGATCTTCAGCCTATTTCCAAACCTCAAGGGTCGTGACAACACGTCCGGTACACGATTGTCGGGCGGCGAGCAGCAAATGCTGGCAATTGGAAGGATCCTGCGCACCGGTGCCGATTTCATTCTTCTGGATGAGCCCACCGAGGGCATCGCGCCGGTTATCATCGAGGAAATAGGGGCTGCCCTGCGGGTTTTGAAGGACCGGGGCATAACGATCATCCTCGTCGAACAAAACCTGCGGTTCGCCGCCTCGGTTGCCGACCGCCATTTCGTCCTCGATCAAGGGAAGGTCATAGACGAGATTTCCAACAACACACTCGATGCCAACATGGATCGACTGAACCGCTATCTCGGGGTCTGATCCATGACGCGCGATTACAAATAGGTATTGTCTGATGGCTGATATCTTCGGCGTTCCGATAACCGTGCTGCTCGGCCAACTGTTGCTTGGTCTGATCAACGGGTCATTTTATGCTCTTTTGAGCCTGGGGTTAGCGATCATTTTCGGCATGCTGAACGTGGTCAACTTCGCCCATGGCGCTTTCTACATGCTGGGCGGCTTTGCCGCCTGGTTTTTGTTTTCAAAACTGGGGCTGGGCTACTGGCCGACGCTGATTGCGGCACCTATCGCAGTCGGCATTCTCGGAATCGTGGTAGAGCGCCTGCTCCTCAGGCGGCTTTACCGGATGGACCACCTCTACAGCCTCCTCCTTACCTTCGGCATAGCCCTCATGCTCGAGGGGCTCTTCCGCCACATCTTTGGTGCGGCAGGCAAGCCCTACCCGGTTCCGCCTTCGCTGATGGGAGGCATCAATCTTGGGTTCATGTTCCTCCCGATGTATCGCGCCTGGGTGATTATAGTCTCGCTGGTGATCTGCATTCTGACGTGGTTGGCGATCGAGCGAACCAAGCTCGGTGCGTATCTGCGGGCGGCGACAGAAAACCCGGCGTTGGTTCAAGCATTCGGCATCAACGTGCCGCTGATGCTGACGTTGACCTATGCTTTCTGTGTCGGGCTTTCCGGCTTTGCGGGAGCGCTGGCCGCACCGCTCTACCAGGTCAGCCCCGGAATGGGATCGAGCATAATCATCGTTGTCTTCGCCGTGGTCGTTATCGGGGGAATGGGATCGATCGGAGGCGCAATCGTTACCGCTCTCGCCCTTGGTATCATCGAAGGACTGACCAAGACCTTCTACCCTGCGGCCTCATCGATCGCGGTGTTCATCGTGATGGTGCTGGTCATTCTCATCCGGCCGTCCGGCCTGTTTAGTCGCGAGGCCTGATCATGAATAGCTCGAACATTTCCTCGTCTTTTCTGGTGACCGGCAGGGTTCAGGGAGCCGGAACCTATCTGCTGGTCGCGATCGGCGTGCTGATGCTGGTTGCACCCCAGGTCGTTTATCCTCTCTTCCTCATCAAAATCCTCTGTTTTGTGCTGTTCGCCGCAGCGTTCAATCTTGTGCTGGGTTATGCCGGCCTGCTCTCCTTCGGCCATGCGGCCTTCTTCGGTGGGGCCGCGTATATCGCCGCACATGCCGCCAAAGTCTGGCATTTTCCGTTTGAGCTTGCCGTGCTCTCGGGAACAGTCTTTGCCGCCTGCCTCGGTTTTGTATTCGGCGCGCTGGCCATTCGACGTCACGGCATCTACTTCGCAATGATCACATTGGCGCTCGCCCAAATGGTCTACTTCCTGGCGGTGCAGATGCCCTTTACAGGCGGCGAAGACGGCATCCAGGCCGTACCACGCGGGTACCTTCTCGGCATAGTCGATCTCCGCAGCATCACATCAATGTACTACACCGTGCTTGGTGGGACGGTTATTGGCCTTGTGATCATATGGCGCGCTGTCAATTCGCCTTTCGGCCACATCCTGTCGGCCATCCGTGAAAATGAAACCCGCGTCACGTCCCTCGGACTCAAGCCGGAGCGCTACAAGCTGATCGCATTTACGCTATCGGCCGCGTTGTCTGGTTTTGCCGGGTCCATGAAGGCAATCGCCTTTCAGCTGGCGTCTCTCGTCGACGTTACGTGGCATATGTCTGGAGAGGTCATCCTGATGACGCTGCTTGGTGGCATGGGAACGCTGATTGGTCCGATCGTCGGGGCAAGCCTTGTCGTCGGGCTGGAGCATTTCCTGTCGACAAGCGGCCTGCCGATCACCTTTATTATTGGTCTGTTTTTCGTGGTTTGCGTCATGATGTTCAGACGGGGGGTGTTCGGTGAGTTAAAGCTCCTGCTCGAACGCCGACGCGGTTGACCAACAAAAGTCTTCTTATGCAAGTAAAAAACCGGGGTTATCTCAGCCCCGGTTTTTCTATGCGGAACAATGATGTGTCAGCCGCGGCGCGTGGCGCGCGTGCCGAAGAGATAACCGACGGCTGCGGCCATGATAATCTGCACGACGGTCGAAAGATCTTCCGACACCCAAGCCTGGCTATCGCGCGCCATATTGCCCGGCGCCGAACCAAGGCCTGGTACTAAACCACCTTGGGCGACCCACATAGCAGCCAGGACTGACACAAACACAACGGCTGCAATAACTGGCAGACCGACAAGCATGCCGGCGGATGATGAATTGGACGTAGGTTGGGCCAACGTTCTGCTGCCGCTTGACACGGTCTGCGACGGGGACCTCTCCTGTACCGACGCTGACTTGCCACTAGCCTGCTCGATGCCCCTTTCAACCTGCACCGGGTTCTGGCGGCGCTCAATTTCTTCGGCGAAGCGCTTGAAAAACTGACTGGACAGCTGTTTTGCCGTCACGTCTATCAAACGTGCGCCCAGTTGGGAAAGCTTCCCGCCAATCTGGGCTTCGACGTTGTAGTGCAAAATGGTACCGTCGTCGGCAGCTTCGAGGCGGACGGTTGCAAGCCCTTTCGCAAAGCCGGCAACGCCGCCCTGCCCTTCCCCGGTGATTTTGTAACCGTTGGGCGGGTCCAGTTCAGACAGCGTCACCGCACCCTGGAATTGGGCTTTCACAGGACCAACCTTTATCACCGCGACGGCCGACATCTCGGTATCGGACGACTTGGTCAACTCCTGGCATCCGGGAATGCAAACCTTCAGGACCTCGGGATCGTTCAACGCATTCCACACCTCCTCCTTGCTTGCCGGAATGTGCTGTTGACCTGACATATCCATTGGATGTCCTCCTCGCATATTATTGGCGTTCGCCCCTGTTGATCCTGAGCAAACCAGATTACTTGACATTCTTCCATTAAGTCTAATAATGCAAGTCAAAATCACAGATCGATGCCTTATGGCGCGGCGTGATGGAGGAGCCAAGATGGTAAGATTTCCAGCAATCACCCTCAACAAGATGGCAAGACCGGTCCAGCGCCGGAAAGCGTGTCACGCTTTTATTGGCCGGCATGGCCGAACAAGGGTGACGTCATGAAGCCAGCGCCGTTCGATTATCTCGCTGCGACTTCGATTTCTGATGTAACGGAGGCACTGGCAGCATCCAGCGGAGACGGCAAGATCATTGCCGGTGGTCAGAGCCTGATGCCCATGATCAATTTCCGGCTGGTGAAGCCGACCATCCTCATCGACATCAACGGCATCGACGGGCTTGATCGTATCGAAAAACGTGGCGACCGGATACGGATCGGCGCAACCGTCCGTCACTATATGACGGCAACGGATAGCCTGATCCAGCAACATATTCCCGTTCTGCACGATGCCATGCACCACGTTGCGCATCTGACCGTTCGCAATCGTGGGACGTTCTGCGGCAGCATTTGTCACGCGGACCCCGCTGCTGAAATGCCAATGATGGTGCTTCTTTTGAACGGGGTAATCACCGCCTGTTCTGTCAGAGGCGAAAGGCTGATTTCCGCAGCGGATTTTTTTGTCAGCTCTCTTGTGAGTACGCTGGAGCCTGACGAGTTCGTGACTTCGGTCGAAATCGATACCCTCCCGCAGAATACCGGCTGGGGTTTTCAAGAATTCTCGAAACGTCATGGAGATTTTGCCCTGGCCTGTGCAGCAACGACAATGCGTATCGAAGACGGCGCGGCGCGCGATGTGCGTTTCGCCATGATGGGCGTCGGGGAGACCCCACTGCGCCTGTCGCAAATCGAAGCAATGATAGACGGTCGGGCGGTGGCCGATGCGCTGCTTGATGAGGTCTCGGCTGCGCTAAAGGATATCCTGCAACCGAACACCGACCTCCACGCCTCGGCCGACTACCGCCGGCATCTCGCCGCAGCGCTCGCCCGGCGCGCCCTGCGCGATTCATGGAGACGAGCGAGTATTCGTAGAGGCGAGACCGATGAATGAGAAAAAGATCACTGTTTGCGTCAACGGTCTGACCTACACCAGAACGATTGAGCCGCGCCTGCTTCTTAGCGATTTTCTGCGCCATGAGCTTGGCCTGACCGGAACGCATGTTGGCTGCGAGCATGGGGTCTGCGGTGCTTGTACCGTCCTTCTTGACGGCCGCAGTGCAAGATCATGCCTCACTCTGGCGGTACAAGTCGAGGGCATGGCGATCGAGACTATCGAAGGACAGGGCAGCGTGGACCAGCTGGGTCCCATTCAGGAAGCCTTTCGGCAGCATCACGGACTGCAGTGTGGGTTCTGCACGGCGGGCTTCATCATGGCGATCACCGACATGCTTCGCTACCATCCGCTCGAGACCGATGAGCAGATCCGCGAGGCCCTGTCAGGCAACATCTGTCGATGCACGGGCTACGAACACATCGTCAATGCTGTGCGCGAACTGGCAAGAGAAAGAGGACCATTGGAATGAAGATGCACTTCCTTCAAGGCGGTCGGCTGCGCATGCGCCGATCTATCTTCATTTCCGGAGCGTCAAAGGAGGAGGTGATCGAACTGCCCGTGCATGCAACATTGATGCGGCATTCGCAGGGTAACGTCCTTTTTGACAGCGGTTGCAGTCCGCAGGCTGCAGAAGATCCCCAAACCCGGTGGGGCGGGCTCAGCAAGGTGATGACCCCTATATTCACACAGGAGCAGACAGTGGTCCGGGAGTTGGATCTGCTTGGACTGAAACCGGATGACATTGATGTCGTCATCTGCTCACACCTTCACCCCGATCATTGCGGATGCAACGAATACTTCCGACGCGCGACTATCCTCTGCCATGAGGCGGAGGTAAACGCCGCAAGGGCTGAGGGCGCTGAAAACCAGGGCTATCTGAAGCAGGAATGGGACCAGCCGAACGGCTTCCAAACGTTCGACGCAGAACTCGACGTCTTCGGTGATGGCCGCATCGTGCTCCTTCCAATGCCGGGGCACACGCCCGGGATGACAACGGTACGGGTGTCGTTGCATCGGGACGGAACGTTCATCCTTGCCTCCGATGCAGCTCCCCTGCAGATGAACATTGATGAAGGCGTAGCGCCCAAAAACACCTGGAATATGGACCTGGCTGCAGCAGCGCTTGCTCAACTGAAGGCATTCCGGGACAAGGGTGACACGGTCATTTCCGGGCACGATGACAGACAGTGGAAGATGTTGCGGAAAAGCCTGGAGTGCTATGAATGAACCAGCGTGACCATTCCGTTGAGCTTCGTCCGAAACTCGTCGGCAAGAGAGTAAAGCGCACGGAAGATCCGCGTTTTCTCGCGGGGGTGGGGCGATATGTTGACGACATGACGCCGCCAGGCACGCTCCACGTGGCTTTGCGACGGTCGGACCAGCCGCATGCCCGCATCGCCAGCATCGAGGTTGGTGAGGCATTTTCCGTGCCCGGAGTCGTGGCAATCTATGATGCGACCGATCTCGATGATGGGATCAACCCCGCCATCCCCGCGTCCCGCATGCCGGGCTACTACGCGACACCTATCTGGCCCCTTGCAAGGGAGAAGGTTCGTTACGTTGGCGAGCCAGTCGTCGCGGTCGTTGCTGAAAACCGTTACGCGGCTGAAGATGCACTTGAGCACATCACCATCAACTATGAGCCTTTGCCGTTCGCCATTAGGCAGGTTGACGCCGTCAAGGACGACGCACCTCTCCTTCACGAAGAGGCTGGCACAAACACGATCATCAAGCGCGAATTCAAGCGGGGCGATGTCGACGCGGCATTCGAAGGGGCTGCCGTCACGGTCAAGGGACGGTTCCGGATGACACGCAAGACAGCCGTTGCGATGGAGAACCGCTCTTATCTCGCCGAGTGGGACGCACGAAACCAGTCATTGACGCTTTACACATCTTCAAATATTCCGGGAGTCATCCGCGACGTTCTTTCCGGTTGCCTTAATTTGCCCGGAAATCGCCTTAGGGTCGTGGCGCCGGACGTCGGCGGGAGTTTCGGCGGCAAGGGATCACTGTATAGCGAAGAGATTCTCGTTAGCGCCTTGGCCCGCAAGCTCAAGCGGCCAGTGAAATTCATCAGCGACCGTCTTGAGGATCTTTCCGCTACAAGCCAGGCTTTCGACGAATTGATCGAAGCTGAACTTGCTGTGACGAAGGACGGACTGTTGATCGGATTGCGTGCCGATGTCATCGGCGATGTCGGCGCCTATTCAATCTACCCATGGACGGCGGCGTTGGAAACTGTGCAGGTGGTCAGTTTTCTTCCCGGTCCGTATAGGATGGAGCACTACCGCGGTCGAATCAGGGGCGTTCTCACGCCAAAGCCGCCCACCGGGCCATATCGCGGCGTCGGCCGCCCCTCCTCGACTTTTGCCATGGAGCGCCTGATAGACATGGCCGCGCGGAAGCTTGGCATGGATCCGGTTGAGTTTCGCCGCAAGAACCTGGTGACGGCTGAGGAGTTTCCGTATCGAACCGCCTCCGGGATCATCTGGGACAAGTCGGCCTTCCACGAATGCCTGGAAGGTGCTTGCGCACACGTTGATTATCCCAGTCTTGTCCATCAAAGGAATGTTGCCAGAAAGGCCGGCCGCTGGGTGGGCATCGGTCTGGCGAGTTATGCGGAACTAACGGGCATTGGTTCACGCATCTCAGTCGCCCCCGGCATGCCAATCAACACTGGTACCGAGACGTCAAAAATCGAAATCGACGCCACAGGTGCGATCACGGCAGCGTTCGGAATTTCGTCGCATGGTCAAGGCCTCGAAACAACTCTCGCCCAGGTGATCGCAGACGAGCTTGGGTGCAAGCTCGAAGACATCGAAGTCAAGCACGGCGACAGCTCGCTTGTGCCCATGGCCAGTGGCACCTATGCGAGTCGCTCAGCGGTTCTGGGCGGAGGTGCGGCAATGCTGGCCGCGCGCGTTGTCAAGGACAAGGTTCTGCGGGCCGCAGCCTATTTAATGGAGCAGAGCGTTGAAGACCTCGACATTCACGATGGCATCGTTACGAGTCGCAATTCGAACCTCACGATGACGCTCAAGGAAGTCGCGTTCGCGGTCTATACGCAGATGGGGCGAATTCCACGAGACAAGCGCGAGGACCTGACCGCTTCTGAGACTTATGATCCCTATCTTGGCACCGCGTGCTCGTCCACCCATCTCGCAATGGTCGAAGTCGATCCCGAGACCTACGGCGTCAAAATACTTCGCTACGTCGTCGCTGAGGATTGCGGAAGGATTATCAATCCGATGATCGTCGATGGCCAGGTCCATGGCGCAGTGGCCCAAGGCATAGGCGCTGCTCTCCTGGAAGAGATCGTTCATGACGATCAGGGACAGGCGGTTACCGCGAGCCTTGCCGACTACCTCGTCCCGGTGGCGAGTAGCGTTCCGGATATCGGAATTGTACATATCGAAGCGGACCTTCCCAACAATATTGGCGGCTTCCGGGGCATGGGCGAAGGGGGCACGATAGGCGCACCGGCAACAATCGCGAATGCCGTGTCCGACGCCTTGTCCCATCTTGGGGCGTCGGTGGAGACGCTTCCTGTGACACCGGAACGAATATTCCAGATGCTTCGGGATCGCACCGCTTCTAGTCCAGCCCCGGGGATTGGAACGCAGGCTGGCAGCCGACTGCGCAGCAACCGGAATCCGTCAGTCACGGGGGCAGAATGAGTAGTAGGCATCTTTTGATGCAATCGTTTTCTTGCACGAGCGAACGACGCCGAAAATCCTGTAAAACCTCGAACCGCATGATTGGTTGCGGAAAGAGGGCCGCTTTGCGACTTTGACCGTGCCGCGGATCCCGGATGCTTTGAACCGTCGGAATTTCTCAAACGCAAGGCCGCACAATGGTTGTATCAGAGAGCGAACGGATATCGAAGAATGTAGTCGGTATCCTTTGCCGCGATCGCGTTCTTACACTCTGAGCAAACGACGATTGCCGAAAAATCCTGTCCGCACCGCTTGTGACGAAGTCGCATGGGCGGCTTGCCATCGGCAAGCCACCGATCACCCCAAGCCATCATCACCAGCATTGGCTTGTAAAGATCAAGCCCCATCTCAGTGAAGCGATATTCAAACCGTTCTCCGGTGCTATAGGGAACCTTGCGATACACTTCTGCCTGAACGAGGCGTGCGAGGCGATCGGCCAAGATGTTCGTCGCGATGCCAAGGTTCTCGCGCATCTCCTCGAACCGTCTGACACCATACCAGCCTTCTCGCAGGACCAGAAAGCTCCATCGGTCTCCGATGATGCCGAGGGTTCTGGCGACCGAACAAGGCCTCACCCGTTCTAGAAGGGTGGAATCAGAACTGCGTCTGGATGTCGGGCGAGATTCCACCGGAACATATCCTGCTCCCGGACCGTCGCGAGGAGCGACCTCACGGGCACTAAAAGGCTCCAAGCATTCGCAGCAGACCGTCACTGGGTGGCACTCGCAACCGCAACTCTTGTGTATAAGCTGCAGGGGAGGCTCCTTGCCGCCGCAGAGCCATTTGTCGCCAAACTCCATCAACGACAGCATCGTCGGGAACAAATCCTTTCCTCGTGCTGTCAAGAAGTATTGCTGACCAGGCTCATTAGGCCTCTTCCCCAGACTTAGGATCTCATTTGCAACGAGAGCTGACAAACGTGATGACAACGTCTGACGGGGAATCCCCAGCCTTTGCTGGAACTTGTCAAACCGGCGCACCCCAAAATAGGCTTCGCGAAGGATGAGGAAGTTCCATGTATCAAGAACAATTTCCATCGTCCGCCGGACGGAGGACCGTCTCTGCAATGGAGGGCGCCGCGCCTCCTCGGATTTCACCGCTGCGACGTCACTTGGCTGGATGTTCTTCAGTGTATCCAAGGTTCACACTCAGATGTTTGATCAAGTTTTCGGCCTATATATAAGGTATCCAGTCTAACAATGAAAGCGACATCACCCGTTAACTTGTAGTCATCCCGAGTTTGTCATCCGCTGCAATGCTGCCGGTCTAGATCGCCGGCGCACTCGGTAATCTCGCAAGATCAAGCATGAATGCACCAAAGGCTCAATGATTGAAGGCAAAGACTATGGGCTGGCCAAACAGGCTGGCCCAAGCAAGCGCGCTTGTTCGCTGAATAGGGACGATCGAGGTCCCGAATGTCCACCAGCCGTTCCCGGTCGCGACGATCGCATCGGGCCCGTGTAGCATCGACTGTAGTACCGGCCACACGATAAGCTGCTCGTAGCAGATCAGAGTGGCGACACGAATACCTGCGACGTCCACAACAGGATTCGCAAAAATGGCGGCTCGGGCGCCACCGTTTTTTCCCATCCAGGCTAGCCAGGGCTGCCACATCGACACGGGTACCGGCATGCGCTCGCGATAGATGGGTGCCCCCCTATCTTTGTTGATTGATGCCTTGACGTTGTCATAGCCAAGCGGATCAATTACCGAAGCGCCGGCGAATACCGTAACATCACTGCCTTGCAAAGCTCTTTTCCAATATCGCACGGCCGTCGGTGTCCAAAACCCAAGCGCGCTTTCGGGAAGGACTACGACGCGAGCCCCTCGAGCCGCTTCCCCTTGGACTGTCATAACCAGCAAGGCTTGGTGCTCAAGGTCAAATTCACGACCGAGCGACGGACCCAAACTAGTGTCGACGCCTGCCCAACCGGTTGGTGCAGGGGGCGGCGTCCAGCTATTGGCAGACCAAAGCCAGAAACCGCCCAAAGCTGCTGCCGCAAGCGGCCAATGTCCCGTCGTTAAAACAGATAAGCCAATCGCGGCCGCGCCAAGGCCGATCCAACTCCACCCGGGGAAGAGGACGCCCGCAGCCGTCAGCGGATGAGCCCAACCGACAATGCCAAAGGGCGGCAGGATCATAAGGACCGAGGCGAGCGCATATCCCGCCGCGCGCCCTGGACCCGGTCGTGGTGTCCAACAAACCGAATGAACGATCACAAATCCGGCCGCCGCCATGAGCCACAATATGTAACCTTGGAACACCCCCGATCCATAGAAGTTGGCGACGCCTTGCGGCAGGCCACGCGACGCCGCAAGGAAATAGGCCGCGGCAATGGTGGACGCGACGAAGCGCGTCGGTGCAAGAGACCATAGCAACGGGAAGAGGACCGCCAGCGGCAACAAAAAGACCTTTCCGCTCCAACTCAGTATACCAACAAGGGCAGCCCCTGCGATCAGTGCGACAGCGCAGAGTGTTTCATGGCGCATAGGTGAGCACCTCTTCAGCGAGGCCCAGTACGCCACTTCGCGGAATCGGGCCGAAGTAGCGGGAGTCGTACGATTTGGGAAAGTCCGAATGCAGGAACAGGAACCCCGGAGGAACGACGCCACCGGCGAATGCCGGGAGAGGGCGTCCCTGGCCATCTGATCGCGCAACGAAAGAGTGCGCCAGCGCACTGTCGTCGACCTTCACGGATCCGTCCATATCAACGCGCTGCCCACCGGTCGCCACGACCGTTTTGATCAGGGGAGCAAGGCCGCCCCGGCAAAGTCCGCCGCGCAGATAGCCACGCGCCTTGGCGGATACGAAGGCTTCGATGTGGGGCGGGCAAATAAACACCCGGTCGCCAACACGAACGTCCCGTGCGAGGGACTGAATGCGCCATAGACCCAATGGGTAGCTCGGCGTCATATTGATTCGGTATCCACCGAACCGGCCCAAGGCCAATATCACAATCGCAACCATCGCGGCCATTGATAGCATCCTCAGTGCTGCCTTCGTCTGAAGCCTGCTTTTCCCAACTGTCATTTCAGGCCGAGCCCCGGCCGCTGAGCCAGACGCATGGTCTCCGACTGCTTCCGCGACTGCGTCGAACGCTCATGGGCGGCCAGCCTTTGCGCGGCGCGCATGGCCGGCCATGCCGCGATTATGGCCGCCATCTGAGCAGGGTTCATACCCGCTGTCACCTCGCGGAAGGTTTGCCCGCTCGTGTCCTTTGCAGCGGGTCCGAGGAGAGTGCGATCGCCGAACCGTTCGCAAACCGCTTTGCCGAAGGCGTCGATTTCCACCTTGGCCTCGCGATTGCTCAGTGCAAAGCCTAGAGCAGCCGGCAGATCGTTGCGGTCAATGGCGTCACGCACCCGTTCGAGGATTGCGCAGGCAGCTGGCGACAACGCCGGGATCTCCGTTGCGACCCGCAGCCTGGTGGTACGCTCCTCTGCCTCATGCTTGTGTTCGGCTTCCACCCGCGCACGAAGATAGCGTTCAATGTCGCGTTTGAGAGCCGGTACGTTGATCTCGGCCTGATCTCTTGCCTGCCTGTCCGCCTTGCTGGACAGCAGCCCGGTTTTGCCGCGAAGCGCTCCGAAGGTTTCCGGCCTTTCAACAAGGCTCGGCAGCGTGGTCTTCGGCGCGGCCGGATCAATAAGAAGGGCGTCGACATTGACGGCCTTGAAGGCGGCTTCGGGATTCACGAACACCAGACGGAAGCGCGTGGATACATCATCCCAGATCTTCTTCAGACCGGGATCGGCGGCAAGCTTGTCCTCGACGGTGTCAGACAATGATTTCGGGAACGTCGTGATGCCGGCGACCATGGGGTAGGCCTCCTTCGATGCTTGGGTCTTATTGGCGGATGGTCGATCCAGCGCACCGAGCTTTCTGCCGATGGCAATAAGCCGGTTGCCGAGATCGACGAGTTTTTGCTTTTGCCGGACGGTCCAGTTCAGCCGATCGGACAGAAGTGTGCGGGCGACGCGGACAATGTGCAGGCCGCGTCTTTCGGCATAGGCAAGGGCCGCGCGATAGAAGCGGCCGTGCTCATAGTCGAGGGTGGTCTCCTTGGCGCGTCGCTGCGACAGGATCGGGATCAGACCACCGGCCTTATCGAAGGAGCGGCGACCATAATAGAGCGCCACATAGGTGAGATGCCGATCGAGCGAGAGCGAGGCCAGAACCTTGACGCGATCGACGGTGGCTCCCTGGCTCTTGTGAACCGTGGTGGCATAGCCATGATCGACATGGCGGTAGAAGCGCTGGTCAACCTCAATGAGGCGGCGATGATCCCCCTCTCCCACCTCTGCCACAAACCGTGTTGGGCCTGCCTCAACGATCCGGGCAATCATACCATTCTTGACGCCGAGCGATCCTTCGTTCTTGAGAAAGACGATCTGGTCGCCAGCGGCAAAGCGGCGATCGCCATCTTCGGTCCTGAACAGATGGCCCGCATCGACCGTGCCGCGTTCGACCAGTATTGCCCGCGCCATGCCGTTGAGCATGCGCACGTCGCGGCGCAGATGGGCGAGGATCAGTGTCGTCCTGGTTGGATCATGGTCGCGGTCCCAGTCATCGATCAGATTGGCGACCGCTTGAGCCTTCAGTTCCGAGCCGAAAACGTGACCCTGAGCGCGATAGGCGGCGATGGCTTCCGCCACCCTGCCCCGCGCCAGATCGAGCGAGGCATCGCGCATCCATTGGTGACGCTGGCGATAGATCGTCTCCAGCTCGGCATAACCGATGCGCTCGGCAATAGCTCGGAAGGCAGCACCGGCTTCAATCGGCTGCAACTGCTCGGGGTCGCCGACCAGAACGATCTTGGCGCCGGTCCTTGTGGCAGCCTCGACGAACAGTGCCATCTGCGGGGATGACACCATGCCGGCCTCGTCCAAGACAAAAACAGTCCGGTCGTCGAGTTGGTCATCGCCTTTTTGCCAGCGCAGCTCCCATGACGACAGCGTGCGCGAGACGATACCCGCTTCCTTCTCCAGACCTTCCGCCGCTTTGCCGGCAAGCGCACCGCCGACGACACGATAGCCGGCGGCTTCCCAAATTTCCCGTGCCGCTTTCATCGTGGTCGTCTTGCCGGCCCCGGCTCGGCCAACAACCGCAGCGATCCGCCCATTCCCCGCTACATGCTCGATGGCCGTTTTCTGCTCATCGGAGAGTTTCGAATGGCGAGAGAAGACAGTTTCGAGGACCGGGCGTTTGACTTCGAAGGCGCGACGCTCGGATAGCCAGACCGAGCGCCGGGCCATCTCCGCTTCGAGCTTGATCAGTTCGCGTGTCGTGTATTTTGACGGCAGTCTGAAACCGGTCGAAAAATCCATGCGCTCGGCTTCCAGCCGCACGATTTGGGGACTATGCAGGATGCGCGCCATCAACTGCTGGAACGTGCCGGCATCGTCCATATAGCGGTGCAGGACCTTGGCGATATCTCGCTCCGAGAAGACAGACATTTCTCTGGAGACGAGGTCGAGAACAATGTCCGGGCGATCCACAATACGCCGTGCATTTTCGGCTCGGGTTTCTTCATGGGCCCGCAGCCGATCGAGCTCCGGGTCCCTGCCCTCGCGTTCGGCCTGGCGCTGAATGGCTTTCGCGGCAACGCCGATGTGGGTCGTCGGCACGATATCAATGCCGCGCTCTGCCTAGGACCGCCCATCGACGCGAATGTCGAAACCGGCCAGTGCCAGATGACGGTTCTGGCATTCATACCAGTATTGGCGTTTCTCGATCAGTTCGCTCTTGTCGCCGGACCACAGCTTGTAGAGGATCTTGCTGGCCGGATTACGAAGCGGCTGTCCGTCCTCTCCCATCAGCACAACCTTTTTCGGGCCAAAGCCGTCTTCTGTCAGCGGTCGCAATGTGGTCATCAGGTGGACGTGCGGATTACCCGGTTCATCGTGGTAGACCCAGTCAGCCACCTGCCCTCGCGCTAGGATCTGATCGGCGACAAACTCGCGCAGCAGGGCGATGTTCTGCTGCGCATCGAGTTCAACGGGAAGGGCAATGATGAACTCGCGAGCGAATTGGGCATCGGAGCGTTTCTCTGATTGCTCAACCCTATTCCAGAAAGCCTCCACCGCGCTGGCGACAGATCGATCAGCAATGAGCGCTTTGGCCCAAGCCGGTGCGTCGGGCGGCAACATTAACTCCTCATGCAGCAGACCCTTTTTGTTGGAATAGTCGACAACCCTCCCCTCGCCTTCATGCTCCATCTTCGCACAATGACGGTACGCGGCCGACAGCACGGCGCTGCGGCCCTCGCCGCGGCTGATGATCTGCGCTGTGAAGTGCGTGATCGCCAAGTGACTCTCTCCCGAACGCTTTGTCCCATCTTGTTCGTCGGAGCGGAGGCCCACACGGGGGCGAAAAGCAGAGCGTCGCATCGCGACGTATAACTGCGCCCTTGGATCCGCTCTCGTCGAGCGGCGGGATCATCTCCAGAAGCGTTGGCTCCGCCAACTGACATTTCTACCAGTAGAATTCAGGACCCAACCGGCTGAATCTTCGTCCATCGCATCGCGAACAGACCAGGAAGGATCATCCGGAATGAAGAAACCCTCGTCAAAAATCAGAGAAGAAATAGCCAGACTTCAGGAGCAGTTGAAGCAAGCTGAAATGCGCGATGCCGAAAGGATCGGCCGCATCGCTCTGAAAGCCGGCCTTGGCGATATCGAGATCGATGAGAGCGAGTTCCAAACCGCGTTCGAACATCTCGCCGCGCGGTTTCGCAAGGGTGCAGGCCAGAAACCGAGGTCGGCGGCGACGGTCTCGGCTGATGATGCTCAAAGCCGGGCTGGCGAGGCTTGAACGGATGACCCGTGCAGCGAAATCCGACGCCCGTAAAAAGGACACCCGCGAGAAGATCGCACTCGGCGGCCTGATCGTGAAGGCCGGCCTGCGCTACGAAAAGCGCGCCCTCCTGCTCGGCCTGCTGATCGATGCGGCGAGCCGGCTGAAAGCCGACGAAAACGAGCGAACCCGGCTGACCGCACTCGGCACGGAGGCCTTCGGGCATGACGGCGAATAGGATCCTGATTGCAGTCGCTCCCGTCGCCTTGACGATTGCCACACTGATCGGCACGTCGGGCGTCGAGCAATGGCTGGCAGCGTTCGGAAAGACGGACGCGGGGCGCGTCCTCTTGGCGCGTGCCGGGCTCGCATTGCCCTACGTTTGCGCCGCGGCGATCGGCGTGGTTTTTCTGTTCGCGAGCGTCGGCTCCGCGAACATCAAGACGGCGGGATGGAGCGTGGCCGCCGGCAACACCGTCACGATCATCGTTGCCGTGTTGCGCGAAGCGGCGCGGATTTCAGCGTTTGCCGATCACGTGCCGGCCGGTCATTCTCCCTTCGCCTATGCCGATCCGTCGACGATGGCCGGCGTGTGCGTGGCGCTCATCGCGGGCGCCTTCGCACTGCGTGTCGGCGTCGAGGGCAACGCCGCCTTTGCGGCGGCTGGACCTCGCCGCATCCGGGGAAAGCGGGCCATCCATGGCGAAGCGGACTGGATGGGAATGCCCGCTGCGGCCCGGTTGTTTCCCGAAGGTGGAGGCATCGTGATCGGCGAGCGCTACCGCGTCGACCTGGATAGGGGCGCGGGGGACATGTTTCGAGCCGATGCGCCGACGAGTTGGGGGGCTGGTGGCAAATCTCCCCTGCTCTGCTTCGACGGCTCGTTCGGCTCGTCGCACGGGATCGTTTTCGCCGGCTCCGGCGGCTTCAAAACGACGTCGGTGACGATCCCGACGGCGCTGAAATGGGGTGGGACGCTGATCACACTCGACCCATCAGGCGAGGTGGTACCGATGGTGTCGGCTCACCGCAAGGCTGCAGGGCGCGACATCCATGTGCTGGATCCAAGAGACCCGGGAACCGGGTTCAACGCCCTCGACTGGATCGGCAGGTTCGGCGGAACCAAGGAGGAGGATATCGCGGCCGTCGCGTCCTGGATCATGACCGACAGTTGGCGACAGGGCGGCGCGCGGGACGATTTCTTCCGCGCCTCGGCCCTGCAGCTGTTGACCGCGCTGATCGCGGACGTCTGCCTGTCGGGTCATACGGAAAAGAAAAACCAGACATTGCGCCAGGTCCGGACCAATCTCTCCGAACCCGAGCCGAAATTGCGGCTGAGGCTGCAGGCAATCTACGACAATTCGGAATCGGACTTCGTGAAGGAGAACGTTGCCGCATTTGTAAACATGACGTCCGAGACGTTTTCGGGCGTCTACGCCACCGCCGTCAAGGAAACACATTGGCTGAGCTACCCGAACTATGCCGCGCTGGTGTCCGGATCAAGCTTTTCGACCGACGAGCTGGTTATAGGGGGAACGGACGTGTTCATCAACCTCGATCTCAAGACGCTGGAGAACCACTCCGGTCTTGCCCGGGTCATCATCGGCTCGTTCCTCAATGCCATCTACAACCGCAACGGCGAGATGACCGGACGGGCACTTTTCCTGCTCGATGAGGTGGCACGTCTCGGCTTCATGCGCATTTTGGAGACTGCCCGGGACGCTGGCCGCAAATACGGCATTACGCTTACTCTGCTGTTTCAGTCGATCGGCCAGATGCGCGAGGCCTATGGCGGCCGCGACGCCACATCGAAATGGTTCGAAAGCGCATCATGGCTGTCGTTCGCCGCGATCAACGATCCCGAGACGGCTGACTTCATTTCCAGACGTTGCGGCGAGACGACGGTCGAAGTCGACCAGACAACACGCAGCTCCCAGATGTCGGGATCGTCGCGGACCCGATCCAAGCAGTTATCGTCACGGCCGCTGATGCTGCCGCACGAGGTCCTGGGCATGCGCACCGACGAGCAGATCGTCTTCACGGCGGGGAATGCACCCCTTCGCTGTGGCCGCGCGATCTGGTTCCGTCGCGCAGACATGCGGCTTGGCGTCGACCAGAACCGCTTCAATCTCAAGGAAACGAGGAAATGAGCCGGCAGCTGACCTGGCGGCACTGATCCGCCACGGGCAGTGAGGCTGGACAGTCATTCATCAACAACGTGAATCGATTGGTGGCAATCGATTCACATAAGTCGTTGGACGGCGAGTCCGGTTCAGGCGACTCTCGCCTCATGAACCGGCATCGTTATCGCCTCCATGTCCAACGCATCGATGCCAACAAGAACATGGCGCGCTTTTATGTGCTGTCGATCGAGCCAACACTGTTCGGCAATATATCCCTCATTCGAAACTGGGGCCGGATGGGAACGCGTGGCCAGGAGCGCGTGCATTTCTTCGAAAATGAGAAGCAGGCTCTCACCCTCTTCCTCGACATTCTCCGCGAGAAACGGAAAAAGGGCTATCGGCCCGCGGCTCGCTGTGGAAATCAGCTCCTTTGATGGCGGTTTAAAGTATTGCGCAGATGACAATTATCCCCGGTGATGACAAGGATTTGCGGTCAACATGAGGGGAAAACATCAATGACAACGACGAATGAAATCGCGGATAAGGTCGCAGGCGATCATGGCCTGACCAAAGTTCAAAGCAAGGCCATCGTAGAGGCCGTGTTTGCGGCGATCACTACGGCCGCCTCTTCAGGCGCCGAGACATCTATCCCTGGCTTCGGCAAATTCAAGGTCAAGGACACGCCGGAGCGCGACGCGCGCAATCCGGCGACCGGCGTCACGATCAAAGTGGCCGCTGCAAAGAAGCTGGCCTTTACGCCGGCCAAGGCATTGAAGGACGCGTTGAACAAGTGATCCGTTGGATCGCGGAGGCCCCCGCCTTTCGGCAGGGCCCTTGGTGCCATTAATCCCGGTTGGGCCGGGACCAGATCAGGGACAGGCCTTCCTCGCCTTCGACCTCGATAAGGGTGGCGTAGATCGGCGCCGGGTGTCCGTCTGCGAATGATTTGAGACAGATTGGCGTTGCGAAGATCGGAGTTCTGGTCCGTCTGTTTGTTGATTTTAAGCTGCTTGCTGCCGGTGTTGCAACCGGCGCTGTCTGATGGTTTCGCGTTTGATCCTTTCTCTTTCCAGCAGAATGGTATGTCCGCGTCCGAAGTAGACGTCGGCCGGTGTCAGGTTGCCCAGACTTTCGTGATATCGCGATGATTGTAGTGATCGACGAAGGCAGCAATCTGGGCCTCAAGGTCCTGCGAGAAGTAGTAGTTTTCCAGCAGGATGCGGTTCTTCAGAGTCTGGTGCCACCGCTCGATCTTGCCCTGGGTCTGGGGATGGCCGGGTGCACCATGCACGTGTTCGATGGATCGCTGCTCCAGCCAATCGCCCAGATCGGCGGCGATGTAGCACGGGCCATTGTCCGATAGCAGGCGCGGCCTGTGCTCGACCCTCGCCATATCGCATCCCGAGGCCGTGAGTGCCAGGTTCAGCGTGTCGGTGACATCGTCGACCTTCATGGTGGTGCACAGCTTCCAGGCGACGATGTAGCGCGAGAAGTCATCCAGGATGGTCGACAGATAGAACCAGCCCCAGCCGATGACCTTGAGATAGGTGAAATCGGTTTGCCAGAGCTGGTTGGGCCGGGTCGTCTTGTCCTTGAATTCGTCGCCGGCCTTGATGACGATGAAGGCAGGCGAAGTGATGAGGTCATGGGCCTTGAGCAGGCGATAGACCGAAGCCTCTGACGCAAAATACTTTTCCGTATCAGTGAAGCGCACAGCCAGCTCGCGCGGCGACAGTTCGGTTTGCTCCAGCGCCATGTCGATGATCCGGCTTCGGACGTCGTCCGGGATGCGGTTCCACACCCGTGACGGCGCTGAATGTCGATCCTCAAGTCCCTCGACGCCATGGGCGAGGAACCGATCATACCATCGATAAAAGGTCGGGCGCGGTATGGCGAGTTTATCGAGTGTGGCCTTGATTGGCAGGTGCGATTGCTCAACGATCCGGATGATCTCAAGCTTCTCGGAGGCGGGATATCTCATTCCTCGTCGCCCCCATCCGCTATCATGCTTTTTTTGAGAAGCCGCAGTTCCAGCGCCTGTTCGGCGACGACCTCCTTCAGATCGCGGGTCTCGCGGCGAAGCACCTTCACCTCGTCGGACGTGGCAGCACGCGCCGTATCGCCAGCCAGGCGCTTCTTGCCAGCTTCCAGAAATTCCTTCGACCAACTGTAATAAAGGCTCTCGGCAATGCCTTCGCGGCGGCACAGTGCAGCGATACTCTCCTCGCCACGCAGGCCTTCCAGCACGATGCGGATTTTGTCTTCGGCCGAGTGATGCTTGCGCGTCGCACGGCGGATATCCTTGATGACTTGCTCTGCCGCCGGTTTCTGCGGCCCGGATTTCTGTCTCATCTTCGCTTCCTATGATCGAGCTACGATGAACCAGAAATCCTCTCTTCTCAATTACAAGCCATTTGTCTCAAGGGCGTTGATGGCGGACAAGCGTGACGATGAACGATCTGATCTATCCAATCTTCGTCGAAGAGCAAATCGCCGAAAAAGTTGAGATCGGAACGATGCCAGGCGTGTATCGTATCCCCGAGACGTCTCTCTCCGACGAGATAACGGCAATTCATCAAGAGGGTGTCAAAGCCATCATGATGTTTGGCGTCTCGAAGAACAAATCCGAAGATGGACACGACACCTGGGCCGAAAACGGACTACTCTCAAGAATGATCCGAGCGGCGAAAACAGCAGCGCCGGAACTCATCGTTATTTCAGACAACTGCTTTTGTGAATACACCACTCATAGCCATTGCGGCGTGTTGCGCGATGGCCAGGTCGATAACGACCTAACGATCAGAAATTTGGGCCTCCAAGCGGTGGCCGCAGCGCGCGCCGGAGCCGATATGGTCGCTCCCTCGTCCATGATGGACGGTCAGGTGGCCGCCATCAGGGCAGCGTTGGATAAGGCTGGGTTCTTGGATACTCCGATTATGGCGTATTCGTCGAAATTCGCATCCAGCTTTTATGGCCCTTTCAGAGAGGCCGCGGGCTCCGAACTGCACGGGGACCGGAAGACCTACCAAATGGATCACCTAAACGGCCGTGAGGCGATGCGCGAATCGCTGCTTGACGAAGACGAGGGCGCGGACCTGCTCATGGTCAAGCCGGGGCTCCCTTATTTGGACGTCCTCGCCCGCCTGCGTCAACGCACCCTACTCCCACTTGTCGCTTATCAGGTAAGCGGAGAATATTCGATGATCAAGTTCGCAGCGAAAGCAGGGGCTATCAACGAAAAAATGGTCGTTAGAGAGACCCTCGGCGCCTTCAAGAGGGCCGGTGCAGACCTCATACTTACATACTTTGCGAGAGATATCGCGCGGGAGGGCTTTTAACCTCTCGGTCTATCTCTCTCACGACTTAACAGAGTGAACGAGAGGCGCCAGAAGAGCGGGCCATGCGCTCTTATATCCGCTTCAAGCCTTCTCTGCGCGAATTACCTGGGAGTACGGCATTGATTCTGGTAGTAACCCAGCAGGCTCGAACGACGGCTCCGATGGGCACGCAACGGTGATTGCGCGCCCGAGGGTTGTCAATTCGCGAGATTGGTTCTACCGCGGCCAGCCTTACAGTTCTTCGCCTGGGGTGCGTCCACTTCCAACTTTGGAGACGAGGGAAGCTGCCGGCCGCATCGAGGGAACTGTAAGCAACCTAAATACCAAGCTGTGCGGCAACTTCGTCGAGTGACCTATCTAAAGCTTCAACGATCATATCAATTTCATCAGGCGCAATGACCATTGGCGGCGAGAACAGCACGGCGTCGTCGGTCGGTCTGGTTATTATGCCATTAGCCTGCATACGCTCAGCGACCATTGAACCGAGCCGGCCCACAGACTCCAAACCGACCCTTTCGCGCTTGTCAATGACCAGCTCGACGCCAGCGAGAAGTCCCACTCCACGGACCTCGCCGACTAGCGGATGATCGATGAATTCGTTGAAGCCTTGCCGAAGTCTTTCACCCATCCTCGCTGCATTCTCTGGAAGATTTTCTTCCTCGATAATGCGGATTGTTTCTAGTGCAATAGCAGCACCAACTGGATGGCCACATGTAGTGAAGCCATGCCACATGCCACCATACTTCACGCTTGCCTCGTAGATCGGCCCCAACACTTTTTCGTTCATGACGAACGCGGCGAACGGAATGTAGGATGAGGTCAGTTGCTTCGAGTAGACCATCACGTCGGGCCTTAGGTTGCAGCTCTGGGTCCCGAACATTTTCCCGGTGCGACCGAAACCGCAAATGACCTCGTCAGCAACGAAAAGAATATCGTACTTTTCAAGAACGGCCTGAATCTTATCCCAGTACGTCTCCGGCGGAACGATAACACCTCCACCTCCCATGATCGGCTCACCGATAAAGCAGCAAATCGTTTCGGGTCCTTCAGCTAGGATGGTATCTTCAAGTTCTTTGGCGAGACGCGTGGCGAACTCTTCTTCTGTCTCTCCTACCAGAGCTTCGCGATAAAAATGCGGGCAGGTTAAACGCACCACGGGCAAAAGCAGATCATGGCCCCAGTGATTGGCGTCCAAGCCGGTGAGATTGTTGGACGCGATCGTTGCGCCGTGATAGGCCCGTTTTCTTGCAAGAATCTTCTTACGGTCGGGTTCGCCCATCGAATTCGAACGTTGCCATAGAAGCTTAATTACAGTGTCGATCGCCTCGGATCCCGACGCGTTGAAGAAGGCCTTGCTCATGGGCACAGGCGACATCTCGACTAGTCGATTGATTCCAACGC
>UCML01000041.1:0-88948 GCA_900473675.1 Hyphomicrobiales bacterium | reverse complement strand
TGGTGAGCGGTTTATAGTCCCAGGCATCGTTCATAGTCAACAGGCTTTTTGAAAAAAATGACAGTTTTTTGACAAACCCCTGCGCCGTAAGGCTTTGCTGCATTGCGACAATCAGGATGCCCCTTGTTGAAGGGCAAAATCACAATTCCGCCCTCACTTCTTCACAATCCGCGCCCTAAACAACATGCGCAAACACGTCGCGGATGCTTCGCGGGCTCTCTGCGTCACCCCGCGCGGTTCCCTATAGAGAGATGTCTCTCTGTTTGACTCGGAGACCTGAAAGATGCACATCTTCGCACAACATACCGAGACCATAATAAGAAACGGCGCGTAATCAGGGACTCCGCTCGAATTGGCATGATCACGGACAAGACCATGATGCGGTCGCTCGGCAACGAGCCCCCGATCCTTGCGGATGGACGCAAGGCCCCCGACCGGCGCGAGATCTCTCTGCGCTGGCTTTCGGGTACGTTCCTCACCGGTATCACCTCCAGCCTTCTGATGGGCGTCGCATTGTTCGCGGCGCTCGACGGGCGCCAGCAGCTGGCTATTCCGGCCGAAGCCTACGCGGCCATGGACCCCTCTGCTCGCGGCTCGCAGCCGACTGCCGCTGCCAAGCGCGGCAACCGTATCTTAAGCCCCAGCATCGTTGCCAAGCCGTCCGACCGTACTATCATGGAAGTCTCCACCATGACCCATGACGGCGAGAAGGAAGTAGTCCGCCGCCAGCCCTTCGCGCATGTGAAGATGACGCTCGCCGCAAACCACCAGCCGGCAGAGAAATACCCCTCCTTCGATCCGCTGGCGATCTTTTCCAGCGAAGAGGCGGAAGCCGCCCCGCCGGTCAGCCGCACGGGAACGATCTACGGCTCGGACGTCGAATCCGAAGTGGCACTGAAGACCGTTGACTTCCCCCTCAAGGGCTCGGGGCTGACATTCGCGCCCTCCATGTCCATGGATGAAGTCGAGGAGAATGTCCGTACCAACGGTTCGGTGCTGACCGACGGCAACACCCAGCTTGCCTCCCTCTTCTACGTCGATCCCCGCCGCTTTGCCTCCGATGCCTCCGATCTCGACCTGATCCAGGGCCTGTCTGCCCGGGTCGTCGAGGAAAACATGACGGTCTCGGCTTTCGAAAACATCACCGACCAGACCACGGAATATGCCGACGACGTCATTCCGGTGCGCCGAGCAACGCCGATCGCCGCCGTTCTCATCAATGCCGGTTACGGAAAAGCCCAGGCGGAGGATCTCGCCGGCTATCTGCGGCCGGCGCTCGACGCGACGGAACTGCAGGAAGGCGACGTTCTTCGTATCGGCATCATCCAGAAGGGCCAGAACGACGAGGCTAAGGTGGTGCGCGCCAGCGTCTATTCGCGCGGCAGCCATGTCTTCACCATGGCGCTTGACGACAAGGGCCACTTCGTCAAGGGCTACGAGCCGCCGCCGCTGGACGCAGTCGCCACGGCCTTCGACGACAATGGCACGCCGTCGGTCGCCGCCGGCCGCGACCTGCCCCGCGTCTATGATGGCGTCTATCGTGCCGCCCTTTCCTACGGCATGAATTCGACGATGATCGCCCAGATCATCAAGCTGCTCGCCAGCAATGTCGATTTCCAGGCACAGCTGAAGCCGACGGACAGCCTCGAGGCCTTCTTCTCGGTCGCCGACGACAGCGGTAAGGCGACCGACGATTCAGAACTGCTCTATGTGAACGCGAAATTCGGCGATGCGCAGACGCGTTTCTACCGGTTCCAGGATCCGGACGACAATTCGATCGACTATTACAACGAGCAGGGCAAGAGCATCCGCCAGTTCCTGCTGCGCAACCCGGTCCCGAACGGCACCTTCCGTTCCGGCTTCGGCATGCGCCGCCATCCGATCCTCGGTTTTTCGCGCATGCATACCGGTGTCGACTGGGCAGCACCGCGCGGCACGCCGATCATCGCGGCCGGCAACGGCGTCGTCGAAAAGGCCGGCTGGGATTCCGGCGGCTATGGCAACCAGACGCTGATCCGCCATGCCAACGGCTATGTCTCGTCCTACAATCACCAGAGCGCCATCGCCAAGGGCGTCACGGAAGGCGCCAAGGTCGTCCAAGGCCAGGTGATCGGCTGGGTCGGCACGACCGGCCTGTCGACCGGGCCGCATCTGCATTACGAGCTGATCGTCAACGGCAACCGCGTCGACCCCTTGCGCATCCGCCTCCCCGGCGGCAAGTCGCTGGACGGTGAGGCTCTGGCGCAGTTCGAGAAAGAACGCACCCGCATCGACGAATTGCTGGCGAAGGACAACGGCAGCGCGGAAGTGGCGGCGGCACAATAGGCTGTTTTTGCTGCTCTTCGAGCCGTCTCCCGTTTGCCCCCGCTTCGCTAAGCAATCAAAAGCACTACACCGGTGGCGAACAGAACCAGCGTCCATAGGAGATCCACATTGATCCAGGCGCTGCGCAATATCTCGAGCCCCACCCAACGATAGACTGCAAGGGCAACGAAGCTCGTCGCCGCCAACATCGCGAGGGTATGGACGCCCACTGCTGCGATCGCCATCGCCGCGGACCCGTCGCCGCTGATTTGGCGCAATGGCGGGTCCGCGAGGCAGAGGGACATCAAGGCCGGCAGGATCATGAGCCCCGCCCCGTGGGCCGTCGCCATCAGGAAAGACCAGAACGCCAGGCCGGCAAGCCCCGTGCGCATGCCGATGCGAACGCGGCGCCGGTGTCCGAAGAGATGATGCCAGATTGCCCAGGCGACGAGAACTCCTCCAGCAGCCATGCGCACAGCCCCCTGGTCGACAAACATTCCGGCCGCGACCAGAACTCCGGCCACCACGGCGATCGACACGGCGTGTCCGAGGGCGATGGCGGGCACGGCCTGAACCACGGCGGCTGAACTCTGCCGGTGAACGCCAAGCGCCACGGCAAACAGCCATCCCATCGCCGGGTTGAGACCGTGGAAAGCACCCAATCCCGCCAGTACCATCCACGGCCAGAGTTCGTTCATGGGCTCGTCATCCGGCTGTCCTCGCTCTCTAGGGATAACAATATGAATCTGACGAACAGTCCCCACCCTGCAGGCGGACTTGGTGCGGGCGATGCGACTTTGGCCATTCGACGAAGAATTTCTCGTCGAAGGCAATGCCGCCGTCCGGTTCCGCGTCAAGTTTCACCATCCAGCCGGAGACGCCATCGGGATAGAACTGTTCGTCGATCGCGCCATAGAGCGAGTTGGTGAAATAGACGCGGCGACCGTCGCGGCTGATCTCGACCATCTGGGGGCCGCCATTCAACGCACCGTTCTTCGCTCCCGGGTGCGAAGCACGCGAAACGATGCCGCCAATCCGGACCTTGCCTGTGAGCCTCGGCTTGAATGGATCGGAAACATCGTATTGATGCAGGTCGCCGGTTCCCCAGCAGGAGACGTAAAGGAACTTGTCATCCATCGACAAGTCGATATCGGTGACGAGCGGCGGCACGGCCTTGAACCCCTTGAGCATCGGCGGCAACAGGTCCGGATCGGCAGGCTCCGCCGGAATGTCGATCACCTTTGTCACCGCCCACTTCGCGCCGTCACGGTGCCAGACCCAGATCGACGAGGAGAGGTCCTCAAGACTGAGAACGCAGTTGACGAAGCCATAGGCCTTGGTCGGATCATGCGCCGGTCTCAGTTCGAATACGAGCTGATACTTGTCGCCGAAATCGATCGTCTGCAGGTGCTTGCGCTTGTGCAAATCCCAGAAATGCAGCCGGCGGCCGTATTTCGCGCCGAGCAGTATTTCGGGGATGAGACCATTTTCAAAGGTATCCGGCGTGCCCCACTCGCTGGTGATCAGCGTATCGTGGCCAAGGTGCCACCAGACGTCATAGGAAAGCTGTTGCGGTCCGCGATCCATTTCCCACTGGCCGCGCACCTCGAATGTCTCGTGATCCATCAGGAACACGCCGCCCGGTCCCTTGCCCTCGGCGTTGCCAAGGGCCGCGACATAGATCCCTTCCGGCCCGCAGTGAACGGTATGGGGCCTGGAATATCCGGCCCGTTCGGCGACTTCGCCGGGTTCAATCACCTTGACGATCGATGGCTTGCGACCATCGGGCTTGGTGTCGATGATATGGATACGCGACGATTTCAATCCCGGCACGACCAGATAGCGGCGCTCCGCATGCGGATGCGGCGCATTCGGACACAGGCAGGACGAGCAGGCGTTCCAGCCGAAATGATGCAACTCGTCGCCGACATTGGGCATCGCGACGGACGTGACGATCTGACCATAGGAGGCTGATCCGGGATCGACATCGACGACCGCAAGTTCGTCGGGAACCGTTCGCGTCGGATCGAAGGCGACGACATACGCAAGCGTCTCCGGTGCAGCCTTCATGGCCATGCGCGGTGACGGATAAAAGCTTGGATCGGGTTTCCACGTTACCATGTGAAGTGCTCCTGGCGCGCGGTTGCTGAACAATGAAAGATGTTCGCTGCATGCTTGCCGACAGCCGACTCATCGCTGCGAACGGGGCAGGATCGAGGATGCTTCAACGGGATACCGTTTCGGGACGGTCCTCTACGGCTGAACGAGCCAGAGGGGCGATCCTCCCCGCCTGATTGTCTCAGATAAAGACGAGTTTGGGCAGTCCCTTTTTTGTCGCCCGCTCAATACTCGCCCGCTCAATACTGGATTGTCAGCGTTTTCAGATCCGCATCAAGCTCGGCCATCGTGCCGCTCGGCAGACTGATCGGCGTCTCGCCATGCCCGAACGGCAATCCACCGAGAACCGGCACGCCAAGCGAGTGCAAATGATCCTTCGCGATATCGAGGATGACGCGGCCGCGCGACGGCTCGATCATCAGAAACTGCCCGACGGCCACACCCGCGATCCCCGCGAGATGGCCCGCCTTGCGCAACATCGTCAATGCGCGATCGACCCGCCCCGGATAACAATCGGTCGCCTCCAGAAGCAGGATGGCGCCAGTAAGGTCAGGCAAAGCCCAGCCGGCCGCGGTGACGATCAGATCGAGATTGCCGCCGATCAGCTGGCCTGTCGTTCTGCCCGTCGTGGTCAAAACGGCGGTTGGTTCGCCCGGCCGGGCAGTGATCGCCAGGCGGCCGGTTGTGGTCAGTATCCGCCCCAGCACATCACGGTTCTCGATATCGACACCGCCGTTGCCATCGCCGAAAAGCGCACCGTGGATACCCATCAGCCCGCATTGGCGCAGAAGCGCAAGATGGAGAACCGTGATGTCGCTGAAACCGACCAGCGTTTTCGGATCGCGGCGAGCCGCATCGAAATCCAGCCGGTCCGCGATGCGGTAAGACCCCTTGCCGCCGCGTGTCGCGAAGATCGCGCGGATCTCCGGATCGCGCAACGCGGTATTCATGTCCTCCAGGCGCTCGTCATCCGTCCCCGCCAAATAACTGTAACGGTCGAAGGCGTGCGCGCCGAAATCGACCTTGAACCCGAGTTCTTCAAGAGAACGGGCGCGGGCGACGATGATATCGCGGTCCGGCGGGCTTGCAGGCGAGACGAAACGGATGCGGTCACCCGACTTCAGCTTCGGGGGAGTGACGATCGGGGGCCGTGTGCCATTCTCCCTCTGCATTTTGCCGGTCATGTGCCCCCAGCATCCTCCCATGCCAATGAAAAAGGCCGCCCCGAAGGACGGCCTCTCATTCCTGTGGACTACGCCGCGGCCTTCTCGCCGCCGCCACGTAGCTTGAAGTTCAACCGGTCCGACCCGGCAAAGGCCTTGATCGTCGAACCGTCCGGGAAATTGCCCTGGAGGATCTGCTCGGCGAGCGGGTCCTGGACATATTTCTGCACGGCCCGCTTCAACGGACGCGCGCCATAGGCCGGATCGTAGCCCTTGTCGGCGAGGAAGGCGCGGGCCTCGTCGTCGAGTTCGAGCGTGATCTTGCGGTCGGCCAGCAGCTGCCGCAGACGCGTCAACTGGATATCGACGATCGCGCCCATCTCGCCGCGCTTCAGGCGGTGGAACAGGATGATCTCGTCGACCCGGTTCAGGAACTCCGGCCGGAAATGACTGCGAACCACGTCCATCACCTGATCACGCACCATGTCGCTGTCATCGTTCTCGCCAAGCTGGGTCAGATATTCCGCCCCGAGGTTGGAGGTCATGATGATCATCGTGTTGCGGAAATCGACGGTGCGGCCCTGCCCATCGGTCAGGCGACCGTCATCGAGCACCTGCAACAGCACGTTGAAGACATCCGGATGCGCCTTCTCGATCTCGTCGAACAGCACGACCTGATAGGGCTTGCGCCGCACCGCTTCCGTCAGCGCGCCGCCTTCCTCGTAGCCGACATAGCCGGGAGGTGCACCGATCAGCCGGGCAACGGAGTGTTTCTCCATATATTCCGACATGTCCATGCGCACCAACGCGCTGTCGTCGTCGAACAGGAAGCGTGCCAGAGCCTTGGTCAGCTCCGTCTTGCCGACGCCGGTTGGCCCGAGGAAGATAAACGAACCGATTGGACGGTTTGGATCCTGCAGGCCCGCCCGCGAGCGGCGAACAGCACGCGACACGGCCTGAACCGCATCCCCCTGGCCGACCACCCATTGCGACAGCTCGTCTTCCATCCGAAGCAGCTTGTCGCGCTGGCCTTCCAACATCTTTTCCACCGGAATGCCGGTCCAGCGGGATACGACATGGGCGATGTTGTCGGGCGTCACGACTTCCTGAACCATCGGGTCAAGCGCCGACGAATCCTGGCTTTCGGAAACCTCCAGCTCCTTTTCAAGCTTCGGGATCACCCCATAGGCAAGCTCCCCTGCCCGCTGGAACTCACCCTTGCGCTGGGCGATCGCCAGTTCGTTGCGGGCTTCATCGAGCTGCTTCTTGAGGTCAGCGGCGAGGCCGAGCTTCGACTTTTCCGCCTGCCAGCGCGCCGTCAGCGCATCGGCCTGCTCTTCGAGCCCGGTCAGGTCGATCTCCAGCTTTTCCAGCCGGTCCTTGGACGAGCGGTCGGTTTCCTTTTTCAAGGCCTCCCGCTCGATCTTCAGCTGGATGATGCGGCGGTCGAGCTCGTCCAGCTCCTCGGGCTTGGAATCCACCTGCATGCGCAGCCGCGATGCGGCTTCGTCCATCAGGTCGATCGCCTTGTCCGGCAGGAACCGGTCGGTGATATAGCGGTTGGACAGCGTCGCAGCCGCCACCAGCGCCGAATCGGAGATCCGGACCTTGTGATGCTGTTCGTATTTTTCCTTCAGGCCGCGCAGGATCGAGATCGTGTCCTCGACCGTCGGCTCGTTGACCATCACCGGCTGGAATCGGCGGGCCAGAGCCGCATCCTTTTCCACATGCTTGCGGTACTCATCGAGCGTGGTCGCGCCAACGCAGTGCAGCTCACCGCGAGCGAGAGCAGGCTTCAGGAGGTTGGAGGCGTCCATCGCCCCATCCGCCTTGCCGGCACCGACCAGCGTGTGCATCTCGTCGATGAACAGGATGATCTCGCCTGCTTCCGCCTGGACTTCGGAGAGAATGGCCTTCAGCCGCTCCTCGAATTCGCCGCGATATTTCGCACCTGCAATCAAGGCACCCATGTCGAGCGCCATCAGCCTCTTGTCCTTCAGGCTTTCCGGCACATCGCCATTGATGATTCGCAAGGCGAGGCCTTCGGCAATCGCCGTCTTGCCGACGCCGGGCTCACCGATCAGGACCGGGTTGTTCTTGGTGCGGCGCGACAGAACCTGGATGGTACGGCGAATTTCGTCATCGCGGCCGATCACCGGGTCAAGCTTGCCGTCGCGGGCATCTGCGGTCAGATCCCGCGCATATTTCTTCAGGGCGTCGAAGCCGGCTTCGGCATTCGCGCCGTCGGCCGTGCGGCCCTTGCGAATGTCGTTGATCACCTGGTTGAGCTTGGCCGCCGTCACGCCCGCCTTCGACAGAATGCCGGAAGTCGCAGCCGAGGTCTCGATGATCAGCGCCTGGAGCAGACGCTCCACGGTGACGAAGCTGTCGCCAGCCTTCTTGGCCGCATCCTCCGCCGTCGAAAACACACGTGCCAAAGGCTGCGCGAGGGACAGCGAGCCATTGCCGCCGGAGACTTTCGGCAGCTTGTTCAAGGCAGCGTCATTGGCAATTCGCGCCGCCTTGGCGTCGCCGCCGGCCCGCTCGATCAACGATGCCGCCATGCCCTGGTCGTCGTCGAGCAGGACTTTCAGAATATGTTCGGGGGTCCACTGCGGATGACCCTGCGCCAGCGCATAAGTTTGAGCCGATTGCAGAAAACCGCGCACGCGCTCGGAGTATTTTTCGATATTCATATGTCTACCTCCGGTAATCGGTCAGCCCATCCTTGGCACTGCCGACAGTTGGAATGAGGCTCCCTGAAAAGGCAAGCCCGTCACCGGCAGTATCCTGCATTGCACAGGACCGGCCGTCTGGGGTGAATATGGGGCGGAAATTTTGGAAATTAAAGGGCCTGAAGGAGCCTTGAAACAAATAGAATATGTCGGGGCCGCAGGCTACCTGCCAGTAGGAACCAACAGCAGATATAGGAAAATCTACCCTGCTGCGCGAAGCTGAAGGCAGCCATCCCATGAAAAAAGCCCGGTCGATGAACCGGGCTTTTGATGGGCTTATTCGCCGGCAACCTCGACCAGGGCCGGCTTGTCACCGCCCTGTTCGCTCGCGGGTTCACCGTCTGCGGCAGCCTCGTCACCACCGGCTTCGCCGCGGCGTGGCTGGCGGCGCGGACGGGGAGCCGTGCGGCGGCGTGTCGGCGCGCGGCCGGTCGGCGCTTCTTCCTCCAGCGCAACCTCAACAGGCGTGCCTTCGATCACCGGCTGCGGGCCGGAACCGTCGATGATGGGCTGTGGAGCCAAGTCGGGGCGCGGATGGGCCTGCTCAGCGCGCGGCGGACGCGGGCGGTCCGGTTGGCGCTGGCGATCCTGCCGCGGGCGCTCCTGGTCGGGCTGACGCTGACGATCCTGCTGTTCCGGCTGCCGCTGCTGGCGCTCGCCGTCCGCCTGCTGACGCTGTTGGCGCTCTGCCTGCTGGTGATGGCGTTCCTGCTCGACCTGCTGGTCCTGGACTGTGACGTTTTCGTCGCCGTCACTCGTGTAATCGTCATCCCGCTCGTTGCCGTCGCGATCCTGAAAATCGTTGCGATCGTTGTAGTCGTTGCGATCGTCACGCTGGAAACGTTCCTGCATCTGCGCCTGGGCGGCTGCAATGATGCGGTTGTAGTGCTCAGCGTGCTGAAGATAGTTTTCCGCCACGACGCGGTCGCCGGAGCTCTGGGCGTCACGGGCAAGCGTCGCATATTTTTCAGCGATATGCTGGGCGGTACCGCGGATCTTCACGTCCGGGCCGGAACTGTCATAGGTCCGGGTGAGCGGGTTGGAACCCTTCCGGTTATGATTGTTGTTGTTACCACCGCCATTGTTATTGTTGCTGCTGGTATTGTTGTTATTACGCCCACGGCCGCGCTTGTTCTGCTGTCCTGGCCTCATCGTTCACTCACCTGGATTCTCTTGATATTGATGATCTTGTGGCTTCGTGGCTTACCAGAAATCCCGTGTCACGGGATTCCGGATCAAGCAGACACGCGCCGCGACCCAACCGCCTCTTGACGGTACCGTCGCTGGTTAAAGTCAAATTAACAGGTACCCGCACCAGGCACTGTCGAACCTTAGCAACTCTTTTGTGAGAGCAATCCCTGCGGCTAGGTCTGACCGGAACCAACTCTTTGGTCTTTGACCTTCTGCCCAGTGCGTGAGGGCAACCTAGCCCGCTTCCCGTGTGATTCCAAGCCTTTTCTTCACGTTTTCGAAAAAGAACATGCCGATATACGCATGTTTGCCGGCCTTAGTTACCGAACGAGAACAGAATGGCGCGGTCGTTTCCACCAAGGTCGCGCACCCGGTCGATGATACGAAAACCCTCATCTTCGAAAAGCTGCCCGACCACCTGCATCTGGTCATAGCCGATCTCGACACCGACAACGCCGCCTTCGGCAAGATGGCCTGCGGCGTGGGCGGCAATGGTCCGATAGGCATCCAGACCGTCGGAGCCGCCATCCAGTGCCAGTGCGGGATCATGGTCGCGCACCTCGGGTGCCAGCGACACAACGACCTCCGTACGTATATAGGGTGGATTTGACACGATTATGTCGAACTTGCCAACAATTGCGCCGAACCAGTCGCTTTCCACTCCTGCAAAACGATGCTGCAGACCGTTGCGCACCGCATTGGCCTGCGCCATCTCCACTGCCCCGGCTGACAAATCGGACCCTACACCGGTTGCCTCCGGCACCGCACTCAGGATTGCCAGGCAGATCGCCCCGGTGCCGGTGCCGAGATCGATGATGTGGCAACTCCCCTTTTCGGCAACGAACTTCTGGGCGAAGGGAATAAGGCCTTCGACGATCATCTCCGAATCCGGCCGCGGCTCCAGCGTCTCCTTCGACATGCCGAGCGTCAGTCCGTAGAACTCGCGTTGACCTAAAATCCGATGCACCGGTTCGTGCGCCGCGCGGCGCGCAATCGCATCGCGAATGCGTTGCGCATCCTTTTCCGAGACGATCTCGCTGCCACGCGTCATGAACGCTACTGCCGGCAGGTCGAGCAGCCCTGAAATCAGCACCCGCGCATCCAGTGCCGCCTCGCCGATATGGGCTTTCAGAAACTGTGCCCTCGCCTCGGCAAACAGGCTGTCGAGCGTGTCGGTCATCCCTGTTGCTCGCCCAGCTGTGCCAATTGATCGGCCTGGTAGTCGGCCAGCAGCGCATCGACCACCTCGTCGATCTCGCCCATCATCATCCGGTCGATCTTGTAGAGCGTCAGGTTGATGCGATGGTCGGTCACGCGCCCTTGCGGGAAGTTGTAGGTGCGGATGCGCTCGGAACGGTCGCCCGACCCGACCTGGCTCTTGCGCGAGGCCGAGCGTTCGCTGTCTGCCTTCTGGCGCTCCATGTCATAGAGCCGCGAGCGCAGCACCTGCATCGCCTTGGCGCGGTTCTGGTGCTGCGATTTCTCCGAGGAGGTGACCACGATGCCGGACGGCAGGTGGGTGATACGAACAGCCGAGTCCGTCGTGTTGACGTGCTGGCCGCCGGCGCCGGACGAGCGCATCGTGTCGATGCGGATGTCTTCATTGCGGATCTCGATATCGATATCCTCCGCCTCCGGAAGAACAGCCACCGTCGCAGCCGATGTATGAATGCGCCCCTGTGTCTCCGTGTCCGGCACACGCTGCACCCGGTGCACGCCGGATTCGAATTTCAGCTTCGAAAATACCCCACGCCCGGTCACCGTCGCGATGATTTCCTTGTAGCCGCCAGCATCACCCTCACTTGCCGACAGCACCTCGACCTTCCAGCCCTTGCCCGCAGCATAGCGCTCGTACATCCGGAAAAGATCGCCGGCAAAAAGGGCGGCTTCAGAGCCGCCGGTGCCGGCGCGGATTTCGAGAATGGCGCTCTTCTCGTCGGCCGCATCCTTCGGCAGAAGCAGGATCTGCATGTCCTGTTCCAGCTTTTCGATGCGGTCCTCGATCTCCGGCTTCTCCATCTCGGCCAGATCGCGCATCTCGCGGTCGGTATCCTTGGCGGTCAAAAGCGTATTGACGTCGGCAAGTTCCGCTTGCGCCTTCTCATACAGCCTGATCTTCGTCACCACCGGCTGCAGCTCGGAATATTCGGATGCCAGCTTCACATAGACATCCGCCGCCGGCCCCTCGGCCATGCGCGCCTCGATCTCGGAAAACCGGCGCTCCAGCTCGCGCATTTTTTCAACAGGTAAGGTTGCCAATGTGTACTCCAAGCGTGCCGTAATGAAGAACGGCGACGTTTTGCGACTTTGACGCTTTTTCAGAGGTGCCAAAGTCGCGGTAAAACTTTTGAGACAGTGTGCAATCCTCCAATCGATTCTGATTTGGAGAATTCCACAAGATTGACCTGTTCATCGGTCGGGATCACACCTTCTAGCCGGAACAAAGGTGAGATCAAACGATCTGACCTCTTCGATGAGTCGCTTTCCATGATTTCGACGATGGTCTCCAATACTCGCTCGCGATCCTGAAGGACACATCCATTCCAAAAACGAGCAACGCTCCAGCCGTTCGTCACCATATAGTCGTCCCGCCTCGCATCATGACGGTTGTTTGCATGCTGACTGCCATCAACCTCGACGACGAGATTGACTTGCCTGCAGGCAAAATCAGCAAAATATGGGCCAATCGGCAATTGCCGGACAAACTTGAACCCATCGAGACGGCGTGCTCGAAGTTCAAACCAGAGGGCCTCCTCCGCATCGTTCTCCACCTTCCGCAAACTACGGGCGCGTTCCGTTTTTTGTTTGTCCGGACCTCTCATATCTTACATCCGCGCATGCAAGCCCCTCACCCTAGCCCTCTCCCCGCACGCGGGGAGAGGGGATGACCGAATTTGCCGCCCCTCCATCACCGTCAATATCGATTTCAGGTTGGGAGGAGCAAGAGTTCGCCGCTTGTCCCTTCTCCCCGTTCACGGGGAGAAGGTGCCCGACAGGGCGGATGAGGGGCAGACTCATCGAGCCCCTACTAAACCGGAACCCCATTCTCCGCCGCGAACGCCACCAGCAACTCGCGCATGGGCGTCTGGCTCTTCTGGTCGTCCAGCGCCGCATGCAGCATGGCCGAAAGCTTGTCGACATCCAGCGCCAGCAGCATCGCCTTCACCGGCCCGACGGCGGTCGGCGACATCGACACCGATCGGTAGCCGATCCCGAGCAGCGCCATCGCCGACAGCGGCTTGCTTGCCATCTCACCGCACAAGGTTACCGACGTCTCGTTGCGGTCGCCCGCCCGAATGATATCGCGCAGGATGCGCAGGAACGGCCGGCCGAGCACGTCGAACCGGTCGGACACCCGCGCATTGCCACGGTCGACCGCCATCGCGAATTGGAAGAGATCGTTGGAGCCAACGGAGACGAAGTCAACCTCGTCCATCAGTTCATCCAGCTGCCACAACAGCGCCGGCACTTCCAGCATGGCGCCGAACTGCAGCTTACGCGGCAATTGCTCGCCAACCTTCGACTGGCGCTGGATTTCCTTCTGCAGCAGTTCACGCACGGTGCGCAGCTCGGCGACCTCGGTTACCATCGGCAGCATGATGCGCAATTCCTGACCGGCGGATGCGCGAAGCATGGCACGCAACTGCGTGCGCAACAGGCCGGGGCGATCCAGCGACAGGCGGATTGCCCGCCAGCCGAGCGCCGGGTTCTCCTCTTCCGCCGCGCGGAAATAGGGCACCACCTTGTCGCCACCGATATCCAACGTGCGGAAGGTCACCGGCTTGCCGGCCGCCTGCTTCATGACGTTGCGGTAGAAAAGCTCCTGCTCCTCCATCTTCGGCATGGTCGAGGCGATCATGAATTGCAGTTCGGTGCGGAACAGCCCGATGCCTTCGGCACCCGATTCGGAGAGCTGCGGCAGATCGACTAGAAGGCCGGCATTCATCTGCAGCTTGATCCGCTTGCCATCCTTGGTCAGCGGCTCGACACCGCGCAGCGCCTTGAACTGTTCCTGGCGCCTCGCCCGAAGCTTGACCTTCTCTTCATAGGCGCGCTGCAAGTCGGCCATTGGCCTGAGATGCACCTTGGCATCGTCGCCATCAACGATGATCGCGTCGCCGTTTTCCGCCAGCGCCACCACGCCCGCCGCTTGGCCGACAACCGAAATGCCCATGGCGCGCGCGACGATCACCACATGGCTCGTCACCGCGCCATCCTCGAGCACGAGGCCACGCACATTCTCGCGTGGATAATCCAGCAGTTCGGCGGCACCCATGGCACGCGCAACGACGATCGCATCCGGCGGAAAATCCGCTGCCGAGAGTTTAGCGCCATAGCCGGTCAATTGCCGAAGCAGCCGGTTGGCGAGATCATCGAAATCGTGCATGCGTTCGCGCAGATAGGGATCCGTTAGCCGGATCATCCGCGCCTTGGTTTCGCTCTGCACCCGCTCGACCGCCGCTTCCGCCGTCAGGCCGTTGCGGATCGCCTCTTCGAGCTTCCTGACCCAGCCGCGATCATGCGCGAACATCCGGTAGGCTTCCAGCACCGCGCGATGCTCGCCTTCCATCGAGACGTCGCGGCGCGACAGCATGTCATCGATCGAGATCCGCAAGCTACCCAGCGCTTCCGCCAGCCGGCCGAGCTCGTGGTCGGTATCATCGTTCAGGAGATTGGTGACGACGATGCGCGGCTCATGCAGCACGACGTAGCCAAGGCCAATGCCATCGTTGAAACTGTTGCCCTCAATCGTCACCGGGCGCGACAGGTCGAGTTCCAGCCCGGGCCGGGTGATCTTCTTCAACTCACCGGTCGCCACCATTTCGGCGAGAACCATCGCCGTCGTTTCCATCGCTTCGACCTCGTCGTCGCGATAGGTGCGGCTTGCCTTGTTCTGCACGACGAGAACGCCGAGCGAACGGCCGGTCCGAAGGATCGGCACACCGAGGAAGGAATGATAGATTTCTTCGCCGGTCTCCGGCAGATAGGTGAAGGCCGGGTGCGCCTGCGCGTCGGAAAGATTAAGCGGCCGCGCGCTGGCGGCAATCGTGCCGACGAGGCCCTGCCCCATCTGCAACTGCGCAAGGTGGACGGCGCCTGGGTTCAGACCTTCGGTGGCATAGAGTTCGAGCACGCCGTCGGAGCGCAGCACATAGACCGAGCACACTTCCGCGACCATGTTCTGCGCAATCTGGCGAACAATCTGGTCAAGGCGCTCCTGCGGCTCGAGCGGTTCCGCCATCAGTTCGCGCAACCGCTTGAGGAGGACGCGTGGACCCGCTGAGAGGTCTCTCATCGCGCAACGTCTCCCGAATAAAAGTCAACAACTGCAGGCGGCAATTTGTTCCGGTGCACCTGCGCCGAAACGTCGTTGCCGCCGCTACCTTAACTCTTATCCAGACCGTAGACGGAATGCAAAGTGCGAACCGCCAATTCGGCGTAAGCACCGTCGATCAGGATGGAAATCTTGATTTCCGAGGTGGTGATCGCCTTGATGTTGATGCCTTTTTCGGCAAGTGCGCGGAAAGCGGACGCGGCCACGCCCGCATGGCTGCGCATGCCGATGCCGATGACCGAGACTTTCACCAGGCCTGATTCGCTCTGGATGACGTCGAAGCCGACCTTTTCCTTGGCACCTTCCAGCACCTTGAGCGCCTTGTCGACGTCGCCCGAAGGCACCGTAAACGTCATGTCGGTCTTCGAACCGTCTTCCGAAATATTCTGGACGATCATGTCGACATTGATGTGGGATTCGGCCAACGGTCCAAAGATTGCGGCCGAGACGCCGGGCCGGTCGGCCACACGCCGGAGCGAAATCTGCGCTTCATCCTTGGCATAGGCGATGCCGGTGACGACTTCCTGTTCCACGATCTCTTCCTCATCACAAATCAGCGTACCGGGGGGATTCAAGAAATCGCCCATGCCCGGCGCATCGGGGTCTTCGAAACTGGAGCGCACGAAAGTGCGGACCTTGAATACCATGGCAAGCTCGACCGAGCGAACCTGCAGGACCTTGGCGCCGAGAGACGCCATTTCCAGCATTTCCTCGAACGCGATCTTCTTCAGCCGCTTTGCCTTCGGCTCGATCCGCGGGTCGGTGGTGTAGACGCCATCGACGTCGGTATAGATATCGCAGCGATCCGCCTTGACGGCAGCAGCGATTGCAACCGCCGACGTGTCCGAGCCACCGCGGCCGAGCGTCGCGATCCGGTTGTCCGGTCCGAGCCCCTGGAAGCCGGCGATCACGGCCACCTGGCCCTCGCCGAAACGGCGGATCAGTTCCGTGCCGTCGATCTCGAGGATGCGGGCCGCGCCATGCGCGTTGTCGGTCTTGATCGGGATCTGCCAGCCCTGCCAGGAGCGGGCGTTGATGCCGATGTTCTGCAGCGCGATGGCCAGCAGACCCGAGGTCACCTGCTCGCCGGAAGCTACGACGGCATCGTATTCGCGGGCATCGTGCATCGGCGAGGCATCGCGTGTCCAGGCAACCAGCTCGTTGGTCTTGCCGGACATGGCGGAGACGACGACCGCAACCTCATGGCCAGCATCGACTTCACGTTTCACATGGCGGGCCACATTCCTGATGCGATCCATATCCGCGACGGACGTGCCGCCGAATTTCATCACGATGCGTGCCATATGCCTCTACCGGTATTGCCAGCCGCGCTTGGGGTCCGCGCCTGCTTTTAGAAGTTGGCGGTCTCTTAGCGAAATTGGCGGCGGGGTGCAATGGAGAAGGATATGGCTTCCTCGCGGGATTCGACAGCAAATGCCGCCGAGGGGAGCTCGTGGCCCGTTTGAGGCCTTCGCAAGTTTTCGTGTTTGCTCTACCCAGTAGGGAGAACGTCTGCGTACGGAAAATTAAGCTCTCCCGAAGTGAAGTCTGGTGGTGACACCACCACTTGCCTCGACCCATTCCGGAATTGGCCAGCCTCATGGCCGGATATTCCCTGGAATTGCACCTGCAAGACCTGTGGCGCTGCCCATTCACCGTTTGCTCCAAACTTGATGGCGCCCATGACGGTCTCAAACGTCGCGCCTCGTGCGTATGCCGAGAGCCCTTCGTCGTTCAAACCGCCGGTAGCTTCCACAGCCTGAGCGACCACCTGCATCTGGGCATAGGCGAGCGGCGCCATGTAATGCCCCAGGAGATCGACTCCGGCCTCGCCCGCTCGCGCCTGGTAGGTATTCAGAAATTCCTGAACCCCGGGGAACATCATTTTGGGGACCGGCACCCAATACTCGTAGTTCACGAAGCCGTTGAGCAGCGGGCCGAGCGCGGTTTTCACCGCCGCGTTCTGAGGACCGATCATGGCGCCGCCGACCATCTTCGGTCGGAAGGGGTGCGCATGGATGGCGCGCACGAGGCCGATTGAGTCCTCGAGATAGGAGCAGAGAAACAGCAGATCGCAGTCGCTCTTGGCGACAGCGTCAAGGACGGGGGTAAAGTCGCTGGTCGTCAGCGGATAAGTGGCCTCATGTACGATGCCAAAGCCGTATTTGTCGGCGTTGGCCTTGGCGCCGAGAATGGGATTACGCGAGAATTCTGCGTCGGCCGACACGAGCGCCACGGTGGCAGGTCGCGGCGATTGTTCCGCGGCGAGCGCGAAGAAGCCTTCGGTGAGCGCGGCATTCGGATCCGGGCCGGTCGGGATCATGGCGAAGTAGTTCGGGTAGGCGAGCACGTTGTTGACGCCCAGGCCCATCAATCCGACGAAAAAGCGATGCCGTTCCATGATCAAGGGCATCGCCGGCAGAACGGTGTTGGTGCCGTAGCCGCCGATAACGAGATCGACCTTGTCCTCGTCCATCAGCTGTTCGTAGAGGCCGGGGACGAGTGAAGCGTCAGCACGATCGTCGTAGAGGACGAACTCGACAGGACGGCCGAGCAGGCCGCCCCGTCTGTTGACGTCTTCCCGCCAAATGTCGTGGGCGAGCCGAGCCGACAGACTATTGCCTGCGACCGGACCGGTCAGCGACAGGCAATACCCGATTCGGATTGGCTCCGGCGCGGTGGGCATGATCAGTGGCCCGATCCAGCACGCGCCGCGAGAAGCTGCAGTTCCCAGGCCAGGGCCACGGCACTGGCTCCGCCATGTTCGAGAACAACGCCCGCGACGCCGGCCGCCGTCTCCTCGCGCGCCCAATCACGCTGCCATTCGCCGAGCACTGCAAGCCAGGTGATCGGCACCGCACCGGCAGCGACCATGCGGCGCACGGCCATGTCATGGGCTTCTAGCGTGACGCCACCTGAAGCGTCGGTAACGATGAAGACGTCATAGCCTTCGGCAAGCGCCTGGATCGCCGGCATGGCGAGGCAGATCTCGGTGTAGAGCGCGGCCAGTATCAGCTGCTTGCGCCCGCTCTCCTTCACGATATCGGTAACGTTCGGGTCTTCCCAGGTGTTGATGAAGGTTCGGTCGATCGGCTTCTGGTCCGGAAACACGTCCTGCAAGCCTTTGATGATGTAGCCGCCGCGTTCCTCGATCACCGTGGTCAGGATCGTCGGCACGTTGAAGACCTTCGCCGTCTTGGCGAGGCCGATGACGTTGTTGATGATCGTCGTCGGTTCATGGCTGTTCAGATTGGTGAACTGATAGGGCTGATGGTCGATCAGCACGAGGATACTGTCTTCGGGGCGAAGCAGGGCTTCGAGACCAGTCTTGGGCATGGGAAACTCCTTGGGATATGCAGGCGGCGGCTCAGGCGCCGGTAGGATCGATAAAGACGTGAAGGGTTTGGATGAGGCCGCCTTCGAGCCGGGCGACGTCGGTTCCGGTTACGGCTGCGGGGCCGTTCGGTGGCCCGGATTGCCAGCGCAGCCGCCCAACACCGTGGTGACCGACCGCGGAGCCGATTTCGGTGAAAATGAAACTTGGCGGCAGGCTCGACAAGAGTGCTTCCACCGCCTGATTGATAGCAGCATGGCCCGTCGCCGAGGCATCCGGCTCGTAGAGCACGGCGTCTTCGGCATAGAGTTCGCGGATTGCCGCGATGCGCCGCTCAGCGTCGCGCTCGCCGAATACCCGCACGAGATTGGCCTGCATCAGGCGGTTGTAGTCGATGGGCACTCGGGACTTGCTTGGATCGGTCATGTTCCACCTTCCCGGATCAGGAGTTCCGAGAGGGGTCGTTAAACGCTCAATCCGATTTCTCTCGCCTGTCCGGTAGAGAGACTATTGCTCTGCCACTTTGTGGAATGCACTGTTCGATTCTGCGGTTCTTGGTCCAAATCTGCTGCGGGATCGCCATCAGTTTATCCGGTCGCGCCGCCACGCCGCCGGCGTCGCTCCCGTGAGTTTCCGGAACGTCCGCCCGAAATGGACCGCATCAGCAAAGCCGGTAGCCTCGGCCACTTGGTCGAGCGAAGCGCGCGTATCGATCAGGAGGGCCTGTGCACGCTGAACCCGCGCGTCGAGCTGCCAACGATAGGGCGCCATCCCGGTCGAGGCCTTGAACGCCCGGCTGAAATGCGCCTGCGACAAGCCCGCCAGCGCCGCAAGATGTGCGATATCAACACGTTCAGGCAGGTGTGCATCCAGATACTCGAAAATACGCCGAAGTTGCCAGGGCGCCAGGCCCTTGCTATCCCCGTCGGGCTCCGGCGGATCGGCGAAGAGCCTCGCCACGATCGCGGCGGTCAGCCCGTCGCCATAGAGTTGCGTCGAAGGATCGGGGTCATTCACCGCCTCGGAGAGCAGCTTGACCAAGGTCCAGATGCGATCGTCGGAAAAACGTAACCGCGGTGTGGCGGTCGCATCGTCGTCGAATACCGTGGCCAGCCGCTCACTCAAAAAAGCAAGATCGAAGGTCAGGGTTGCGTCCTTCACAAAACGCGTGTCTGCGCTATAGCCCCACATCTCCATGCCGGCCGGCGCAAAGTGCATGTGCCTGGGCATATAGCCGATCGGACACGGTTGGTCCTCGCGCAGGCGTGGCTCACAGGGGCTTCCGACCTCTTCCAACAGAACGCTGAGACGGGTTTCGGACCCGTGAAAAAGACGATGAGACGCCCGTCCCGCACAATGATATTCGGTGATATCGACGCCCACGCCGTTCCATACGCGCCGCGCCATCGACAGACTCAGCACGTTTTCGGGCAAGGTTGGTGAGGGATCGGTTCGTGTGTCCAAGGGGCGGCCTCTCCGGTTATCGGCAAGCACCTTAGCGGATGGTCACGAAAAGTAACTGAGCTTTTGGTGCACGCTCTGTTAAGCGTCTGAGTTCAACTTGACTCGCGACATTGGACGACCGCTTACGCCGCAAGGCGACCGCGCGCGCCCAGCCTCGAATGCCACCGGTGGCATTTGCTCCCCAATGCCGGATCTACGTTTTCTCACCCGCACCCTGCCCCAAAAACAGTCTTCGATCCGAGGACACCGAAGACTGTCACATACCTGTCACGAAGACCTGCTCCTGTGCCCCCAACCAACGGGGATTGAGAACATGATCGACCAACTCAGCCGCATCAAGGCGGAAATCGCTGACAGCTTTGACGAAGAGCTGGAAATGCAGATGGAAGAGGACCGGCTCGACGAGTTGGTCGCCGAAGGCATGTCGGAAGAGGCCGAGCCGACGATCGATCGGAAAGTATATTTCCGCGAGTTGTTCCGCCTGCAGCACGAACTCGTCCGCCTGCAGGATTGGGTCCAGTACAAGAAGCTCAAGGTCGTGGTCCTTTTCGAAGGCCGTGACTCGGCCGGCAAGGGTGGCGCCATCAAGCGCGTCACCCAGCGCCTCAATCCGCGCGTCTGCCGCACGGTGGCCTTGCCGGCACCGACCGAGCGCGAGCGCAATCAATGGTATTTTCAGCGTTACGTGCCGCACCTCCCGACGGCGGGCGAAATGGTGCTGTTCGACCGCTCCTGGTACAACCGCGCCGGTGTCGAGCGCGTCATGGGCTTCTGCACGCCGGAAGAACTGGATGAGTTCTTCCGCACGGTGCCGGAATTCGAGCGCATGCTGGTCCGCTCCGGCATCGTGCTCATCAAATACTGGTTCTCGATCACCGACGAGGAGCAGGAATTCCGCTTCAAAATGCGCATCCACGATCCTTTGAAACAGTGGAAACTGTCGCCGATGGACATGGAAAGCCGCGTCCATTGGGAAGAATACACCAAGGCCAAGGAAGAGATGCTGGCCAAGACCCACATCGAGGAAGCCCCTTGGTGGGTCGTCCAAGCCGTCGACAAGAAGAAGGCCCGCCTCAACTGCATCGCCCATCTGCTGAAGCAGATCCCCTACGAGGACGTACCCAAGCCGCCGATCGACCTGCCGGAGCGCGTGCGTCACGACGATTATATCCGCCGTCCGGTTCCAGACGAGATGTACGTGCCGGAAGTGTATTGATCACAGCGGGCTTCTGACAAGCTGCCCTCGATGGGCTCAAGGCCGAAAGGCCCCTCATCCGCCCTGTCGGGCACCTTCTCCCTGTTGTGACGGGGAGAAGGAACAAGCGGCGAACTCCGGGAAAGTCCCCTCTCCCCGCAAGCGGGGAGAGGGGGCAGTTACGACGACGTGGCATTTGGACCAGAGCCGAGGCGATCATCCGGACGCCACTGCCTCGCTGTTCCGCGCCACCACCGCCAGATACGCCGCCTGCAATTCCGCAAACACCGAGCGCTCCGGTACCGTCGCGCCGAGATGCAAGGCCCGCAGTTCCTGCATGAACGCCGCCCACATCGCCGGTCCGCCCTCCTCCAGCAGTTCGGCGCGGATCGACAGTTCCTCGGATGCGGGTGTATGCCGCCGTCCCCACGCCCCCATCTGTGCCAGAAGCGGAACCAGCTGGATCGATGGTTCCGTCAGGCTGTAGATGCCCTTCTGCTTGTGGCTTGGGTCGTCACGGCGCGATAGCAGCCCGTTTTCCGTCAACCGTTTCAGCCGGTCGGCCAGGACATTCGAGGCTATGCCCTCTTCCGAATGCGTGAGAAGCTCGCGAAAATGCCGGCGGTTGCCGAACATGAGGTCACGGATGATAATCAGGCTCCAGCGATCGCCGAGCATTTCCAGGGTGAGGTTGATCGGGCATCCCGACCGTTGCGCGTTGTCCATGATCCGCCTTTGCCAAAAACTACTTGCAACATAGGATCAGTTATCTTACAACGCAACCAGTTGCTGATTGAAATCAGTTTTGGGAGACTATGATGAAACCGCAACTCTTCGCCCATCCCTTCTCGTCCTATTGCCAGAAGGTCCTCGTCGCGATCTATGAAAACGGCACTGCGTTCGACTATCGCATGCTGAGCCCGGATGAAGCCGGCAACCTCGAGGAGTGGCAATCGATCTGGCCGATCAAGCGCTTCCCGGTGCTGAAAGACGGCGGAAATGCCGTGATGGAGGCAACCATCATCATCGAGTACCTGATGCTGAATTATCCCGGCACCGTCCGCCTCATCCCGGAAAACCCGCAAGCTGCCCTGCGCACTCGGATGATGGACCGCTTCTTCGACAATTACGTCATGACGCCGATGCAGAAGGTGGTGTTCAACCAGATCCGCCCGGAGGCCGACCGCGATCCCTATGGCGTCACCGAGGCCAAGGCGATGCTCGATGATGCCTATGGCTGGCTCGAAGGCGTGGTGGCCGAAACCGAATGGGCGGCCGGCGACACGTTCAGCCTCGCCGATTGCGCCGCCTGCCCGTCGCTGTTCTATGCCGACTGGGTGCATCCAATCCCGGAAACACTGCCCAACGTCCGGGCCTACCGCGCCCGCCTCCTCACCCGCCCCTCCTTCGCCCGCGCCGTCGACGAAGGCCGGCCTTACCGCACGTTCTTCCCGCTCGGGGCGCCGGATCGGGATTGAGCGGATTTCAGTTAATCGCGTCGATATGGAGTGCACTGCACGTCACGTTTCCCCGACAAGCGGGCGCGGGGAGCGGTTCACTGCATATGGAGATCAAATCTTTGTGGGGCGCACAGGCCGGGAACCTGATCTTCTGTATGCGCGTTTGTTTGAGCAACAGTCTTTCATAGTTCACGACAGACAGGAGGCCGCCATGCACCGGCCGGATCAACCATCCATCAGGCTCGACGTCAGTTTCATCAAAGGCACCTGGCAGGTCGTTGTTTTCATTGGCAACCAAACCGAACATCGATCGTTCCGCACGGAAGCCGAGGCCAGAGAGTACGGCAAAGCCAGACTTGGGCAATTGATATCCGGCAAGGAAAGAGCAACGTCCAACGGCCCCGTATGACGAAAACGTGGTGCCCCCATCACTCCCGTATCAAAGCCGGAGCAGATGAGCATTCGGGAAGATGGTGAGTAATCCATGGTCGGCGTTGCCGTCAACGGGGCTTTTCGAGCCTTTCAGGAGTGAGGCATCGTCATGCAGCGGTCGCGCCCGAATGGAACCGCAGCACCACCTCGAACCCGTCCTCCCGGCCCGCGGCCGGCGAAAGAACTTCGAAACCGGCATTCATCTGTTGCAGCAGACGCTCTGCGATCGATAACCCCAGTCCGGAGCCAGGCGATGACGTGGCACCGCGCCCGAAACGCTTGCGGATCGTCATAAGCTCGTCCGGGGATAGCCGCGCCGCGCCATTGACGATGCGCACCACACCGCCCTTTTCCAGCCGGATATCCACCGGTTCCTCCTTGCGGCCGTGCAGCAGCGCGTTCTCGATCAGATTGCGCAGGACGATCGCAAAGGCGTCTTCGCTGTAACTGCCTTCGAGAAGGACGCCTGCCTCGCGATGAAAGCGCAAGCGCCTCGACGCCGGATCGCTGCGCTCGAAATCGGTCACCACCAGTTCAAGCACCCGGGCAAGATCGACCTTGGCGGTCCCGGTCCCGATCCCGGCTTCGGCCCGCGCCAATTGCAGCAGTTTTTCAGCCGTATGGCCGAGATTGACCAGCGAGACTTCGATCTGCTGGGCGCGCCGTTTTCTGGGGCCGTCAAGTTCGGCGATCAGCATCTGCGTTTGCGCCAGCGCGCCGGCGATCGGCGTGCGCAGTTCATGCGCGCTGTTGGCCGTGAATTCCCGTTCCGCATCGAAGGCCGATTGCAGCCGGGTCAAAAGATGGTTGACGGAGCGGGCGATCGGGCGAAGCTCGCGCGGCAGCATGCCGGATGGCACGGGTGCCATGTTGCCGCCATCCTTTTCCTCGATCGCCCGGCGCAGATCGTCAACCGGCGCCAACGTCCGGCGCACGATCAGCCAGATCAGCAGAACACTGACGGGAATGAGGACAAGCACCGGCAGGAAGAGCGCCATGCCGCCTTCCGTCACTGCCTCTGTCCGGTTTTCCATGGCGTCCGCGACCTGCACGAAAACCGTGCCGTCAAGGGCGCTTGCGGTATAGAACCGATAGCTGTCGCTTCTCCAGAAGCCGCGCTTCAGCGGCACGTCGAAGGGCTCCACCGGCGCGTCGTGGGAGCGAATGAGGATTTTGCCGCCCGCATCCTTCACCTGATAGACGAGATACTCGTCGTCCAAATCCTCGACTTGCCGCTGAATATGCACAGGCGAGGAAGGCCCCTCGCGCCGCTGCAGGTCATCGATGACGAGCGGCAGCAGCCGCTCGGCCGTCTCCTGCAGGGAACCGTCGAAGAATTCGTCGAATTCATCCTTCATCACCGAGACGCCAAGGGCTGCGGCTATCAGCCAGAAGGCCGTGGTTGCGCCGGTGAGCCACAGGATCAGCCGCCGCGTCATGCTTTGCGCACGTGTTTTCTGTTGCGTCACGCCGGCGCCCCGATCTTGTAGCCGACGCCACGCACGGTCACGACGTGGTCCCGCCCGAGTTTCTTGCGCAGCCGGCTCACATAGACCTCCACCGTGTTGCTCTCGATCTCCGAGCCGAAGGCATAAAGCGCCTCCTCGATCTGGGCCTTGGAGATGATGGCGCCCGGCCGGGAAAGCAGCGTATCGAGAACCGCCCATTCGCGGCCGGAAAGGCCGACTTCCTCGTCACCGGCAAACACCCGCCGATCGACCGGGCTGATCTTCAGCTCGCCGAAACGAATCACCGGCGAAATATTGCCGCCATAACGGCGAATGACGGCGAGCATGCGGGCTGAAAGCTCGCCGAGATCGAAGGGTTTGACAAGATAGTCGTCGGCGCCGCAGTTGAGGCCCTCTATCCGGTCGGAAATCTGGTCGTGAGCCGTGAGGATGATCACCGGCGTCGCGTTGCCGCCCGTCCGCAGCTCCCTGAGAAGCCCGATGCCGCTGCCATCCGGCAGGCGAAGATCAAGCAGGATGAGGCCATAGGTGACGGCGCGCAGCGACGTGCGCGCATCGTCCAGCGTCTTCATCCAGTCGACGGCATGGTCGGCCGCCGCGATATGATCGCGAACGGCCTCCCCCAGAATCTCATTGTCCTCGACGAGCAGAACGCGCAAGCCGCTGGTCCTCTTATCGGTCAGCTTTACCGGCATTCTTATTCCCCCTTTGGCCTGCGCCGTCAAACGGCTTTGATGGGCACGACAACAGGCCCGCTCCCTTGACTGGAAGCAGGCCGCAAAATTCAAGGCGCCTTACCGACCGCTTACGAAGCCGGGCGGCTCTGGCAGGACGACAGGACGTCGAGCGCCGGGTCGTAAACCTTGGTGGCGACATTCATCATGCCGAGCACCGTATGGAACAGGTTGTCGTGCGACTGCGGCTCGCCGGTCTTGCCGGCAAGGCATGCGCCATCAACGCCGGACTTGGCTTGCTTGCCCTGCCAGAGGACGAAGGGAATATGTGTCTGCTGCGATGGCGCGATGAAATAGGGCGCGCCGTGCAGATACAGCCCGTGTTCGCCCAGCGATTCGCCGTGGTCGGACATGTAGATCATCGACCCCGCCATCTTGTCCTCGCGGGCTTTCAGCATGTCGATGATCGTCGAGAGCACGTGGTCGGTATAGAGGATCGTGTTGTCGTAGGCATTGACTATCTCGTCGCGCGAACAGTTGCCGAGTTCCGCTGTGCGGCAATCCGGCGTGAATTTGCGAAAAGCCTCCGGATAGCGCTGGAAATAGGCCGGCCCGTGGCTGCCGATCTGGTGGATCACCAGCACGCTGTCGCCCTTGACGCCATCGAGCCAGGCGCCGAGCCGGTCGAGGTGAACATCGTCCTGGCATTCGTGGTTCCTGCAGAAACGGGGATCGTTAATATCCGAAAACGACGTATAGGCGATGCGGTTGGCGAGCGACTTGCTGCCAGTATTGTTGTCCCACCATTCCGCCTTGATGCCGGCATGGGTCAGGACATCGAGGAGATTTTCGGTTTCGAGCCCCTTCTGGTGGGTGTAGCTGCCGCGGGTATAGACCGAGAACATGCAGGGCAGCGAAACCGCCGTCGCCGTGCCGCAACTCGACGTGTCGGTGAAATAATGGATGTCCCGCCGGCCAAGCTCCGGATTGGTGTCGCGGGCGTAACCACCGAGCGAGAAGTTTTCCGCCCGCGCGGTTTCGCCTGCGACGATGATCGTGACGCGCGGTTTTCCGGAAGCCGTCGGCGCGATCACATGCGCATCCGTTCCGAGTGGCTGGACGACGACATCCTTCTCCGCTTCGCTGGCCATGACATAGCGCACGGCGCTGACGATCGGCATGACAGGATTGAGCACCGCAACGAGATCGCGATGCTCGCGGGTCGTCGCGGCGAAGGTACGCACATTGGCAAGACTGGCGGACACGAAAACCGCAAGACAGGACAGGACCAGCGCGAGATTCCATCTGAACTTCTGAAAGAACGACCGGTGCTGGACACGCACCAGCGCAATCAGCACCGAAGGCAGGACGCCAAACAGGACCATGTGCATCAGAAAGCCTGCCGTCAGCAGATGACCGGCTTCCGAACCCGTCGTCTCGGTGGCGTTGCGGATCATGTCGACGTCGATGATCGTGCCGAAGTGATCCATGAACCGGGAAGCGGCGGCTGCAGCCATGATCAGCAGGATGAACAACGGCTTGGTCAGATATTTCACCGAAACGGCAACGCAGATCGCCGAAAACAGCGCGAAAAGGCCGATGCCGAGCAGCACAAGTGCGAAGCTCGGGGCACCGAGATAATCGGCTGCCTTCGTCCAGAATGTCCTGTTGGTCACTGACACCAGATAAAGCGCCACGATCACGCTCAGCGTCGCACTGCCGATAACAGGACGCGTCAGGCGTGGGGTCGCCGTTGATAGGGTTTCCAATGACACCGTGCCATCTCCTGCTTCACGTCAGACTTGTGGACCGGGAGCACGGCGCACCTCGCTATCGAAGTGCTGTTCCGTCGGGCGGCAACCGCGACCGTCTCCACGCCCGACATCTGGCCGGCTTTTCTGACAGGAACCTGAATGTGAAACGGGTGAAGAAGCGCCGGCGGCGCGGAGCGCCTCTTTCGAGCAGGAACAGCCCAAATTTTTGAGCGTTCAGCTTGGTGTCAGCATTGCAGCGCACGTTGGCGATTCGACACTGGAGATTTTGTTTGAAAGCGCATCGAATTCCTCTTGGGCTGCTCTACATCGCCGCGCTCGTCCTGTTGATCGTCTTGATCCCGCTGATCCAGTTTGGCGGCCGTCAGGCAGCGACGATCATGCACAAGCAGTCATCGGCAATGACGCTGCGCCTGGACAACATGAAACTCTAAAGCGTCATCACTCCTTGCCGACGAATGTCTCCGGTGCAGGAATCGGGTGGCGGCGCCCTCCCCTTACTGCGATTGAACCTCCCGCAACACCCAGAGGAGATCCAATCATGACCACGCTTTCCAACAAGGTTGCCATCATCACCGGCGCCAGCTCCGGTATCGGCCGGGCGACGGCAAAGCTCTTCGCACGAGAAGGCGCCCGCCTCATCGTATCAGGCCGGCGTCGAGGCGCGTTGGGCGAGCTTGTCGCCGAAATCGAGGCTGAGGGTGGCGAGGCCTTCGCTGTTGACGGCGATGTCCGAGACGAGGCCCACGCACGGGCATTGGTGGATGCCGCCACCGGGAAATTCGGCGGCCTCGATATTGCGTTCAACAATGCCGGCACCACCGGCGAGATGGCGCCGATCGCAGACCTTACGACTGCCGGCTGGCAGGAAACGATCGAAACCAACCTCACCAGCGCCTTCTTCGGCGCCAAGTATCAGGTTCCCGCCATGGCAGCGCGCGGCCGCGGCTCGCTGATCTTCACCTCCAGCTTCGTCGGGCACACGGCAGGCATGCCCAACACCAGCGCCTATGCCGCTGCAAAGGCCGGACTGATCGGCCTCACCCAAAGCCTCGCCGCGGAACTCGGCCCCAAGGGCATCCGCGTCAACGCGATCCTGCCCGGCGGCACCGATACGCCGATGAGCTTCACCAACGCGCCCGGCGCAGGACCCGAAGTCCTCGCCTTCGTCGAGGGACTGCATGCCTTGAAACGCATGGCAAAGCCGGAGGAGATCGCCCGGTCCGTTCTCTATCTCGCCTCGGATGCCTCGAGCTTCACCACCGGCACCGCCATGCTGGTCGATGGCGGAGTCTCGATCAACCGAACCTGAAAAATCATCCCCGCAAATCCCCGGCCGGCGCAACCGTGCCACAATCCTCTCGTCCCGCCACGGATACACCGGTTTGCGTTGCCGGCGAGGCGGGGCCGGTGCCCGGACGGTTTGGCGGAACGCGCGCGAAATCCCTGGGGCTGCGTGAAAGGCGGTTCTCCTCCGGTTCGTTAATGAACCGGGCGTGCCGGGCCATCACGCCGTCTTTTGACGGTCCAGGATGTGCCCCGCCGCATTGAAAGGCCTGGCGGATAAGCGGCCGGGCCGGGGCATTGGAGGCCTCTCCTCGAAGAAGGGAGGCGCAGAAGAACCTGAGAAGCGCGGCAAAAGACACCGAAGCGGGGCACATCGCGTGTCACCTATTCTACCTTACCTGAGGCACCCGATGTGCCCCGGCCGATACCGCCGCGCCTTTGGCCGGTGAAACTTGCAGATGGTTCAGGCCACGGGCGAGAAAGCGCCGCGTGAATGCCTTCGGCTGTTTGCAAGCAGCCCCCCTCTGCGGCATTGCCAACCCTTGACTTTCGGCCTCGATCGTCCGACTTCACAGAGGTACTGTTCCAAGGAGTTCCGACCATGAGCGACCCGGCCCCCAGCGAAACCCGCAGCACCATCGACCAGACGGAAGTCGACCGGTTCTCCGCCATGGCCGCCGAGTGGTGGGATCCGAAGGGCAAGTTCAAGCCGCTGCACAAGTTTAATCCCGTTCGCCTCACCTATATCCGCGATCGCGTCTCCGACAATTTCGGCCGCGAGGCGAAGGCGCCGCAGCCGCTGAGGGGCCTGCGCATCCTCGATATCGGCTGCGGTGGCGGGCTTCTCTCCGAGCCGATGGCGCGCATGGGCGCGGATGTTGTCGGCGCCGACGCATCGGAAAAGAACATCATGATCGCCAAGACCCATGCCGCCGGCAGCGGCGTCGCGGTCGACTATCGCGCCGTGACGGCGGAATCGCTGGCCGAAGCGGGCGAGACCTTCGATGTCGTGCTCAACATGGAAGTGGTCGAGCATGTCGCAGATGTCGAATTCTTCATCAGCACCTGCGCCTCGATGGTGCGCCCCGGCGGCCTGATGTTCGTCGCCACCATTAACCGCACCATGAAGGCGGCAGCCCTTGCCATCTTCGCGGCCGAGAACGTCCTGCGCTGGCTGCCACGGGGCACCCACCAATATGAAAAGCTGGTCCGTCCGGAAGAACTCGAAAAGCCGATCGAGGCGAGCGGCATGACCGTGACCGATCGCACCGGCGTCTTCTTCAATCCCCTTGCAAACCAGTGGAATCTCTCGAAAGATATGGACGTCAACTATATGCTGGTGGCCAGACGCCCGGCCTGACCGGCAGGCCACTAAAGGAGAATGTCGCGATGAAAATTCCATCCCTCGGCATTCTCTCGGTCACGGATGCCGCTCCACAAACTGTGGACTATATCGGCATCTGCGAGGCCTCTGCCGCCGTTGCCCTGGACGAAACCCATTTCGTCGTCGCCAGCGATGAGACCAACACGTTCCAGCTCTATCGCCGCGGTATCGCCCGGCCCATTCGGCCAATCAAATTCAAGAAATTCATTGGTCAGGAGAGATCCGACATCGAGGCCGCCGCGCGCATCGGTGACAGGGTCTACTGGATGAGTTCGTTCTCCCGGCCCGGTGAGGATGGCAATGCCCGCGACCGTTCAGTCCTCGTCGCTTCCCGCATCGTCCACACCGCCGACGGCCCGACGCTCAAAGAGAGCGGAACGCCGTTTGTAAAGCTGCGCCGGTATCTGAAGCGGGAACTGCAGATAGACGGCACCGACATCAATGTCGAAGGCCTCGCCGGATCGCCGGAAGGTGATCTGCTGATCGGCTTCCGCGGCCCTCTGAAAGACGGCAAGGCCTATGTCCTGCGCCTGAAAAATCCGATCGGCGTCACTGAACTTGGCCGGCAACCGGTCTTCGGCGACCTGCACCTGCTCGATCTCGAAAACCGCGGTGTGCGCAGCATCGACTGGACCGGCCTCTCGCCGGCCGTCTACCTCGTCCTTGCCGGGCCGTCGCCCAACGGAAACGACGAAGAGGACGAGACGGCGGAGAAGGGAGAATTTTCACTCTACTCCTGGACCGGCGATGCACAGAAGCCAATCAGGCGTCCGCTTGAGTTGCCTGAAGATTTCACCGCCGAAGCCCTTGTCCCCTATCCGGAAAGAGGCATTGTCCAGATTCTCAGCGACGAAAAGGGAAGAAAGAAGGAACCTGATATTCCCAAGAAAAAACGCCGCTTCCGCAGTGTTGACGTGACCTATTGAGCGATAATCCCCGCCCCTTGCGCGTATGCTAGACTTTTAAAGAAAGCACATGCGCCAGCAGATCCCTCTGCCCCGCGCTATTCTCTTCAGCGGTCCGCCGAACCCGTTCCCGGTCGATTTCGTAAGCTTCGCCATTTACGGCGAAGGGTTCTTTGAAGGTGAAGGCTTTTGCCGAGGCACCGTGATCGTGAAGATGCTCCAGCCGCTCGACGCCTTCCGACCAGTCGGGGACCTGGCGCTCATCCACCCACCAGAGCACGAGCGGTGGCCAGCTTGGCCTGACGTTCCAGTTGCGCCCGTGTTTCAGCGCGTCGGCATGGACGCCATTGTAGGAAAACGCCATCAGCGATTCCATGTCGGTCCACAAGGAAAGCGACGAAGGGGCGCTGTCGAAGCCGCTGCCTTCGATGAATCGCGGAAAGACCTGGACGCCCCAGCTGCGCGGTCCCGGCACGCCGCGGTAGCCGGACCGCCCGACGAAGCCGGACGCCCGCGATGCCGCCTCGAAATTGGCGGGCTCACGCAACACGAAACCCTCGACGCGGGGATCGCCTTCGGGACCGACATGCAGGCCGAAATTGTAGATAGCCAGACGGTGTTGACCCGTCGCCATGTCAGTTGACGTCGTCAGGCAGTACCGGCAACGGCGCGATCTCGATGCCCTCGTCGAGCAGCGCCTTCGCTTCGTCGACTGTCGCCTGTCCGATCAGGCCACGCTGCTCGGCTTCGCCATAGTGGATCTTGCGGGCTTCCTCAGGGAATTTTTCACCGACATCCTCGGCATTCTCGCGGATCGCCGTCACCAGTTCACGAATCTTGGCAACGGCTTCCTTGCGGGCCTGATCCAACATCAGAACCTTGGTCTCGTCCCTCTTTCGGGCCGTCGAAACCGAAGGTGCCATCAGCTGCTTGGCAACGGAAACGGAGCCGCAGGCCGGACAGGAGACGAGACCCAGCTCCGCCTGGCGATCGAAGTCGGCGCTTGAGGAGAACCACCCCTCGAAGGAATGGCCGTTGTCGCAGGCAAGGGTATATTTGATCAAGCGGCCACGTCCCCGGAGGCGCTGAGCGGCACCTCCTCAAGCAGGAACGCCCTGCCGTTCTTCAGGTTCGGAATTTTCGCCCGGGCAGCCGCAACAGCGCCGACATCGATATCGGCGATCACAATCCCCTCGCCGGTACCGCCGGCAGACGCGAGAACAACGCCCCAGGGATCGATGATCATCGAATGGCCAAACGTCTCGCGGCCGTCCTCATGCACGCCGGCTTGTGCGGCCGCGATGACGAACATGCCGTTCTCGATGGCACGGGCCCTCAGAAGTATCTCCCAATGCGCCTCGCCGGTCTGGCGGGTAAAGGCGGCGGGTACCGACATGACCTCGGCGCCAGCTGCTGCCTGCGCCCGGAAGAGTTCGGGAAAACGCACATCATAGCAGATGGCGCAGCCGAGCTTGGCAAACGGCAGGTTCACCAGCCGCGCCGTGCCGCCCGGCGTATAGGCCGAGCTTTCCCGCCAGCTCTCGCCATTGTCGAGGTCGACGTCGAACATATGGATCTTGTCGTAATGGGTGATCTTCTTGCCATCGGGACCGAAGAGAAAACCGCGATTGGCCATCTTGCCGTCGGCAAGGCCGATCGCCGTCGAGCCGACGTGAAGATGAATGCCGAGTTCCGCCGCAAGACCGGAAGCGGCCGCGACGATGAGATCGCTGCTCTCGTCACGCAGGGCGGCCTTCATCGCCGCGCGGTCGCGCTGAAGCGCTCCGGTCATTTCCGGCGTCTGCACGTACGTGGCCCCTTGTGCCGCCGCGTCGCGGACAAGCCGTACCATCGCGTCGGCATTCCTTGCCGGATCGACACCGGAACACATCTGGATCGCTGCGGCCTTGAACGTCATAAGCGTCTCCTTATGCGGCGAGCATGTCGTCCAGCTTGCCGGCACGGTCGAGTGCATGCAGGTCGTCACAGCCGCCAATATGGGTGTTGTTGATGAATATCTGCGGGAACGTCGTACCGCCGTTCGACCGCTCGATCATCTTCTGGCGCACGTCGGGCGCATAGGTAGCGTCATGTTCTTCGAACTTCACGCCTTTGGTTTCCAGAAGTTTCTTCGCCGCGGAACAGTATCCGCAGAACTGACGGGTATAAATAACGACCGAAGCCATGAGTTGACCTGCTCCTTCGCCGGCCCTCTGCCGGCATCACATACCGTGTCATATAAGACCGGACATGGCTCTTGCAAAGGTCAAAACGGTGACATCCTGAGCACCGGCCTTCTTCAGCGCCCGTGTTGCCGCCGATACGGTCGCTCCCGTCGTGTAGACGTCATCGACGAGAACGACGCGCTTGCCGAACAGCGCCGCCTTCCCGGCATCGCTGACCGCAAAGGCGCCGCGCACATTGTCCTCGCGCGCCGTGGCACCCAATCCAACCTGTTGCGCGGTGCGCTTGATGCGGATCAATGCGTTCGGCAGGTAAGGCCGGGCCGAAATCCGGGCTATGGCCCGGGCAAGCTCGGCAGACTGGTTGAACTTGCGCCCCCAGAGCCTGAAGGCATGCAGCGGGACAGGCACGACCACATCGCAGGCCTCGACGCTGCCGTCGCTGGCACGAACCATCCATTGCGCCATCATCACCGCCAGATCGGTGCGATCGCGGTATTTCAAACCATGCACGAGCGACTTGGCGATGCCGTCATGAATGGCAACGGACCGCAGCCGCTCGAACACCGGCGGATTGGCGATGGCATCGGCAGACAGGATGCCCGCACCCAGATCATGCGAGAAAGGCACGCCGAGAACCTCACAGTAGGGCCGCTCGATCAGCCGCAAGGTTGCCCAGCAGTCCGGGCAGACACCGCGATGCTGCCCGACCATGCGGCCACAACCGGTACAAACCGGTGGATAGACCGCATCGACCGCAGCCGCCATCAGACCGCGCAGCCCCTTGGCCAACCGCCACCCCGGATTTTCTGCTCCGTCACCCCTCATGAGGTTGACTTTATGTCCAGCCGGGTTTCATTGCGATCAGATTTTTAGGAAGCAAAGCCGTGGATATCGTTTTCGACCAGACGCTCATCGAGGCCCGCCGCAAGCGGGCGTTTCGCGACAGTGACCCGAAGGCTCAATTCCTGCTTGAGATCGCCGCGCAGGAACTGTCCGAGCGCCTGAGCGTCGTCGAACGCCATTTCGATACGGCCGTCGAACTGCACGGCTATACCGGCCTGACGGCCCGCTATATTGCCAATACCGGCAAGGTCACCGAGATCAAGCGGGTCGAAACCGATGCGGCTTTCGCAACTGCGGATGAAACCGTCTCCGTCTCCCCCCTCGAAACCGTTCCGCTCACACCGGAATCGGCAAACCTCATCGTCTCGCCGCTGTCGCTGCACCTGACCAACGATACGCCCGGCGTCTTCATCCAGGTGCGCCGTGCGCTTAAGCCGGATGGCCTGTTCCTCGCTGCCATCCCCGGCAGCGGTACATTGCAGGAATTGCGCGAGGTGCTGCTTGCAGCCGAGAGCGAGATGACCGGCGGTGCCAGCCCCCGCGTCATTCCATTCGCCGATGTCCGCGATATCGGCGCGCTGCTGCAACGCGCCGGCTTCACCCTGCCCGTCGCCGATACCGAGACCTATACGGTGCGTTACGCGTCGCTGTTTTCGCTATTGAAAGACCTGCGGTCGATGGGAATGACCAATCCGCTCACGGCCCGCAGCCGCAAGCCCCTCACCCGCCGGTTTTTCGTGAGAGCGGCCGAAATCTACGCCGAGCGTTTTGCCGATCCGGACGGCCGCATCCGGGCAACATTCTCCATCATCTACATTTCAGGCTGGGCGCCGCACGAAAGCCAGCAGAAGCCGCTGAAACCCGGCTCGGCGAAGCAAAGGCTATCCGATGCACTGAGCACGCGCGAACTGCCGTTCAAGGAATAGACGCGGACGGCTAGTAAGGCGTGCCGTTGATCGTGTCGCTGACCTTTTGCAGAACCGAGAGCAGCGAGTCCGAAAACGCGCCAAGACCGACGATCATCCCGACCGAGATGAGACTGGCCAACAGGCCGTACTCGACCGCGGTGGCACCGGATTTGACCCTAAGAAAACGAACCAGTTTTTTCATATGCTCCCAGCCTGTTTGGTGCCCACCCCGCGGATGAGGTCATCCGAAAAGAACGGGAACGTGCGCCGTCGTCGTCGGGTCGGCATCGACCCAGGCTGGCAGCGAACAGGAGCGCGGGGGTGTCCCCGGCTCACAGAGGCGATCAGCAGCCGCTTTTGCTTCCGTCACCATCGATGATGCAGACGGCACCCGGCATGTCCTGCAGCACGCTCCGGCGCACCGTATAGCGCTTGGTCGTGTTGCTGCTCGGAATGGAACCGGTCGAAATATTGTCGTAGTCGATCGGCGCGTCGGCGAGCACCTTGTTGTCGGTCTTCGAGGTCAACATCGGCGTCAGGATGAGGGTCAGGGCGATGACGGCGGTACCGAACAGCAGCGACAGATTGAGCGCGCCTGTACGGCGGCTCTGGCTTGTCACCAGATCCTTGTCCTGAACCGTTCTCCAAAAATCGTCGTCGACCATCATCTGCCTCTTCGAATACGTACGCTTCCTTGAATGCGGTTCACTCTCACCGCTTCAACCATCTCCACGCCGATACACAACCGGCATCGGCTGCGGGAAACATCCCGAAACCAATAGACACCGGCACTTGACTGAGGCTGATCTTGAGGGAGGGTGATAAATGTTCGATTAATAAAATCGAAATTTCTACCCTTTGATCAGAGCAAATCCATTAAGTAGGGGATAAGTGGCTCGTCCGCGGGCGGCATCGGATAGTCGCGCAGGGCTTTCGGGCGAACCCATTTCACCGCCTGTCCTTCCCGGCCATGGGCAACGCCCTCATAGCGCCGGCACACGTAAAGTGGCATCAGCAGATGAAAATCGTCATAGGTGTGGCTGGCGAAGGTCAGCGGCGCGAGGCAAGCAACCTTGGTGCGCACACCGAGCTCCTCGTCCAGCTCTCGGATCAGCGTTTCCTCCGGCGTTTCGCCGGGCTCCACCTTGCCGCCGGGAAATTCCCAGAGCCCGGCCAGCGATTTGCCTTCCGGACGCTGGGCAAGGAGTATCCGGCCATCGCTATCGACCAACGCACAAGCCGCAACCAAGAGAATCTTCCTGCCCGTAACACTCATCGTCAAAGCCCCGCGCGCCGATAGGAATAACGGTAGACATCCCTGAAGCCGAACTTGCGATAGAGATGGATGGCAGCCTCATTGTCGCATTCGACCGAAAGCCAGGCCGTGCGGGCGCCACGAAGACGCGCCCAACGCAGTGAGGCGTTGACGATGGCGCTTCCCACACCCTGCCGCCGAACACTTTCTGAGACGGCGACCTGGAGGATACCAGCAAGATCGTTGTCGTGAACCGCCAGCGACACGGCGATCGGTCCCTGATCCGGAGATTCGAACAGAAACAGGCCGCATTCCGGCTTGATGGCATTGATGACTTCGCTGAGGCCTGCCTTGTCCTGGCTGCTTTCGCCGCAGATCTGAAGCCGTGCATCGACGAAACGCCCGACATCACGCAGCGGCAGGTGCTCGATCGATTCCGTCGTGTCGTTCGGCGGGATATCGGCCATCATGACGATGGTTTCGGAGAATACCGGCCACCCGTTCGCATCCATATGCGCGATTAGCGGCGGCGGCGTCAGCGGCGTCTGGCGCACGGTCAGCGGTCGGCCGTAATCGGCAAATCGCTTGGCGGCTTTCGCGAGCCTGATTTCAATATCGCGGCTATCGGAGGGATCGAGCGGATTGACCGAGTTCAGGCGCTTGGAATCATGCCCCGCCGTCAGGCGGATCAGCCAGCTGCCGTCATACTGCACCGACGCCGCCGGCCAAGCGCGGAAACCGACGGCTTCGAGACGCCGCACGTTCGGCAGATCGGCTTTCGAGATCATGTCGTGCACGTCAGTTTCAGCTCCGGTAGTCGCCGTTGATCTCGACATATTCCTTGGTGAGATCGCAGGTATAGACTGTCGCCCTACCCGAGCCGAGACCGATCTCGACACGGATGGCGATGTCCTCTTCCTTCATCACAGCAGTCGCTGCCGCCTCCGAATAGGAGGGGTCGCGCTCACCTTCGACGGCGACGCGGACATCACCGAACCAGATCGCCAACCGGTCGCGATCGGCCATTTCACCAGACTTGCCGACGGCCATTACGACACGGCCCCAGTTGGCGTCTTCGCCCGCTACGGCCGTCTTGACCAGCGGTGAATTGGCAATCGAAAGCCCGATGCGCTTGGCGGCGGCATCGCTCTCGGCACCTCCGACCGTAACAGCGACCATCTTGCGGGCGCCTTCACCATCGCGCACCACCTGCAGCGCCAGATCGCGCAGCAGATCGTTCAACGCCACACGGAAACCTTCAAGCGCCGGATCGGCAGCATTCGTGACCTTCTTCTGGCCATCCCCGGCGGCAGCGCTGGTGGCAAATAGCATCAGCGTATCGGAGGTCGAGGTATCGCTGTCGACGGTGACGGAATTGAAGGTCGGGCCGGTGCCTTCCGACAGAAGAACCTGCAATGCTTCCGGTGCGATATCGGCATCGGTGACGACGAAGGAGAGCATGGTCGCCATATCCGGTGCAATCATGCCGGCACCCTTAGCGATACCGTTGATGGTGACGGTGACGCCACCGATCTCGGCGCTGCGGGTGGACACCTTCGGATAGGTATCGGTCGTCATGATCGCCTTGGCGGCCTCGAACCAGAAATCACTCGTTGCGTGAACGGTCATATCACTGAGAACGCCCGCGAATTTGGTCGCATCCAACGGTTCGCCGATCACGCCGGTCGATGCGAGGAAGACTTCACCGGTGGAGCAGCCAACCGCTTCCGAAGCCGACTGTGCCGTCAGTTCTGTCGCAGCCTTGCCCTTCTTGCCGGTGAATGCGTTGGCATTGCCGGAATTGACCACGACAGCACGGGCAACACCGCCGGCGAGGTTCTGGCGGCAGAAATCGACCGGCGCCGAGGGGCAGCGCGACTTTGTGAAAACGCCTGCGACGGCGGCTGGCTCGTCGAAGACCATCAAGAGCACGTCGGTGCGGTTCTTGTACTTGATGCCTGCGGCGGCAGTTGCCATGCGGACGCCACGCACCGGCGGCATCTCGGCAAAGGATTTCGGGGCAAGCGGAGAAACGGAACCGGACATGATCAAACCTGCTTCAGCGTGACGACCCGGCCTTCGGGCCTACAAACGAAATCCCGAAGAGCCTGACGCCTCCGGGACCTGTGGATTCTCATCGAATCTACATCAGAACACATGACCACTCAAAGACGGGCGGTCATGCTCCAGTGTCATCAATTGGCGGTCTCAGCCTTGTTGGCGTCGTCATACGCCTTCTTGAGCGCCGGATCGGTGATATCGACGCCGGCGTCCTTCTTGGCAGCGGCCAAAAGGTCGATGTACTTGTCGCGCATGACGAGTTGCTTGACCTGCGGCTCGACCTGTTCGAGCGGCGGCGGCGGCTGCATGCGCTTGTCTTCGAGCAGGATGACATGGAAGCCGAACTGGGTCTTCACCGGCGCTTCCGTGTACTTGCCCTTTTCGAGCTTGAAGGCAGCCTCGGAGAATTCAGGAACCATGCGGTCCTTGGTGAAGTAACCGAGATCACCACCGTCCGCCTTGTTCGGGTCTGTCGACTTTTCCTTGGCGAGCGCTGCAAAGTCCTTGCCGCCATCGAGGTCCTTGATGATTGCCTTGGCTTCGTCCTCGGTCTTCACGAGAATGTGGCGCGCCTTGACCTCTTCTTGCGGAGGAATCTTGGCAATTTCCGCGTCGTAACGCGCCTTGACCTCTTCCGGCTTCACGGCATCGACAACGTGCTTCTTGAAGAAGGCGTTGTGCAATTCGCGGTCGGTGAGGTAGGCGATGCGCTTCTTGAAGTCTTCACCGTTCTGAAGACCTTCCTTGTCGGCGTCCTTGGCGAGAAGCTTGACGTCGATCAGGCCCGAAAGGGCCGCGGCACGCTTCTGGTCTTCCGGCAACTGGGCCAGCTGCGGGTCGAGACCGGTCATGGCCATGTCCAGCTCGGACTTGTGGATCTCCGTACCACCGACCTTGGCGATGACCGGATCGGCGGCATCCTGCGCGAGCGCCGGGCCTTGGGCAGCCATGACGGCGACCAGGGCAACTGCCGCAAGCATCTTGTATTTCAACATCCTCATACCTTCCACGCTGGTATCCCGGAACCGCGATCACGGCCGGCTCGAGCGGTCCACATCATCAGATTGTGGCCGTTCTGTAGCCCCATACCAAGGAATGATGACAGAAACCCATAGTATGCGGGATTCTATCGTTCATCCTTGGCAGCCGCGAACCTCAACTCCCGTTGACATAATTCGACCCCCCTCTTATCTGTCACGCAACCTCGCGTCCAGAACACTTCCGGGCGTTTCATAGTATTTCGCGGAAAAACAACCGCATTGGCGACATACAGGAAAGGACCATTCTTATGGTCAGTCTCGGCGGCCTCGCCCGCAAAATTTTCGGCTCATCGAATGACCGGCGCGTGCGCGGCTACAAGGCGAAGGTCGATGCCATCAATGCGCTGGAAGCTGAAACCAAAGCGCTTTCCGATGAGGCGCTGGCTGCAAAGACCGTTGAATTCCGCAAGCAACTGGCTGACGGCAAGACGCTTGACGACCTCTTGGTCCCGGCCTTCGCCGTTGTCCGCGAGGCCGCTCGCCGCACGCTCGGCCTGCGCCCCTTCGACGTCCAGCTGATCGGCGGCATGATCCTGCACGAGAAGTCGATCGCCGAAATGAAGACCGGTGAGGGCAAGACGCTGGTCGCGACGCTGCCGGTCTACCTGAACGCGCTCGCCAGCAAGGGCGTGCATGTCGTCACCGTCAACGACTACCTCGCCACCCGCGACTCGGCGACGATGAACCGGATCTATTCCTTCCTCGGCATGACCACCGGCGTCATCGTCCATGGCCTCACCGATGACCAGCGCCGCGCGGCCTATGCCTGCGACGTCACCTACGCGACCAACAACGAACTCGGCTTCGACTATCTGCGCGACAACATGAAGTACGAGCGCAGCCAGATGGTTCAACGCGGTCACTTCTTCGCGATCGTCGACGAAGTGGACTCGATCCTCGTCGATGAAGCGCGCACGCCGCTGATCATTTCCGGCCCGCTCGACGACCGTTCCGAACTCTACAACACGATCGACCGGTTCATCCCGCTCCTCTCTGCAGAGGACTACGAAATCGACGAGAAGCAACGCTCCGCCAACTTCTCCGAAGACGGCACCGAGAAACTCGAAAATCTGCTACGCGCTGCAAACCTGCTCAAGGGCGAGACGCTTTACGACGTCGAGAACGTCGCGATCGTCCATCACGTCAACAACGCGCTGAAGGCCCACAAGCTCTTCCAGAAGGACAAGGACTACATCGTCCGCAACGATGAGATCGTCATCATCGACGAATTTACCGGCCGCATGATGCCGGGCCGCCGTTATTCGGAAGGCCAGCACCAGGCGCTTGAAGCCAAGGAAAAGGTCACCATCCAGCCGGAAAACCAGACGCTGGCCTCCGTTACCTTCCAGAACTATTTCCGCATGTACAAGAAGCTCGGCGGCATGACCGGCACGGCTTCGACCGAGGCGGAAGAATTCGGCAACATCTACGGCCTGGAAGTCGTTGAAGTGCCGACCAACCTGCCGATCAAGCGCCTCGACGAGGACGACGAGGTCTACCGGACGGCGGAAGAGAAATACAAGGCGATCATCGCCGAGATCAAAGACTCGCAGGACCGCCAGCAGCCGGTCCTGGTCGGCACGACCTCGATCGAAAAGTCCGAACTTCTGGCGGAAATGCTTAAGAAGGCCGGCTTCAAGAATTTCCAGGTTCTGAACGCCCGCTACCATGAGCAGGAAGCCTATATCGTCTCGCAGGCGGGCGTTCCGGGCGCCGTCACGATCGCTACCAACATGGCCGGCCGCGGTACCGACATCCAGCTCGGCGGCAACCTCGAAATGCGCATCGAACGTGAACTCGGCGAGATGGAACACGGGTCCGAGCGCGACGAGAAGGAAGCCGCGATCAGGGTCGAGGTTCAGCGCCTGAAGGATATCGCGCTGGCTGCCGGCGGCCTCTACGTATTGGCGACCGAACGGCATGAAAGCCGCCGTATCGACAACCAGCTGCGCGGCCGCTCCGGCCGTCAGGGCGACCCGGGCCGCTCGAAATTCTTCCTGTCGCTACAGGACGACCTGATGCGCATCTTCGGTTCCGACCGCATGGATTCGATGCTGCAGAAGCTTGGCCTCAAGGAAGGCGAAGCGATCGTCCACCCCTGGATCAACAAGGCTCTGGAACGTGCCCAGAAGAAGGTCGAAGCCCGCAACTTCGACACGCGTAAAAACCTTCTGAAATATGACGACGTCTTGAACGATCAGCGCAAGGTGATCTTCGAACAGCGCATCGAGATGATGGACGCGACGGACATCTCCGAAACGGTCGCTGATATGCGCCACGAGGTCATCGAGGACATCGTCGCCAAGCGCATTCCGGAAAAGGCCTATGCCGAACAGTGGGATGCCATCGGCCTCAAGACCGACGCGCAGAACTCCCTCAACCTCGATCTGCCGATCGTCGAATGGGCGGCCGAGGAAGGTATCGACGAGAACGATATTCGCGAGCGGATCGCCGCCGAGGCCGACAAGGCCGCAGCGGACCGTGCCGAGCGTTTCGGCCCGGACATCATGCTCTACGTCGAGCGTTCGGTGGTGCTGCAGACGCTGGACCACCTTTGGCGCGAGCATATCGTCAACCTCGACCACCTGCGCTCCGTCATCGGTTTCCGCGGCTACGCACAGCGCGACCCGCTGCAGGAATACAAGTCGGAAGCCTTCGAGCTGTTCCAGGCGCTTCTGGCAAACCTGCGCCAGGCCGTGACGGCACAACTGATGCGCGTCGAGCTGGTACGCGAGGCGGCCGAAGCACCGCAGCCTGCGCCGCCGCAGATGGTCGGCCATCACATCGATCCGGTGACCGGCGAGGACGACTTCGCCGACAGCGTCAACCTCAACTTCGTCGAGCCGGAAAACCGCGATCCGCAGGATCCCTCGAGCTGGGGCAAGGTCGCCCGCAACGAAGCCTGCCCCTGCGGGTCGGGCAAGAAATACAAGCACTGCCATGGTGCGTTCGAAGCATAACGATCAATGCCGCCTCCGGGCGGCATTTTTCTTTCCGGCATGCGCTGCCTGCGGAATAGGTTTGCCTCGATCAATAACGGTCGTTGGTTGGCATTTGCCGAACAAGCTGCACCCTTTGTTAACGCTGTTCTGTCAAGACTGGCGTCCTGTTTTGCGTAGTTTCGGGTACTCCATTGTTGATGGCAGCGTGTCAAACGGCTGGACGAATCTTGCCGCCCGCATGGAGGGAACGGCTGTCGCCGCTGTTTGAAAAGCTCCTCCCCGTTCTGACTAGCAGCGATCCCAAGCATATGGCCCAGCGCATGGCGCTCGTCGCCTTTGCCATCCGCGTCGTCAGCGCCGCCATCGCGTTCGTTTCACAGATCATCCTGGCCCGCGTCATGGGCGAGTTCGAATACGGCATCTTCGTCTTCGTCTGGGTGCTGGTGGTGCTGTTCGGCAACCTTTCCTGCCTCGGCTTCCATACCGCGATCATCCGCTTCCTACCCCAATATCATGCTCGCGAAGCTCTGGCAGAAATCCGCGGGATAACGACGACGGTGCGCATTTTTGCGCTTATTTCCGCGACAGCCCTTGCCACCATCGGCATCGCCGGGCTCTGGCTGTTCGGCGACCATATCGAAAGCTACTATTTCGTGCCGCTCTATCTCGGCATCTTCTCGCTGCCGATGATCGCGCTCGGCGATGTGATGGACGGAACCTCGCGCGCCCATAGCTGGGCCGTTTCGGCGATGAGCCCGACCTACATCATCCGGCCGGTGCTGATCCTCGCCCTGATGATGCTCGCCGTGGCGATCGGCGAACCACATACGGCCCGCACCGCCATGATTGCGGCCATGGCAGCCACCTACCTGACGAGCGTCAGCCAGTTCTTCATCCTGACGCGGCGCTTGCGCCGGCGTTACATCAAAGGCCCGAGCCGGATCGAGTTCGGCACCTGGTTCCGCGTCGCGCTGCCGATCTTCCTGATCGAGGGTTTCGGCTTCATGCTGACCAATTCCGATGTCGTCATCGTCGGGCTCTACCTCGATCCGGCAAGCGTCGCGATCTATTTCGCTGCCGCCAAGACCATGGCGCTGGTCCACTTTGTGATGTTCTCCGTCAAGGCCGCTGCCTCACCGCGCTTTTCCGCCGCCATGGCCAATCCCGACCGTCAGCAGCTTGCCGTCATTGCCGTGGAAAGCGCCAAATGGTCATTCTGGCCGTCGCTCATCGTCGGCCTGATGGTCCTTGCCTGTGGTTCGTTCCTCCTGTCGCTGTTCGGCCCGGCCTTCGTCTCCGGCTATTCGCTGATGGCCATCCTGTTTGCCGGCATCATGGCAAAGGCCCTGATCGGCCCGGCCGAAGCCTTCCTCACCATGGCCGGCCAGCAGAAGCTCTGCGTCGCGCTCTATGCGGCAGCCCTCGTCTGCAACCTGGCGCTGAACGTCACGATGATCCCGTTGTTCGGGCTGACCGGCGCTGCGATCGCCACGGCCGGCGCCATGTTCGTCGAGGCGATCCTTCTTCACGTCGCCGTGCGCCGCACCTTCGGCATCGTTCTCTTCGCTTTTGCCGACCCGCATGCCAGAACCATCAAATCAGAGGCACCCCGCTCATGACCGGCAATCCGCACTTTCCAGACGACGCCAACAGCCGGTCGGCACGCATCCTCGGCGGCCTTGTTCCGCCTGTGCCCGAACGGCCGGTTGCCGACAACACCATCGCCGTCGGCCGCCCGGGGCGGCAGCTTTGCCTTTATCCGGCACGCCAGGGCTATGAGCTGCAGACGGAGCTCGATTTCCTCTCCAACCGGGCGATGGAGCCGAACGTCTTCTTCACCGGGCGTTTCCTCGCACCAGCCATGCCGCGTCTGGAAGACCGGATCATCCGCCTGGCGCTGATCCGCGACAATGACGAGCGCCGCAGCCGCATCCGCTTTCTGATGCCGTTCTCGATCGAGAAGCCGGGCTTTTCGATCGGTGCGCCGATCATCCGCGCCTGGTCCAATCCTTTCGGGCCGCTTGGCGTACCGCTGCTCGACGCCGAGGATGCGGCCGAAACAATCGACAACCTCTACGAGGCCTTCACCAGCCCGTCGGCGGGCCTGCCGGGTGTTCTCGTGCTTCCCGATATTCGCCTGAAGGGCAAGTTCGCCCAGCTTGCCCGCGCCGTCGCCATCGGCCGCAACCTGCCGCTGACCGTGACCGACACCTTCACCCGGCCGATGCTGGAAAGCCTGCAGGACGGCCAGACCTATCTGCGCCACGCGATCAGCGCTGCACATCTGCGCGAACTGCGCCGGCAATGGAACCTGCTGGAGGGTATCGGTCGCGTGTCCTACAACGTTGCCCGCCAGCCGGCCGATATCCGGGTTCGTATGGAAGAATTCCTGGCACTGGAAGCGAGCGGCTGGAAAGGGCGCCAACGCACGGCCATGGTGCTCGACCGCTACCGGGCCGCCTTTGCGCGCGAAGCCATCACCAATCTTGCCGAAGCCGACAGCGTGCGCATCCACACGATCGATCTCGACGGTGCGGCGATCGCCTCGATGATCGTCCTGATGATGGCGGGTGAGGCCTATACCTGGAAGACGGCCTATGACGAGCAGTATGCCAAATATTCGCCCGGCAAGCTGCTTCTGGCCGAGCTGACGGAATGGCATCTCGACGATGCCAACATCATGCGATCGGACAGCTGCGCCACGCCTGACCACCCGGTGATGAGCCGTTTCTGGGAGGAGCGCGAGGACATGGGCACGCTTGTGATCGGTCTTAACCAGAATCGCGACCGCGACGTGCGCCAGGTCGCAGCCCAGCTCCATCTCTACCGCAATACCCGCAACATGGCGCGGCTGCTGCGAGAGAAGATCCGTTCACTGGCGCCGCGCTCGCTGCGCTGAGGCAGACTCTGGTGTATGCGAGCGGACGAAGAGGGAATTACCCCTCCGCGACCGCCCGGTCACGCAGGATGCGGCGAATGACCTTGCCCGAAGTGGTCAGCGGCAGGCTGTCGAGAAATTCGATCTCGCGCGGATATTCGTGCATCGACAGCCGGGTCTTGACCCAGTTGCGGATATCGATCTCGAGCGCCGGCCCAGCTTCGTAGCCGGGCTTCAGCACGACATAGGCTTTGACGATCTCGGTGCGCACCGGGTCGGGCTTGCCGATGGCGGCAGCAAGTTGAACGGCCGGATGACCTGCCAGACAGTCCTCGATCTCACCCGGGCCGATCCGGTAGCCGGACGAGGTGATGACATCGTCGTCCCGCCCGAAGAAGGTGACATAGCCCTCCTCGTCCTGAACACCCTGGTCGCCCGTCGTCATCCAGTCGCCGATGAATTTTGCCGATGTCGCCGCATCATTCTTCCAGTAGCCGAGAAACATCACCGGGTCCGGGCGGCGCACGGCGACCTGGCCGACAGTGCCGATGGGAAGCACCCTGCCCTCACTGTCGATGATTGCCACGTCATGGCCGGGTGCCGGCTTGCCCATCGAACCGGGCTTCAGCACGCCGAGATTGGCGGCAGACGACAGCACGATATTGCATTCCGTTTGGCCGTAGAACTCGTTGACCGGCACACCGAAAGCCTCGCTCGCCTGCTCCCAGGTTTCTCGCCCGAGCGATTCGCCGGCCGAGCCGATGGTGCGCAGGTTGAGCCTGTAGAGCGAGCGCGGATTTTCCACCGACTTCATCAGCCGCAGCGCCGTCGGTGGAATGAAGGCGTTGCGCACGTCCATCTCCTCCAGGATGCGGAATGCCATATGCGGATCGAACTTCTGGCCGGGTGAGGAAACCACGGGAACGCCGAGCAGAAGCGACGGCAAGAGCGCATTCAGCAGACCGCCCGCCCAGGCCCAGTCGGCCGGCGTCCACATCCGGTCACCCGGCTGCGGCAGGAAAGCGTGGTGGAACTGGAAGCCGGGGACATGGCCGAGCAGCACCCGATGCCCATGCAGAGCGCCCTTGGGTGGGCCGGTCGTTCCCGATGTGTAAATCATCATGGCCGGATCGTCCGGCGTGGTATCGGCTGCGACAAATGTGGGCGCGTGACCTTCCGCAAGCGCTGCAAAGGCAACGGTTTCCGGCGCGTCTCCATCCACCAGCACGACGGATTTCAGCTCCGGTAGCTGACTGCGGATCGCGGCGATTTTCTCATAGCCAAAGCGATTGGTGACAACGGCGGCGGCACCCGCGTCGCGTAGCCGGTATTCGAGCGCCTCGACACCGAACAAAAGGGCAAGAGGCAGGGCGATGGCGCCGAGCTTGTAAATGCCCGCATGGGCGATCGCGGTCTCGAAGCTCTGGGGCAAAAGGATAGCAACCCGGTCTCCAGGCCTGACGCCCTGCTCCAGAAGGCCCTGGGCAAAGGAAGACGACCGCGCGGCAAAGGCGCCGTAGGTCAGCGACAGGTGCGCGCCATCGGGGCTGAAATGCTGCAGGCAGACCCGCTCCGGGTCGAGCGCTGCCCAGACATCGCTGACGGCCGTGCCGATATTGAACTTTTCCGGAATCTGCCAACGGAAGTCCCGGCGGAGGTTTTCGTAGGTATCGCTGATCGGAAGCATGTGCCCGCCGGAAAAATTTCGCTGCAGTGCACCTAACACTTCTGAAGAAGGGACATCAACTCTAGACGTAGGGCCGTCTCGATTGCAGTTCTTCAGACGGAATATTACTACATTCTAATTCAATTAATTATCCGGTCTTGAAGGGGGAGGATTCTTTCATGGCAATTTTTACATCGTTTTTCCCGGGCGGAGTATATCCGGATCACTATAGCCCTGCTTTGCCGGGTTTCGACTATCTCCCGTTCTTCGACGAGATCGTCAATCTCGACCAAGCAACAGAGACCGCGAGGGCAGCGAATGCCATCAAGTTCGATCTTTCCAACGGATTGAAGCTGAAACTGATCGGCACCGAATTCACTTTTGATTCCGGTGGCAATCCGATCGGCGGGACGCTGACCGGCTTCGTTGTCTATCTTAACGACGGTACGACCAAAATGCAGCAGCTGACGGGACTGAATGTCTCGCTCGAAACCTTCTTCGACGCAGCTGGCGTCTACGACCAGTATTCACTGTCGCGGTTCCTGATGCACGGAAACGACACCCTCACCGGCAATGCGGGAGACCAGACCCTCGTAGGCTATGGTGGTAACGACAAGTTCATCGGGGGATCGGGCGGCGACTTCGTCGTGGGCGGCGAAGGCAGGGACACCTATGACGGCAATGGCAGCGACTACGATACGCTTACCTTCGACGATGCGTATTATACACCCTCGGCCTATCGCGGTATCAATCTGAATTCGACCACGGGCAAGGTCACCGATCCCTGGGGCAATGTCGAGACTTTCACGGAGTTCGAGCATTTCCGAGGCACGCAATTCCGGGATACCTTCACCGGCTCGGGCGCCAGTGAACAATTCATGGGGCTTGGCGGCCGCGATACGATCAACGGCGGCGGCGGTATCGATACTGTTCGCTATGATCGCGACGAAAACCGCGACGGCACCGGCAGCGTGACTGTCAATCTGTTGACCGGAAAGGCGATCGACGGGTTCGGCAAAACCGACACGCTGACCAGCATCGAACGCGCACGGACCGGCAGCGCTGCCGACAAACTCTTCGGCAATTCGAGCGCCAACGAACTCAGGGCGGGCGGAGGTAATGATTTGCTGTCCGGCGGTCTCGGGAATGACACGCTGCGCGGCGATGGCGGCAAGGACCTCTTCCTGTTCGACACGAAGCTCAACTCATTTACCAATGTGGACACCATCCAGGATTTCAGCGTCGCAGCCGACACGATACGCCTGGATCATGACATCTTTGCCGCTTTGGCAACCGGCGCGCTTGCAGCTTCCGCCTTCCGGGCAAACACCACCGGGCTGGCCGGCGACAGCAGTGACCGCATCATCTACGAGACCGACACCGGTGAACTGTTCTACGACAGCAATGGCACCGGGACTGGTGGCGGTGTGCTTTTCGCAACGATCGAAAACAAAGCGGCCCTGACGGTGGCTGACTTCTTCGTCGTCTGACTTCTGAAGTGCAAGCTCGGGAAGAATGCACCCGAAATCGAGCGCTCGTCCGGATGTGCTTCGAAGCGCACCCGGGCGCATGGACGCGATGCGCGGCCCTGCGATCCCCGATATCACGAAGCGAAAACGACCTCGCGACTGCTGCGATCGTTCAGTGCTCCAAGAATTTCGTCCTGTGTTCTGTAGCCCGCGAAGAACAGATCGATCACGGCACCGGCGGCGCTGACGCCTTCCTGGCTGCGCAACCGCACCCCACGCTCGGCACACCACGAGAACAGTGCGCCGGACAGCGCTTCAACATCATCGAAAACGACGCAAGACGTAGCAGACTGGGACATGCTCGACTTCCTTATGTAGCGATTGGGTGTGCCGATTGGGGATTGATTTGTTCCAGACTGGCCATCGATGAAAAATTTTGCAATCGCGATGCGGATTGGCAGTTAATATCCTGCTGGAGCTGTCCTGAATTGGTGCATACGGCTGCCAATATCCACGACACGCACGCCAGATGGTTGTATTTCAGTTAAGCAAGTTGCGCGCAGCGCGCATCGTGCGAACGCGGGTTCCGAGGTGATTCCCCGGATGTCACGCTGTCGATCATTTTCCAGACCCCTTCATTCCCCCATATCCGGGATGTAAAGGCACTTGGTTCGGCCCTTCGGGCCGAAATCGTTGAAGGCGGCACACCGGTGGAATTGCCCGTCGGGAGACCGTCGGAGGGGCCAGGTCTTGTAGGCAATAACCTCGCCGGTGATGCGCACGAGCCAGCCGTCCTTGGTTGGCGTCACGTCGGTTGCGGGTATCGGTTTGCAATCGCGCCCCGCGCAGCAAGGGACTTCATAGAAGTCGTGCGACCAAGCCGGGTTACTCCAAAAAATCAAAATCAGGAATGCCAATATCCTACCCACTAGATTCCTCCCGTTGCAAGCTTCGGTCCGGTGGTTTTCTCGATAAGCCCGCTCCCGTCGTGATCTCGCGGCGGGCTCTGATTTTCGCATCAAACCCGTGGAAGAGACAACGCACGCAGGACAGGTTTGTCGCATCCCATCACGCGCGGCACGGCGGTTTTCGACATCGTGTTCGCCGGATTGGCGTCACGACAGGCGAAAAATCGAAAATAACCAAGCAGAATCAAAGGAGGAAAAATGAAGTGGTGCCCCGTGCCGGAATCGAACCAGCACTCCTCTCGGAACCTGATTTTGAGTCAGGCGCGTCTACCAATTCCGCCAACGGGGCACGGATATCTTCTGCGGTAGCAAAAATCGTGTACACGAACCGTTTCGGGCCGGTCAACCGGGATTTTGAATATCACCGGGCGGGAATCACAAAACTGTGCAGTTCGCATCCGCAGCAAATCATTTACAGCACGGCCAATCCTGCCTAAAAGGCGTGGGACCTCAACTGGAACTCCCGTATGCTCCGACGCCTTTACGACTGGACCATGTCGCTTGCCGCCCGGAAATCCGCCGAAGTGTGGCTCGCCATCATCGCTTTCGTCGAGAGTTCTATCTTCCTCGTCCCCGCCGACGTGCTGTTCCTGCCGATGGCGCTGGCACGACCGGAGCGCGCCTGGCGTTATGCGCTCGTGGCGACCATCGCATCCGTGCTCGGCGGCATTGCCGGCTGGTATATCGGTCACTACGCCTTCGAGGCACTGGCCAGGCCCATCCTGCATTTCTACGGCAAGCTCGAAGCCTTCGAGGCGATGAAGGCATCGGTCGGCTACGAGACGCTGGTGCTGCTTCTCGTGACCTCGGGCCTTGCGCATCTGCCGCCGATCAAGGTCGTGACCATTCTTTCAGGCGCCGCCAACATCAATCTTGGCCTGTTCATCGTCTCGGCGATCATTGCCCGCGGTGCGCGCTTTTTCCTTCTCGCCTGGCTTTTGCAACGTTACGGCGAAGGAATCCGCCATTTCATCGAAAAGCGGCTGGGCATGCTGGCCGCGGCTGCGGCCGGCCTGCTGATCGCTATGTTCGCAGCCTACCGTTTCCTTGCATGATATTCCGATGGAGCAGTCCTTGAGCGACAGCCTGACACAGCCCACCCGCGGCCTTCTGCCGTCCGTCGTCGCCACGCTCGGCATGGCCGCCACCGTCGGCGGAGCGCTCGCCTTCGAGCATATCGGCGGCTACATTCCCTGCGCGCTCTGCCTGATGCAGCGCACGCCGTACTACTGGGGAATCCCGATCGGCGTCGTCGCAATCGCGACCTCGGTTCTCAAGCTGCCCGCCTGGACCACCCGCGCGCTGCTTCTCGTCATTGGCATCCTGATGCTGGTCGGCGCCGGGCTTGGCGTCTATCACGCCGGCGTCGAATGGCATTTCTGGGAAGGGCCGGCGACCTGCGCGACCTCGGCATCGGGCGTCTCCACCAATGTCGGCGACCTGCTCGGCGATCTCGACAGCAAACACGGCCCATCCTGCACGGATGCGGCACTGCGCGTGCTTGGACTTTCGTTTGCGGGATGGAATGTGATTGCCAGTCTGATCCTGGCCGCCATTGCGCTGCGCGGCGCTGCCAAGGCGTAATACGGTCTGGGGTTGTTGCGTTCGATTGCTGGGCGACCAAAGCCCGCACCCTAGCACCAATGGGGTCTACCTCGGTGCTATCGCTTTCGATGCCGATGGCTTTCGCGATTTTTGCTTCCCGACGGCTGTGATCAGTCCCGTAGCACGAATATTAACTCAAGGCTTTAGGTATCGCTGAGAGCAAGGCGGGGATGCCGTGGCAATTTTATTCAAATGAAAGCGACAGGTGCCCTATCGTTTCTCTTATCCGCACAACTGCCTCATAGGGGTCGCTTTCACCGGCAAGTATATCGAGCCGCGTCGTCTTGGCTAAAGGAAGCGCCCTTCGCCCGGATGATAGCGAGCACGATTCCGAGCACCAGATATCAATCCGCAAAGCGTCAGTTTTATTTAGGGAGAGTTCGCGGATACCCTCGCGCTCTGCGACCAGAACGCATTTCCAATCGAGATGGCAGATCTTGGAGCCCGACAAATCCTTCATACCGTCAAAAGCAAGCTTGTATTTCACCGTGTAATAACTGAGAGGAGGATTCGGGCTGTTGTCGAGCGCCTTCGGCATCGAAGCAAAGGCCATCAAAACAAGCGCCAAAATCAGATTCACAGCCAACCGTCCGTCTACGTACCTATTCGAGATAGAACTGGGGACACTTAAGAGCAAGGCTCCTATCTCCCTCAAGTCGAGAGCTCCCCAGAGCTTGCCTTCTCAGCATAACCCTAACCGCAAGCACCGCAGCGACACCTGCGGTCGCAGAGGCGGATGCCTTGGCCAATGTTGACCGTCCGTTACGGCTGCAGTTCGACATCCCAGTAGAGATAGTCCATCCAGCTGTCATGCAGATGGTTGGGCGGGAAGAGCCGGCCGTTGTTGTGGAGGTCCTGCACCGTCGGGTGGAACGGCTTCTGGTGCGGGAACATGCCGGCCTGGCGCGGCAGCTTGCCGCCCTTGCGCAGATTGCAGGGGGAGCAGGCGGCAACGACGTTTTCCCAGGTAGTCTGGCCGCCGCAGCAGCGCGGGATCACGTGATCGAAGGTCAGATCATCCGGCGAGCCGCAATACTGGCACTCGAACCGGTCGCGCAGGAAGACGTTGAACCGGGTGAAGGCCGGATGGCGGGATGGCTGCACATAGCTTTTCAGGCAGACGACGCTCGGCAGACGCATTGAGAAGCTGGGCGAGGAAACCTGATGATCGTATTCTGCGAGGATATGCACACGGTCAAGAAAGACGGCCTTGATCGCGTCCTGCCAGGACCAGAGCGACAAGGGGTAGTAACTCAGCGGCCTATAGTCAGCGTTCAGCACGAGCGCCGGAAGGCCGTGTGGTGAGACTGCAATCGTCAAGCCAGTATACTCCTGCTCGATTCGGCACCTTCACCTTCTATATTAGGCGCGTTGCGTCAGGATTGTGAAGCCAAAAGGAAAAAGGAAACAAAAGATTCGCTTTTTTCCTTACAGAGCGACCGGCGTGCCGTCCCGGCGCATTTCGGTGGCATAATAGGCCCAGAAAAGCCGCGCGGCGACGCTGCGCCACGGCGCCCAGAGTTCGGTCAGCGAATCAAGCTCACGGGCGGAGGGGCGAACTTCCAGCATCAGCGCATGCCCGACGGCATTCTGCAGCGCCACGTCGCCGACCGGAAACACATCCGGATGGCCGGCGCAGAACAGCAGATAAACCTCCGCCGTCCAGCGCCCGACGCCCTTGATGGCGGTCAGTTCGCGGATCGCGGTGCTGCCCTCGACCGAACAGATCGCCTCCAGATCGAGTTCGCGGGCAATGACTGCGCGCGCCACCCGCCGCAGCGTATCGGCTTTGGCACGCGACAGACCGAGCAAGCGGCAATCGTCGTCCGTCATCGCGGTCACACTATCGGCATTGATGTCGCCGAGGGTCGTCTCCATGCGTCCCCAGATGGCGGCGGCGCTGGCTTTCGAGACCATCTGCGAGACGATGATGTTGGCAATGCCGCGATAACCCGGATCGGCGCGGCGCAACGGCACTGGTCCTGCCCTCGCCACCACCGGCTCCAGCCGCGCATCGAGCATCACCAGCCCGTTCAGGCCGGCGGCAATATCCTCATGCGTGCGGATGATCCGCATCTCCAATCCTCCGACGCACCATTGGCGTTCGATCTGTATATGACGAAACGAAGGGGCGAAACGAATGGCCGGATGCGCGCTTCCGTGCCAAGAAGAAACTATGAACAAAACTTTGTCAAAACAACCGGTGTTCCGCTTCGCGCCCAGCCCCAACGGCCAGCTTCATCTCGGCCATGCGCTGTCGGCCCTTCTCAACCATGAGATGGCGAAAGCGCATGGCGGGCGCTTCCTGCTGCGGATCGAGGATATCGACATCGCCCGCTGCACGCCGGAATTCGAGGCCGGGATTTATGACGACCTCGCCTGGCTGGGGCTCTCATGGGAAGAGCCGGTCCGCCGGCAATCGGACCACCTCGATCTCTACCGGCAAGCGCTGGGCAAGCTGATCGACCGGGATCTGGTCTATCCGGCATTTTTGACGCGGGGAGCAATCAAGGTTGCGGTCGGCGAATTCGAAGCCAAAGGCAAGGCTTGGCCACGCGATCCGGACGGTGCGCCTCTTTATCCGGGCGAGGAGCGGAAGCTATCCGCTGCCGCCCGTCAAAGGATGCTGGCCGGCGGCAAGCCGCATGCGTGGCGGCTGGACATGGCCAAAGCGCTGGCGGAGCTGGATGCGCCGCTCACATGGCAGGAAACCGGCGCAGGCCCAAACGGTGAAACGGGAACGATTGCAGCCGATCCTGGCGCCTGGGGCGATGTCGTGCTGTCACGCTCGGATGCGCCATCGAGCTATCACCTGGCGGTGACGCTCGATGACGCGTTGCAGGGCGTGACCCATGTGGTGCGCGGACGCGATCTCTTTCATGCGACATCGGTGCACCGGCTGCTGCAAAGGCTGCTCGACCTTCCCGAACCGGTCTATCACCACCACCGCCTGATCCTCGGCCCGGACGGCCGCAAATTATCGAAAAGCAACCGAGACACCGGTATAGCCGCTTTCCGGGAAGCCGGGAAAGCGCCGGACGATGTCCGGGCCATGGTCCTATAGGGCCTTTTTTCTGGACGCCTCGGCCTCATCCGGCACATCGGCCGGCTTGACCTCCTCCTCCTTCGGCCCCCTGAAGCTGCGGATCACCATGCGCTTCACCTTGTATTTCAGGATCGCCGCGTTGATCTCTGCACCGAGGATGAAGATGACGCCGACGATATAGAGGAAGACCAGCGCGATCATGATCGAGGCGAGACCGGCATAGGTCGAAACGTAATTGGCGAAGGTCGCCAGATAGGAGGCAAATAGGTAGGCTCCGATCGACCAGGCGATCAGCGTCAGGATGATGCCCGGCAGCACGTCGAGGATTTTGCGATGGCCGTCGGGGAGCCAGAGATGGCTGACGATCAACCCGAGCGTCAGCATGACGAAGACGCCGGGGAGGCTCCAGCTGTCGATCATGCTCAGGAGATTGTTGAACCACGGCAGATAGGTGCCGGCGTAGCGGATGGCGAGCGGCACGGCGACCAACAGGATACTGACGATGGCAAGAACCAGCACACCGGCCAGCACGAAACCGAGGCTGGCGACGCGGGTCTTGTACCAGGGCCGGCTTTCGGCGACGCGATAAGCACGGTTGAGCGAGATCCTGAGCGCCTCGACGCCGTTGGATGCGAAATAGGCAGCGGCCAGCACGGATACCGTCAACAGCCCGCCGCGCGGGATGGTCAGCACCTGCACCACTTCGTCCGAGATCGGCTTGGCGATTGATTCCGGCCAGGTATCGAAGATGAAATGCACCGCAGTCGTCGCGAACTGGTCGGCACCCAGAAAGCTGCCGAGTGCCGTACCGAAGATCAGGAAGGGAAAGATCGCCAGCAGGGTGGAGAGCGCCACGTGGCTCGCCATTGCCCAGCCGTCGTCCTCGCTGAAATGCCAGACGGCATCGAAGACGACCTTCCAGGCTATGCGAATGAAGGCCGGCATTCTTTCTCCAACTGTTCCAGCAGTGTTCTGCGATTGTAACCCGTTCATGAATATGGGAAACCGGGCGACAATTTCTACAGGAAACACCCCACAATGACCGACCGTCCCTCGATAATCGTCACCGGCTGTTCTTCCGGCATCGGCGCCTGGTGCGCCCGGGCGCTGGCCAAGGACGGCTGGCGGGTATTTGCGACCGTCAGGCGAGAGGAGGATCTCGAGCCATTGCAAAACGACGGCATCGAAGCCTTCCTGATGGATTATACCAAACCGGACACCATATCCAATCTGGTCGCCGAAGTGTTTGCCTGCACCGGCGACCGGCTGGATGCGCTCTTCAACAATGGCGCCTATGGTCAGGCCGGTGCCGTCGAGGACCTGCCAACCGAAGCGTTGCGCCTGCAACTGGAAACCAACGTCATCGGCTGGCATGACCTGACCCGGCAGGTGATCCCCGCGATGCGGGCGCAGGGGCACGGACGGATCGTCCAATGCTCGTCCATCCTCGGTATTGTTCCCTATCGGTGGCGAGGCGCCTATAATGCTTCGAAATTCGCTCTCGAAGGCCTGACGCTGACGATGCGGATGGAGCTTGAAGGCAGCGGCATCGAGGTGAGCCTCATCGAGCCCGGGCCGATCACATCGCGGTTCACCGCCAATGCGATCGCCTATATCGAGCGCTTCATCGATATGAAGGGTTCAGTGCATGCCAGGGAATATGAACGGCAGATGCGACGGCTGAAGGGCGAGAGCGCTCCGGCCCGGGGCAAGCTCGAACCGGATGCAGTCTATGCTGCGCTGAAACGCGCATTGACGGCGAAGAAGCCGAAGCCGCATTACATCGTGACACAGCCGGCCAAACAGGGCGCACTTTTGAAGAAACTGCTTCCGGCCGGGCTGTTCTATCGCATCATCGGCCGGCTCGGCTGAGCTGAAAGGCAAAGGTTAGTCACATGCACAGTTTTCTCACCGGCTTGACATTGCTCGTCATGGGCCTTGTCGCCATCGTTCTCATCCGCGGCCTGGTGCACATGGCAAAGGGCGGTGACGGCAACACGTCCAACAAGCTGATGCAGGCCCGCGTTTTCCTGCAGGCGGTCGCGATCGTGCTGATCATGCTGACGCTGTGGATCACCGGCGGCGGCCGCTGACCGATGGTGAAGCTCAACAAGATCTACACCAAGACGGGCGATGACGGCACCACGGGGCTGGCCGCCGGCCCCCGCCGGTTGAAGAGTGATCTGCGTGTCGAATCCTATGGCACGATCGATGAGGCCAACTCCTTCATCGGGCTGGCGCGCCAGCATACGACGGAACTGGCCGCGCTCGATATGATGCTCATGCGCATCCAGAACGACCTGTTCGACCTCGGCGCCGATCTTTCAACACCGGACACCGGCGAGACGCTGCCCTATGAGCCGCTGCGCATCATCGCAGCGCAGGTGACGCGGCTGGAGGCCGAGATCGATGCGCTGAACGCCGATCTCGATCCGCTGCGGTCCTTCGTTCTGCCCGGCGGAAGCGGCGCTGCGGCGGCGTTGCATATCGCGAGGACCGTGGCCCGACGGGCGGAACGGCAGATGGTCGAACTGGCTCGAACGGAGGGCGAGACGGTGAGCACCGAAGCCCTCGCCTACGTCAACCGGCTGTCCGATTTCCTGTTTGTCGCCGCGCGTTGGACCAACGACAAGGGCAGGTCGGATGTGCTTTGGGTTCCCGGAAAAAACAGATAAGCTTAGCGATCATAGCCGCCTTTGGGGACAGACGCGCCAATGTTCATACCGCTGCACGACGCGAACTCCCTGAAGCACATCAAGGTCCAGTACGTCACGATCAGCCTGATCGTCATCAACACGGTCATCTGGCTGATCACCGGGCCGTTGCTTGCGCCTGAGGATTTTTCCAACGCGACGACGATGGGGCTGGGCTATATCCCCGCCATCGCGTTCGACTATGCTCATCTTGCGCCAAACCTCGTGCTCGTGCCCGATGAAGCGACCTACATCACCTATTCTTTCCTGCATGGCGACTTCTGGCATCTCTTCGGCAACATGATCTTCCTCTGGGTGTTCGGCGACAATGTCGAGGACGCCCTGGGGCATGTGCGCTTCCTGATCTTCTATCTCCTGTGCGCGGCCGCCGGAGCGCTGACGCACGGTCTGGTCGATACCGCATCCGAAGCGCCGCTGATCGGTGCGTCCGGCGCCATTTCAGGCGTCGTTGCCGCCTATTTCCTGCTGCATCCGAAAGTGCGGGTCTGGGTGCTGGTGATGTTCCGTATCCCGCTTCCGCTGCCCGCCTTCATTCCGCTCGCCTTCTGGATCGGCCAGCAGTTTCTCATGCTGGTGATCGATCCCGACAGTGGCGTCTCCTGGGGCGCGCATGTCGGCGGCATCATCGCCGGGCTCATCCTGGTTGTCATTTTGCGACGCCGGGATGTGCCACTGTTCGATCGCACCATCGTCACCCCGCGGGCGGTGCGCCATGTCGAAGCGACCACTGCAAACGCGCCGATCCCCGCAGGTGAGGCTGCAAAAAAACCCACCCCCTGGGGCAGGCCGACCTGACCGCATCACCGTCATGCTGTTTCTGTTAAGATTTCGTCAGCGAAAACAGCATGTTAACGTTCGGCGAGAAACGATGGCGATCAGGAGGACCGCAGAAGATCGTCGTTCGCGAAAGATTTAATATTGACCCGTACGTAAACGTAAGTATTTTTCCCATGGCAATCTTGTGGCCGCCGGAGGGGCAAAGATTGTAATTGGGAAAAAAACGCGTATCGATGTCGCCAACCGACAATCAGGCCGCTGCGTTAAAGCGCATTTTCTCGCAAACGTTTCGTAAGGAAGGACATCATGAAAATCCTGGTCACCGTCAAGCGTGTCGTCGACTACAACGTGAAGATCCGGGTGAAGCCGGATGGATCGGGTGTCGAGCTTGCCAATGTGAAGATGTCGATGAACCCGTTCGACGAGATTTCGGTCGAGGAAGCTTTGCGGCTGAAGGAAGCCGGCAAGGCGTCGGAAGTGGTGGTCGTTTCGGTCGGCCCGGCCAAGGCCGAGGAGACGCTGCGCACGGCGCTGGCCATGGGCGCCGACCGGGCGATCCTGGTCGAGACCGACGATGCGGTCGAACCTTTGGCTGTCGCCAAGATCATCAAGGGTGTTGCCGAAGCCGAGGCTCCGGGTCTGGTGATCGTCGGCAAGCAGGCGATCGACGACGATTCCAACCAGACCGGCCAGATGCTGTCGGCGCTGCTCGGCTGGGCACAGGGCACCTTTGCCTCGAAGGTCGAGATCGGTGACGGCAAGGCACAGGTGACCCGCGAAGTCGACGGCGGCCTGCAGACGATCGAGATCAAACTTCCGGCGGTCGTCACCACCGACCTGCGCCTGAACGAACCGCGCTACGCCTCGCTGCCGAACATCATGAAGGCGAAGAAGAAGCCGCTCGACAAGAAGACCCCGGCCGATTTCGGCGTCGACACCACGGCCCGCCTCAAGGTCCTGAAGACCGAGGAGCCGGGTGGCCGCAAGGCCGGCATCAAGGTCAAGACGGTCGCCGAACTGGTCGACAAGCTGAAAAACGAAGCTGGCGTCCTCTAAGGTCCAGGAAAAGGGAGACTAACACCATGGCCATTCTTCTTCTGGCTGATCACGACAACGCAACGCTTTCCGACCAGACCGCCAAGGCGCTGACGGCTGCCCAGAAAATCGGCGGCGACGTTCACGTTCTGGTGGCCGGCAAGGGCGCCAAGGCTGCTGCCGATGCCGCCGCAAAGCTCTCCGGCGTGTCCAAGGTGCTGCTCGCCGAAGGCGACGACCTTGCCAACAACCTGGCCGAACCCTTGGCTGCGCTGATCGTTTCGCTGGCCGGTTCCTACGACACCATCCTGTCGGCCGCCACCTCCGTCGGCAAGAACGTTTTGCCGCGCGTCGCAGCCCTTCTCGACATTGCCCAGATCTCCGAGATCACCGAGGTCGTCTCGTCAGACACGTTCAAACGGCCGATCTATGCCGGCAACGCCATCCAGACGGTACAGTCAAGCGAAGCCAAGAAGGTCATCACCGTGCGCACCGCCTCCTTCGCCTCGGCTGCGGAAGGCGGTTCTGCCTCGGTTGAAACGATCTCGGCCGTCGCCAATCCCGGCCTGTCGACCTTCGTCAAGGATGCGCTGTCCTCGTCCGACCGTCCGGAACTGACCTCTGCCAAGATCATCATCTCCGGCGGCCGGGCATTGGGTTCTGCGGAAAAGTTCCAGGAAGTCATCCTGCCGGTCGCCGACAAGCTCGGTGCCGCCGTCGGCGCAAGCCGTGCCGCGGTCGATGCAGGCTATGCCCCGAACGACTGGCAGGTCGGCCAGACCGGCAAGGTTGTCGCCCCGCAGCTCTACATCGCGGTCGGCATCTCCGGTGCCATCCAGCATCTGGCCGGCATGAAGGACAGTAAGGTCATCGTCGCCATCAACAAGGACGAGGAAGCCCCGATCTTCCAGGTCGCCGACTACGGCCTCGTCGGCGACCTCTTCACCATCCTGCCGGAACTCGAAAAGGCGCTCTGAGCCTCTGAAAATGGAATTCGCGGCCGCGCAACTCTGCGCGGCCGTTTTTCGTTTTAGAAGCAGCGCCTTTGCCTGACCGCCAATGGCGCGGGCCGCGAATAAAGGCTGGAAAATTGGATGCGATGCCTTTATCACTTGCATCCGAATACACCGCCCCAACGGGCGCATTTGCTTTTTGCCTGAACGGAAGCGCAACCGCGCGTCCGCATTGATGATGGAAAATCGGCTCGATGATCAAGAATGTCGGAATTGTGGGCGCTGGACAGATGGGCTGCGGTATTGCCCAGGTATCGGCTGCGGCCGGTTACAAGGTGCATATCTACGATATTTCCGCCGATCGCGTCGAGGCAGGCCTCGCAACCATCAACGGCAACATGGCGCGCCAGGTTTCCTCCGGCAAGCTGACCGACGAAGAACGCAAGAAGGCACTGTCGCTGATCAAGGGATCGGCTGATCTCAATGACCTGTCGCCCATGGATCTGGTGATCGAAGCGGCAACCGAGGACGAAAGCGTCAAGCGCAAGATCTACGGCCAGGTCTGTCCGGTCCTGAAGGCCGACGCCATTCTCGCCACCAACACCTCTTCCCTGTCGATCACGCGGCTTGCGTCCGCGACCGACCGCCCGGAACGCTTCATGGGCATCCACTTCATGAACCCGGTTCCGGTGATGAAGCTGGTCGAACTGGTGCGTGGCATCGCCACCGAGGAAGGCACCTTTGCGACCGCCAAGGAATTCGTGGCGACGCTCGACAAGACGATCACGGTCGCGGAAGACTTCCCCGCCTTCATCGTCAACCGCATTCTCCTGCCGATGATCAATGAGGCGATCTACACGCTTTATGAAGGCGTCGGCAGCGTCGATGCCATCGACACGGCCATGAAGCTCGGCGCCAACCACCCGATGGGGCCGCTGCAGCTCGCCGATTTCATCGGGCTCGACACCTGCTTGTCGATCATGCAGGTGCTGCATGATGGACTGGCGGATTCGAAATATCGCCCATGCCCGCTGCTGGTCAAATATGTCGAAGCGGGCTGGCTCGGTCGCAAATCCGGCCGCGGCTTCTATGATTATCGCGGTGACGTTCCCGTACCTACACGCTGAACCGGCGGAGCACTGCTAAATCAGCGGTAGAAAATTCAAGCGATTTTAACCTGTTTCCGCCACGGTCCGAGCGTCAGCAACGGGCCGAGCCATGACAGTTCAGCGCAAAATTCGCTTCGCAGCCTTCGTGCTGTGTTTCACCGGCCTGTTCGCCGGCGTTCTTTACTTTGTCCACTCGGCCTTCATCACATCCTGGAACGAGAAACAGCTGCACCAGCTCGCAACGGATATCCTCGCGCGCACGGAACTGGCGATCGACTCCGCCACCATGAGAATGAGCGACGTCATCGTCAACCGCAGCACATCCTGCGACACTGTCGATCGCACGGCGATGACGAAGGCGCTCTACGGCTCCAGCATCATGAAGAACATGCGCCTGGAAACGAAAAACGGCGTCTGCTGGAGTTACGACGAGAAGAACCAGGCGCTCGAACAATCAATTGCCACCGCGCGGCATAACCGCACCAACAGCCCCGGCTATTCGCTTTTCTCCCTTCAATTTCCAGGCTGGAAGGGATTGGGTGTGCGCTGGCAGTATGGTGAGAACGAAAACATCGTCGACGTTCTCGCCACCGGCGGCCTGCTCTTTGCAATCTTGCCGGAAGAGCTGCGCGACAGTGCGCTGATGCAGCTTACCCTTGCGGATGGCACCGCATTCGCGAGCTACAGTCCGCAGGCGAAATGGTTCACCGACGGCACGAAGCTCATCAGTTTCGACGAGAAATCGGCGCGATATCCCATCAAGTTCAGCTTGAAGGTCGATGCGGCCGCTCTCGCCCAATGGAACCAGGCGCTGTCACCGCAGACAATCGGGCTCGCGCTGGCCTTTGGTCTCGCTTTCGGAGTTCTTGCGGCACGTGGCATGATCCGCAACACGTCGATCCTCGACGACCTCGACGCCGCCTTGTCCGGAGGGCAGATCCAACCCTATTTTCAGCCGATTTTCGATCTTGAGGACCGAAAGCTTCTCGGCTTTGAAATGCTGGCGCGCTGGATCAAGCCCGACGGAACGATGATTCCGCCTCTGGCATTCATCCCGCTTGCCGAAAGCAACGGCCGCATCGAAAAATTGACCACCGAACTTCTGAGACAGGCGGGAAGCCAGCTTGGCGGGCTTTTGCAGACGCAGAGCCATCTCAAGCTCACCTTCAACGTAACGCCCGACCAATATCTGGCCGATGGGTTCGTCGAAACCCTGCTCTCCAACACCGCGCGCTTCAATCTTCCCCACCGGGCGCTCGTCGTCGAGGTCACCGAACGGCAGGCCATCACCGACAAGGGCCGCGCCGCCATCGTTACCGGCAAATTGAACGATGCCGGCTTGCGTGTTGCCATCGATGACGCGGGAACGGGCCATAACGGCCTCGCCGCCATCCATGCGCTTGGCGCCAACTACCTGAAGATCGACAAATTCTTCGTCGACGGCGTCACTCTGGACCGCAAGTCGTCCGAACTGGTGGAGATGCTGGCGTCGCTTGCGCAGAAATTCGGCATGGTCGTGGTCGCCGAAGGCATCGAGACGGAAGAACAGATTGCCGCACTGCTGCAACTGGGTATCCGGGAAGGGCAGGGCTTCGTCTATTCCCGCCCGGTACCGGCGACGGCCATCCTAGCCATGGCAACGAACGGTGCTGATTCTTCCACACAGAAAAAAAGCACCAGCCGCGTCTCCTTCCTACTGAGTGCCTGACGACGGCGCTGCGACAGCGGCCTTCACCAGCGCCTTCGCGTCATCGCTATCCCAGGCCGCCGGCCCGTTCATCGACGAGATCAGGCAACCTTTCCCGTCCATCAGCAACGTAACCGGCAGACCGAAGGCAAGGCCTTCCTTTTTCAGAGCATTGAAGACGCCCATCGAGGCATCGCGATAGTAGCCGAGATCGTGCACGCCGGTCTCGTTCAGGAACGCCTTTGGCTTTTCGTCGTCACCGATGTCGATATTGACGGCCACGACCTCGAATTTGTCACTGCCCGCAGCTTTCTGCAGCGCGTTCAGCGCCGGCATCTCTTCCCGGCATGGCACACACCAGGTGGCCCAGAGGTTGAGGAGAACGGTCTTGCCGGTAAAATCGGCGAGCGTCAGGTCCTTGCCGTCCTTGTCCTTGAAGGTCAAGCCGGCGAGAGGACGCGGCTCGCTGACCGGCGCCATGGCAGCAACCTGGCCTTTCAGGAACGGTGTAATCGCCGCGACCTTATCTTTTGAGGCCTCGCAGGCCTTCGCACCGGCGGTTTCGGCTGCCACACCATTGCCAGACCCGCTTTCCCTGACGTATACCGCTGCCGCACCGGCGATCAGCCCCCCGAGGGCAGCGATCACCACAAGTCTGGCAGGGGGAAAGTGCTTCTTCTTGTCGGTCACTTCATTTTCCAAAACGGGTCATTCTCCAGGGCGGGCATTCTTCATGGGCGACGGCACTTCCGAAACCAAAAGCTCCAACCAGATGTGGGGCGGTCGCTTCGCAGAAGGACCGGCGGCGATCATGGAGGAGATAAATGCCTCGATCGGCTTCGACAAGAAGCTTTTCGCCCAGGACATCCGCGGCTCAATAGCGCATGCGACCATGCTGGCGCATCAAGGCATCATTTCGCCCGACGATAAAGACAAGATCGTTCACGGCCTGAGCACGATCCTGTCAGAGATTGAAAGCGGCAATTTCGAATTCTCCCGGCGGCTCGAAGACATCCATATGAATGTCGAGGCCCGGCTTGCCGCGCTCATCGGTCCCGCAGCCGGACGCCTGCACACTGCCCGCTCGCGCAACGACCAGGTTGCGCTCGATTTCCGTCTGTGGGTCAAGGAAGAGCTGCAGAAATGCGAGACGATGCTGACGGCGCTGATCGCCGCCTTCCTCGACCGCGCCGAAGAGCATGCCGAGACGGTGATGCCCGGCTTCACCCATCTGCAGACCGCCCAGCCCGTTACCTTCGGCCATCATTGCATGGCCTATGTCGAGATGTTCGGCCGTGACCGGGCGCGCGTACGCCACGCCATCGAGCACATGGACGAAAGTCCGATCGGTGCGGCGGCGCTTGCCGGCACAGGCTTTCCGATCGACCGCCACATGACGGCCAAGGCGCTCGGTTTCCGCGAGCCGACCCGCAATTCCATCGACACCGTCTCCGACCGTGACTTCGCGCTGGAGTTCCTGTCGATCGCCTCGATCTGTGCCGTGCACCTGTCGCGACTCGCCGAAGAAATCGTCATCTGGTCGACGCCGCAATTCGGCTTCGTGCGGCTGTCGGACGCCTTTTCCACCGGCTCGTCGATCATGCCGCAGAAGAAGAACCCGGATGCCGCCGAACTGGTGCGCGCCAAGACCGGCCGCATCAACGGCTCGCTGATTGCGTTGCTCACCGTGATGAAGGGCCTGCCGCTCGCCTATTCCAAGGACATGCAGGAGGACAAGGAACAGGTCTTCGACAGCGCCGAAAGCCTGGAACTGGCGATTGCCGCAATGACCGGCATGGTGCGCGACATGACCATCCGCGCCGACCGGATGAAGGCCGCAGCCGGCTCCGGCTATTCAACCGCAACCGACCTTGCCGACTGGTTGGTGCGCGAGGCGGGCCTGCCCTTCCGCGACGCCCATCATGTGACCGGCCGGGCTGTCGCTCTTGCCGAGCAAAAGTCCTGCGAACTCGCCGAACTGTCGCTCGAAGACCTGCAGGGAATTCACGCCGACATTACCGACAAGGTGTTCGACGTCCTGACTGTCGAAGCCTCGGTTGCCAGCCGCACCTCCTTCGGCGGCACCGCGCCGAGCGAAGTGAGGAAACAGATCGCCTGGTGGCGCGGACGGAACTGAGAACAAGATTCAGGGTGCACAGCGCCTTGAAAACTCGATATGAGTTCTGACGAATTTGTACGAAGGGCTTGATTGCCCGGACCGGGAACCATCCATGCCTCTGCGAAACACCACCATTCTGATTGCGGCCCTTGCCATTGCCGGGCTGGCTTTGTCCGGCTGCGGCCGCAAGGGCGATCTCGATCGTCCCGGCTCGTCCGCACCGATCAACACCAAGGCGGCACCGGGCACCGTGGAAAAGAAGGAAGAAGCGCGCGACAAGCCCTTCCTCCTCGACCCCCTCCTGTAACAGGGCACTCCCTTGAACCATTTTGAATATCGCGACGGCATTCTCTTTGCAGAAGACGTCTCCATCATCGACATCGCCAAGGCAGTCGGCACACCGTTCTACTGCTATTCCACCGCGACGCTCGAGCGGCATTATTCGGTCTTCTCCAAGGCCTTTGCCGACATCGACGCCATGGTCTGCTACGCAATGAAGGCCAATTCAAACCAGGCCGTCCTGAAGACGCTCGGGCGGCTTGGCGCCGGTGTCGACGTGGTGTCCGGCGGCGAACTGCGCCGGGCGATTGCGGCCGGCATTCCGGCAAACCGCATCATGTTTTCCGGCGTCGGCAAGACGGCGGGGGAAATGGACCTTGGGCTCGAGGCCGGCATCTACTGCTTCAACGTCGAATCCGAGCCGGAACTCGAAATCCTCAACGCCCGCGCCGTGCGTCTCGGCAAGCAAGCGCATGTTTCCTTCCGCATCAATCCGGACGTCGATGCGAAGACCCATGCCAAGATCTCGACCGGCAAGAAGGAAAACAAGTTCGGCATCGCCTATGAGCGCGCTCGCGCGGTCTATGCCCATGCGGCGACCTTGCCTGGCATCCAGGTGACCGGCATCGACATGCACATCGGCAGCCAGATCACCGAATTGCAGCCGTTCGAGGATGCCTTCAAGCTGCTGCGCGAGTTGGTCGACACCTTGCGCGCCGATGGCCACACGATCGATCACGTCGATGTCGGCGGCGGCCTTGGCGTGCCTTACAAGACGGACAATACCCCCCCGCCCCTGCCCGACGCCTATGCAGAGATCGTCAAGGACCAGCTGCGCGAGCTCGACTGCAAGATCGTCATGGAACCAGGCCGGTTGATCGTCGGCAATGCTGGTATCATGGTGACGGAAGTGATCTACGTGAAGGATGGCGGCTCCAAGACCTTCGTCATCGTCGACGGCGCCATGAACGATCTGATCCGCCCGACGCTCTACGAGGCCTATCACGAGATTCAGCCGGTGCGCATTTCCGCCGCCAACGCGCCGCGCATCAAGGCCGATATCGTCGGCCCGGTCTGCGAAACAGGCGACTATCTGGCGCTCGACCGGGAAATGGCGATGCCGAAGCCCGGCGACCTGATCTCGGTTGGAACAGCCGGCGCCTATGGCGCCGTGCAGGCAGGCACCTACAACAGCCGCCTCCTGGTGCCTGAAGTCTTGGTAAAGGGCGATCGTTTCCACGTGATTCGCCCCCGCACCAGCTACGAGGATTTGATCGGGCTGGATTCCGTGCCGGATTGGCTGGACTGATACGAGCGCACGGGTTCCCTGCTTGCGGCTGTTGATAGCGCTGCAACGGACAGCTGAAATCGATCACGATTGCGTTGCCGCCCTCGTCTTCGCCACAAAGAGTGTTATCCTTGACCGCGCGTTTCGAACGTTGAAAGGGAACGGATGACGGAAATCCGGCGGGATGCCTCGACCGGGGCAGCAGGCTTCATGAGGAGCCTTGCGGTCAAGCGGACGCTTGCCCGCCTCGTTCTCGTCGCCGAACAGGCAGCGCCTCGTGCGCTACCGCTTCTTGCAACCGTGTTGCTTTTTCTGTCAGCCGCGTGGTTCGGCTTTTTCCGCGTCGCACCCGGCTGGCTGCATGCCGCGGTCCTTTTCGCCTTCGCAGCCGCCTTCGTCATCCTGCTGATCCCGTTGCTGCGCCTGCGCGTTCCCGGCAATACCGACGCCGACCGGATGCTGGAAGAGCGCAATAACCTGCCGCATCAGGCAATCCGCGTGCAGGACGACCAGCCGGCCACCACCGGCGCCTTCGGCCAGACGCTGTGGCAGGAGCACCAGACGCGCATGGCGCGGATGATCGGCGCGCTGGAGACGGGCCTGCCGAAACCGGACATTGCCCGCAGCGACAGCTACGGCCTGCGCGCCGTCCCCGTCCTTTTGGCTTGCATAGCCTTCGCCTACTCCTATTCGAACAAGGCGGGCATGATTTCCGATGCCTTTCATCCGCCGCAGCAGATCGCGGCAATGCCTGACGTCCGCATCGATGCCTGGGTGACGCCGCCGGCCTATACCGGCCGTGCCCCGGTCTTCCTCACCGGACGGCAGGATGGACAACAGGCAACGGCCGCGAACCAGGATGCCATGCGCATCCCGCAATTCAGCGAGCTGACTGTCCGCATCACCAGCGGCGGCGAGGACACGCCGGTCATCTATCTGGAAAACGGTGGTGACAAGCCCCTCGTCATCGCAGCGCAGGGACCAAAGCCGGCGAAGGACGGCAAAGCTCCGGAGCAAGCCACCGCCGTCGACCCGGCCAAGCCCGGCAGCGAAACACATCTGATGAAGATCACCAAGGACGGTACTCTTGCCGTTGCTGGCGAGAAATGGGCCTTCACGGTGATCCCGGACAGCGTTCCGGATATTGCTTTCGACGGTATTCCGCGCACGACGGTAAACGCTGCTCTGGAAATCGGCTTTGCCGCCAAGGACGATTACGGCGTCCAGGACGCCTGGGCCGAGATCGTTCCCCTCGACAAGCCGGCGGCTGACGCCCGGCCGCTTTATCCCTTGCCGGAATATCGCCTCGACCTGCCGAAGCGCAATGCCCGCGAGGCAAAGGGGCTGACCAGCCGGAACTTGAGCGAACACCCGCTGTCCGGAAAGCGCGTTCGCATCACGCTCGTTGCCAAGGATGCGGCAGGTCAGGAAGGCCGCAGCGTGCCGCAGGACATGATCTTGCCCGCCCGCCCGTTCTTCGAGCCCTTGGCAGGCGCCGTCGCCGAGCAGCGCCAGGTCTTCGCGCTCAACGCCAACGACCTGCCGCGCGCCATCGACCTCAACGACGCACTGACCATCCGCCCGGATGAAACCATCCCGAACCTCACGCATTTCCTCCTCCTGCAATCCGCCCGCACCCGCATGGCGCTTACGCGTAACGACGACATGCTACGCGACGCGGCGAGCTATCTCTGGGAGATCGCGCTCGGCATTGAGGACGGTGATATGGCGCTGGCCGACAAGCGGCTGCGCGACGCCCAGCAGAAACTGTCCGAAGCTCTTGAAAAAGGTGCGTCGGATGAGGAAATCGCCAAGCTGATGCAGGAACTGCGCGATGCCATGAAGGACTACATGGAGGCGCTGGCGAAGCAAGCGGCAAAGAACCCGCAGATGGCCGCCAATCCCAACCAGAACAACGTGCTGCGCCAGCAGGATCTGGAAAAGATGATGAACCAGATCGAGAACCTCGCCAAATCCGGCGCCAAGGATCAGGCACGCCAGTTGCTGTCTGAAATGCAGCGCATGATGAACAATCTCCAGGCCGGCCGCATGCAGCAGCAACAGGGCCAGGAGAACAGCGAAATGCGCCAGCAGATGGACAAGCTGGGCCAGCTGATGCAGCAGCAACAACAGCTGATGGACGAGACCTTCAAATACGATCAGGCCCTGCGGGACCGCATGCAGCGCGGCGATCCGCTGGATGGGCAGGATCAGGAACTCTTCGACCAGGACATGCCGCAGCAGCCCGGCCAGCAGCCGGACGAAAATGCGCAGCAGCCCAGCCCGCTGGACAATATGACGGCCGAGGAACTGAAGCAGGCGCTGAAGGATATGCAGGCGCAGCAGGACCAGCTCGCAAAGCAACTCGGCGAATTGCAGAAAGGCCTTGAAGGCATGGGCATCAAGCCCGGCAAGGGTTTTGGCGAGGCAGGCCGGGAAATGAAGGGGGCTTCGGGCGCCCTTGGCAAGGGACAGGGCGAGCAGGCCGTCGGCAGCCAGGGCCGCGCGCTGCAGGCCTTACGCGAAGGCGCTCAGGACATGATGCAGCAGATGCAGAGCCAGGGACAAGGCCCCGGACAGGGACAGGGCGTGCCGCAATACGGCCAGAACGGCCGCGACCCGCTCGGCCGCCGGCAGCAGAATGCCGGACCGGATTTCGGCGATCAGGTGAAGGTGCCGGACGAGATCGACACCCAGCGGGCGCGCGAAATCCTCGACGAAATCCGCCGGCGCCTCGGCACGAACTCATCGCCCGAGACGGAGCGGCAATATCTGGAGCGGTTGCTGGATATAAGGTGAGGAACTGGCGGAAAGCTTTGTTGGGAAGTCCCAGATGACGACTGGCAGCTCTCGTCTATTGGCGCGATTTGGCCTAACACCTACGATGACAGAGGGTTGCTTTCCGGCATACTGCCGTGGCAAATTTTGCTTTTAGACCACCCCATCGATCCCCCCGGCCTTCTTCCATCGTTCGATCTCATGCGCGAATTTTCTGGCCAGCTGTCTAGTCCTCTGACTTGTGGTCTTTGAGATCTGTATGTCCACAAGTGGGTCGTACAGCGAGGCCTTCTCGCGCGCCTCCAGAAATGGGACCCAATGGATTGCAAGTTCAGTCCAGTTGGCGGAACCGAAAAACGCCGATGCGATAACATTCTCAAATGGAAAGCGGCTCGAGAAATTCAGTTTGCTTATACCTGCTTGAACCTCCGCAAAGGGCCGTTCCAACATGACCCAGACGCGATAGAAGTCTCTTGTTTCGAGAAGCGGCCATTTCCTGCTGTCGCTTCGGACATACCAAAATCCTTCGTCCGATAGGCTGAGAAATAATTCATACCCTAACGCGAATTCCTGCGGGAGTTCTGGCGCATTCCCCACGATATCAATCCTTGGCTATCAAAACGATAAAGCACCGATGGAGACCGTGCGCTGGGTAGAGTAACCGCAGGATATTATCCTTGCTATCGACTGGCGCCGTCGGAAACTTCGACGTTACACTCTCAGGCAGCCAGCGCCACCGCGACCGCCTTGCGAATATCCGGAAGCGTAAACGGCTTCGAGACTACGTCGATGACCTTGCCGTTGAGATTGTCGGCTCGCTCGCGCTGCTCGGCATATCCGGTCATCAGCAGGATCTTCAGCGCCGGGAATGCGGCTGAGGCCTGGTGGGCGAGTTCGATGCCGTCCATGACGGGCATGCGGATATCCGATAGAAGCAGATCGAAGCGGCCGCCCTGAAGGCAGGCCAGTCCCTCGGCGCCATCGGCGGCCTCGACCGTTTCGTGGCCGTCCAGTTGCAATGCGCGGGCAACGAAACGGCGCAGGCCGTCCTCATCTTCGGTAATCAGGATTTTCGCCATCATGGCCTCCGTTTCGGCAACAACTCCGCCGGGACAGCGCGCATATTCAACGCCATGTCCCTCACCCGCAGCACAGCCGCTGCGGGATCAACACCACCAGAGTTTTCTTTGTTTTCCGTAAACGCCAGGCGCCAGATCAGGGGCAGTCCACAGCCGATTGGCTATTCGGCGTCACCTGTGACGATGCCGACGAAGGGCAATTCGCGGAACGCATAGGCCACGTCCATGCCGTAACCGACAACGAAGTAATCCGGGCATTCGAACCCGACGTAATCGGCTTCGAGGTCGGTCTGGCGCTTCACCTTCTTGTCGAGAAGAACCGCGATGGTCACGGACTTGGCGCCGCGCTCCAGCATCAGCTCCTTGGCAAAACGCAAAGTACGGCCGGATTCAAGGATGTCGTCGATCAGGAGAACGTCACGGCCATGCACATCGCTGTCGATATCCTTGATGATCCTGACGCCCTGCGACACAGTGCCGGTGCCATAGCTCGACAGGGTGATGAACTCGACCTCCGGTGCCAGCCCGACGGTGTGCATGGCGCGGATCAGGTCGGCGGCGAAGATGAACGAGCCCTTGAGCACGGCGATTACGAGAAGGTCGTTGAGCGGTCCCTTGGCGATCTGCTCGGCCATTGCAACGTTCCGCTCGGCAATAAGCTCTGCGGGATAAAGCGGTTCGATGTTTTTTCCACGGACGACGGGCATGTGGGATGGTCTCCAGAAATAGTGTGGAGACTGCGTTTTAGGCCTCCGGAAACTAGCCGCTTAGCACAGTCAGGGAGCCGAATCACCCGGCTGACCGAAGGAAAGCGCCACATCGGGCAGTTTTCCACCTGTGTGTAGAAGTCGGGTGGAAAAGGGCCGGCTTTCTCCGGGAGCAAGAACGGCCTGCGCGGAATCGATCCGGCTGGCCGTCCGCCGGTGACCGTTGGCAATGACATCGACGAGGATCGTCGGGACCGCCTTCGGCGCATCGGAATGATTTTTGACCGCGCCATAGACCGAAAGAATCTTCATGCCGTTGGCGTCGTTCAGCGATGTAGTAACGCCATTGATGGAGAGAGCCGGTGGAGAGGCGACGGCAGGCTGGTATTGCGAGAGACCGGCAAAAAGCAGGAAGACAGGAGCGCAGAGACAAGTGACCAGGACGGCAAACGCCTTGGGGGAAGCCGTCTGAAGCAGGCGTTCCAGGTGGTTCAGCGCCCATGGAAACACCGACGCAATGCTGACGTTACGATCAGGCCTTGGCGTGGGCGTCGTTGCGCGGCGGAGATTATCGTTGAAGACCGGATAGGCATTTCGCCGGCTGTGCGCAGGAACGATCTCGAACTCGGCATCGACGATGTCTGCGGGACGCGGCACAGCGCCGTTCCGAACGGCCCGCACCGGGCGATCCGGCGGCAGCAGGTCCATGCGGTGGGCAGCACCGTTGGAACGGAAGGCGTTCATCGTCTCTCCTTCGCAGCCGTATCGGCCGCGCCAGAATGCCCGGCTTTGACAGGCCAGAATCGGGCATTGAAACAAACCTTTCCCAGACGTAAACCTAAATGGTTAATGCTTCGAAAACGGCACCGCGGAGACGGTCCGTTTTCATGCAAAATTAACCACCGTTTAACCATGTTGGCGCTGTAACAGCGATGCTGCGTCGCATGCTGCAACAAGGGCCATCAGCCCGCCGCGAATGCGTGGCATGCTGGACTGAAGAGAAGCTGGACACTGACCCGTTGATTCATTTTGAAAATGTCGGATTGCGCTATGGAATGGGTCCGGAAATCCTTCGCGACCTGACCTTCGACATTCCCAAAAAATCCTTCCAGTTCCTGACTGGCCCGTCTGGCGCCGGCAAGACTACGCTGCTCAGGCTCCTGTTCCTCTCGCTGCAGCCGACACGCGGGCTGATCCGCATGTTCGACCGCAACATCTCGACCATTCCGCGCGATGAATTCCCGATGCTGCGCCGGCGCGTCGGCATCGTCTTTCAGGACTTCCGTTTGCTCGATCACCTGACGACCTACGAGAATGTCGCCCTGCCCCTGCGCGTCCGCGGCAAGGACGAATCATCCTACCGGGCGGACGTTCTCGAACTGCTCGGCTGGGTCGGGCTTGGCGAGCGCATCAATGTGCTGCCGCCGGTCCTATCGGGTGGCGAAAAGCAGCGTGCGGCGATCGCCCGCGCCTTGATTGACAGGCCGGAAATTCTGCTCGCCGACGAGCCGACCGGCAATGTCGATCCGCCGATGGCGCGGCGGCTTCTCAACCTGTTTCTCGAGCTTAACCGTCTCGGCACCGCCGTCGTCATCGCCACCCACGACCTGTCGCTGATGGATCAGGTCGAGGCACGACGGATGATTCTTTCGCAAGGGCGGCTCGACATCTATGAGTGAAGCCCGCGTCACCGATCGCTCGCAACCGGCAGCGCCACCGGAGCGCAAGGCGGCACTGCGCGTGCGCCCGACGGCACCGATTGTTCCCCCTGGCAACGTCTCCGGCAATGCCCTGATGCTGGTGATTGCCATCATGGCCTTCCTTGCCTGCCTGACGCTCGGCGCCGTCAGCATGGTGCGCTCGACGGCGCAAAGTTGGCAGAGCCAGATTTCCCGCGAGATCACCATCCAGATCAAGCCGGACGAAAAACTCGACATGGAAAAAGCGCTCGCCGATGCGCGCGACCTAGCGTTGACCTTCGAAGGCACCACCGACGGCATCATCGTCGACAAGGCGGCGACCGCGCGGCTGCTGGAGCCTTGGCTGGGCGCCGGCCTCGATATCGACGACCTGCCGGTGCCGCGCCTCGTCATCATCACCATCGACGAGCAGAACCCGCCCGATTTTGCGGCAATGCGCACGATGCTGACGGAAACCATCCCGCAGGCCTATCTCGATGATCACCGAACCTGGGTCGACCGACTGGTCGCCATGGCGCATACCACCGCGCTGATCGGCACCGGCGTACTGGTGCTGGTTTTTTCCGCCATGGTGCTGACCGTGATCTTTGCCACGCGCGGCACGCTCTCGGGCAATCGCCATATCGTCGAAGTGCTGCATTTCGTCGGTGCCGAGGCCAGCTTCGTCGCCTCCGAATTCCAGAAACATTTCCTGAAAATCAGCCTTAAGGGCGCCGGTGCAGGCGGCCTGCTGGCCGCGGTCTGCTTCGCTGTCGCAAGCTTTTGGCAGTCGCGCTCGCTGGCGACGCCGCAAAGCGACCAGGCGACGGCCATGTTCGGCAGTTTTTCGATCGGCTACACCGGTTATCTCGGCATCGCCGTGATCATGATCGTCATCGCGCTTCTGACGACCCTGACAGCCCGTTTTACGGTCATGCGCACGATCTACGAGATCGATCTTATAAGATCCGATCCCGCGCGCATCGACGGAAACCAGACCTGACGGCCATGATTGCGTTGCCTTGCATCCCTCCCTTGCCGCAATCTGTCTCTATGGAAGAATCAAAATCGCCGGGACACCTGGAACAGAAATGAATGAAGGCGGCGAAACGCGGCTGAAGGGAACGCTGGTGCGACGGCATGTGAGTCTTCGCCGCCGATTGGTGCGGCTGACATTCTACGTGCTGCTGCTCACCGCCGGCTGCGCTGCGGCCGGATTCCTCTATTTTGCCGATTCCGTTGCGTCGCTACAGCCGCCGGCCAACCCCAAGGCCGATGCCATTGTCGTCCTGACCGGAGGGTTTCAGCGGATAGACCAGGCCGTCGAACTGCTGAAGACCGGGGCGGGAAAACGGTTGCTGATCTCGGGCGTCCACCCCTCGACGACGGGCGGCCAGATCCGCCGCAACACCCAGAGTTCGGCCGATCTCTTCAAATGCTGCGTCGATATCGGCCACGATGCGATCGATACGATCGGCAATGCCAACGAGACCGCCAACTGGATCCGCGACAACGGTTACCGCAGCATCCTGGTCGTCACCAACAACTATCACATGCCGCGCAGCCTGCTCGAACTCCGCCGCGCCAATCCGGAGATCGAATTCATCGCCTATCCGGTCGTCAATTCCGATCTGAAGAGCACCAACTGGCTGCGCAACCCCATGGTGCTGAAGACAATCCTTTCCGAATACGTCAAGCTGACGATCGCATCTGCGCGCGATGCACTGGGCGCTCACCCGGCAAGCGGACTGCGAACGGAAAAGAAGGATGGCGCCAAATAGATCTCGCGAGGGAAGCTGTTTTCCTTCCTGGAATATTCGTGTAGGCAGCGGATAACCCTTTTTCGCTGCGAAAGCCTGCCGATGATCATCCTGCGTTCAGTCCTGTTCAACATCGTGTTCTACATCAACCTGATCCTCCAGATGATCGTGATGACGCCGTTCTATTTCCTGGTACCTCGCAAGACGTCCTGGTTCGTTCCGAAGAACTGGGCGCGCAGCAATCACTGGCTGTTCAAGGTCATCGTCGGCACGACCTTCGAGATCGAGGGCCTCGAAAACATCCCAAAGGAAGGGTACATCTTCGCGCCGAAGCACCAGTCGTTCTGGGACGTCTATGCACTGTTGCCGTGGTTGTCCGATCCCTTCTTCATCCTGAAGCGCGAGCTCGTCTGGATCCCGCTGTTCGGCTGGTATGTACAGAAGCAGCGCATGGTGCCGGTCGATCGCGGCGCACGCGGCAAGGTGATGGCGGCAGTCATGCAGCGCACCAAGGACGAGATGGCGACCGGCCGCCAGCTGATCATCTATCCCGAAGGCACGCGCCGCCCGCCGGGCGCACCGCCGGAATACAAATACGGCATCGCGCGGCTCTATCGTGACCTGACGGTACCGGTGGTCCCCGTCGTCATGCATCCGGGCCTGTTCTGGCCGCGCCGCAAGTTCCTGCGCTATCCCGGCCATTTCAAGGTGCGCATCCTGCCGCCGATCGAGGCGGGCCTTGATCCGGACGTGTTCCTGAAAACGCTGACGGACGTGATGGAAACTGCCAGCGACGCGCTGCTGGTAGAGACAGTGAAGAACAATCCGCATGTGCCCCTGCCGCCGACTGCGGCGCAGCGGCTGAAGGAGCTTAGGGCTCAGGCCTGAGACTCTATCCGTCCGACGAGCGCCCCCACCTCTTCCAGCCAATGATCGCGAATGCCCATCTCCTTCAGATGGGCAAGCGTGTTCATGACATATTCGGTGTTCGGCCCTGATTTCCCGTGAGACACGGCAACCGTCGCCGCCGCTTCCTCGGCACTCAATGCACCCGCATACTGCACATGGGCACGGTCGATGGTGTAGGCGAGCGCCGGGACGCGGCGTCCGTCGGCGAGCAGCACCGGCATGGTGCGCTCCTTGTAGACATGGGTAACCAGTTCGCGCTCGCGCAGATAGTCGATGACATCCGCCTTGTCCCTGCGAGCCACCTTGAACGCCATGCCCCGGCAGGAGCCGCCATTGTCGAGCCCGAGTACGAGACCGGGGCGTTCCGGCGTTCCCCGATGCACGAAGGAGCGGACACAGAGCGCGCGGCGGTAGCCGAAAGCCCGGGCCGTCATCTGGTCCTCGAAGGCAAAGCCGGGGTTCCACATCAGCGAACCGTAGCCAAAGACCCAAAAATCGTCCATATCCACTGCCATTCACATCCATGCCATCCCGGCGCCACAAAACGGGGCCAGAGCGGCGGATAGACCACTGGTGCCTTCCTAGCGCATCTGCCCGGCATTCGGAATCGGTTTCCTGTCGATTGTCGAGCGCAGGCGGCGGGGAATTGCCAGATCAGCAGACCGAAATCCCCATGCCGTGGCGTCGAAGGCGAACGGCATACCCGGAGTAAACCATGGCCGCAGCAGATATTGCCGAAATCCCCGTTGGAAGCCGGAAAATCAGACGTCTGGCCATCGGCGTCGTGCTGTTCCTGGTCCTCTACTCCGGTGCATGGTTTCTCGCAGCAAACCAGATAGAGAGCCGTCTGTCGGCATTCCTCGCGGAAAGACAGGCATCGGGTTCGTCGGCGCAATGCGGCGGCATGGACGTGCGCGGCTTTCCCTTCCGCATCGGATTGTTCTGCGACTCATTGCGTCTCGACGATGCAACGCGAGGCACCTCTGCGACCTTTGGCGCGCTGCGTTCGGCCGCTCAGGTCTACCGGCCGGGACATGCCGTCATCGAACTGGACGGCCCGGCGGAAATCCGTGTGTCGCCCGGCCTGTCGGTGTCTGCCGACTGGGCGTTGATGCACGCAAGCATTCAGGCAACTTTGTCCGGCCTCGACCGCACGTCGATGACTTACGACAAACTCGCCGGCACCGCTGTTTTGCCGGCGACGGAAGAGGATGCCGTAGCGGGCGCCACGCATAAGCTCGCCTTCAGCGCCGCACATGGCGAAGCCCACTTTCGGCAGAACGGTCCGGATCTGGATGCCGCCCTCAGCGTCGAGCAGTTCGACGCAAAATTGGACAATGGCCTAAGCCTGCTGCCTCCTATCAACGCCAGTGCCGACATGACGATCGTCGATCGCGCCGCCTTGATGCAGGCGGGCGGGTTGAAGCCAAAGGCGCTGCGCAACAGCAAGGGCGAAATGCGCAACCTGACGCTCGATCTCGGCGGCGGCATGGTGACAACAGCATCCGGCCCCTTCAGCGTCGACGATCGGGGACTGATCTCGGGTGAATTCCGCGTCACCATGAAGAATATCGAGGGCTGGCGCCAGAACCTGGTGAAGGTGTTCTCCAACGAGGACGGCACCGCCGTGGTCAACAACATCGCCAACATGCTGACGGCGCTCGCCGACGGCAAGAACGAAGCGACGGTGAAGCTCAACGTGCGCGATGGGATCGCTTTCCTGGCGTTCTTCCCGATCGGGGAATTGCCACAGCTTTGAGGCGCTGCTGGTAGTTAGTTCGAAGCCATTGTGCTTCGCATTGCCCCTCATCCGCCCTGTCGGGCACCTTCTCCCCGTCATGACGGGGAGAAGGACCAGGCGGCAAACTTCGAGCCAGTCCCCTCTCCCCGTTTACGGGGAGAGGGTTAGGGTGAGGGGCTACAGCCACGTCGCAGTTTACAGTCGACCGCCTATTTCTGATCCATCGCGTGCCGTCCGAAGTCGGCCATGTCGGTATCCTGGCCGGCCTGGACGATCGAGCGGCGGATAGCGCGGGTGCGGGTGAAGAGATCGAACAGCTTTTCGCCATCACCCCAGCGGATCGCCCGCTGCAGATAGGCGAGATCCTCCGAGAACCGCGCCAGCATTTCAAGGATCGCGTCCTTGTTGTGCAGGCAGACGTCGCGCCACATGGTCGGGTCGGAGGCGGCCAGACGGGTGAAGTCGCGGAAACCGGACGCCGAATATTTAATTACTTCCGATTCGGTTACCGCTTCCAGATCGTCCGCCGTGCCGACGATGTTGTAGGCGATGATGTGCGGCAGGTGCGAAACGATCGCCAGAACCTTGTCGTGATGCTCGGGATCCATGTCATCGACCATCGAGCCGAGCGCTTCCCAGAATGCGCGCAGCTTGGCCTTGGCCGTCTCGTCCGCGTCCGGCAGCGGCGTCAGGATGCACCAGCGCCCCTTGAACAGGCCGATGAAGCCAGCGTCCGGACCGGAATATTCCGTGCCTGCGATCGGATGGCCCGGAATGAAATGCACGCCCTGCGGGATATGCGGTACCATCTGGGCGATGACCGAGCCCTTGGTCGAACCGACGTCCGTCACGATCGCACCCGGCTTCAGGTTCGCGGCGATCTCGGCGGCGACGGCGCCGGATGCGCCAACCGGAACCGAGACGATGACCAGGTCGGCATCCTTCACGGCTTCTCCGGCGGACGTCGTGTAACGGTCGCCGAGGTTCAGTTCCTGCGCTCGGCTCAGCGTCGCATCGCTGCGCGTTGAGACCACAACGGAACCGGCAAGGCCCTTGTCCTTGATCTCGCGTGCGATCGACGAGCCGATCAGGCCGATGCCGATCAGCGCGATGGTTTCGAACTGTTTTGTCATCACGCCCGGCCCATGAACTCGGTCAACGCGGCGATGACGCCCTCATTGGCCTCTGCCGACCCGATGGTCATGCGCAGCGCATTGGGCAGGCCATACCCGCGCACGGCCCGCAGGATGAAGCCGCGGCTGGTCAGGAATTCGTCGGCATCCGGCGCCCGCTTGCCGTCGATATCCGGAAAATGGATCAGCACGAAATTGGTAACAGACGGCGTCACCCGCAGATCGAGCGAGGAAAGAGCACCGGCGACCTTGCCGAGCCACAGCTGATTGTGCTCGGCGGCAGTTGCCGCAAAGGCCTGATCGCGGATGGCGGCGGCACCGGCGGCGATCGCCGGCGCATTCATGTTGAACGGCCCGCGCACACGGTTCAGCGCATCGATGATGGCAAGTGGCGCATACATCCAGCCGACGCGCAGGGCGGCAAGCCCATGGATCTTCGAGAAGGTCCGGGTCATCACCACATTCCTGTTGGACGACACCAGTTCGAGCCCGGCCTCGTAGTCGTTGCGACGGACATATTCCGCATAGGCCGCATCGAGAACGAGGATGACGTTCTTCGGCAGGCCGGCCTGCAGGCGGCGAACCTCATCGACAGGAACATAGGTGCCGGTCGGATTGCCGGGATTGGCGAGGAAGACCATCTTGGTCTTCGGTGTCACCGCGGCAAGGATCGCATCGACTGTCACGTGGCAGTCGCTTTCCGGAACCGTCACCGGCGTCGCACCAGCCCCCATGATCTGGATCTTGTAGACGAGGAAACCATGCTCAGTGATGATGGCTTCGTCGCCGGGGGCGAGATAGACGTGGCAGAGCAGGCCCAGCAATTCGTCGGAGCCGTTGCCGCACATCAGGTTAGCAATGTTCAAACCGTAGACGGAGGCGATAGCTTCGCGCAGTTCGATCGCCTGGCCATCTGGATAGATTTCAAGCTTCGCCGCCGCCTTCTGGAAGGCCTCGATCGCCTTTGGGCTCGGACCCAACGGGGTCTCGTTGGAGGAGAGCTTGTAGACCTTGGCGACACCCGGCGCATGCTCCTTGCCCGGCACGTAAGCGGCAATATCGAGAATACCGGGGCGTGGCGTTGGGCTCGTAAGGTCTGTGCTCATGGGATCAGCTTTCAGCGGCAGGGAAACGACGTTCAGCCAATACCGGTGAAGATGGTTTTTGTCGAGTGTGGCGCGGCGTCACAAATCGATTCGATGTGCCCGCGCAAATGGCTTTTCCCGCGTCGTCGGAACACCGTGCGGCGCCAGCACCGGCACGAAGACGCGGCGCGAGGCGCGGGCGGCCACAGGCAGCCCCTGATAGAGCCGCTTCTGCGCCTCGACGATGATGACGCCGGAAAAGACCGGCCAGAGCGAGCGGCCGAGCCGTTCGAAAGCTCTACGCATTTTGAGGATCAGCTTCAGCTTGGAGGGTGGAAAGAACAACGCGTCGGCGGACGCGCCGGGGGTGAAATTGGTTTCGCGCAGAAGCGCCGTCAGCTGCCCGCGCGAATAGGGCCGGCCGGAGCCGAACGGCGTATGCTCCATGCGCGCCCAGACGCCGCGACGGTTCGGCACGACGATCACCAGGCGTCCGCCCGGTGCGAGAACACGCCAAAGTTCCTTCATCGTCTCGCGCGGGTTTTCGGCGAATTCCAGCGAATGAACCATCAGGACACGATCGACCGAGGAATCGGGCAGCGGCAGTTCCTCGTCGAAGATCAGCGCCGTCGACGACAATTCGGCAACCGGCCAGTTCACCGCTCCCTGCCCCGCCGGCATGAAGGCAAAGGTGCGCTCGGTGTCGGCGCGAAAGCGATCGAGGTACGGAACGGCATAGCCGAGCCCAACCAGCCGCTCCTCCGGCAGCCGCGCCCAGACCGACGACAGCGCCATGCCGATCGATTGTTCGGCAAAGCGCCCGAGGCGGGAATGGTAGAACTGGCGGAGGTCGACGATATCTGCGTGCATGTCCATCATGTTAGCCCGGAACGGGTGGACTTCAAGGCGGCGGTCACTACATTCGCCCATAACGATCCGTCCCTTGCAGGAATACCCAGATGGCCAATCTCGAAATCGATCTCTTTTTATGCCGCACCGACAATTTCGGCGTGCTGATCCACGATCCGGAGACCGGTGCGACGGCCGCCATCGACGCGCCGGAAGAATTGCCGATCCTTGGCGCGCTGAAACGGCGCGGCTGGACGCTGACGCATATCCTGACGACTCATCATCATCCGGACCATGTCGAAGCCAATCTGGCGCTGAAGACACGCTTCAACGCGACGATCATCGGCCCTGAGAACGAGGCATCGAAGATTCCGGGCATCGACATGACGATTGGCGACGGCGGCGATTTCGAATTTGCCGGCCACAAGGTGCACGTCTTCGAGACCCCCGGGCACACGGCCGGGCATATCTGCTTCCATTTTCCCGACGACAAGCTGCTGTTTTCCGCCGACACGCTGTTTGCGCTCGGCTGCGGCCGCCTGTTCGAAGGCACGCCGGCCCAGATGTGGAACTCGCTACAGAAACTGATGGCCCTGCCGGACGACACCAATGTCTATTTCGGCCACGAGTATACGCTGTCCAATGCCCGGTTCGCAGTGACGGTCGATCCGAAGAACGAGGCCCTGAAAAACCGTGCCGCCGAGATCGAGGCCCTGCGCGCCAAGGGCGGGTTCACCGCACCGACGACGCTGGGGCTGGAGAAGGCCACCAATCCCTTCCTGCGCCCGCATGACGCTGGGGTAAGGGCACATCTGGGCATGCAGAACGCATCGGATGCCGAGGTTTTTGCCGAGATCCGCAAGCGCAAGGACAATTTCTGATGGACGTTCAATTGCCGCTGTCGGCGCAAGCCATTGTCGAGACGCTGAAAATGGAACGCCATCCGGAAGGCGGCTGGTATGTCCAAACCTTCAAGGATGAAGCTGGCGGCCCGCGCGGCCACTCCACCGCCATCTACTATCTGCTGGAGCGCGGCGAACGCTCGCACTGGCACCGCGTGCGCGACGCCGTGGAGGTCTGGCATTTCTACGCGGGCGCACCGCTGGCGCTCAGCATCGCCGAGGAAGGCAATCCGGCGACCAGCATCACGCTCGGCTCCAATATCCTGATCGGTGAACAGCCGCAGGGCATGGTGCCGGCCAACTGGTGGCAATCGGCGACATCGCTCGGAGCCTGGACGCTGGTCGGATGCACCGTTTCACCGGGCTTCGACTTCGCCGCCTTCGAAATGGCGCCAGCGGATTGGCAACCACCGGAAGCGTGAACCTTATTCGGCCGGCTGTGCGGCTGCCTTGCGATCGCGGAAGATGATGTCCTTGGCCGCAAGGACCGCACCGCCTGTGACGAACAGGCAGGCGAGAGCGATCCGGAAAGACGGTTCGGCAAAGCCGAAGGCGATGAGCACCAGCGTCGAGAGCACAGGCGCGGCGTAGCTCGCGACACCGAGAATCTGGATGTTGCCGTTCTTGACGCCATGGTCCCAGGCATAGAAAGCCGCGCCGACGGGCAGCAGGCCGAGGCCCGCGACGGCGATCCATTGTGTTGCCGTCTCCGGCCAGACCGTCGTTTCCAGGCCGAGATGGCAGAGGAAGGACAGGGCCGCCGTCGCCAGGCAGAAGCCGGTAACGACATCGGTCGAGACGGCCTCGAAGCGGCGCGTTAGCAGCGAATAGCCCGACCAGGTGAAGGCGCAGGCAAGTGCTGCGCTATAACCCATAACATAGGCATCATCGAACTGAACGCCGTTGCGCGCGACGATCAGGATGGTGCCGGCAAGACCGCACAGCGCGCCTGCGACATGATACCAGCGCAACCGCTCGCCCGGCAAAAGCGCCGAACCGACGACGATCAAGAGCGGCCAGAGATAGGCGATCAACCCGGCCTCGACGGCTGGCGCGTTGCGAAGTGCTGTGAAATAGAGGAAATGATAGCCGAACAGGCCGGCAATGCCGACGATCCACACCTTTGCCGGCTGTTTGAGCAGTGCCAGCCGCTCTGGCTTCAGCGCCAGCACCACAATGCCCGGAATGCTGCCGATCGAGAAGCAGATTGCCGAGAGCTGGAAGGGCGGCATGGTGCCGGACGCTGCAGTAAACAGCGCCAGCAAAGACCACATGAGGATCGCCGAAAAGCCGATCAACGTTGCCCGCAAACTCATGTCCGGTCCTCACTCCTGATATTCAGTTCCATGCGCAAAAAGCTTATCCATTCGCAAGCGGGCGTGCGCAATGGCCGTTTGACCACATTCTACGCCGAACTGCGACATGATCGAGTGAATCACCGGCGCGAAGGATCGTCAGCTGCCGAACCGCGTCGCCCAGATGGTAACCGCGCCAAGGCTGGTCGGAATGCGGACGTAGACCGGTGCATAGACGTTGACCGCATCCGCCTTGGCAAACCAGATTTCCATCGTTTCCAGCTTGCGCAGGTAATCGACGTCATCACGCCCCTTGCGATAGCCGGATTTCGGCACGAATTTGATACCACAGACGATGACATCGCCCTGGAATCCCTCGGTCTTGAATGGCTTGGTGCCCTTTGCCGAGAGTTTCAAATCCATGCGCGATTCGCCGTCGAAAATGGGCACACTTTTCGGGCAGACCCTTGTATCAGCGGGAAAGATCAATCCGGAAAGCGGATCGACGACATTGCGCATGTCGGCCTTGGTCACCGGAATCCAGTTCTTCGGTATCCTGCGCGCCGGCTTCATCGAGGCAGACATCACGTCACCATTGCGGAACCGCACGTCGATCGCCCTGCCCTTCTTGCCGGTCTGGTAGCGGACCCGATATTCCGAGGCGCTCAGCCGGTCGCGGCCGACGACACCGGAAACTGAGGTCTCGCCCGACGTCTGGGCGAAGATATCGGCAAGTCCCGCCGAATTCATCGTGCCGGAAATGGTATAGCGGTCGGCATTGAGTTCTGTGTGGAATGACGCCCGGGCAATCGGCAGGCCGGCCAGCGAGATGCTGTAGTCCGTATTGTGCGTGACTTCGACGGCATAAGCCGTGCCTGTGGAAAACGTTGCCGTGGCTAAAGCCAGAAGCGCCGAGACACCGATGCGCCAGTTCATTCCAGATGCCCTTCCATTGCCGTTCACGCAACACTAGCCGATACGGCGGGTTTACGGCATTTCTGCGCCGCGAAACCCGCTTTCGCCACAAGCATTAACCCAAGGCTATATAGAGTGGAATTGGCCGCCGCAAAGATGTATAGGAGCGAGAAGAATCCGAGCCGATCGATACATCCGGCTTGAAAAACCCGCGCGGTTTTCAAGAGTTTTCCCGGAAAACGAAGGTTTGGCTTGACGCCGCGGCTGTCTCTGACTATAGAACCGCAACTTTCCAATCATGGCCAACGGAATGCGGCCTGGGCTTATGGCCCGCCAACGCATGGACCGAAGGCGAAAAGAAAAATAGGTGCATCATGTCCCGTAGTTGCGAATTGACCGGCAAGGGCGTCCAGTCGGGCAACAATGTGAGCCACGCAAACAACAAGACCAAGCGCAAGTTCCTTCCGAACCTGTGCCAGGTCACGTTGATTTCCGACGTGCTCGGCCAGCGTTATCGCCTGCGCGTTTCGGCTGCAGCCCTGCGTTCGGTCGAACATCGCGGTGGTCTCGACGCATTCCTGATCAAGGCTGACGAAGTCGAGCTGTCGATGCGCGCTCGCCTACTGCGTCGCCAGATCGTCAAGAAGACGGCTGAAGCCGTCGCTGTCGCCGCTTAATCGGCACTCTTGGCCCTACAGATTAAAAGGCTTGCCTGGGCAACCGGCGAGCCTTTTTCTCGTGTGACGCTTCAGTAAACCGTTCGCGGATATTGCCGGGCTCAAGGCACGGTGGAATCGCGGATTCAGATTGCTCCAACTGGTGGCATACCCCAGGATAAAAAAAATGCTGACGAATCGCACGTTCCTTCTCTATGTCGCGCTGATGACCCTCGTGGTCGTGGCGTCCAATTTCCTCGTCCAGTATCCCCTGCCCGGCTCGATCGCCGGCATGCAGCTCGGCGATCTCCTGACCTGGGGCGCTTTCAGCTATCCTGTCGCCTTCCTCGTCACCGACCTCACCAATCGCCAGTTCGGACCGCGCACCGCCCGCAAGGTGGTGATCGCAGGCTTTGCCGTCGCTATCCTGCTTTCAGTGCTCGTTGCCACGCCACGTATCGCGATCGCCTCCGGCTCAGCCTTCCTGCTCGGCCAGCTTCTCGATATCTCGGTGTTCAACAAGTTGAGGGCACAAAGCTGGTGGCGCGCGCCGCTGGTGGGCTCGCTGTTCGGATCCTTCCTCGACACGGCGATCTTCTTTTCGTTCGCCTTTGCTGCGTTCTTTGTCTTCTTCGGCCCGAATGATCCCTTCGCGCTCGAAAGCGCCCCGATCCTCGGCGTCATGACGGCGGAAGCTCCACGGTGGATCTCCTGGGCGCTCGGCGACCTCAGCGTCAAGATCATCGTCGGTCTCGTGATGCTCTTGCCCTACGGCGCGCTGATGAGCGTGATCAAGCCGATGCCGGCCTTGAAGGCAAGCGCCTGAACCTGAAATCAGAACTCCGGAAACGAACCCGTGTCACACAGTGATGCGGGTTTTTTCATGGGCGGGATTTTACTCGACCAGCCGGAATTCCAGCATCAGGTTGCGTTCGAGGATGGAGTGATTGTCATCGGAGACGACGATGACGCGGATGTCGCCGCCGGGCTCGACGATGACGTCCAGGCCTTCCATGTTGTCGATCTGGTAACCCATGTCCGTGTTCAGCAGGATCTCGCCATCGACCGCGGCGCCGGGCTTGATGTCCGCGCCCTTGATGCGCCGTATCTGCATGCCGATGCCTTCGGCAAAGCTGAAGCGGCGTTCAAGCAGCAGGAGATCGCCATTCGGCAGGAACGCACCATCAGTGATAGCGAAGGGATCTTTCTGGACGACGCCGAAGACACCTTTGCGCGGGCCGTCGAGGACGGCGGCAAGCAGGTGATTGGCCTTGTCGAAGCTTAGCTCCGACACGACCACGACACCGCCTGCAAGCGGGCTGTCCTTTGGTGAAACCGCAATGGTTTCAAGCCCACGATTGCCGCGCAATGATTTCGGCGGAATAAGGATCGGCAGGGTTGCGACCGGCCCCGACTGCGCAAACCCGGGATCGGGATAGATATCGACGCGGTGAAGCCCTTCGTAGCTGGCGAGAACCTCGCCGTCACGCAGCGCCACACCTTCGCTGTCCATCCGTTCCTTGACCTGCTCCGACCGTCCGTTGGCATCAATCATCGAGGTTACCGTCAGATCGCTTGTTCCCGACAGCCGGCCCTTCTCGTCACGCTGGACCTCGCCTTCGACCCAATGTCCGGTATCCATGATGGCCAGAAAGGACTTTCGGTCGGGGCGAAAACGAATCGACGAGATTGCGCCAAGCAGTGCGTTCGACGACGACATCTCGATACCGCCGATGAATTCCAGCTTGCCGAACCGCTTCTGGTCCGAGCCGATCTTGAAGTTTTCGATCTGCCGGCTTTTCACCGGAACGGTTTCCGAGACCGCGGATGTTGCGGCTGCGGACGGCATGACGGCCAATGTCAGGGAAAAGGCGGCAGCCTGGATCAGTGTCGCGTTCAAACGGGTTCCTTCCGGCACGCCGGGACGGAGCGCCCAAGGCAGCTCCCGAAAAATCAATAAGCAATATGCAAAAGAAACCGGGGCAATATGCGATGCCCCGGCCGGAAAATGTCTCAGCCCGCGCGCCGCCGCGGCGCCACGGCTCGGCGGCGTGAACTCTCGTCGTCAAACAAGGAGGCAAGTTGCTCGGTCATCGCCCCTGCCAGTTCGTCTGCATCGACGATCGTCACGGCCTTGCGATAGTAGCGTGTCACATCATGACCGATGCCGATCGCCAACAGTTCAACGGGTGAGCGCGTCTCGATCTGCTCGATGACGGCGCGCAGGTGGCGCTCGAGATAATTGCCCGGATTGACCGACAGGGTCGAATCATCGACCGGCGCACCGTCCGAGATCATCATCAGGATGCGGCGCTGCTCGGAGCGGCCGAGAAGGCGGTTATGCGCCCAGATCAGCGCCTCACCGTCGATGTTTTCCTTGAGCAGGCCTTCGCGCATCATCAGGCCGAGATTGCGGCGCGCGCGGCGCCAAGGAGCATCCGCAGACTTGTAGACGATGTGTCTGAGGTCGTTGAGGCGGCCCGGCGTCTGCGGCTTGCCACTGGCAAGCCAGCGCTCACGCGACTGCCCGCCCTTCCAGGCCTTGGTAGTAAAGCCGAGGATCTCGACCTTGACACCGCAGCGCTCCAGGGTGCGGGCAAGGATATCGGCGCAGGTGGCCGCGACCGTGATCGGCCGGCCGCGCATGGAGCCGGAATTGTCGATCAGGAGCGTCACCACCGTATCCCGGAAATTGGTGTCCTTCTCACGCTTGAAAGACAGCGGCTGCATCGGGTCGATGATCATGCGCGTCAGCCGCGCCGAATCGAGATAGCCCTCTTCCAGATCGAATTCCCACGAACGGTTCTGCTGCGCCATCAGGCGGCGCTGCAGGCGATTTGCCAAACGACCGACCGCACCCTGCAGATGCGCCAGTTGCTTGTCGAGAAAGGCCCGCAGTCGGTCGAGTTCAGCCTCGTCACAAAGCTCTTCAGCGGTGATGGTTTCGTCGAATTCCTCGGTGAAGACGCCGTAGTCGACCTTTTCGTTGAAGTCGTCGAAGGGATGGCTCGGGCGCTTCACCTCACCGGGCGTCTCGCTGTCGTCCTCGCCGTCATCCGACATCTCGTCTTCGGAGATCTCGGCGCCGTCCATCTCACCTTCGTCCATCTGCTCGTCGGCAGATTCATTCTCGTCGGCAGGGGCAGCATCCGAACCCGCATCCTCGTCAGAGCTGTTTTCGTCCTGCTCCTGGCTGCGCGGTTGATCCTCGTCGGTCTGGCTTTCCTGATCGTCGGGCTCGACCTCGTCGTCGCCGTATTTCTCGGCGACCTCCATCGAGGTCAGCATATCGCGCACGACACGGGCGAAGGCCTGCTGGTTATTGACCGCCGCAGACAGGTTGGCCATGTCGCCGGCGGCTTTTTCCTCGATGAAATCGCGCCAGAAATCGAGCACCTTGCCGGCGGAAGCTGGAGGCTTCTGACCGGTGAGCTTTTCGCGCACGATCAGGGCAACAGCCTCTTCGAGCGGAGCATCCGCCTGCCGGTCGATATTGCCGAAATTGGCGCGGGCATATTTGTCGTCGAGCATCGACGTCAGATTGCTGGCAACACCGGTCATCCGCAGTGCGCCGATGGCTTCCACGCGTGCCTGCTCGACGGCGTCGAAGATCACCCGCGCGTCGGCGCCCTGCGGCGACATGGTAGCGTGGATGCGTGCATCGTGGCAGGCCTTGCGCAAAGCCATCGAATCGCCGAGCCCGCGGGTGATCGCCAGCTCCTGGCGCGTCGGCCGCTTGGAGATTTCCGGCAACCGCACGCGCTCGCCGGCAAGCCCCGGACGCTCGTTGGCAAACACGACCTCGATTTCCGAATCCCCGGCAATCGAACGGATGCAGCCGGTCAGCGCGCGGCGGAACGGTTCCACATCCACGACCCCGGCCGGTCTTGCTTTCGAATTGTCGCCCCGGCCTGCCATGGATCAGGCCGTGGCTTCGAGCACGATATTGGCAGCGCTTTCCTTCAGCTCAACGCCGAAGGCGCGCTGATAATGTTCCGCCACCAGCGCGCGCTCAAGCTCGTCGCACTTGTTGAGGAAGGTGACGCGGAAAGCAAAGGCGATATCGCCGAAGATATATGCGTTCTCAGCCCAGGTGATGACAGTACGTGGGCTCATGACGGTCGACAGGTCGCCGTTGATGAAGGCAGCGCGGGTGAGATCGGCAACACGCACCATCTTCGAGACGGTGTCGCGGCCGCGATCCTTGGTGAAACCCTTGACCTTGGCAGCGACGATATCGACCTCGTTGTCATGCGGCAGATAGTTCAGCGTGGTGACGATCGACCAGCGGTCCATCTGCGCCTGGTTGATCTGCTGCGTGCCGTGATAGAGACCGGTCGTGTCGCCGAGGCCGACGGTGTTGGCCGTCGCGAACAGCCGGAAAGCCGGGTGCGGGCGGATGACGCGGCTCTGGTCGAGCAGCGTCAGGCGGCCGGAAGATTCCAGCACGCGCTGGATGACGAACATCACGTCCGGCCGGCCGGCGTCGTATTCGTCGAAGACGAGCGCGACATTGTGCTGGTAGGCCCAGGGCAGGATGCCGTCCTTGAATTCAGTGACCTGCATGCCGTCCTTGACGACGATGGCGTCCTTGCCGACGAGGTCGATACGGCTGACATGGCTATCGAGGTTGACACGCACGCATGGCCAGTTGAGGCGGGCAGCGACCTGCTCGATATGGGTCGACTTGCCGGTACCGTGATAGCCGGACACCATGACGCGACGGTTATGGGCAAAGCCTGCGAGAATGGCGAGCGTCGTCTCGCGGTCGAAGAGATAGTCGGGATCGAGATCCGGCACATAGGCATCGGCCTTGGAATAGGCCGGCACGCGCAGATCGGTATCGATACGGAAAACGTCACGGACGGAAACTGTCGTATCGGGAAGGTTGGAAATATCGAGGTCTACCTTGCTCATCATGTCTCCAGCACGGAAGGCCCCTGATTTGCCTGGCGGCGGGCATCCCGTCTATGCCTTTATAAATGTGTGACCGTAATAAAACGGGTTCCTAGCAGAAGCCAGCCTGTTTTAACAATTGATATGCCTGGATCACGGCGCGAAAACGCTCTTCCGATCCCCTGTCTCCGCCATTTGCGTCGGGGTGATGCTTTTTTACAAGCTCCTTGTAGGCAGTTTTGACGTCGGCGGGTGTGGCATTTGCATGCAGGCCGAGCGTTTCGAAGGCCTTGGCCTCCAGCGTCTTCAGCTTGCGCAGGCGTGGTTCCTGCCGGGGTGCGCGCGCACGCGCCTGATCGACAAAGCCGAAGGGATCGCGCATACGGGCCTGCGCGCCGGCCGAGCCGGATCGCTGCTGCGACTGCTGCGGCGCATTCTTGGCATTCTTGTTCACCCCCACCGTCCAGGTCGGACGATGGCCAGTGATCGCCTCTTTCTGGTAGCGGGCGATCTCGGTATCCGAAAGGCCGGAGAAGTAGTTGTAGCCCTTGTTGTATTCCTTGACGTGCTCGAAGCAGAACATGAAAAATTCGTTCTCGGCATTGCGGCCGACCGGCGCACGATGGACAGCATTTTCCTCGCACCCGTCCCACTGACATTTGGGTGCCATCGGTTCCGGTTTCTGGTTCACCTTGCGGCGAGTCCGAATCCCATCGAAATATTTTGAATCAAGTTTCATGGCGCTAATTATGGGGCGTGGCGGGCGCCACAACAAGAATTGACAAATCGGAATGTTACAGGCTTTGTGAAGCCATTTTGCACCGCGCAAAAAGCATTCCGGGACGGGTCTTTTGTTTAATACCAAGTCTCGATGATAGGAACCTATAGGACCGGCTCGATCGGGCTTGCTGGCTAGGAGAGGCCCGCGGAGCGATGCTTGCGCATCGGTCAAGGACCTCGACGACGCCAGAAAGCCCTAGAAGTCGGCCGAAGGTGGCTTATGGCTGGTCTCCGGCGTTGTTGCGATGCTTGTCCGATGCGCAAGCATCGCCCTGCGCACCGCGCCTAGCCGGAGACCAGCCATAAGCCATCCTATAGGTTCCTATCATCGAGACTTGGTATAAGATCGGCGCTCACGGAAAAGCCAGAGAAACGGGGCTAAAACATGTCGCTTCAAAGCCGCATCGAAACAAAACTCAGCGCGGCCTTTTCGCCCGAACGGCTGGTCGTTGTCAACGAAAGCCATCTGCATGCCGGCCACCAGCCGGATCTGGACGGCACCGGTGAAACCCATATGCGCGTGCGCATCGTTTCCAGCGCTTTCATCGGCATGAGCCGTATCGCCCGTCATCGCGCCATCAATGAGGTTTTGAAGGCGGAAATCGATGCCGGACTTCATGCCCTGGCACTTGAGCCGGCTGTTCCCGGGGAAACAACCCGCTGGTAAAAAGACATATAGATTAATTTGCAGCAACGAGTTTAGATCAAAGGGTCTAGTGGATTGATCGAAACAA